>NZ_LSLK01000070.1 GCF_002257705.1 Sporomusa silvacetica DSM 10669
AAAGTGACATCAGTCGCATTGATGTTCACAGCCTTTAGGTTCACATTCCCTGCGGTAGCTTTGATAGTGACATTGCCGCCTGCGGTAATGTTAGACATGTTAACTGTTTCCACATGTGTATTCTGCTCAGAAGTTATTTTAGTGCTGCCGATGCTGACGTTGATGGAAAAGCCATCTGCCGGATTCCCTTTGAGCTTGTTTCCGAGAGTTTTTAGATCCTTTAATGCCTTGGTTTCATAGAGGACTTTGAGGCGTTCATCTTTGACCTCGCCTGCCTGTTCCAAGTTGCCTGCTAAATCGGATACGGTATTCACTACCCCGCCGCCCAAGGATACAGTCAAGCCGCTTTGCTTGAATTCGTATTTGTATTGACTATCGTAGGTATTGATGGTGTTGTCTATGGTAACGTCTTTGCCGGTAATGTTGGTGTCCTTGCCGCTGATAAAAGTAGTACCTGCACTATCTACTATCTTACCTGCCGTAATAGAAATATTACCATTGATTGATCCTATGGTACTGCCGATTTCACCTAGGACTTGTTCATTAAGTGTTGATGTTTTGCTTTGCGTGCCGATGGTGAATCCAAGGCCGCCGCCACTGATAAACCGGATTTCTTGGTGCGAGAATAATGTTCTTCTTTTCCGGTTTCCTGTGCGGAAACTATATTGACATCGTTAGCCGCTTCTAGATTGACATCATTGGTAGCAACAATGTTGCTACCTTTAACATTTAGGTCTTGCCCCGAAATAATGTCGACCGAGCCACCAGAAATGGTACTGCCCATAACCTCGTTGACCAAAGAATAGTCTCTTGTATCTTTGGTTTTAGAGGATAAGAATCCACTTTTTTTCTTATGGGTTTGCACGAGCGACTCATGTTTCACGGTTAGTTCCTGAACGGTTACATCCTTATCCGCGTCAATACTAATCTTGCCGTCGACGCTATAGATAGTGCTGCCTGCGATAGTGATATTGCCACTGCTATTACTATTTTTGGTGTTAACCGCCGTAAGGTTGATATTGCCGCCTGCCTGCAGGGTGCTGCCAATAACTGTTTCATCGTCGGTGCTGGTTCTCTTCCAGTTTTTGCTTGTTCCTACCTTTTTATCAAGTATCTCTTCATCTTTGACCGCGGTAATATTAATATTGCCGGATAAGGAATTAAGTGTAAGGTTCTGACCTGCATCTACCTGAACACTCGTTAGATTGGCATCCTGCTGGCTTATCATAGTTATATTGCCGCCAGCTTTTATGCTGCTAGTTATATTGGTAGCTGTATCTTTTAGATAATTTTTAGCGGTAGTATGATCATTTGTGGCAACAGCACTGATGTTTATGTTGCGACCAGCATCAAGCGTTATATTTTCTCCTGCCGATAATTTCCCGCCGGTGATGATTACATCCCGTTTCGCATCAAGGGCTAAATTTCCGGTAGCACTAATTTCTGCAGTTTGACCAGCCATTGTTCTGATGTTATTTGCATAATTTGAATTTTCCCCAGTTTTGGCTACATAGGTGGTCGTCTCATTCTTAATATCACGACCAGCAACAAGTTTGACTGATCCTCCAGTTATTTTGCTGTTCTGGTTGAGTATATCCTGATCGGTTGTAATCTGGACATTATCCGCGGTGATTATCGCCCCATTTGACCGCAGACTGCTGGTTTGATTAGGAGCAAGGTAGACTACCGGCACAAGTACTTTTTGACCCTGAACCTCTTGCTCCACCATCCATACCATATTTGAAGTGAGCTGCGCCATCTGTGCAGCCGTTAGAGCTACACCTAGCTGCAGGTTGAACTGTTTAGCATAAGTCGTACCGCTATTCATCAGTGCTTTGTATTCATCCTCGGCAGAAGAATAATCACTGAGTAACTGTTTCCCTGTCAACTGACTAATTTGATCGCGTATCAGTTTCTGCTGGTAGAATCCATCACCGATCTGTTTCATTGTTTTTGCCGGATCTAACCCCAGCCGTTGCAACATATAGTCACTGGTAATAAAGTTATTATAATTGGTAAATCGAGAATCAGTTTCTACTAAATAGTGACTACTCGGTTCTGTGTGGATAGTATAGAGGCCATTGGAGGGTAGGGTAATATTCATGCTCTCTTTGTTCGGTACAACAGATATATTGCTATGTTGTCCGGATTCTCCTACCGTTGCCTGCTTCTCTACCGGCGTACTGCTAGGGTTCACTTTCGCTGTACCCCCGCCGCTCTGTCCCAAGCCTGGAAAAAATACAAGGGACAGGAGATATGTTTCTTGAAACAACATCCCTGTCCCCTGTCCCCTCTATTAATGAATCCTTGAAATTTCAGCCCATTTGATGCCTTCCCAGTAATAACTCTACCATTCACTATTCCATTTGCCATTGCTTCCTTACCCCAGTTTATCATTTGAGCATCTGAAATTATGAGATGAAAAGAGAGGTCAGCGGATTTTTACGTCCGTTGACCTTGTTTTAAGTCGATTATTTTATTAATTTTGCCCTTGCTTTATTTTTTTCATAAACTCAGGATTAACCCATACATCCAATACTTTATATTCACTCAATTCTTCATCTGTTGGATTATAAGGTTTTATCATTTTCATAAACTCTGCAAATGACTTTGCAACAAGATACATATTATCGACTGTTATATCTTCTCCATACAGCAGTTCTATATCGTGATCCCATAAATATATGTACCCATATTTATCTGCAGAAAGATTCACGCATACGATATTCCCGCCTTCAACATCCGCTATCGGCACACACTTTTGGGGAATCCGCTTACTTAAAAGGTCGCAATGGTACAAGAGATCGCTATTATTATCTAAATTCACCCCCAAAAACGTTGATATGGAAAACGATTCAATTTCGCATCTTTTTAATTCAACTATATTGGCTTCAGGTCTCCCTCCATTATACTTCTCCAGAAACTCAATGTACTCTAGAGGCAGCTTAAGCTCAATTTGTTTTTCAATATCATTAAATATTTCTCTATCAAAATTACTATTAGGCTTTTTTATTGAAATCATCCTCATGCCTCCTTAGATAAGATAAATCATCAATCATAAGCAATCATCCTTCCATTTCTAAGCAAAGCCGCACCACCGGTGTGTCTAATAGCAGTGTGAAGCTCAGTTGGAACCAAAAGCATTGTTTGGCCATCTTCAGCATGGTGCCACGTATATCCTGCGGGCGTTTCACTAAATCCAGCCGCTTTATTTGCAGCAGTAAAATCACTACCCGTATTTCCTTTTAAATCACTAACCCTTACTCGAGCTTCTGCATAAGGAGCAAAATCCGGAAATCCTTCTTCAGTAAATCTTACACCATTAGGATACTTGGTAGCTAATGATCCTTCTAGTTCATAAACCTGCCCCGCATATTTTTTATTTATAATTCGAATTCCCTGATACGCATTAGCAACTTCCTCGGAACTAAATACCTTCTGCAAATTACCTAATCCTGAACCAACTACATCTCCGGTTCTAATTGCTAATCCAACGATTGATCCAGCAAACTCCAACGCTATCTGGTCTGCACCTGCAGCAGCTAGATCCTCTGGTATTCCCATTGCTACCAGTTGTTGATATTGAGAATCTCTATAGGAAACAAGGGGACGGTTCGCCTTGTTTCCTTTATTTAAACACCAGTGTCAACTCTATTCCCTAATCTTAAGATTCTGTTAATATACGAGAAACTCCTGTCTAATTGATACAAATTAAGCAAGAGGTTTCTCAATCATTACATCATTCAATTTATTTATACAAAACTTCCAACTTTAAACCATCGTTTTCACGATTATAATCAATTCTATCAATTAACAACCTAAAAGTCCTATTCTGATCGCTTAGATCAATTGCGTTAGTCCATAACGCCTTAAATTGGCCAGTCAATCCGTTTCTTTAGCCTCTCTACTGTTTCTTAACAAAAACATAGGAACAAAAACAATATCCCTATCCCCGCGTTTTTTCTTCAATGGTTTGACCCGTCTCAAAAAAATCAAAAGGGACCGTTTTTTTCATAATTTTTTTCCTCTTTAATCAGCTGTGAATAAAGAGTTTTCTTTTGTATGAAATTCGGATATACTGAAATTAAGAAATTCAGAAAATGGAGGACACCAAGATGAATGGTCGCATTGAGGTACGCAGTAGAAATCAAGTGACCCTGCCCAAATCACTAACCAAAACTCTGGCGATCCGCGAAGGTGACATATTGGAGTACACCATCGAGAACGGAAAAATTATCATCACGCCGAAGACCCTTGTTCCCAAAGATCAATCTTGGTATTGGTCAAAGGAATGGCAGGCCGCTGAGAAGGAAGTAGAACAAGAAATAGCCGAAAAGGGACACGGCAAGGGATACACGGCTGACGAACTCCTGGAGGAAATCAAACGTGCCCAAGATTAGCCGTAGTGACAAGTTCATGAAGGAACTCCTGAAATTAATTGACAAAGGCGTTCTCAACATCGAACAAGTCGAAAAGTTTTTTCGGCTTATCGAAGAAAATCCACGACATCCCTCACTACGCATTAAAAAGATACAAGGAACTGCGGACATTTTTGAGGCATCCGTAAACATGAGCGTTCGGGTGTCCTTCCAGTATGTCAAGCCCGATTCCGTCTATTTGCGAAATATCGGCGAACATGACATAACTCTCAAAAGACCTTAATAGTAACTCCCACCGGCTAATACAAGCGGTGGGAGTCAGAAACAGACAGTGCTATCATGTTTTCGGTCCAACCCTTTGATAATCTGCTTCCATTCTTCGATTGTAGCCCTATATTGTTTCGCTTTGCGAAGCGCCATTCTAACGTAAGGTGATATCTCCAATTCCAAACAAAAACATAGAGACAGGGATATTGTTTCAAGAAACAATATCCCTGTCTCTATGTTTTATGTACGATGGCTTCTTCTCATGTAATCACATTTTTGACTTTTTACATTTCTAAGGGTTTAACGCTAATGTCCCATGAACAGCCAGCCAAATACATGGGGGTTGCAGCGAGGTATAGGAAACCCGATGCCGCTTATGAGCAGGAATACAAACCCAATCACCGGCTAAAAGCTTTTGTTCGCGCCCATTTTCCCATTGAAGAACGGCTTCGCCTTGCAATACAACCACCCATTCGTCCCGCTCCTGGTCATACCAAAAATCTGGTGGCGATACTTGCCCTGTTGAAATAATTCTTTCAATCAAAACCCCACGATCAGGCAGTAGCGTTTCAAACAGTTCTTCCGCTGGCAATATCTTGGGCAAATCAAATAAGTTCATCTGCCTCACATCCTTGTAATGCTCCCTATTCTACTAAGTGGCGAACACAATTTAGTAAAGTAATTGTCGGCCGCCCCTCATAATATTCAATGATATTGACAGCTGTGTTATCCTGTCTGATGTTCCACACATGATTCAAATGAATGTCAAGCATAGCGCATAAAATTGTGCCAATTGTGCCGCCATGAGCCACTACTACTACCGTCTGGTCAGGGTGCTCATCTACAATTTTTTCGATGGCCGCATAAGCCCGCTCCTTAAGCTGTTGAAAGCTTTCCCCGCCTGGTATTTGAAGTTCATCAGGAGTTGTCCATAACTTACCCAGCAGCCCTGGCCATTGCGCAGTAATTTGTTCATAAGTGAGACCTTCCCAGTCGCCAAACTTTATTTCTCGCAAGGCGGGAACAACACTTACCGTTAGACTGTGCTTGGCCGCAATGCATTCCGCTGTTTTGAAAGCGCGCGATAAATCACTGGCATAAACAGCATCAATTTTTTCATCAGCTAAACGCGCGCCAACGGCCTCCGCCTGCCTGAGCCCCTTGTCTGTCAGCGCAATATCGCTGTGTCCCTGATATTTTCGTTCTAAATTCCACACTGTCTGCCCGTGGCGTACTACTATTAATCGAGTCATAGCTTCACCTCAATACCTGCTCTAACCATTGGAGCAAAATTTTGTTTTGTTCATTGAGCTTAACAGCTACCCGCACATAACTAGTAGATAATCCCGGATAATTACTACAATCACGAATTAAAATACTCTGGGCAGCGAGTACCTGCCGCAATTGCGGTGCAGCCCAGCCACTTGGGCTTATATCTATTAAAATGTAGTTAACAGCTGGCACAAATGGCTTTAATCCAGGCAGGGCTTTTAGACTGGCATAGAATCTATTTTTTTCATACTTCACGGTCTCCCGGCTCTTTATTTGATACTCCGTATCTGCTAAAGCGGCCACACCGGCGGCTTGTGCCAATAAATTAACATTCCATGGATCTTTAGCAGCATGAAGCTTAGCCGCTAAACCAGGATGAGTCAAAGCAAAGCCAAGTCTGAGACCGGGAATCGAATAAAACTTTGTAAGTGAATGGATAATTACCAGATTATCATATTGCGTAAGCAATGGCCGGCAAGTATAGTCCTGATCATTGATTATAAAGTCCATAAAGGATTCGTCAACAACGACTATTGTTCCCGTCTGCCTGGCTGCTCTCAATAAGCGCTCTATTTGACTGACAGTCACGAGCGTACCTGTCGGGTTATTAGGATTGCCAATAAAAACTATATCTACTCCGTCTAGACGGCTGCCTAACTCCTCTACATTGATAGCAAAATCATCTGCCGGTAATAAATATGCATACTCAATTGCCGCACCAACCGCCGTAGCAGCCCGCTCATATTCGCTAAAAGCAGGCGCTGGAATAAGTACTCGCTTAGGACGCAGCGTATGTGCCAATACATATAACAATTCAACAGCACCATTGCCAGCCGTAATCTGCGTAACATCAACGTGATAGTGACTGCTTATCGCCGCTTTCAACAGAGCAGCCTCTACATCCGGATAATGAACCACCTGGCCTACTGACTGATTTATAGCTTTCCGTACACTCTCAGCTAAGCCCAGCGGATTGATATTCGCACTATAGTCTAGTATATCTGCTAACTCACCAGCGTTCTCTCTGGCCCAAGCATGCACATTACCGCCGTGAACAAAGCTATCTATCTGCTTGTCAGCGTTCACTACCATCATCTCCTGTTATGATAAGCCCGCCGGCAATTAACTGGACAGTCTTGAGATAGACTACTGCCGAACAGACACGGCCTATTTCCTTGATACAACTTTCATGGCCGTTCATGGCCGTTGCACTAAACATAACACCCAGAACTGTGCCGCTATGAGCAGCGCAGATGCCGACAGCACCAAAATCCCGACTGATCGTTATAACCTGTTCCAGACAAGGCTTATAAAGTATTGATTGATTAGCTACAGCACTCATCGTCGCTCCCTGGCCAATGAGCCGCGCATCACCAGTTTCCAGGCCTTTGGCCACTAATGCAGCGGCATTTGCAATCTGCGGCTCTTTCGCTTGATTTAAAGCGGCTAGATCCTTACGGTGGTTAAAAACCAGTGTATCTACTTGACCGCCAACATCGAAAACAGCAATATATATTGGCGGGGGATTGCCTAAAGAGCGGCGAATTTTGCCCTCCACATGATCAAACATAATAATTCCAGGATAAAAAATCCCATCAGTTGGTTCAATGGTTAAAGCAATATCGGCAATCTCGTCACAAGACAGGTGCCGGCCTGCCACTGCCAGTGCAGCAGCCTGACAAGCAGCACTAATATCGGCACTGCTTGATGCCATGCCTTTGCCTACCGGCAAATCAGATTCCACAGTTAAACCAAGGTTTCCTGAAATATTCAGATATTCAAATGTCTTGGACACAGCTGTGGCAGTCTTAGGCTCAGTATGTACCATACTATCACCGGAAACTACGGTAACTTCAGAGTACCAATCCACCGGACAGGTAATTAAGAAGTTGACGCCATTTATTGTGCCCTGCACTAATTCGCCACATGAGCCGGGTGCTTTAACTTTAATCGTCATTGAAAAGTCTGCCTTTCAGTGATTGAATCTTATTCCCTTTAGATTACAAATAGGAGCAATACTGCTAATTCGGTCAATTCAGTAACAGCGCCATAGGTATCACCAGTTAAACCACCCAAAACATTAGCCAAATAACGAGCTGTCAATATTCCGGCCACAACGGCTCCACCAGCACTAATTGAGGCCCGGATGCCTAATGCAGCAACTACTGCGATAGCAACAACAGCAGTAATACCTAAGGTAGCACGACCGGCATATTGCGCGAAGGCTTTCCCCATGCCTTCAGGACGTGCATAGGAAAACGAAGTAATACTGATTACCATAACCATGCGCCCTGCCACCGGCATAGTAATAAGCGCAGCAAATAACATTGTCGGTGTCATATCTATAATAAGTGAATACTTCAGCAGCAGTAATAGACCAAAGGCCACTACGCCGTTCGCACCAACCCGGCTATCCTTCATGATCTCCAGCATGCGTTCCCGGGAACGGCCGGAAAATACGCCATCAGCCGTATCCATAAAACCATCACAATGCAGCCCGCCGGTAAGCACAATCTCAGCTATAATAAGGACAGCTGCCAGCACATGGGATGGTAAGAACTGACTAAGAACATAATTCAGTCCAGCCAAAATCAAGCCGATAATAGCACCAATCAATGTAAAATATTTAACACTACGCCCAAAGCTATCTGGTGACCAATCATTTTGCTCTACCAGCCGAATGCGGGTAAGAAACTGTAATCCGGTAAAAAAGTCTTTCAACCTTTATTCCTCCACCTTGAATGGCTGCCTATATGTAAGCAAACAACCATTTACAAGCTAATGTCCCTGCAATAAACAAAATTGTCACCACATACATAATTTGAATAGTGTTCTCAATATGTATTGGCTCAAGCTCACACTTTGCCTCACCCATATAAGAGCGCAGCGAGGCCACCCCGCCATAATAATTAAGCCCACCCAGTCTAATCCCTAATGCCCCGGCCACACCAGCTTCAGAATAACCGCTGTTGGGGCTGGGATGCTTAACCGCATCGCGCTTGATGGCTTGAAAAGCGCCACTCGCATCCTGTTTGAGCAAAGCAGCTGCCAAAATAATCAGTAAACCGGTAATTCTCGCGGGAATATAGTTAAACACATCATCAACCCGAGCAGCAACCATACCGAAATCCTGGTATTTTTCGTTTTTATAGCCAACCATCGAGTCCATGGTATTAACCGCACGATATAAAAAAGCCAACGGTACACCGCCGATTGCAGCATAAAAAAGCGGTGAGATAATGCCATCTACAATGTTCTCCGCCACTGTCTCAACAGTGGCCCGGGTCACTTCGGCAGTATTCAGTTCGGCAGTATCTCGCCCGACAATCCAACCCACCTTATAGCGGGCCTGTTCCATATTGCCGCTACTCAGAAAGCCTGCTATCTCCCGTCCGGCTTCCGCCAAACTTCTTGTTGATATCGTAAAAGATAGCAGCACTGCACCGCCAATATAACCAGCCCAGGAATGAAGCGAACTTAAAGCCACCATAACCAGCCACACTACGCCATATACTACTGCCAACACACTAATGACGAGAACTGCACCAGCCAGTTTTTTATAAACTGATGAATAAGTTACCTGCAAAAGCCGTCGTTCCAACCATGCAATAAAATTGCCGATAATAACTACCGGATGAAGTGATGTCCGCGGATCGCCAACCAAGCGATCAAGGATGACTGCTCCGACTATTACATACTCTGTCATAGCTATCTACCATTATTTTCGTTCATAATCCGGTAGACGAGATCCATATCCAGACTCTGCCGGACAACATCAGCCAACCGGTTATAGGCAGCATCTTTAAGCGCCTGCGTATCCTGGATTATTCCTAACGGCGCTAACCCTTTGCGTACTCTCATCGCATCCAGCACCGCCCGTCGATAGGTGTCATTGTCAAAAATCCCGTGGATATAGGTACCCATAACCAAACCGTCGGCAGAGATAGCACCGTCAGTCAACTGTACTTGCTTACCTGAGCGGGTGGCAATAGTAAAAGCAGAATCTACTGGGGATAAAAACTGGGTACGACCCATATGAATTTCATAACCGACCAAGTTGTGACCACTATAATTAATCCCTAAAAACTTATGGCTACACGCCGCCGCCTTAACTTGATGGGTTACTTTATTGGCTTCGAAGATCGTAATACTGTCGATAAGGCCTAAGCCCATAACTTTATCAAGGTCTGACTCTGTATGTTCAGGGTCTTGTACCTCTCGCCCCAACATCTGATAACCACCGCAGATGCCCACAATTGGCGTACCACTTTTGGCCAGCTTGATGAGCTCCTGTTCATAGCCATTGTGGCGAAGGTATAATAAATCTTCAGTGGTATTTTTGCTGCCTGGCAGGATAATCAGATCTGGTTTGCCAATAGATTCCCCCTGCCGCACATATCTCACCTGAACATCACTTTCATTAGCTAAGGCATCAAAATCAGTAAAGTTGGATATCTTCGGCAAACGCAATACGGCTATATCAAGCTCGCTGACTTTTTCTGGCTGCTCTTTATCCTCCAGTGATACAGAGTCTTCATCATCAATCCCCAGCCTGTCAAGGTGTGGCACAACGCCAATGACCGGCTTACCTGTCTTAACTTCAAGAAAATCTAATGCTGGTTTCAGTAATGTAATGTCGCCCCGAAATTTATTAATAATAAGGCCTTTGACCAACGCACGTTCATCCGGGTCTAGCAGTTCCAGCGTTCCGACAATGGAAGCTAAGGCTCCGCCTCTATCAATATCGGCAATAAGTAGAACTGGTGCACCAGCCAGTTTAGCAACACGCATATTAACAATATCATTGTCTTTAAGGTTAACCTCCGCCGGGCTGCCAGCTCCTTCAATGACAATGGTATCAAAGTCTTTGTGCAGCTTTTGGATACACTCGGTCACTACCCCTAGAGCCTTCAGACTATAGCCGGCATGATATTCCTTTGCTGACATGTTACCCACAGGCTTGCCCATAACAATGACCTGTGAGCAAGAATTACCGGTAGGTTTTAATAATACCGGGTTCATTTCGACAGTCGGGTCCAATCCGGCTGCTTCGGCCTGAGCCACTTGTGCCCGGCCCATTTCGCCACCGGTTTTGGTAACATAAGAGTTAAGTGCCATATTTTGGGCTTTAAATGGGGTTACCTTCTGACCATCCTGTTTAAAAATCCGGCATAACGCCGTAGTTAAAATGCTTTTGCCAACATGGGAGCTTGTTCCCTGCAGCATAATTGCTTTAGCCATTAAGTTCACCCTCCTCCAGAGTAACGGCTATTTTTTTTAGCTCAACAGCCAAACCACTTACTACCAAATATACTTCATCCGCATTAGCTGCTACCATTTGATTGACAAGCCCCGCCACATCACGATATTCGCGAGCCAACGCATTATCTGGCACAATTCCTAAGCCAACTTCGTTAGAGACAAAGATCACATCACAATTTCCCTGTTTAGCACTTGCCAGTAATTTTTCAATGCTGCCAAGCACAGCTTGTCGGCGTTCTTCCCTGTCACTTGGTGCCTTAGGTGCTAATAGTAGGTTACTGGTATAGAGTGTCAGACAATCAAACAATACAGTATCTACACTCTGAACTGCTTTTGCCATGGCCTCATCGGCATCATAAGGAGCTTCAAAAGTCAGCCAGTTGGCGGGACGGCGACTTTGATGAATACTCACCCGTTCTTTCATTTCCTCATCATAGATTTGAGCAGTGGCAATGTACGCTATCCTCCGTCCACCGCGAGCGGCAACCTGTTCAGCAAATGTGCTTTTGCCACTGCGAGCACCGCCGGTAACCAAAACAATTTTACCTGCCATCGTAGCTACATCTCCTGTCCTGCTAGGTGTCTGTACTGAACGCACCGCGTGACAAACTGCTCAGCAGCTTGTCTATTTCCCGCAAAATGCATATGCAGGTAAGATGCTAATACATTTCCGGCCGCATAGCCGCCCTGATAAATAGCACCTGTCCGCATTTTTTTAAATTCAAAGGCCCACGGAAACTCTGCACTGCTTACCTTAGGAAACATCCGGGAAAAATGAAATTCATGCCCCCGCAGACTTTCCCCAGTCGCACATAGTACATTGTTGGCTAAGGCCTTAGCTTCCACATAGCCTACGGTTTCAAGTTTAGACTGCATCTGGCATACTGCCGGAATAACGCCAGCCATATCATATGTCTGGCCATCAAAATCTGTAATTTGCCGTGCCAGGTACATCAGTCCGCCACACTCAGCGTATATCGGCATACCGGACTTAGCGGCCTGCAGTATATCCTGCCGCATGTCGATATTGGCTGATAATTCCTTGACAAACATTTCTGGAAAACCACCGCCTAATATAATACCGTCAACTGTAGGCAATTGTTTATCAGTAAGCGGGCTGAAAGGAATAATCTCCGCACCAAACTCAGCTAAAACTTCCAGACTTGATGGATAGTAAAAAGTGAAAACATCATCTTGAGCTACGCCAATACGGACTGGTGTCTGATTATGCTTACCCTTCGCTGGTGCACTATGCTTTGGCAGCGGCCCGGCAGTTTTAGCCACAGCCACCAGCTTATCTAAGGCCACCTGCTCTGCCACTTGCTGTCCTATTTTATCTACCACAGCTACCGCATCATGCTCAGTAACTGGTGTTAAACCAAGGTGGCGTTCTGGCATACTAAGCTCATTGTTGCGGAAAACCGTGCCAATAACCGGAATCCCCAGTCTATCCATTGCCTCACAGACCATCAGTTTATGACTTTCTGAGCCAAGTCTATTAATAATGACACCAGCCAAATTCACTTCTGAATCATACAGTTTAAAGCCGAGCGCAATGGCTGCAGCACTCTCGCCCATTGATTTAGCATCAATTACCAGCACTACCGGCGCTTTTAGCAATTTCGCCACAGTTGCCGTGCTGCTAACACCAGCGCGCCCGCCATCATACAGCCCCATAACGCCCTCAATAATGGCAATATCGTTTTGGGCCGCCGTACTGGTAAATATATCTGCCAATAATTCTGGCGGCACCAGCCAAGAATCAAGATTATGCGCACTTTTACCACTGGCTAAGCGATGGAAACCAGGATCAATATAATCAGGGCCCACCTTATAGGATTGGACTTTGAAGCCACGCTTGGATAACGCCGCGAGCATACCGGTTACGATGGTTGTTTTACCAACACCACTATTAACGCCAGCAATCACAACTCTGGGAATATTCAATTGGTCCATGCGCACCCCTCCTACGGCAGATTAAAGATTACTGTAAACTTGTTTAATGGATTGCTTATCGTTTAGCGGCCTAACATATACATGACTGCATTGACAGAGGCTGCCGCGATCGGACTGCCACCTTTATTGCCCAGTACTGTAATATACGGCACAGGTGCAGTCGTATGCAGCAATTCCTTTGATTCAGCGGCACCGACAAAACCAACCGGCACACCAATAATAAGTGCCGGTTTAACACTATCTTCTTTAATCATTTTCAGTACTTCAAACAGCGCTGTTGGTGCATTGCCAATAGCCACAATGGCACCATTAAGCTGCGTACCAAATTTACGCATCGCCGCCATCGAGCGGGTAATACCGGCGGCCTTAGCTTCCTTCGCCACCATCTCATCTGCCACCAAACAAAACGCCTGGCCGCCAAATTCGGCCAACCGTCGTTTATTAATGCCTGTGCGCACCATTTCAACATCACAAAAAATATTACAGCCGGCCTTAAGTGCAGCAATACCTGCGGCTATGGCTTCCGGATGCACTTTTATTATATTCGCATAATCCGGGTCGCCGGCAGCATGAATAATTCGCGAATACACCTTGATTGTCTGTTCATCTAAATGAAAATCAGCCAGATAGGGCGCAATAATTTCCATACTGCGCGTCTCAATAGCCATTGGATCTTTTATGTACGGCATAGGTGCTACCTCCCTAGTAAATTAACGCTAACTGTTGCATTCAATATTATCTACCATATCGATTACTTGTTCTTGTGTCTGGCACAAATTTCTATAGTTGATATCCGGTCTATCAATTACAATAATTGGTAAATTTAATTCAATTGCTGCCGCTATTTTAGTATCTGCGCCACCGATTGTCCCACTATTTTTAGTTATAATGACTTCGGTATCGTATTCCTTAAATAGTGCAGCATTAAGCTGCTGAGAAAACGCCCCTTTGATGGCCACAATGTCACCTGGATTAAAACCTAGGTCAACACACTCTTGCACAACGTCAGGTTGGGGCAATACACGCGCAATCAGGCGGCACTTCGCCAATAACGGTTCGGTCTTGAACACTTTGAGCGTGCGGCTGCCGGTAGTTAAGAATATCACCTTGCCCAGACTGGCAGCCAGCTTGGCAGCCTGAGCAGCATCACTGGCAACATATAATCGTTCATACTCAGGCACACAAACTTCAGCGCGTTCATACCGTATGTATTCAATACCTGCAAGTTCACAGGCCTGCATGGCATTCATCGAACCATTGACAGCATAAGGATGACTGGCATCAACGAGAACCGTAATGTTCTGGTCAGCAATTAAATTCTGCATACCTTCTACTGTCAATTGCCCGGTGTGAACACGAATACCCGGTAATTCAGCTAAACTTCGCCCATACTCGCTAATTACCGCTGCCAGCACCTGATGTCCGGCTGTTGCTAAATGCACAGCCAATTCCCGGCCATCTAGCGTTCCAGCCAGCACTAAAATCATAGACGATAGCCTCGCGGTGTCACCATTTTCCCATCAGCTACATAAGTCTGGCTATTGCCAATAATGACCAACGAAAACATATCAATATGTTCATTCGTAAACTGTTCCAACGTTGAGATCTTCATGTCCTCTTTTGTACGACTGGCGTGATGAACAATACCGACAGGAGTTTCCGGACCCCGATGCTTCAGTGCAATTTCGCGCACTGTTGCAATTTGACTTGTCCGCCGGGTACTTTTCGGATTATAAATAGCAATAACAAAATCACCAGCAACTGCCATCTCAACTCTCTTTTGAATAACCTCCCAGGGAGTCAACAGATCGCTCAAACTAATAATGGCAAAATCATGCATTAACGGCGCGCCCAAAATGGAAGCCGCCGCCCCAACAGCGCTTATACCAGGAACAACACTAACCTCAGGCTGAACAGTCTCCGGATATTTAGCAACAAGTTCAAGAACTAGGCCAGCCATACCGTATATACCTGGATCACCACTAGAAATAACGGCAACCTGCTTTCCCTCCATCGCCTGTTCTACCGCCGCCTGGCAACGATCAATTTCCTGCATCATACCTGTGCCGATAATGGCTTTTCCAGACACTAACTCTTTTATCAACTCCAAATAAGTATCATACCCGACAATAACCTCAGCAGATTCAATAGCTTGCCTGGCGCGCGGTGTCATATCAATCAGACTGCCAGGCCCTATTCCCACCACCGATAGTTTACCTGCGTGATAGCCACAGTCACCTTTGAATACTTTGTTTTCGGCAAAATTAGGCTGTTGCTTTTCCCCGCTAGAATTGCTGCTGGTTCGCATACATTTCCCACTCCTATCTTTTCTTTAACAAAATTTGATAACGACAAGTCATTTTGGTCGATACACTTTTGCAACTGCTCGTTGGTAAAAAACTTAATCGGCACCGCCAGTTGCTGAGCAGTTGCTAGTAGACCGATTTCGTCTTCTTTAACCACTGTACTACCAATTATAGCCACACTGTTAACACTGCGCTTAGCAGTCAAACAAGCCTGACTGATGGCTGACAAAATTTCAGCACTGGTCGTGCCACGCCGGCAGCCAAGACCTATGGCTAAACTACCGGGACGCAAATACAGGTGCGGTTTGAGAATACTGAGTTTCCTGTCGGTAATTACTACGGCTGCATCATATTCCTCGCTAAGAGCTAATTCACTGCTATCAGCCAGCACAACCCCCTGTTTAGCCGCCAAACAAGTATATTGCTCCTGTCCGGCCAGTTCTCTATCCAGGAAGAATTTTACATTGTCACCATTAACAATGGCTGCGTTAATTGTCTTTAGCGAATTAAATGGTTCTATCTCCAGGTTAAGTTTGACGGCAAGTACATCGGCAGCCGGTAATTTTGCAACATCTGTAGCTGTCGTAATAACAGGCGTGGCTCCGGCAGCACTCCCCACCAGCTGCGCCCACTCATTGGCACCGCCAATATGACCTGACAGCAGGCTAATCGCAAAATTGCCGCCATCATCCATAACCACTACCGCCGGGTCAACCCGTTTATCTCTAATATAGGGTGCAATCACTCTCACAACAATACCTGCTGCCATAATGAAAAGTAAACCATCATAATTTGAAAATAGTTCACCTACCAAATCACTTAAACAGCAGTAGGTATGAGGTTCATTGCACGGGTTTCGCCCAACCTTTGCATATATATCAACTTCAGACCCTATAAGCGGCGCTATCTTGCCAGCTAATTCAGCGCCTTTATTAGTTACTGAAATGACTGCTACTTTCACAGCCTACTTGGCCTCCCTGAACATATGTCCAAATTCGGGGGCGTAGAGTCTGGATAAAGCATAATCTGTGCTTAAAACCTTGCCAACAACAATCATGGCCGTACGGTCAATGTTATTTTCTTTGGCAAGCTGAGCAATGGTAGCCAAGGTAGCACGAAAAATCTTCTGATCAGGCCAGGACGCCTTTTGCACAATAGCTACCGGTGTTTCCTTTGTATATCCACCATCGATTAGCTCTTTTACCACATTGTCCAGCATATGCACACTCAAAAAGATGCACATGGTTGCTTCATGACTAGCCAACTTAACAAGCTTTTCTTTTTCAGGCACAGGTGTACGACCTTCCAACCGGGTAATAATCACCGTCTGAGATACATCAGGTAAGGTATATTCCTGTTTTAAAGCCGCAGCGGTAGCCAGAAAAGAGCTAACTCCCGGGATAACCTCAAAAGTAATATCTTTGACTGCCAGCTTATCCATTTGTTCCTGGATGGCACCATAAATGCTGGGATCTCCGGTATGAAGTCTGACTACCAACTTGTTTTCTTTAACCCCTTGTTCCATAACAGCAATAACCTCATCCAAGGTCATAGATGCGCTATTATAGATGGCAGCGCCATTCTTAACCAACGACAGTAATGCTGGATTGACCAATGAACCAGCATAAATAATAATATCAGCCTGTCCCAAAAGCCGCTGGCCTTTAACAGTGATTAGTTCAGGGTCGCCCGGACCTGCTCCAACGAAAAAAACATTCATGTTACTATCTCCCTTCATCTTAGGCTGTTACAACCCAGCCTGAACCTATTTACTGCATACAATTATGTATATCGGATTAAGTGCCTTGAACATATTACTGGTACCGACTGATTGAATTCTGGTTACCTGCACCGAGCAGGCATCCACGTTGTATTCCTTTTTCTCTCTCATAATATGGAGCGTAGTAGAGAGCGTTTCCACTGTAACTGCTGTTACAACCAGCCGCCCACCCGGTTTAAGCAATTTGTCGGCACAAGCTAGTATATCTGGCAATTTCCCGCCACTGCCACCAATTAAAATAACATCAGCAGCCGGCAATCCAGCTAGTGCCTCCGGGGCTGCTCCCAGTATAGGCTCAACATTTTCAGCTTTAAATTTGGCGGCATTAGCCTTGATTAAGTCAAAACCTTCTACTTCACGCTCAATTGCAAATACCTTGCCATGTTCGGCTAATAAAGCAGCTTCCACAGACAGCGATCCGGTCCCTGCGCCGATGTCAATGATCGTATCTGTAGGGCTAATCCTGGCCTTTGCCAGCGTTAATATCCTAATCTCCTGCTTAGTCATCGGAATATTGCCCCGAATAAACTGGCTGTCTGGAATCCCTAGCCCTTGTGTCATGCCTTCACCACCATTACACTATGTTCAAACCCAGAAATTGACCTTGTCTCAGCCAACGTTGCACGGACTACTTCCTCATTATCATAGGACAGGTTGGTGCATAGCCACACACAAGCAGTCGTCGGCCAACCGTGAGCTAATAAAATACCAGCAATAGTTGCAGGATTATGCTGAGTATCTGTTAATATCCCCACCTTATATCCAGGATGGTAACATAATACATCGTCAGCAGCCCTACGGCCATGCATACTGATTAAAGCCGCATCCTGCCAAACCTCGGCCACTCGCGCAAAAGCAAGCTGCACTGAACTAATTCCCGGAATAACAGTAAGGCATTCTGCGGCAAAACGCTTTCTCAGTGCAGTCAACATACTGTAAAACCCTGGATCACCTGATACCATAACAACTACATCCTGACTGGCAAGCTGCTGTTCAATAAAATCAAGCACACCGGTAATATCTTTATCAATCACCCTGGTAACCTGATTAATCGACGCAAATGTATCCAGCGCCCGTTGACTACCGACCAAAATAGTGGCCGCTGCAATTGTCCGACTGGCTATTGGCAACAAATAATCAGGCGAACCGGGACCAATGCCCACAACAATTATTCGATAGGTACATTCCATCCTAAATGGCCTCCAATTTCCCGGGCCGTCTGATCAAGACCCAGTATCTCTCCCTTTAAAGTCACAATAACGGTTCCCACTGTTAAATCACCAAACACATACCGCATGGCTCGGATACTGGCCCGTTCAGCCAATAAATTATATACCCTGTTCATATTATAGCGGGCAATAATTGGCATAGCTGCTTCGGTTGTAGTTGAAGACAACACCTCTTCGATGGCTGCCTGCGGTGCGCCACTAACTGCCATATAGGCAGCTAATGTTTCCATCCGGGCATCAGCCATTCGATTATGCGTATGGAATATTCCTGCTGATACCTTACCGATTTTTCCCAGATGGCCAAATAAAAGCACCCGTCGCATTTCATACTTCACGGCATTTTCCAACATATGTCCGATAAAATTGCTTGTTTGCACAACTGTTTCAGCTGGCAAACCATAACGATTAATGGCAATATCCTGTCCAATCTTTCCGGGGGCAAATACGATTTCGTCATATCCCAGTGCCCGCACCACACTAATTTGGGGTACTAGCGAATTTTTAAAGGCTTCTTCAGACATGGGTTCAACAATTCCGGTAGTACCAATAATGGATAACCCGCCCACAATTCCTAGTATTGGATTAAGCGTTCTAGCGGCTAGTGTCTCCCCATTAGGAACTGAAATAGTAACTACAGCTCCCTTACCTGGCGGCAAACAATCATTAACCGCCCTAGTAATCATGGTACGCGGTCCAGGGTTTACAGCCGGCTCTCCTACCGGCACAGCCAGACCCGGTTTGGTCACCGTCCCGACGCCCTCACCGGCCTTGATAACAATTCCTGGCTGATCGGTTATAATTACTTCCGCTACAATTTTAACCCCATTCGTAATATCCGGATCATCACCGGCATCCTTAATTATCCAGCCAATACCGCCATTAGCAAGCGCATGACTTGCAGCTATAGGCGCTACCAGCGTTATGCCCTGCGGCGAAATTACCTCAACGACTGCAGCCGGCTGACCTTGCCAGGCCATTACTGCCGCCTTGGCCGCTGCGGCTGCACAAGTCCCGGTAGTTATTCCTTTGCGCATTGGTATTGGTATATCAGACAATAGAAAAACCCCCTTAGCAGGGGGTATAACACCAAACAATACATGCATTTTGCCTGATTATTGTACCCACACCTGCCTATCTTCCGTAGGTCCTAGCGGCGTGTGTTAGAACAGGCAGGTCTCCTGACTCTGGTTCATCGCCGCCCTAAGCCTTCCCGGTTTCCCAGTGGCATATTTAGGAGGCATCCCCATTACAGTGGCGGGACCGTGCCGGTATTACACCGGACTTCCCTATTAAGCACAAAGCACCCATTCCCTTACACTATCAAGTTATGTTAGTGGTATTATTCCATATAATTGGCCTTTTTCCTGCTAGCAAGACAATAATTATCAAAATTAAATAATTTAATTTTTAATGGTCTTCTCGGATGTTTCTTCAATTTAATACATCCATTTCTACAAGTCTGACTCTGGCATTAACATTGGCTCGTAATCCAGTACTTAATTTGTCAATTATGACAACTTCCCAGCCTCGTTCAATCATCTTATCAACCGAATGCGAACCGATAAAACCGGCGCCACCAGTTACTAGTACCTTCATAGCAATCATCCTTTACTGTTATTCATCCTGGCAAATGACACGAGTTTAATATTCTCTTGTTCCAAGCGCTGAACAACCCGGCAGCTAGTAACTGCATTCAGCTCCTGTTGCCAATGGTATTGCCAATTAAATACGCTATTGAGAGCAACCTCATCTAAGCCAGGATGAACCATAACTTCTGTTATGCCCTCAGACAGGTTATCAATAATAGTAAGTAGTAACTTTTCCTCCATACTGCCGCCCGCTAACATTCCATAGAAATGATCTGGTGCCGCTAAACCAGCCTGTCGCGCCTTAAAACAAGCCAGGCTAGCCAAAATACTAAGACCACAGCGGCCAATTATCCTGCCTGCTCCCGGTTTAAAACCGCCTAAGAACACCAGCGATTCAGCAGGTATCCGCATAGCCTTGATATTAAATTCTTTGGCAATACTTAGCACAATATCGAGAATTCCTGGCACCACATGCATATGCTGATGGCTGTCAAGATGTGTAATCGTAATGCCAGCTGACAATATTCTTTTAACCTGTGCAGTTAGTTCACGGCGTACATCGTCAAGACGAATACCGGCCAAACAAAACTTTTTCAAAAATGCCGGATAACTAGTACACAACATCCCCTCACTGTCAACTAAGGAAGGAATAGCCCCTGGATCAATTACTGACCTTCCACCTACAAGTGTAAGATGAACACCAATCCCCAATTGCGGATGGTCAGCAGCTAAAGCTACCGCATGTTCAAAAGCAGGTCCACCGGCCATAATCGAAGTACTCGTAATACATCCTTGGGTATGGCCTTCGATAATACCAAAATTAATACTTTCATGTAAACCAAAATCATCTGCATTCACAATTAACTGTTTCATATTTTAACCTCAACTGGGATTTTATTATTGGAATTGCTATTGGGCAAAAAATCCCTGGTATGACTTGATATGTGTTTTCTGATACTAATATTGGTCACATGGCCAAATAAAAATTCAGGGAGGTAATCACATTATGGAACAATCCAAACAAAGCAAACAAGCAGCAAGTAAAAGCGAATATGGTACCTTGACTGCCAAGATGGATGCAAATAACGATTACTCCAGCAAAACCTCCGGAACTTCCGGAATGTCCGGGACTTCCGGGACTTCCGGGACTTCCGCCACTTCCGCTACTTCTGGCACAACTTCGGCTAGCTCTGCAGATATGAACAAATTAAGCCAACTGGCTAAAGAATCGCAAACAAGTAGCAGCACTGCCTCAGCGACCAATTCGAAAAGCGCTATGGCCAAGCAGACCTTAACTGCCAAATATGATGCAAATGGTGACTATACCGCTGAATAACCCCAAAGCCCAAAAGCGGCGCCGGACTAGACTACTCTGTCCGGCGCCGCTTTATTAGCTTTCTACACACTCATTATGCGCGGCATAGGCGCTATGGTTATGAATAGATTCATAGTTTTCACATTCAATTTCAAACCACTGAACACCATCAATCTTACGCAATGTTAAGACTAAATCCCTGAGTACATCTTCAACAAATTTAGGATTTTCATATGCCTTTTCAGTAACATATTTTTCATCCCCGCGCTTTAACAGAGGATATACCTGACAACTTCCTTGTTCTTCCATCATTTCTGCCAAATCTTCAATCCAGATAAACTTTCCCGGATGTTGTTTAATCTTCACCCTCATAATCCCCCGCTGGTTATGCGCCCCATATAGCGATATTTCCTTGCTACAGGGACATAGTGAGGTAAATGGTACCGTAATACCAAACATAAAGTCTAAATGCTCGCCACGCACTAAGTTAGCAGAAAACACGCAATCATAATCAAGCATACTTTTAAGACCACTCACTGGTGCCATTTTTTCGATAAAATATTTAAAGTTAATATCAATGTGAGCTCTTTGGGCCTGCAAACGGTCAATTGTATCTGTCAACATATACCCAATTTCCCGGCAAGACACCGGTTTTTGACTCCAATCGCTAAGAATTTCAATAAACCGGCTCATGTGTGTCCCCTTGAACTCTTGCGGCAAATCAACGGTAAGCTTAATTTTGGCTAAAACACTTTGAAATGAACCGCTTTTAGTTTTTATTAAAAACGGCAGATGAACATCACTGACTCCAACTTTTTGAATTGCAATACCACGTTCGTCACAGCTATTTTGGACATCTTTAATAGTGCTATTAGTACTACATCCCTGGGTAGTTTGCCTCATAATTGTTCACTCCTAGTATGATACAAAATAGGATCAATCCGGCCTGCCTCAGCATAGCTAAGAAATATAATCCCCTTATCGGATTAATATTAGTTAGGCTCTGGCGACTTTCACAATTCGTAACGTTTTGTTGCATTCTAAATCAATATATTCCTTATCCTCAGTAACCACTATTGGCCGTGATGCCATAAATTGTCCCAAATAAATTACTTCTGCTTGGCGGCCATCACTTAATTCAACAATATTTCCGATAAAATAATCACGAACATTATTTAAAAAAATTGCACCAATCTCAGGATCAAGCTTTCTAAACATATCCTCAACAATCATTTCGACTACAGCAAAGGGTGAGATTTTACGATGATAAACGCGATCCGAAGTCATAGCATCATATATGTCGGCAATCGCAATAATTCGCGCATATCGATGAATTTGATCGCCATTAACAGCAAGAGGATAGCCACTGCCGTCAAACCGCTCATGATGCTGGAGAATTCCATGAATTACGCCGTTTGGAATTCCCTGTTTCGCACACAGCAGTTTATACCCCCGGGTTGTGTGAAGCTTCATAATCTCCATCTCGTCAGCCGTAAGCTTGCCTGGTTTATTTAAAATTTCAAGTGGGATTTGGGTTTTACCGATATCATGAAGCAAGCCAGCTACTATCAAATCCTTCCATTCTGCACCTATATAACCAAGCCACTTACCCAGTACTCCGCAAATAATGGCTACATTAACAGAGTGATGAAAAGTGTAATCGTCCTGTCGACGCACCAAATTTATGTGATTAATTACACCCGGCGAATTAATCAACGGTTCAATCGCATTACTGGCCAACTCCTTCATGGCATCCAGCGGAACCTCTTGAAAAAAGCGAGTTTTGGCAAATGATTCCTTCACAACACTGACAGTATTATCGTAGTCTGCATAGAACTTTTTCTGGACAACAGTTTCAGGAATAGAAAAATCAATACCTGGTTCAGAAGACAATGCTTCTTTTATAAATACTGTAGTAATATTCCAAAATTGCAAACCTTGCAGCATGCTGTCGGTGAGAATTGTACCTTCACTTAAAATAACCTTGTCCTCTGGAGTTAGTACCATCCGTCCAATTTCCATGCCAGGTTTTGCCTCGCTCAGCGAATATGGTTTGATACAATACCTTACCGCCACGCTTTTTCCTCCCCTGCGAATCACCATATTATTATCTTTATGCATTTATGAAAGTTACAATATTAACAATTATAATTTTACATAATTTCAGTTTTTCCTGCTAACAAATTGGTAAATTACTTATATCTGCCATAAATATCACTAACAAACTGACATGGCTTCTTTTAATGCAAGCTGCTGGACTACCTTAAGCGGCATTCCCGACTTCTCCGCAATTTTTCGACAATCTTCGTATTCAGGCGCTACATTGCATATTTTGCCCTGATAAGAACTAATTTTTACTTTGACATCCCCCCAGGGTAATCCGATAACAATAAATTCACGATCAGCCATAGCTCTTGCTACCGGATAAAAGCGCATACCAATAGATGTTGTTTCCTGCAGGATTATTTCCGTAACCTTGTTTAGACAATTGGGAGCAGCCAGTACCGATAATTTGGTTGCAGGCCGATTCTTTTTCATAATAATGGGGGTTAGCCAGACATCCAAAGCACCAACGGCAAATAACCTGTCCATTATATACCCATAGATTTCGGGAGTTTGATCGTCAATATTGGCCTCAATTACCAAAAACCGTTCATCTTTTGGATTCTCATCTTGCCTATTTTGGCTAGTGGCTGTTACCTCACCCAAATAGAGGCGCAAAACATTAGGGATAGCAATATTCCAGGTACCGGCACCATACCCAATTTTGCTGCTAATAAAACCAACTGGCATGCTGCCAAAACCAGTACCAAGTGTTGCTAAGACAGCGGCTCCAGTCGGCGTCACCAGTTCCTTTTCAATATCACCCGGATAATAAGGAATGCCATGCAACAGTTCGGCAGTAGCCGGTGCTGGAACCGGAATAAGCCCATGACAGCACGTAACGAAACCGCTACCAACACGAAGCCGCGAGGCATATATATGTTCAATGCGGAGATAATCAAGAGCCCACGCAATACCAACAATATCAACAATGGAATCTACTGCGCCAACTTCATGAAAATGAATTTCCTGAAGCGGCATACCATGGACTTTGGCTTCAGCCTGAGCCAAGCGAGTAACTATAGCTTTACTGGTTTCCTTTACAGCCGGTTTGAGGGTGGACTGTTCAATAATAGCAACTATATCAGCTAAATTACGATGTTCCTGTACCGCTTCATCGACCTGAACATCCAGATAAAAGGCATTAATACCACCCTTATCAACCCTTGATAAGTTCACCCGATACCCTGTTACTGCCAGTTTGGCCAGTTCAGCCCGCAACAATTCTGCTGGTGCACCGGCATCAAGCAAGGCTCCAAGCAGCATATTACCACTAATACCGGCAAAACAATCAAGATAAATGGCATTACATTTTATATCCATAGTATATACTCACCTCATGTGGTTAATCATACTGGCCATTCTACCTGCGCCAAAACCATTATCAATATTAACAACAGCCACTCCGGCCGCACAGCTATTAAGCATACTTAACAAAGCCGCCAGGCCGCCGAAACTTGCGCCATAACCAATACTTGTCGGCACCGCAATAACCGGTTTTGCCGCCAAACCACCGACAACACTTGCCAGCGCACCTTCCATGCCGGCCACCACCACAAGTACATTGGCTTGTTCAATCAACTGGTGCTGATCAAGCAACCGGTGAATACCCGCTACTCCAACATCATACACCCTTTTCACTTCATTGCCCATCATTTCGGCAGTAATGGCAGCTTCCTCAGCTACCGGAATATCGCTAGTTCCGGCACTCATAACCAAAATAAACCGTTCCTTATCTACTGGCGGTTTCTGTCGTTCAACAGTAATAAGCCGTGCCAATTCATGATACTGGGCATCAGTCACGACTTGCTTTACCGCATCATACATCTGTTTAGTAGCCCTTGTCGCCAAAATACTGTGATTATACTCAGCCAGCCTTTCAATAATAACTTGTACCTGCTCCACTGTTTTCCCTTGACAAAAAACAACCTCAGCAAACCCTTGGCGCAACAGTCGATGATGATCCAGCTTAGCAAATTCCAAATCTTCATAAGGCAGTATTTTTAGCTTGTCCAGAGCTTCGTCAAGTGTCAGAGCGCCTGCCTTAAACTCCTTAAACAGACGACTCACATAATCCATATCCATTACTACACCTCAAAACCTTCCTTTTTGCATAATAGCATCTCTGAGCCCTAATGGCAATAAAGTATCGTTCTTCCTTGTAGAAGTAATCGCTGTTATATAATAGCATAAAGACATAATGTCCTCTACGGGCATTATGTCTTTATAAGTATTCCATAGCAATAGTAAAAATCCTGTTTTTCACAAACGATTTTTCTAATTCTGCAATTTGGGAGCAGGCTGAGAACGTTCCAAAAGTTCTTCCAGGCTCTCAATAATTTTTAACTGAGTTTCTTCCATTAGTAGAATCCCCTGATTTAGTAGAATTATTTGTGGATGAAACCTAGTCTGCATCTCCCGAACAGCCATCTCCAGATGGCCAATGGCAAGTTCCATTTGTTCAGCAGCAACTAAAACCTGACTATCCAGCAAACGCTCCAATAAAATATAATGGTAGATTTGCACCAACTGCGCAGCTTGGCTGTAGCCTTCACTGTTATAGTGATAATGAGCAAATTCGAAAAAATTGGCAACAAACTCGGTAAATTCATGATTGTTAGCCAATGTCAAATCAGTAGCGGCGGCATATATTAGCTTGTTTAGCTCATGAATATAACTATTTTGTAGTTTCATCAATGTCAGTAGATTATTCACAGCTTCTGTCCGGTTAAACAATATCATCCCCCCTAAGGCGGCACATCTCACACATTACAATGTATACTATTCAGTTTCCAAATATTATGTCACTATCAAACAGTAAGCCGCCGAAGAGTTTTAAAAACTCTACTTGAGGAGGATATTAGCCCCTAATACCGAATAGTTGTAGCAAAATAGTAAAGGAGGCTCCTTTGATGGCAACGCTTACAATAACTAACAAGGCTCTTGAATATATTAAGTCTCACGGCAAACCGGTATATCTTGAACTATTTCAGGTTATTAACTGCTGCATCGATATCCGTGAAAGCCCGTCTGTACGCTTAGGACCGCCACATGACCCTCACAACTACAGTTTCGAAGAAATTCAGGGAATTATGGTTTATATCCCGCATGAACTGCCTGCAATACCGCTGACCATTACGCTTAGTAATTTTTTGGGATTTAAAAAGCTTGTTGTTGAAGGCTGGCCATTAGCATAACAGAAAGAAGCCCTAGCATTACACGCTAGGGCTTCTTTCCGGTTTAACTGGCCTAAAATAATTTTGCATCCTATCAACAAGCAAATATACCAGCGGGATAATGACCAAAGTCAGGAAGGTTGATGTTATTAAACCACCAATTAACGCAACCCCCATCGAAGAACGAATTTCAGCACCTGCGCCAATACCGAGTGCAATCGGTGCCATGCCAAAAATCATGGCCATTGTTGTCATTAAAATGGGCCGCAGCCGTACTGACCCGGCCTCTACCAGCGCATCAATAATAGGCATTCCCTGCTGTCTGAGCTGATTCGTATAATCAACCAGCAAGATAGCATTTTTGGTTACCAGACCCATCAGCATAATCACGCCAATTAGAGACATAATGTTAACGGTACTGCCTACAATTAACAACCCCACTATTGCTCCTATCAAAGAAAATGGTAATGATAACATAATTGTCAGCGGATGAATAAAGCTTTCAAACTCTGCTGCTAATACCATGTAAATAAGGATTACTGCCAATAATAGTGCTTTGGAAATCTCTTTAAACGAGTTTTCCATCATTTGCGCTTGCCCTACCATCTTGTGGGTATAACCCATAGGTAAATTAAGACCGGGGATAAGCTCTTTTACTTTATTAATTACCTCCCCAGACGAAGCTCCTACCGCATTGGCATAGACAATTACCTGACGTTGGCGGTCTTCACGATCGACCTGCGTCGGACCTGACGACAACTTAACTTCGGCAATATCACCCAAGCGCACGAAACCATTTTTGCCACTAATTCGCAGATTTGCCACATCCTCCAAGCTCAGCCGGTTTGCCTGTTTCAGCTGCACCCGAATATCGTAATCACTGTCAGCCACATTATATTGATTTTTGGCAGTGTCACCCAGAAAGGCAGTTTGCACAGCATTACCGACAGTTGTCGCGTCAAGTCCAACATCACCCAACCGGGCTGGATCAAGTTTCACCTGAACCTCTGGTTCTGATTGCTCACTGGATATGTCTATATCAGTTGTACCGGGAATTTCTTTTATCTTTTCAGCCAGTGTACTTGCATACATATTCAGCATATCTAACTCCGGCCCGCGTAAAGCGATTTGCACTGGACGAGAGTCGCCCCTACCCACACTTTGACCTGATGACACATTAACTTTCAACCCGTTAATATTGCGGAACTTACTGCGAAGCGAATCCATAATCTGCATCATAGAGCGAGAACGCTTGCCTGAATCAATCAAACGTACACCAATCATTGAACGGTACACCTGACGATTGGCACCAACAACCAGGTAGGCTGATTCTAGTTCAGGAATAGCCATAATCTCTTTCTCAACCGGGGCCACTAATTCTTTACCCCGCTCAATGGACGTTCCTGATGGTGCTATTAGATTAATAGTAAATTCGCCTGAGTCATAGGTAGGCTGAAACTCGGAACCTAAGAATGGCATTAATAACGCATTAAGCATTAACGATAGGATAGCCAGTGCTACCAGTTTTTTCGGGCGCTGCAGCGCCCAATACAGCATTTCCCGGTAGTAACGGCGAAGAGCTTCAAAGCCTTGCTCCCATTTATCTAATATTGACTCCAGCCAGCCTATCCGGCGGCCTTGTCCATCATGACCAGTTTTTAACCAATACGCTGACAACATAGGCGTAAGCGTAAAGGCTACAAATAGAGAAAAGGCTACAGCAAAAGCTATCGTTAAGCCAAACTGCTTGAAATACTGACCGATAATTTCGCCCATATTACCTACAGGCACAAATACGGCAAGAATTGAGAAGGTTGTCGCCAAAACAGCCAGAGAAATCTCTTGCGTGCCTTCGCGAGCTGCCGACATCGGACTTTTGCCTTGCTCCATGTGACGGAAAATATTTTCAACAATAACGATAGCATCATCAATAAGGATTCCCACAGCCAGACTAAGCCCCATCAGCGACATATTGTTAAGCGTAAAATTCATGACCTTCATCAAAAAAAAGGTCGATATAATCGAAGTTGGAATGGCAATAGCACCAATTATCGTGGCTCGCGTATTACGCAAAAACAGGAAGGTAATCGCCACCGCCAACAGACCGCCAAACACCATTGACACCATGACATCATCAACGCTGTCTCTAATATAAACAGAGTTGTCCCGTATTTTGGTCACTTTCATATCCGGAGGCAACACATTTTGCTCCAACTGCTGCATCGACTGTTTTACTTTTTCAGCAACCCCTACCGTGTTGGTACCTGACTGCTTCTGAATGGTAATAATTACACTTGGCACACCGTTGGTTGCCGCATAGGTTCGTTCTTCTGCCCAGGTATCTGTTACACTGGCCACATCCTGCAAACGCACTAAACGGCCTTGCTGATTGAGAACAACAATGTTTTTAATATCATCAACACTTTTATATTTACCAATAGTTCTAACGGTTAGCTCAATACCCTGTTCCTTAACATGCCCACCAGGCGTATTGACATTATTATTATTAACCGCATCGATTAATTGCTGTAATGAAATACCATAGGCCTCAAGCTTAGGCGGATCAGCCAATATCTGTATTTCTCTTAGGGCAGCCCCATAAACACTGACCTCAGCCACCCCTTCTACCTGTTGGAGCTGATCTTTAACAATATCTTCAGCAATTTTACGGATTTCTCCCCGTGACCGCGTCTCTGAGGCTAAACTAAAGCTGAGAATCGACTGAGCGGTGATGTCAAACCGCTGTACTACCGGTTCATCAATTTCATCAGGCAGGTGCTTCCTGACACCGGCGACCTTCTCGCGCACATCATTGGCGGCCATTTTGGGGTTTGTGCCCAATTCAAACTCAATAGTCGTCTGGGATACCCCTTCTCGTGACACAGAAGATAGCGTCTTTATCCCCGCAACTGAGCTCACCGCATCTTCAATTGGTTTAGTAATAAGACTTTCCATCTCTTCCGGCGAAGCACCTGTATAAGTAATATTTACTAAGACGATGGGGAATTCCACATCAGGATAAAGATCAACACCCAGACTTGGATACGAGTTAAGACCAAATACCACCAGCAGCATAACCAGCATAGTAGTAAATACCGGGCGCTTTATAAAAATATCAATCATTTATTTGCCAGCCTCCCCAGGCGCTCCCAGTTTGACCATTGAACCGTCTCTCAGTTTATTTTGGCCAGCAATAACGATTTGCTCACCGTCTTTAACACCGTCAAGCACCTCAGCCCAACCACCGCCAACAGATCCCAGCTTAAGCGCCCGCTGCTGCACTTTGTTGTCAGCCGTAAGTACATAAACTGTCTTGATATCTTCCTTCATTACCAGCGCTATTTCCGGCACCACCAACGCCTGTGCATGGATCTGAATAGGAACCTCAACCTTAGCAAACATACCTGCTTTCAAAATACTTTGCGGATTAGGAATCGATATTTCCGCAATAAATGTCCGCGAAGGCATAGCCGCTACCGGCGAAAGACGGGTAATTGTACCAATAAACTCCTGCCCTCCTAAAGCATCGACCCTTACTTTAACAGTGGCGCCCAGTGTCAGCTGCGCAATCTCGGCCTCGCCTACGGTAGCTTTTGCCAAAAGGGTGGTAATATCAGCAACGCTAACAATAGCCGTACCTGCTTTGGCATAGTAACCTGATTGCAAATAGCGCTTAACAACTACCCCGCTCCGCGGTGAATTTATCGTAGCACCTGTAAGTTTGCTTTCATATAAGGCTAGTGCCCCCTCAGCGGCGCGAACCTGACCAGCAGCCAAATCCCGCTTAGTCCTGGCTGAATCAAGAGTTTGCGCTGAGATAGCGCCCTGACTGGCAAGCGGTTCCATTCGCCCAAGATCAAGTTCGGCCTGTTCAAGACTGGCTTTGGCCTGGAATAAATTTCCCTCAGCCTGAACTACCTGGGCCGAAAGCTCCCCCATGTCCAGGATAGCTATTGTCATACCATCTGAAACGGTATCGCCTTCATCAACCGTAAGCCGTTCGATACGTCCGTCCACTTTACTGGAAATATCTGCACTCCATATCGGTTCAAGACTAGCAGAAAAGGTTAAAACCGGCGTAATATCCCGTCTGGTTATAGCTGCTACTTCAACAGCCACCGCCTGCCCCTGGGATGCCCGCGCCGCCCGCTCTTTACTTGCTTGTGTAGTACTATAAATTCGGTAGCCGACAATTCCAGCCAAGACTACTGCAATAACAGATACAATGATAATTGCTCTTCTCTTTCTGCTTGCCACCTGCTCATTCCTCCAATTTTTTTGATACCCACTTTCTATTCGACGGATTACTACACTCTCCTTCCTTTTATAATGTAAATTTAGCTTTAACAAACATCAATCGGTAAGACATAAAAAGTGAGATTACTCCGCCAAGCTAACACTGACAAAGTAATCTCACTTCTTATGTTGATGTTGATTGTTATGTAATCTGCTCCAGTACTGATTTAATAGTGGTTTCTGTAACTTCATGAGTTATTTCTACATGACCAATTCTGGACATTAACACCCAATTAATCTTGCCATTAACCACTTTCTTATCTCTGACCAAATAACTGAGCAGTTGCTCTGGATGGTAACCTGGTGCTGTAAGTGGTAAGTCCAGCCGTTTAAGCAGCTTTTTCAAAGCAGTTACATGACTTTGTTCACATAGTCCGACATGCTGACTGATAAGTGCGGCCGCATGCATTCCTATAGCTACACCTTCACCGTGATTATACTCAGAATATCCACCCTCAGCCTCGATGGCATGTCCAATCGTGTGTCCAAAATTCAAGATCATACGCAGCGAGCTTTCCCGCTCATCTTGGGCAACAATATCGGCTTTAAGCTGGCAGCACTTACCAATAACGTTTGTGAGCACCACCGGGTCACGCGCTAATAGGGCTGAAGCATTGTCTTGTAAGTAAGTAAAGAAATCGCCATCAGCAATAGCACCGTATTTGACAACTTCAGCCAAACCCGCCTTCAATTCCCTGTCATTGAGCGTGTCTAAAACCTGTGGGTCAATAGCTACCATAAGGGGCTGGTAGAAAGCGCCAATTAAATTTTTCCCCAACTCATGGTTAACGGCTGTTTTACCACCAACACTTGAATCAACCTGCGCCAATAAAGTCGTCGGTACTTGAATAAACGGCACACCGCGCAAATAACTTGCCGCCACAAAGCCAGCCAAGTCACCAACAACACCGCCACCTAGCGCAATAATAGCAGACTTCCGGTCAAGCCCGCTAGCAATAGCCTCCGTAAAGACGATATTTGCCGTAGTAAGTGACTTTGAGCTTTCTCCTGGCAGTACAGCTAAAACAGTAGGATTAAAACCCGCTGCCACCAAATTGCTAGACAGTGTATCCGCATAAAGTGGACAGACATTGTCATCTGTCACAATAAGAATTTTATTCCCTACTGAAAGCTTACGCATCAGCTCACCTACCAGGCTGATACCACCGGTAGTGATATGAATGGTATAGCTGTGAGCATCCAGATTGACGTTAACTTCGGCCACGCAAATGCCCTCCTTCCCTGAGCAACACGATAATTCTTTCTGTCACCTGCTGCGGCGACATATAACTGGTGTCTATTGTATAGTCGGCTTTCATGTAAAGACTGGCCCGATCCTGAAAAAGTTTGGCTACCCGCTCAGCTCGGTCTTCACAGTCTAACAATGGCCGAATTCCACGTCGCGCTGTTCTCTCAAGAATAATTTCCAGTGATGCCATGAGCGAAACAATCACACCGGTATTTTTAAGTCTAACCATATTCTCCTGTTTGAGCACCACCCCGCCGCCGGTAGCAATAACCGTATTGGTGTAACGGGCCACGCGGGAAATAACCTCCCGTTCTATCTGACGAAAATGGTCTTCCCCATAGAGCTGAAAAATATCGCTAATAGCCAGTCCTGTTTCTTGCTCAATTTTTTTGTCAACATCAACAAATGGGCGGTTAAGCCGTCCTGCTACTAACCGTCCGGTACTGGTCTTACCTGTGCCCATGAAACCTATTAAAACTATGTTTTTCACTTGTTCCTCCAAAAATAGTAAAGCATAGCTATTTTACGATACGTGGAGTAAGAAAAATGACTACTTCTGTATCGTTATGGGATTTGTTAAAATTCTTAAATAGAGACCCAATTATTGGTAAGTCGCTGAAGAAAGGTACTGCCTTTTTAGCTTCACTGTCTGTAGACCCAATTAAACCACCAATGACCATGGTTTCGCCATCTTTTAGCCTTACCGTGGTCTCAGCCTGACGGGTAGTAATTTTATAGGCCTTAATATCAGGCACTAGTGTTGCACTGCTAACTTCTGTGCGAACATCTACCGTTAGTAATCCATCAGTATTAATCCGGGGCGTATAAATCAATTTGATACCTGCATCTATATACTCGGTACTGGTTGTTGTTGTCCCATTCGTCAATGTTTGAACCTGCACCGGGATACGATCACCAATAAGTATCTGTGCCTGTTTACCATTGATCGTGGTAACTTTAGGTTTAGCCAGCACCTTAGCATCACCGTTACTTATCAAAGCATTAATGGTTGCCTGATAATAAAACTCATACGAATTTCCTTCCGGATTACGTCCAAACTGAATTACACCCTTACTACCAGTGCGGGTAACAGTAACATCTCCATTGTCGTCTGTAGTTCTCTCTGCATATTGCGGTGTTGCCTCCCACGACCATTCAATCCCCAAATCTTTTGTTTTATCTTTACTAATTGCCAATACCTCAGCTTCCAGTGATACCTGCTGATAGGGTACGTCTAGTTCAGACAATAATTTTTGGATCTGTGCCGCCTCAGCCTCAGTGCCAAAGAGGACTAATGAATTTGTTGCGTAATCAATTGTCAATCGGTCTAACTCAGTTGACTTTTCGCTAGCTGTTTCGCCAGAAGTTGATGCCGCACTAGCTGTAGTGCTCTTTTGTGAGTTGGCACTGCTTCCCACCGTCTTTGTTGCTTTCTCGCCTTTTTTCTCACCAAATAAGATGGAAAGAATTGTGTCTTTCACAGAATCCGGATTAATGAACTTCAGTTTAAATATATGTACCGAACCAAATCCTCTGCCAATTTGATCAGCAACCCCTACGACCATAACATCGTCAACAAGTTGGTAGGTAAGCCCTTTGGTCTTGCACACCAAATCCAAGGCCGAATCGTACGGAATATTCGTAAGTTGAATGGTAATCGTGCCCTTGACCGAGTCGTCCATTACCATATTTACCTTGCCAACAGTCGCCAGCGCGGTAAGTACATCCCGGACTTCACCATTGGTCACATTCATATTCACTTGGGGATTAGCCACCGCAACGCCTGTTATGGTAGAAAAGCAGATCCACAACACTACCAGTATTGATTTTATCAGACAGCGCATTGATGATTTCACCTTTCTAAAATCAAAACTTTTTCACCTTGTGGTCCCCAAAGCGTAACCGATTTTTCCCCCACTGATAGCAGTTGATATGGTCCAAGATAATCCTTGAGTTGATAGGAACCACTATTACCAGCACTTTTAATTATCGCCACTTTTTGCCCGCCACCGCTCACTACACCAACAAGTTCTAATGAGATTTCCGGTATTGCAGACGATGGCAAAACATTGTTCGGAACACTGGGGTAATTCTTGGCCGGTGGCGATGAAACTGGAACAGGTGCCACTTGTTGAAATTCTTGGGGAACGGCAAACGGATCACGCATCACCGGCAGTGCCGAATAGCCCATTACTGGCTGAAGCATCTCTTGTGGAACAATATCTTGTTGAGAGGTGTCAGAATAACTACCTGAGAACGCAGTCAGCCCCGGCGACCAGAAGAAATAACCTAGTGCCGCTACTAGCAAGCAACAGATAATTAGTAGTCGGGCACTATATTGCCGGAGGTTAAGCCTCGCCACAATTTGTACTCCTCTCTTAGAAAAAACTCACTACATGGTTATTCACTCGCTAATTCGTATTCTATAGCTATTGATCGCCTGCCGCAAGTCCGCAATGCTGTCACCGCCAAATTTTTCAAGCAGGGACTGAGCCAGCACAATAGCCACCATGGCTTCAGCAACAACAGCTGCAGCTGCAACAGCACACACATCGCTGCGCTCCGTATTGGCCTTTATTGCTGTTTTATCTGCTATATCTACAGTAGCAAGAGGTTTCATCAATGTTGGAATGGCCTTCATTACCGCTTTGAGAATAATCGGCTCACCATTACTAATGCCACCTTCAATACCACCAGCATTATTAGTACGGCGATAATATCCTTGCTTATTTTCATAATATATTTCATCATGCACCTGACTGCCAGGCAAATTGGCATAGGCAAACCCAGTCCCAAATTCTACCCCCTTAATAGCTTGAATAGACATAACTGCAGCAGCCAAACGGGTATCCAAACGCCGATCCCACTGCACATGACTACCTAACCCAGGCATAACCGGGGAAGCCATTACCTGAAATATGCCGCCGAGGGAATCGCCTGCCGTCTTAGCCTTGGCAATAGCTTCTAGCATTTCCGTCTCGGTTTGCGCACCGCCGATATTTAAGACGCTAGAGGTTATGGTAATACCAGCCACAGCAATAAGCTGTTTGGCAATCGCTCCTACAGCCACACGGGCGGCAGTTTCACGAGCACTAGCCCGTTCAAGAATATCCCGGATATCATGCCGCTGGTATTTTAAAACACCTGGTAAATCAGCATGTCCGGGGCGGGGTGCAGTTATCTCAGCTCCTTGCGACTGGCCAAAAACAGCCATTTGCTCCTGCCAATTCTCCCAGTCACGGTTAGATATCACCATTGTAACAGGGCTGCCTAACGTACTGCCAAACCGTACACCTGATGTTATTTCGGCTTTGTCTTTTTCAATCTTCATGCGGCCACCCCGGCCAAACCCCTGCTGTCTGCGCGCCATGTCCACATTTATTTGGTCAAGATCTAATTGTAAGCCGGCCGGAATACCTTCAATAATAGCGGTAAGCGCCGGTCCGTGTGATTCACCAGCTGTGAGAAATCTAAACATGCATTACACCTCTTTCAGGAAAATTACTTTTTAGTCGATGAATCTGAATTTTGTGATGACAGCTTGGTCTCCCCAGCAACACCAAAGCTGTAGATGACCATAGTAAGTTTGACTTCCAGCATTCCTTGTTTGGCCTGGATATTGGTATTACTAATAGATGTGAACCGCTGGCTGCCCTCAATTGTCTTAATAAATTCCAATAGATTGGTAAATGAACCTTTTAGCAGGACTTCTATGGGAATTTCCAGATAGCCTGCATTATTAATAGCAGCAGTCGGCTTAATTTCAGCAAGACGCATCTTGCTGAGATTGGATGCTTGCTCGATTTCCTTGATAAATTCACCAAGTTCCGGCTGATTCGGTAATTTAGCATCAATTAGCGTAAGCTTTTGGTCCAGCTCTTTTAGGTGACTGATGGAATCAGGATGCTTTTTGGCATAGGCTTCGATGATTTTTAACCGTTCTCGCTCGGTTTGGTATTGATTTTTAACCACGGCAATAGTTGCACGCTGGGGGATGACTATCCCAATATAAAAAAGCAAGGTAACAAGTAGTGCACCAACCCCCAGCACCCAGCCCTTATACTGGGCTATTGCTTTATATTTTATAGACCAATTACCCAGCCATTCCATTTGCACTATATCCCCTTACGCTTTACAGTCATCTCAAATTTGGTATAGTTAAATTTACTGTCTTGTTCTGCTTTAATGAGTACCGGTTCTGTTATTAACTTATCTTTTTCCAGACTATCAAGATAGTTAGCCAAATCAGGATAAGTCATGGCATTACCTTTTAGTAAGATGCCATTTTTGTCGCTGACAGCAAGTTCTGTGAGCCATATCTGCGACGGTGTAATCATGGCAAAATGGCTAATCACAGCATGCCAAGACTTCTGTTCTTTAGTAATTGCAACTAAGGTATTGTTCTTTTTATCAATGGCTTGCTGTTTATTAGCAGCCAGTTGCATATTGTCCTCAGTAGGACGCAACAGGCTATAGTGTTGACGTGCTGCCGCAAGATCCTTTTCCAGGGACCAAATAGTATACCAATTATAGGCAAAAATACTGCCGTATAACACCAGCAGTATTATACCACATAGCAAAACAGTTTTTTTGAATAGCCATGTTGGCATTCGCTCTGATGGTGGCAGCAAATTAATAGTTATCATGGCTTACCTCCGCGCATAGCTAAGCCAATTGACAGAGCAAACTGCAAAGCCATATCTTGTAAATAGTGGGTATCAATACCCGGCGATAGCGTTACGGCAGTTAGCGGATTATGCAGCAAAACCGCTACTCCGCCCAGCTTTGCCGCAATATGCTGTGGCAAATTAGTAAGTTTGGCTCCGCCCCCGGTAAGATAGAGCTTATCAAAGACTGCTTCTCTATTTTGAACCTGATAATATTCAACCGTTCGCCGCACTTCGCGAGCCAGTTCATCTACCAACAAGTCAATTTGTTGGTAGATAAGTAGCTGTTCACCTTCAAAGTCAGAATTCTCACCAGTCTGACGCTGCTTCAAACGTTCAGCCTCAGCATAGTCAAGTCCAAGCGTTCGCATAATTACCTCAGTAAAACTGAGTCCGCCAATGGGAATAAACCGGCTAACGGCTGGCGAAGCTCCCTGAAACATCATTAACTGTGATACATGACTGCCAATATCAATGATCATGGCATTGTCAGCATCCCTCAGTGGACGGTATATGGCCAAGGGTTCAATATCAATAGCAATCGGCATACAATCAGCCTGCTTTATAACGTTGACAAGGGTATTTACCAGTTCGTGCGGCGCGGCTACTAGCAGCACTTTTATCTCTAGTTCATTGTTGCCTGGTCCAACTACAGCAAAATCATAATAATAACTACCAGGCTCATAAGGAACATATTTCTCCATATCCCATTTTATGGCTTCTTTAATTTCGGCCTGATTCATTACCGGAAGCATTACCTCCCTAACGAACACTAAGCGACCGCTGACTGCAACAACAACCTCGCGAGAGACAATGCCGCTATTGGTAAGCAATTGCCTGATAACCTCTGTTAGAGCTTTGGCATTAGTAATAAAGCCATCTTCCATAACGTTCTTAGGCAAATCAAGTACGCCTACTGCTCTAAGTACTTTTTGTCTATTACCAAATGAAACTTCCGCTGCTTTAACACAGCTTGAACCAATATCAATACCAACAGCACTTGCTGGTTGTTTGATTAACCAGTTACCCAGCTTGCTTGTAATAGTATTAAACCTATTTGGAATCATGATGTGGCTGACTAGACACAAGCTGAATCGCGTGGCTAATGGCTGTAACGACATCCACATTAAATTGTTGTTCCAGCGATTTTACTCTTGCAAAGGTTTCACCCTGGCTAGTCACAACATACCGTGGCGGCAAAATATTGAGAGCGATTGCGGCAATGTCATAACGGCATCTTTCACAAGTACAGACATTTCTATGGTTGTCCAGCACCTCAGCAAGCCGCTGAAAAACTAAATCTTCCATATAGTTTTTAACATGCATAACTATACCTCCCTAATGATAATTCCAGGAAACAATATTGATTTGGGAAACAACGGTAGCTTTTACTACAATTTGGCGGACCGCATTATTGACAACACCTTTTGCTTCTATAGTGGTTGGGGTACCTGCAATAATCGTTAAGCTATAGTTTCCGCTGCCTTCCTTATAGGGATTGACAGGCTTCCAGTTGGGATTTTTAGATAATTCGACAATAGATCGGCGTGCTCCTGCTTCCGCCAAGTACTGAGCAGCTATACCATCACGATAATTTGCCGCCATATTCACTTCGGTACTGCTCACACCAATAAAAGCACTACCCAAGACGCCTAAAAACAGCATCGCTACAAGGGCTACTATACTTGCTGACCCATTCCGATTTTTATATCTGCTCCAACCAAAATGCACTAGGTTCACCTCCGCGAAGTGTTAAATGCCAGGGCAGCTGCCTGCATGGTATAAGCAGTACCAGTCTGTTTGTCCCTAACAGTAAGCATAACAGTAACCAGTTTAATATATAGCAGTTTGCCATCCTTATCCAACATAGCTACTTCTTGTACATCAAACCGTTTTTTATTGTCTGGATTTTCTACAACTATGATTGTTCCTTCTGCACCGCCAATACCATTTCCCGTAAGCGGGTCTTCTGCAGATCCATTCACACTTATACACAGAGCCTTGGTCTTAGGACTAACAGTAAACTTTATATCCCAGTCATTTCCATCCTTTATCACAAGTGTATCGTCAGCATCAGCTAACGATACATTACTAGCATAACGCACATGCTGTGTAATTCGCTCAATTGCCAGTCGGGCAGTCTGCTGAATTTCAGCTTGCGAGCGGCCCAACTGCCAGGCTTTAACAGCAGTCGGCATCATAAGTGCAATGCCTGACACCAATATCACAATAATTGTCATTCCTGTAATCACTTCAACAAGCAGCATACCCCTTTGCTCAGACACATATCTCCTCATAAATACTCCATTAGTTAGCAAACTGCGGCAATTCCCGCAGCACATAAGTAACCATGCTAATTTTTTGGGCACCTAACCATTCAACATTCACGGTTACTTTAATAATTCGCTGCTTCGCCGGATACTCTGGGTCAAGTGGACTAAGCTCAGCCTGAGTCGTTCTTGTATAAGTAGTCTTATTCATAGAAATAAATTCGGTCGCAGACTGATAGGGAAAACTTAGGCTATTCCAAAATAGTTCATCTTTTATCTTCATTTGTTCCATTTGTTCTTGAACTAAGCTGGCAGCAACCGTATAGTCCGCTGCATTGGCAGTGGCCTGCAACGACTGGATAAACATCCCAAGTATGGCTACCAACGCTACTGTAATAACTACTATGGCTACTACCGCCTCTACCAGCAAAAAACCGCGTTGACCCTTGACTAAATTCATAAAAATTCTCCCCAACTAACCCCCATTGCTGTCGGTAATTCGTACCCGTCCGGTTACAGGAGCCAACTTGATATACAGAGATTTACCCGTAACTTTACTCTGGAGTTCAATTGTTTGCTCGCCTATAAACGGCATTCCATCCAGCCTAAATACAATATCGTCCGGATATCCCATCATCTTTACAGAATTGGGTAAATAAACCTTACGTATGGTTTGCGGGCCTGCAGTAAAATTGTAGCGTGGTTCAGTATCATTAATAAAGCGGAGTTTATATGCGGTATCGCTACCATTGATTGACATTTGTTGCATACCACGTATATCGGCAACTAACACCCGCGCCGCTCCGTCCAGTTCATTTTCTGCTACTGCCTGATTCATTTTAGGAATAGCCATAGCTGCCAATAGCCCAATAAGCGCCATAACGATGATTAGCTCAATTAACATAGAACCACAGTTTTGTTTCTTACCGGCAGCCATATCCTAAAGCTTCCTCCCATCCCTACTTGGCAATTGTATGCAAATACCACCAAACAATCTTACTTCCATATAATATACTAATAAAAGCTCCGATAGCAATAAACGGCCCAAAGGGTATAAAATCTTTGCGGCCTTTCACCTTGAAAATAAGCAATAACGCGCCCCCGACGCCACCAATAATAAATGCTAACAACAGCGCAATGATTACTAGCTTTACTCCTAACCATAGGCCTAGCGCAGCAGCAAATTTGATGTCACCGCCGCCCATACCACCCCTGGTAAGCACGGCGACAAGGAGCAGCAACCCACCACCGACCAGCGCAGCAATAAGCATATCAGCAATGTGGGGATAACCACTACCTAGATTTATGGCGACCCCAACTCCGGCAAACCATAGTAACACCTTGTCAAGGATAAGCTGGTGATCGTAGTCAATGAACGTAATGACAATAAGAAACGCTGTAAATATAAGTATTGTAAGTAAGTCCGGACTCCAGCCAACAATCTGATAACACCATAGAAATAAAAGTCCGGTAATGAGTTCCACGACGGCATAGCGTGATGAATAAGACTTGACACAGTAGCGGCATTTGCCGCGCAAGAGAAGATAGCTGAGGATAGGAATTAAATCCCGGGCTTTAAGCTTAGTATTGCAATTTAAACAGTGTGATGGCGGGGTCACGATTGATTGGTTTTGCGGCAGACGGTAAATGCATATAGTAAGAAAACTGCCGATTATAATGCCAAGTACTAGTATCATAAAATCAAACATCATAAACTCCTAACCAAGTATGATTTAACTCAATAAATTAGTGCTCCCAATGTGATAAATCAAAGCTTACTATAAATAAATAGGAATTGACTACTATTTATTTACCAAGCAGGAGTAGTAGTGTCTGCAAATATTTTTGTACCAGTTGCTATTTCAATATACGCTCGATAGGTAGGTGAAGTCCCCTCGTTATCAAGTTTGTATGTTAGACCCGAACTACCCTTATATGGACTAGGCACACTAGGTACTGCTACGATAAAATCAGGTGCTAATTTAAGCAATGTATCCGGATACTTACCCGCTTTAGCATAGTACATAGAGATAGCACTATCTAATGTTCTTAAATCGGCCTGTATCTTGGCCTTATTAGCTGAATCAGCCGCAGAACCAAATTTTGGTACGGCAATTGCAGTGAGAATGCCAATTATAGCAATAACCACCATTAATTCAATCAATGTAAACCCTTTTTGACTCCTCATTTTGTTTTTGATGTTTATAATGATCTTCCCCCCCTTATACTGTTATACAATTTTGTTGAAATTAGTAAGAACATCAAACATCGGCAACATTACTGCAATCACGATAAACCCAATTATCACTCCCAAAACGCCAATCAAAATGGGCTCCAACATACTACTCAACCGATTAACCAGGTCTTCAACATCACTATCATAAAAATCGGCGATTTTCTCCAACATAGTATCCAATTCACCGGTTTCTTCGCCGATAGCTACCATTTGCACCACCATAGGAGGAAAAACATTGCTGGATCCTAATGGTATTGCCAGACCCAGTCCTTCACGAATACTAATCTGAGCCGCAGTCAACGCTCTGGTCATACTGAGATTACCTGAAGTCTTTTTTACTACTTCAATAGCGGTAATAATAGGCACCCCGCCCCGCACTAGTGTAGAAAGTGTACGACTAAAACGGGCGATGGCTACCTTACGCCATAATAAACCAAACACTGGTAAAACAAACAACAGCTGATCTATAACAAGTCGACACTTAGGCTGCCGTTTTAATAATAGTAATCCATAGCTAACCACTGCTAAAATAGCAGCCAACCAAACACCGTAATGAGTAATAAAACCGCTTAAATCTACTAGAATACGTGTCGAAAAAGGCACGTCAACCTTCATATTCTCAAACATCTTCATAAAAGTCGGCAAAACAAAAGTCAAAATAAAGACAACCGCTAATAACGCCATACCGATAACCACTACCGGATAAACCATGGCAGATTTTATCCGTTCATTCAGCTTGTGCTCTTTTTCTAAGTGGGTTGCCAACCTGTTTAGCACCTTGTCAAGCACACCACCTACTTCCCCGGTTTCCACCATACTGATCATAATCTCGGGAAAAATATTCAAGTACCTATTCATCGCCTGTGACAGCGTTTCGCCTTCCTGTATCTTCTTATAAATAACCTGCAAAGCAGCTTTGAGTTTGGGGTTGTAGGTTTGGTCAATTAAAATACTCAGGCAGGCTACCAACGATAATCCAGCATCCACCATGGTGGAAAACTGCCGGCAGAAAACAGCCAGCTCTTTTATACTTACCCGTTGCAGGCTTGTCAGCAACGTTTGGGTACAGATTACTGATTTTTGCAATTTAATCTGAGTTACGAAATAGCCTTTATCCTGAATATAGGCGGCTACTGCGGCTTCGCTTTCGGCCATGACATTGCCTGACAACAACTGACCATTGCGATTTTTTGCCCTATAGCTATATGTTTTTGCCACCTAACCACACCTCGCTGTTTACTAAATTAGATTAGCCGTTTACCAACCGGACAAATGTTTCCTGATCCATCGCCCGCGCCAGTGCTTCCTCATAAGTCACAATACCCTTCCAATATAAATCACGCAGTGACATATCCATAGCCTGCATGCCAGTCTTAGCCCCTGTTTGGATAACCGATAGAAGCTGCTGGGTCTTGCCTTCGCGGATTATATTGCGCACCGCTGGCGTTGCCATTAGCACTTCCATAGCGGCTACCCGGCCTGAATCGTCGCGGCGCGGCAATAGCTGCTGCGCCACAATTCCCTGCAACGTAAGTGACAACTGAGTCCGGACTTGCTGCTGCTGGTAGGGTGGAAATACATCAATAATACGGTCAATGGTCTGCGCAGCATCACTAGTATGTAAGGTAGCAAATACCAAATGACCAGTTTCGGCAGCAGTTATGGCAATACCAATTGTCTCTGCATCGCGCATCTCGCCCACCAGAATCACATCTGGATCTTCCCTGAGGGCTGCCCTGAGCGCGTTGGCGAACGACTTGGTATCAGTGTTAATCTCGCGTTGATTAACAATACTTTTTTTATGCGTATGCAGATATTCAATAGGATCTTCCAGGGTAAGGATGTGACAAGCCCGCTCAGTATTAATTAAATCAAGCATGGCTGCCAATGTAGTTGTTTTCCCGCTACCGGTAGGCCCAGTGACAAGCACCAGTCCTCGCGGCTTACGAGCCAATACTTTTACCACTTCCATATGCCCAAGCTGTTCTAATGTAGGTATCTGCTCAGCCACCACCCGGATAGCTATGGCACATGAACTACGCTGCCGAAAAGTATTAACACGAAAACGACTCAAACCCGCTATAGCATACGAAAAATCAAGCTCGCCAAGCTGCTGAAATTTTTCTTTCTGCTCAGTATTAGTAATTGCCATAACCATTGCTTCGGTATCTTTATCGTCAAGTACTGGATATTGAGTAGCAGTTAAAACTCCTCTGATACGAAAAATTGGAGAAACCCCGCTAGTAAGATGAATATCAGAGGCTTGTGCTACTACGGCTTCTTGCAGCAAATTATCTATATTTAGCATAGGTTGTCCCCTCTTCCCCCTATCATGTTCCGGCGTAGGCAACTCGCATAACCTCTGACACTGTTGTAAGTCCGTTATATGCCTTAGCAATACCATCCTCCCGCATTGATATCATACCTTCTTTCACAGCAAGCGTTGCTAACATGTCATTGGATACTTGTCGGTTAATGGCCTCACGTACTGCTGAGCTGACAGACATTACTTCATGGATGGCCATACGGCCAAGATAACCGGTATGACTGCAACATGAGCAACCGGCACCCCGATATAAGACAATTTCACGCCCGGAATCACCTCCCAGAAACTGCCGCTCCAATGAACCAACCTCAGGCACATACTTTTGCTTGCACGCCGGGCATATCACCCGTACCAGCCGTTGAGCAACAATTCCGAGCACCGAAGAGGCGACCAGAAAGGGTTCAATACCCATATCAATTAGCCTGGTAATTGCCCCAGGTGCATCGTTGGTATGCAGTGTGCTAAATACCAAGTGGCCAGTAAGCGCCGCACGAATGGCAATATCGGCTGTCTCAGCATCCCGTATCTCACCGACCATCACTACATTAGGGTCCTGACGCAAAATAGAGCGCAAGCCATTGGCAAAATTCAGGCCAGCCCTATGATTTATCTGCACCTGATTGACACCGTCCAACCGATATTCAACTGGTTCTTCGACAGTGATAACATTTTTGCTTGGAGTACTAATTTCAGTCAGAGTTGAATATAAGGTTGTTGTTTTGCCCGATCCTGTAGGTCCCGTTACGAGAATCATACCATAGGATTGGGAATACAACTTCCGATACAGTGTTAAATTGTGGGAGGCAAACCCTAATCCCTTAATATCACAAATAATCGAGTCTTTATCAAGTATCCGCAAAACAATTTTTTCACCAGTTATTGTTGGTAAGGTAGACACCCTAAGATCAATCTCCCGTCCAAATTGCTGAACCTTTATCCGCCCATCCTGCGGCAGCCGTTTTTCGGCAATGTCCATTTCACTCATAATTTTAATCCGGGAAATAATGGCCGCATGGGCATGGCGTGGAAAAGTAACAACTTCTCGTAGCACACCATCAACTCTGAACCGGACTCTAAGTAACTTCTCCTGTGGTTCAATGTGAATATCGCTGGCACGTTCTTTAATGGCTTGACTGATGATGGAGTTAACAATACTTACTATTGGTGCATCATCTGTCAGTTGAACTTCAGCAGTACTGCCGGATTCATCTGCTTTCAGCTTGTTAACAGCCTTCTCAACTAAGTCCTGCACACCATACGACTGATTAATGGCCCTCATAATTTCACGTTCTGCGGCGATTACTGGTTCAACTTCGCAACCGGACGCCATCCGCACATCATCAATAGCAAAAAAGTTTGTGGGATCAGCCATGGCTAGTGTTAACTTACGCCCCTCTTTTTTGATAGGAATAACCTGGTATCGTTCAGCCAGGGAAAGAGGTATCGTTGCAGCAATTTCGTGCGAGACATCCATAGCCACCATATTAACATATGGCACACCGAGCTGGAATTCCAGTACTTCCATCATACTGGCTTCAGTAATATATCCTAAATTGATAAGTACCTTTTCCAGTCGTTCACCCGTCCTTTTTTGAACGCTTACTGCCTGCTCCAGTTGCTCCTGCCTGAGAAATTTAGCTTCAACTAGCAAGTCCCTCAAGTGTTTACGGTTATTTAACATGCTATTGTCTCCACTCAAATATATCATCCAGTTAACCTTTCCATCTGGGAAAAAAAGCAACCGGCATAGCAAAACATAACTTGTTTTGCAGATGGTCGGTTGCTTTACTTACTCTGCCTGGACTATGGGCCTTACTATAGTCCCAAGCTTCATTGCCACATATATTTACCAGTTTTTACAATTAATGTTTTATACTGACTATATTCGCATTACAAACAAAAATTCCTGCTGTAATACGCAGATTTTTTAATAAAATTCAAATAAATTTTTATTAATTTTTATTAATAGCTTCTAACCCTGCTAGCAGCGCCTGACGCATTACCTGCGTGTCTGCCTTGCAGCCTGTCCACAATTCAAATGCCAGCGCTCCTTGCTCAATCAACATACCTGCCCCGCCAACTATCGTATGTCCCCGGCGAGTACCCTCAGCTATAAAACTAGTTATCGGCGGATTATATACTAAATCAGAGATTACCACTGACTGTTGCAGGAGATCCCAAGGAACTGATGGTTGACTGGCAATAGCCGGATACATACCCAAGGGGGTTGCATTGACCACAAGATTGGTCTGAGACAATGCTGCAGCAAACGTACTACTATCCCAAGCGACACCATTTACAGGTACTGTTCCAGCAAATAACTGCGCAATGCCATCAGCCTTGCTTTGGTCACGAGCCCCAATAGTTACTGAGGCAATATTGGCACCGACCAATCCAGCAACTACCGCCCGTGCAGCACCACCTGCTCCGAAAATAACGGCAGATTTACCAGCTACAGTAATGCCTGCTTGCTCAAGGGAACGAATATATCCGTCAGCATCGGTGTTATAACCAATTAGGCGTTCTTCTTTAACTACTATGGTATTAACAGCTCCGACCAACTTAGCACTGGTATCAATTTCATCCAAATAATCCATTATGGCAACTTTGTGCGGAATAGTCACGTTCACACCGATAAACCCCAGCGCCCTAATTCCCGCAACCGCTTGTGGCAACAACTTCGGCGGCGTAGACAACGGCAAATATACGTAATCCAAGCCACTAGCAGCAAAGGCGGCGTTGTGCATGGCCGGTGATAATGAATGACCGAGTGGCCAGCCTAGCAATCCTACTTTTTGGGTTTTGGTAGTTATATGCATACTCATTACTCCTTCGGTATTCAATTAAACTTATACGCAAAATTTACTTTTCTATAGTCGCCCAGTCACTTTTAATACATGTACAGCCAGCTTTTCCAGTTGACGGGTAACTTTTGTGCCAATAAATTCTTTAGTAGTCAATGGTTTAACCCAAATTGTAACCATGCCGAGTCGATTACCACCTAATATGTCTGTAAAGAGTTGATCCCCGACAACAGCAACTGTTTCCGGGCGTAATTCCATAGTCTGAGCCGCTTGACGAAAGCCACTACGCGATGGTTTTAACGCCCGGGCCACGAAGGGAACGCCGCATTGTTCTGCTATTTTTCTCACTCGCCTTTTGCCATTATTAGATACGAAACATAGTTTGAAATCCTGGGCAGCCAAATTATTTAGCCACACCAATACTTCCGGACAGATATCCGGGCTGTTCCAAGGAATTATGGTATTATCAAGATCAAACGCTATACCGCGAATACCACGTTGCTTCAATTCAGTAAGCTTGATATCATACAACGTATTTACTATCATACAAGGCACTAATAATTTGAGCAATTTTCCCTCCCACTTCACTTCGTGTGAATTAATAAAAATTATAGCATGATGATAAAAATAAGAAAAGACTTGGCTTGTGCCAAGTCCATTAGGACGCTGGCAGAAGCCGCCTGTGCCCTTTAGGGGTATAGGCGTTCAATCCAGGGAAAGTTTAACCTTTCCATCTGGAAAACAAAAGAAAAAAGCCGTAACCCGAAGGCAATACGGCTAACTATCCTATCAAAATATTGATGAATGATTAAACTGCTTTGTGACTCATAGCGGAAAGACATTCTTTACAAACATTTTTGCCCTTGAATTTTGTTACCTCAACAACACTTTCACAGAATACACAAGCAGGCTCATGTTTCCGCAAAACGATTCGGTCATTTTCGGTATATATCTCGAGGCCATCTTTTTGTTCGATGCCAAAGATACGACGCAATTCAATAGGTAGTACTACTCTACCAAGTTCATCCACTCTTCTAACAATTCCAGTAGCTTTCATTTTTCATTTCTCCCCGTTCTGCCATATTCGACAAAATATTACAAGTTAAATATACCAATTTATATAATACTTGTCAATCATCTTTTTTCAGTATAAAGCACAAAATCAGAAATATTCCCCCTACAAAGTGATACAAAACAAGAAGCAAAAACCGCCCACCTGAAGGCAGACGGCTAAATTCCCTATTCACCACGTTCCATTACAACAATTACTTTAATTCGCCACTGCCCATTAACATGTTCAACGTATTCTGCAGTGGCAAAATGCTCTAAGACCTGATGCAAAGCTTCTTTGGCGGCAACTAATTGTAATCCCCTGGACGGTGTTGTATTAGGATCATCAATTTGCTTGACAATACCATTATACTCATTAATGGTATTCAACAGGGCTGTTTTGAGTTTCCGTTCCATGGTGACCTTCCTCCCATTCATCTCTCCGCTATTACTTGTAGTTCATTCTTTTTTCCAGGTTATTTCATAACCTAAAATATCAACATCTCTAAGAACCTTCCAATAAGGATTGTATGCATAAATAACAGCTCCCATAAATTCTATTATTTATATCATACTACAGATGCTAGTATTTACAAGAACTTACACTGCCTATAACAATAAAATAAGAAAAGCGCCCGAAGGACGCTAAAACAGTATAATTGTTTTGGAACTTACTTTGGAGTGCAGCTCTATTTCTAACAAACTCTTAAAAGACGTTTTTGGCTTTTTCCTGGGAGAATATGTGGTTTCAGTATATTGGTCTTGTATATTCGCTTTTTGGCTAGGTAAAATAGGGACAACCTTAGTAATCCTCAAGCTAATCACCATCCATGCTTTTACAGATATATTCTCCAATTGGGAAAAAACACCTCTTTTCCGTCCTCATTATTTGGAAAAAAAGTTTTAAACTTTTCATCTGGATGAAAATAGCCGCCAACATTATCGTCGGCGGCATTAGCCATCTACTTCCAAACCCAAAAGCCATGTTTTGTTCGCTTAACTTCTTCAGAGTGGTTTTTGAGAATCTCTAAGTATTCGCGTCTGTTTATGTGCGTCATAGTCATCCTCCTTTATTGAGTCTCTATGACAGCATGCGTTTGTATTCGTTAAAATATTCAAAACACCCAATAAGGATGACTGATAATAGGAAATTAATTCCTATCTTATGTAATTATGGAAAATAGCCAGTCGCCCTTCAACCCAATTATTTTCTGATATATATAAATACTCACAAGGGAACACTAAATTAGGAGGTGGTAATTAATGCGTAAAAAATCTCAAATGGAATCGTTTGCAAGTGAATATGCCATGAGTGCTGGTGACAACGGGTTATCGCGCAAGGAAATCAACAAATCGATTGTTTCTGAAGCTATGACCAATGAACATAAACACAGAGAAGCGTTTGATGAGTTTTTAAAAGATGAGGCGGCAGACTAGCCGCCCCTTATTTCTATATATTCCGCAGTAAAGAAGTTTACAGGCACAGGCGGGTGGTGTATTTACACACCACCCGCCTGCAAAAATTTTTAACGCGTTGTATATATTTTTTATACTTCATTAACCTACAGCTATTTAGGTGTAGTATCAGTTGAAGACAGTGTCTTCCCTAACTTGGTAATAGCGTGTTTTTCTATTCTACTAACATAGCTGCGAGAAATCCCTAATATTTTGGCAATGTCGCGCTGGGTTTTTCGTCTGCCGTCAGGCAAACCGAAACGCATTTCAAGCACCCATTTTTCCCGGGCTGTCAGACGGTGGATTTCACGGGTCAATCTTTCCTGCTCACACAAACTTTCTACAGCTTCACCCACAATATCAGGAGCTGTACCCAATACGTCAATTAAAGTTATCTCATTGCCTTCTTTGTCGACCCCAATCGGATCATACAAACTAACTTCTGTGCGAATGCGCCGAGTGCTTCTCAGGTGCATGAGTATTTCGTTCTCAATGCAGCGGGCAGCATAAGTGGCCAGTCTAATTTTTTTTGCCGGATCGAAGGTGTTAATCGCCTTAATGAGGCCAATGGTGCCAATGGAGATCAGATCATCAACGTCTTCACCTGTATTATCAAATTTTTTAACAATATGGGCTACCAGTCTCAGGTTACGTTCAATTAATACACTACGGGCGCCTTCATCCCCGCCTTTTAGCCGTTGCAAGTAGACACGCTCATCTTTCTCTGACAACGGTAAAGGAAACGTATTATTGGCTATGTAGGAAACAAGCAGGGTGATGCCTTTAATTATCGATGTTGCTAATACCGTTAAAAACGAAATAGCCATTCAGTCATTCACCCCCGTAAAGTCTGTCGATAAAGCTTATGGGTCGGACAAGGTGAATGTGCCTGGCAACAAAAAATATTTATTACTCATACCTTGCACGAAGGCTATAAGTAGCCTATAATCCAAATAAGCAACGTTTACTATTCAAGGGGGTATGGCTTGATGGAGCGTTATATCGCTGATATTGGCATATTCTTTGCCAGCACATTAGTAGTACTATACATACTGTGGGACAGATTGTTTCCGGAAGAATAGCAGATAAGATAAGACTTGGCTTGTACCAAGTCCTTTAGGACGCTGGTAGAAGCCTTAGTCGTTCAATCCAGGGAAAGTTATACTTTCCATTTGGATAACCAACCAAGAACGAGATTGCTTGTTAGGCAATCTCGTTCTTTTTACTTCACGTTATTTAGCAACTGATTGCGTACAAGCGGGTATGTTCTCCGCAACTACCGTATGAATGGCCTCACTAATGGCTTCACCGATGACTTTACTGAGTTTCATCACTTTAGCTAAAGACGTGCTTTGCAAATCCAGATAGCCAATCTGACTTTGGGCATTGACTACACCGATAACTGAGATATCACCGATAGTAGGCAATCTGTTGCCTACTGCAATCCCTGCGGCCAACCCCCCCTGCCAGATTTCAATATTACCGATTTGATGACTTTTGCCAAGACAAGCATCAATGGCAATAATGAGTGGATGATGATGACGGTGCGTTATACGATTCAACGTCTCCACAAAGTTACCTGCATGAACAGGCTGTTCTAGTGTGCCATACACGTTACATTCGGTTTTTCCCTCAAGATGGGTACCAACTAACGGCCCTAAAGCATCGCCCGTATAACGATCAGATCCAATACAGAGCGCCACAAGTGGTCGCAAACTGATCCCTTCTTGACGTTTTAAGAGTAGTATCAAATGTTCATATAATTTGTTCCGAATATCGATGTCATGTAGATTAACAGTAAGCCTATTAAGAGCATTTTTTGCCATTCTCTCTCTCCTCTTAGCTATCTTGCTAATCTATATGCACCTTTTCTCCAGTTTATGTTTGGTATTAGTTATCCGATCAACGGCAATTCCTGGTATTCAGGCATTTTCACAGCCTGAGCCAGTGCCTTGGTAACAAAAGCAACATGTTCTTTAAAGTCAACATTCATAGCTTCAGCACTTGTTGTCATGGTTTCACGATTGACAGCACGAGCAAAGGCTTTATCTTTGAATTTCTTCATAACTGATTTTACCTCTAAATTGTCCAGACTCTTATCCGGACGCACCAGAGCGCAGGCAATAATAAACCCAGTCAGTTCATCCACTGCTAATAATGTTTTTTGCACCAGTGTACGCTCTGGCTGCCAATCACGAGCATGAGCCTCCACATCGGTAGCAAACTGACTGTCATAGCCAGCGGCAATAAGAATTTCTCGACCATGATTCGGATGATCTTCAGGATATTTCTCAAAATCAACATCATGAAGCAGGCCGACTGCCCCCCAATACTCAATATCTTGTCCAAATTTTACGGCATAGGCGCGCATGGCAATCTCAACTGCCATACAGTGTTTTAAAAGCACTTCGCTTTGAACATGTTCACGTAATAATTTCCAAGCACCTGATCTATTATAGTTCATCGTAAGCCTCCTGGTTGTGTGTAGTATTCATATAACTTACGGGTTTAAACGCAGTTCAAGTTCATCAAGCTGGACTGCCCGAGCATATAAGCCCCCTTTGTCAATAAGCTCCTGATGAGTACCCGTTTCCGCCACCCTGCCACCCGTCAAATATACTACCCTGTCTGAGACCATAATTGTCGACATGCGGTGGGTAATAATAAAGGCTGTCCGCCCTGTGCTGGCTTGTCGAATGGCTGACATAACCTGTTTTTCGGTATGAGCATCAAGAGCAGCAGTCGGTTCGTCAAAAAGCAATATGGCAGGTTCCATAATTATCGCTCTGGCAATTGCAATCCGCTGTCGCTGACCACCTGACAGATTTCCGCCCATTTCTCCTACTATCGAATCATAGCCTTGTGGCAAAGCCATAATAAAGTCGTAAGCATTAGATACTTTAACTGCTTGCTCAATCTGGCTCAGGGTTGCATTAGGCCTGCCATAGCGAAGGTTTTCAAGAATAGTGGTGTTAAATAGAACTGGTTCCTGTTGAATAAAGCCAATCTGCCGCCGCAGATCACCAATTTTAAGTTGTCTAATATCTATTCCATCTAAATAAACAGCCCCTTTGTCAGGATCGTAAAAGCGTAAGAGTAAATTAGCAAATGACGATTTACCTGCCCCGCTGGGGCCAACAATAGCAATAACCTCACCTGGCCTTGCAAGAATATTAATATCTTCCAGTACCGGATTGCCAGTCTGGTAAGCAAATGACACATCCTTAAACTCGACTAATCCCCCAGCCTTAGGCATTTGTAAATAACCATCGACCACCGACGGAGTTTGTTCGTTAAGCAAACTGTTAATACGCCCCCAGGCTACCACACCAAGTTTCAGACAAGTCAGAGCCTGGCTGATTTTGCGTACAGGCATAGGTATATTGATAATATACACCAGAAAAGCAAACATCCCGCCAATACTCAGATCACCCTGAATAACCTCCCGCCCACCATACCAGACGATAATAGTTAAACCGATAGCGGCAAGAAATTCTACCAATGACACCAAAATTGCACTTAATCGCTGGGCTCTGAGCAATTCGTTTGCTACTTGCTGAATCTTGTCACTGAATTTTTTGTATTCATAACCTTCCCGGACATAACTTTGCACGACTATGACCGATATGATCGATTGCTGAATAATGGCTGTGATTTTCGCTAACGTATGTTCAACAAGCACTCCTAATCGGCCAACTTTATTATTAAAAAAACTGATGGCAACGACGATAAATGGCAAAGTAGCAAAAGTCACCATCGCCAGCTCCCAATCAAAATAAATCATAATTGCCATGATAGCCAGTAGATTGAGTGACTCAACAATAGCGTCAGGAATACCTACAGTAACTGCCTGCTGAATAAACAATAGATCATTGGTAAATAGCGAAATAAGCTCACCTGACGGAGTCTTCATGAAATAGGCATAATCTAGTGACTGCAACTTACTGAACATATCCTGCCGCAGTTTAGCCAGCATCTTATTGCCAGCTTTGGCCATACTGTATCCATAAAAATAAGAAAATAAACCACGGATGAAGTATAGTATTATAATACCTGCAGTAATCAGATGCAAAAACGAAATATTGCCATTGGTCAGCGCATCGTCAATCAACATCTTAACTACCAGCGGCGCCGCCAAGCCCGCTAAACTTGCGACAATAAAACAAATTACCGCTGTTAAAGCTAATAACCAATAAGGTACTATGAATTTTCGCCAATAAAAACTAAACATAATATATCTCCACTATTATAATGCTTGACTTTATACTTATATTGTCTCAGTTCCTATCGTTAAATACAAGTACTCAGGCAATAAAAAAGGAAGGCTGTCATGCCTTCCTTTCTTACTTTACATCACCCGACGAGCACCGATGTAGCACGAACCCCAGTAACCACTATCTAGACTGTCAATTTTTACACCGCTACTAGACGTAGCACTGATAAATCTACTATCACCAATATAGATGCCGACATGAGATGCTCCTGAAGTGTAAGTGCTAAAAAACACCAAGTCTCCAGGCTGAAGACGACCGTAAGATACATGCCGCCCAACTTCAAATTGTTCATCAGCCATTCGTGGCAAATAGACGCCGCTCTGAGCAAAAACATAGCGAGTGAAGCCAGAACAGTCAAAACCGTCAGGGCTTGTCCCACCAAATACATACGGTACACCTCTGTAACGCATGGAAGTCTGAATGATACGCCTTACCGAAGCGGTAGAGGAATCACGACTGGCTGGAATATCCCGTCCCATCAGAGCACGATAAGTTTGTGCTCCAATAACACCATCTGATTCAAGACCACGCTCTTTTTGGAACGATTTAACCGCATTAACTGTTAAGTTTCCAAAATCGCCGTCCGCTGCACCGGCATTAAACCCCAGATTATTAAGCTGAGCTTGAATAGCGGCTACATCATCTCCCTGGTCGCCAGCCTCATATGTACTCGCAGCGTGGGCCAAAGTAGCTGTCCCTAAAAAGAGGCATAAAGCGACAATAAGCCTGAAAAACTTTTGCAAATTTGGTTTCTCCTCTCACTTGCCTCCGAGGTTAGCTGACGGGTTAGGGTTGCAGGCACCCTACTTGAAAAGCTGACGCTTGTCAAGTTTCACCCCCTTAATTGGTTCCCCCGTACCTGAGCTGGATTCGGCTTTCTTAACGCTCTATAAATTACTATTCGGCTTAAATTTAGAAAATCCTTCCCAAAAATCGTGTTTTTTTTTACATTTATTAGGTCAACTTCTTTTCTCGCTAAATGGCGCCTGTTTATCTTTTGCCATTTGTGGGCCAAGCTCAGCCCGCAACCAGTAAAGAGGACGCTGCTTTACTTCTTCAAATATCCGACCAACATACTCTCCAATTATACCAATTCCCGCCAATTGCAAGCCGCCTAGGAGCAAAATACTGGCGGTAATTGTCGACCAACCAGGAACTGCTTCATCGGTAAAGATTTTTATGTAGAGAACATGCAGGGTTAGACCAATACTTACAGATCCCAACAGAATCCCTATGTAAAATGCAAAACGAAGTGGTGTTTTAGAATAAGCAGTAATCCCATCAAGAGCAAAATGCAGCATTTTTTTTAAAGAGAACTTAGATTGGCCGGCAAACCGTTTGGGAGCAATAAATTCGATGTTAGTTTGACGGTAGCCAATTGCGCTAATCATACCACGAATAAATCTGGCTCGTTCATGAAAGCGCCGAAAGCTGTCTACCACCTGCTTGTCTAATAATCTAAAATCTGAACCACCCTCGGCAACCTGGACATTCGATAAGGCATTCATCAACTTATAAAACATACCTGAGGTAAAATTTTTAAACCAGGACACGCCTTCAGTATTTATCCTGACTGTTTGGACAACCTGAAAGCCTTCCTCCCATTTACTAATTAACAACGGTACCATTTCCGGCGGATGTTGCATATCACCATCCATAGTGATTATCGCATCTCCCTGGGCATGATCCAGGCCACAGGTTAAGGCCACCTGATGACCAAAGTTACGCGCCATAATAAGCGCCCGCACCCGCTTATCGCCAGTAGTTAACCGCTCCAAAATAAGCGGAGTGGCATCACTTGAGCCATCATCGACAAAAATAATTTCAAAACAGTATGCCAGTTGTTCCATATGTTTAACAACTTCACTATAGAAATTGTCAATATTTTCCTGTTCGTTATATACTGGCACAACAATAGATATCAATTTATTGATTACACCCATCTACTATGCAAGCCTCCTTGTCACCACTATATTATTACACTGCTGGCGTATGATTGCAAATACACACTATAAAAAGAAAGCATAAAACCTGCTTTGCAAATTACAAAGCAGGTTTTAAAACGAGAATCATATCGTTATCACTAAATGTCTTGACGCAAACTGGCAGCACCATGTAGGTAGACATTCTTAATGCCTTGCTGCCTCAAATCAGTATTCCACAAAATCAGTACGCGAATACAAAGTGCCGGCGCATCAGGGCACTCGATTTCTTGCGTCCCGAATAGCGGTACTTGCGTCCAACCAAACTTTCTTGCCCCGGCTGCCGGAAAGGCAGCGTTCAAGTCAGGAGTTGAGCTAAAGATTACTGCCCCAATATCTTCGGTATTCAGCAAGTTTTCCCGTAAGATTGCCGCAAGCAGTTCAGCTACACATTCAAATATTTCTTCACGATTATTAGTTGTAACAGTTGTCGCACCACGAATACCGCGTAGTATAATCACCACTCCCCAAGAAAGAATTAAGTAAACTACCATATAATATACGCATAAATTAGTATTTTTCCTGCTAGCTTTGTACATTGTTATGTTATTAATCCTGTTTTGGCGGTTTATTGCACCGGCAAGAATCACAGTCATGGCACCGCCACCAACCGCATTCGGGGCAAACAGTATCTGACTGATTAAGTTCTATGTATTGTCCCTGCTCATATTCCCGCCAGCAAAAAGTGGCTCCTGATACCTTTTTTAACTTCACTGCCCGCGTATCTACCCAAAGTTTTTGGTCAAAGACTGTAATTAATAGCTCATGACAGCTATTTTCCTGGTTATACCGGTAATCTTCGGCGGGAAATACCTCTGGTTCTTCTCTCAGGGTAAGAATAACATACAGAACACGGTAGTTCAAAGCCCCACCCCCCGCATTTGTAAATTACTATGTATGCGGAAGGCAGTTTATACCCCAAGAATCCAAAACAGCAAGCGTCCGTAGTACAGCCTGATCAATAGTCGGTTGTACAACCTGACTCAACTCAAGACCAATATCAATAACAGCTGGCTGAACGCCCAAAACGACTATTTCTTTTACTGGCTCTTCTAAGAGTTCGAGTGCTGTCAGCACATCCTGAACCCCTAATTCGTGCATAGATACCTTTTGTTTAAAATAGACCTTAACTTCTTCATTGGCAAATTGATAAAACTCGCCAGGCATGCCGCCACCGTTTATCGCGTCGATAATCAGCAGACAATCGACACCAGCAATAAAGCGTAGTAGTTCCATCCCAAGAGTGCCGCCATCAAGAATTTGCACATGTTCCGGGAATATATAGCGCCGGGTGATTTCTTCAACCACCCGGACACCAAACCCCTCATCTTGCATTAATATATTACCAACACCGAGAACAACGATTTTTTCCATAGGTAAAAACTCCTACTTTGCCTTGCATTTCTTGGTATCTATCAGATCTCCAGCATCGTCAGGCTCTTCTTCCATATATTTAATACCCGAAAACATAGATGATACCTCGCCGCCCTTTTCCGTAAAATCAGCCCTGATGGCCATATAGACATGGACGATGACAAACAGGATGATAAACCAGGCAACAAAGTGATGAATCAGATGTACCACATATTCATTGACCAGCCAGTTGCTGAAAGGGCCAAAGATTTTTGCCAAAAACCGGTTAGGCTCAACCATGTAATACATAGCAAATCCGGTTATGATTTCAATTAAAAACATGAAATACACTGCTAAATAACCTGACCTAGCTAATGAATTTCTTAAATAGGGCCGATGTTTGCTGCGCAGAAACATATAGTGCAGCTGAGTATCCATAATCCCGGTCCAATACAGTTTCGTCCAGGGTTTAGGAAGCAACCTATCGCCCGGATTAATAATAAAGCCATAAATACGCGGGATAAAAGAAATGACAAGGATATAGGCAGTGAAAAAATGGATATACCGTATCATCTCCATCGACATACCATTAGTAACAGCGAAAGTGGGTTCCATCCCCTGTGTCCCCAGGAAAAAGGGGTTACCGATGTACAGTCCGGTAACAAACAGGATAAATACACATATTACCATGACCCAGTGGAAAATCCGTATCCATGGGCTAAACAGGTAATAGGGTTTCATAGCTCCTTGACGCATGACCGGTATCCTCCTTTTTCTATAAATACGGGTCTGTGCGAACGACAGTAATTTCCTTACCCTCTTTATCAAACAGATGGGTAGCGCAGGCTAAGCATGGATCAAATGAATGCAGCACCCGTAGTATTTCAAGTGGTTTTTCAGCAATCTTTACTTTGGTTTCAATCATGCTGGCTTCATACGCACCATATCCGGCTTTGCCGTCCCGGGGACAAGCATTCCAGGTAGAAGGAACAATAGCCTGATAGTTGTCAATTTTTCCATTTTTAATTGTTACCCAATGACTAAGACCACCGCGCGGTGCTTCGTGCAGCCCCACACCTTTAGCTTCCTTGGGCCAAGTTGCTGGGTCCCATTTAGCCGTATTGGCCACGGTGGTATCACCAGCTTTGATATTATTTATCAGCTTATCAAAGAAATATTTATTTATATAGGCACTCAGTTGAGCATCCAGTCCGCGGACGGCTGTCCGTCCCACCGTGGTAAGCATCCAGGTTTCCGGTGGTAAATTAAGAAGCTTGGACACAGCGTCAACTTGCTCGACCATAAGTTTTTCCGCCCAAGTTGGCTGTTGAATAATACCTTGTTTAACCTTAGTATATACAACAATATACTTAGCCAGCGGACCAACCTCTGCCATCTTACCATTCCATTTAGGAGTCTTTATCCAGGAATACTTGCCAGTTTCATCAAGATATTTCCAATTGGTCTTAGTTCCTTCCTTAGGACCGGTATATTGTGGATTGGTAACGCCATTCCAAGGATGAAGATCCTTACCAGCTTCGGGATAATTGTACCACGAATGTTCAACCCCTTCAGCCAATACATTCGGATCGCTTAAGTCTTTGCCTTCAAGCGGATAGAACGAAGCTTTTCCCACACCTTGACTAAAGTTTTCGACAACACCGCTTGAATTGACTAATAAATTTTTAAAATACTCGCCGTTAGCAACACCACTATAGTGTTCTTCCGGAAAATCCCCAAAAGATAATACCCTCTGTCCGGCCAAGCCGCCGCCATCCACGTAGCCTGCCTTAACAAATAAATCGCCAATCACCAATAAATCTGGAATATAAAAATTATTTACCAAATCTATACCCAGATTAATTGAGGTGTCCACAAGTGCTAAGCGCTCAGTATTGACTGGTGCATTCATATCATTCATGGAGATCGAGCAGGGCATCCCCCCGACAATATAGTGAGGATGGGGATTTTTGCCGCCAAAAACGAGATGCGAGTAAACTAGTTCCCGCTGACGGTCAAGCATGTTTAAATAATGAGACACTGCCATCAGATGTGCTTCTGGCGGCAATACATTGTAATCAGGATGATCCCAGTAATGACCCGCAAAAATGCCAAGTTGTCCACTCTCGACAATGGCCTTTATCTTATTTTGGATTTCTCGAAAGTAAGCGGTGGTGGCTTTGGGGAAATCCTTAGGATAGGCACTGGTAGCAAAACTAACAGGGCCTTCAAACTTAAGACTATATTTTTCCAGCACGGTATTTTGGAGAGCGGCCGTAGCCGCTGGATCGGCCTTGAGCGCAGCAACCGGACTTACCCAGTCTAACGCATGCAGATGATAAAAATGCACAATATGATCATGAACCATTTGGGAAGCAGCAATTATATTGCGAATATAGTTGGCATTTTTGGGGATTTCTATGCCCAATGCATCTTCAACAGCCCGTAAGCAACCTAAGGCATGTACAGTTGTACATACGCCGCAAATCCGTTGGGCAAACACCCAGGCATCCCTTGGATCGCGGCCCTTCAAGACCAATTCAATACCTCGCCACGCAGTACCGCTAGATAGCGCATCCTCGACTTTACCGGTAGCTTCATCTACTTTGATTTCTACCCGCAGATGACCTTCAATCCGGTTTATTGGGTCAACAACGATATGTTTCATCTAAGCCGTTCCTCCTCATCCCCTATTCATTATCCTGGCCGCGCTCCGGCTTATGTTCATCAGTGTTTTCTAACGCTTTCTCTGCTTTAGACTCGTGCATTTTGTGTTGGACATAGGATGCTATGCCATGAGTCACTACGCCAGCGGTAGTGACACCTGCCAAGACAGCGCCTACTTTGTCAGCGTTAGCAATGGTATTAGGTACTGGGATATTAGGCAATCGCTCGTAGAAGGGATCATTATCCCAGAAGTTGTTGGCAGCACAGGCTACACAAGGGGCACCCGATTGAATTGGATAGCTCATGCCATTCCACCACCGCATATTACCGCAGGAATTGTAGGCTTCAGGCCCCCGACAGCCTACCTTATACAAACACCAACCGGCTTTACTTGCCATATCATCAAACTTCTCCACAAACATTCCAGAATCAAAGAAAGGACGTCGGTAACAGGTGTCATGAATCCTGTTACCAAAAAATTGTTTGGGCCGTCCCTGGTTATCAACTGGTGGTAATTGACCAAATAAGACATAGTGCATAATTGTGCCTGTCAGTACTTCAGGAATTGGCGGACAACCAGGCACTTTGATAATGGGCTTGCCACTAATTACTTCACTGACAGACATCGATTTAGTAGGATTGGGCCTAGCCGCCTGAATACCACCCCAGGCAGCACAAGAGCCATTTTCAATAATGGCAGCAGCACCTTTAGCTACATGTTTCAAGGTCTCAATAATTGGCTTACCGCCCACCATGCAATATATACCATTTTCCGCTTCCGGAACAGCCCCTTCAAATACCAATAGATACTGACCGGAATATTTTTGCATAGTTTCTTCTAAATGCTGCTCTAACTGCTCACCAGCAGTAGCTGCCAGTACGTCCATATATTCAAGAGCAATCATATTAAGAACCAGGTCTGAGGCCAATGGTGACTGGGACCGGATAAAACTTTCATCACAGCCTGTACATTCATGACCATGAAGCCAAATCACCGGCGGTAATGGTTTTTTCTCAGCAGCCTCTATGACTTGCGGTAGTAGTTCAGTGGATAACCCCATAATGCTAGTCAAGGCCACACATGTTTTGAGAAAGTCACGCCTGCTGATATTCTTCTTCTGAAATACTTTCCAAAGAGTATCCCGCTTTTCCATAGTCGCCCCCCTTAAAAAATAGTACTACTTACTAATCCTTATTTTGCTATTCTACTTTTTTTCACAGTTTCCTTTTAATTTATCAGAATAATTTTTACTTTGTTAGATTTCCATTCCTGGTAGCAATTATGCACAAGTAGCAAGCCAGCCTGCTACTTGTGCATAATGAAAAAACGAGATTGCCACATTTCCGCTCGCCATAACCCATTATCTGGTGATCATAGCAAACGATTGCGAACTAATCTCGTCTTATCGTTTATTTCGTATCAGCTATTATTACTTTTCTCTAATTCCCCGACTGCACCAGGGTTCTTCCGCAAGATAATCCCCTTCTGAGTAGAAGTAGGCTCTGGCACGGCAGCCACCGCATAAGTTATCAAACCCACAGGAACCACAGCCCCCTTTAAGCGGTCCGTTACGAAGCTCGTTAAACACCTGGCTGGTTTGCCAAATAGTGTCAAAGGTTGTCTCACGTACATTGCCGACTTTCAATGGCAGATACGGGCAAGGCTGAACATCCCCATTAGGTAATATTACGCAATAAGCTGTTCCTGCCAGACAGCCACGGGTATACCGCATCGGTACGCCTCTTTCTTTGGCAATTCGCATGAACTGGGGAGCACATGTAGGTTTTATCTCAATAGCAGTAGTAGCCTGCTTATCAAGAATGCGGTTCAATACGGCTTCATACTGATTGGTCTTAAGTGTAGTTTCTTCAATGTCTTTTCCCCGTCCAGCAGGTACCAGAAAAAAAACATGGTGGGCAACAGCGCCCAGTTCAACTGCCAAATCAGTAATGTCAGTCACTTCCTGCTCATTCCAGTTAGTGACTGTAGTATGAATTTGAAACGGTAAACCAGCTTCCTGGCATGCTTTGATGCCAGCCATAGTTTGCTGCCAAGCGCCTTTCACACCCCTAAAGGTATCATGACGCTCAGCATCACAACTATCCACACTAATACCGGCACACATCAAGCCGGCAGCTTTGAGTTTGGCAGGTACATCGCCAGTAAACAAAATGCCATTTGTACCAAGAACTGGGCGAAGGCCGACGGAAACAGCATGAGTAATGAGTTCATAGATATCAGCGCGAAGCATTGGCTCACCGCCGCTTAATATCATAATCTTGAAACCGGCTTTAGCGATCTCACTAAGCAGTTTTTTTCCTTCGGCGGTACTTAACTCGTCAGTACGTTTGGCACCAGCATCGCGATAACAATGTACACAGTTAATATTGCACTGCTGGGTAGTATTCCATGAGATTATCATTCCATTACTCCTTGTAATCAGTAAGATAGCGTATTGTATTATGAATTATGCCAAATGATAAATTCGACATGTTTCAACCTCTTCCCTGCTGACCTTGCAAACTTTCCTGTCTATTAAGCAGCAAATCTATTTACCGTGCTTACTGGCATAACTTCAATAAAACGCTTATCAACCGTAGCATTAATGACTTTCTTCTTCGTTACAGCCTCTATTAAGCAATCTCGCAGTGGAAGCTGGGTGTCAATCATATGTTTTCCCTGGCTAAACGTGGTAAAGCCATCACCGCCTCCTGCCATGAAATCATTTGTTACAACCTTATATATCTTAGTAAGACTAAAGTTGCTGCCATCGGTTAAGGTTACTTTGGTAATCTTCTTACCCTCAGGCAATGACTTATCATACTCCACACTAAGACCGGAAAACTGCACCATACCGATTTGCTGATTACCGATACCGTGTTCAAGAACCTCCATGATCTGTTTACCGGTTAAGTCTACAGTAATCAACGTATTATCAAATGGTACTACTTGATACAGACTGCCTAACGTGATAGCTCCAGCCGGGATACTGGCCCTCAGACCCCCGCCATTCTCAAAAGCAATATCGGCTTTAACTTTCTGGCGCATGCTATCTGCTACCCACTGACCTAAAACAGAATGAGAGTATTTTTCATGATTCAATTCATAAACAGTATGGCCCAGCACTTTGTTTTTCATCGGAGCTACTTCTTCCTGTACCTTATCCACAATAGCCTTTACCGCTGGGTCAGCAACCAAATTGGCAGCTACCAACTCAGTGACATTGCTCTCTGCAGCTATTACTTGCCTGTCCATTTTAGAAAAGGTTAAGCAGAGATTGCCTACGGCCCGTCCATTGTAAGCAGCTTGAATGATTGGTACTGAGTTCACCGCACCAGCCACTTTCAGATGAGTATGGCCCGAGATAATGGCATCAATTGTAGTAACTGCACGCGCCAAATCGGCCGCCTCGCCTGTAACTTGCTGGGTTAACGGTTCAACTTCGCTGCCCAAATGCGACAATACAATAATTATATCGACTCCTTGTTGTTTTAACTCAGGAATACGCTGGGTTACTGTTTGGGCCGGATCAGCAAAATTATAGTTTTTACTGTACTTAGGGTTGGTCTTATACGCTGTTTCCGGGGTTGCCAGACCGATTATGGCAATTTTCAACCCGTTTTTCTCAACTATTGTATATGGTTTGATAAAACTCACAACATGACCAGTTGCTTTATCAATAATATTGGCTGCTAGGTAGGGAAAACTTGATTGTGCAATACGTTCCCTTAACACCTGGGTACCCCAATCAAATTCATGGTTGCCAATAGCCATCGCCGAAAATCCAATCTCATTCATTGCTTGAACTACCGGTTTGCCGTAGAGCATATTAGATTCAGGCGTTCCCTGAAACATATCACCCGCACTGACAATAATTGTCCCTGCGGGATTCTTAGCCACCTCCGCCTTCAAAAACGCAGCTAGTTTTGCCATACCTGGATTCTTGCCACTCTCAGACAATGCACCATGGAAATCATTTACTGCAAGAATATTGATAACTACGTTTTCGCTTGGTTCTCCTGCTGCAAAAACTGATGGCAAAAAACATAGTAGACTAATACATATGATAGCAATAAATACAGTTAACTTTCTAGCAAACACCTAATTCTCGCCCCTTTCTTTATTATAGTTCTAATTATGACAAATATTCCAGATAAATACAAGTTACTAAGCAAAATATAAACTCCCGGATGCTTACCGGGAGTTTATATTTTATAGTGCCTTTTCTAAGATATCTGCAATGTCCTTTTGTGGACGATAACCGGTAATCCGGCCAACTTCACTACCAGCCTTGAAAACCACCAATGTAGGAATACTCATAACATTGTAATGACTAGCCAGGTCCTGCTGTTCATCAACATTAACCTTTGCTACCACTGCCCGACCTTCGAAGTTTTTGGCTATAGCCTCCACTTCTGGTGCTACCATCTTGCAGGGACCACACCAGGGTGCCCAAAAATCAACCAGAGCAGGTTTGTCGGATTTAAGTATTGCCTCGTTGAACTCTGTTACGTTTGTAATGGAAAGCATATTTATTATTCGCCCCCTTATAATTAATTAACATTATTATCCCTATTTGACAACAATATTAACCAGCTTCTGCGGCACTGATATTACTTTGATTATTGTTTTTCCAGCAATAAGTTCCTGAACCTTTTGCTGCTTAAGAGCTATCTTTTCAAGTTCATGGGAAGTTTGGCCCACGGGGACAATAACTTTATCCCGAACTTTACCATTAATCTGAAGAACAATCTCGACTTCTTCCACTTCCAAGGCCGAAGCATCGAAAACAGGCCATGATTGTTTATGAACACTACCTTCAGCAATAGTCTCCTGCCATAGTTCTTCCGTAATATGCGGTGCAAATGGTGCCAGCATCTTTAGCAGGCCAGCTACTACTTCCAGTGCCAAAGCAACACTCGGAGTTACGTTTTGCTCTTTAAGCGCATACATAGCATTAACTAATTCCATAATGGCACTGATGGCCGTATTGAAATTGAAACGCTGACCAATGTCTTCAGTAACGCGTTTGATCGTTATATGCAGGATACGACGCAGTTCCTTTTCAGGCTTGGTTAGTTCGTTGGTATCATCGCTTGCTGCTTCTGTTTTAATTAGTGGCACATAATGATCAACAATCCGCCACAATCGGCCTAAGAAACGGTATGCGCCTTCTACACCTTGATCGCTCCATTCCAGATCACGTTCTGGCGGTGCAGCAAATAAGATAAATAACCGGGCCGTGTCAGCACCATATTTACCAATAATTTCTTCAGGCGAAACTACATTACCTTTAGATTTGGACATTTTGGATCCGTCTTTGATGACCATCCCCTGAGTCAACAGGTTTTTGAACGGCTCATTGACGTTAACCAAACCAGCATCTTTTAACACCTTGGTAAAGAATCTTGAATACAAAAGATGTAAAATTGCATGTTCAATACCGCCGATATATTGGTCAACAGGCATCCAATAGTTAGCTTTGTCAGGATCGAACGGCTCATCTGCACTATGCGGGCTGGTATAACGGAAATAGTACCAAGACGAACAAATAAAGGTATCCATAGTGTCGGTTTCTCGCCGCGCTTTGCCGCCACACTTAGGACATGTGCAATTGATAAAATCCTCTGCTTTCGCCAGTGGCGATACTGAACCGCTAGCAAAGTCGATATTTTCAGGCAGAAGAACCGGAAGTTGCTCTTTCGGCACAGGTACTGTGCCACAATCCGGACAATAAATAATAGGAATAGGTGCCCCCCAATAACGTTGACGGGAAATAAGCCAATCGCGCAATCGGTAATTAATACGGCGCTTGCCAATGCCTTGGTTTTCAAACCACTGGGCAATCTTCACCTTACCGGTTTCATTGTCCAGACCACTAAACTCCCCGGAATTAACCATCGTCCCCTGACCATCATAAGCTCCGGTCATATCATCAATCGTAAGCTCTTTATCAACAGGCCGAACTACCACTTTTTTTGTTAATCCATACTTACCGGCAAAGTCCCAGTCACGTTGATCATGAGCCGGCACACCCATAACTGCACCTGTACCATATTCTACCAATACATAATTAGCAACCCAAATAGGCACTTGTTCGCCAGTAAACGGGTGAATGGCATAAGCGCCGGTAAAGATACCTTCTTTTTCTGTCTCGTTGGAGGTGCGGGCAATATCACTTTGATTACGAACGCGTGCTATAAACTCTCTTACCGCAGCTTCTTCCGGTTTGCCTGCAATAAGCTTGTCCACCAGTGAATGTTCTGGTGCTAACACAATATAACTAACACCAAATACGGTGTCATGACGGGTAGTATATACGGAAATATTATCATCGATCTCAGGTACAGCAAAGCTGAACTGTGCACCTTCACTACGGCCAATCCAGTTTTCTTGCATGGTTTTGACCCGATCAGGCCAGCCTTTTAACTCATTTAAGTCAGCTAAAAGACGATCAGCATAATCTGTTATTTTAAGAAACCATTGTTCAAGGTCTTTTTTTACAACAACCGAGTCACAGCGCCAACAGCGGCCATCAACTACCTGCTCGTTAGCCAGCACGGTATTACAGTCATTACACCAGTTTACAGCAGCTTTCTTTTTGTACGCCAAACCGCGTTCAAAAAATAGTAAAAATAGCCATTGCGTCCAATGATAATAATTAGGATGACAGGTAGCAACCTCACGGTCCCATTCATAAGATAAGCCCAGTTCTTGCTGTTGCCGACGCATATTAGCAATATTATCCCATGTCCAGGACGAAGGATGAATGCCATTCTTGATGGCGGCGTTTTCGGCAGGCATGCCAAAAGCATCCCAGCCCATGGGGTGCAACACATTATAACCTTGCATTACTTTAAATCTGGCAATAACATCGCCGATAGAATAATTGCGTACATGGCCCATGTGTAAATTTCCCGACGGATAAGGAAACATTTCCAGGACATAGTATTCTGGTCGCTGGCGGTTAATAGTTGTGCTGAAAGCATCGTTTTCGCCCCAGAGTTTTTGCCATTTGGTCTCAATCTCATTCGGCGTGTATTTTTCATTCATCGAGTAATCCCCCTCGGACAAATAGTAAAGAAAACACGGGTTACACCGAGCCATCGGCGAAAGTGTAACCCGATGTTGCACTTATACCCATGTGGTGTAACGAAAACACGGCTTACGCCAAACCATTGACGAGCGCGAAAGCCAATATTGCGTTTATACCCGTAGGGTATAAAAAAGTCCCGTGGCTAACGCCAGGGACGAGATTCTCGCGGTACCACCCTGCTTGATGACAAATGTCATCCACTCTTTGCCTATAACGCAGGCTTACGGCGACTGCTAAACCTTCACAGCCACTCCTCCGCAGCGAGTTCAGCTATCACGCAGATTGGCTCGCAACGTCCGCCAACTTTCTGAACTGTGCTATAAGCGTACTATTCTGCCTCTTCAGATTTGTATGTTCCATTATATAGCAACAAATTGTAAAAGTCAACTTCGCCTACGTCTCAAAAACTGTTCTATCTCAAATAAATAGTCCATACAATAGTTCATAAGGAGGTGCGTCATGTATAAGCTTATTATCGGCAATGTAAGAGTAACTGTAGATGATGACAGTATTAAGCGGGAGCTGGCCGCCGCTTATGCCAAGCAGGCTATTTCCGCCGCTGGCCAACAAGGTAAATTGCTTTCTCATGTCGGCCTTAGCGCCGGCCCGGATGGCATAGAGGTTGCTACTACAGAGAAGGCCGGTTGCCGTATGATCAGAAAGTCCATCAAGCAAAGCATGCTTGATGGCATCTTGGATGCTGCCCAAGAAAAAATGTATCCCAGCGGAACTTTTTCACAAAAAGATTCATGGTTCGACAGTCAGACGGGGCAAGAATGGCGTGGCGCAGAAGTAGACGATGCCCGAACAGAAGTATTGGCCAAGTTAGAGGAGTGGATTAAATCAGCCAGTTCTACTAATTAAATGAATGCAGGATCGCCAATAAAACCAATACCACCCAGAACCCGTAACGCGGAATCTGGGTGGTATTGGTTTATTAGGGCCTAGCCAGTATGGATATTCTTTTGTCTGACGAGCAGGGGACAGGGATTGTGTTTCAGGCTTTCCAGATCCTTGTGGACGATAACCCCGTTATGCGTGCTATTTGGCGTATATTAGTGCCAACAAATACTTTCATTACTTCATATTAAAAAGTGCCTATGCACCTTGAAGATTCAATAATAATTGGCATAAAAATAGCATCAACCCTTCGTTTTTAGTATAATTGAATCACTAAAAACAAATTAACCAAAACGGAGGCTCATGCCATGAAATTATAGCACAGAACTATCATGATGATAGCCAATGTTTATGACCATGCAAAGGCTTCTATATTTCGAAAGGATGGCATACTGATGAATATTATCAAATTAACCAGTAGTAATATAGATATAGAACACCTTTGCTGTGCAATTTCGGATAAGAAGTGTCAACAAGGCTATGTACAGAAAAAAGAGTGGCTTAAAGCAAGAATAAATCAAGGTTATGTATTTAAAAAGTATGATGTTCGACATAAAGTCTTTATCGAATATTGCCCAGCGGAAATAGCGTGGCTGGCAAGTATGCGGGTAATGGGTATGGCAAAAAATTATTAGAAGAATGCATCCAAGACTCTAAAGATAAAGACGGGATTGTCCTTTTAGCAAGCGATAAAAAAAGGCCGTACTTATCAGACAAAAATTTCTTTTTGAAGCAAGGGTTTGAAGTATGCGATTTTGCACCACCATATTTTGAATTACTGGTCTATAAAAACAATCCAAATGCTATTAGTCCTACTTTTAATAAGCCTGCTAAAAATAATATTTGTACTAATCAAAGGGGATTAACCGTCTACTATTCGAACCAATGCCCTTATACAGAATACTACACAAATACGGTTTTAAGAGAATTAGCTGACAAGGCTAATATTCCACTGAACATTATAAAGATAACAACAAGAGAAGAAGCATTAAATAGCCCGTCTCCCTTTACTATATATAGTGCCTTTTTAAATGGTAAATTTATTACACATGATATTCTAAACGAAAGTAAATTTAGCAAACTTATTCAGACTGCAGGAGCTTAGAACCCGATGAATGCAGGGTCGCCAATAAAACCAATACCACCCAGAACCCGTAACGCGGAATCTGGGTGGTATTAGTTTATCAGGGCCTAGCAGTATGGATATTCTTTTGTCTGACTGGTATCACAGCGTCCAGGCGCTATTACATAATCATATTTACGAGCATAGTATTGCCGCTGGGTGGCGATATGTGACAATAGGTTCAAAAAAACATCTATCTCCCGCATAGTATTATATAAGCCAAAACTAATTCGCACCAATCCTGGTATAGTTTTATCATCATGAGTCTGATAATAGTTAATCTCTTCTGTGCTTACATTTAGTAAATTTGCTACATACGGATGGGCGCAGAACAAACCATTGCGAACAGCAATACCCGCTTCCTGAGACAGTATCTCAGCTATTTGACTATGGTGCAGTCCCTCTAAGGTAAATGATATCAGGCTCACTCGTTCTTCGCTGTCATTCCCCATACTGTACAATGTAATTCCTGGTATCGTTGACAAACCACTACTGGCATAGTCAATCAATTCGCGCTCATGCTGATAAATATTGTTAAGATCTAACTCGCATAATGTATCCATTGCCGTAGTAAGTGCCAACACACCCATCATATTAGGTGTCCCGGCTTCATACTTGGCAGGTGGATTATCCCATTCTATTGTTTGATGCGAAACTAGGCCAACGGCTCCACCACCCTGATATACAGGAACAGCCTTCTCAAACGTTTCTTTTGGCCCAATGAGGACCCCAGTCCCAAAGGGTGCATACATTTTATGTGCAGAAAAAACCAAATAATCAATGTGTTCAGGAGAATTAATCGGTTTCATGTCAACAGGCATATGTGGCACCCACTGGGCACCATCTACCAGAATCTCAGCTCCATATTGATGAGCCAGCCGAGCAATCTTATTGATGGGATTAACATAACCGGTAACATTGGAAGCACCTGCTACAGTTACTAGTTTAACCCTGTTTTCATAGGCCTTAAGCTTTGACTCCAAGTCTTGTAGTGACAACCTGCCAGACTTAGTTAGTGTTATATAATCAATAATGAATTTATCCCGCCAGGGCATATCATTGGCTAAGTGTTCCATGTTTGTTGACAAAACAACCTGCTGCTCGCTCTGATTGACAAGCGCATAGGCTAACATATTGATTGATTCTGTGGTATTCTTGGTAAAGATTACAGCGTCACTTTTATCTGCTTTAACAAATTTTCTTACCACATCCCGACCATTCTCATAAACTTCAGAAGTAAGAATAGACTTATAGCCTTTGCCACGATGAACAGAGGCATACCAAGGAGAAAATTGGGCTATTTCTTTTAGTACGGAGCAGAATGGTGGCGTAGTAGCCGCATTATCAAAATTTATGGCGGTAACATATTTGCCATTTGCCAGCGATATCTTGGTTTCTGTTCCGGCCACTAAGCTCCGGAAATAGCTATTCCTCTTACGGTAGCTCATGTTTCAACCCCGCTTTACATTATTTCAGCTGTCTGCCGTCCCTATAATGTATGCTGAACAATGATATATTGGGAATAATAATGCAGGATTTTTACTTGTAACAGGATAATTAATACTAATTGGACTACTGATAGAAACGCGAAAGGAAACTATGAATGTTAGCAGATGAAACAATTAAGTATGAAGCAGATTCTGATGCTTCCTATATACGGGGCTGCCATTATTATCACAACAACTGTGTCGATAACTTACATTTGACGCGCCAAGATAACACCTTTGAAGCCCGGGTGCGCGGCCAATATTTCTATATCGTATCAGTGACCTTTAACGGTCAAGAAAAAATCAAAAATTACGTCTGTGATTGCCCTGCATTTCATCATCACAAAGGTGCCTGTAAACATGTTGTTGCCGTGTTAAAAGCCATTCAACAGGCTTGGTCAGACTACTTTGGTACATTTAAACCAGTGCCGCTAACACGTTCTGCCCAGGAAATGCTTGATTTTTTTCAAAACCAGGCTGCCGCAAGGACTTCTGAAAACACAGGCCCAAGTCAGTTAGTAAAGCTAACTCCAACCTATGGTTTCCATGTGTATAATACGAGAAAAATAAGTTACTTAGAGTTTACCATTGGTTCTGACCGCATGTATGTCCTGAAAGATATTCCGCAACTACTTGTCGCATTAGATACAAACCAAGAAATTGTTTTTGGTAAAAATCTGACTTTGAGTCCTCAGGACGTATTGTTTGATGATTTGTCAGCTATGTTACTAAAAATGCTGCATCAGGCTTATAAAGAAGAAAAGGAGCGAGTCTTTTGGAATCTTCCCACCTTTTCAGGCTCTACATCGCATTCAGCCTTTAGTGATTCGCGGCAATTTAAGCTTACTAATACAAATCTATTACATTTTTTAACAGCTATGGGCACCGAGCCATTTACGGCTATAGTTAACGACCAAAAAATAACAAACCTCACTATTAGTAATGGTAGACCACCTGTCAATCTGGCTATTAAGGCCATCAATGGCGGCTTAAGCCTAACCATGAATTTAACAAATGACGTATTTTATGGGCTTGATGCTGATTTTCAATACATCTTTCATAATAAAGCCATCTATCATGTGGATGCTGTTTTCGCACAATATATTAAACACTTACTTAATTGCTTTAGTGAAAATCGTAAACCTGAATTACACATTCCTGCTGCAGCGGTGTCAGAGTTTGTAGCAGCTACCTTACCTGCACTGGAAACAATTGCCTCTGTTACCATTGATTCAGCTGTACATAAGAAGTTCCATAAAAAGCAATTGCAAAAGCGGGTATACCTCGATAAATTTGCCGAAGGCATAAGTGCCAAAATTGAATTTTGCTACGGCGATGTGGTTATCCAACATAATGCCAGCACCAATCCAACACCTACTGCTGTTAACGATAAATGGCTACTGCGATCGGCCATTGAAGAAAAAATACTAGTAAACATTTTTCACCGGCACGGTTTTGTCTGGACAACTGACAAGTTCATTTTAGCCGAAGAAGAAGCCGCCTACTCCTTTTTGCAGCAGGCTTTACCAGAGCTGCAAGATAGTGCTGAAATTTTTTATTCAGATGAATTTAACAATATGAAAATCCAGCCTCCCGGAAAAATCGCCGCCGGTATAAGACTGAATACAGCTACTGACATGCTGGAGTTTTCCCTTGACCTTGAGGATATATCATCAAAAGAGTTAATTGAATTATTAGCTGCCTATAAACTAAAAAAACGGTATCACCGCCTCCCTACAGGCGGGTTTATACCGCTTGATTCCCCTGAATTCCAGACGGTTGCCGGACTTATTGAGGAATTAGATCTCCGCCCTGCCGATATTGAAAAACAAGTTGTTGAACTACCCAAATACCGGGCCTTATACTTGGATAGCTTAGCAAGAGAAACAGCTGACTTTTCCTTTGAAAGAAACAGCGCTTTTAAACGCATGGTGCAAGATATCCGTGAACCACAAGATATTGATTATGCTGTTCCCCCGGGAATTCGGGGAAAGCTGAGAGATTATCAGAAAACAGGTTTGAAGTGGCTTAAGTCCCTGGCGCATTACGGCTTGGGAGGAATTCTAGCTGATGACATGGGTCTGGGAAAGACCCTGCAAGTACTCACTTTCATTCTTGCAGAAAAAGAACATTCTCTTGCACCATCACTTGTTATTGCACCAACCTCACTGGTATATAACTGGCAAGAAGAAGTATTAAAATTTGCCCCTAGTCTAAAAGCAGTCGTTATCTCCGGTCAGCCTACAGAACGGTTAGAACAGTTCAAAGATATTGACAACGCCGATTTAGTCATAACCTCCTATGCCCTTATCAAACGAGATATCGAATTCTACAAAAAAAGAAACTTTTCGTACTGTTTCCTTGATGAAGCGCAACATATCAAAAACCCCAACACCTTAAATGCTAAATCTGTGAAACAAATCAAAGCCAAAAGCTATTTTGCTCTTACCGGTACCCCGATTGAAAATACACTGACAGAATTATGGTCTATTTTCGATTTTTTAATGCCAGGCTATCTACGCACACATAAGGTTTTTACAACTCGGTTCGAAATTCCCATAGTCAAAAATGGCGACCAGCAAGCACTGCAAGAGTTAGGCCGTCATATTAAACCATTCATTTTGCGGCGCATGAAAAAAGCAGTTCTAAAAGAACTGCCTGAAAAAATTGAGAGTAAAATGGTTAACGAAATGACATCCGACCAAACCAATTTATATGCCGCCTGGCTCTTAAAAGCCAAGCAAGAGTTTGAAACCACAATTAGCATCAAGGGCTTTGAAAAAAGTCATATTAAAATATTATCCTTATTAACCCGCCTTCGACAAATCTGTTGCCACCCTGCTTTGTTTATTGAAAATTATCAAGGAGGCAGCGGCAAGCTTGAGATGCTGCAGGAATTATTGAAAGACGCTACCGATGGTGGTCACAGAATTCTGTTATTCTCTCAATTTACCGGCATGTTAGCCATAATTAAGCAAAAACTTGCGGCCATGAAACTTAGTTACTACTATTTGGATGGCGCAACTAAGGCTGAGGATCGAATTACACTAGTTAATTCTTTTAATGCCGGTGAAAAAGAGGTCTTCCTCATATCGCTGAAAGCAGGCGGAACCGGCCTCAATCTTACTGGAGCCGACATAGTTATTCACTATGACCCGTGGTGGAATCCGGCTGTCGAAGATCAGGCTACCGACCGTGCTTACCGAATTGGGCAAAAAAATTCTGTCCAAGTCTATAAGCTAATTACCAAAAATACAATTGAGGAAAAAATATACCTGCTGCAGCAGAAAAAGAAGGAAATGATTGACTCTCTCATTCAGCCTGGTGAAAACCTCCTGACTAAGATGAACGAAACTGAAATCAGAGAGTTATTTACTTTATAGTAACGCGTTCTTGTAGTGCTTATTAATTTGCTATTCATTCAACTATTCGCTAAAATATATGGTAAGCCTTGTAAAATAAACATACAAAGGAACTTTCTTTTATGAAGATATTTGCCATAGCCGACACCCACTTATCAGGCCAACCAGTCGTCAAACCTATGAGCATTTTTGGTAGCCACTGGGAAGGGCATTGGGAAAAAATCAAAGCAAGCTGGCAAAAACAAGTAACTGATGAAGATGTTGTCTTGCTTTCTGGCGACATTTCCTGGGCAATGAAACTAACAGACGCGCTTGTCGATTTAAATGCCATTGCCAACCTGCCTGGCCGAAAAATCATGATTCGTGGTAATCATGACTACTGGTGGCAGACTGTAAGCAAGATGACCAAAGCCACTGAAGGCAAATTTGAATTTCTTAATAACAATTTTGCCATTGCCGGTGAGTGGGCAATTTGTGGCAGCCGGGGCTGGACATGCCCGGAAGACCCACTATTTAAGTCTAAGGATCAGGCAATTTTTGACCGCGAGCTCTTGCGCGTAGAAGCTTCCCTCAGCGCTGCCCACGCTGCCGGTTTTTCCCGAATCATTCTTATGCTCCACTTCCCCCCGTTCTATAACCACCAAACGGAAACAGGCTTTGCTGGTCTAATTAACAATTATCCGGTGATTCATTGTGTTTATGGTCACTTGCACAGTGAGTCATCCATAAAAGCTGCCGCTACTGGCATGATTAATGGCACTACCTACCATCTGGTATCTTGCGATGCATTAGATTTTACAGTAAAACCACTTATCTAACGAAATCCCTTTTAATAAAATAGGCCTGAAAATATACCCAATGCTTTTTGCATCAAATCAAAATAGATCAGCATACCTGCCATAACAAGTACAGCTCCTGCAGTCTGTTGAATAAGCGGCAACCACTTATATAGCCCTTTTATTTGGTTCATATAGCGATTTATCACGATAGCTAATGCCAAAAAGGGCAAACAAAAACCCATAGCATAAATAAACAGCAAAAAAGCTCCTTGAAGAACAGTGGCCGTAGAACCAGCATACATAAGTACAGTAGCTAAGATCGGGCCCGTACAGGGTGTCCAGCCAGCAGTAAATGCCAATCCTAGCAAAAAAGCCCCGCAGGGACCAGTAAATGTTCCCCGTAATGAGGGACGATATTCGCGCTCAAGACCTGGAAGCTTTACTACCCCAAGCACCTGTAAACCCATGAGTACCATGAAGGCAGCCCCGACTTTGCGGATAACCTCCTGATAATTTATAAAAAGCTCGCCAATATAAGATGCAGTAGCCCCCATAGCGACAAATATCAAGGTAAATCCGCTCAAAAAACTAAGGGCATTCACAATGAAATTCCAGCGGTTAGTATTTGGATTTAGCTGATTCCCAGTACCAGCTAAAAGAGCCGTATAGGTCGGCAGCATTGGCAGCACACATGGTGACAAAAACGAGACTACGCCTGCCCCAAAAACCGTTATTATGGTGAGGTTATAATCCATTCAGCACTCCTTCCAGTTCAGCCGCCGTAACCGGCCCTGACTTTCGATATTTGATAATACCTTGTTTATCAATTACCAATGTTGTCGGAATACTGTTAATATGAAAGGCCTTGGTCACCTCCCCATCGTTATCAGTAAGCACATTCATGGTGTATTGGTTCTGCACCAGAAATTCAGTTACTTTATCAACAGGCTCTTGAATATTAATAGCATAAAATGTCAATTTGCCATTATGCTGTCTGGCAAATTTGTCAAGCTCAGGCATCTCCTGACGGCAGGGTGGACACCATGTTGCCCAAAAATTGAGCACAATAAGTTGTTTATCCAATGTAACTTTGGTTTCCTTGCCATTTAGATCGGCAAGTGCAAATTCTGGTAACCGTTTTCCAACAGTTACACCCGTATCTACTGCGGGTTTACTGGTATCAGGCCCCAGAAAGTTCTCAGGCTGCATGGCCATAAAGCCCATAGCAACAGTCATTGCAATCATTGCTATAGCTAATACTATAAATCTTCTTGGCATACTATCCCCGCTCCTCTATGAAAAATATATGTTTTACAGCTTACTATTATTAATTATTAATGGAGGTTTCAACAGCCTATGCATCAGTACCTCTTTTTTATTGGCGATTTTCCTATCCGTGCTTATGGGTTAATCTTAAGTCTAAGTATTATTCTAGCTACCGGCACTGCTTATTTTCTTGCAAAACAGGATGGACGCTGGCACCAGCATGTACCAGACATCGGGATTTACTGTGGGTTAGCCGGTATTGTCGGCGCACGACTATGGGATGTTTTCTTTTTTGACTGGGAATATTATCAACACCACCTACTGGAAATTCCTTTTGTCTGGCAGGGCGGTATGGCCATTCAGGGCGGTGTGTTGCTAGGCGCTATTGCCGGCATTATCTATACCAAAATCCACAAAATTGATACCTGGGCATTTGCTGATATTGTGGCTGCACCAGCAGTTATCATCGGACAAGCCATTGGCCGAATGGCCAACTTAATGAATGGCGATGCCTTCGGACACCCCACAGGCGGTAATTTTGGCATAATCTATCCTTCAACCACCTTAGCCCACCAGGTGTACGGTGACAAGCCCCTGTGGCCAGCTGAAATTTGGGAAGGGCAGATTGATATCATTATCTTTGTACTGTTATTAATCTTCAGAACAACCAATCATGCCAAAGGGCAGGTTTTCATCCTTTATGCCATTTTATATTCGACAGCCCGCTTTTTTCTGGAATTTCTCAGGGGAGACTATGGTACACTTATGTTTGGCCTAAAATCAGCCCAACTTACCAGTCTGGCAGTTATACTCATCGGGCTTATCCTGTTTATCTGGCAAGGTTATCATGCTGAGCGCATCGGACTGCCAGATAAAAAAAGTAAGTAGTAGTAAAAAGCCGAAACCTGATCAAAGGTTTCGGCTTTTTTACTTAGAAATACACAGCTATCACTTCAATTTCCACGCTAACATCGCGCGGTAACTTTGCAACTTGAACGCATGCACGGGCGGGCGGTTCATCCGTAAAGTATTGACTGTAGGTTTTATTCATTACCGTAAAGTCATCCATGTCTTTCAAGAATACTGTTGTCTTAACGACGTTAGTAAAACTTAGACCTTCTTTTTCTAAAATTGCCTGAAGATTAGTAAGTACTTGACACGTTTGAACCTCTATGCCGCCAGAGACAATTTGTCCGGTAATGGGGTCCAGGGGGATTTGCCCTGACACAAATAAAAAACCATTGGCCTTAATTGCCTGGGAATAGGGACCAATGGCCTGCGGGGCACGATCAGAAGAAACAACTGTTTTCATGCTGCAGCCCTCCAAAAATTATATTCTCTTTGGTCTTTCTACATTTTCCAGAAAAAACCTGCTTATATATGTATATAATATGCTAATTTGCAAACTTCTTTTATGCATCCTATATCTTGTTACCAAAAATTTTTTCAGTTAATGCCAATGCGGTAGGTGTTATCGCCAAACCACCCTGAGCTGTTTCTTTGAGTGAACAATGCATTGACTGACCAACTGAATCCATGGCATCAATAACCTCATCTACCGGGATGACGCTTTCAATCCCGGCGAGTGCCATTTCGGCAGCAACAATAGCTTGGGATACAGCCCCGGCATTGCGTTTAACACAAGGCACTTCTACTAAACCCGCCACTGGGTCACACACTAGGCCTAGCATATTTTTGATAGTAATGGCCACAGCGTTCCCAACCTGCGATGGTGTCCCTCCTAATAAGGATACCATCGCGGCAGCGGCCATAGCCCCTGCCGAACCGCATTCTGCCTGGCATCCGCCAGTCGCACCGGCAAGAGAAGCTCGCGAAGCAATAACCATGCCAATGGCTCCCGCTACTACCAGACCTTTAGCTAAATCAAGCGATTTGACGTTATACTCCGCTTTAAGTGCAAACAAAATGGCTGGCAATACGCCACTTGAACCAGCCGTGGGTGCAGCTACAATCCGTCCCATAGCAGCGTTGGCTTCACCGACTGCCATCGAATAAGCTACGGCTCTGCCGATAAAACTTCCCAGCATATTTTGTTGTTTACCTGCCAGATATCGCTGTAGCTTTTGGGCGTCACCGCCTACCAGACCGCCTTTGGAACGTGGTCCTTTGAGCCCGGCGGCAATAGACTCTTCCATCACAGAAAGCATGCCTTCCATCCGTGCTAGTACTTCTGTGGCTGTTAATTCCAACTCTTTGCTTTGAAACTCCACACAAAAATCCGTAAAAGAAACCGCTTGCGCGGTAGCTGTCTGAATCCATTCCTCAAGCGATATTTTAGCTAACGCCATGCACTACACTCCCTATCAGCTTATTGCATTAATGCGCCGTACTGATCGAATCAGCGGCAACCCTGTCACGGCAGCAATATCAGAATCGTCCACCGGTTGATCGGTTTCAAGCACCATGCTGGCCAACCCACCTTTGTTTCTGCGGAAGACACGCATTTGAGCAATATTCACACCGCGCCTAGATAAAATGCCAGTGACCTCAGCTACCGCACCCGGACGGTCTTCATGCAGTGTCAAGATAGTTGGAAACTCTCCGGTAAATTCAAGTGAAAAGCCATCTACCTCGCTGATAACCACCCGGCCGCCGCCGACAGAAGCGCCAGCCACTTGACTCTCATTTCCTGTTCTCCCTATCAGCTGAAATGTAACAAAATTGGGATGAGCGGCATCACCAGCATTAATATTCTTAAAAACATATTTCAAGCCGGTTTCTTTGGCATAATCAAAGGCTTGTGGAATCCGCAAATCATCAGTAGGCCAGCCCATTAGACCTGCTACCAGCGCCAGGTCAGTACCATGCCCCTGGCCAGTTTGGGCAAAGGAACCGTGCAAACCAATGACGGCTTCAGCCACTGGTTCTCCTAAAATAGCGCGGGCAGCATTCCCTAACCGTACCGCGCCGGCAGTATGAGAACTGGACGGGCCAATCATAACCGGACCAATAATGTCAAAAATATTCATTACTTGCGGGCCTCCCCTAACCGGTCAAGTGCCAATAGCAGCCCGTAGATAAGCGCCGCCGGACGCGGCGGACAACCTGGCACATAGATATCAACAGGTACGATTGTATCAACAGCACCGCGAATTGCATAGCTGTTGCCATAAACCTTACCGCTAGCGGCGCAAGCACCTACCGCCATCACTAGTTTAGGAGCAGGTGTCGCCTCATATGTCATGGTAAGGGCTTGCGTTAGGTTACGGGTCACTACGCCAGTAATCATCAGCATGTCCGCATGCCGCGGCGACGGTACAAAATCAATACCATACTGCTGCAAATCGTAAATAGGATTAGTAAGCGCAGTCATTTCCCAATCGCAGGCATTACACGAGCCGGCATCAACATGTCTAATATGAAGTGAGCGCTTAAGTATCGACCTAATTTTACCAGATAACTGATTCTTCATCTCAGCAAGCTGGTATTCGCCCGTATGAGCCAGTGCACTATGCTCGCAGGCAGCAACACACTGTCCACAAAATGTGCAGGCAGTGTGATCAATTGTCAATTTTCCGCCGCTGAATCCAATAGCGCCTGTAGGGCAGGCACTCTGGCAGCGCTGACAATCCTGACATTGACTTTCTGTCCAAGAAACTTCGCCTCGAAAACGGGGCGGTACAATACCGCCATCATAAGGCTCAGTAACACAACCTGTTTTTATAATTTTCCTTAGAAGGTTAAGCATAGTATCCCCCTTTTACCGATCAAGACACGCATAACATAATTCAAAACTTTTATTAATTAAGGGAAAATCCGGAATAATATTCCCCGGAACAGCAACAGTAAGCGCCGGCCAATTCGAGTAAGATGCCGAACGGACAAAATAACGATAAATTGTGTTATTTTCGCCAGCCATAAGCCAGTGCAAATTAGAGCCACGCGGTGATTCTGTCACACTAAATGCTGCCTGATATGGCTCAACTGAACCCAATCCACTTTTAAGCTTACCACTTGGTAACCCTGCAAGCAGCTGACCGATAATTTTGATGGACTCGACTGCTTCATCAGCTCTCACCCACAGGCGGGCAGCGACATCGCCTTTAGTATATACCGGTACGTGAAAACTAAGACTACTGTAAGCAGCATAAGGGAAATCCCGCCGCACATCAAAGTCAACGCCCGACGCTCTGGCCGCCACACCGACAACCCCCAGATCAAGCACCGCCTGCTCGGGCAAAATACCTGTCGTATTAACCCTGTCTAAAAACGCATCATTGTCACGCAGCAGACCGATTAACTCACCAAGCTCGCTCATAATCCCGGCAAGCAGCCGCGAAATATCCTGCACCATCTCTCGCGTTATATCCATTGTAACCCCACCCAGGGTAATCCAGCCACGCAAGAAGCGATTTCCTGTCAATCGCTCATTAAGGCGCATTAACTGCTCTTTGAGACGGGAACCATTGCTGGTACCGGGAGCAAAGCCTAAGCCAGCACACAAATTACCAATATCACCAACATGATTATATAGTCGCTCCAACTCAGCGGCCAACACTCTTAAATACTCAGCCCTTACCGGAACCTCAGTAGCAGCAAGGCGTTCCACTGCTTGAACATAAGAAAGTGTATTGGCCACTGAGCAAACACCACAAATACGTTCAGTCTGAAATAACGCTTTGCTAAATGAGAGACCTTCAACCGACTTTTCAATACCGCGATGCGTAAAAAACAGTTTGGCTTCAAGACTGATAATATTTTCACCAGCCTGGCTAAACCGGAAATGTCCTGGCTCGATGATACCCGCATGAATGGGTCCAACAGGTACTTCAAATACCCCTTCTCCCTGAACAGGCGGCACTAAATATTGGATTCTTTCTCCAGACTCTAGGCTAGCAGGATCAAAGTCCTTTCTAAGCGGATATCGTCCCTGCGGCCAGTTTTCATGCAGTACCAACGGTCGTAAATCCGGGTGTCCCACCGGTGTTAAGCCAAACAAGTCATGAATTTCCCGTTCATACCAGGCAGCTGCTGCCATAAGCGGTGTAAGTGAAGGAAACTCCAGCGGTTCATCCCGATTTATAATGGCCTTGATTGTTTTATAAGCCGAATCTTCCTTGCTAAAAAATATTGCATAAATAGCAAAATTACCGTTTATCACACGTTCATCATTAGCAAATAGTGCTGTCAACCGATAGCGTCCACCATGGCGGATCACAGTGGCCGCGGCCCTGAGGGTTGCTGCCGGTATAACCTGTAATGTCTCTATCATAATCCCCCTCCTATTATAATAGCTACTGCCTGCTTAATAAGCGTATCAAGCCATGCAGGCAGATATATTCCGCCAACAATCATTATCACCATAGAACCTGACACGGCAACCATAGCTGGTTTCCCCAGCCGATAGTTGCCAGTTACTTTGCTTGGTATTGGACCAAAACCAACTTTCAAAGTATAGTAAATCATACCGGCAAAAATAGCCGCCATCAAAAGCAATATAATCGCCCCCAACCAGGAATTCCCTGATTGAAACGCAGCCCAGATAATGGTCAGCTTGCTATAAAAGATGCTAAATGGCGGTAACCCCGCAATAGCCAGCACGGCAGCAACAAACATTGCACCAATTACCGGCATAGCGCTTACCAGCCCCTTAATACGCAAAATATTCTTTGTCCCATAATGCTGAATAATAGCCCCAGCCAGATAAAATAAGGTTGACTTTGTTACCGCATGATTAATAATATGCAAAAGTGCACCATACAGGGCGAGTGGTGTTCCCAAACCAAGCCCCAGCGTAATAAGCCCCATATGTTCAATACTTGAATAGGCTAACAAACGTTTAAGGTCAAGCTGCACTAAAATAAATGGCACAGCAATACTAAGGGACAGTAAGCCAAAGCCTATTAGAAACTGTTCAGGAAAAGCAGGCCCTACAGCCCCTTTTACAATAATAGTCATGCGAATAATACCATATAAAGCACAACTCAAGAGCGCTCCTGATAACAGCCCGCTAACAGGCGACGGCGCTTGACTATGAGCATCAGGCAACCAGGTATGCATTGGTGCTAAGCCAGCTTTTGTACCATAGCCGATCAATATAAATACAAAGGCTAACTTAATCATACCCGGATCGAGTTTATCACTAACCGCCTGGATTTCTAGCCAGCTTAGTGCCCTGCCTGCGCCGCTGAGATCAGCATTAACTTGCGCATAATACAAAAGAATAGTCCCTAATAAGGCCAAGCATATGCCGACTGTACACACCATAACATATTTCCAGGCCGCTTCCAATGCTGCCCGGTTAAAATAAAAAGCTACCAGTAATGCCGAACTAAGAGTAGTAGCCTCAACAGCCACCCAGAGCAGCCCCATATTTTCTACTATAGGCACGCAAACCATCGTAAAAGCAAACAAATTAAACAACGCATAATAGCGTTTTAGCATTTTAAATGAAACCTTTCCCTCCCGAATTTCCCGTTCCATATAAGAGAGGGAAAACAAGGTAGCCGTACAGGTAAGAGTAGCTACCACCAACAACACAACCGCACTTAATGAGTCAATATAGAATTGTCCGACATGAATTATCCCCGTTTCCACTACATACTGTACAATCATTAACAACGTGAAACTCAATAACAGGCTGCCTATCAAGTTAATAAACCGGATCGCTTTTTGCCCTGACTGGGTCATAGTAACAGCACCGGTTATAAGCGGCAGAACAAGCGCTAACACTATCAAATGCCCCATAATATCATCCCTTTAATTTTTTTAACATACTGGTATCTGTCGACATATGAGAGCGTTTGAGTCGATAAGTCAAAATAACCAGCACCACTACTGCCACTAACACATCCAAAAATACACCAAGTTCAATAATCAGCGGCAATCCTTTGGTTACCGAAAGCCCAACTAAATATATGCCGTTTTCCATAGTAATCAAGCCGACAATTTGGAGTACTGCCTGTCGCCGGGTCATAATCATTGTCAGACCAATTAACATCATGGCTACCGCCGCCGCCAACGCATCTCGGCTAACAATCCCTGGCAACGCCCGATCAATCAGTCCATAGGACAGAACAATCATAATACCGGCAGCCATAACCGAATGGTTAGGACTTATAATTGGATTAACTTCCCGTTCGTGGCGCAGCATTCTTACAATACGGAAAAGGGCGTAAGGAATAAGACCGGCTTTAATACTAAGTGTAAGGGCCGCTGCAATATAGGTATGCACCGCTCCCGTTTCAGCAGCAACAAACGCACACGCCAGCGCCACCAAAGCTGATTGGATCAACAAAACATTTACAGCCGTTTTAAGACTGGTGACCCGGCTCAATAGAAGTGACAAAAACAGCAAAATGATAATAAGTAAATTCATAGCTACACCCCCTTCTTACTGTGCCACTAACGCGAGCAGCGCCAACATGCCAGCCAAAACCATAAATCCCGGCACTTTGAACAAGCGCATTTTATTGGTACTGGTCTCGATGGCTGCCAAAGCCACTGCTATAAGTAAAACTTTAGCAACAAACCAAAAAAGTGCCATTATCGGCGATAAGCCGCCTGGTTGCCATGGTAAAAACAATACCGTAAATAGAAGAATAAAAACTAATTGTTTTATTGCAGCTGCTAAAAAAATTAATCCCAGCCTACGTCCTGAATATTCAAGTACCATAGCCTCGTGGATCATGGTTAATTCCAGATGTGTATCCGGATTATCTATCGGAACCCTTCCGGTTTCTGCTACTAATATAATTAGGAAAGCAACAGCGGCAAAAATATACGGCAATGAAAACGGCGTAATGGCAGCAGCAGCCGACATAACTGCCAACTTAGTCGAACCAGCCCTTGCTGCCACCGTAAGCATTGTTAATAATAACACCGGTTCTACTAACACATTGATGTACATTTCGCGCGAACCGCCCATACCGCCAAAGCTGCTGCCAGCATCAAGTGCAGCCATCGCCAGAAAAAAGCGGCCGATCGCCAGGAGATATAAAAGAGCAAATAAATCGCCTGACATCAACAATGCTGCTGCGCCAAAAGCGCCGGCAAAATAAAGATAAGGTGCAAGGGTGAATATCCATGAGGTAGTAGGAGAGACCACACTGTCTTTCTGTAATAGCTTAAACAAGTCATAATACACTTGCAATAATCTTGGCCCACGGCGGTTTTGCATCCTTGCTTTGCTAACCTTAATAATTCCAGAGACTAACGGCGCTACTAGTGCAAGCGCAAGAGCATAACCAAGCGAAGTTACTATTGTAGTCATTTGTTCCATATTGTTCACCACCCAGTACTCAAAATAAGAGCTATCACAGTAATTACTGTAATATACCCGATATAAAGCTGAACACTGCCTGCCTGAATGGCCTTCATAAATTGCGCCGCATGAATAATTTCGCTATTAATCGGCCGATAAATAGCGCTAAAAATATCGACAATACTCATATGATAACTCAGCCGCCGGCCAAAGTAGCGATTTGGAGTCAAGTCTGCAATCGTTTCATGTTGTGGCCGCAATATTGCTTTAAACGCCAGCCTAATTGGTTTAGAAAAGCCAGTAGCCGTATACTCCATCCTGGCAGTCGGCACATTACCGCAAGTCCATGTTTCCCCTTCGTGAACCTGCTCTCTTCCACACAATCGGTATAATAGCCATGCTACCATTGCTCCTACCAGCAGCAGGACTGCCACCACTGGCATTTGTAAACTACCATTAGCCACGCCTGTATGAACTTCAGCTGCATACCAGGTAGTTCCATTAAAAGCCTGCGCTGGATCAACCCCGGCTACGCCTGACAAAACTTGCTTCAAAATATGAATCACAGGCTCAGACCACAAACCAAGAACCAGACATAATCCAGAAAGCATTGCCATAGAAACAAGCATGAATTTATTGACTTCTTTGGCCTGCTCTGCCTGAACACTCCGTGGCTTGGCCAAAAAAACGATACCAAATGCCTTAACAAAGCAGGCAGCTGCCAGTGCTCCTGTAAGCCCAAGTAAAGCCAGTAAAAATGCACTAAATAGCTTACCTAAAGCCCCTGCCATACTCTGTGGCAGATAAAATAAAGCCTGAAAAGTCATCCATTCACTAACAAAACCATTAAAAGGCGGCAACGCGGAAATAGCAGCTGCACCCGCCAAAAACCAGACTGCAGTATAAGGCATCTTTCTTATAAGACCACCTAAACGCTCAATATCTTTGGTGTGAGTTGACTGGAGCACCGCCCCTGCCCCCATGAAAAGCAGCGACTTAAATATTGCATGATTAAGTGCATGGTAAAGTGCCGCCACCCAGGCCAAGGCAGCCAGACCGCCATATCCTTTTGCTGAAAATACCAGACCAGCTCCCATCCCCAAGAGAATGATGCCTATATTTTCCACACTAGAATAAGCCAGTAATCGTTTTATATCATGCTCCATCAGGGCATACAACACACCCAATACCGATGAAACAATAGCCAATACGAGAATAACCGCACCCCACCATACCGAACCTGTACCCAAAAAGCCAAGATAAAATCGGCATAAACCGTAGATGGCTGTTTTTATCATGACTCCTGACATAAGTGCCGATACATGGCTGGGTGCCGCCGGATGAGCCCGTGGCAGCCAAATATGCAAGGGGATAATGCCTGCTTTAGCACCAAAACCGATAAGTGCACATAAAAACACAGCATTTCTGGTCCAAGTATCAAGAGTGCCTGCTGTTTGCATTAAACGCAAGAAGTCCAAACTACCCGCCTTATTTGCCAGTAGGAAAAAAGCGGTAATAATAAAGGCTGTCCCTACATGAGTCATAACAATATAAATAAAGGCTGCCTTCCGGGCGTCATGTTTTTTATGCTCATAATTAACTAAGAGAAAAGAAGTCAGCGCCATAAGTTCCCATACAATAACAAACGCGGCAATGTGGCTAACACAGACTACTAAAATCATGGACAGCAAAAAGGCGTTGTATAGTGATGCCATTACCCGGTAACCGCAACCATCCCCAAGGTATTCCTTGCTATAACCGACAGCGTAAACACTAGCAGCGCAGCCTACCACCCCGATTATCAACAAAAAATAGGCCGCTAAATAATCCAAACGGATATAGACGGGCTCCGCAAACATAGTCAATGGCGTAATTAATTCAATCTTCCCATTGTTAAAAATAATAATTGCACACAGTACGGCCGCTAAACATCCTAGCGCTGCCATTCCATGTGCAACATAATTTACTATTTTATTTTTGCCAGTGAGAAATGGTGATAGTACTCCTATAATAAAGAAAACCATCAAAAAATACAATAATAACTCAACAATCAAAACACTCGCCTCCGACATATTGGTAAATAGGTAACATTCTTAAAATTATACCACACTAGTATGGATCATGTCATAGGAAAATAATTGTGCGATAAAAAGAATAAATTTACAGATTATCCGCCGTAAGACAAACAAAATAATTAAGGGGCTGTCGCCAGCGATAAATTTATATCGCTGGTGCGACAGCCCCTTTCCATACGATCAACTGGGAAACTAGTTAGTCTTTAAGCTCCGTACGTATCCTTACTGCCCGCCTGTCCACGTTTCTTCTGCCAATAGCCAATCGCCAAAACAGCTACCATAACCCCAATCTCAAGCATAAGTGCATATGGCTCAAACCATACGCCAAGCTTCTCATCAGCAACCATCATCTTAGCAGCCGTCCAGGCAAGAATAGCTGAACCCGCCCAAATAATAATAGGAAATTTATCCATAAGTTTCATTAACATCTGACTACCAAATACCACCAGCGGTACACTCAAGACCAAACCAAATACTAACAAACCAAAATGTCCATCAGCTACACCAGCAATCGCCAATACATTGTCAAGACTCATTATCAAGTCAGCAAAAATGATGACTTTAATTGCTTCCCAAAAGCTGCCTGCGCCCTCACAGGCGACTTCTTCATGCTTATCTCCCAGCAAATTCACTGCGATATATACCAAAGCAAGTCCCCCAAAAAATTGCACATACGGGATTTTAAGCAAAAATGCGGCAACTAGTGTAAGTAAAATCCGTAAGATTACAGCACCAGCGCTACCCCATATTACAGCTTTTTTCCGCTGCTCAGGAGGCAGATTTCTACTTGCTAAAGCTATAACCACCGCGTTATCACCACTTAGTATTAAATTAATCAGAGTAATACTACCTAACGCTACCAATAATTCCATTTCCATCAAAAAGACCCCCTACTATATATTATAATCCATCTAGACAAACTAAACAAAGACCTTATCCGTTAGCAACGATAAGGTCTTTTTAATATAACAATAAGACCTTACTATAGTATATATTGGTAATTCATATACTAAAGGTCTCACTATTGGACTGATCCAACGACACAACCATGCACTAATGTGCAGAATTGTTGACTGTGCCTGCCAGTTACTCCCCTTTAGGGTATTCAATTTTACTTGCTAAGTACTGCACTTATGATAATATAAACTTTTATCTAAGTCAATATACTTTTTCTAAGTTTATCTGAATTAAATTCGTTTGTCCACCAATTACCACTAGACCTCCTCCCTACTGGTTGTGATATAATTAGTAAGTATTTTCATTTTATGTCAACTGGTTTAAGGAGGTCTAGTTTCTATGGACACTTTATCACATGCTTTGCTAGGTGTTGCTGTTGCTGGTTTATCGGGCCATCCCCTAAACCTTACTGATCCTATTTATTTAGCCAGTGTACTCGGTGCTCAAGCACCTGATTTAGATATCATCTCTATAGTCCGCGGCAATTTTGCTTTACTTAGACAACACAGATCCTTCTCGCATTCTATTCCTGGCCTCGCTATGTGGTCAAGTTTAATTGCCGCCATTTTTTTTATCGTTTACCCTGGGGTAGCTTGTACGGAAATATTTATGTGGGCCTTTTGGGGCGGGCTGTCCCATATTATTTTGGATTTTTTCAATGCCCACGGTGCAGCTGTTTTATGGCCATTTAGCCGGGAACGCAAAAGCTTTAGCTTGTTAAATGTGTTTGATCCCTTCCTGTTAGCCATCATGCTTACCGTATTTATGCAGCAGCTGCCTGCCCATGAAACCTCGCTGCTATGTTTCCTATCAATCAGCCTATATATTGGTATACGGTACTTACTGAAGCTACAGACCAGCATGCGACTCAACCAGTATTTTGCTACCTATAGTCTTACCCGCCTGCTGGTTATGCCTTCACTTAAAAGCGTATTTTCTTGGGATTTTGTTGTTGAAACCAAAGACCAGTATCATGTCGGGCAAGTCGGATTATTACAGCAGTTTTTGACGATTCATACCAAATTTACTAAACAAACATTATCTCCTGCCACTCAAGAAGCGCATAAAACGGTTTTAGGCGAATTCTTTTCTTCCTTTACACCGTTTAGCTATTTTACCGAATATCAGGATAATGAACACGCTGGCAAGCATGTTCACATCTATGATTTGCGTTATTTCTTTAATCAAGACTTTCTTCATAGTGCCACAATTATTTTTGATTGTAACCAACATCCATGTGATTCTTATATTAAGACGTCTGGACGCATAATAAAAATACCTTGTTAAAAGCTTCTTCATTACAGATTGTTTTGTGGTTCCTTGTTACCAGGCTGCTTGCGGCTGGCAAGCAACGAACCAATAAGGACAACAATAACGGCAAAGGCTACCGGTATAGCCCAATGCGTCCAGGGATACGGCTCTAACATAGGCATAATTTTTTTATCGGCAATTGCCATTTCACCGCCAGTCCATCCTAGAAAAGCCGCACCAATTGTGATTATTATTGGCCAACGTTCCATTAGCATATTAATTAGTTTGCTCCCCCAGATAATAATCGGAATGCTAATTCCCAAACCAACAACCAGTAGCGTAATGTTCCCCTTGGCAACTCCGGCAATGGCAAGTACATTATCAATACTCATAACTACATCAGCAACAATTATTGTTTTAATAGCCCCCCATAAATTTTTATTCGCTTTAAGCTCATGGTTTTCTTCTTCACCCGCTAAAAGCTTAACGGCTATCCACAGCAGAGCTAAACCGCCAATTAGCTGTAAGTAGGGAATCTGAAGCAATACAATGGCAACAAAAGTCAGAAGAATCCTTAAAATAATAGCCCCAGCCCCACCCCAAATCATAGCCTGTCTTTGCTGATCAGGTGGTAAATTACGACTGGCTAAAGCAATAACTAATGCATTATCGCCGCTTAAAAGCATGTTAACAGTAATAATACTCATTAGTGCTACTACCCACTCCACAAAATTCCTCCCTTTGTGCCAGAATTAATAACAATGTTAGTATTACCGCTTTTTTAAAGAATTGTTCCTAACAAAAATAGCCAACCGTATATTCACAAAATACGGTTGGCTACTTCTGTTAATTGTTCTAAATTGCGACATTCAAATACTTGTTGGCAATACGGCTGGTATTCTTTCATGAGACAGTCGCCTTCAAGCCATTCCTCTTCCGGCAGGGGGTTGAGCCAATAAATGGACTGTGCCTGTTCAGCAATCTTAGCCAACTCGTCAGCTCCACCCGGATGCCAGTTGTTGCGTCCATCGCCTAAAATAATCAGCTTAGTCCGGCCGCCAATGGCCGCAAGCTCATAACGCGCCATTTGTTCAAAAACCAAGTCATAGCGAGACAGTCCTACGCGACGGTTAAACCGGTCTCTAAGATGCCTAGCCTGTAAAAAAGCGTTAACGTCTTGACTTTTAAACCAATCAGTTACTTCCACTGCTTCATCAATAAAAACAAAGGATCTAATGTTAGCATAACGCCGCTGCGCCGCCTGGACTAATTGCAGCATAAAACGGCTAAACCGTTCAACTGAATTGGAAACATCACATAAGAGCCATAAGTCTACTTTGCTTTTAATTTTGTCCCGGTATTTCAGGTGTAATGGACAACCACCGGTTCGTATTACTTCCTGAAAAGTACGGCGAATATCAACCTTGCCACGTTTGGCCCGACGCAAGCGAATTCCTGGGCTCTCAGCCATTTTTTTTGCTAGTTTGCCAATTTCCTGCTCAACAGCTATTATTTCTGCTGCTGCCAGGCAATCAAATTCCCGGCGACGAATATTGGCGTGTTCTACCAGTTTAAGAATATGCTGGCGACCAAACTGTTTGATAGCCTTGCGCTCCAATTCACGACGAAGGAGCGCTTCTAGCTGGGCAAACGTTTTTTGCCATTTTAGCAAAGCCGCCTCCTTCATCTGTCCGGTAGCATAGTTACGTTCAACCTTGTTGACAGCCTCAAACCATCTTAAATTTACTTGAACCTGGCGTAGCTTTTGCGAAATCTCTGCCGGCTCGGCATTAGTAAGTGGTATATCGGCCGTAAATTGCCTTGCCAGTTCTTCCAATATAGCCGCAGGTTGATTATTGATGGTTTCCAGCAAGCCCTCGGCATCGCCACCAGCGCCTGACGAACTACGCCCGCTACCATCAGCAGTCGCCCCTTTAATCGTAAGTACTGTCGACTCAGAGTTAGCCTGTATTACCGGGGTTGCCGGCGCAAGATCGAAATATAGTTCAAATAACGCAGTAAATACAGGACGCTCCCAAGTGCTTTTCACCAGGGTGGTTTCCAGCACGCCCCGCAGTAAGGCGGGGTCAAAACAAGTAAGCTCCGCTGCCTTTAATGCATCCACAGCTTCCATTGTTGTTACTGTTAACCCCGCTTGGCGCAACAGCCGAACAAATTCAACAAGTAATTGTTTCATGGCTTTAGTAAAAATGGCAGTTTATCAGTAACAAGCTCACGGTCTTTGGTATATTTGAGCAACGCACTAAGCGTAGCACGGACTGTATCTGTAGTTAGCTCACTGCCAAGCAGCGTCATTGATGCCACCCAGTCAATGGTTTCTGTAACACTAGGAGGTTTTTTGAGCGACTGCTTGCGAATAGTTTGGACAAATTCGACAAGCTGACTGGCAAACTTACGGTCAATATCTGGAGCATTTAATTCAACAATGGCCAATTCGCGTTCAAATTCTGGGTAGTCAATAGTAAAATGCAAGCACCTGCGGCGCAAAGCATCACCAAGTTCCCGCGTACTATTGGATGTCAAGACAACATAGGGCCGGGTAACCGCGCTTATCGTACCCAGTTCAGGAATCGTAACCTGCCAATCAGATAACGCTTCTAGCAGAAAACTTTCAAATTCCTGATCACTTTTATCAATCTCATCAATCAACAATACCACAGGCTCCGGACTGGTAAGCGCCGATAATAGGGGACGTTTTAGTAAAAACTCCTGGTCAAAAATTTGTTTGCGTCCCGTCTCCCAGCCTTTTTCCGTCAATGCTGCGATTTGAATATATAATAACTGTTTTTGATAGTTCCATTCATACAGTGCTTTACTCTCATCAAGACCTTCATAGCACTGCAGCCGAATAAGCCGCCGCTTACGCAGGCGCGACCATGCCTTTGCCAATTCCGTTTTTCCAACACCGGCCGGTCCCTCTAATAGCAGCGGTTTTTCCAGTTTCTCTGCTAAATATAAGGCGGCAGCCAAATTATCATCAGTAAGATATCCATTTTGGCCAAGCTGAGCCTTAAGGTCTTCAATTGCTTCTATCATATTATCAACTCCGTTACTGTTGTTTCTTGTGGCCGATCAACTCAAAGATGGAAGATACTCCTTCCCATCTTTGAATACGGTTACGACATTTTTTATACAGTTGATATCTAGTAACGGGTTACCTGCCAGAACCAGCAAGTCTGCCCGCTTGCCAGCAGCCACTATCCCAATCTCCTGTTCCATCCCCACTGCCTGGGCCGCAAGGCCAGTGGCAGCATGAAGCGCAGCGGCTGCCGGCAGGCCACATTCCACCAATAGAGCAAGCTCCCGCCATATATCGCCATGCCCAACACCTAATGCACCGGCATCAGTACCAGTGACAATTTTAGCCCCTGCCTGATAGGCTCTTTGTACCATAGCCTGATGTTGCCGGTAAACAGCCTCAATACCCGCGGCCGGTAATGTCCTGGTCTCATGAGTGCGTCCATAGTCCAACATGCGTTCAAAGGGAACTAAAGTAGGTATCCAATATACCCTACTTTCGGTAATCATATCAGTAGTGGCTTCATCAATGAGTGCGCCATGTTCAAGCGTAGTAACACCAACAGCCAGACTCTGGCGCACGCCGTCTACGCCGTTGGCATGTGCCGCCACCATCTTTTTCAGGTGCCGTGCTTCGGCAACAGCCGCCTGGGCTTCAGGTAGTGATAGTTCAACAACGCCGGCATCTTGGCGGACAAAATTAACGCAGCCAGTCATCATAATCTTTATACAGTCAGCACCAGCTTTAGCCTGCTCCCGCACAGCTTTAACCACTTCTTCTGCCCCGTCAGCTTCCCGTCCGCCTGCATAGTTAAAGTGCCCGCCTGTAATGGAAATGGCCTGCCTGGCACTAAGCACACGCGGCCCGTTAACAATCCCCTGCTTAACTGCCTTTTTTAATAATGTATTAATAGCAAATGGACCACCTAAATCACGTACAGTAGTTACCCCGTGGCGAATGGTTCTAGTCAGGTTATTGACAGCTCGCAGCAATGTTGTCTCTTTATCCTCTTTCCACCGTAACGTACGGGATTTCATATCAGAAATTCCTTCTAAAAACAAATGCACATGGGGGTCAATAAGCCCTGGCATAACGGTGTATTGCGAATAATCAGCAGCTGTCGCCACTTGCGCAGCTGCAAAATCATCCGCTTGACCGGTACCAACAATATACCCATTTTCAATCGCCAAATAACATGATTCTTGCGGCGTAAAGCCTGTCCCGTCAATCAACAGGCCAATTTTAAATAACTGCATAATTGCTTCCTTCTTCCTTACTCTAATCTCAAAGTATTCTGCATAATATAGATAAGTACCTGCTATAATGGTTCGAATTAAGTTAAAAATCTTGACATTATGTTGCTGTCTAAGTATAATTAATATGTATTTATGGGGGTATAGCTCAGCTGGGAGAGCGCTTGAATGGCATTCAAGAGGTCAGCGGTTCGATCCCGCTTATCTCCACCAACACAACGCTTGCGATGATTTATCTCGCAGGCTTTTATTTTTCCCTTTTCCTTCTTAACGCACGCTCTTACATGTAGTACTTCTTGACTGAAGTACTACATGTAAGATAAACTATTACTATCGTATCGTATACTTTACTGTAATAATGACAATCTAAAAGAAGGGAAACATATCAATGGAAGCACTGCTGGCAATACTCTTAGAATGGGGTCTTACGGGTCTCTTACTTGCTGCTTTCACAGAGTCTTTTATTTCACCAGTATTACCTGATCTGATTCTCATTCCGTTAGCAATAGCCAACCCGCAAAATGCTATTTTTTACGGCTTGGCTGCTACTGTTGTTTCTATTTTGGGTGGCTTAATTGGTTATATGATCGGGCTAAAAATTGGCCTTCCGGCCACCCGTAAATTTATTCCCCCCAAATATATGGACAAAATACAAAACACCGTACAAGAAAATGCCCTGTGGGCTATATTTTTAGCGTCCTTGTCACCCATTCCGTATAAGTTTGTCTGCATCACGGCAGGCGCTCTAAAGATCAATATGACTATATTTTTCTTGATCTCCTTGCTTGGCCGTGCGAAGCGTTTTCTACTGGAAGGCGTACTCATTTACTATTTTGGATCGCAAGCTGTTGAAATGTTTACACAACATAAGTCGGATATGCTGATTATTTCACTTATAGTCATCCTAGTCGCAGGTGTCATTTCTTATGTTATAAAACGAAGTAAAAAAGCGGCGACGGCAGTCGATAAATTATAAAACAGGCTACCCGCTGCTGCTAAGCTAGCGGGTAATTTATTAGTAAGGAGAGTGCTATCTTAATTTTGGACACAGGTTCGATTGGCACCGAAATTATAATTATCATAATTCTGATTTTTGCAAATGGACTATTTGCCATGACAGAAATGGCTATTGTTTCTTCCCGTAAAAGTCGTTTGGAGAATATGGCAGCCACCGGCAATAGAGGCGCTCAGGCCGCACTAAAGATGGCAGAAGAGCCTACAGCGCTGTTGTCTGCCGTACAAATTGGCATTACTCTTATTGGAATTCTTACTGGTGCTTTTGGTGGTGCCAAGTTAGCTAACTATCTCGCTTCTTTTTTGAATGCAATTTCTTTTTTGCAGGGGTATAGTAATGCTATTAGTCTTGCCATTGTCGTGGGTATCATTACCTATGTGTCACTGATAGTCGGCGAACTGGTGCCCAAAAGGCTGGCGCTTAATAACCCGGAACCCATTGCAGCCGCCATCGCCAGACCAATGTCCGCCTTTGTGCGTATCAACCGACCGCTAGTTCATTTATTAGGTTTTTCTACTACTATGGTAATGAAGCTTCTGGGCACCAAGCCGCCGGCGGAACCACCGGTAACGGAAGAAGAAGTAAGAGTACTGATTGGTCAGGGAGCCCAACACGGTGTCTTTGAAAAAGCCGAGCGAGAGATGCTGGAAAAAATTTTTATCCTTGGAGATATGCGCGTCGGGGCACTTATGACACCGCGGACTCAAATCAAGTGGCTGGATCTAGAAGATAATGACCAGTGCAACTTACGGATTATTCGCAGTACCAACCATCTGTTCTTTCCTGTAGCCCGCGGCAGTTTAGATGAGATAGTGGGTGTTATTTATTCCAATGAAGTCTTAGCTCACTATGTTCCCGGCCGCCCTTTAGCACTTGAAGATGCCTCGCGCCAACCTCTTTTTATTCCGAAAAATACACCGGCTTTAAAAGTTCTGGAAAGCTTTAAAGATACTGGAATCTATGTTGCATTAGTAGTTGATGAATATGGTGGCATGTCAGGCTTGATTAGCCTTTATGATATTGCTGAACACATTGTTGGCGATATGCCATATCTCGGTGAGAATGAGGAACCTGATATCATCCCCCGCAGTGATGGCTCATGGCTGGTGGACGGTATGTTGTCAGCGGAAGAACTCAAGGAACTGCTGGATGTTGATCATTTCCCAGGTGAGGAAAGAGGCTATTTCCAGACGCTCGGGGGATTTATTGTTTCTTATCTTGGTCATATTCCTAGTACCCCCGAGAAATTCGAATGGAATGGCTATATTTTTGAGATTGTCGATATGGACAAAGCACGGGTTGACAAAGTACTCATTACCCGCAATTTACCGCCAATAGATGGTGACCATTCCTTTGAGTGAGTGAACTCATTTACCAAAACCCCGCTAAAAAAAAGGCGGGGTTTTGGTGTTTTTTAATTACAATCGCATAGAGCTAGCAATCATTGTCGCTCATGCTAATTCATCATACGGGAAAACTATATGTAATCCCAATATAAAATCGGCATGTGAGGTGAACATTTTGGCAAATAAAAAACCAGCATTGGGGAATGGCAAAAACTTCGTCGGTGAAACGCAAGCGGGTGACCTGATTACCGAAAGTGCACGCACAACTCCCACCCAGGCAAAAGATCAGGTGAGTAATGACACTATCTCTGCAAGTGATCTCCAGTCCTCTACCCAGTCTTCCAAAGAAGTTAGTAAAGCTGGTGGCTGACCGCCCCGCAGATAAGCTGTAGCTTATCCACAAACTAAAATTTTAAGGAGGGATTGCTTTGGCTACAAAAGATACAAAAAATAATAAACCTGCAACTACGATGACAAACGCTAAGAACGCGAATACGAGTGACCAAAAGAAGCATATGCCCTGTAAAAACTCGCTCCCGACATGACCCCAAAAATAACGAAGATGGCTTAATTGCCATCTTCGTTATTTTGTAAATATGTCCAGCCTTCTCTTTGTTCAACAAGCTGGTCTTTGAGCAGACGCCCCATAGCTCGTTTAAAAGCCGCTTTACTAATGTTAAACTTTTCCTTGATGATTTCGGGCGGCGATGCATCACTGTACGGCATCTGACCGCCTCTGGTGCGAAGTACCTCAAGTATTTTGGCAGCATCAACATCCATTGCATTTTCTTTGATCGGGCGCATTGATACATTAAGCCGACCGTCTTCTCGTAAATAGGTAACCCGGGCAGTAAGTTCGCCCCCAACACGCGGGCGTTCAAGCATTTCATCATTATGCAAAAAGGCAATGAAGCGCTCTTTGGTAAATAGGAAGGCCCCTTGATCACTATAGTTATAGACCGAGCCGGTGACAGTATCGCCGACTTTGATGTTTTCAGCTGGACGGGAAGCCTGTCTAAGTTCATCCTCAACTTCCATGGTAACTGCAGGACGGTCAGACTTATCACGATACAGTTTGACCCACACCTTTTCGCCAACCTTCGGCAAACCTCGCCGGCCAGCATGGGGCATGAATACCCCTCGTTCAGCACCAATATTAACAAAAATACCATCCCGTGTTGTATTAATAACCTCTACTCTCGCTACCTGCCCTTCTTGCATCTGTGGCAGGCGCATACTGGCAGTTAACCTGCCCTTAGGATCTTTATAAAGGTACACCTTAACAGCTTGTCCAACGGCAATTTCCTCCGTTTGCTGGGCCTTATGCAATAAGATATCGTCACTGGTATTGCCTGTACCAACATCTAAAAAAACTCCCAACTCACTTTTCCGGACAGCGGTTAACTCTACTACATCACCAGGTCTGTAATTATGCTTACAATTATCCATTATTACACCTATCCTTGATAAGACACTTGTTTGGCATCACCCCATAACCGCTCAAGGTTATAGAATTGGCGATCCTCTTCCACAAAAATGTGGGCCACGACATTGCCATAATCCAAAAGAACCCACCGTGCTTCCCGATAGCCTTCTCTATGCAACAGCTTAACACCTTGCTCTGCAAGCTGCTCTTCCATATTATCGGCAATTGCTTGAACCTGAGTAGTCGAATTAGCACTGCAGATAATAAAGTAGTCAGTCACCGGTGAAATACCCGCCAAATCCATAATAATGATATCATGTGCCTTTTTGTCACTGGCGGCTTTGGCCATTAGTTCAGCTAACTTACTGTCATTATCGATCATCAATTAACAAATACCTCCTGCAAACTCTTCACTATAGCTTTTTCTTTCCAAAATTATTTTATTCGGACTAGGCAGACAAGTTTCCTGCTCAGAAGAGAGATGGAGGGTAATCCCCCCACCTAAAGTTAAGTCTCATTTTATATTGGCAGAGACATTATTCCCCTTGGGGACTCCTGTTACTTTAGGAGCAGACAAAAACATGGTTTGGACTAGCTGTTGCATTTGTTCCTTATTAGGAATCCAATAACTTAATTCATCAATTGTCGCAAAATCTCCTGGCAGCATCTCAGCTACCAGATTATTTGAATTAAAGCTCTTGAGGCTATTGCCAACTTTAATCATGGTCATGGCCGACATATCGGTTTCAATATACTGATCAAGCGTACTAACTAGCGCGGGAACCTTAAAAATAGTGCTTACTTGCATCGTCTCTTTGGCCAACGCTTTTAGAAAACGCTGCTGGCGTTGCACACGGCCAATGTCGCCAAGCTCATCACTGCGAAACCGTACATATTGACCAGCCTTTTCCCCATCCAAATGCTGATAGCCTTTGTTAATAGCAATATCAAGTTCGGCATAAGGGTCTTGATAATGCATATCATGTTCAACGTAAAGGTCTACACCACCCAGAGTATCAATTGTTTTGATAAACGCTTGCCAATCAAGGACTACATAATAATTAATCGGTATTTGTAAAAACTGCTCTACTGTACTTTTAGCAAGCTGAGCACCACCATAGGCATACGCATGATTTATTTTATCATAGCCTTTACGCCCTGGAATGGCAACAATGGTATCGCGCGGCAAAGACAATAAGTTAATTGTGCCATCCTCCGGCCTTATACTTGCAACCATCATAGTATCAGAACGTCTAGCGTCATTACCAGGGTTGTCCCGGTCTTTGTCATCAACCCCCAGTAATAGAATGTTGACCCTGTTTGTCAGTGTCTCTGGAGGGCGCTCTTTCGACTTGACTACCTGCACAGCAGGCGGGACACGAACCATATTAAGATAAGCATACACGGTAGCTCCCGTTAATGCCACTACAGCAACTAACAGTATTACCAGCATAATAAAAATTCTGTCCCAACGAATTCTTCGCCGTCGTTGTCCGGCTTTATCTTGTGCCTTTTTCATGGCATCATCTCCTCTCCCCAAAGATAATACCCTACACTAAAATTATTTGTTTTGCTGTTGTAATAAAAAATTACGGCCTTCAATAGTAGCCGGATGAATAAGCAAACCCTGCTCAATAACATAGTGAAGGGATTGATCAAAAGCGGCAAGCATCGCCGCATCTAAATCAGTAAAAGCTAAACTGCGCAGCCTGTCTATACCGGGAAACTCCCGGCTTGGCTCAATACAGTCAGCCAAATAAATAATCTTATCAAGTGTTGTCATATCACGCCCACCAGTGGTATGAAGCACGATAGCCTGCAAAATTTGCGGATCATCAACACCATATTCTTTTCTGGCCAGATGAGCCCCCAGTGGCGCATGCAAAAGTACGGGTTGGCAATGTTCGACATCATCCACCACTATAGCAAAGGCTTCGGCCATTTGCAATAGGCTATTGCTGGATAACCCCCGGGCACAATCATGAAGCAAGCCAGTCAACATAGCCTTCTCTACATCTTCTCCGAGCTGAACGGCAAGTTCTGCTGCGCTCTGGCTAACACCTAAAGAATGCTGGAACCGTTTAGCTGGCAAAACTTTTGACAGCTTGTCTAACACTTGATTATAATCCATGATTTTACATCACCTGTCTTCCAGTACTAAAATTCGGCAGTTTCCTGCAAATATCCTCTTTTACAGAAATAAAAAACCTCCTATGACAGGAGGTAAATTTCATACATAGTCGTCGACAAACTAATATATCTTAAAAATTAACCTTGCCGCGGTTTAGCTTCATTAACAACAATCTGCCGACCATCAACTTGCGCACCGTTCATGGCCTCAACCATTTTATCCGCGTCAGCATCTTCTACTTCTACAAACCCAAATCCACGGGACCGTCCTGTTTCTTTGTCAGTAATAATTCTGCTCGAAATTACAGCACCATGGGGACGAAAAGCGTCGGCAAGAGTAGTGTCTGTAGCACTCCAGGCTAAATTACCAACATACAGCGTTTTTGCCAAAGGAAATCACCTCCGTTACTCAAGCTACTTAAACCAGAATAAGTTTACATTAACATTATCTGCAAAAAATCAGGATTTATGCTTGACTGGTACTGCCTTTATCTGCCACATTATCGGGCTTAACGATACAATCCCTCTTTATAAATATAGTCTTCCACACTTTCTGGTACAATATATTTAATCGAGCGCCCCTTCCTTACCCGTTCACGAATATCTGTTGAGGATATTTCTAACTCCGGCGTCGCCAAGCGCTGAATACTCCGGCGGCCTTTAGCACCAAATTGTTTTATTACCTGGTCAATATAGCTGATACAGCCTGGGCGAGCTGCTGCTACGAAATAACACAAATCGAGAAGTTGATCAATCTCCTGCCAACTGGGCAAATCCTTCACAGCATCAGCACCAGTAATAAAATAAAACTCAGTACTAGCTCCATAACATTCGATTAAATCCTTAACCGTATCAATTGTATAGGATAAGCCAGAACGTTCAAGCTCAATACCGGATACAAAAAAATGACGGTTGGAATAGGTAGCCATAATGGTCATGATGTAACGATGAATGGCGGGCGTAACCAGCGAGTCCTGCTTATGGGGTGGATTGCTGGCAGGAATAAATAAAACTTTTTCAAGATTATACTCAATACGGACAGCTTCAGCTGTTACCAAATGCCCGACATGAATAGGATCAAATGTTCCGCCCATAATACCTATCTTAGCTTTTGCATGTAACATACTATCTGCCTTTCAAATATCCAAAAAATTCTAACCATTTCCATTATATCAAATAATCGTCAATGTGAAAAGAGTTACATGTTGCACCACCATTGTAATGCCCCGATTAGTATTGCGGCAACTCCCATAATTATGACTGCTGCCCGTATATAATCAATAGCATCATGTCGCCCTTTTGGTGTACGCAAATAGTTGTAAGCAGCATAATAGTAACCCTTCAGTTGTTTTTGCTTACTCACTTTAATTTCGTATTTGCCCATTACCATTGATAACGTATTTGATACTGGTAAGTTCAGGCAAACCCATCGGGCCACGGGCATGAAGCTTTTGCGTACTGATACCAATCTCAGCGCCAAACCCAAACTCAAAGCCATCCGTAAAGCGTGTTGATGCGTTAACATAGACAGCAGCAGCATCCACTTCCTGCTGGAAACGCCTGGCATGTTCGTAGTCGCAGGTAACAATGGCCTCTGAATGACGGGTACTATAGGCAGCAATATGTTCAATAGCCGCCTCTAAACTGTTTACCACACGTACTGCCAGAATGAGATCAAGAAACTCTGCCGCCCAATCTTCAGCTATGGCCGGTTTAACAGCCGAGTGATATTTCATAGTTTGTTCGCAACCTCTGATCTCAACACCAGCTTGGTGATAACGCTCAAGCATAGCAGGTAAAAACTGTGCTGCCACTGCCTCGTGAACCAGTAACGTTTCCATAGCATTACATACCCCTGGCCGCGAAACCTTAGCATTAAAAGCAATTTCCTGGGCCATGGCAAGATCAGCAGTTGCATCAACAAAGGTATGGCAAACGCCTGTGCCTGTTGCAATGACCGGCACCGTACTGTTTTCTACAACCGTTTTGATCAGTCCCGCCCCACCCCGGGGAATGATAACGTCCAAATACTGATTGAGCTTCAACATAGCCGAGACTACTTGCCTGTCGGTAGTCTCAACAAGAGCAATAGCTCCAGCTGGCACACCAGCTGCGTAAGCTGCTTCGGCAATAATTTCAGCAATGGCCTTATTAGAGTCAATAGCCTCAGAACCGCCACGTAAAATAACGGCATTGCCTGCCTTTAAGCACAATCCGGCTGCATCCACTGTAACGTTAGGACGAGCTTCGTAGATAATGCCAATAACACCCAGCGGTACACGAATTTTAGTAATAGCAAGTCCATTAGGCCGCAGCCAACCACCAATTGCCTCACCAACCGGATCTGGCAGGGCTGCAATCTGCCGCAGGCCTTCGGCCATGGTTAGTATTCTGGCTTCATTTAATAGCAACCGATCAATGAGCGGTTTAGGCATACCATTTGCTTGCGCTCTGTCAATGTCTTTGGCATTAGCAGCAACAATGACGCCTTGCTTTTTTTCCAAAGCGGTGGCCATGGCTAGTAATGCCTGATTCTTCAGAGCTGTTGACATTGTCGCCAGTTTGCGGGCTGCTTGTTTTGCGGCCTTGCCCTTTTCTGTTAATTCACCTATGTAGTCCATGCATTAGCCCCCCTCTTATACTAACAATACTAGGTTATCACGATGCACAACCTCGTCATAAGGCTTAAAACCCAGTATAGAACTAATTTCGTGGGTATGAGCACCCTTGATTTTTTTCAAATCATCGGCGCTATAATTGCTAATACCGCGTGCTAATTCGCGGCCAGAGTCACTTACGATACTTATGGTGTTACCTAACTCAAAATCGCCGTCAACAGCCGTTATCCCTGCTGCTAAGAGACTAGACCCATCCTTTAGAAGTGCCTGTTCACAGCCTTTATCCACACAGACTTTGCCACTCACACTTACACCAAATGCCAGCCACCGTTTGCGGATTTGCAGACGATTTTCTTTGGAAATAAAGATGGTTCCCACTTTTTTTCCCTGTACAATTTCACGAACTACCCCCTCGCGCCCACCAGAAGCAATCACCATGGTTACACCCGAGTTAACCGCAATTTTTGCAGCCTGAATTTTAGTATACATGCCGCCTGTACCTTGCGCTGACCCTGGTCCACCAGCTAATTCTTCAACAGCTGGTGTAATATCGGTAATTTCACTCAACAAGGCCGCACTCGGATCTGCCTGGGGATCGGCGGTATAGACACCTTCGATGTCTGAGAGAATGATCAGTAAATCAGCATCAATGATACTGGCAACCATTGCAGAAAGTGTATCATTATCGCCAATTTTAAGTTCGTCGATAGCAACCGCATCGTTCTCATTAATAATGGGAATGACGCCCTGATTTAAGAGCGCCATTAGTGTGTTGCGAGAGTTGGTATAACGCTTGCGATTGACTGAATCGGCACGGGTCAACAACACCTGCGCAACAATTTGTCCATATTCTCCAAACATTTTCTCATAAATATGCAGCAAAATCCCTTGACCGACAGCAGCAGCAGCCTGTTTCTCGGGAATGGTCTTGGGTTTTTCCTTCAGCCCAAGGCGATCCATCCCCGCACCAACTGCACCTGAACTTACTAATATCATTTGTTTGCCCTGGTTGGCAAGATCAGATAATTCACGGGCTAGTTTTTCGATGCGTAAAAGATTAAGTTTACCTGTCGAGTGAGTTAATGTGCTGGTGCCAACCTTAATGACAATGCGCTTGGCATTGTTTAGATTTTCTCTGGTAAGCATACTCAAAGCTCCCCCACAATTATGGTAATTCTAGCTTGGATTTCTCTTCATTTTTCTTATATAACAAACCATTGCGGCCAATCACCTGCACTAATTCAGCGCCAGTGGCGTTAGCCAGAGCAGCAATGAGCGTTTTCGGTTCCTCCGGACTGTTTTGCAATACCCGGACTTTGATAATTTCACGGGCAGCCAATGCTTGACCTGCACTCTCAATTACAGTGTCTATTATGCCGCCTTTTCCGACTTGTACCACAGGATCCAGATTACTGCCAAGGGCTCGCAAAAAGCGTTTTTGTTTGCCTGTCAATGGTGTTTCGGTTTCTTCTAACATAGTACCTCCTATGGTCTAAACTCAAATTCCATGTCACGAATGCGGACAGTATCGCCTTCTTTGATGCCACGTGCCCGGAGTTCATCATCAATTCCAATTCGCCGCCAAATGGCTTGGAAACGAAGCACACCTTCCTCGTCACCAAAACGAGTCATTGCCACCAATTTCTCAATCCCGGCGCCTTCGACGACAAATGCACCGTCCTCATCCCTTCTGACAGAAAAAGCATCTTCAGGTTTAGCTTCATATATCTTAGCTTCTTCAATTTCTTCGGGTTCTTCCACATAGTCAGCCAAAAGCTGTGCTGCCCGCTGCATCAAAGCTGTCAAGCCATCACCGGTAGCTGCTGAAATAGGATAAATCTCATGACCGAGTTCAGTCATGTATTTAGCTACCCGTTCATAGTTTTCCTGCGCCTCCGGCAAGTCCATCTTATTAGCAGCAATAATTTGCGGCCGCTTGAACAGTCTTTCGTTATATAGCTTGAGTTCATTGTTGATCTTGTGAAAGTCGTCAACAGGGTCACGGCCTTCCAGCCCTGACACATCAAGTACATGAATAAGTACTTTGGTACGCTCAACATGGCGAAGAAAATCATGACCAAGCCCTACGCCTTCATGTGCGCCTTCAATCAGCCCCGGGATGTCTGCCAAAACAAAATTTTGCCCCTCACCAATGCTAACAACCCCGAGCACTGGTGATAATGTCGTGAAATGATAAGCGGCAATATCCGGCTTAGCCGCCGATACCATTGCTAAAATGCTCGATTTTCCTACACTCGGATAACCTACGAGGCCAACATCAGCCAGCAGCTTAAGTTCCAGCATCAGCGGACGTTCTGCTCCTGGTTCACCGAGCTCCGCAAAAGTTGGTGCTCGATGGACACTATTAACAAAACGTGCATTGCCGCGTCCACCACGACCGCCTTTGGCAACTACTATGGTTTGACCTATTTCTGTAATATCACCAAGTACTTGCCCGGTAACTTCATCTTTAATAATAGTACCTGGCGGAACTTTAATCAAGAGATCTTCTGCTCCACGGCCATGCATGTTGCTGGATTGGCCATTAGCACCATTGTCCGCTTTAAATATCCGCTTATAACGAAAATCAAGCAACGTATTCAGATTAGAATCCCCAATTAGTACTACATTGGCACCACGGCCGCCATCGCCGCCACTGGGTCCACCGTTAGGAACAAATTTTTCCCGCCGGAAACTGGACATGCCATTACCGCCGTTACCGGCCTTAACAGTAATTTTAGCTCTGTCAATAAACATTAAAATCCCCTTGCACTTTTTATATGTAATATGCGCTTTTGCGCTCATTTTTACCCTAACCTTAGCTAAAAAACGCTAAGCTACAAAGTCATAGATAGTTATATACACTCGTTTTTGTATGTTGCGAGCACATTTGATATCATCTCAGGGTCATGTGCCAAATTCTCGATATATTGCAGCGCCTTTTCGTTACGCCCCAATTGAATCATAGCATGAATAACCTGCAGATGATTTAAAAAATCATGACGTTGAATGCGAAGTAAATTCATTACGTCTGGACATGATGCAACTTCAGAACATGGCGTGCTTATCATACTATCATCCTTCCAACATGTTGCAGAATGGTATATCTTTCGCTCCCATTAGCCTAAATACCTGTCTGATTTCGACATTTTCAGTGAAAAATTAATTTAAAAAACCTGCGGCTTATAAGCCGCAGGTTTTTTACCCTAACAGAAAGTATAAAACTTTCTTAAAAGCAGGATAAGGGCAACATCGGCTTCCGCTTTCGCCAAAGGCTTGGCATAAGCCGTTTTCTTTAAATAGCTTCTTCAACTGCAGGATACACACTAATTTGCCTGTCATAACGTCCTTTACGCTCAAAAGCGACTTTGCCAGGAACCTTGGCAAATAAAGTATCATCTGAGCCGATGCCAACGTTATTACCGGGATGGAAATGAGTACCACGCTGGCGCACTAAAATGCTGCCTGCAGTAACAACTTCACCATCTTGGCGCTTAGTGCCTAGGCGCTGAGCCGCACTATCGCGACCATTACGGGAGCTACCCACACCTTTTTTATGAGCGAACAACTGTAAGTCAAAAGAATTCAGTTTGAAATTTTCCATCTTGCTTTCACCTCCTGTGCTCAGTAATATGAACACTCTTAGGATATAGTTTGGCAATTTCGTTTAACCCCAGCAGCATTGTTTCAAGAATTGCGCCTGTAAGACTATCTGGTTGACCTATAAGTCCCATCGTAATACCGTCACCGCGTTGCCCAAAGTCAATATCCCGCCCCAGATGGCGTTCAATTCCCATAATGGCTGACTGAGCAAGCGCAGATACACCAGCACATACAATGTCCTGTCCATGTGGCGCCGTCTTGGCATGACCGCTAATAGCAAAACCGGTAATTGCCTTGTTGTTATCACGAACTAATGTAACCGTAATCATTTTCTGTCCTTATGCATGAATCTTTTCAATACGGACTTTAGTGAACGGTTGACGATGACCCTGGCGACGACGGTAATTGGCTTTTGCTTTGTATTTGAAAACCAAAATCTTTTTACCTTTGCCATGGGCTACTACTTCAGCAGTAACTTTTGCATTAGCTACTAGCGGTTTACCAATAACTACTTCACCATCTTTTACAACAGTCAAAACGCGGTCAAAGTCAACAGTTTGACCTTCCGTTACTTCGATTTTCTCAATTGTGAGCACATCACCTTCAGTAACGCGATACTGTTTACCACCTGTTTCAATAATAGCGTACATTATAACTTGCACCTCCCCCATATAAGGACTCGCCAGATTCGGTACACTGAAACGGTTTATAAAAATGCCATCTATGACTGCATTTTCAAGTGCTCCAAGTGTTTAAAAGAACCTCTCCGCGCGGTTAGAGTAGACAGATGTCTACTTCATGAAATTTTACCATACTGGTCATAGTTTGTCAATCAGGTTTCCACAGCAAAGAAAATACCTCTGGATTAATATTGGCAACTGATTCTACTACAATTGTTCTGGCCGTTTCCTGCTCAAGACGTTTGAGTTCTTCCTGCCTGTTCAGATAGTCAGCTACTTGGGGATGAACCTGTAATAGCAGCCGTCCTCCTGAGCGAGAGCGTTTATTCAGTTTTCTCAATTCCCGTTTAATGTCTATTACCACGGTTTCCGGTGATTTAATACGACCCTTTCCCATACAGTGCGGGCAGGGACTGTATAGCATACCTGTAAGGTTCTGCCTGGCCTTTTTCCGTGTCATTTCTACTAACCCCAGGCTAGTAATTCCTAACACATTAGATTTAGTGCGATCCCTTTTCAGCTCTAGTTCTAGTCCGGAAAGTACCGCTGAGCGTTGCTGCGCTTTATCCATATCAATAAAATCAATGATAATGATACCGCCAATGTCCCTTAACCGAAGCTGTCTGGCGATTTCGGCAATGGCCTCCAAATTAGTCTGAAATACAGTCTCTGAGAGATTGGTATTACCAACAAACTTACCAGTATTAACATCAATAACAGTCATCGCTTCTGTATAATCAATGACAATATAGCCGCCACATTTCAGTTCTACCCGCCGGTCACGCAGACTTTCCAAGCTATCTTCAAGATTAAACCATCTGAATATATCGCTGTCCTTAGCGGTTGGCTCATAGAGTGTTACAGAGTCAATTAACTCTGGTGATATATATTGCAGTAAATCAACAACCCGGTTATATGCTTCCTGACTATCAATAACAAATTCATTTACATCACTGGTAAGATAGTCACGAACTATCCGTACCACAAGATCAGCATCTTTATAAATGAGCGCAGGCGCATTGCTCCGTTTGGCCCTGGCGCTCAAAGTTGACCACATGTTAGCTAGATAGGCCATATCTTTCATGAGGTCATCCTGACTTTTATCCTGGGCTACTGTCCTAACAATAACCCCCATACCTTCTGGCCGAATTTTCTCTGCGATCTGACGCAAACGGTCTCGCTCTGGTTCAGCTTCAATACGGCGCGAAATGCCAATATAATCGACGGTTGGCATTAGTACAATATACCTTCCCGGCAGTGTCAGGCTAATGGTGGCTCTTGGTCCCTTGTCACCCATAGCATCTTTGGCAATCTGCACCAATACATCCTGGCCAATCGTCAAATGCTGACTGGCAGCCTGACGGCCGGCATCTCCCATATATAAAAAAGCATTTTTGTCTCGCCCAATATCAACAAAAGCAGCTTGCATACCTGGGAGGACATTTTTAACTCGTCCTTTGTAAATGTTTCCAACTAAATGCCCACTCTCGCTACGCTCCACCGAGATTTCCATGAGTTCACCGTCTTCCAAGAGTGCAACTCGAGTCTCTTCCGGCATAACGTTGGCAATTATCCTTTTATTCATAGATCGTTCCTTCTGTTATTAATCTGTCGTTGTCTACAATTCAATCGGTGATCTCCATACCTTGCCGTTAGTTACGAACAACCCACTACGATTAATTAACGCCGCGTCTTTATCAACAGGCAAACCATAGTTATCTGTTAGTACAGCAAGCACCTCAACTGGCTTAACACTGCCAGCGGGCGTAATTTTTATAGAAAGATTTAGTATCAGTTTCTGTTGATTAGCAGGTAGTGGTTTAACAATTACTGGCTCGGTCAGATACTCTTTGATATCGATTTCCCGACGACCTTTAGGGGATTGTTTAACATAAATCACTTCAACTTCACGATTAAAATTATCTATGCTTGTCTCCACGGCATCCCAAACTTCACCCGGAGTTAGTGAACCGATAATTTCGTAGGTAGCCAGGTTAACAACCGCCATCAGAGCTTTGCTATGCTGCTCTACATATTTTGCCGCTTTAAGTTCAATGCCAGCAGGTAACTGTGGCTTAAGCCTGGCTTCCAGCAAAGCAATATCTGCTGCTTCTGTCAGTTCAAGATCAAGATATTCAGCCTCACTGGTTACCCCTACTGCCAACGCCGATGCAAAGGCTAGCTTCATATGGGGGTTAAAGCCTTCAGAGTAGGCTGCCGGCAGTTTGGCACGACGCACAGCTCGCTCAATTGTGCCGGCAAAATCTAAATGAGAAACATAGCGAATTGGATTCCCTTTGGTTATCTTAAGCCGTAATTTTGCCATTATTCCTGCCCCCAATCAACAACGTTAGCATCAAGAGCCTGGCAAACGCCACAGGCACCGCAGTGTTTATGACGACAGTCAGCAGTGAGGGACTCTTGCTGTGCAGAGAGCCATTCTTTCGCCAGAAAAGATTTATCCACCCCTGAGGATAAATGCTCCCATGGCAAAAATTCACCCATCTCCCGGTCACGCCTGGCATAAAAATCGGGGTCAATGCCTACAGCGGCAAAAGCCTCCATCCAAATAGTATACTTAAAATGTTCAGACCAGCCATCAAATCTCGCCCCCTGCTGCCACGCCTGAAGTAATACCTTCCCGAGACGCCTGTCACCACGGGCAAACACACCTTCAAGGAAGCTGGTACGGGCATCATGCCAACTAAGTGAAATGCTGCGATCTTTAATCAGCGATCGTAACAGCTTTTGTTTGCGTTCAATTTCCGCTACCGAGTTTTGTCCAAACCATTGAAAAGCAGTATGCGGCTTAGGAACAAAGGAAGACACACTGACAGTCACCTTGGCACCTTTTCGTCCTTTTATCTGTTTATATAAATCTGCCACTTGCTGAGCGAGTCTGGCAATTCCTGCTATATCTTCATCAGTCTCGGTTGGTAATCCGATCATAAAGTAGAGCTTAATGGTTGACCAGCCAGCGGAAAAAGCAGCACTTACTGCTTCGGTAAGATTTTCCTCAGTAACTCCTTTATTAATTACATCCCGTAGGCGCTGCGTGCCGGCCTCAGGTGCAAAAGTCAAACCACTCTTTCTCACTTGCTGCACTTGTTTTGCCAAATCAATCGAAAAGCTGTCAACCCTAAGTGAAGGCAATGACACACTTACCCCCTGCTGCTTAAAGCGGGTAATTAGCTCCGTGATTAATGGGCTGAGGCAAGAGTAGTCCGCTGAACTTAATGATACCAAAGACACTTCGTTATAGCCGGTATTTTCCACAAGTTCTTGGACATGGTTAATCAGTGTCTCCATTTTTCGTTCCCGTACCGGGCGATAAAGCACCCCGGCCTGACAGAACCGGCACCCCCGCGTACAGCCACGAAATAGTTCCAGCATAATACGATCATGCACAATTTCAATAAATGGCACAATAGGCTTAGTAGCAAATGTCACTTGATCCAGATCTTTAACTAACCGTTTGACAATGACAGGTTTAGCTGCCGGCACCAGTGGTTGCAAAGCACTGACCTGTCCAGCGGCATTGTACTGTGCGTCATAAAAACTCGGGACATATATGCCATCAAATACTGCAAGCTGCTGTAATAGGCCGTTTTTGCCGCCTGGCTTGCCTGCCTGTTTCCACGCAGCAATCGCAGCAGCAACTTCGCCAATTACCTCCTCACCCTCGCCGAGGATAAAGAAGTCAATAAAATCCGCCATTGGTTCTGCATTAAAGGCGCAAGGCCCACCGCATACGACCAGTGGCTGACTCTCATCACGCTTAGCTGCCTCTACCGGAATACCGGCTATATCAAGCATATTAAGCACATTACTGTAGCTCAACTCATACTGCAAAGTAAAACCAATAATGTCGCATTCAGCAACAGGACGTTTGGTTTCCAGGGTGTATAATTTAATATTTGCGGCTCTCATCTCAGCTTCCATGTCTACCCAGGGAGCATAAACACGCTCAGCGAAGGTATCTTGACGGTTATTTAATATCTGATACAATATTTTAAGCCCCAGGTTGGACATGCCAACCTCATAAACATCAGGCATAGCCAGAACAAAACTGACTAAATCCGCTTTAGGGTCTTTGCTCACACTGTTCCATTCATATCCAGTGTAGCGTGCTGGCTTCATCACTTTGCTTAAAATAGCAGGACTGACAGGATCTATAGGCTGCATATGTACCTCCAATATATAGCTATAAAAATTATTATGTATTTTTTGGGTGGAAATATCAAGACTTATTTTTTCCAGGTAGTACTGATTTGAAACCTACTGACCAAAAAATGGTTAGATAAATTCATTGATTCTAGACCTTATCCCCTTTTTAATTAACCCCTCCCACACCTCTGTCTCAGTCAAAGCCCCACATAATTTGAAATTTTGATCAACAATATGTATGATATAGTATTTCTCCGGGCCAAACAAGCGAATAATGTCACCAATCACTGCACTTTCCATCGCGGTAAGGTGACTGGTAGGCATAATCTGGCTGGAAATCAGCCCTGCCTTTTTATTGGCTAAGATACGCATAGCTCGAAACCCTGCTAAATCTTTTTCAGTTCGGACAGTAAGGAGCAAAAAAACGGCTGCGACCAACAGCGTTAAATTTATCGTATTATAGAGCCAATATCCTATACCGGTACAGATTACCAGTAAACAAATAATACTATGACTAATCGTAACAACAATCGCTGTGGCATCACGATAATTACGCCGGTAACTTAAAATAGCCCGTAAAATTCTCCCACCGTCCAGTGGCAATGCCGGTAGTAAATTAAAGAGTGCTAACATGAGATTTACTTCACCATAAAACTGACATACATCCTGCCAGTTGCCTGCCTCATTTATTCCGATATAACAGACAGCCGCCAGGCCCAAACTTGCCAGTGGCCCGGCGGCAGCTATCATTAGTTCACTTGTCGCCCCTGCATCAGCAAGACCATCTACCCGCGCCACAGCCCCAAAAGGCAATAGCTCTACCTGTTTAACCTTATAGCCTAAGCCTATAGCCATGAGCATGTGGGCCAGTTCATGGCATAAAACAGCACTAAACACTACTAGCACTTTGCTCACAAGACCAGCGGCCGCAAATAGGGCAATGAGCCCGATAAACCAATTATTTATTACTAGCTCAACGCCTGCTATCTTTCCGGCTCTCATAATTCACATCCCTTATTGGGTAGATTCACCTTTAATTCTAGATAACGGATCCACCGCTTTGCCGTTCTCCCGTAGTTCAAAATAAAGCTCAGACCCAGCATTCGAGCCAGCTTTGCCAATATGGGCCATCACCTGACCCTGACTCACTAAATCACCTTCTTTAACCAGAATATCACTTACATGTCCATATATTGTTTCCACATTTTGTCCGTGGTCAATAATCAGCATTTTGCCTAACTGGGCACTATCGGTAACCACTTTTATTCGTCCGTCAGCAGCCGCCTGTACACTTGTTCCTATGGGAGCGGCAATAGCAATTCCTTCATGCCAAGTCGCCGGTTTTGGCGCCGGATTGGTCTGCCAACCATATTGTGTTATTATCTGCCCTTGAACTGGCTTTGTCATGTAGCGCAAAGGATCAGCACCGCGCGAAATTGTCGTCTGAACCTGTTTTAAAACAGGTATACCTGGCAAATTGGCAGCATTAGGCCAATGAACCGTAACATACTCGACTACTCTTGCGGTATAGTAAGCAAAATCAGTCTGCGTAGCCAGTATTTGGCGAACGGCTCCAGACACTTCCTGCCCGATTCGGGTATTTGACACATGAGCACTATACACCAGCGCAAAAAGTGCCAAAGCCGCTACCGTCCTTTTAAGCCAGGTATAGTCTGGTTCCTCTTCATAGTATGATTGCCAATTATTCTCATTATTACGGTTACTAAACTGCCTGCCACTTTTCAAACGATTCCATAACTTCGTCATCGCATGCCCTCCACAATACCAGTCCGGAGTATTCTTACGGAATATATATGACAAAACTATAAAATTATAACTAGTGAAGTGGCATCTTTAGCCGCTGAAGGAAAAGAAAAGACTTGACTTGTGCCAAGTCCTTCAGGACGGCCGAATTGCTATGCCATCCATGGCGCAATCGGCACTAGCACCATCCGGGTGCGTCGCCGGCAGAAGGCGCCTGTGCCCTTTAGGGGTATAGTCGTTCAATCCAGGGAAAGTTTTATACTTTCCCTCTGGAAAAGAAAAACGGAGATAGTTGCTTTTAATAAAAAAGCCCCTTTATCTCCGTTTAAAATAAATCAAAATAGTATCTTTTGTCGTCGCATATAGATGTTTAATAAAATCCCAATACTAATGAGATTCGTGGTTAATGCACTTACGCCATAACTCATAAGTGGCAACGGAATGCCTGTTACCGGCATAATTCCTGCTGTCATGCCAACATTGACCAGTAGGTGAAACGCTATCATCGAGGTAATGCCTGTTGCCAGAAGTGTGCCAAAATTATCCCGGGCTTCACCCGAGATTTTAACACCACGGTAAAGCAAAATAAGGTAGAGCAAGAGAATCAGACTAGCTCCAATAAACCCTAACTCTTCTCCAATAACGGCAAAAATGAAATCAGTATGGTTCTCCGGCAGGAAATTCAATTGGCTTTGTGTGCCGTTGAACAGACCTTTACCAAAAAGCATTCCTGAGCCAATGGCAATTTTAGACTGAATAATATGGTAACCCGACCCCAAGGGATCGACATTAGGATCAATGAACACAGTTAAGCGTTTTTTTTGGTAGTCTTTTAAGAAGTGCCAAAAAATCGGCAGAAAAGCCATCCCCACACCGACTATCGCGGCTAAGTGACGTAAGCTTATCCCTGCTACAAAAATCATGCCAAATAGTATGGCTAAAAATACTAACGAAGTGCCCAGGTCAGGTTGTTTTAATACTAAAATAAATGGTATTCCCACATAAATAAACACCGGAATTATTTCTTTAAAAGTATTAAGTTTGCCAGTACGCTTATCTAGAATTTGCGCCAAAGAAATAATCATAATAATCTTAGAAAACTCTGAAGGCTGTAAGCTGATTGGGCCAAGCTGTATCCAGCGTTGAGCGCCCAGCGCCGAGTGACCGACAAACATAACAGCAAGCAGCATTACTAAGTTCAAAATATATAAAAATCCCGAAACTCTTTCTAGCGATTTATAGTCAAAGTTGAGCATAACAAAAACAATAACAATATTCGCTAAAGCAAATAAGCCCTGGCGCTGCACAAACCAGTATCGATCCTCACTGGGATTATTGATATGTGTGGCGCTGCCAATAATAACAAGACTAATCAGAACAAGTAGCGCAGTAACACCAATAAGTATGACATCTAAATTTCGCAAGAGGCGCTGGTTAAGCATACCTTACTAACCTTCTCTCTATCAATATCTTGTTTATTAAATCCGGTATTTTTGCCGGATTATAAACAACCTTAAGCACATGATTCTTCTCCATATTTACCCACAAAAAAACAAAGGTGTTTACCTTCAATTGTAATACTGATTGTAATACTTTTAACTGCAAAAAGAAAGCTACAAATTACAAACAAGATAAATATTTTGCCACAATTGATGTTACTGAATAACTATCCCCTGGCATTAAATGTCCGTATGTATCCAAGGTTTCCTGTATATTTGCATGTCCCATTGTGGCAGAAATCGCCTTAACACTTACACCGCTCGAAATAGCAACACTGGCAAATGTATGCCGCAAATCGTGAAAACTTCGTTCACCGGCTTTCGCCTTTTTAACTGCATATCCAAAACTGACTGATATGTTAATCGGCTTCAACATGCCGCCTAGCTCGTCGGTAAACACTAGTCCGCTGTCGGTATATGCATTTCCAAGTTTCAATTTATTTGCAGCTTGCCATGCACTCTGCTTTTTTAAAACAGCTATAACTTTATCATCTAAAGGTATTTCTCTATATGCATTTTCGGTTTTAAGCCGACCTGCTATTAATTCCTTTTTAGAATGTATATACTTTATTTGCTGTCTGACTCGAATAATTTTAGCAGAAAAGTCTATGTCTGTCCATCGTAATCCTAGCACTTCACCGCGCCGCATACCAGTAAAGGCAGCAACATAGGCTATATTGTAATATTTTCCATTGCCGAGAATAGAGAATATTGTTTTCAGTTCTTCTACACTAAAAGGTTTTATCTCTGTTGTTTGCTCAACCCTTCTTTTTAATATCTTAATACCTGTAGCAGGATTTTTAAGCAATATATCATCTTCTACCGCTATTTTAAGACTATTACTAATAATAGCCCTAATAAGAACAACGCTACCCGAGGAAAGTTTTTCGCTCATATCATTAATAAACACCTGTATGTTTTGGCGTGTTAAATCCTTCAATTTCATACTTCCAAGACCAGGTATAATGTGTAGCGTTACATATTGCTGATAATTGTCTAAAGTTGTTTGCTCGATTGAACCTTTTTTGTAGGTATCAAGCCATATCCTTAACCAAGCTTCATAGGTCATTTTTGCACTATTAGTATTTATTCCGGCATCAAGTTCCTTCTGCCATGCCTTGCGCTTCTCGTTTACCTCGCCTTTACTCTTCCCATAAATAGCCTTAACCTTGTTTTTGCCGGTTTTATCTTTGTAACCGAAACGCTGAAAGAATAATTGCTTTTTTTCATCCCATTTAACTATTGTACCTTCTCCGCTATCGCGCTTTGCCATTTTCTCACCGCCCTATATATAGTAGAAGGAAAGGCGGGAAACTCCCCTCGTTCCTGCGCTCAACTCATACGGGACAGGCAGGCTATGTATGATAAAACCATAGCCTGCTTTACACTGTCACTACGCCAAGCCCTGGCAGCTACTAGAGGATTGCCCGCCCTGCATCCTAGCTACCGTTCGATATACTCCGCTGTGAATAACTGTGCCGGGGAAATGCCATACAGATTACATAGATCAATCATAGCCTGTACAGTCATTGTTTTAGAATATTTCATAACATAATCAAGAATAGACAGCTTTTCTTTGCCTGTGAGTATTTCGCCTAATGTCATTTATTATCATCTCCTTCCTGCATCCGGCACAATGGCCGGTTATGAACTCATTCCTCGCTTTCTTCTTTTTTCTTTTCCTTGGGTACATATTTGTAACCGAATGCATATGCCAGACGCTCTAGAAACCACTCTGGCGGGTTGTCACCGTCATATTCCTTTTCGCCATCAGAAATTGTAATTTTGTAACCATCAATTACCATCATGTTTGTCCTCCTTCACTACAGCCGAGATTACTCGGCCTTTTTTTCTTCCAGTGCTTTTACTCTACGTTTTTCGGCCAGTCGGATAGCAGCTGCAAGCAAGATCCTCCCTGCAACTATTGAGTTAATTACGATTTTTTCTTTTTCCAATAAAATCACCCCTCTGCAAAATATGCAAGTGAACACAACCCCCGTAATATTCTTTCTAAGTATTGACGGCCACCGCTCCACTTGGATCTCTGGAAGCAATTATTAAATATGCAAAAATCTTATCTAATTCATCCTCAGCTAGTTCAGTTACATCAATTTCAAACTCTTTCATAGCTTCCACAACTAATTTTGCACCGGGTTTTAATTCTCCATCAGCAGTACGAATCATCGCTTTAAATTCTTCCATGACTTCCAATGCTTGTTTGGAACCCGTCATTAATATACACTCCCCATCAATTTAATTATAATTGCCCTGCCATCGTTGCAAACTTTATGCCATCGAGAAAACCTTTATTGTAATGTAGATAGGTGGCTGTTAATTGTTTATATATTATTGCGTCATATAAATCTCTGGAATTTTCTTGTCCCACAATAGCTTCTATGCTTTCCAAAATAGCGTTCAATTTAGCATCTTCATTGCGATAACCTGCCGCCATTTCAGTAGTGTCTAACTTTTCTTCCAGTATCTCCTGGCGATCCATTACGAACTGTTGCCAATTATATTCCAACTCCCCCGGTTTTACGCTTTGCCCGGTAAGTATGCTTCGAATGTTCATATAAACTTGCCCCCCTCGTTGCGATTAGTCACAGTGGTCACCAATTCAATAAAAGACCTGGTCATGCTATTTGCTGCCAATTGCGTATACAATTCTTAAATTCTTCTAATGCAGTAGGGTCAACCGCATACAATCCATCTCCACGTCTTAACCAAAGCACATAACCTTCAAAGTCGATTATCCTATATTTCCTACCGCTATATTCGTGAATTATCATTTCTTCCGGTTTTAAAGCCATTAACAATACACTCTCCCTATCATTATTTCGCTGGCTCTTGGGGTAGGTGTTTCCCTGCGTCCATTTCTGGCCGTGTCCTGCTGCCCCGCGTTATACCGGTCGCCACCCCCAGTGGTATAGAGTTGTCAATGTGCTTGTCCTCTGCCGCGAAAAATGATAAGATAAGAGTGCGGCAGGGTTCTGTGATGGTTCCTAGGTCGCTGGCCTGGTCACTATTTGCCGTAGTGAGTGGGCCTTTACTTATTATGGAGAATATTACTTTTGAACCCATTCAAGTACTGCTTCTTTTTCAATTCTCCAATCCTTACCGACTTTAAAGGCTTTTAATTTTCCGGCTTTAATAGCTCTTTTAATTGTTTGATCACTAACCTGTAAAAAATCCGCAAGTTGCTTTGGTGTCAAAACATCTGGTAAATTATTGAGTCCCATTTAGTACCTCCCTTCTATCTAATTATATCATAACATATCTAAACACGTCAATGTGTATCAGGTAGAATTCTTTGTTATTGTATTTTCGACAGTAATAGCAAAAACAGCAGGAATTATCTTCCTTTTGCCGAATGGTGTAAGTAAATGGTAAAAGGAGAGATGGAAGCATGAATACCCTTGAAAGCATAATGGAATTTAAATCTTATCCTAATTGGGTTAGTAGCAGGTTACAAGTTGCTATTTGCAATAATGTAAGTCCAAAAGACAAATATTATATACAGAATTATCAAGAGAGTCAGCAAAGGAAAAATGATAATAACGGTTGTGCAATATTCCAAACTGATAAAGAATTAATTGAAGTACGTTTTACCTTTAAACAAACGATCGTGAAAAGATATAATTTAAATCAAGTAATTAACGTAGAAAAAATTATTGAAACATCGGACGAAGATTTTATATCAAATAGTGATGTACAATATAAAACAGTAATCGTTGAATTTATTAATGGAACAAAACTTACTTTAACAAAACCAGAAATAAATATTAATGATAATCAGAAAAAATATTTTGAAATTGCTAGTAACTTATAATAATAAAGCGTCCCTCGGGGCGCTTTTCTTTTTCACTGTCACCTTCTCGACAGTCAAAAACTTGTGTCACCTCGCGCGCGTGTAAGTATAAAAGGGGAGCTTGCAAAAACAAGCTCCCACAACGTGGAGGGAATCCCCCCACGTTAGCCAAATGGCTAAACTGTCCAAATTGGACACCTGTTGCAATGTAACACCTTTGCCTGTCGCATTGGGCAATTTGACCACCTGAATTTTTAGGAATCAATCACGTGGGGAATTTCCCCACAGTAATAATGCTCTCGACACAATGTCGAACCCTCACCCCAAAGGAGAACGCAATTTTGCGCTCTCCTCAAGTTTGAGGGCTGCTTTATCATGTAGGACTGTAAAACATTCGTGCTTGATTTGCTATGGTTTGAGCCATATTCCTACCATTCTTTTTGAAGAACCGATTCGTGTCTTTACTATCAATCGAACTCACTTGGAAATTAACATTCATAGCTGGCTGCTGTCTGCCCGCGTTAGTTACTCCGGTATTACTATGCTTAGTCGCGGGACTGGCCGCAGTGTAATTTCTGGACAGACTGCTTAACGATGGACCTGTGACTAGTCCTCCGGTTTTAAATCCCGGGATTTTACCGGTATCATTCATATAGTTAAGGTTGCCTATACCAATTGATTTTGTGGCCGCTGCATTGAGCATGTACTCACGATTAGATCCCCACATTAAAATACTATCTGACGTACCAGTACCAGGTCCAACTAATAAACCGCCAGTAGCATATCCCGAAACTGTACCCATTGCCATACCAGCCACAGTTGCAGCGGCCATACCACCAATAGCAGGACCAGAATTCGCCCCAAATGTTGCTAATGATACTGCAATAGCTGCTGGCCACCATGCGGCTGCTGTAGCGGCTCCTTGCGTAACTGACTTAGCCATTGTTTGAGTTCCACCCTTCTCTCCAAACAAAGCCATTGCCATTCTACCAGCAATATATTCCGCAACCATATTGGCAACTACTTTCCTAACTACATTTCCTACTTCACCCCAAGCATCACTAATACTTTCTGTACCTGACAATACATCAGCAATACCGGATTTGAAACCATCATAAGCAGTCGCGCTTGTGCGGGACATTACTTCAGCCCATGTCAAGGTCGCGTCTGCACTAGCCTGCTGGTACAGGTCCATCATGGTTTTTTGTGCATCATAGTTACTTTGGCGGATTGCGTTTTCCTTGGTTAGTGCTTCCTGCAGTATGGTTAAGCTACTAGCATTATAAGCTGCGTCAATACTAGCTTGAATGTCTTTGCAGGTCGCGTAGTTATCGGTCAGTTCCTTGTTTTTCTGGATACCGTAAGCCGTAATTGCATTAGCAGTTGCTTTGCTTAAATCCAACCGACCAGCCTCAGTAACTTGATAAGCTGCGTTCTCGCTATCTAACCCGCTTAATATTGTTTTCTTCTGAGCATCGGTGGCAGTCTCATATTCTTGCGATATTTTATTGAAGGTATCTCTTGCGGCCTTGATTTTATCATCATATTTTATATTGATATCTTCGGTAAGTTTCGCCGATCCGGTAAGCTGAGACATTTCGCGCTGAACAGACTCATAACCGTCACGAACCGATTGATACATGGCAATGGCGTCCCTAGCTTCTTGCTGAACTATCTTGGTACGTCTTGTGCGATAAACCGCTGCAATTTTTGCCTTGTCATCTTCATAAGCTGCAAAATCTTGTCCGTTTGCTTCGTATTCAGCCTTTATGATATCTAAGTCGCCAATTTGTTTTTTCTTCCAGATATCAAGCTGTTCGAGCTCGGTTTTAGTGGTTTGTACCCATTCCTGTTCAATCGATTCAGTTACTTGCTTAGTCTTGTTTAGCAGATCTTCCCATGCCTGCACTGCTTCATCTACGCCAGAACTACCAGCGTCGCCGCCACCGCCGCCGGATGGTATTTCTGGCGGTGTACTTGCTGCCGCGAGTGCCGCCAACCTGTCCCGTTCTGCAAATATATCATAATCATATCGTTCTGATCCGCCGCGCCCATCTTTCTGGGTAGCGTTAAAGTTAGCCATAGCATCGGTAGCATAATTTGCAGCCTTGCCAACTTGGACTAGATTGCTGGATAGATTTCCAGCAGAATCACCTGCTAAATTCATGCGACTGGCGCCATCGTAAATAGTAGAGTTCATTAAGTCTAATGAAGCGTTTGTTTTCTGTGACTGTAAATATAGTTCACCGCCTAAAAGCGTCACACCTGTGATTGCAAGGCCCCAAGGCCCCATTGCAGCCGTCATAATCCTAAAGGCAGCGGCAGATTCAAGAGCCGCTATTCTTATTTTTGCAAGAGTTGGAATAAAGTTTGCGGCACTATACGCCACCACACCTGTCATGCCTAGTACAATGGCTTGATCTGGTACTGCGTTCCTTAGAACAGTGTCAAGCCCCTGAGATTTTACACTATCGGCAAACTTGGCAAACTCAGCAGACGCACTGCCTAATTTAGTTTTTAAATCAAACGCTTGCGTTATTTGGTCACCGACAACTGTCATTGTGCGAGTTGCAGTATCCTGAATGTTACTCATTTGCCCTGAAACAGTAGCCGAAGCTGTTTTCATCGTGCCGCCATAACGGGTCGACATTTCAGCCATCATGCCGGAAATAGCCGTATTGGCGTTTATGCTCTTTTGTTCAGCCATCGACATGGCGGTTGCAACGTCTGTATTAAGAACCTTAGCAAGCATCTGCCATGCCGGAATACCGGCATCTGTTAACCTATTCATTTGGTCAGCAGCCAACATGCCACCGGCTCGCATTTTGGCAAAGGCATCCACAATAGAACTCATATTTTCGCTGTTTCCACCGACTGCCGCTACTGCATCACCCAATATATTTAGAGTTGGTATGATTTCTTCTGCAGAATACCCAAGACCGATCATTTTTTTACTGCTTGTCACTAAAGAAGTAAAATCGAATGGCGTTTTTTCTGCAAAAGTCGCTAAATCGTCAAGCATTTTCTGTGCAGCCTGACCACTTCCAAGCATCGTCGAAAATGCAATCTTGTTTTGTTCCATTGCGGCAGACAGACTAACTGACTTTACTGCAGCCGCGCTCATTGCCACACCTAGAGCCGCCATTGCCGTGGAAGCGCCTGCCGGTATTAGATCCGGCATGTCTTTTTGAAACCTTGCTAACTGCCGTTTACTGGCGTTTAATTCCTTTTTTAGCCCGGAATTATTAGCACTAATTTTTACCATTAATTCTGCTATTGTTGCCAATTATTCACACACCCCTTTCGTCCTAAAGATAACCGGCTGCCAATGTTTTTTCTTATAGCCGCCGCTCGGTGTTAGTTTTTTTGTTGCTGGCATAAGTACTCCGGTACCAATTTTGTTATAAATCTCTCGATCAACTGCACCGAGAAATAACTCTTCATTCAGCAACATTTCCTTAATCAAGACTGTAACCTCTTCAGACAGTCCTACCAAAAAATAAATATTTAAGTCTGGGTATCCAAGATATTGATCTCCATGCGGGTTAATATCGCGATCCTCAAAAAAATAAACGAGATCCGCAAAGGTGAAACAGTCGGACTTTTCTATTTCGGATAATAGCTCCTGCTTGATAATGTCTTTATTCATATATTGCCCTCCTTCTTGTAAATACTTAATACTGGGGAACTACACCCCCTCACGCGCACGACACGCGTATTATTTGAGGCTCCCACTCCGGTCCCTGGATATGAGCCTTTATTATTCGACATGGGCAGGGCTTCCGCTGCTCACCCCAACACCAACCGTCGATTGGAACCTGCTGCCTTGACTGGTTTATGATTTATATCTGTCTCACGCCTTAAGTTAAATAGTTCATACTGCTCTATAACAGCAGCATCAATCTCACTTCGCAAAGGCCCATCAGCAGAGAAAAACGATCGTACTTTACCTTTCCTTGTAGAAACTCTTGTAGGGAAAACAACCATTGGCGCACCATCCTTAATTTTCACCGCGATATCATAGAGCATCAGCACTCCATCAAGGCGAACCTGTGCATAACCAACCGTGTCGGATGACTCGAACCGAACGGGACAATACTTTACCTCTGTAATTCTCATAATTCCTCCATATAAAAATAGGGACGGCGATTAAGCCGCCCCGTTTGTTTACGCCTTGGATAGTTTGACGAATGCCTCGCTAACAATCGGTTTGCAGTCGGCAACTGCGGTCACACGATAGTCAATCAGGTTTGACTTGAAAGATGATTCGCGGCTTGTCTCAACCATGACATTAAAGAGATTGTATCCCATAAACCCGAAGTTACCATAGTAGATCGTATCATCAGCAATACTGTCTGAGAGAATCACTGGTTTGCCAAGCAGATAAGCAGGTGCACCCTCAATGGCTGCGTTCTGAATGAATAGCGGCCTACCATTTGCATCTGTTAGTGAATATACCTGCTTGTATAGTGTAGAGAAATTCATTGCCCAGCTGGCGCCTGCACCGTATCCACTTTTAAGCAGTGCGGCAGTTGCTACAAAGTCCTCAAATGCTGGCGATACTGCGAAGGTCATGGAGTTTGTAGTATTAAAGGTAATACTGCTAAGACCTGCGCCCTGGTCAGTACCAGTACCAGTAGCAAGAGCAGCTTCCATAGCATCAAGCAGGCAGTTTGCAAGTTCGCCGGTTAGATAAGATTCGAAGGAGTCAAGCGCCATTGCTGAAGCACTTGCACTGATAGAGAATATTTTAATCAGTTCGTATGCGTTGAAATTTACACTTACTGGATCAACGTCACTACCTTCAACAGGTGCACCCTCTGCGTGCCATGTTGCGGCTGATTGAGGCCCAATTACCGGCACTGATAATTTAGCGGGAATTGAGAAGTTCCGGCTGGCAGTAACCAGGGCACGAAGTCCACGGGCTTTTTGAATGATTTCATTATGGGTTTGAGTGGGCAATACAGCAGCCAATGTTGCCTGAGTACCAAAGGCGGCACGTTTCTCCATGACAGCTTTATAGGCTCGTTGCTCAATATCGGTAAGCGGCTTGCTTTGCAGGCTCTTAAAAAATGCGCTGCGGTATTCAGGAGTCTTAAGGATTGCATCAGCATCGGTCGGCAGTTCAGTTGTTTGAGTGCTGGCACCTGCGATAGGTGTCCAGGTTTTCAATTTGTCCTGCAGTTGGCTGCGTTCCTCGTGATTAGCTTTGGCTTCCTTTAAGCCGTCCAATTCGATGTTAAGCTCCTGAATATTTGCGTTTGCATCGGTGTTAATCAGTTGGCCGATTTCCTGCGCCCTGGTTTCGATTTGTTGGACGGTTTGGGTCCGGTAAAAATTAAATGCCTCTGCAACAGTTTTAAATTTCATATGTTATATACCCCTTTTCAATATCTGATTAATTTTTATTTTCATTTGGTCGATCTGACCTATTTTTTGTTTGGCTGTTTCCATTATTGACCGCGCTTCTACCGAAGTTTGGCTATAGGCTGGCCACGGACAAATAGAGCATTCATATATTTTTGCAATCTTATTAATTGTCCGGGTATTTGTCGCCGCATCGTAACTGTCGCCTCCTGGCGGCACTGTGAAACTGAACGACATTCCCGATAAATCACCGCGTTTTACTGCCGTATGTACGCTTCTCGCTTCCTCGGTATCCGGTAACTGTGCTTTCATCTGTAGCCCTGCCGGACTTACAGTAAGCTGCATGGTCTTAGGAGTTTTTGCTAATGGAACCTTCGATAAGTCATGATTGTAAAGCAGTCTACAATCACTCATATCGGTGTTATCCAAGGCCCCCCTTTTAACGACCTCCGTGTATTGCCCGCCAATTACTGCTGGCGTATCAAATACAATCGGCTGGCCAATTAATATTAAATCAGACGTTCCTGCCGGGTCGCCTGGATTAATCGTTGCTGTCCTGATTTCCTTCATCTGCTTTAACCCCCAATAGTTTTTTATCTACATTTGCTAACTGATAGTCAGCGGCGCGCAAGCTATCAACATAATTTAAAGACTGTAATCGACGCGCCCCTTCTTCTCCCCCAACAGGCGGGAACCCAAGTATTGTTAATGCGTTGTCCAAAGTTAAAACCGCAAGCGGCATTAATTCTTTTAGTGCCGTGATTTTCGTTTTTGGTGAAGCAAAGGCCATCTTGCCGGCAGTGTCAATTGAAATTTGATTTCCCCAAGCTATTTCACGAGCAGTAAACATCTTAGCAGATAAGGCTTGTCCTAACGTATTAGAAAAAGGTTCTAGGCTGCTTTCCACAAAAGATTGATAGGTTTCTTCTGTGAAGCTACCATCAATAATGGACTGGTGAACCCCTAAGAATTGAAATATTTTTTTGTTTACGGTTTCAATGTCAGTTGCATTGATTGTATTTGGCGTTGAATTAATGGGAGTGTATTCAAATTTAGCGTCAACCGCGCCAATTGTTGAACCTGCCTTTAAATAGCTATCAATGAAACTTTTTCTCACTTTTTCAAGATCTTCAGGGCGAATGGAAGAATTTACCTTTAAAATTCCTCTAACCATACCACTACTTTCTGCTGTAGTCCGCAAACCATTCGTCTGAGCCTGTGCCAGTTCAACCGCTGACATAATCGCCGTGTTTGAGTCTCCGAGCAGGTCGCTTGAGTGAAAAATTCTGCGGACGTGGACAATATCACAGTATTGTAAAATGACGTTAACCCCATTATTAAACAGGAATTTTATGTATAAACTGCCGGTCTGGTCTGTGACAAACTGCGCACTGGAAGGCTTTAATGGCCACATTGCTATGACTGAGCCGTTTCCAGACCGTTCCAACAATATAAATAAATCCGGGTCTGACCAATAATATGACGCACATTTATACAAAAATTCGGCTGCCGTAGTCACCGGGTTTGGCTGCAACCCTAGCAGCCGGTTTAATTGTTGGTCTCCCGGGGATCGCATACCGTCTGATTGAACGATATGCGATATAGTCATTTTTGAAGCGTGTACGGCGATACTGTGAACCGCTGATAAAAAAACATCTGACTGGCGAAGATTACCATTAAAGCTAGACGCTATTGCGTTGCCACCGGAGAGCAGTGTTACCTGCTCCGTTCGTTCCGGCTGGCGGCGGGAGAACAAACTCTTGAGAGCTTTAATAACCATTCTCTTCCTCCGTTTTCTGCTTTTTATTTAAGAAGTCTCTGAGTTGCCGAATTTCGTCAATGTCTAGTGATATTGATTTATCCACACTAAATATAATCACGCCGCCGCCAAGTTCACCACTGACGACTTTTCTGCCCAAATATTCCAGGCTGGCAGTTATGACCATTTATATTTCCTCCTCTGATTGAAATAAAGGTGAGTCAATAGAGTTTTTAGTTTATTAAACATTACGTCCCCTTTCATCAATACAAGTGTTGTCGTTCCTCTTTTGCAAATTCATTAAGTAACCATTGCCCCGCTTCTTTTGCAATTTCATCCGCCAACTCATTCAGATACTTCAAGATAGTTTCTTTATCACAAATACCTGCTTCATGAAGTACGCAAGCTGCTGAATTTAACACATCTTGATTAAAACCGACTGCTGGCCGAAAATTATTTTCGTCTCCTAAATCTGTAACAATAGCGTTTGCAAACATAATATTTTTCGCCAAACGGCGAGCCTTTTTTATTTTCATTGTTTGCTCCTTTCGGTGGATTTCCACAATTAGGGTAACAGCAGGGCAACATTAGGGTATCAGTAGGGTATCAAGAATCCAGTATTTACGCGGGATAGGGTAACAAGGGTAACAGGATTAAAATTCCTTAGAAGATTTTCAAAAACATATAAAGAATGTGTTTTCTGTTACCCTTGTTGCCCTTCATATGTCACAACCCCTTAAACTACAAGCATTTGCGGATATCTCGCTGTTACCCTCTTGTTACCCTGATGTTACCCTCTGAACTATTCTTGTTGCCCTCTTACCGAAAAGTCTTGTGTAAAAAGCATTGTTGGATCAATAACCTTTATTCCATTCCAAAATAATATGCCGCAGCTTTTTACCTCTTGAACTAATGGAAAAAACTCCCTCACTCGTTCGTTGAATTTACGATCTCGCACCGGCTTTAACTCGCTTACCCCACAATAGCGTTTGTAATATTCAAAAAGTGTACTTCGTTGAACTCTTTCATGTTCGCTGATCTCAATACAATCATTTAAAAAAGCCTTGCAAGAATCATTCAAGAAAACATATTCGTCAACAGCATTTTGACAACTTGGCGGCATTACGAACTCACCGCGTTGCATCAATCGTTTTAAGCTTTTAATGGCTTTGTTCAGCAATCCTGATAATTCGGTCGGCGTTATTAACTTTTCTAATAGGTACGGATCTCGCTGCGGACTTCCAGCGGGGAAACTATTTGGGAAGTTAATAATCACCCATCGCCTGAAAAATCCGTGTGAATTATCGCGGGTTCTCGGTAACTCATTACAGGAAAAAATCAGTCGGGCAGTATTACGAAAACTAAAAGGGTCTTTGCATTTGCGCTCTGCGCTGATTTCGTCGCCGGTAACAAGTGCCTTAAATATACTCGTGTCTTCAATGGCTGAATTTGGAATGTCGGCAAATATATTTGCAAGTTTACCAGCTAAATTAGCGGCTCTGAAACGATTGTCAGCCAGGGACTGCAAAGCTTCACTCGCGTAATTGTCACGCCCTAAAAACTCCTGCAACAGACTAAGAAAGATAGATTTGCCTGATTCACCATTCGATTTCAGCAAAAACGCTTTTTGCATTCTCACATCTGGAATGAGAAAGTATCCAAAAATCTCGTAAACAATTTCCATGCAATCTGCTGGTAACACATCAGCGAAGAACTTTTCTATTGCCGGACATTCGGCTGCCGGGTCGTATGTAATAGGAACCTGTATTGACGAACGATATTTAGGGGTATGGTCATGAAGAACATCAACCTGCCATTCTAATAAACCATTAACCACATTTATGTATTTTATATCGTTCGTAAAAAAAGGATCTGGGGAATAAATCTTTGTTTGAATATACTTTGCAACTTCATTTCCCCTCGTATCGCGATACCGATCATCTAACGCCTTTAGGCAAATTTGCTGAATAAATTTCGGCTCAATGCGGCGGTAAACACCACTGTCGTACATAAAAAGTTGTGCGTATTGGTAAGCAAAGCGGTAATGCTTTAGAATTTCCTCAGCAAGGATTGGTGGAATGAATTGTCCCTCTTGGGAAAAGCACTCGCAAACGATTTTTTGAGGTTTAGGTTTATTGGACTGTTTCGGTATCGCATTAACTTCCTGCGGAATTTCCAGTTCTACTTTTCGGTATATTTCAGGGTCATAGATTTTTTGGCAATCATTAATGGCCCGTGCAATCGTTGCGGCCCCGTACGTCATGCCGTTGGAATAATGACGCTCGTCCCACTTCGGTCGATAAAGTCCGGATTGACGAAACAGGTTATCCATGCGGCCAGCATCCCGGCCTGTCCAAAACGCAAGAATATTTGCCAGTGCCATGTCTGCCGCCGAATCGTCATTACCGTGTCGAGAAGTATTTCCCGCCCACAATGCCTGAAAATCTGCACCCTGTTTTGATTTCGATATCTTTTCGATTAAGTCGGTGCCGGACAGGCTACCCCTCAACTGTGGAAGTTTCGGCTGCTCTGACTTGCGTTCCGGCTCTGTTTTTCCTTTGGCAATATACTTGCTGTGAATCATACCGATCTCAACACTTCGCTCTTCAACCGTTGTTGGTGTGTTAGGAACATGTCGCCCCGTCACAGTGAAAAATCTGCCAGAGTCGTAAACTTCAAGCTTGTCCTTGCGTCTTCCGGCTGCAGGCAATATTCCTTTCGCTAATATATGTACGCCCTGGCCGCTCGGACTCATTTCAGTGTAGGACTGCATCGTATGAATAATTTCCTGTGCTACTGGAGTAAACATGCCTTTGTCATCAACACAATTATCAATGTCAACCCCGAATATCCCGCTGGCTTTATCGAACATAAAGCCTATTCCGTCAATATCGCCTCGTGTTGCATAGTTAAGGGCTGTTTGATAATCGCACCAGGTAGATGGGTTATTACTTTGAGCTTTCTGACTGGTCACAGGACTGATTGGAATTTTGTCATATTTTCCTTTTTTGTTATTCCATACGCGGGAGTAACAACACCACTGCCGAAATCCCTTTAATTCAACTGGTATATTTTGTATATCAATTATTTTCACCTCCCGCCCCATTTTTGGCGGATTGCCTATCCCTTTTCTTATTTAGCTGCTAAAAAATCGTCTATGGCCCATACTGGTACTATCCACTTTGATCCTGCCTTAACACCTTTAATTGTTCCGTCGTGAAGCAGATCCATAAACTTGTTCCGGCCAAGTCCTACAATCTTGCGGGCTTCTTCGGCTGGGTAGGCTTTCCGCGCGACTTCTTCACGCTCATTTTGTTTTAAGATTTCCCTTGCTTGCTCCATCGTGAGTTCGATAATGGTTCCTTTTTCGGTATCCAATGTGAATAGTTTCCTTGCTGTTTGTGACATTTTTAATTTCCTCCTTTTTGTACTTGTACTAGTAATGTTTGTTTCATTTGTAAATTAAAAAAATTTATATGGTGCTATGATTGATTTCAAAAAGTTCTTGTGAAAAACAATCGTACATTCTAAATTGAATCTTTCCTGTAGGCTGTTCAATATCCACTTCTTCGTAAAATATATTGTTCACATGCATATGCTCTTCGATTATGCTGTCTGATAAACAATGCTTGCAAAAAATCAACTCTTGGTTTTTAGATTGTTTGCGAATTACTATGTTAACATGTAAGTTAGTTGTGATTGGAATACTTTCCCTAAACATAATGCGGTAGGTAATGATTAAAAGAATATGATTAAAAAAAGCTGATCTCATTGTAGATACGAAGCATTCTTCAACTGGCGCAAAGCTATCATTACTAGGTATCTCTAACCTTAATAAATCATAAAATTTTTTCGGTTCCCTCAAAAAATATGGAGTAAGTTTTAGCATATTGTTTAATTGCCAAATTGGTGTTCGCTTGGTATTTAACATATGGTATATAACGAAAGCATCTTCTAAAACATCGTCAGAGTAAACCGTGAAGCGTCCCTTCCCCCTGCCTTCGCTTCCGCGCTTAGGTTCTGAAAGAGTAAAGAGTTTTTCGTAGTTTAACAAGGTTTTACGTGTTATACTCACCCCTCTATTCTTGAGCGACTGAATTATTTCCTCTGGGCTCAAATTATCACCCCTTTACACTTAAACTAATCATTACACTAGTAATTATCACATACCTGTATTAATTAGTCAAGCCCTTATCTAATTTATTTTATCCATAGCTATCAAAAAAACATTTACCCTCGCCCCATTGTAATATTTATTGTAATACTAACACAGTACCACAAAAATAAAAAGCCTATGCCCCTAGTAAAATCGCCACGCAATAGGGGTATAGACTTTAAATTCTATCAATATCTTGTTTATTATAATAGTATTTTTCGCTCACGTCTAGTATTGATATAGAAAATACGACTTCGCCTAGCCTTTGGCGAAAGCTAAAGCCGATGTTGCCCTTATCCTGCGCGTAAGAAGTTAGCCCCTTTCATTAGGGTAAAGAAAAAGCAGAGCAAGTATTCTTGACTCTGCATAAATAATTACTCACTCACCTGAGAGGTTGCGTTTCATGCGATTAACCGGAATATTAGCCACTAAAGCAACCTGCGTGTTGCTTCTTGTCAGATTTATTTCCATCTCAGTTTCGTTAATATCCATATAGTTAGATATGACTTTAATCAGATCATCTTTAATGGCTTCCATATATTGCGGCGATACATTGACGCGGTCATGCACCAGCACAAACCTGAGTCGTTCTTTGGCGATATTTTTCGATCCTTTTGGTTCTTTGCCAAACAGCTTCTGAATAAGTTCAAACACCTTGTTCTCCTCCTAGACTACTAATTTAAAATCCTAGCACTTTTTTGAATTTTCCCCACAGACTGTCATTCGTTTCAAACGTCATTAGCGGAACATTCTCTCCCATCAGTCGCCTGACAATATTTCGATAAGCCAAACTGGCTAGGGCCGTGGAATTAACAACTGCCGGCTCGCCGCGATTAGTAGAAATAACAATATATTCATCCTCAGGAATAATCCCTAGCAAATCAACAGCTAAAATTTCAATGATATCATCAATATCCATCATATCGCCCTTTTTAACCATCAGCGGCCGAATACGATTGACAATAAGTCTAGGATTGTGTTTTCCTTCTGATTCTAATAAACCAATAATCCGATCCGCATCACGAACCGCAGATACCTCCGGTGTAGTAACAATAATGGCGCGATCAGCCCCGGCAATAGCATTTTTAAACCCTTGCTCAATTCCAGCTGGGCAATCAATAATTACATAGTCAAATTCCTCTGCCAATTCTTTACATAACTGTTTCATCTGATCAGGACTAACTGCATTCTTATCTCTGGTCTGCGCCGCCGGTAACAAATACATTGTTTCATAACGCTTGTCCCGAATCAGTGCCTGCTTTAGACGGCAGTTACCTTCGGTTACATCCACTAAGTCATATACGATCCGATTCTCAAGGCCCATAACTACATCAAGATTTCTTAAACCGATATCGGCGTCAACCAAAACGACCTTTTTGCCTTGGAGGGCAATACCAGTGCCAAGATTAGCGGTTGTCGTCGTTTTGCCAACTCCGCCTTTGCCTGACGTAATGACGATTACTTCTCCCATCTACGTACCTCCTATTTATCAATCATGCCGGTTCAATGACAACGGCACCATTAGCAATATGGGCTATCTCACGACATGTTGGTTCATCCTGATTATCAGGCGCTCTGGCAATCAAGCCAGCAATTCGTAACTGGCCTGCAATCAACTTATTAGCCGTAATAGTAGCCGCGTAATCACCGTTAACTCCGGCATGAGCTACACCACGGCAGGTTCCCTGAACGGTAATATTACCACTGGCAATTACCTCAGCTCCAGGATTCACATCCCCCTCGATTATGACAGAACCATTAAATACTACTTTTTGACCGCTACGCAACATTCTTGAGACAATTAATGTTTTCCCACCTTCAGCCTCCTGGCGATATTCTACAGGACTATCACCAACGTGAATGTCACTATCCTGAACAAATTCCGGCAGCAACAATTCTGAAGGCTGCTCATGCAAGGCTAGTCCATAATCGGCCAACAAGTTAATCAGTTGCCTACGTTCATCGCCTGTTAACGAATTTGTACCAGATACAACTCTGATACCTGTACTGCCAATAAAAAAATTGGCAGCCGATTCTAACTTTTCCTTTAGTTGTTCCAGAATATCAGTAAAATCAGCCGATTGATTTATTACTAGTTCGAGGCCGCCTTTACTTCCTTTAAACAAAACATCCTCCCGCATATCTTCTCCTAAATTTTACCATAAATAATTATCTATATGCCAACTAAAATTCGCCTTACTTGCAAAATTTCCTGCAGGATACACAACCATCTATTTTAAAATTGGTGAATTAAGAAAGTTAATCTTTCTATTAGGTCAAAAATTATGGGGTCAGATCTCATTTATTTGAGCCTGACCCCGCTTTTTGTTGAAAAGCAGAATATACACCGTGTTAATGCGGAATATATAGAATGATAGTTATAGCGCCGTATGCGGGCTATATATCTTCGCTGATTCAGAAGGAGGCTGATTAATATTAAAAGCAGCTTCCAGAATCTTTTTAGCAATAGGAGCAGCGGAAGAGGTACCATACCCACCCTGTTCAACAATAACAGCTACTGCCACACGCGGATCTTCGTAGGGACCATAAGCTACAAACCAGCCATGATCCTTACCATGCGGATTTTCTGCAGTACCAGTCTTACCTGCAATGGAAATTGGAAAGTCCTGAAAGGTACTTGCTGCAGTTCCGCCTTCTTGCGCTACCTCACGTAGCGATTCACGAATAAGGTTTAGAGTCTGCTCCGAAATAGTAACGTTACCTACTTCTTCCGGAGAAAATGTTTTAATAACTTCGCCGTTAGACCCTGTTATCTTGCTAACAAGATTCGGCTTATAACGGTGACCGCCATTAGCAATTTCACCCATAACCATAGCCATTTGGAGCGGCGTCGCTAACTGAAAGCCCTGCCCAATAGCAGCATCAAAGGTTTCCGATAAATACCAGTCTTCGCCATATACTTTTTCTTTATAGCGGCGGTTAGCTACTAAACCTTCCGCTTCCCCTGGCAGATTAATTCCTGTAACCTCTCCCATCCCAAACAGGCGGGCATATTTTTCCAGGTTATCAATACCTAAGCGGTTGCCCATCTCGTAGAAATATACGTTGTCAGACTTAGACAACGCTTCCCGAAAATTAATCCATCCCAGCGCTTCCCCCCCAGCATTACCTTTAGGGATAATCCAGTGAGTACCTGCATCGAGAATTTTTTCCTCTGGTGTAACCTTGCCAAGTTCTAATGCCGCTGTACCAGTAATAATCTTAAAGGTTGATCCTGGCGGATATTCACCTGAAATAGCCTTATTATCCATAGGATGATAAGGATTTTCATTGAGCAGATTCCACTCCTTCGATGAAATACCGCCGTTAAATAAATTAGGGTTAAAAGCAGGGCGGCTTACCATTGCTAGAATTTCACCTGTCTTGGGATTTAAGACAACAGCTGCTGCTGCTTTTGCCTTGGCAAACTCAGTTTTAGTTTGAAGATAAACAAGTTGTTCATCAATGGCAGTTTCAGCAGCCTTTTGAATCCGATAGTCAATTGTCAATACCAAATTATGACCTGGCACTGGATCTTTTTTACCAATTACCTGTACAGGACGGCCATTAACATCAACCTCAACCTGGTTACCGCCATCAGCACCGCGAATTTCCTTATCATATACCTTTTCCAGTCCAAATTTACCAACAATATCTCCAGACTTGTAACCATCCGCTTTACGATTTTCCAACTCGACATCATTAATCTCACTCACATAACCAAATATATGGGCTCCAAGCTCATTATTAACATAGTTTCGTAGTGGTTGAATTTCAATAACCACCCCTGGTAGTTCAGAGCGGCGTTCTTCGATTTTGGTAACAATATCAGGTCCGACATCAGTTTTGACTCTGACAGGTTCAAACGCACCAATATGCTGTGATAACTTAACTTTTATTTCCTCTGCATTCATACCGAGGATACCAGCCAGTTTAGCAATTACTTCATCAGAAACAGGGCCACTTATTGCTAATACAGATACCGTAAAACCCGGACGATTGGACACCAGCATCACGCCGTTCCGGTCATAAAAAACACCACGTGGCGACATGATGGGAATAAGTCGGATACGGTTGCCGTCGGCCAGACGATCATAGTATTGACCCTGTGCCATTTGCAAATAGGCAAGACGAATTACTAATGTCATAAAAATAAAAACAATGATCAGACTCAAAATATCAAGTCGTCCATTTGATCGTTTGACAAGCATACGGCAACCTCCTTTCTACACTGATATATATATTCTGCCTAAATTTGCAGACGGGTGGTAGCAAAGCATCTCATTAAAATTGACTTTTATCACCAAATGTAATCCGATAAATCAACCTATGCACCGGAATACAAAATAAGATATTATAGCCTAATGATACCAACATCTGCTCTTTCAGCATTGACACCACTTCGACCTTGTACCCTAACAAAAAAAGCAGCGCCTGCATGATTATGCCATTAAAAAAAGTAGCTAGGATAATTGCCAAAACCGGCAATACTACGCTTTCTTTAAATACCTTGCGTTCAGCCAAACCAGCAACATAGCCTATCGCCATCTTTGATAAGGTGTTTAACCCAAAGATATTGCCTGAAGCAAAATCCTGAAGTAAACCAGCCAAAAATCCGACTCCGATGGCACGCTCTCGTCCGGCCAGCAAACCACAAGCAACCACAATAATCAAAATAATGTCAGGCTTAGCCCCTTGCGTAAATATAAGTGGTAATAATACGGCTTGGGCAGCAATAGTAACAATAAGCAGACTGGCCCAGACAAGTATTATTTTCATCGTCCAACCTCTTTCGGTTTAGCAGGCTGCTGAGTAGTTTTTCCAGGTGTAGCCTGCGGGAAAGCCTCTGGCAAAGTTTCACGCGAACGCACAATAACCAACACTTCTTCTAGTCTATCAAAATCCACAGCTGACTTCAAGACAGCATATTTTAACAATCCGCCTTCTTCATTAACAACATCGACAACCTCACCAACCAGCAGTCCTTTTGGGTATATACCACCAAAACCTGATGTAATAATCTTATCACTCTTGATGATATCTGCATCACGGGCAATATTAACCATATGCGGGGCCTGTGGACTCGCTGCACTGCCTTCGACAATGCCTGCTACCCGCGACTCAGGCCGCTGCACAAGACAACCGACAGCACTGCGTGGATCCAAAATAAGCTGTACTTTGGCAGAATTATTATAAACGCTGACAACACTGCCGACAAGCCCTTGTGTCGCCACTACCGTCATATCTTTGGTCAGCCCATCGGCTGCGCCTCTGTTAATCATAATAATGTTCGTCCATGTTCCCGGATCACGGGCAATTACCTGTGCGGCTACAAAATCAAACTGCTGAGCCGCCTTTTTGTAATCAAGCATAGCTCGCAGTCTTGCATTCTCTGCCACAATCTCAGTCGTATTATTATTGTTTTGGCGAAGTTCCTCATTTTCAGTCTTTAGCGTCTGGTTATCGCGATACACAGTCATAATTTGGCTGGTAAACGAGCCTGTATGGCGTATGCTGTAACCGATTTTACCTAATACATATTCAACTGGAAATAACAGCGTAGCTACAACCTGTTCCGTAAAAACAAATTGATACTTTCCCTTCGCAACTGTACTAGCTAGCAAAAAGACGGTTAGCACCGCCACTATAAGGATAACCGCCTTTTTGTGAATGAATCGCACTTTCTGGCCCCTTCCTTACATTGATTAATTCCGTTACCTATATTTTAAATTTACCCTAGTTGAGTTTTTTGGTAGTCATAAGTACCCGTTTCAACAAATCTATGCTTTCTAAAGCACCACCAGTACCTGCAGCAACACACGACAAGGCATCTTCCGCAATATGTACCGGCATGCCAGTTTCTCTGTTCAGCAGTAGATCAAGCCCTTTCAGCAGCGAACCGCCCCCTGTCATAACAATCCCCTTATCCATGATATCAGAGGCAAGTTCTGGCGGAGTTTTTTCCAGAGTTACTTTTACAGCTTCAATAATACCGGCTATCGTCTCACTAAGCGCCAACCGCACTTCACTTGCTTTAATTGTCAGTGTTTTCGGTAGACCGGTTACCAGATCGCGGCCACGCACATCAAATTGCTCATCATCCTTTAGTAAGATGGCGGAACCAATTGTAATTTTTACTTCTTCCGCTGTACGTTCACCAATCATTAAATTATAAGTACGTTTAATATACTGAACAATGGCTTCATCCATCTCGTCGCCACCAACACGGATAGAACGACTGGTAACAATGCCGCCTAACGATATAACAGCCACCTCAGTCGTGCCACCGCCAATATCCACAACCATATTACCAGTTGGTTCGTGCACAGGTAAACCAGCCCCAATGGCTGCAGCCATTGGTTCTTCAATCAAGTACGCTTCCCTGGCTCCAGCCTGGATAGTTGCATCAATAACTGCCCTTTTCTCCACTTCGGTAACCCCGGAAGGTACACCGACAATTACTCGCGGTCTAATAAAGGACTTGGAATCCATGGCTTTTCTGATAAAATATTTAAGCATGGCCTGAGTTACGTCAAAATCAGCAATAACTCCATCTTTAAGTGGCCTAATAGCCACAATATTCCCCGGCGTACGACCAATCATTAGTTTGGCTTCCTCACCAACAGCCAGCACCTCGCCGGTATCACGCTGGATAGCGACTACTGACGGTTCTCTGAGAACAATTCCTCTACCTTTCACATGCACTAATGTATTGGCCGTGCCGAGGTCTATACCCATGTCACGTGACAGTGAACCAAATAAATTGAACATAGACTTTAACCCCTTTCATTTAGAAAACCTATTATATTATTCCCTTTTCTTTAAAGCTCACATACTTGCCATCACCGATTATTACATGGTCAAGTACAGAAATAGCAAGCAAATTTCCAGCCTCAACCAACTGTTTGGTCAGACTAATATCTTCCTGACTTGGCATAGGATCACCACTGGGATGATTATGAACCAAAATAACAGCGGCAGCACTATAACTAATAGCCTCCCGGAACAATTCTCGCGGATGGACAATAGAAGCATTTAAGCTACCAACAGAGATAATTGCCCGGGCAATAACGTGATTCTTAGTCGATAAAAGTAATGCCACAAAATGTTCTTTCGTTTCATACCTTAGCTCAGCCATCATTAAATCAGCAGCATCACGAGGACTTCTAATAATCGGGCGTTCACCCGGCTCCTTCAGGCTTAACCTGCGCCCCAATTCAATGCCAGCGATCACGGTAACGGCTTTAACTAAACCAATACCAGTGGTTTTACTTAATTCAGGAGGCGATATATTTGCAAGTCCAGACAATTCATACTTAGTTATAAGTTGTTCGGCCAGACGATTAACCGGCAAATTTTTCGTGCCTGTACGAAGAAGTATGGCCAGCAGTTCCGCATTACTTAAGGCCTTAACACCCTTTTCGAGCATTTTTTCGCGTGGCCTTTCAGTCTCAGGCAATTCCTTCATCATTAACTGCTTGTCCCTAGTCATAGCAAGTCTACCCCTATTTGCCGGAGTAGTTCGGATAGCCTGACAAGCGGCAAACCCACTACATTATTATAACAGCCAGTAATACTCTCCACTAACAATGCGCCCCGTCCCTGAATCGCATAAGCCCCAGCCTTGTCCATCGGTTCGCCGGTAGCAACATATCGTTCAATCTCAATTTGCGACAGCGGCCTGAAAGTAACAGTAGTAGTACTAAAACCACTAACAACTTCCCCCCCTTTAGCCACCGCCACTCCAGAAATAACAATATGATCCCGTCCGGCGAGAACAGTCAACATTCGCACCGCTTCGTTATAATCTTTCGGTTTGCCAAATACTTTGCCATCAACTACCACAATTGTATCAGCACCAATAACAACCGCATTGCCTGAAACTCGTTTGCTAACATCAATTGCTTTATCAATTGCATGCGCCATCGCCAGTTCCTCAGGCAGTACATCTTTGGCATTATCTTCTTCTACTTCACTGACCATAATATCAAAATCAAGATCAATTAGTTCTAAAAGTTGTTGACGCCTAGGTGATGCTGACGCTAAGATTATTTGCATGCCCTCCACCTCCTAAAAGCGCCGAAAAAGCATGATGGCTGCTATAATTCCTAGGACGCTCATCAAATTCGGGTACAAAGCAAAGCCAACGACCAATTTTATTACATACAGATTAATCGCCATCGGCGGCAAATCGAATACCGGGAATGGTTTAATAAGATATGGCGCTACCCCTGAAAGCAAGCTGGAGTTGGCTGCAAGTTCACCTAAAATGCCACCAACTATTGCCCCGGTAATTAGAAATAAAACCATCATTCCCATACTTTTGCCGGATGAACTGCCCCTATTAGTGCCAGTTCTCACCTTAACCCCCCCTAGGATAGAAAGTGAACTTGTTTCAGTAAAGCTGAAACATTGGAAAATCAGGTGGGGATTCTACCCCACCTGATTCGACACCGCCTAGAGAGGCGGAAGTCTGCCTAGATACACTTAAAATAAACTTGTTTTCTTACCAGTATTTCTAATTTTTGAACCCATACTTTGCTGGCGATTTCGCAAGGCAGTAGTTAGCCGCCAAACCAGTAAATAAGCCAGTAGGTACCGCAAATAAAAGCAAATACGGTAAATACCATAGTAGCCCTGCGCTATGGACAAGCAAGGCTGCCAAAATTACTTGGGTTATATTATGAACAGCTGCGCCAACTAAGCTAACACCAACAAGCGAAAATACCCCTTCGTAATTATTGCAGATATAAACCATAATAAAAATGCTTGCAAGCGCTCCCCCCATACTCATAACAAATGCCGGACCCAAAAGAGAGCCACCAAATAAAGAGCCTAGCAAAACACGGGCAACGGCAACATACACAGCATCCTGCCAACCAAGCTTAAGAATTGCCAGTAGTGAAATAATATTGGCTAACCCCAGCTTTACACCAGGTACAGGCATAGGAATTGGTAACTGACTTTCCAGTACATGGAGAGCTGCAGCCATCGCTACTAATAAAGCTAATAGAACCAGGCGTTTTGTTTTACGCACAACTACCTCACAATATCGTCAACATCAGTAGAATTATCAGATATAACTTTAACGACTACCCGATAAGGCAAGCATACAATCTGCTGTGGTGGAATACTGATCCAACCTGATTGTACACATATCTGGTCAGGGCAATCGGCTTCCTTTATACGTACGCGCCCATCTTTGTATTCAACAACATTAAAGCCGTTATAACCGCCAATTCTAAATTCTCCCGCATAACCTTGACGTAACGGAAAAGTCTTAGTAATTTGACCATCAACAGTTATAACTACACTGCGCGCATGACTGCTTTCCCCTGATATATAATAGATATTTAAGCCAATACCTGATAATGCAAATATTACTAGCACAACAATCAGCCATTTGTCAGCTTTTGTCAACATCAGCTTGCCACCCTGCTCATATTCTATTCCATTTTACATTAAAATATAGGTTAATGCAAATCATAGCCCATTAAAAATTAGATAAAGTGAGCCTTAGCTTCAGGTGGAATTTAACCCCAGCTGAAGTTTAGTCTCACTTATCCAGGGACCAAGAAGATGCTCTTAATTTCTGCTTGTAAAAGCGAGATTTTTAAAGCAACTTGATCATTCGCGAAAACCACATAAAAGAGAAGGGGTCCCCCCCTCCTCTTTTATTGGCAAATAAAAGTGTTATTACGCTACCGGCTCTTCACTGCCCGGCACTACACCAAGCACAGCATGTCGAATAGCCTTTGTTGGGCATTTAGCCAAACAAACAGGATTGTCGCATTTTTCCATACATACTTTAGCATCAACAATGGCTAGGTTATTATCCATCGTAATGGCACCATGCGGGCATTCCTTCTTGCATAACGTGCAGCCGATGCAAGCAGCACCACAAGCTTTTTTAGCCACTGTGCCTTTGTCATGTGAGTTGCAGTTAACACGGACAGCAGCACCAATTGGCATCATCGCAATGACTTTTTTCGGGCATACTGTTTCGCATTTACCACAACCGGTACATTTATCCGGATCAATAATAGGTAAACCGTCTTCACTCATAGTCATAGCACCAAAGGGACACTGTTTTACACAAGTACCTAAGCCTAAACAGCCATATTTACAGCTCTTGTGACCCCCAAACAATAGGTTGGCAGCTACACAATCCTGAACACCATAATATTCGTTTGCTTTAACAGCTTTAGCATGACTGCCGGCACAGCGAACTTGAGCAATACGCGGCTCAACCTCGGCTGCTGCTTTGCCTGTCAACTGACCAACGAGTTTAGCCACCGTATCTTTACCAGGAATACACAAATTAGGCGGTACATCAGGGTTATTTACTACGGCTTCAGCGTACGCCATGCAACCAGCATAGCCACAGGCACCACATTGTCCTTTGGGCAATACGTCTTCTACAACGTGAATTAGCGGATTAACCTCAATGGCCATTTTTTTATTGGCATAAGCCAGAACAAGTCCAAATATAATCCCCAGACTTGTCATAATCGCCAGTATTATCAACGAATGTTGAACAACTCCATGCATTTACTTCTCACTCTCCTTTCTATTCAGTTTATAGCGGAATCATACCTGAAAAACCCAGGAAGGATAAGGCAAGCATACCTGCCAGTATAAAGGCAATACCTAGTCCTTGCAGGGTTTTAGGAACATCTGCATACTGAAGTTTTTCTCTCAAGCTGGCCATAAGAATAATCGCCAGAGCAAAGCCTACGCCTGAACCAAAAGCGTTGATAACGCTTTTAATAAAGTCAAAGTTAGCGGTAGCGTTAATAAGCGGTACACCCAAAACAACACAGTTAGTAGCAATTAGCACTAAGTAAATACCCCACATCTCGTAAAGTGCAGGTGCATATTTTTTAATAGCAATTTCTAAAAACTGTACGAAGCAGGCAATTAACACAACAAACACTACAATTTTCAAGAACACTAAATCATAGGGAACAAGCACAAAATTATACACAAGCCAGGCAAGCGCCGATGATACCGTAAGGATGGAGGCAACTGCCATACCCATACCGACAGAAGCGCTTAAGCTCTTGGAAACTCCAAAGAAGATACACAGACCCAGAAAACGCGTAAGCACAAAGTTGTTAACAACTACCGCGCCCATAAACAGAGTAAAATATTCCATTATACAGCCTCACTCCTTTGCACGGTAAGCTGCGATGCCGCTTTGGCTTTAGCCGCTTGCTTATCCTGATATTCGCCGATAACATTGAACATACCAATCATCAGCCCGATTACCATGAAAGCACCTGGCGCAAGAATTATAATCATAGGACCATTATACGACTGGGGAAACACTTGCATTGCCATGGAAGTGCCACTAAGGATTGTACCGGTACCAAACACTTCACGGAAAGCACCAATAAACAGCATAGCTACCGCAAAGCCAGCACCCATACCCAATCCATCAAACGCTGAAGCTATTACCCCATTTTTCATAGCGAACACTTCAGCGCGTGCCAAGATAATGGCAAATACTACAACTAATTCCAGATAGAGACCTAATTCTCTATAAACGGCCGGAAAATAGGCTTCCAAAATCAAAATGATTAACGTAACAATAGTAGCGATAATAGTAATAAACACTGGCACACGAACTTTGGGGTTAACAAAATTCTTTACAAGCGATACAACCATATTATTCGCAGTAATAACTACCATAACGCAAATCCCCATACCTAGTGCATTAAATACTGTTGAAGTAACCGCCAGCGCCGGACAAAGGCTTAACGCAAGGCGGAATATGGGGTTCATTTCAAAGATACCCTTTTTAAATATATCCCAATAATTCATATTCGCACACCTCACTTCTTCTGGGTAGCCGAATACGCGGCAACCGCTTCTACAGCTTCTTTTACGCCTTTTGTGACGGCCCGGGAGGTAATGGTTGCGCCAGTCAGCGCTTGAATATTTTTGTCTGTGGGAACTTTTACTACTTCCAAATCCTTGGGATCTTTATTAGCAAACTGATTGCGGAACTTCGGCTCCACCATCTTATCGCCTAATCCGGGAGTCTCATTGTGCTTAAGCACCTTGAAATCCATTGTTTTACCCTCAGGAGTGACAGCAGCCAGCATTTCAATATTACCACCATAACCCTTGCTATTGGCAGGCACTACATAAGCAATAACCTTACCACCTTTTAGTGCAGCATACCAGCCTTCCTTGCCGTCAATAGCCTTGAAGGTTTCGGCATCTTTAACCAGTTCCTTCATAGCGTCATTTTTGGCCTTAACACGTTGTTCAGCTGCAACCGGCTCGGTGATAGCGAACGCAGTGGCGATGATGATCCCCGAAATAAAACAAGTTACAACTAAGTTCAACGTTATCTTAAAAACGCTATTATTTTTATCGTCATGTGCATCATGTGCCATGGTTATTACCTCCTTGCCCCAAATTTTGCAGGCTTAACCAAAAGGTCAATCAGTGGCGTTACACAGTTCATAAGCAAAATGGCATAGCAAACGCCTTCCGGATAGCCGCCCAATAAGCGGATTAACACCGTAAGCGCACCGGCACCAACTGCAAATATAATTTGACCCTTAATGGTAATCGGAATAGTGACCATGTCAGTCGCCATGAAGAAGGCACCGAGAATAAGTCCGCCTGACATCATATGCATAATCGGATCTTGTCCGAAAGCTGCAGTTAAAAGGCCAACAGTACCAATCATACATACCGGAATCTGCCACTTAATATAACCGCGATAGATTAAGAATAACCCGCCTAGAATTAACAACAAGGCCGAAGTTTCACCCATGCTGCCGCTGCGAGAACCGAGAAAGAGAGATTGATACATTGTTACCTTGTCACCAAAAATCGCAACAAGGCTTTCATACCCTTGCAATTTTAAGATACCTAGCGGGGTAGCTGAGGTAACTCCGTCAATTTTGCTAGCCATTTGCGGCCAGGTTGTCATCGCTACCGGCCAAGACGCTAGTAGGATTGCACGTCCTACTAGAGCTGGGTTAAATATGTTGTAGCCTAAGCCGCCCATTGTGTGCTTGGCTATGGCGATAGCCGCCACAGTGCCAAATACAGGCATATACCAAGGCAATGTCGCCGGGATATTCATCGCCAGTAAAAGGCCAGTCAAAAAGGCACTGCCGTCATTAATCGTAATCGGCTTATTCTGCCATTTTTGAATGAGATATTCTGTTGCCATAGCAAAAACAATACAGAGAATCATGGTTGTTAATGCAGGCATACCAAAACGGTATACGGAAAAGAGAGCTGCAGGTGCTAATGCTAGATTAACCGCCCACATTATTTTGGCAATAGACTCGTCGCACCTGATGTGCGGCGATGCCGAAACTGTTAAGGAACCCACGTCAAGTTTTACTTCTGCGCTCATACCGCCCACCTCCTATTTCTTCTGCGCAGCCGCAGCTGCTGCGTTTTGCGCTTTAGACAATTTGATATAGTGAACAATATTGCGCTTAGCCGGACAGACATATACACATGAACCGCACTCGACGCAATCAAGAAGACTATACTCTTCCTTGGCAGTAGCAAATGCGCTACGCTCGCCAAGAATACTCAGCATACTAGGAACAAGTCCCATCGGACAGGCCTCAACACAGCGACCACACCGGATGCATGGCTGTTCTGGTCCGATATTGACATCGGCTGCACTCAGCGCCAGAATACCTGAAGTACCTTTAATTACAGGCACATCAAGCGTACACTGCGCCATCCCCATCATCGGACCACCCATAATAACTTTAACCGGCTGCTCTTTAAAGCCGCCGCACATAGCTACAGCTTGGGAAAAGGTTGCTCCTACTCTTAGCAGCACATTTTTGGGTTCAGCGATAGCACCACCAGTAACAGTAGCAACACGTTCAATAAGCGGAAGACCTTTTTCTACGGCATCAGCTATGGCTACTAAAGTGCCTACATTTTGTACAACTGCACCTACATCCATAGGCAATCCGCCTGAAGGCACTTCTCTGTCCAAGATTACTTTAATTAACGTTTTTTCTGCCCCTTGTGGATATTTGGTTTTAAGAGGCACTATTTCGATACTAGAACCAGCACAAGCTTTGCGCATAACTTCAATAGCATCTGGTTTATTTTCTTCAATACCAACATAGCCTTTACTTACACTGATAATTTTCATGGCAATTTTCATACCAGTAACAATACGCTCGGTTTGTTCTAACATAACCCGGTGATCAGCTGTCAGATATGGTTCGCACTCAGCTCCATTGAGAATGAAGGAATCAATGGGTTTTTCTGGGGGAGGCGACATTTTTACATGTGTCGGGAAGGTAGCTCCTCCCATCCCTACCAGACCAGCTAAGCGAACAATTTCCTTAAGTTCTTTAGCATCGATTGACTGCCAGTCACGGTTTAGAGGCAAACCTGGAACCCACTCATCCTGACCATCACCTTCAATGACAACTGCTTGACAGGTGCCAAATACGGGATGGGGATATTCAGCAATTTCCACCACTTTACCTGATGTTGAGGCATGAATCGGACTGGCAACAAAGGCTTGTGCTTCAGCTATTACCTGTCCTTTTTTGACCAAATCACCCACCTTGACTACAGGTGCGCAAGGCGCTCCTATATGCTGCCTGGTAGGAATGATGACTTTTTGCGGTATGGGTGCCACTTCTATAGGTTTGGCAGCCGTATACCGTTTGCGGTCGTCGGGATGAACCCCCCCGCGAAAGCTTTTTGCCATACTTTCACTCCTTTTGTTTGGTGCAATCTAATCGCCTTATCCTAAGATAGCTATGACAAAATGCGAGTTATAACTGGTCGCATATTATCATTAGTCCTAGCATTGCGATCAAAATATCTAATATAAATCAGGGAAATACCAACTGCGGCAACCCCTCCACCAATCTGGTACCATATTGGGTCAGTCACCATTTTGGTAGTTGCCAGGTAAGTACCGGCGAAAACTCCCGCAACAGCCGCTATAAGCGGTAACATATAAACAATAAACGCCGCTTTTAGCATATTGACGTCTTTTCCCTCAATGACCACCCGCTGCCCTCTTTTAGCTCCCACCGGGTTCAGCACCTCAACCACAATGGCATCATTTCCAGGGCAACTGCCGCAATTTTCACAATCACTATGACGACTGGCCTTTACTTTGGCCATTCCATCAAATACTTCCAAAACAAGGCATTCTTGTTGCTTTCCCAAAGTCCTCCCTCCTTTTTAGTAGGATTAATTTAGATTAGATATTTTTTGCTAAACCAGATTATATATTCGCTTTATCACGAACATTTACCTGCACATCAATATAAATTACTTTTTTCACTATCTCTTCCAATATTTTCAATATATTTTTCCCAAGATTACACCGTATTTACACAATACCAGATTTCACACAAAAATACTATAGTTTTTCAGTGAATCTTTACATAAATCACATGGTTTATTATAGAGACCTACAACTTGCACCTAGCCTTTTGCGACAGTCACAAGTCGATGCTATACCTTCTATTAGGAAAAAAGTCTCCCGAACAATAATTTGTAATGTCCGGAAGACCTGACTTGTTTAATTATTGCTTACTTATATATTATTTCTCTATAAGTAGTTACTCACCCTTAGATTTACTCAATACCAATTTAATAACTTGCTCCTCTGAAATCATGATCTTGCCTGGCAACTCCTGTAGCGCCATCAGAAGTTTTACTCCAGGTTTAAAGTAAAAACGCCTGTTTTCTATTTTTCCCCGCAAACCCGCAGCAGTATACGCCAGTGTCCATACATCTCGCCCATCAAGCGCTGAATGAAAACGATATGTTCGTCGAAATTTTATAACACCTATCAACTGAGGCTTATAGCGATAGGCACCAACAATATCACTGTAGGGAACCTCATGGATTCTCTTGCCTAGTAACCCACGCTTCGTCAGTCTAAGCACATTCTTATCCATTTCGTAGGTATATTTGGCAGACGTACGTTCAATTAGAACAAATAATACCAATGCTTCTGCCATTAATTCTAAAGGTTGAACTACGGTAAGAACAAACCATTTGTAAAGCGACCAAATGACAAGAAGCGCCAAAATTGCTACAGAAATTGTCATAATAATAGCGTTTTTCTTACTGACCTCAGATTGTGCTACCAATTTGTCCATATTAATCGAATCCGCTATCATGCTGATAGCAGACTATTCTTCGTCTTCATATTCTTCGCCGTCTTCTACGGGCGCAGGAAATGCGGCATGCAAGGCTTTTGTAGCCACAATGAAGACACTGATAACAGCAAACATCGTAGGCAGCGCAACTGTCATCAGCGTTACAGCTTTAGAGAATGCACTTTCCATTATTATTTTCCTCCCCCTATTTTGCCAGCGCCGGAATCAGGGCAAGTACCAAACCGCCAGCCACAACAGAAGCAACCTGTCCGGCTACGTTTACCCCGATAGCATGCTGAATAATGAAGTTTGTGGGGTCTTCTTTGAGTGCCATCTTAGCAATTACCCGGCCAGACATCGGAAAGGCCGAAATACCGCAAGCACCAATCATCGGATTTATTTTAACCGGGCTGAACATATTTAATAGTTTGGCAAAAAGTACGCCGCCAGCAGTATCAAATACAAAGGCTACTGCACCAAGTGCCATAATCAAAAAAACTTCGAAAGTCAGGAAACGTTCAGCAGACATAGTGCCACCGATAGTGATACCAAGCACCAGAGTAATCAAATTAGCAAGTTCATTCTGAGCAGCGTTGGAAAGATTTTCAACAACACCACTTTCCCGCAGGAGATTACCGAACATCAGGCTGCCTATAAGAGCAACAGAGATGGGAGCAACAATACCAGCGATAACCGTAATCATGATTGGGAACAGAAATTTGGTGGTTTGAGAAACAGGTTCTTCCCCTTCAAAACCCATCTTAATCTTACGTTCACTTTCAGTAGTCAGCGCTTTAATAACAGGTGGCTGAATTACCGGTACCAGCGACATGTACGAATAAGCAGCAACAGACAATGGACCTAACAGTTCTTGCGCGAAACGGCTAGCTACATAAATCGTAGTTGGACCGTCGGCAGCGCCAATGATACCGATAGAGGCAGCATGTTCAAAAGAAAAACCCACCAGTGTTGCGCCAATGGCTGTAGCAAAAATACCAAACTGAGCAGCGGCAGCAAACAACATTACTGATGGGCGACGGATCAATGGTGTAAAGTCACACATGGCACCAATAGCAATAAAAATAAGAACAGGAAACAATTCGTTAGCAATACCGGCATTGTAAAGTACAATAAGAAACCCTTCCTCTCCCGGAATAGTGGAGACTGCTGAAGAATGTGGAATGTTAGCTAAAACTGCACCAAAGCCGATAGGGAGAAGAAGTGACGGTTCATAGTCATGTTTTACGGCAAGGTAGATGAGCAGTGCACCAATAGCCCACATGACTACATGCTTCCAGGTAAGACCGAGGAAGCCCATGAGCAGCTCATCAAGCCAAGGATACTGCTGAATCAATAGTTCCATCTGTGATTTTATACCTCCTAGCCTATATTGGAATAATAATCTTGCTCTGTTCAGAATTACTATCTGGAATTAATGCGACGTCAGATTAGCCGCACTAATTCCAGCTTGGCTAGCATTAACCGATAACAGCCATAACTTCACCAGGCTTAACACTTTGACCGGCGGTTACATTGATAGACTTAATCGTACCATCAGCAGGAGCACCAATTTCGTTTTGCATTTTCATAGCTTCAAGAATAAGGATAACATCACCCTTTTTCACCTTTTGACCAACAGGAGCAACTATCTTAGTCACTTTTCCTGGCATTGGGGCGTTTATAGGGGTATCACCAGCAGACACTTGAACAGGTGCAGGAGTAGCGGCTTTGGGAACCGCAGGTGCGGCAGGTGCCGCAGCAACTGGAATCACCGGACGAGGTTGGGCGGCAATAGCGGCGCCACCTACTTCTTCTACCTCCACCTCATAGGTATTACCATTAACTGTCACATTAAATTTTTTCATTCTAGCGGACCCTCCATTCATTGATGGTGTTTGTATTTTACTTAGGCAAACTGACGGCTGTCCATAATCTTTTGTCGTCCCACATTTCCCCACTGGTTGCTGGTGCGGGTAATCCTAACGGCTAGGTTACCCGTCCCCATCATCGCATAGATACTGGCAGTAATAACAGCAACCACTTCCGGGCTAATATTCTCTGCCGTTACCGCCATCGAAACTGCAGCCGCCATTTCGGTTATTGCTGCATCTGGCCTTTTCTTTTTTTTCTTAGCCTTAGGCGGCTCAGGCTTTCCCAATAAGGAATCTAAAAAACCCACGTTAACTATCCCCTTTCTTTCCAGTATGAAAGTTTAACGAGAATTATAGCGGAATGTTACCATGCTTTTTGGCCGGCCGTTGTTCGCGCTTACTAGCCAGCATGTTAAGCGCAGTAATAACCCGCGGTCGGGTTTCCTTCGGTTCGATAACTTGGTCAACGAAACCTCTTTCTGCCGCTTTATATGGGGTTGCGAAATCTTCCACATATTTTGCTGTTTTTGCTGCTGCGTCAGCATCATTACGGAAGATGATGTTGGCAGCGCCAGCTGGTCCCATAACAGCAATTTCAGCGCTCGGCCACGCCAATACCTGATCAGCGCCCAGATCCTGGGAGCACATAGCCAGATAGGCACCTCCATATGCTTTGCGGGTAATGACTGTAACCTTGGGAACAGTTGCTTCACAATAAGCATACAGCATTTTAGCGCCATGGCGAATTATGCCGCCATACTCCTGGTCAGTGCCAGGCAGGAAGCCAGGAACGTCAACAAGGTTTACTACTGGCAGGTTAAAAGCATCACAGAAACGAATAAACCGTGCAGCTTTATCAGAAGCATTAATATCAAGGCAGCCGGCCATAACATTAGGCTGGTTGGCAATAATACCTACAGGCTGTCCATCAAAGCGGGCAAAGCAAGTAATGATATTATTCGCGTAATGAGCATGCACTTCATAGAATTCACCATTGTCCACAATTGATTTAATGACATCTTTCATATTATATGGTTGATTGGGATTGTCTGGTAAAAGAGTATTAAGTCCCTCATCCATCCGGTTAGCATCATCACCAGTTTCAACAATCGGCGCATCGTCCAAATTATTACTTGGTAAAAAGCTTAAAAGATAACGAACTTGCTGCACACAGTCATCGTCATTTTCAGTTGCAAAATGAGCCACACCAGAGGTCGCGTTATGGGTTAGAGCACCGCCTAACTGTTCAGCAGTTACTTCTTCAGCAGTAACTGACTTAATAACCTGTGGGCCAGTAATAAACATTTGACTAGTGTTCTTCACCATGTAGATAAAGTCGGTAATAGCCGGTGAATATACTGCACCGCCAGCGCATGGTCCCATGATAACGGAAATTTGGGGAATAACACCTGACGCTGCGGTATTTTGATAAAATATTTTTCCATAACCAGATAAAGCATCTATGGCTTCTTGAATCCGTGCACCACCTGAATCGTTTATACCAATTAAAGGAGCTCCCATTTTAAGAGCCAGTTTTTGTACTTTTACAATTTTGTTGGCATGCATTTCACCTAATGAACCACCAATGACAGTAAAGTCTTGCGCGTATACATATACTAAGCGACCATCAATCGTGCCATAACCTGTTACTACACCTTCGCCGGGAGACTCAACATTTTCCATACCAAAGTTGGTGCAACGATGACAGACAAATTGATCCAGTTCAACAAAGGTACCAGCATCCAAAAGTTTTTCAACACGTTCTCGGGCCGTAAACTTGCCACTGGCATGTTGTTTATCAATACGCTTTTGGCCACCGCCTAATTTAACCTTTTCCTGGCGTTTTTTCAGATCATCAATTTTTCCCTGGATTGTAGCCATTTGAAAAACACCTCCATTACTTGGGAATTGAATACTTTTTTAGACTGAATGTCTACTTGCGTTCAGACAGTTCTAACAGAATACCGCCGGTTGCCTTCGGGTGAACGAAAGCAATGCTGGCACCGCCAGCGCCATAACGCGGTGTTTCATCAATTAGTCGAACGCCTTGTTCTTTAAGATCAGTGAGCGCAGCCTCAAGGTTGTCCACACGAAGTGCAAGATGTTGGATACCCTCGCCATTCTTTTCAATGAATTTAGCAACCGGCCCATCAGGAGAAGTTGATTCTAACAGCTCAACTTCGCTGTCACCACAAGGAATAAAGCAAACTTTTACTTTTTGCTGTTCAATAACTTCTTCGCCCAGCGCCGCCATACCAAGCACATCAGTGTAAAACTTCTTGGCTTGTTCCATATCTTTTACCGCAATCCCGATATGGTCAACTCTAAGCACTTGGAATTTGCGAGCATTAACACCGCAATTACAATCTTGACACATATTCTTGCCTCCTTGCTACAAATTTGACTGACCAATCCAATCTTTATATATAATACCATATTTTAATATCAGGTACTATAAATTCCTATTATTTTTTTAAAAATTTCATTAACGTAGTACTTGCCGTAATAAATCAGCAACTACGCTGTACGGATCTCTTTCCCGTCTTTCAACAGCAGCTACCACAGAATTAAAGTCCCCACTGCCTGTAACATTCTTAAGTACGTACCGGCCAATTTGTTCATCAAGTAACGCCAGCAGCTCATTTCGAGTTCGTTTTGTGCGTTGAATAGACAGTTGACCCGAGCTGTGCAAATAACTGCTATGTTCTTCTATAGCATTGAGCAGTTCAGTCAGTCCTTCTCCCCTACTGGCGACAGTTCGTTTGACTGGCGGCCGCCAGTCAACTATGGTTTGATTCAATTCAAGCATCATTTCAATTTCTGTATTTAACCGTTCAACGCCATCCCGGTCTGCTTTATTGATTGCAAATATATCTGCAATTTCCAATATACCCGCCTTAATGGCCTGGATATCATCGCCAAGACCAGGTACTAGTACAACAATCGTAGTATCCGCAGCCTTGATAATATCAACTTCAGACTGACCAACACCTACTGTTTCAATAAATATAATATCTTTACCAAATGCATCCATGATTTTGGCTGCCTCAGCAGTCTTTCGTGACAAACCGCCCAGACTACCTCTTGTTCCCATACTCCGAATGAACACCCCTTCATCTAAGGTAAGTTCATTCATGCGAATACGATCACCCAAAATTGCACCGCCGGAAAAAGGACTAGTTGGATCTACAGCAATTATACCCACAGTCTTGCCTTGATATCGGTACTCCTTGGCTAACTTATCAGTAAGCGTACTTTTTCCAGCGCCTGGGGGTCCAGTAATACCAATAACATGAGCTCTCCCAGTGTGGGGATAGAGTTGCTGCATAATTTCGGCCGCTTCATCGTAATCATTTTCTACAGCAGTGATGGCGCGGGCCAAGGCCCGTTTGGACCCGGCCAGCACTTGTTCAACAATATTCATCCGTTATCACCCGCCATCTAGCATATCAAACAGCTACTATTTTACATTAGTCTTAATGAACTCAATAATAGCACTAGTTGTAGTGCCAGGCGTAAACACTTCAGCTATTCCAGCCGCTTTAAGACCAGGTATATCGGCATCAGGAATAACGCCACCACCAACAATAAGTACATCACTCATATCCTTTTGCCTGCATATTTCAGCAATACGCGGGAAAAGGTGGTTATGTGCACCAGATAATAGGCTTAAGGCGATTACATTTACATCTTCTTGCAATGCTGCTTCTACAATTTGCTCCGGCGTCTGCCTAAGTCCAGTATAAATTACCTCAAAGCCAGCATCGCGGAGTGCGCGTGCTACGACTTTGGCGCCACGATCATGACCGTCCAGGCCAGGCTTTGCAACCAATACTCTAATACGTTTTTCCATCGTTGTTCCTCCCACTCAGCTTATAGGCTTACATGCGCTTCGTATTCACCGAATACTTTTCGCATTATGCCACAGATTTCTCCAAGAGTTGCATAGGCCTTAACGGCATCAAGAATCAGCGGCATAAGATTAGTGTTTTCATCTTTACAGCCAGCTTCCAGTTTAACCAAGGTTGCTTGAACCACCATATTGTCACGGCGAGTACGGAGCTCTGCCAGTTTCTTCTTCTGTAGTTCACCAACAGATGCATCAACCCGTAAGAGACCTGTCGCCGGCTTTTCTTCAACTTGAAACTGATTAACACCAACGATAATTCGTTGTTTGTTTTCCACTTCCATTTGCCATTTGTAAGCACTTTCTTGAATTTCACGTTGAATATAGCCTTTTTCAATGGCTACGACAGCACCACCCATACCATCAATTTTTTCAATGTAGTCCCAAGTTTCTTTTTCTATTTGGTTGGTAAGTGCCTCGATATAGTAAGAACCTGCCAAAGGATCAACTACGTCAGCTAGACCACTTTCATAAGCCACGATTTGCTGGGTACGGAGCGCGATACGCACCGAATCTTCGGTAGGCAAAGCCAACGCTTCATCCCTGGAGTTGGTATGCAGCGATTGAGTACCGCCAAGTACAGCAGCTGCTGTTTGCAATGCCACACGGACAATGTTGTTGTCAGACTGCTGCGCAGTAAGCATAGAACCGGCAGTCTGGGTATGCACGCGGAGCATCCAGGACTTGGGGTTGGTAGCACCAAACCGCTCTTTCATTACTTTGGCCCATACGCGGCGTGAGGCACGAAACTTGGCCACTTCTTCTAATACATTATTATGAGCATTCCAAAAGAAGGACAGTCGGCCAGCAAAATCGTCAACATTTAAGCCAGCTTTAATTGCAGCGTCAACATAAGCAATACCGTCAGCAATGGTGAAGGCAATTTCCTGCGAAGCAGTAGAACCCGCTTCACGGATGTGGTAACCAGAAATGGAAATAGTATTCCAATTCGGAACATTTTGGGAACAGTATTCGAAGATGTTCGTAATAAGCCGCATCGAGGGCTTAGGCGGAAAAATGTACGTGCCGCGGGCAGCATATTCTTTAAGGATATCATTTTGGATCGTACCTTTGAGTTTATCAGGACTAACACCTTGTTTTTCAGCAACTGCAATGTACATGGCAAGCAGTACTGAGGCTGGAGCATTAATGGTCATTGAAGTCGATACTTTACCAAGGTCAATGCTATCAAACAGGATCTCCATATCTGCCAGGGAGTCAATAGCAACGCCTACTTTACCAACCTCACCCTCTGAAATAGGATCGTCAGAATCATAACCAATTTGAGTTGGTAGATCAAATGCACAAGATAAACCTGTTCCGCCTGACTCTAAGAGATATCGATAGCGTTTGTTAGATTCTTCTGCCGTTGAGAAACCGGCGTACATACGCATAGTCCAGAAGCGCCCGCGATACATAGTAGGCTGCACGCCGCGGGTAAAGGGGTATTGACCGGGAAAGGCAAGATCTCTTTCATAATCAAAATCTTGAATATCAAGTGGCGTATAAACTCTGTTTTGAGGCAGGTTTTTGCGTTCTGGAAATTTGGCCAGTGCCTTTTCCACCTTGCCGGTGTACTCAGCCATCTTTTTGACCAAGCTATCTGTGTTAGCTGTGCACATGTATAAAATTCCTCCCTTATAAGTATGTATTCCTTGGTGCATTTGAAAGCAGTGCTATAGTAAAGCCCGCTTTCTATTTTATTTTCATACTGCCTGTTTCCAGGAAGCGCGTATGCGGAACTATTATTGTTAGGAAAATGACAAAAAATATTCTAGTACGCATTTTACGCACAATAAAAAGCACCTATGGGTTCATTTTGTATTAACAAAACAAGCCAAGGTGCGCTTACTAGTCATCTATTACGGGGCACGTAACAGACCATAATGGCGTAGTGTAAGCTATGCTTTTAGGATCAAAATGCCTGTCACCTGTCTGTATAGTATGAATTTTATATGATTGTATCACACTATTCTACACTAACCCGTAAATTCCTGCTTTTTTTGTTAACACAGGCTTCTTTTTCCAAATTAACAAATTAATTAACTGTTTTATCGCGAAAGATAGTAGGAAATGCTGCTTAACCCTATCGATAAATCCTCGCTGACAACATAAATATTAGCAGGAACATTTATTTTCAGGGGGGCAAAATTCCAAATACCTTTAACTCCGGCTTCAACAAGACGATTCGCTGTATCTTGTGCATAGGCAACTGGTACAGTTATGATACCAATTTGGATATCACACTTCTGGATAATTTCTTTCATATTGTCAATATGAAAGATTTCTACCTCATTAATATAACGGCCGATTTTGTCATCGTCAATATCAAAAATTGCCCGTATCTGAAACCCCTGTGAAGAAAAATTAGAATAATTGGCTAAAGCCCAACCCATATGGCCAACACCTACAATCGCAATATTCCAATTGCGATTTAGCCCGAGTATCTCACCAATATTACGCATAAGCTCCTGCACATAATAGCCTACGCCTTTTTTACCAAACTCACCGAATGCCGATAAGTCTTTACGAATCTGTTCAGGAGTAACCCCGATCTTCCGACCCAATTCATCAGAAGATATGATTTCTAGCCCTTCTTCTTGACTAAGTTTAAGGGTACGATAATAAAGTGGCAACCGATCAACCGTTGCTCTAGAAATTACCGCATTTTCTTTACTTTCCTTCATTAACAACTCTCCCTAGCAGTAGTCCACGCTCACATAAGCAGCTGCTATTTTAATTTATTAGTAGTTTATTCTCACTTTGCGGTAAATTTCCTTCTTATTTGTTATATCTTTTCACATATTATCATAATTTATAATAAAAAAGTAAAGAAAAGGGCTGTCCACTATGGACTGCCCCTTTCTTTTTAGCATTTATCTTGTTTGTGATAATGAGTATGGAGAAGATGATGTGATTTTTCACCCAGCGGTTTTCCGAGCCAAGTATCATAAAGTTCTTTAATTGCCGGGTTATCGTGCGACTTCCGAATTTCAGAACATCGATCACACTCATAAATAGCATCCATACGTTTTTGCCGTTTTTCAGCCGAAGTAATAATAGGCTGTCCGCCACCACCAGAGCAACCACCTGGGCAAGCCATAATTTCAATGAAGTGGTAATCTGCTTCACCAGCGCGAATCTTATCAAGCATCACCCGCGCATTAGCTAGTGTATGGGCTATAGCAACCTTAGCAGTTAAGCCTTCTTTTAACTGAACCGAGGCTTCTTTAATACCAGTCATACCGCGTACAGCTTCAAACTCTATATTGTCAAGTTCTTTACCTGATACCAATTTTACAACTGTCCGGAGAGCGGCTTCGGTTACACCACCAGTGGCACCAAAGATTACGCCAGCACCTGAGCCGATGCCAAGCGGTGCATCAAATTCAGTCTCAGTCAGCTTAGCAAAGTTAATGCCCGCTGCACGAACCATGCGGCCTAATTCACGAGTTGTCAAAACATAGTCAACATCTTGATAGCCACTGGAATTCATTTCAGGACGAGCAGCTTCCGCTTTCTTAGCTGTGCATGGCATGATTGATACTGAAACAATATCTTTAGGATCAATACCAGCTTTTTCAGCATAATAAGTTTTAGCCACTGCGCCAAACATCTGTTGCGGCGATTTAGCAGTTGACAGATGGTCTAACAGGTCCGGATATTTTAATTCAATGAAGTTAACCCACCCTGGGCTGCAGGAAGTAATCATCGGTAGTTTGCCGCCATTAGTCAAGCGGTCAATAAGCTCTGATCCTTCTTCCCAGATCGTGAGGTCAGCACTGAAGTTGGTATCAAATACCTTATCAAAACCCAGCCGTTTTAACGCAGCCACCATTTTGCCGGTAACGATAGATCCATTAGGCAGATCAAGAGCTTCGCCTAGGGCTACGCGAACAGCAGGTGCGGTCTGCACAATGACATGTTTTTTCGGATCACTGAGAGCTGCCCATACTGCTTCGGTATCGTCTTTTTCGACAATAGCGCCGGTCGGACATACGGCAGCGCATTGACCACAAAAGGTACATGCAACTTGATCTAATCCTAAGCTAAAGGCTGGTACAACAGTGGTATTAAAGCCCCTGTTAGCAAAGCTATATACATGTACACCCTGACGCTCGCTACAGGCACGGATACAACGGCCACACAAAATACATTTGTTCTGGTCGCGAACCAATGACGGGTTTTTATCATCGAGCGGATAGTTTTTCTTTTCGCCATCAAAACGAATTTCTCTAACACCAACATCAGCTGCAATATTTTGCAGTTCGCAGTTTAGATTACGCTGACAGGATAAGCATTCAGTCGGGTGATTGGCCAGTAACAGCTCAACTACAGACTTACGTGCCTCGCGAACAGCAGCAGTATTAGTGTGAACAACCATTCCCTCATTTACCGGATAAACGCAAGATGCAACCAAGCTACGAGCACCTTGAACTTCTACCATACACACCCGGCAGGCCCCTTCTACACGTAACTCAGGATGATAGCATAGAGTTGGAACTTTTATTCCAAGCGAAAGTGCAGCTTCCAGAACCGTCGATGTTTTCGGCACAGCTACCTGCTGTCCATCAATTGTTATATTAACCATTTCCATCGTCGTGTCACCCTCCCTCTTTTTCCTAATTATTATGCAGTATATTACCAGAAACTAACCGGTAATTTAGCCTTTAGCAATTGATTCGAATGGACATTTGCCAAAGCAAGCACCGCATCTAATACATTTAGCGCTATCAATCTCATGCTGCTCTTTCTTTTCGCCGCTGATTGCCTCTACCGGACATACCTTTTTGCATAACCCACAACCTTTGCAGGCATCAGTAATGCTGTAATTCAAGAGTTTGGTGCAGGCACCAGCCGGACAACGTTTTTCCTTGATATGGGCTTCATATTCATCACGGAAATAGTGCAAAGTAGACAATACCGGATTAGGAGCAGTTTGACCCAAACCACAAAGAGCAGTAGTCTTAATGTTTTTAGCCATGGATTCTAATAACTCAATATCTCCCTCACGGCCTTCCCCTTCGGTAATCCGAGTGAGAATTTCCAACATACGCTTGGTGCCTTCACGACAAGGGGTACATTTACCACAGGACTCAGATTGCGTAAAGTTTAAGAAGAATTTGGCAACGTCAACCATACAAGTGGTCTCATCCATTACGACCAAACCACCTGACCCCATCATGGCTCCAACTTTAATAAGTGAATCATAGTCTACTGACAAATCAAGCAGACTTTCAGGCAGACAGCCACCAGACGGACCGCCGATTTGAACTGCTTTGAACTTTTTGCCGCCTTGAATGCCGCCACCAATCTCATAAATAATTTCGCGCATGGTAATACCCATAGGAACTTCAGCCAGACCAGTATTATTAATTCGACCAGTAAGTGCAAACACCTTCGTGCCTTTACTGCGCTCAGTACCGATCGAGGCATACCAATCAGCGCCCTTAGTGATGATTTGCGGTACGTTAGCAAAGGTTTCAACGTTATTAATATTGGTAGGTTTACCCCACAAGCCGGAAACAGCTGGGAATGGAGGACGAGGACGAGGCATACCGCGTTTACCTTCGATTGACGCTATAAGTGCCGTTTCTTCACCACATACAAAGGCACCGGCACCTTCTTTGATTTTTAATTTAAAGTTGAAGCCTGAGCCTAGGATATTCTCACCTAACAGCCCCAGTTCTTCTGCTTGCTTAATAGCTAGTTTCAGCCGTTTGATAGCCAGCGGATATTCTGCACGAACATAAAGGTAACCTTCATCGGCCCCAATTGCGTAGCCACAGATAGCCATACCTTCAATTACACGATGGGGATCGCCCTCAAGTACGCTACGATCCATAAATGCACCAGGGTCGCCTTCGTCCGCGTTACAAACAACATACTTTTTCGTGCCAGGCGAATTACTGGCAAAGCCCCATTTCATACCAGTTGGGAAACCGCCGCCCCCCCGGCCACGCAGACCAGCTTTTTTAACTTCTTCGACTACGTCTTGCGGTTTCATTTCTGTCAAAGCTTTACCTAAAGCTTCATAACCGCCCTCAGTTATATATTCATTGATCTCTTCCGGATTGATATGACCGCAGTTGGCTAATACATAGCGCATCTGCTTTTTATAAAACTCCATGTCGCTGTAACTAGGAATTGACTCCTGGGTAACAGGCTCTTTATATAATAACCGCTCAACAATGCGACCTTTGTAAAGATGGGTTTCAACCAATTCAGCCACATCAGATTCCTGAACACGAACATAGAAGGTCCCCTCAGGATAAATAATGACCAGCGGACCCATTTCACAAAAGCCATGACAACCGGTTTCAACAATCTTTACTTCTTTATCTAACCCTTTTTGGACCAGTTCTGCCTGGAATGCAGCTTGAATTTTTTTTGAGCCTGAAGCTACGCAACCAGTACCGCCACAAATAAGCACATGCGCTCTGATATGTTCCATGTTATCCCCTCCTGTACTCTACAAAAAATTATTCGACGATTTTACCAACAGCCAGCTCGGCGACAATCCGTCCGTTAACTACATGTTCGGCAATAATTTTGGGGACATCTGCTGGCGTAACTCTGCCATAAGTTATCCGCGGTTCACCGGGGCGAACAACATCAAGAAGCACTTCATGTTCGCACATACCGATACAACCTGTTTGCCAGACTTTAACATCTTCCAGTTTCCGCTTGGCAACCTCTTCTAATACGGCAGTCATAACCTGCCTAGCTCCAGCGGCAATACCACAAGTACCCATGCCAACAATTACCTGCGTTCCCCCGTCATGACGCAGGTTGTTTTTGGTTTTAAGCTGTTCCCGCAGACGTTTCAAATCTTCAATTGTTTTCATCTTCAGCACCTCCGTACAAATTGGCTATGTTATCTGACAAGTATCCATGCAACCAGATCAATACGTCTGGCTGCGTTAATGGTATACCATCCAAAATATCGGTTATCTCGTGGGAAGAAATTGAGAGACTCTTGTTATTAACGGTATGATGATAGGAAAATTGCAATACCGGATTCGCAACAAGTATGCTCTTAATTGTTTCCACTAAATTTCCCATTGGTGGCCTATCAAGGTGGCTATGTTGGTACATCGCTTCAATCACTGTACCCTGACCTTGTATTGAATCAATATTCAAATACCCGCCACAACGCTTAGTAGACATGTCCATTAGTGGCAACCCCAATCCTACCCGGCGGGTAGTCCTGGTGGTGATAAAGGGGTCAATTACTAATTGCCGCATTTTTTTATTCATACCCCGACCATTGTCAGAAACCCTGATAATCATACTATTCCCAATTTTGTCTTCAATAATTTCTAATTTAGCGGCTGTCGCCCCAGCTTCAATTGAATTCTGAACTAAGTCAAGAATATGAAGTGATATTTCGCGCATAGGCTAAATGCTAGGCGTATTGGGCCAATAATTTAGGAACTGATTCAGGGGTCAGGCGACCATGGGTATCGTCATTAACCATCATTACCGGAGCCAAACCACAAGCACCGATACAAGCCACGGTTTCTAATGTAAATTTAAGATCAGGAGTGGTACCACCAGCTTTAACCTGCAGGTTGTCTTCCAGTGCTGCAAGAATGGCCTTAGCGCCGCGAACATGGCAAGCAGTTCCCTGGCAAACACGGATAATGTTTTTACCACGGGGATTGAGATGGAATTGAGAGTAGAAAGTCACGACACCATAAATCTGGCTAACCGGGATTTGCATTGATCCAGCAATAGCTAGAATAATCTCTCGCGGCAAATAACCATAAGCCTCTTGTGCTTCCTGTAGCACCGGAATCAGAGCTCCTTTTAAGCCCTGCCATTTAGTGAGAATTGCATTCAATTGATCAAGAGCCAGCTTACCTGCTTCACCGCCGCCGCAGCAGCAGCCTTTAGTTTCTTTTTCGCTGTTCATGTTAACTCCTCCTTATGAAAAAAATCTCATTTGTTCTTGAAAACCATTATTGCACAGTGGCTAAACCACCACCTTTCGCAGATTTTGAGCTAATAATGCCTGTCGGATTTCCCCCAAAGTCGGCTGCTCGATATAGAAGACTGTCTTCGGACCATAAATAAAATCATCCATTACATGGGCATCCGAGGCTGTTATTATAGGAAAGCGTCCAATAGTAGGAATACGCTGTGACGCCTGCTCTACACTCATATTTCTTGACACTTCCACCGCATCCAATTCGATATCAGGTGGAATAAAACCCAGTTGCGAAATTATACTGTAGGTTGCCCGGTCTACATGGCTGGCAATACAAATTCCACCGAGTTGTTTTACTTGTGCTGTGATTTCTGCAATACCAACAGTCAGCGACGCTAGCAACATTTCCGTTTTTTCCGCCACAAAATTATCGTCAGCATCAACAATAAACTGCGCCCCAAAACGTTCAGCGTCATTCAGGCGTCCTGACATATGCTGCTGAACAAATTGTTCCCAAGCTTTGAGTTGCTGCATTTTTTCGAATAAAACAATAAGATGAACTTCCTCTTTACTCTCAACTTCCATCCCCGGCAAAATGGTGACAGTAGTAGCTTTTGCTGCCTCTAGAGCGGCAGCAACATTATCACAGGCGTTATGATCGGTAATGGCAACTATATCAACTTCATGTTGCACTGCATGCCAAACAATATTATTTGGCGTCATTTCAATTTCAGCGCAAGGCGACAACAATGTGTGCACATGAAGATCGGCCACAAACCGTCGCATCATTCCCCCGTAATACCTAACTGATATAAGCGACCAACCACTTTATAAGCAGAAAGAGCTGTAGTCAGTATAACTATTTCTTCTGCTAGGGCCTTTTGTACAGCCTCCGGTTCTGGCTCCACGCCGCCGGCAATAACAATAGCACTCAGTCCAGCCAGTAACGCTACAGCCACAACATTCTGGTGGCCTTGCATCGTAACCCATATATTACCTACCTGTGCTTGACCCATGACATTACTCAGCAGATCTGACGCATACCCACCGCTGACCTCCTTATCGAGGTTAGACTGGCCTGCTATTACTTTCAAAGGTAAGGCTTTCATTATTTCCTGAATAGTCACAATTATCCCCCCAAAACTGAATACTATTCTTCTTTCTCTTTATCAAGCGGCGGCGGTAACTTGGCAGCCAGGTTAACCATTTCGTAGGCCAAATCCCGCACCTTGTTGCGCAAAAGAAATACACAGTCAGTCAGGCTGGCCCGTCCCTGGGCAATGTCTTCAGCCAAAGCCTTGCAATTGGGCGAACCGCACGAACCACAATCAAGACCAGGTAAACTTTTTAATGTTGCATCCATTATTTCGATTTTGGACATAGCTTTAGAAATATCGGCATCAAGACGCATTGCCGGTTTAGGTTCAATAGCCCGCCGCCCGGTTAACCCGAGTTCAAAATCAGTGCACTCAGTGCGTGGCAATATACCGCGCTTGGGATCCTGAATTTTTTTCTTTTCAATTCGCCGTTTCATACGATGCTCAGCTACAAAATGGTTTTCTACTGTTAATGCACCGCCAATACAACCGCCCGCACATGCCAGTAGCTCAATATAATCAACGTCTTTGAGTTTGCCTAAGGCCACTTGCTCCAATACATTCGTAACATGATTAATATCATGTACTATTAATACGTTATCAACACCAATAGCTGATGTTTCGCCGCCTGGTACCGCCCAACCGACACCTACCCAAGAAGCTTGCCGGCGAGCATCTTGAACTTCAGCGGTAACTACTTTAAATAAATCATGATAAATCTTATTAACGGCAATGGCACCGCTAATACTTGATTTCTCGGTACCAAGAGGTTGGTATACTGCCGTCATTTTTGCTGGGCAGGGCGTAATAAACCATACACCGATATCTTCTGATTTGAGGCCGTGCAACCGTTGAGCTTCAACTCTCGCTAACCGGGCTGCCACCTCAACCGGAGCGTCAAAAGGTACTATGTTCTCAATAAGCTCGGGGAATTTGACCTGAATAAGCCTGACAACAGCTGGACAAGCTGAAGAAATTGCTGGGCGAACAACATCTGGACGCTTAAGGTAATCTCTAATTGCCAGCGAAATAATTTCTGCGCCATGAGCTACTTCAAATACTTCGTCAAAACCCAGTTTTAACAAACCGGCTAAAATAGCTCTAACCGGAATATCAGCGTTAAACTGACCATAGAGTGCCGGTGCCGGTAATGCAATATTGTGCTTATATTTTTTAAGGTTCCACATTTCATCGGTCACAGCGGTTTTAGCATGTCCAGGACAATGCCTGATACATTCACCGCAATCTATGCAGCGAGAAGATGTGATACAGGCTTTGCCACCACGAATGCGGATTGCTTCCGTTGGACAATGTTTCGTACAATTCACACAGCCCTGACACAGTTCAGGTGTAAGCTGCACAGAGTGAAAACGCTCTTCCATCACTTTCACCACTCAATCTATACAAATATCTTACACTTATTAGTGGTAAATAATCATACTAAGCTTTGTTCCAATGTTCTTTTCACTTTTGATGTCAAACTTATCTGTACAGCGTACCATATTGGGCAAGCCCATGCCGGCACCAAAACCCATTTCGCGGATATGATCGGGAGCCGTAGAATATCCTGCCTGCATTGCCAGATTAACGTCAGAAATTCCCGGACCTTCATCATCTACAACCAACTCAGTACGATCAGAATAAATTTCTGCCCTCATCACACCACGGCACGCATGAATAATCACATTCATCTCAGCCTCATAGGCGCTGATAGCGATTCGCCTTATAACATCAGGACGTACTCCAAGTTGCTGCAATGTGCGCTTGATCTTGCTTGATGCTTCTCCTGCGCTGTTAAAATCTGCAGCCTCTAATACAAATTCTAGTTCTATTCCTTGTTCCGGCAAAAGGGTTCCTCCTTTAGCGTACAACCCGCAAGACCATCTTGGTATAACAAACCGCAAGCTTCATACATTTGTTTTTTAGTTGAAAGCAAAGGAATTTCCATGTTCTTAGCCATTGCAACAACCTCTGGCCCTGGTCGTTTACCGCGTACAAACAATATGGCAACTAAGTCACTCATTTCAGCGGTACGAATTACTTGAATGTTTGTCAGACCTGTCAACAAAAGCCCATGTTCTTTAGTAAAAGCCAAAACATCACTCATTAGGTCTGCACCGCAAGCGCCTTGAATTTCTCTATCAAGCCATTCTATACCGCAAAGTACCTCAGCATCCAACATAATTCTTATTTGTGCCAGTTTCAATACGGCACCTCCATGAGCCAAAATTAACGCTTGTTCGAAATTTCACTAAATTCCGCATAAAAAATTAAGGGGCTAATCCCCTTTCTATAGTAATTCTAAATAGCCTAATATTTGTGTATATTCGCGTTATTTCTTATAAATCCTGCTGCGACTTCTAAAATAATTAGGTTGCTCTCAAAATCACATGGTATCCGGCAACCAAAAAGCAGTGCCTATAAACGCAGCTATACTCAGGCTTACCCTGGCAAATTACTCAACTGTTTTTAGTTGTAACGGCAGCTTCCTTGCCATATGGTAATAATCACCGCATTGAGGAGCCAAAACATCATCGACATCTGCACATTAAACATAATATAATCAGTAAAACCATTGACTGCCAAACCTAGAACAGCTGCCACTATGCCAAGCATAAGCCCTGTTACCGAACGATTGTTGGTATGACTCAAAATATCCATTGCTTTCTTAGTATGTCCATAAATAATAATTAAAAAAACAAGCAGTCCTGGTATCCCAATTTCAGCCGCAATATGCAGGTACATATTATGAGCATGAACAATCCGGGCGGCAGGGTTATTCAGGAAAAAATCATACTCAGGATACACTAGCCAGTAGGCTCCCCAGCCAATTCCGAGCAGTGGCTTATCCCAAATCATGGCAATTGTGCTTTCCCATAAGGCTATTCTCAAGGTTGAAGAAGTATCTGTAGGGTTAAAAATAGACATTAATCGTTCCATTACTGCATCCTGGCAAAAAAGTGCACCCAATGGAATTAATAAAAAAAGCCACAGCACCTTGCGGTCATAGAACCGCCCGCAAATAGTTGCAACTACCACTATGCTTAGCCATGCACCACGCGAATAAGTAAGTACCAGACATGTCCCCAGTACAATAACCAGCGCAAACAGCAATAATTTGTTGGCGATTCTTTCGGTATATAATCCTTGTCCAATGGCTAAGGACATAACAACCACCAAAAACCCTGCTAATAAATTGGGGTTTTTCAAGGTGGAAAAAATCCGGACTTTTAAGTCTGGAAACTGTTCACCATCCACCCATTGAAAAGTTGATATATCTACACCGTGCACATATTGATAAAAACCATAGGAAGTTACCAGTAAAGCCGAAGCCATAACCGCCCACACTAATCGTTGTACTTGCTGCAAAGAATTTAAATTATTAATAACGAGATAATAAAGTAATATATATCGTCCCATAAGATGGTAATAATTATAAAAACTAAAGTCCGGGTCTGGTGAAACACCAATAGACGCAGCTGACAAAATAACCAACAGAGTAATGCTCTCATCAAATGGTGTCCGTTTTAACAACAGTCTCTTCACTGCTATCATCTTAACTATCCATAAAGCAGTTCCCACTCCGAGAAACAAAGTAGCAGCATCCAGCGACATCGGTAAAAAAAAGGCTACAGCCAAAATGCAATGTTCTATGAGAAAATCAAGACGATATTGGGTTTGACTGTTAAACGAATATGCAATATACACACTTTCACCTACGGTTCAAAAAATTCCTGGTTCCGACTTACTGCTTCCTATTGGGTTTGACTGTTAAAGTTTACATATGCAAAAAGTATAAACAATAGTGGCGCTTGCATTATGCCCCAAGCGCCACTATTTATTATATACAATTATAGTTAAAATGTCTACTTATTAAAGATAATCTGACGAGCCTCTCCGATTAAGTATAGCGAACCTGCGACACAAACAAGACCATCAGAACCAGCCAATTGTTTAGCACGCTCAATACCAGCCTCAATTGTGCTAGCAGCCTCCACGTGACGCGCTTCTATTTCCCGGGCAATTTCTTCTGGAGTTGCTGCCCGGTAGGAGAGCGGCTGAACAGTAACAACCGTATCGGTCGTACGAATAAGCTCACGAATAATTCCTGCTACATCTTTGTCGCGGAGAATACCTAAAGCAAAGGTTATCTCTCGTCCGGGAAACACCAGATCAAGGTTTTGTCGCAACACTCTGGCCCCATCCGGGTTATGTGCTCCGTCAATAATAATAACCGGACTACCAGGAACAATTTCAAACCGACCTGGCCAGCATACCGTAGTGAGCGCGCTCTTAATTGTTTGCAAAGTAATGCGCGATTCCTTTGTCCCCAGAAGGAGTGCAGTCTCAACAGCCACTGCGCCATTTTCCACTTGGTGACAACCAATAATATTTAGTGCAATTTCAGCTTGGCCTAAACCACCGGCATCAATAAACATTTGCTGTTTGCCATTAGCTAACCCTTGAAAATTACTTGAAAAATCCTCATCTTTTACATAGACGCTAGCACCTTTTGCAGCCGCTGTCTGCTTAATAATATCAAGTGGCTCACCTTTTGCGGCCGTTACCACCGGCACGCCATCCTTAATTATGCCAGCTTTATGGCGGGCAACATCAGCAATTGTGGAGCCGCAGCGGTCAGTATGTTCCAGGGTAACATTGGTAATTACCGAAATTTCCGGGATAATAACATTCGTGGAATCCAAAAGCCCGCCCAGTCCGACTTCAATAACAGCATACTCTACACCCACAGCAGCAAAGTAGTAAAAAGCAGCAGCAGTAATTACTTCAAATTCTGTGGGTTGCTCAAAACCATCTGCTAGCATCTGTTCAACAAATTTATTGGTATAAGTAATTGCCTGAGCAAATTCATCTCTGGTTATTTCTTGTCCATTGACGACCATCCGTTCCGGATAGTCATGAAGATGGGGAGAAGTATACATGCCGTTTTTGACCCCACTGGCAGTCAATATAGCTGACAGCATAGCTGTCGTGGAACCTTTACCATTTGTGCCGGTAACATGAATGGATTTAAAACGATGTTCCGGATGCTGCATGAGCTCAAGCAAGCGCTCAATACGAGCCATTCCAAGATTAATACCAAACTTACTCAAATTCTCAAGATAGGCTAATGTTTGTTCATAATTCATCTGTTGCACCTCCGTTTTTTTCATGCACCGACTTTACTATAGCTGCGCCAAATACGCCAAGCGTTCTTTAATAGTTATTTGTTTTTCTACGAATTCGGCCTGTTTGGCTTTTTCCTTTTCAATGACATCAGCAGGAGCCTTGGCGGTAAAGCCAGGGTTACCCAATTTACCGCTAATACGTGATAACTCTTTGTCCAAATTGCTGAGTTCTTTGTTTAAGCGGGCGGTTTCTTTTTCGACATCAATAAGTCCTTTAAGCGGCAAATAAATTTCAACACCGCTAACCACCGCTGTCATGGCATTTTCAGGAATAACATCACTAGCTGCAAGAATAGTTATCGGCTCGGCAGCGGCTAACGTTTTAATATAACCACTATTATCCTCTATTTTGACTTTGAGCTTAGAGGAGGCCATTTTCAATATTACTTGGCTCTTTTTGCCAGGATGTACATTGACTTCGGCCCGCATATTGCGCACGGCCTTAATGGTTTCCATAATGACGCCCATCAGTTGTTCATCCTCATGGTTAGTAAGCTTCGTATCTTCCACTGGCCAGCCAGCTGTCATTATGCTAATTCCCTGGTGCGGCAGACTCTGCCAGATAGCTTCGGTAATAAATGGCATGAAAGGATGCAGCAGCTTTACTATATTACTAAGAACATAGTGTAAAAGATATTGCGCCACTTTGCGACTTTCGTCATCTTCTTTATTATAAAGGCGGCTTTTTGCCAATTCAATATACCAATCGCAGAACTCATCCCAGATAAATTCATATACCATGCGAGCCGCTTCCCCCAGCTCAAAACGCTCAAGATTGCGCGTTACATCAGCCACGGTGGCATTATAACGACTCAAAATCCAGCGGTCAGCTAGTGTAAACGCCTTAGAATCAGGCGTAACATCCTGGTCAAAGCCTTCCAGATTCATCAGTACAAAGCGTGAGGCATTCCAGATTTTGTTGGCAAAGTTCCGGCTAGACTCCACGCGTTCCCAATAAAAGCGCATGTCATTACCAGGGGTATTACCAGTTATTAACATAAATCGCAGTGTATCTGCCCCGTATTTATCAATTACCTCTAGCGGATCAATGCCGTTACCCAGCGACTTACTCATCTTCCGACCCTGGCTATCGCGCACCAAACCATGAATAAACACATGCTTAAAAGGAATATTTTCTTGAAACTTCAGCCCCATCATAATCATTCTGGCTACCCAGAAGAAAATAATGTCATAGCCGGTTACTAGTACACTTGTGGGGTAAAATTGTTTGAGTTCAGCGGTATCCTCAGGCCAGCCCATGGTGGAAAACGGCCATAACCCGGAACTAAACCAAGTATCAAGCACATCTGGGTCTTGTTCAACCTTCCCGCCGCACTTAGGGCAAACGGTTATATCTTCCCTGGATACAGTAACCTCGCCACATTCGCAATACCAAGCTGGTATGCGATGCCCCCACCAGATTTGACGGGAAATACACCAGTCCCGAATGTTTTCCAGCCAATTAGTATAGATTTTTGTAAACCGCTCTGGAACAAATTGAATTTGGCCTGAAGTTACGGCCTTAATAGCTGGTTTGGCTAGTTGCTCCATTTTAACAAACCATTGCTTGGATACTAATGGTTCAACTATTGTGTTGCAGCGTTGACAATGACCGACCGCATGACTGTGTTCATCAATTTTCACAAGATAGCCTTGGTCTTTCAAGTCATTTACTAACGTTTTGCGGCATTCATAGCGGTCCATTCCCGCATACTTGCCGGTATCGGCTGCCATTGTACCATCAGGATTTATAACAACAATTTCGGCTAACTTGTGTCTAAGACCCATATCAAAGTCATTCGGGTCGTGAGCGGGTGTAATCTTTACGGCCCCGGTCCCAAACGAAGGATCAACATATTCATCAGCTACTAACGGCAGGCGGCGGCCAATAAGGGGCAGAATTAAATACTTGCCGACCAAGTGTTGGTATCGTCCGTCCTCAGGATGGACAGCTACACCACTGTCACCTAAGATTGTCTCAGGCCGTGTAGTTGCTACCGTAACATACTCACCGTCAGTACCTTCTACCAAATACCGAACATGGTAGAGATGACCCGGTTGTTCTTCATGCTCAACTTCAATATCACTTAAAGCCGTATTACAACGCGGACACCAATTAGTAATGCGGTGTCCCTGATAAATAAGCCCCTGCTCATACAAGCTAACAAAAACCTCGCGTACGGCCTTAGAGCAACCCTCATCCATAGTAAAGCGCTCTCGTTCCCAGTCGCAGGAAGCACCTAGGCGCCTGAGCTGATTAGTTATCCGGCTGCCATACTGGCCTTTCCATTCCCAGACCCGATTAATAAATGTTTCCCGCCCCAGATCATAGCGAGTCTTACCCTCCTTAGCCAATACTTCCTCCACTTTAATCTGAGTAGCAATTCCGGCGTGGTCGGAACCTGGCATCCATAAGGTATTATAGCCCTGCTGACGTTTAAAGCGAATAAGGATATCCTGCAGAGTATTGTCAAGAGCATGTCCCATATGGAGCTGCCCGGTTACATTCGGCGGCGGTATTACAATACTAAATGCTTGCTTTTGGGGGTCAACTTCAGCATGAAATAACCTGTTATCTTCCCAAAATTTATACCACTTGGCTTCCACTGCCTGTGGGTCATAAACGGTTGAAATATTGTTGGTCTGTTCTTGTTCCATAGTTCCTCCTTGAATCAAATATAAAAAAGCTCTTTCGTCCTCTAAGGACGAAAGAGCTTTTGTTTCTTCCGCGGTACCACCTTTATTTCCGGCATAAACTACAGCCAGACACTCACACTGCCATTACGTGGCAAAACCGGCTGTACCTACTTAATGTTCAACACAGCAGCTCCCGGATGACCTTCAGCTTGCGCCCTGAGAAACCTTGCAGCCAAGGGCTTCCTCTCTGAACAGTCGCGTTAGCGTACTCTTCCGTTCATCACTATTTATCATATACAATTGAGTTTATTATACCTATCACTGTGGACAGTGTCAAGTTCTGGCCGTTCATTTTGCAAATCCTCAGCCTTAGTTAAATCCCTAAATACTTATATTCTTCAAAATGATGGGGATAATAATCGGGCTCCTATCAAAAATATTGGTTACTTTTTCTAGGACAATCTCAATCAGCGGTTTATTGTCTGGAGGCAAAAGCCAGCGAATGGGTACAAATAAATCTTTTGTGAAACTTAGTACAAATTTTTCTTCTAAAAAGGAGGAAAATTCACAATAATGTTGAAGTTCATTATTGAATATTAAAAATATTTATGTTCTTATTTTCTGTTTTCCCAAGTAATTTCTATACTACCACAAGGAGTGTGAAACAGTTAATGGTAAAACTAACTATTGATGGACAAGTCATCGAAATCGCTAAAGGAAGTACTGTATTAGAGGCTGCCCGGCAAGCGGGAGTAACTATTCCTACTTTGTGCCATCTCGCTGATTTAACCCCTGAAGGATCCTGCCGCGTCTGTGTCGTAGAAGTGGAAGGGGCCAAAGGACTAGTTACCGCCTGTACCTACCCAGTTTCTGAAGGGCTGGTTGTACGCACCAACTCAGCAACCATCCGCGAAGCACGCAAAAGCGTAGTTGAGCTCATGTTGGCTAACCATCCACAAGATTGTCTGTCCTGTCAGCGCAACCTGGATTGTGAGTTGCAGTCACTGGCAAACCAATTTGGTATCCGCGAAGTTCGTTTTGAAGGCGACCGTCGTAAATTTGCCGTAGATGACAGCAATCCTTTCATTATTCGGGATAATAACAAATGTATTCTTTGCGGACGTTGTGTCCGGGTTTGCCGGGAAGTACAATGCTGCGATACCCTTGAATGGACAAACAGGGGATTTGATACCAAGGTAGCACCGGCATTTGACGAAGACATGGTCAATTCGTCCAGTTGTTTATTTTGCGGAACCTGTGTATCGGCTTGCCCAGTAGGCGCTTTGACCGAAAAGCCTATGCATCATGCTGGTTTGCCTGATAAAAAAGTTAAAACAACCTGTCCTTTCTGCGGTGTAGGCTGTAACTTCGATCTAAATGTAAAGGACGATAAGGTAATTGGTGTTACCTCCAATCTAAGCAGTCCGGTTAATGGACGTCTTACCTGCGTGAAAGGACGTTTCGGTACTGACTATATCCACAGCCCTGAGCGTCTTACTACGCCATTGATTAAAAAAGACGGCGAATTTGTTGAGGCAAGCTGGGATGAAGCGCTTGATCTAATTGCCAGCAAATTTGGTGAAATAAAAACTACCTATGGTGGCGACGCTATAGGAGCACTTAGTTCTGCCAGATGTGTTAATGAAGATAACTATATCATGCAAAAATTTATGCGCGCAGCGATCGGTACAAACAATGTCGATCATTGCGCACGTACTTGACACGCTCCCACTGTGGCCGGTCTGGCCACTTCATTCGGCTCCGGAGCAATGACTAACTCCATTAATGAAATTCCCCACAGTAAAGTTTTGTTTGTAATTGGGGCTAACCCAACCGAAGCCCACCCTGTCATTGGGGCAAAAATGCGGCAAGCCCTTCGCAATGGTGCTAAACTCGTGGTAGCTGATCCGCGAAAAACCGAACTGGCTGGCAAAGCCCATGTTTGGCTGCGTTTGAAACCAGGCACTGATATTGCTTTAATTAACGGCATTATGCGCATCATTATTAAGTCCGGCTGGCATGATAAAGCCTTTATTGAAGCCTGCACAAACGGGTATGAGCAGGTTGCTGAAACAGTAGAAAAATATACCCCCGAATATGTAGAAAACATCACCGGCGTGCCAAAAGATTTACTGCATGAAGCAGCTAAAATTTATGGCACAGCTGAAACAGCACAGATTTTTTATACCTTGGGAATAACCGAACACGTATGCGGTACAGATAACGTTATGAGTTTAGCCAACCTTACCTTACTAACAGGTAACATCGGCAAACCTAATACCGGTGTGAATCCAATGCGTGGTCAAAACAACGTACAAGGTGCCTGTGATATGGGTGCTTTGCCGAATGTTTATCCAGGCTACCAAAAAGTCGATTTCCCAATGGTTCAAGATAAATTTGAAAAGGCGTGGGGCGTAAAACTATCGAACAAAGTGGGTCTCATGATTCCTGATATGTTCGATAAAGCCGTTAGCGGCGAACTCAAAGCCATGTACGTTATGGGCGAAGATCCGGTGCTAACTGACGGCGATGCCAATCATGTACGCAAAGGACTCAAGAATTTGGATTTCCTTGTTGTACAAAATCTATTCCTAACCGAAACAGCTAAGTTAGCTGATGTCGTTTTGCCAGGAGCCTCCTTTGCTGAAAAAGACGGCACCTTTACCAATACGGAACGTCGCATTCAACGGGTTCGCCAAGCCATCAATCCGATCGGCAACAGCCGCGCAGACTGGCGCATTTTGGTGGACTTATCCACGCGGATGGGCTATCCGATGTCGTACAATCATGCGAGTGAAATCATGGATGAAATAGCCTCTCTCACCCCGAGCTTAGCGGGTGTCTCATATGATCGTCTTGAAGAACGCGGCCTGCAATGGCCGGTTCCGGACAAAAACCATCCCGGTACCCAGTATCTGCATGAAAACGGCAAGTTCACATGTGGTATTGCCAGGTTTATGCCCATTGACAACCAAGCTCCTGGCGAAGTACCAGATCCAGAGTATCCGTTCTTGCTAAGCACAGGCCGAATTCTTTATCACTATAACATAACTACCCCTGGTTACTCAAAAACACTGACTGACTTCCGTTCGGAAGAACAAGCCATGCTGCATCCTGATGACGCAAAACGTCTGGGAATCCAGGATCAAGAAATCATTAGTGTGTCCTCACGCCGCGGTAAAGTTCAAACCAAAGCGTGGATTACAGACCGTGTACTGCCGGGAGTTATTTGGATGTCCTTCCACTATCTCGCAACCCCAACCAATGAACTTACCAGTGGTAACTTAGACAAAATAACCAAAACCTACGAATACAAAGTATGTGCAGTCAAAGTCGAAAAGCTTAATTAGTACAAAACATAAAATCTGTGGCACTCAGCTAAGTGCCACAGATTTTTTTATTTCAACCGATAGTATACGTTTATCAGACACCTTTTCACACATTGCGGTCTATCGGCTACTTCAGCACATAGATACCATTGGTAGGCTATTTTTTGACAACTACTTGCACTGAGGTTTATCCTGCATTTATAATAGAACATATATATGTCGTTATTGAATAAAGAAAAGAGGTACTATTGCAATGATTCCAGTAATATCAATTGTGGGACGCTCAGACTGTGGTAAAACTACCTATTTGGAAAAATTAATTCGAGAAATAAAACTGCGCGGCTACAAGGTTGCCACAATAAAACATGATGTTCACGGTTTTGACATTGACAAGCCTGGTAAAGATACCTGGCGTCATGCACAAGCAGGTGCCGATATTGTTTGCATCTCCTCACCAGAAAAAATGGCAATGATTAAAAAAGTGAACAAAGAATTATTGCTTGAAGAAGTAGTCGCCCATATTAACGATGTTGATATTATCTTTACCGAAGGCTACAAGCGAGAAAGTAAACTCCGGATAGAGGTATTTCGCAAAGAAGTTTGTGAAAGCCCGCTATGCTCAAAAGAAGAATTACTGGCAATAGCATCTGATACAACTATCTATGATGATATTCCTCATTTTTCGGTAAATGATCCCGCACCAATGGCTGATTTTTTGGAAAAAAGCCTCTTACAGAAAAATAGATAACCTCTACTGCAAAGCTGAAACATCGTTAGTTCAGGTGGAGAGTCTACTCTACCTAAACTAACGCCGCCTATAGAGGCGGGAGTCGTCTTGACTCGTGTGCTTAAATAAATTCCAATGGCTGCAGGAATATGGCTCTAAACCCGCTTAGAATGAATAATTTTAGGCGGCTTTTTCTTTTTTAATGAAAATATTGAGTTATTTAAAACACCTTTGCTTTTTTCACATACTCTCGCCTCGAACGTTTAACGCATGTGCTCTATTTACTTTTAAGCATCTGCCAATAAGATAATCTCTACCTCAGTACCTACCATCAAGGGCGGCGAATTCTCTGGAATAACAATCAGCGCATTGGCGGCCATAGCCGATTTTAACATACCATTGCCCTGAGCACGTGATGGTTCAACTAAAATATCTGTATCAGCCTGCCAGCACCGTGCCCAGACAAAACGTTTGTCTCCTGTCTTTTTCTTAAAAGGCGAAGCCAATATGCCCTTAATTCTCGGTCGCCACCACACCTTACGCCCCGACATTTTCATAAGCATCGGACGCCCCAATTGTTCAAAAGAGATTGCTGCTGCTGCCGGATTACCGGATAAGCCCAGAAAGAGTTTTCCATCGCGAACCCCTGCTAACACAGGCATTCCAGGTTTCATGCTCACTCTATCAAACAGCAAGGTAACGCCTAATTTTTTATATACTTCACCAATAAGATCATAATCTCCTACCGAAGCACCGCCGGTAGTTACAAATACGTCACAGTCGGAGGCACTTTCTAATAAATGCGCAATTTCATCAATATTGTCGGAGGCGTTACCTAAGAATACTGCCTGTCCGCCTGCTTCTGCTACTTGCGCACTAAGCATATAACTATTTGAGTTACGAATTTTTCCTGGTGCGAGGGGGAAATCGATAGGTATAATTTCACTACCTGTGGCAATAAGTGCTACTCGTGGCTTACGAAAAACATAGGGCTGGCTTTTACCGAGGACGGCTAACATCCCCATTACCCCGGCATTTATGATCGTCCCCTGGGCAACAACCTCTTCCCCCTGAAATATTTCGTCTCCCTGCAAACATATATTTTTTCCTGCACCGCTTCCATCCAAAATGCTAACACTATCGCCATTTACAATGGTGTCCTCTAAACGAATCACGCCGGTAGCTCCAGGCGGTATAGGTGCACCTGTCATGATGCGACTGGTTGTTCCGGCGCTAATAGTTTTACTAGGATTTCCGCCTGCCGGAATATAGTCAATTTGTTTGAGCATTACCGGATTTTCAGGAGTTGCAGTAGTCACTTCCTCGGCAATCATAGCATAACCATCAAGCGGTGAGCGATCAAATGGCGGAAAGTCAATGTCAGAGCTTACTGTTTCTCCTAAGATACGGTGCCAACACTCCTGTAATGCCACTCGTTCCTTAGGCATCACTGTTACTAAATTTAACAAAATTTCCTGAGCAATCTCCAGTTTTACTGACACTAGATTATTTCCCCCTTTATTTTCCAAATGCGCAACTCGGATAGAAACAGTCTTCTTTTTATATTATCCTGCTAGATTCCTCTGACTCGTTCAGGATGGCTATATACGTTTAAACGTTCACCCCTCGCAAAGCCAATAACCGTTACACCAAGTTCTTCAGCCATATCAAGGGCCAAAGTGGTAGGAGCTGAGCGAGCAATAATGACCGAGATATTCATTTTACTAACTTTGAGCAATATCTCCGAGGATACCCGTCCGGAAAAAACTAACACTTTATCATTCGTACTAATTCCTTCCAGCAGACAACGGCCATACAACTTGTCAAACACGTTGTGCCGCCCAATATCTTGACTCCAACAAATCAATTCTCCAGCAGCGGCCAACGCACCTCCATGCACACCACCGGTGAGGCGAAAGGTTTCCGACGCTGCCTCTAATAATTTGGAATAGTGCATAGCCTCGTCGGGTGTAATTGTTAAATCTGTCGCCACTGTCTTAGCTGTCAGAATATCATTCACAAAGTAGAAGGCACTGCGCCCCTTACCACAGCAAGCAGTCAGATATCGTTTTAAAAACATCTTTTCGGCGGCAATCTGACCTGAAGTTGTGGTAACATGTATGACACCTTTACCTGTATCAACTGCAAGGGTTTTGATATCATCAACCGACTGGATAATACCCTCTGTAGCCAGAAAACCTATCACCAAATAATTTTCCTCACCAGTGGCAGCTAACATGGTAACAAGTTCCTTGTCATTTAAATAGATCGTAAGCGGTATTTCTTCGACAACCGGTTCCTCTGTCTTGACAATCTCCTGTCCACGAATTTTAATAACTGGATAATTACTTGTTCCTTTGAGTGCATCCATAGTCTCACTCCTTTTTGGTACGTTCCCAGTACAATTCTTTTAACCTAGCCGTAAAGCAGCCAGGCACTATTTGCTGACTGCCAATTGGGCAGCCATCAAGCATTTTTACCGGGATCACTTCCATAACAGAACTTGTTAAAAATATCTCATCAGCCTCAGTTAGCTCTTCTGGTTTAACTGGCCTTGCTTCTACAGGCATTCCTGAAGCCTGTGCCAATTCAATAATACAATTCCGGGTAATGCCAGGTAAGATCCCACTATTTTCATCTGGAGTAATCAACCTGCCTGCTGTAACAAAAAACAGATTACTCATTGAACCTTCGGCTACAAAACCGGCGGTATTGAGCATAAGAGCTTCCTGAGCCCCTTGCGCTTTGGCCTCATTTTTAGCCAGAATATTGTCAAGATAGTTGGCTGACTTTATCCTTACTAGTGGCGAAGATAAGTTGCGCTGTAGCGTAACCGTAGCTATGCTCCAACCATCTGGCGGCAGCGGCGCCGGCAACGGCAAGGCAAACAAAGTTATTGACGGTTCACCGCAACTACCAGGGTCAGGCCGCGGGGCCCCACTTCCTCTTGACACAGTCAGGCGTACCGAAGCATCTGTTAGCTGATTTTTGTTTAGCACGCTCGTAATAGCCGCCTTGAGTTCAGCATGCGTAGGAAGTGTAGGCCATCGTAAGTAATCTGCGGCATATTTCAAGCGATTTAGATGTTCATCTAATCTAAACACCCTGCCATTATAGGCGCGCATAGTTTCAAATAAACCATGTCCGTAAAGAAACCCATGGTCTAGGGGAGAAACAACAAATTCGCTGGCTGAAATAAGCCGACCATTGAAATAAATAATCATTCTATCAGCCGCCTTTCGTGTTAGACCTGGTAACCTAATGATCGCATAAGTGCTCGTGCCTTATCCAAACTTTCTTCATACTCAAGTTCTGGTACAGAATCGGCTATTATGCCGCCACCTACCTGATAGTACGCATACTCATCTTTAATAACAAAAGTCCGAATAACAATATTTAAATCCGCATCGCCGTTAAAATCAATATAACCGATTGAACCAGTATAAATGTTGCGACGTACTGTCTCAAGTTCATCAATAATCTCCATAGCACGTACTTTGGGTGCGCCGGTAATGGAACCTCCGGGAAAAGAGGCCGTAATTAAATCAATAATATCTTTGCCTTCAGATAGTTTGCCAACTACTGTTGACACCAAATGAAATACTGTTGCGTACTCTTCCAGCCTGATTAAATCAGGCACACGGACACTGCCAAATTCACATACTCTCCCCAAATCATTGCGCTCAAGGTCGATAATCATAACTAATTCGGCCCGATCTTTCTCACTGGCAAGCAGTTCTTCGCGAAACAATCGGTCAGCTTCGGGATCTTTGCCGCGCGGTCTTGTACCTTTTATTGGCCTGGTCTCTACCCTGTTACCAGTAACTAACAAATAGCGTTCCGGCGAAGAACTGGCTACGATTACTTCGCCAAAATTCAAATAAGAGGCAAAGGGTGCCGGGTTAATATGGCGCAGATACCGGTATAGCTCATAGGGCGGAACCGTTACTTTAGCCTTGAAGCGCTGGGTCAGGTTAACTTGAAAAATATCGCCAGCGGCAATATAGTCGATCCCCTTTTGTACCATGGCACAGTGGCCCTCACGGGTAAAGTTGGATTGATAGTCACCTTCTGGTACTTGCGGCTCAGGCACAGGTAAAGGTTTAGCCTGAGCTACTAATGCCGTTAACTCTTCAATTCGACTCTCAGCCCGCTGCAGCCGGAGCAGTTCGTCCTGCTCCGGAAAACCATTGGCGGCAACATAAGCCTTGTTAGCATGGTGGTCAAAAATCAGGACAGTATCATAAAAACCTAACATACAATCAGGGTTATTTAAGTCATCTATACTAAAATCCGGAATAGTTTCCAGTAAATATCCCATATCATAGCCAAAATAGCCGATAATTCCACCTGTTAAGGGTGGTAGCCCGAAGACTTTTTTGGTTTTATATATTGCAAGCAACCGCTTTAACTCAGCAAAAGGATTACCTTCAAAAGTGCGGCCGCCGCCCTTTTCCTCAATATGTATTGTCTTTCCTTTGCTTGAGAATATAAGAAATGGATCATAGGCAATAAAGGAATAGCGCCCCATATCATGAATGTCCTTACCACTGTCTAAAAATACACTATAAGGCTGCTGGGCAAACAGCGCAAATACCTCAGCAGGCGATAAGGTAATCGTTATCTCGCGAATAATCGGTGTCGGTTTCATTTACCGGCTGGCCCCTTTCTCTTGCTTGTCCAGTTTGGGTTTGAAGCGAGGAAGTTAAGTAACATGGCATGTCCATCTTCGGTAAGAATAGACTCAGGATGGAATTGTACGCCTTCAATCGCATACTTTTTATGACGAATCCCCATAATTTCGCCTAGTTCGGTTTCTGCAGTAATAGCAAAGCAATTAGGCAGAGACTCTTTTTTTACAATTAGCGAATGATAACGAGTAGCTGTCAGCGGACTTTTAAGGCCGTTAAAAACGCCTTTGCCATCATGATAGATAAGCGAGGTTTTACCATGCATCAATCGCGGCGCCCGAATTACATCACCGCCGAACGCCTGGCCAATAGCCTGATGTCCAAGACATACGCCAAGAATCGGAATTTTACCCTTAAAATAATCAATCAGTTCAAGACTAACTCCAGCCTCATTCGGTGTACAAGGGCCAGGTGAAATAATAATATGGTCTGGCGACAACTCTTTGATCTGAGGAATAGTTACTTTGTCATTACGAAAGACCTGTACATCCTCTCCCAGTTCGCCAAGGTATTGAACGAGGTTGTAGACAAAAGAATCATAGTTGTCGATCATTAGTATCATCTGTCATTCCTCCTCGGCATTATTATACCAGAATTACTACTAAAATTACTATCTACATAATGAAATGGGCCAGGGCGGACCCTGACCCATTTCTGTTTGAATAAGCAGTACTACAAACTCTGCTCACCATTTGCAAAATTCATTTCCACAGAATCATACTTTTTCTTTTCTACGAATACTGGCACATCACCAACTGCGGCAAGAATTGCCTTTTGCCCTTCAGTTGCAAAACCATCAGTGTACAAAACATTGATACCGCAAGCATTTTGTTTGCTGTTCGGCCAGTAAACCATAGTCCCAAAATCAGCTACGTCCATGCCGGCATAATTGGGAACTTCAGTGGCAATTGCTGCTCTGACATCAGCAATAGTATCATATTTAATTCCTAAGCTATTTAGGGTTTCAATTAATATTTGCAGAGTTGATTTACCGGTTTTGGGTTGAATTGCCGCTTGCACTGCCTGGATTCGACGGTCGCTGCGGGTGTAGGTGCCATTCACTTCAGCACTACTTACCAGCGGAACTACCATATCAGCAGCAGTTGCCGTCTTGGTCATGAAGATATCATAAACAACCAGGAATGAAAGTTGTTGCAATAAAGCCAATTCCTTCGGATAAGCGGCCGGATCCTCTCCAATAACCACCAACGCCTTAATTTTACCGCTTTCAATACCCTGAGCAACGGCGCTGACCGGCATCACAAAGCCCATGTCAACTGCACCCTGAGTATTGTTTTTGCTTCTGACAAGTATAATTCCACGATACGCAGCACCAATTTTACCGGTTAACACTGCCGCATAAGCCATTAGTTTTACGGCTTCCGAACTAACAGTGTCCTCATCAATCACAATGAGTGGTTTTGCTGCTTTAGCATATCTCTGTGCCAGGGCTTGTATCTCATCACTAACCATGACATCAGCCAGCGATGCTTTGAGTTCGGCAAAACCTTCGGTTTTTTCAGCTACTTTATTCTCATCCACACCTAAGTTCAGCAGCGCCTTAAGGAATGCCTTCATATCTGCAGTATTTGCCAGTGATTTAGGCCAAGCTACGCTACTAACACCAGACAGTCTGATTTTGAAATCCAGTACCGGATGGTTTTCTTTAACATTGCCTAAAGTTAACACAAAGTCGCTATTATCAAGTTCAGCATAACTATTGGTGGAGGCATCATATCCCAATACAGAACCTAGACCGCTGCCACCATCGACACTGTATGAAGTCTTAATGGTTGATTTAACGGCATCAGCCAGCTTTCCAGCCAAAAACAACTCTTCATTGGTTAGCCGCGGAGATACGACAACGCCAACACTGTCTTTACCATGAACAGCGACAATAGCCTGCAGACGTTTAACCACTTCCAAATTAGCTTCGTTCCAGTCAACTTTGGCAAACTGTCCGTTGCGTTTGATAACTGGCTTAGTCAGTCGGGATTTGTCATTGACATGACCAAGACCGAATTTACCTCGCTGGCATAACCAGCCATCGTCGTTAATCTTGTCTGGAGTAACGCGGAATACAACGTCGCCTTTATACTCTATATTAACGTTGCAGCCTACGCCGCAGTAGCCGCAAACCGAGACCATGCTGTCCATATTGGCCGGTATTTGCTTATAGCTAACTTGTTTTTCCATGCAGGCACCAGTCGGGCAGACATCTACACACTGGCCACAGGATATACAAGCAGTCTCACTCAGCGGCAGTTTAAATTCCGGCATAATAACAGAATCAAAACCGCGGCCTACCAGGCCAATGGCAGTTGCACCAACAACCTCTTCACAAACACGGACACACAAACCGCATAATACGCATTTATCTGGATTACGTTCGATAAACGGATGATTATCAAATTCAGTGGTTTTGTGACATTCAACCTTGCTGTCTTTTTCCGTATCAACATCATAATCCTGAATATATTTAATAAGCTGACATTCAAAGTAGTCCCGGCAACCGCATTCCAAACAACGCTGGCTTTCGCGCAAGGCTTCTTCTTCCGTAAAGGTTTTTGCGACTTGCATGAAGCTCTTGTTTCTTACATCAGCGTCTTCCACTGTCAGATTAACCCTAGGCGCCTTGGCTCTGTCGGCCAAGTCAGCCGCAGTTATTTCCTTCTGAGTGAAATATTGACTCTCGGCATGTGGCACCAAGCAGCCGTTAAGGTAGCTGTCAATTACTTGAGCAGCATTTTTACCTTGGGCAATAGCATCAATAGCGATCTTCGGACCGGTAACAGCGTCACCGCCAGCGAATACTTTTTCCCTGTTAGTAGTAAATGCACCGCCGTTGACAATAATATTACCGGATTTATCGGTAGCAATATCTTTTATATTGCCAATCACTGTTTTTTGACCGATTGCGGCAATGATTCTATCGGCTTCATATACAACAGTTTCACCGGTAGGCTCAGGTTTTCTCCGGCCAGAAGCATCCGGTTCACCCAACCGCATAATTTCGCATTTTAAAGCTTTGGCCTGACCGTTTTCACCCAATACTTCGACTGGCGCCACCAGCAGTTGGAATTTAACGCCTTCTTCCTGGGCTTCGTGAATTTCAATTTTTTCAGCCGGCATTTCATCAATAGTTCTGCGGTAGATAATGGTAACTTCTTCAGCACCTAGCCGCTTCGAAGTACGGGCCACGTCCATAGCGGTGTTACCGCCGCCCACTACCAATACTTTACCGCCTATGGTAATATTGCTGTTCATGGTGACTTCCCGCAGAAAATCTATACCGCCAAGAACGCCTTCCATGTCTTCACCTTTGCAACGCAGTCCCTGACTCTGCCAGGAGCCAATTCCCAGGAATACGGCATCATAGCTGTCATGCAGATAATCCAGACTGACATCATCGCCAATTTTGGTATTATAGATAATCTCTATGCCCATTTTCGACATCAGCGCCACTTCAGCATCAAGCAAAGCTTTGTCTAACCTATATTGCGGAATACCGTAACGCAGCATTCCACCAGGATGAGGCATAGCTTCATAAATTACGACCTTATGGCCATCACGCGCGAGAAAATAAGCAGCAGTGAGTCCAGCAGGACCAGCACCTACAACGGCGACCTTTTTACCAGTCGCAGGCTTCATCGGCGGCTGATATTTTTTCCCATTGAGGTCAACCTCAGCAACAAAGCTCTTTAATTGAGCAATAGAAATTGGCTCTTCCACCATTTCGCGCCGGCAAGCTGTTTCACAAGGATGTGGACATATTTTCCCAATGCTAGCTGGAATTGGCATTTTATCTTTAATGAGTTTCAACGCTTCTTCATACTGTCCATTAGCAATAAGACCAACATAACCCTGGCAATCGGTTTGTGCAGGACAAGCCAGCATACAAGGCGGTCTGCAGTCACCCCGATGGTCTGAGGCTAATAATTGCAATGCAGTTTTCCGAGCTACAATTGTTCTGCTGGTATCTGTCTTAATAACCTGACCGTTTTGCACAGAAGTTGCACAAGAGCGGACGAGTTTAGGGCTTCCTTCCACTTCTACCACACAAAGTCCACATGCGCCATACGGTTGGATTCTTTCATCATAACATAAATGCGGTATCTCTATTCCATGTTCAGCAGCGGCCTGTAGAATCGTTTGTCCTGCCGACACAACTATCTCGCGGCCATTGATATTTATACTAATTTTGCTCATTATTCACCACTCCCTTCTACTCGACACAAACTGCGTCTAATCGACAAACGGTTGCACAATTTCCACACTTGGTGCACAATGCCTCATTAATGACATGTGGAGCTTTCTTTTCGCCGCTAATAGCTTGTACCGGACATTTTTGAGAACATAAAGTACAACCCTTACAGTTCTCTTGATTGATAGTGTATGTTAATAATGGTTTGCAGGACTTGGCCGGACATTTTTTATCTCTGATATGGGCAACATATTCATCCCGGAAATAGCGGATAGTTGTTAATACTGGATTAGGCGCTGTTTGACCCAGACCACACATTGACCCATCTTTTATACTAATGGACAGTGCTTCTAATTCTTCAATATCACCTTCACGACCTTCGCCTGCGGTGATTCTTTCCAGTATCTCTAACATCCGTTTAGTGCCGATACGGCAGTAGATACATTTACCACAAGACTCTTTGACGGTAAAATCCAAGAAGAATCTCGCCATGTCAACCATACAGGTAGTTTCATCCATAACGATCATGCCGCCGGAACCCATGATAGCACCGGTTTTGTTGATTGAATCGTAATCAACAGGAGTATCCAGTAATTGTTTGGGTATACAGCCGCCGGATGGTCCTCCCATCTGTACAGCTTTAAAATCCCTGTCATTGAGAATGCCACCGCCGATATCATAGATAACTTCCCGCAGTGTCATCCCCATTGGCACTTCAACCAACCCGCCATTTTTGATTTTTCCAGCTAATGCAAATACTTTAGTACCTTTGCTTTTCTCGGTGCCATAGGCTGCATAAGCACTGCCGCCATTATACATGATCCAAGGAACATTTGCAAAGGTTTCAACGTTATTAATATTGGTAGGTTTTCCCCAGAAACCAGACTGGGCTGGGAACGGCGGTTTAAGGCGCGGCATGCCCCGCTCACCTTCAAGCGACGCAATCAAAGCTGTTTCTTCGCCGCAGACAAAAGCACCGGCTCCTTTTTTGATTTTCATGTCAAAGGAGAAGTTACTCCCCATAATGTTTTTACCCAATAGGTTACGCTGCTTGGCATCAGCAATCGCAATTTCTAATCTTTTTATTGCCAGGGGATATTCAGCCCGGCAGTAGATGTGGCCTTCACTGGCGCCGATTGCATAGCCGCAAATAGCCATGCCTTCTAAAAGAGTATGCGGATCACCTTCAAGTACGCTGCGATCCATGAAAGCCCCGGGATCGCCCTCGTCAGCGTTACATACTACATATTTGATTTCTCCTTTAGATTGTCTGGCTGCATTCCATTTGAACCAGGTCGGGAAACCTGCACCACCCCGGCCACGCAAACCTGCTACTTTGATTTCCTCAATAACTTCCTCCGGAGTCATCTCACTGAGAACTTTCGACAACGCTTTGTAACCATCATTTGCCTTGTATTCATCCACATTTTCCGGATCAATTACACCACAATTTCTTAAAGCGATCCGTACCTGATTCGCTAATATGGCATATGGTTGTTCTGTTGTGGAAACAATATATTGAGTAAGTGGTTGTCCACCGATGATATGGCTATTGAATATTTCTGTGGCGATATCAGCAGTTACGTTCGCATAACTATATACTTTGTCACCATCGAATACATCGACAATAGGTTCATAAAAGCACATGCCAATACAGCCTGTTGGCAACAATTCAATCTCTTTACCATGGTTTTTTATTTCTTGGGCCAGTCTGTCCATTACTTTACGACCGCCGGCAGCAATGCCGCAACTGCCAAGACCTACTCTAACCTTCACTGACAACACCGCCTTTCTCGGCTTCTACTATATCTTGCACAATCTTTCTTACGCTGCTTGGCGTAAGTTTGCCATAAGCTTCACCATTAATCATAATTACCGGTGCCAAGCTGCAGCACCCTAAACATGCAACATCCTCAAGGGTAAACAGTCCATCAGCGGTTGTCTGACCGGGGGTAATTCCCAGTTCATCGCAAATGGCACTGCCTATCGCCTTGGAACCAAGTACATGGCAGGCTGTGCCCTGACATTGCAAGATAACATATTTGCCGACAGGATTTAACCTGAATTGCGAGTAAAAGGTTGCTATCCCGTAAATCTTGGCCCGTTTATTATCGGTATTATCCGCTATAGCCTGCAAAGCGACTAATGGCAAATAACCGTAAATTTCCTGAGTTTTTTGCAGTATCCCGATGATACTGCCAGCTTTGCCCGCATATTCTTTGAATACGGGTTCGAGCAATGTCAAATCTATTTTATCGGCGGGAAATTTTGTTTCGAGCTCTTTTTCGCACGAATTACACATAATTCTACCTCCTCGTAATGCCCAGTATCTTACACCTCATATTTATTGTATAGATAATATAAATATTTAGTGAGGTCAGCTGGTTTCAGCTGACCTCACTAATAGCAATCGGCTTCGTCTGAAAACCTAAAGTATATATTTTCAACTACAAAGTAATGCTTCCTTAACCTTATACTTTAGGCCTTGGTAAGAACCCAGCTCCCTTAACAATTTCCGGCAAGGCAGCTTCCCAACCAACAGGCATGATATGAATACCAGCGACTCCTGGAATTTTCTTGAGCTGGTTGCACAATTCAATCGCAACTTGGATACCCTCTTTTTTCGGGTCCTCAGCATTTTTCATGCGCTCAATCAAGCTGTCGGGGATTTCCATGCCAGCAACGTCTTTCTTCATGTACTGCAACGCTTTTACCGAACGTACAGGTAGAATACCAGCAGTAATCTTCGTTCTTTCATGAATACCACGGGCTACTACCATTTCCATAAAACGGGCAAATTTCTCAATATCGAATATTGCCTGCGTTTGAATGAAATCAGCACCTGCGTTTACTTTCTTTTCAAGACGAATGGCACGGAATTCAAACGGATCACCAAACGGATTTTCTACGGCACCGATAAAAAACCGAGGTTCATTAGTCTTAATAGCAGCATCAGACAGGAGTTTTTTCTCGTCACGCATTTTTTTGACCATGGCAATTAATTGCACAGAGTCAACATCATATACATTTTTACAGGTCGGGTGGTTACCAAACGATTGATGGTCACCGCTTAGGCACAAAACATCACGAATTCCTAAGCTATAGGCACCAAGTAAATCGCTTTGCATTGCAATGCGATTACGGTCCCGGCAAGTCATCTGAATAATCGGTACTCCGCCGCCCTTCAGAACATGAACACCAGCAGCAATACTGGACAACCGAACAATAGCGGTTTGATTGTCTGTGAGGTTAAAACCATCAACAATGTCTTTAAGCTCAGCGGCATGATGCTCTAATTCATGACCCTCAGAATGTTGGGGTGGCCCAAGCTCGCCTGTCACTACAAAATGCCCCAGAGAGTACAGTTTTTCTAATTTGCTGTCTGTTTTCAAAACAGCTTGTTTATCAATAGCTACTGCTTCGCTCATAACCGCACATCCTCCCTCACAATTTTGCGAGGACCGCCGTCTCTGTTTTTCGACCAGTCTTTAGCTGGTAATACTTCTGTCATCATGTCCAGACGTCCTTGGCCTTTTAGGCGGTCATAGATAAGCTGCCATGCACAAGGAGTATCTTTGCTTATTTCGCATACCCCACCTTGTGAACCGCCGCAGGGTCCATTCATAAGACTCTTCGAGCAGCGGATAACCGGGCATACGCCACCAGTCTTGGCAAGCACACACTCACCACAAAGCATGCAGCGTTCTTCCCAGATACCGTGTTCAATAGCAGCACCAGCAAATTTAGTGTTTTGACCAGGTACAAAGATGATCTCAGGATAATTCTCTGCCATGAACTGCACACCAACGCCGCAGGCCATGGATACAACAGTATCTACATCCTTGAGATGCTCTTTAAACCTTACCACATATTCAGGATCACATTGACGCTCATAGGTAGCTGTTTCAATTTGCACAGGATGCCCGTCAACTTCCATCTTCATTCGAAGAGCGCTGGCCATAATATCAGTTTCTTTCTGGCCGCCAGACAAACATACCGTAACACAGCCGCCGCAACCGACGACCAGCACTTTTTTTGCGTTCTTTATGGACTCGGCAATTTCTTCAATCGGCTTGATTTCTGCAACTATCATATCGCTTGACTCGTCTCCTTTCTAGGCCTTCCGGGCCTTAAGCGGACTCGGACCTAACTTTTCAAGCAGTCCGGCCATATCCCGGGCGATCTGGGCGAAACGCGGACCATGGGTTCCGGATACATTATACATAACCAAACGTTCTCCGCCAACTCCCACTTGATCCAATATTTCTTTGATGTGCTCCAAACGTTTCCGGGCACGGGAACTGCCTTTCACGTTCATGCACTCATGCTCAGGACAGCCAGCGACAAATACAGCGTCAGCGCCTTTTTCAAACGCCTCTAACAGCAGTCTGCCGTCAACTTTACCAGCACAAGGTAACTCGACGGTCTCGATGGTAATGTTAACATCAGCTGGTGGGCCAAGGTCAGAGCTAATTAGTGCGCACATACGACAAACAAATCCTACTACTTTAACATCACTCATAGTTAACCCACCTCCGTCAACGCGGTCTTAACCCGGGCCAGTACCTCATCATCTTGGTAATGATGTACGAAAATAGCCTTGTTCGGGCATTCTGATGCACACATGCCACAGCCGCGGCAATCAGCAGGCGAAATATAGGCAGCGCCCATTTCCTTTTTCTCGCGGGTTATTTGCGGAATTGTGTAAGGACATGTCCGTACACAGGTTAAGCAAGCTGCACATTTTTCCCAATCTACTTCAGCTACCATACCGCCCATCATTAACGCAGGCTGAGCTAAGATACGAGCAGCACGTCCAGCTACCCCTTTGGCCTGAGTCAGACATTCGACAACTGATTTTGGACCATGAGCTGCACCTGTAATAAAGATGCCGCCACCAGGGAAAGCAATTGTGCCAAAGTTAGAGTGAGTTTCTGAAAGGAAACCATCGTCATTTACCTGGATCTTAAGGAGATCGGCAATCTGAGCTGCTTCCGGAGTTGCCGTTTGAGCAACAGCCAAAATGACTTGGTCAGGCTTTAGGTTTAGCTCTAGACCAGACTGTGGATCATTTATTTTCATCGCGAGATTACCAGCACTATCTTTTAGTAATACCGGCTTATTAGCTTCTTCGTAGTGAATAAACACTACACCCGCTTTGCGTGCTTCGCGGTATTTCAGTTCAAGGTAGCCTGGTGTACGAATATCGCGTGACAAAACATACACTTTAGCTTCAGGATTTTGCTCCTTAATCTTAGTCGCCGCAAATACCGTTTCACCGCAACAAGTACGACTACAGTATTTATGCTCCTCATTACGGGAGCCAACACATTGTACAAAGACGTAAGTAGCTTCCCCTTTAGCCGGTATACGCCCATCTGCCAAACGATGCATAGCCTCAACACCGGTAATCACGCGCTGATCCTGACCATACAAATATTCAGTAGGAACATAGGTGGTAGTACCAGTAGCCAGAATAACTATTCCATGCTCAACTTTTTTGGTTGTTTGTCCAGTCGCAACCGTCGTAATGAAGTGACCTTGGCGACCACTAAACTCAACAACCTCAGAATTGACTAGAACCTCGATCTTGTTATTTTTCTGCACTTGATTTTCCATTTTATCAATGGTTTGCTTGAGCTCTTCGGTCTCTAAACTACCAGTAAGATCCCGAACATATCCGCCAAGTACAGATGATTTTTCAACAATGGTACAACCAAATCCGCGATCGGCTAATGCCAGCGCAGCAGCCATACCAGAAACGCCACCACCAAGAATAAGTGCACGGGATACTACAGGTTCGGCATGCCATTTAAGTGGCTTATATGTTTTGACATCACTCACAGCACGGGTAGTGACTTGCATAGCGGCACTGGTAGCCTTATCTGCTTTTCCTTCCCAAGCTTTTACGGGTACAGCCGCCATTTCTACAAGCATTCGGTTTAAACCAGCAGCTTGTACTGTTTCCTGGAATAGGTTTAAGTTATGCTTTAATACACATGGTGCAACAACAATACGATTCAGTCCTTGTGTAGCAATCAGCTTTTGCATTTTGGCTATCGCCTCAGGCTGACATACTGCTTGCTCACATTCCACCACAGTTACATCTGCCTGTTTTTTAGCAGCATTAATCACCGCATTGACATCAGCACCCATGGCAGCTAAGCCGCCTTTACAGAGGAATACACCAACCCGTACAGGTTCCTTGCTTATATCACGCTCCGGTACTGGTTTACGAGCTGGACGAGCTTCCCCTTTACCAAGAGCCTTGGTTGTAGCAGCAGCTGCTGCACTTGCCAATGCCATGGTTTCAGGAACATCAAGCGGCCCTTGGCTGCCACCAACCGAAAAAATACCTGGCTTCTTAGTAACCACTGGATCAAGTGGATCTGCCTGAACAAAACCGAACTCATTCAACGGTATTTGCAATATTCCAGCAGTTTCTTTTAAACGAGTAGATGGACGAATACCTGCAGCCAACACAACCAGATCAAATTCTTCCTTAACCGGTTTACTAGCCGCAGCATAGTTAATTGATAATCTTTCAGTTACCGGGTCTTCTTTTACCTCAGAAATCATAGTACGTACATATTTAGTACCTAACTCCTGCGCGCGCGATAAAAAGGTATCAAAGTTTTTGCCGCATGCTCGTAAGTCAAGATAGTAGACGGTAACGTCAGTTTTGGGAGCAAATTCTTTGGCCAATATAGCTTCTTTAGCGGTAAACATACAGCAAATAGCTGAACAGTATTCACCTTTAGACACTACGTCCCTGGATCCTACACACTGTATAAAAGCAATTTTTTCTGCACATTTTCCGTCTGAAGGGCGCCTGATACACTCTGAGCGATAGCGGCTTTCGGATAAGAGATGTTCAAACTCTAGGCTGGTAACAACATTTTTATAGTACCCGTATCCTAATTCGCCTTTTTGGGAAACGTCATACATGCTGAAACCGGCTGCCAGAATAACCGCTCCGACGACAAGTTTTTGGGTGAGCTTGCCGGCTTGGGTATCGCTGATGGTAGCCTGGAAGTGACCTACATCCCCTTGTAATTCAGCCAGCTTAGCACTGGTATAGATATGCACAAGTGGATTATTAGCGGCGCGGGTAATAAGTGAACCCAACACCGTACTGGATGCATGAAGATTGCCACCTAAATACAAAGCAGAAATATTTACCTGATCGCCCCATACGCAAGCAGACTGCTTGTTTTCTGAGGAATCAACTAATTTCCCGCCAAGATTTGCTTCATCTGTTACCAAATGAACAGGGTATCCTGCCCCAGCTAATTCCAGAGCCGCCTGCAGACCGGCAATGCCACCACCAATAACGAGCACATCCTTTTGCATGGCTCTCACTGCCTTTCGCTAAAATATCCTATTTTGCCATCATCACTTAGCTGATATAACCACAGAGAAACCGGACATAGCTATCAATATAATAATAGTTCTGCCGGTTTCTCTAACGTGGTTACAACAGGTGCAATGATGTCAAGAGCGGTATGGGATCAATAATATGTTTCTTCATCCATTTTTTTGCTTGAGGATGTCCAAAACTTATCCCTAGCAATTCGGTGAAGAAAAATATTGGTATCGGATTTTTAATTTCTTTCTGCCGGGTTTCCAAAGTCATCTGGCATAAAGGGCACGCAGTTACAATTGCGTCAGCTCCTGCTCGTTGCGCCTCTGTTACCAAATTTTTAGTTATCTCATAAACGACATCTGTACGAGGCACCGTCAAACTACCACCGCAGCAGTCGGTCTTGTATGACCACCGCTTTACGTCGGCTCCAACTAAATTCATTAGTTGATCCATAGCTTGCGGTTGCTCAACATCGTCAAAGGCTACGTAAGTAGGCCTTGTAAGCAGACAACCATAATAAGGAACAACTTTGAGGCCCTTGAGCGGATTCTTAACCTGGGGCTTAACTTTACCAATAAGCTCTTTTCTCATGATAACTTCCAGCGGATGTGTAACATGGACTGTCCCCTTGTAGGAGGTTCCCATTATGTTTTTCAGTTCTTCATTAGCATCTTTAGCTTCCGGAGTACCTTCACGCACATAATGATCAGCAGCCTTTACAAGGTTATAGCAAGCAGCACATGGCAAAATAAGTTCTTTTTGCTGTTCGGCTTCAGCAATGACAAGGTTTCTGAGCGGCAAAGCAAGCGCGAGAAAACGATCCGTGGAGTGACCTGCGGTAGCTCCACAACAATTCCATTCTGGAAGTTCAGCTAATTCAAGATCTAAGGCATCAAATACGGCCTCAGTGGCCATATTATATTCTGCCGCAGTAGAATGAAGTGAACAACCCGGATAATAGCCTAGTTTCATGGCGCCTTTTTCTCCTTTGCTCTCTGGAATATTTTCTTGATTTCACCCTTCCGCCGCTTGAGGGCATTATGAGGCAAAAATGGCATCTTGCCACGTTTTGTCATTTCCTTGCCAAGATCCATGTCCGCAAAAAAGTCTCCAGTACAGAATTTGTAAAGTCCCATAAGACCAACTTCATAACCCCGGCCTTCGCCACCGATTATCGGGAACCCTTTCATGGAATCAAGAAACAATTCGTAAAATAATTTGATGTTGTAATGGCTGGCCGGAATTTTATCTTCAGCAATGGTTTCCATTTTAATGGTATCCATAACCTTAGATGTGTCAATGCCGTTCGGACACCTTACGGCGCAAGTTTTACAACCAACGCAGAGCCAAGGAGTATTGGATTTATAGACTTTATCCTTTTCTCCCAATTGGATCATACGTAATATCTCGTAATTGTTATGTTCCATGACAAAATTTATTGGGCAGCCACCAGCACACTTCATGCAATGATAGCATGAACTGATCGGCTGATGAGATTTTTCCTCGATTTCTTGACAGAAAGAAGCTTTCCCTTTAGTAGGTTGGTTCACTGTTGACATCATTGACCTCCTTTCCTGGCGTAAACCCAGCGATATTACCGCTGTCTGAACACCTTAGCATAGGAGTCGCAGTAAATATCTTGATTAAGAATTAAACGTGCAGTAGCAATAGCATCAACTAAAGCTTCGTCATTAGCATCGCAAATAGCTGAATCTAAACCAGCAGTCATAGCCATTATAGCAAAGGTGCGGTTAATAAGCGGACGATGCGGACTTTTTTGTGAAATGTTGGAAAGTCCAACAGTAGTTTTGGGAGGAGGATTGGAAATCATTTTAATTTGGCGAATAGTTTCTAAAGCTTCAACGCCATGTTCCTGAGCCACGTTAACTGGCAAAATAATCGGGTCAATAAACAGATTATCCGGTTGCAGACCATATGCTTCAGCATTGGCGACAAACTCCATAGCCATAGCTACACGGTCGTCAGCACTCTTAGGAATACCAACTTTATTGATGCACAGGCATACAACATCGGCTTGATATTTAGCAGCCATTGGGAAAACACGATCAATTTTTTCTTGCTCGCAACCAATGGAGTTAATTAATGCACCGGGTTTTCCGTAAGCTATCAGTGCGGCTTCCATAGCGTCATAGTTGGTAGTATCAATAGCCAACGGCAAATCACTAACTTCTTTTACAACATTAACCATCCAGGGAAGATCGATAGTTTGGTCTTCGGAGTTAGGTCCAGTGTTAACGTCAAGGTAGCTAGCGCCGCCTTCTTTTTGTTTAACAGCCCATTCTTGTAGAGGTTTCGGGTCATGCTCCCGGATAGCCAGACCGATATCTTTGAACATACCATTAATTCTTTCGCCAATGATAATCATTGTAATCCTCCTCAATAATATTATTTTTTTTGGGAACCTTCATTTTTAATTAAGATACTTTACTGGAATCCTAATAAAAAGATAGATGCTTAGATTTCAGGTTTTACCATTAACGCATCAGCGTTTGCTTTGAAGAGACGAACAGCTTCTGGATGCCGCAGTACCATTATATGAGCGCCACCTTGTAATAGACCAGCTGCAGTCATTGCTTCCCACAGGATAGCGCGTTCTGCTTGGTTACCCCAGTTAGGGAAATCTTCTTCAGAAGCATTAGCTTCTTTAGCACGCCATGCTTCATAGCCAACTTGGCAAATTACAGGCTGAGACAACATTTTATCGCCTTGTAGAGCTCCCAGACGACCACGTTCAAGGATGGAGTAGGTATATTCAATACCATAACCAAGAGCTGCAGTTGAAGGGTCAATAATTACATTTTCTGGACCGAAACCTAGCTCTGAAATAAGAATGTTGAGCTGTTTACAAATGTTAATATCAAGTGGGCTTTGAGCCAATACTTTGTGCTTGTGAACCATAGCAGCAGCAGTAACGGACTTGTAGTTGTCTTGTTTAGCCAAGCCAATTAACAGATTTTCACCAGTAGCGGCTTCTGCAACAACTGGCAGAACAGCATTGTCTTTTTCTTCCTCGCCACAACCAACAACAATAACAGGTACGCCTACAGCAGCAAGTACATCTTTAACTACCTTAGCGCATTCTTCAGGGCTTTTGTTGCCATTATCAGGATGAGCACCAGCAAGTTTAATATAAATCAAGTCAGCGCCACATTCTACGCATTTTTTTGCCCAAGCAACTGGATCATTAATAACATCGGCATACACTTCATTTAATACAGGATGCCAATCAGGATTAATATCCTGAATCTCCATTGCTACAACTGGTTTTAAAGGCATTTCACCTTCAAATTGGAGGAATGGCATGGTGGAATCACCACCAACGGTTACAGTGCTAGTACGAGTGCCACCCTGTTCTTTGGTTGCACCAATGGTAACGGTATTAATTTTACCGGAATATCTTTCTTTCAACATATTAGTTGCCATAGTTACGCTCCTTCCAAACATTTAGATTTGTGCTTCTTTACAAATGGCGTTGACCGCCTGTACAGCCACCGAATTATCTGGTAAATCAAACAGTGGCTGACTCAATAAATCAAATTTAGCTACTTGAGGATCATAAGGAATTACCCCGATTAGTTTAAGACCGGTTTTATCAATCTCACCTTGCAAAGTAGCAAGATCCTCGTCATTTTGTGTCTTGGTGACAATCAAATAAATATTTTTTACATCTGATTTGAGGGTGTCCACAAGTTGACGTACGCGGCCTGCAGAACGAATGCTGCGAGCCGACGCATCGCTGATCACAAACATATAATCAATATCCTGAGTTACCCGACGGCTAATGTGCTCCATACCGGCCTCATTATCCATGAGTACATAGCCATAGTTTTTGCCGAGTTTGTCCATATAACCTTTTAGAAGGTTGTTAGGAAAACAATAGCATCCAGGACCCTCCGGGCCACCCATCACTAGCATATCAACATAATCTGATTCAACCAATGAGGCTTGGAGTTTATATTCAATATATGTTTCCTGTGTCATACCGGCAGGAATATTCTTAGGATTTTTGGTACTGGTTATCAACTCAGATATTGTCTGCTCTACTTCCATACCTAGTGCTTCATTCAGATTGGCATTTGCATCCGCATCGACCGCCAGAATGGAGCCTTTATTGTTTTTAACCAGATATCGGATAAGTAGTGCAGTAAATGTAGTTTTACCAGTGCCACCTTTACCTGCCACTGCGATTTGTTTTGCCATGTCTTGAAACTCCTTTCGAAACGCCCAAACTTCAGCTCTAATGCTAATTAAAGACCGACGTTAGGGAATAAAGTCAAATCAGTATGAGGGATAAACAATGATGAGATAAATTCGTCCATAAACAGATTCCCAACCGACAATTCAATGTATGTCAATTTACCTGCCAAGTTATTGGCTTCCTGCCACGCCTCTTGGGATAGCAGCGCCATACAGGCACCTTTAGCCGATGTATTGCCGACATATTTATATTTTTCAACAGGTATATCAGGCAATAATCCAATGGCGATAGCATCAGGAATGTTGAGATAGTTGCCAAATCCGCCAGCTACATAAATATTTTCGATACTTTCAAGCTCAAAACCGACCACATTTAAGAGTGTACGAATTCCGGCAAATACCGCGCCTTTAGCTCTGAGCAGATTTTTGACATCGGCTTCACAGATAACGATATCACGGTTGATATCAGTATCTTCCCGCCACACAAGCACAAACTCAGGTCCTGTCTCTCCAATACGCATCCGTTCAGTCGGCAGGCTGGTTTGAAACTTGCCTGCACGGTCAATGATACCTGTACTTTTCAGCTTTGCCAAGCAGTCGATAAGACCTGAACCGCAGATGCCAATTGCCTTACCATTGTTAATTGTGGTATAAGCTACTTCATAGGTTTGAGGATCTATTTGCATCCGTTCAATAGCGCCATGCATAGCCCTCATACCAAACAATATCCCTGACCCTTCAAATGCCGGGCCAGCCGAACAGGAACAAGTTACCAACCAATCACCGGCTCCTAATACCATTTCACCATTTGTACCGATATCAATCAGGAGTGATATCGGTGCATCCTCATTGCCCATGCCTGTAAACAACGTGCCGGAAACGATATCACCGCCGACATAACTGGCTACCGACGCATAGCTAAATACTAAAGCGTCAGGATTAACTCTCAGCCCTAATTCCTGAGCCTTTACAACCGGATAGAAGTTGGCTGTCGGAATATATGGTTCCAGGCGGATGAACTTGGGATTAATCCCTAAGAACAAGTGCGCCATGGTTGTGTTGCCAGCTGTCATCATAACGCGAATATCAGTTTCTTTGATATGTCTTTGTTTCACTAACAAGTCCATAATGAGTGTGTTTATGGTGCCAATGATACTTTGATGAACTGTTTTAAGTCCATCAGGTTCCTCGACAGCATATACAATGCGACTAATAACATCATCGCCAAAACGTGCTTGGCGGTTATGAGTTCCTGCCGTATCAATAACTCTACCTTTTTCGAGGTCAAGTAGGTAGGCTACTACAGTAGTAGTACCAATATCGACAGCGATACCATATAATGGCTGATGGCCATGACCTGGCTCAACAGCAATTATTTCCACCTTACCACTGACCTCAGATAGCAGTACAGTCACTTTAAACTGATCAACCCTGAGGATTTCTCCCAACTTCTGAATAATCGAAAGTGGAACATGAATGTCCGTACACTTAATTTCTTTCTTAAGTGCCATTGTCAGGCGGTTAAGGTCATCACGGTTATCCTGCAGGTTAGCTACAGGCAGAGTCAGCCGGACACGTCGACAAAGCGGATTAAGCGGATAACCATTAAGCGGGCTTTTTTGCTGTTCCAGAAGTAGTTCTTTAAGCTGCCATACGTGTAACAAATAATTACTTAAGGCATCTGAGACACCAGCGCCTACTGAAGCATTTTCACCTAGCACCTGATGCTTGCTCATGGACGAGGTTTTGGGTATCTCTACTACTAAATCCTCATCTTGAACTAAAGTCTGGCACGCTAGATTAAATCCCTTCTCAGCAATTCTTGTTGCTAAATGGCTATCTCTTCTGGCTTTAACATTACCACTCTTAATTCGAACCGCACACTTGCCACATGTACCGTCACCACCACAAGGGGCTTTTATCTCGATATTAGCTTTACCTGCGGCAGTAAGGAGATCCGTACCTGGCTCTACTTCTACTTTTACTCCTGCGGGAAGAAATGTTACCAACCGGTTATTCATCCTTAATTTACCCTCCTGACTAGTTCCCAAAGACTGTTTATCTCATTTCAGACAGCAAGGTTATAAATAGTTATTATTTCAGCAGTTGAGGATAACGTGCTTTTGCGAAAGCCGGAATACCAACAGCTTCTTGTGGTCCAACAATTACGTCCAAACCAGATATTTCTTTGAGTTTGCCGGTGATAATGGCAACATAGCCTGGAATAACGATGTTGTTATGGTTAACTTTATCCATAATGCCACATGCTTTAATAGTCTCATTAATAGGCTCAGCAACGAATTTACCGGCGGCCCAAGCAGTAAGAACAGAAGCGCCATCAGTATCAACAGCCACAATGTAGCCAGGAATTTTACTGCCGACAACTTCACCTTCAACAGCAAAGTAGGTAAGAGCAAAGTTAGTGCAGACATATACAGGGCAATCAGGACCAACATCACCGATTTCATAAACTTTAGCTTCAACAGCCATTGGTTTTTGCGGATCGGTGTAGATGTTCATGCGCCATGCCATTAAGGGCAGTAAAAACTGTTTTTCGTCAGCTTTTAGGCAAACGATGCTAGCATATTTAGCAACATAGGTAACTGCTTCTACTACTTCTTCTTTCGGATCAGCAGCTAAAGCGCAAGCAAGCATCGGATAGCCAAACGGACGGAATTTCTTTTTGATTGCCAAACGACGAGCGTTAACCATATCACCAAGAGTTTTAGCTGGTGCAGTGTTGCCAAAATCAATGACAATTTCTTTATATTCTTTAGCTACTTTTTCTACTAAAGCAGCAGTATCATCAAGACCATTGCCTTTTACTACTACTGGGCAATTATTGGCTTTAGCAAGAGCTACAACCTTCTCCCAGTTTTCAGCAGTAGCAGCATGAATAAGAGGTTTCTTGGCAGCTACTGCAGGAACAGCAGCTTCAAGACCAGCTACATCAGCAACCAGCAATAACGCGAATTTAGCTTTAGCAGCTACAGCTTCAACAGCAGCCTTAAAGGTAGCAGCATCGCCGGAACAATTAGTAATAGCAATCATATCAATAGCTATTGTCTGTCCAACACGATCCATTACCAAATCGTTAACTTTTGCAATTTTGGCATCCAGTTCAGCACCGGATAATTTGTCGGAAATCTGAATTGCTAAAGCAGTAGGATGATAAAAAGTTTTATCATGACGGAAGAGGACGGTTTCGTCACCCAAAACTACTTCTTGCTCACCAACGCCAACCTTTACAGTTTTTACTGGTGGCGCAGTAGCCGCTCCTAAAGTTTCTTTAGCGGCCTCAGTTGCATGCGGGCACATATCAAGAGATGCTTTACCATTAGCCATTGCCATTGCAAAAGCCAAGCAGGTAGGTGAACCACAGTCTTTACAGTTTGTTTTGGGCAGTTGTTTGAAAATATCCAAACCTGTTAATGCCATTTTCTCTTCTCCTTTCGAATATCCGAACTTTAAATAATATATGAGAATCGGGACACATCTGAATGTTAAATTTTTACTTTCATGACGTGCCCCGAATTCTGCCATAAAATAGCTACAAGGGAAACAATTACATCATCGGATCTAATTTCAGAGCCGGATGTTGTTTTTCTTCCAGGAATGGGAGGATTTCGTCTTCGGTAACGCCAACAGTTTCATCAGCAATCTTATCAACAAAATCTGCGCCCAGACCTTCAGCTACTGCAACATCAATAAGGTCTTGACCTAAGAATTCTTTGAGTTCTTTCGGCATCCAGACAAGTCGTGCAAGACCACCGTCTGCTTTGATAAACTTATTACTGGTAATGTACCGACGACCGAGACCCATGAAACCAGGAGTCTGCATACCGCCACCGCAAGTACCAGCCAAAGCGGAGAAGGTCATGCCGCAAGGAGTATCGCCACCATGTTCACGAGTTGTAATCATGACACCATTACACATCGGCAAAATCGCCATAATGGCTTCGAAGCAACCGCAAGATGTCATCGGGTTTTCCATAAGCGTATAGAAGTTTACGGCTTCGACCGTGTTGTGGGAATTAGCATAAATGAAGTCATTCAGGTTTTTCCACTGACCTTTTTCAGCATCAAGGCATTCCCCTTTCTCAATCGGCTGATTTGGGCCAAGAGGATTGATTTCGTTAGAAGCTTTTGCGTCAAGCCAGCTAACAGCACCGCATAAACCTAAGCGTTCTGGCGATACTACGCACACATGGTTTGGTGCAAAGGACTGACAGAGCAGGCAAGAATAATATGTTTCAACATCATCAGTAAGGCCTTTGAGACGAGCATCACGGGTAGCATATTTTTCAATAGCGATTTTGATTTTTTCTTCAATAACGTCTTTATCGGTAATAATGGTAACTTGTACACGGTCAACGATAGCGGGGAAATCAGATTTGAATTTCGCAATCAGGATTTCACCAAAGTCTTTGATTTTGAAGCCAACATCATGGGCATTCTTACCAATACGCACCCACATCATATTACGTTGTGCTACGTGCCACAAGCCTTCACCATAGTTTAGGTTGTAGTGGATACGGCGTTCGAGCACGCCTTCAAAGTCTTCCTGCATTTTACGGCCATAGATGTCAACCATAAAGCCAAGTGGGAAGACACTGCCTTCAGGCATCTCGTCAATTTCTGGTCCGATAACTTCAATTTTACCATCTTCAACTTCATCAACACCGCACATCCGAACAAGCTCAAAGCTGGTAGAACGACCGCCACCGAACTCAACCCAAGCATCTTTCTTACGAATGGTTTCGCCTTCGAATGCAGGTCCAATAGTAATAGGTACAGGGATATCAACAATTTTGATTTTTACACCGCGTATTTCGAGACCAAGTTTACCGATTTTTTCATAATCTGGCTCAGATTGATACCAGTCAGGAATTTCTTCGGCAACCGGCTGATCGGTAACTGTTGGGAAGCCCATAAACATAGCACCAAATTCAGCTGCAGTTTTAACAACATCATTAGGTCCAAGCTGAATAACAAACGCAAAAACGCGTTTCAGTTGATATTCTCTAGCCCGTTGACGCTGACCGGCAGGAATACCGCCGAAAGCGAGGCCAGCCCGGAAAGCGAAGTTAACAGCATGGATAACCTGGGTAAAGTTACCAACTGGGAATGTAATGAATTCAGAACCGATTTTAACGTTTTCTTCAATACATTGTTCAATTACTTCGTTAACCAAGAAAATCATAATGCCTTTGGACTGAAGTTCTTTTACCAGTTTGGCAGTTGATTTGCTGTCTTTGCCTTTACCGACAATAACGGCAACGCCAGGAATTGTCTGGTCAACTAAAGGTACGCCGAATTTACGAAGAATAGGGTCAGTAACGAAGCCACAGTACGGAAATACATCAGGTTTTGCGCCTTTAATATAACGCAAAGCTTCAATAATTTCCGCAGCATAAAGAGTAGCTTCACCATTTAACTTAGCATTTTCTAAGGTCAGTTCTTCCCGGATATTGGTAGTACGAATTCTGTTAAGAATTGGTGCAAGATCACCAATGGTATTTACTTCTTCACCGCTCAGAGCAGTGATTACAGGTAGTCTGTAGGCAGTATCAGGATATTTAACCTGGCAATCAGCACCGTGTTCCTTAATCGCTTTTGCCAGAAGAATTTCTGCATAGCTGGTAGCTGTGACAGCACCTTCATAGGCGCCTTTAAAAAGCTCCATAGACATATTGTTTTTCGTCCTCCTTCATAGAGTCAATTCTTATTATCTATTGAGTTGCTAATAACATATTTCTAAACGCTGATTAGTTAGCCTCTGCTTTTGCATCACGGGCTTTTTTACGCATAACATTCTTCCAATTACGTTCTTCCAGAATGTCGATCAATCTAGCAGAAGCCTTAGCTGCATCTGGTTCCCAGAAGAAATAGCCGCCAAATACATCTTCAGCAATTTTGGTAACAACATCATTAACAAGTTGGCTACCAACAGTAGGAGCGATAACACCAACATGGGTAGGATTACCATAGGCAACATTCCATGCGCCAATAGCAACAGCCTTTTCAGACATAGCTTCCGGAGCACTAACAACATAAGGAACTTCAGAGTTATCCAGGCCCATTTCGGCAGCTAACATATTAACCAGAACCTGCATGCGGCTATAGTCAACACAAGAGCCCATATGGAACATCAACGGCAAGTCAGTAGTTAATCCTGATGCTGCATTCAGACGAGCATAGAATTTTTTCAGACCTTCACCAGCATATTGCTGTACAGCTTCACCATTCATCATGCCTGCCAAAGCGTGAGCCTGGGCAGAGCAGCCGCCTGCAAGCAACAATACATCATTTTTGGCTAATTCTTGAGCGATAGCGGTGTGATTTTGGTCATGGGTGCCTTTTAAGTTATTGCAACCGATGAGTGCCGCAATACCCTTAATTTCGCCTGATTCGATAGCATCGGCGATAACCCGGATAGGATTGTCTGGGTTAACTTTCTTGAATATATTGAGCATAGCCTCAAGACTGAAGCCGGCAACAACTTTATTTGTAATATTAGGAATAGAAACTTTCGCTTTATCCCGTGCTTTATAAGCGTCAATTGCCAGACGAATGATTTCTTTCGCGCTATCCATCGCACGAGCTTCATCAAACGCGTAATGGTATGATCCAGGAATCTTCATGATCGGCGAAGTGGTAACAATCTTAGTATGGAAACACTCAGCAGCCGAGCGTAAGCTTGGCATAATACACTGAACGTCAACAACCATGGCGTCCATAGCACCTGTCATAACTGCTAATTCTTGGGTTGCGAAGTTAGTGGCGATGGCAACGCCTTCACGCATGAGAACTTCGTTACCAGTACAGCAGATACCAACAAGGTTGATGCCTGTAGCGCCAGCAGCTTTAGCTTCATCTTGCATTCCTTTGGCAGCTTTGACAACCATCTGTGAAAGCAGTGGGTTATGACCATGGACGGCAATGTTAACTTTATCAGCTTTAATAGCGCCAAGGTTAGCTTCAGTTACTACAGGTACACCAGTACCAAAAAGAATATCGGATAAGTCTGTAGCGAGATGCTGACCATCGATATCGCATAACGCAACCTTCAAGCCACCAAAGATAATATTAACTGGGTCAGAGTCATTACCAACATGAGTTTGATGCAGTAATTTTGCCAGACTAAGATTGATACCACTTGGCATAACAGTGGTTTTTCGCCAAATATTAAGAGTGTTCTCGGGTGCATAAGATTTGAGCCAAGTAAGTTCCTCAGCTTCGTTTATGCGGCCAAACTCTGCCAACGCTGCGGAAGCAACGTCTTTAGCAATAGCGTTTGCGTCACGGCCTTCGGTTTCAACACCGATATTTTTAGCCACATACATAAGCTTATCAACATCAGTAACTTGATAGTCTTTCAACTTACCTTCAGCAGTATGCAGAAGAGTTTCGGCAATTTCGCGGCCATGGTCGGAGTGAGCTGCAGCGCCGCCAGCAATATAACGAACTGTATTACGGGCTACGATAGTGTAATCAGCTGCACCGCAAACACCTTTGTTACCACCCGGTTTCTTAGGCAGTATGCGACAAGGGCCTTGCAAGCAAATACGGCAGCAAATACCGGTATTGCCGAAAGTACAGCGAGGCTCTTGAGCTTTGGCACGGTCAAATGTTGTTAAAAAGCCGATTTCTTTGGCTTTGTCGAGCATTTGAGTGGCTGCCACGTCGATTGTTTTGTATTCGGACATTCTTCTTTTCCTCCCTATGTTCATCATAGATGTTTTTCAGTTAAGTCCACTTACAAGGAGCTTAGCTACCAGAGCATGTAATATTTTGAGGATTTTTTCACAAACTCTATTTACAGGTATTCGCCCTTAGGTGGGCGAATACCTGCAAGCTTAGAAAATATTTTACACAGTAATCAGATTTTTTTGTTTAGTATATATTGGATTAGAACAAGCCACTAACTTTGCCAGTTTTAACGTCAACATCAATGCGACGATAAGCAGGGTCAGAGCTAGTTCCTGGCATCAAGCTGATTGCACCAGCCATCGGGCAGAGGAATTTGGCGCCGCCATAAACAAGGATGTCACGGATCGGCAATCTCCAGCCTTTTGGTACACCTTTCCAAGTAGGTTCATGCGACAAGGACAGATGACTCTTAACCATCATGGTGCAGAAATCGGCATACTTAGGATCAGACTCAAATCTCTCAGCTTTTTCTTGAGCCAGAGGAGCCCAATCAACACCATCAGCGCCATATACTTCTTTGGCAATCTTCTCAACACGCTGCCGTAATGGCATTTCCAGCGGATACAAGAATTTGAAATCAACTTTTTCTTTGCAAGCATCAATAACTGCGTCAGCCAAATCAAGAGCACCGTCGCCACCGCTCATCCAATGCTGAGAAACAGCAGCGCGAGCGCCGGCCTGTTCGGCAATTCTCTTAACCAAAGCATGTTCAGCAGAAGTATCAGTGTAGAACGCATTGATACAAACAACTGGTTTGATACCAGATTTTTTGATCATGTTAATCAAATGTACCATGTTTTCGCAACCTTTTTCGAGCAGACCAAGGTTTTCTTTAGTGTACTCATCAGGCAACGGACGACCTGGAATAACGGTAGGTCCACCACCATGCATTTTGAGGGCGCGAACAGTTGCTACCAAGATAGAAACGTTCGGAGTAAGTCCACTCAGGCGGCATTTAACGTTCCAGAATTTTTCGAATCCGATATCTGCAGCAAACCCAGACTCAGTAACATGGTAATCAAAGCATTTCAGACCAATACGGTCGGCAATAATAGACGACTGACCAATAGCAATATTAGCAAACGGACCAGCATGAACGAAACAAGGTTGACCTTCAACAGTAGCACAGAGTGTCGGATTGATGGTATTACGCATCCAAGCAGTCATAGCGCCGTCAACTTCAAGGTCGCCGGTGGTAACTGGGTTACCTTGTTTGTTGTAACCAACTACAATATGTTTGAAGCGTTCCCGCATATCGGCCAAATCTTTGGCTACAGCCAAGATAGCCATTAGCTCAGAACCAACAGCAATACCGAACTTGGAATGCATCATGAAACCATCTTTTTTACCACCAAGGCCCATAATAATATTACGGAGACCTTGAGCGGCAAAGTCAATGATCCAGCCCATTTCAATATTTTTCGGATCAATGTCAAGTCTTTTTAGGCCTCTTTTAGCCAATTCAGCATCAGTGTAATTTGCTTCATGCTGCATTCTAGCATTCAATGCAACCATACCCAGGTTATGTGCATTCATAATATCATTGATATCACCAGTTAACCCTAGGGAGAACTCAGTCATTGGAATTAGTAGAGCATTACCGCCGCCAGCAGCAGTACCTTTAACATTCATGGTCGGGCCACCAGAAGGCTGCCGTAATGCGCCACCAACATTCATGCCGCGTTTTCCAAGACCTTCCATAATACCAATTGATGTCGTTGATTTACCTTCACCAAGCGGGGTAGGAGTAATGGCGGTTACCTCTATATATTTACCATCCGGTTTATTCTTCAGGCGATCAATTACCTTTAAGAAGTCAATTTTCGGGGTTTTTCCGTAAGGAATGATTTCATCTTTTTGCAGGCCCATCATTTCCTGATACTTTTCGGTAGTAGGGATATTACCCTCTGCTGCTTCGGCAATTTGCCAATCTTTCAATACTGTAGGATCCCAAGCCATAAATTTAAATCCCCCTTTTTTTGTTTTGTGTCAAGACTTCGCATTATTGCTAGTCTTTCCACCGCTAAAATGAATTACACGTTGATAAATTTCTTCCATGCTCGCTTTGAAGGCTCCGGTAAGTATGTCTTCCTCGTTTCCGAGAGCAACATCCAGCAGTTCATCATCAAAACGAATGACGCCTAACAGTTCTTCCGCAGTAAACTGAGCTTGGATGAATGCTTCTTCTTTAGGAGAGTGTATTTTATTCGCAATTACTTTTGTTACTTCAATGCCTAAATCGTTAGCTAACTGCATTACTACCCGTGCTGTCTGAACGCTGGTCTTGCTTGCTTCAGTAACCACAATCATAAGATCCATGCCCTTAGACGTACCACGAGTTAGATGTTCAATGCCTGCCCCCATATCAAGGATGACTACATCATCTTTGTCAAGGATCAAGGAATCAACCACCGAAAACAAAAAAGCATTTTCACGACAATAGCATGCTGAACCGCCTGGTTTAATGGCACCCATTCTTAAGAATCTGATGTTACCCACGCTAATGGAATACTCATCTAATATGTCGTCAACATCTGGATTAAGACTATAAAGTAAGCCACCACCGGCACTCTTTTCCTTAATCACATCTTCCATTTCAATTAAAGGAATTACTTTAGCCAAGATATCATCCGAAATTCCCAAGGCAAGTCCTAAGCTTGCATCTGGGTCAGCATCTACTGCGTATACACGACGGCCTTCACGGGCAAATAATTTAGCCAAACTGGCAGAGACAGACGTTTTACCGACGCCGCCTTTGCCGGAGACTGCGATTTTCAAGTTCTCACCTCCTTAAATAGACTTTTTTCTGAAAATTAAGTATTGTATACTATATATGTAATTATCTGTCAAATCAAGTCAGAGATATAATTACGACTAACTTAGTGTCCGAGATGTTTTATTAAGCAAACTGGCACCAGCTGCTGCTGCGACTACCAAATCTTCAGTAGGCAGGTAATACTGGGCCGTGGCATCAAATAATGCTGTGGCATTAGCTGGGAACTCTTCGTCTCCCTCCCAAATGACGTAAGTCACTGGAACCTGAGGAAGAATATCCAATGTAATAGCCGCATCACCAAATTTAACGGTATGACCACCAATTTTTTCGCCTGCTCTGATTAAAAGACTTGCATTTTTACCAAAAAAGGCTTTAAAACCGCCAAGAACCCGACCATTAAACGGCTGTAGATAAATCATACCACCAGGTATCTCTTTAAAGGATATCCATTGTCCGGCTAAAGGCTGCCCTTTTGCTGTAAGCAAATAATGCAACAATACAATTTTAGCTGGCATAGGAGCTTCTTCCTGACGATTAATGAACTTTACCTCACCTGCCGGATAGCTGATAGTGTAACCATCATTTATATATTTAAGCGTAAATAGACCTTTAATCTCATCAAAAGCAGCACCACTGTACGCGGCCATTTCCGCCGGGTTTCTGGCAGCCAATCCAGCACAAGCTTTTTCATATGACAACTTATACCCATCTTGCAAATGCTGTGGAATAATATTATCAGTTTCCATTAGATGTGCCTCCTAGTGCGATAAAACAAGAATTATAGATACTCAAAGGCTCAGATAATTTAAACCAACCCGTTTTGCATCTCACAAGCCTGAATAGTCTGTTTACAAAGTACAACTGTTGTGACAGATCCAACTCCACCAGGAACTGGAGTAATTTTAGCGACAATTGGTTCAACTTCTGCGTAATCAACATCGCCGCAGTATTTCCCAGGATTAGCCGGATCTTCGTTAATACCTACGTCAATAATTACTTGACCTGGCTTAACAAAGTTAGCTTTAACCATTTTCGCCCGGCCTACGGCAGCAATAAGTACGTCAGCATCAGCACAAACAGCCGGCAGATCATCTGTCCGGGAATGACAAATGGTTACAGTAGCATGTTCCCTTAAAAGTAACATAGCAACAGGTTTGCCAACTACTTGAGAGCGGCCTAATACAACAGCCTTCTTGCCCTTTAATGGAATATTATAAAATTTGAGAATATCCATACAGGCAGTCGGAGTACAAGGCGGGAAGCCTGTAGGATCATCTGTGTAAACTTTAGCGGCACTACCAATAGTCATGCAGTCCACATCTTTTTCGACAGGGATGAGATTACGAATTTTCTTTTCATCTAGTTGTTTGGGCAAAGGTGCAAACATTAAAATACCATTAATTTCTTTATTTGCCCCAACACTAATTACAGCCTGTTCAAATGCAGCCTGTTCTATATCGGCTGGATACTCGAAAACTTGGTAAGCCATTCCAATAGAATCACAGGTTTTCTTGGCGCCGCCTTCATAAAAAAGATCATCAGGACGGGCACCGACCCGGATAATTCCTAATTTGGGAGTAATTCCTTTGGCTTTAATGGCAGTTACCTTTTGGGAGAGTTCTGCTTTCATGGCATCAGCAACTGCTTTACCAGCTAATCTTTCGGCCATTGTCCAATCCTCCTATTTCTTTATTTTACCAAGAACAAGTTCTAAGGTAGTATCAGCAATCTTCGAGCCATCAGCTAATAATTGTTCCATTTCCGCCCGGTTTTTGCTGACATATTCTTGGTCTTTTATCGTATTTAGGTTGATTACCACATTTAACATCCCGCTAATAAGCGCTGATTTCAGAAATACAACCCCGCAACCTACATCAGAAATTGCCAGATTAGTCCCGATTTGCCCCATACGTTCGTGGATTTTTATACCTGCATAACAGGTACGCATAATCTTCATAGGTCCTTCACAGGCATCTTTGGAGCATTTTTCCATTACTTGTTCTTTATAAGCGATTTGCTCCGGAGTGTCTTTCGGTAAGCCATATGCTTTAGATAGAGGTTCAAAAACTGCGGCATCCTCATCCACCAAGTTTTTTAACTCCGCAATTATCTGTTCACCTTTGGTAATTAACTCTTTAACTTCTCCTTCTACTTCGGCATATTTCTTTTTACCCACAGTTAGATTACCAACCATGTTGGAAAGAGCCATCCCGATGGCACCACCAAGTGCTGCCGCACCACCGCCACCTGGTACTGGAGCTTTAGAGGCCAATACTTCCAGAAAATCGGAGCAAGACTTATTCAGCATACTCATACTTTTGTATCCTCCCGTTTCTTCTTGAATTTAACTACGCCTAAATTGCTATTAATACTACATTTACTGCCACTGATAAAATTAGTTTGTTATTTCACATACATTCTATTTGGAAAAATTCGCTTTATATTCTGAAATTCCTGCTAGTTTTTCACTATTCAAAAAAAATATTATTGTCAACTTTTGTCGAAGAAGCAGATTACATGAAAAATGTGCCTCTTTACAAAAGGAAAGACGGCACAGAAAAATAATGTAAAAGATCATGGATTTCGATACAGTAAAGCAAGCATTGTAAATATAAATAGCAAAATTCCTACTAGACCATTGCGCATAAAATACCGTTGAGTAACTTTACTTAAATTATCAGCACTAATAATGATATGCTGGTATATAAGTACAATTCCAGCCAACGTTACGCCGAAATAATAAATGAAATGCAACTGCAAAAGCAAGCCAACAAGCGCAAAACCAGCAATACTAATACTATGCATGATTTTTGATAGCCGCAATGCTCCTTGGACACCAAACCGCACCGGCATGGAGTTTAGTCCATTTGCTTTATCAAAAGCTACATCCTGACAGCCATAAATAACATCAAAGCCAGCAATCCATACTCCTACTGCCAAACCTAAAAACAAGACGGCAAGCGATATGTCTCCTTTAACACCTATCCACGCACCAACAGGCGCTGCTGCTAGAGCTAATCCCAAAACCAAATGGCATGTCCAGGAAAAGCGCTTCATATAAGGATACATAACCAAAGGAATCAAAGCAAGAGGCCAAAGTAGCAGGCAGAGCGGCTGCAACTGAGCTGCCGCCACTAAAAACAATACCAAGCAGGCAACAATGAGAATAATGGCTTCCCACGGTTTAACAGTACCCGCAACCATGGGCCTTTCAGTAAAGCGTGGATGTAGTTTATCATATTTTAGATCAATAAAATTATTTAGTGCGAGTGCCGCACTACGAGCCCCGATCATCGCTAAGGTAATCCATATAAGGTCATGGCTGCTTGGCACAGAACCGGCAGCTAAAAAGGCCCCCATATAAGCAAATGGCAGAGCAAAAATTGAATGGGACAAAGCAATATTATCAAGATGGGCTTTTAACTTAGTCAAGGCCCAGTTCCGCCCACTTGGCATCAACCATTTTTTTTATATCTGCCGACATGACTATTTCATCAGGCCACTCGCGGGTTTGGCCTTCCTGCGGCCAAGTTTTGGTCGCATCAATACCCACTTTTGTCCCCCAGTTGGGCATTGGCGATGAATGATCAAGAACATCCAACGGCCCGTCTACCATGACAATATCCCGTTTAGCATCAATATTATTAAATACCCGCCACCAAACTTCATTCATATCTTGCACATTAACATGATCGTCAACGATGATAATCATTTTGGTAAACATCATTTGCCCCATACCCCAGATGGCATGCATTACCTTTTTAGCCTGTTGAGGATAGCTTTTTTTTATCGCAACAACAGCACAATTATGAAAAACGCCCTCTAGCGGCAAATTAATGTCAATAATTTCCGGCAATTGAGATTGTAATAGCGGCAAAAAGATGCGCTCAGTGGCTTTGGCTAAGAAACAATCTTCCATAGGGGGTTTACCGACAATAGTTGCCGGGTAAATCGGATTTTTACGGTGGGTTATACAGGTTATATGAAAAACCGGATAGTTATCTGCTAGTGAATAGTAACCAGTATGGTCACCAAACGGTCCCTCTACCCTAAGCTCATCCATATTTACATAGCCCTCGAGTATGATCTCCGAACCGGCCGGTACCTCAACATCGACAGTTTCACATTTGACCATCTCTACTGACTTTTTACGCAAAAAGCCCGCAAACACCATCTCATCAATATCACGCGGCAATGGTGCCGTAGCCGCATAAGTTATCGCAGGATCGCCACCGATGGCAACAGCTACTTCAATTTTATCTTTGCCTAATTCTCTGTGTGCCTGGAAATTTTCAGCGCCATTTTTATGAATATGCCAATGCATACCCGTTGTCTGCTGATCAAATATCTGTAGCCGATACATGCCTACATTGCGTTTGCCAGTAAGAGGATTCTTGGTAAATACCAATGGCAGCGTAATAAAGCGTCCGGCATCTCCCGGCCAACACTTCAAAATCGGAAATTTGTCAAGTGAGGGTTTGTCTTTAATGATAACCTCTTTGCAAGGAGCATTTTTCACATATTTAGGGAAATTAATCGCCCGTTTGGCCGTTGGAATAATCTTAACCAAATCAAGTTTATTCTGCAGAGAAATATACGGCAATTTCAAAATTTGCCGTATTTCCTGGGCAATATCGTCAATTTTCTCCACCCCAAACGCTAGCGCCATACGGTCCATACTGCCGAAGGCATTCATGAGCACAGGCATATCATACCCGATAACATTTTCAAACAATAAGGCAACATTCTTATCTCCTTGCATTTTGGAGACCCGATCAGTAATTTCGGTAATTTCAAGTTCACAGTTAACCGGTTGCGTAATCCGCTTAAGCCAGCCCCGCGCCTCGAGTACGTTAATAAACTCCCGCAGATCATTATAGGCCAAAACAATACTCCTTTCAGCAGAGAAGTAGTATATCTATTTCCGCAAAATGTATTTTACAATTAAGATGCTAACTTCATATAACAGAATCATTGGCACTGCCACCATCGTTTGCGAGAAGACGTCTGGTGTTGGTGAAATAAAAGCACCAATGACGAAGGACAGAAACAATACCATTTTACGTTTGGCCACCAGAAAGCCCGAACCAATAATCCCCAGTCTAGCCATAACGAATATAAATAATGGTAATTCAAAGATAAAGCCAAAAGGCACTAAAAAGGAGATAACAAAAGAAAGGTATTGCCCGATGGAAAACATAGGCTGTAGGTTCTCCGTAGCAAACCCCATAAAGAACTTAATCCCTGCCGGCAAAACAAAGTAATAGGAAAAAAACAAACCAACAAAAAATAGTACAATGGATGATGGAACCAATAACACACTAGCCGTGCGTTCCTTGTTAGTCATAGCCGGTACGATAAATGCCCACAGCTGATACATAACTATTGGTAATGCCAATAAAAATCCTGCAAAAAAAGAAACCTTCAGATAGGTAAAGAAAGCCTCAGACGGGTTCATATAATACAATTTTCCTGCTGGCGCCGTAATGAAGGCGGTTATTTCAGCAGCATAAAAATAGCAGAATGTACTACCGATAGCTATAGCAGCGATCACCACAATCAATCGGCGGCGAAGTTCTTCCAGATGATCTAATAGCGACATTGCCCTTTCCGTCGGTTCTTCCTCGCTTGGCTCATTCTGAGTCACATCTTCTGCAAGCGGTTCAACCGCTTGCACTATATCTTCCCGTATTACTTTGTCACTATAAATTACGCCTGTGTTTTCTGTAGACTCTGGCATAATTTTTTTATTGTTTTCATCATGCTCTGGCATCAAACAACCTCACTTTTTCTCCTCAGGTTGCTTGCTATCGCTCTCTACTTTGGCCTCGATTTTTATCGGTTCTTCTTTGGGATTCATCATCTCATTGCTGGCCCGACGAAATTCCTGCATGCCTTTACCTATAGCCTTACCAACTTCCGGCAGTTTACCCGGACCAAATACAATTAGTGCGATAACCAATATTACAACCAATTCTGGCATACTAAAACTAAACATACTTCCATCTCCTTTTTAAGTTTGTCTACTAATTCTATTATACCTGTACGTTCAAAAAAAAACAATGCAACAAAATTATACCTAAAAAACGGCTACCTGATATGTTTAGCAAAGACACACTATCAGGAAAGCCGTAATTCTTACTACTGTTAATATTTGCGCAATCCCACAAAATCAGCTATTGACAACAGAGCCTCGCGCACAGAGTCGTTAAGCGTTGTTGGTAAACTATTGCGTGCATGTTGCAAATACTTACCCACTTGTGTATAGCTATATTCTACAGCATCTGTTTCATGAAGAATTTCCAGACCACGTCTAACATCATCATTAGACATATTTTGGTTCACAATAATACGCCTGAGTTCGTCACGATGGGAACTTGTTTTTAACGCATAAATCACAGGCAAAGTAACAATTCCCTGGCGTAAATCATTGCCTACCGGCTTACCCAATTGTTCGGCTGATGCCGTAATATCCAAAATATCATCCGTGATTTGGAAAGCCATACCAATTGCATAGCCAAATTCTCGAACTTGCACAACATCCCGTTTATCCAGTCCTCCGGCCAAGGCACCAAGTTCACAGCTGGCAGCAATAAAATCCGCTGTTTTTTGGGCTACCCGGAGACGGTAATCAGCCTCATCCTGCTCAGCGTTAAATGCTTCTTGGAGTTGAATTATCTCACCTTCACACATGTTTGAAATAACATCAGTCAAAATTTTCAGCATATTATTTTTTGCCCCTGTGGCTATGGCTGAAAACGCTTTAGCCCATAAATAATCTCCAGTCAATACCGAGCTATGATTACCCCAACGCGCATTGGCAGTTGGACGCCCCCTCCGTGTATCCGCATTGTCAATTACATCATCATGCACCAACGTCGCCATATGAATGAGTTCAATGGCGACAGCCATAGGAAGTAACTCGCTGCTGGAGTTAGGGTTGCCACCACGGGCACATAAGAGATACAAGGCGGGCCGTAATCGTTTACCGCCCGCCTGTACCAAATGTACACTAATATCGTTGACCAAATCCACCGGCGATTGGACAATAGAATACAGTTCTTTTTCGACAGCCATGAGATCTTCCTGGACTATATCAAATATCTTATTCGGGAATTTATTCACTAGTTAATCACCTACATGACAAAATCTGTTTCTATAATACACCATTTTACCGGCACTAGTCTACAATATTAGTTGGTTTTATTTATTTTTTTCTACTCGAATGGCGCAATCCGGGCAAACCATCTGGCAAATACCGCAAATAATACACTTTTTCATATCGGCTTCAACCCTTGGTGTGCCATATACTCCAAGATCCTCTGACCAGGTTATACATTTTACCGGGCATTTCTCGATGCACAAGCCACACCCTTTACATAAGCCAGGAAAATTAGCCCAGAAGCCTTTTTCGCTATCATAGGTTTTCGATTGCCAATTATCTTTAGCCATTTGTTCCCCTCCTTACATTGCACTCTTAATAAGTTGATAGCCACGTTCAAGAGCTTTGAAATTCATGTCGCGGAGTGCCGGATTTTTCTTAAACTTGTCACCAAGCTTAGTTTCAAGCGCTTTCTTAATAGCGTCCATTGGTAATACTTCTGTTGCAGCAATTACCGCGCCGAGAATAATGATATTGAATACACGTGGATGCAGCTCATTTTTTGCAATATCGTTAGCCGGGATGGCCAGAACTTTCTTAACTTCTGGTATGTCACCCGGGTCGACACCAGGACCTGGTTTGGTAAATGAGCAGGTCTTGGGTTCTCCGGTAATCATATCCTGAGGTTGGTCATTATTAGGATGATCGGCAGTTGGGCAAGGTGGAGTTACATCAAAATATTGCAGTCCCACGATGTTATCATTTACTTCACCCTCTTGGATGAGCGAATTGTCATAAATATATACAGTATCTTTGCCTGCATACATAGTGGTTCGCTGCACGGCCCGCGGACTTACTGGAATAAGAATATCTGCTTTTTGGAATTTAGGGAAACCAATTTCACCGTCACTTATTTGTACAAAAGCGATAGAAACTCCACCACGCTGTTCTACACCGAAGTTAGGGATATATAGTGCATTTTTACCTTCTTCGTTAGCGGCTTCAGCCAAAATTTCAGCAATAGACTGAACACCTTGACCACCTTCGCCGGCTATAGCCACTTTAACCACTTTTGCCATTATTCAGACCTCCTTTGCTTGCGGTGCGCGAAGTTCACCGATTTTAAAGTATTGAGTCATATCTTTTTCTATAAATTCCCAAGTCTGCGCAGCATTAGTTCGCCAGTTAGTTGGGCAAGAGGACAAGCATTCTACGAATGAGAAACCGTTGCCATCAATTTGATTTTGTAAACCCTTTTTGATGAAACCTTTGAGTTGACGTGGATTAGATATAGTACCACGGGCAACATAAGCCCCTTCTGGCGCAACGGCGGCGACCATTTCCGGACCTTTGGTCGGGGGGCCAGAATCCTCTATATCACGACCATAGGGCGTTGTTTCTGTTTTCATCCCTGGCAAGGTAGTTGGTGCCATTTGGCCGCCAGTCATGCCGTAGTTACCGTTATTACATAGAATAACAGTTATTTTTTCACCACGAACTGCTGCATTGAAAAGGTGCTGCGAGCCAATGGCATAACCACCGCCATCGCCCATATATGCCACACCGATAATATCTGTATTGGCACGTTTCATACCGGTAATTACCGGGGTTGTCCGACCATGATGGGTTTGTACAGAATCAACATCAAAGAAGTCCCAGGCTAGTAACGAACAGCCAATATCACAACCAAAAACCATTTTACCTTTGATGCCTAATTCATCAATCGCCTCACCTAGACATTTAAGGATAATGCCATGGCCACAGCCTGGACAAAACTTATGCGGTTTACTAGCTTCATACCAGCTGGTAGGCATAGCTGGCTGAAGAACATTATTTTCTTTGAGTTCTTGCATGGTAGTCCTCCCTCCTGTTTCTACAGCTTGTTGTATTCTTCAATAAGTTCTTCCGTAGTAATACCTACACCCGGACGCAGCATAGGCACAATCTCTATTGTGCTACCAAAGATTTCGTGTTGAACCAGCTTCATCAGCTGACCATATGCTGATTCCGCAATAAGTAATTTTTTAGCTCCTTTACTCGCGTCTTTGAGTTGTTTGCCGGGGAAAGGTCGTACTGTGATTGGGCGAAAATAACCAACTTTCTTCCCTTCGGCACGTAGTTGGTTATACGCGGTTAAAGCAGCCCGGGATACGATACCATGGGTTAGAATGATTACGTCAGCATCTTCACATCCCTTTGCATCCCATTCAACGACTTCATCAGCCATTTTGTCCCAATCACGCTGATTCTTCATAACTACTTCGTAAAGCTCATCTTCTGTATTATACGTATTACGGAGGTGTCTACTTCCCCGTTCGGGTTTTTCGGTATCACCAAGCAGTACCTCCGGGCTAACCAATTTTTTGCCTTTTGTTTCAGGATCATAAATTGTCAACGGTTCACGCATTTTAGCCTGATAACCATCACCTAATACGAAGGTAGGAAAATGATAAGTCCAGGCAGCGTTAAATGCTTTAATGGTGTAGTCGAATAGTTCTTGATGGCTGGCTGTTGAATATACAATCCGATGCCCCTCACCATTGCCACCAAAAGTAGTCAACGTAGTTTCTTGTTGCGCATAAATAACAGTCGCTGTCGAGGGACCGCCCCGCTGTTGGATAATGTAAACGATAGGAAGCCGCATCATTTCCGCCATGCCAGCCGATTCCTGCATCAGCACATTTCCCGGACCAGCAGTAGCCGTAAATGCCTTTCTGCCTGACATTACGCCGCCAAGAGTCGTAAAACCAGCAGATATTTCATCTTCGGTCTGCAAAAAGCGCTTGCCGTGCTTAGGAGCAAGCCTTGTCCAATAATGCATTATTTCGTTTTGCGGTGTAATTGGATAGCCATACATAATATCGGCTTTAGCAGCTACCGCAGCCCAGGCACACACCTCATTGCCTGTCATGAATACTCTTTGTTCACCTTGCAGTGAAACTTCGGCCATATGAGCACCTCCTGAAATATGTATCCTATATATATTCCGCGTTAAAGAAGTTTACAGGCTCAGGCAGGTGGTATATTTACATCACACCACCCGCCTGCAAAAGTCTGTAACACGTTGTATATAGTTTAAAGAAAATATATGAATCTTATACAACAATAGGAAGGTAGGGGTTTTTCCCTACCTTCCTATCATACCAGCATATAATTTTGTATATTCTGCAACTTTTTAAGAGAGTAACACTCCTAACGCAATCGAAATGAGTTTTGCTTCATAGGTATCAGCCCGCGATGTTACTACCACTGGTTTAGCGGCACCTAAAATTAAGCCCGCCATCTTCCCCTTGGCAAGGTATACCAACGATTTTCCCAGTATATTACCTGCTTCAATATCAGGGGTAACTAAAATATCAGCAACTCCAGCAACTGGACTGATAATTCCTTTATGGCTGGCCGCCTCTAAGCTAATGGCATTATCAAGAGCTAGCGGGCCATCAACAATAGCACCTCTAATTTGACCGCGGTCGGCCATTTTTGTCAAAGCGGCAGCATCAAGGGTTGCCGGCATATCTGGATTAACCACCTCAACCGCAGCCAAAACGGCTACTTTGGCTGGACTAATTCCTAATACGTTAGCCAACTGTACACTGTTTTGAATAATATCTGCTTTTTGTTGTAATGTAGGAGTAATGTTCATGCCGCCGTCGGTGAGTATCAACAGCCGCTGAAAACCAGGTATTTCATACACAGCAGTGTGGCTTAGTACTCGCCCGGTTCGTAACCCTACTTCTTTATCAAGTACCGCGCGCAGCAGGTCAGCTGTATTAATTAATCCCTTCATCAGGACATCAGCTTGACCACTAGACACCAAGGCTACTGCTCGGTATGCAGCTCTACGGTTCTCCGGTTCATGAACGATGGTTACCTCATCGAGATTAACACTAAGCCTGTGTGCATTGGCTTTTATTTTGTCAATATCGCCTACCAAGGTAAATTCTGCAATCTTTTGTTCGCGTGCTCCACGAACAGTCTCAAGGACAACATCGTCTTGAGCTGCCGCAACGGCTACTCGTTTAGGTGTTTTATCTTTTACAGCATTTAGTATATCATCAAAGCTTTTGAGAGTTTTTTCCGGCAAAATTTCGTCACTCTCCTCTAGCATATTCTGGAAAATAGCTCATACTGGTTTTTTTCCATTCACGTGTACTAAATAGCAATTGGTAGTTTTCAAGTCCGGTTGCCTCGGCCAGCTCATCGGCTAACGCCTGGCATTCCGCCCTCGTATGCGCATGAAGCATTGTATAAAAATTATACGGCCATTGTGGTTGGGGAATACGCGAATAACAATGGGTAACTATTGTATAGGCCGCCATGAGTTGCCCCACCTCTTTAAGCCTTGTCTCAGGTACCAGCCATGCACAAAGTGCATTAGCGGCATACCCGACTTCCCGATGACGTAATACAACCCCCATTTTGCGTAGTTTTCCCGTTTTACGGTATTCAGTTAATTTCTCCAAAAGTTGGTGTTCCGTAATCCCAATGCGCTGAGCCAGCACTTTGTATGGCTCAGCTACCAGGGGAAATTCCCCCTGCATAACAGCAATAATCCTTTTGTCCAGGTTATCTAACATAAAACACCTCGTCAACTATTCAGTTTATAGATTGAATGCGACGCTTACTTTATACTTTTCAATGGCAGGCAGGCTAATAAGCGCCTCTACTCCAGGCAAACTGCCAATAGTAGCTAAGACCTGATCTTGTTCCAGTTGATTTGCTGTGAGGAGTGTAAACCAAAGGTTGTACTCTCCGTCCCGTTCATAATTATGCGTTACTCCAGCATAGGCATTAACCGCCTGGGCAACTTCAGCCATCTGTTCTGGACATACTTTAGCAGCTGCCAGTGTACTGACATAGCCTAGATAAGTCGAGTCAAAAAAAGCACCAAATCGTCTGATATAACCATGGTCTTTGAGCCAGGACAATCGTTCAATCACAGTGTTCTCATCGACTTCCAGCAACTTTGCCACTATAGCAAATGGACGCGATTCAAGGGGCAGCCTTGTTTGAATAAGATTAAGTAATTCTTTGTCAAAATTGGTTAGCATGTACGCCTCCTGGCTTAAGAAAACAAAAGGAACAGCCGGCTGACTGTTCCCTCCGTATAATATTATCATTTTAACAAAATATTCTTGATAACGTCAAGAAGTTCATTTCTACCTACACCACTTACTACTGAATAAGGCAGAACCCGCCCGTCAGGATTGAGATTCAACATATCAATGCCTTTATAAATCTCCTGACTGTGCTTCAGGATATGGCTTTTGGGAATTTTATCGGCCTTGGTAGCTACTACCTGAACAGTAAGCCCATGCTCTACTAACCACCGGTAAACATTGCAGTCACTTTCCATTGGTGGATGGCGAAGATCAATTAATTGGCATACTAGTTTTAGCCGAGGTGATGTAAGCCAGTATTCCTCGATAAACTTTGACCAATTCGCACGCGCTGTCTGAGCTCTTTTTGCATAACCATAACCGGGTAAATCAACCAGCATAAATTCCAGCCTGGATTCATCAGGAAGTTTGCCGGTAAGGCAAAAGTAATTAATGGTCTGTGTTTTCCCAGGTGTACAGCTGGTACGAGCTAACCCATTATAACGGCATAATGAATTAATCAATGAAGATTTACCGACATTAGATCGTCCAATGAAGGCAATTTCTGTTAACTCTCCCTCCGGATATTGGCTGGAATTAACAGCAGTGGCAACATAACTGGCTTTGATAATATTAAAAGAAGCAGTGTCAGACATTACTCTGTCACCATGGCTGTTTTTAGCACTTCATCCATATGTTCGACTAACACAAAATCAAGACTACGTTTTACGTTTGCAGGCAATTCGTCCAAATCGCGTTTATTTTCTTTAGGTAACATCACTTGTTTAATTCCCGCCCGGTGAGCAGCAAGTATCTTCTCTTTAATACCGCCGACAGGCAATACCCGGCCACGTAGAGTTATTTCGCCTGTCATAGCGAGCCCGCTCTTAATAGCTTTACCTGTCAGAGCCGAAACAAGGGCGGTAGCCATAGTAATCCCTGCTGATGGGCCATCTTTGGGAATAGCGCCTTCCGGTAAATGAATATGAATATCCAGATTTTCATGAAAATCTTCTTCGATACCCAAATCCTTAGCCCGTGAACGGATATAGCTAAAACCTGCCTGCGCTGATTCTTGCATTACGTCGCCCAATTGACCAGTTAGCAACAATTTCCCTTTCCCTTTCATCGTCGAAGTCTCAACAGGCAACACCTCACCGCCGACTTCGGTCCAAGCTAAACCGGTGGCAACCCCAATTTGACTGGTCGCTTCGGCTTGTGCATGACGATATTTGGGAGTTCCCAGAAAAGTATGCAGATTTTGCGCCGTAACTTTTATAACCGTCACTTGGTCCTGGACTATTTTGCGAGCCGCTTTACGACATAGTTTGGCAATGTTGCGTTCTAGATTTCTCACCCCAGATTCCCGGGTATACTCACGAATGATTTTGGGAATGGTTCCTTCAGAAAAAGCAATTCGATTGTCAGCCAAACCATGATCTGTTGTTTGCTTAGGAATTAAGTACCGTTTAGCAATTTCCGCTTTTTCTTCCTCAGTATAGCCAGCAATTGAGATAACTTCCATGCGATCCAATAGTGGTCGTGGAATATTATGCATTCCATTAGCAGTAACTACCCATAATACCCGTGATAAGTCATAAGGTAATTCGATATAATGATCACTAAACGTGTTATTTTGTTCAGGATCAAGTACTTCCAGCAAAGCAGCAGACGGATCACCGCGAAAATCAGCGCTCATTTTATCAATCTCATCCATGAGGAAAACGGGGTTCTTCGAGCCCACAGTACGCATACCTTGAATAATACGTCCTGGTAATGCACCGACATAAGTACGGCGATGACCTCTGATTTCAGCTTCGTCACGAACTCCACCTAAAGAAATACGGACAAATTTACGCTCCATAGCCCTGGCGATTGAGCGGGCTAACGAGGTTTTCCCAACACCAGGCGGTCCAACAAGACAAAGAATAGGGCCTTTCATCTTGTCAGTAAGTTTTCGGATTGACAAATATTCTAAAATCCGCTCTTTAACTTTTTCCAAACCATAGTGATCTTCATTAAGAATCTCTTCAGCAACAGTGATATCCAAACGGTCATCTGTTTCGTTGTTCCACGGAAGTGCCAACAACCAGTCCAGGTAGGTACGAATGACACCGCTTTCGGCCACCATCGGCGGCATTTTTTCCAGACGATCAATTTCCTTGTTGATTTTTTCTGCTACTTCTTTGGGGAGATTTTGCTCTTTAACCCGTTCCCGATATTCTTCCACTTCGGCTGTGCGTTCGTCTTTTTCACCCAGCTCTTTCTGAATTGCTTTTAGCTGCTCCCGCAAATAATACTCTTTTTGCGTTTTCTCCATTTGTTTGCGCACCCGAACATGAATTTTTTTCTCAAGTTCAAGGATTTCCATCTCACGTCCGAGAATTTCACACAACCGTTCAAGGCGTGCAGCAATTCCCACTGCCTCTAATAAGGTTTGCTTATCTTCAATTTTCAGTGATAAATGACTGGCAATAAGGTCTGTCAAGCGACCCGGTTCCTCAACTACCACTACTGATACCAGTGTCTCAGGCGGTATTTTTTTACTCAGTTTAACCCATTGTTCAAATTGATTAATTGCCGTACGGGTAAGTGCCTCAATCTCAGGCGTCTTGGCCTCACCCTCGACAAATTCACGAATTTGAACTTGGTAATAGGGGTCCAAGCTGATAAACTCCTCGATTTGGCCACGATATAGGCCTTCCACAAGTACCCGTATTGTGCCTCCCGGTAATTTCAATAGTTGCTTGATTTCAGCAACAGTGCCCACAGAAAAGATATCCTCGGGTTGAGGTGTATCATTTTGAGCATCCTTTTGTGTAGCCAACATAATCAGCCTGTCTTGCACCATAGCTTCTTCTAAAGCACTGATGGATTTTTCCCGGCCCACATCCAGATGAATAATCATATATGGAAAAACTAAAATGCCCCTCAGCGGTAAGAGTGGTATTGTACGCCTTTTTTCTTCCAACATTGCTTCCTCCCTTCGGTAACCCTGCAGTTATTTAAGTCGATTAACAGTAGTTTCAACACCGTTATATAAAATATTCTAAGTGCCTGCTAAAAAATCCTTTTATTCCCCAATAATAACAGCCGGGTTTAATAACCCGGCTAATAGTTACACCTTCTCAGCGCCAGCAGCTGCCAAAACCTTGGGCATAACTGGCAGTACATCCAGCCTTACAGGTTCACCGGTTTTTACCATAGCGTATCTCAATACTTCTTGTAGTGTTTCAACAGGAACGACTTCGACATCCATATTCTTATACAAATCCTGCCAATTTTCACTGGGAATGATAATACGCTTGGCCCCCGCTTGTTTAGCTGCAACTACCTTTGCACTTACTCCACCAACCGGCTTTACCAACCCTCGAATAGAAATTTCACCTGTCATGGCAACCGTATTATCTATAGGTATATTGGTTACAGCCGAATAAATGGCCGTAGCAACCGTCACACCAGCCGACGGTCCATCGACAGGAATACCGCCCGGAAAATTAACATGTATGTCATAGTTATGATACTCAATACCACACTCTTTAGCTAATACTGTAAGTACATTATCCAGCGACCCTTTCGCCATACTTTTACGCCGCATGGTGCGTCCAGGCGAGCCAAATTCCTCTTCATCAACAATACCAGTAACAGTAAGTTTTCCTGTACCGTAATTATTGGGAACCGCTGTTACCTCCAGCTCCATAAGCATACCGATATTGGCACCATAGACCGCCAAACCATTAGCTACACCAACCTGGGGGATAACCGGAATTTTTTTCTCCGGCCGTGGACTATATTGGCCAAAGTTAATAATCCATTCGACATCAGCTTGTGTAATGGTTCGTTTCGGGTTGCCTGTACTTTGGACAATCCCAACTGCTATTTGTATGATATTAACGGCCTCTCGTCCATTAGTTGCATACCGCTTAATTACCCCTAAGGCACCGTCATCAAGACTATAATTAACCTTTTTAGCCGCCGTTAAAGCCACTGTAGCAATTTCATCAGGCAAAAGCGGTCGAAAAAAAATCTCAACACAGCGCGAACGTATAGCTGGTGGAATATCCTGTGGCGTCCGGGTAGTAGCACCAATAAGCCGAAAGTCTGCTGGCAGACCATTTTGAAATATGTCATGAATATGCTGGGGAATGTTGGTATCTTCGCTGTTATAATAGGAGCTGTCAAGAAATACCTTCCTGTCTTCCAACACCTTTAATAGTTTATTCATCTGGATATGATGAAGTTCTCCAATTTCATCAATAAATAGCACTCCACCATGTGCTTTTGTTACTGCCCCTGCTTTTGGCTGCGGAATACCTGCCATCCCCATTTGACCTGCCCCTTGGTAGATAGGATCATGTACTGTACCAATGAGAGGATCGGCAATACCCCGCTCATCAAAGCGGGCTGTTGTTGCATCAAGTTCAATGAATTTTGCCTCACTCTGAAAAGGAGAATAGCCATTTTGTCTGGCCTCATTGAGTATTAAGCGAGCTGCCGCTGTTTTACCTACTCCAGGTGGTCCGTAGATGAGCACATGTTGCGGATTACCACCACACAGAGCTGCACGAAGTGCTTTTAACCCTTCCTCTTGACCGACTATTTCCGAAAAGTCAGTGGGGCGGGTTCTTTCAGCCAATGGCTCGGTTAAGGATATTTCCCGCATTTTTTGCAGTTTATCCATTTCTTTTCTGGACTCGCGCTCTACCGCCATCTTATTACCCTGTTGTGATTTTAGCAGGTTCCAGAAATAGAGTCCAATGACCACGGCAAAAAACAACTGAATCACACTGATAATGTTGACAGCATAATCCAAGATTCCACGAACCTCCTTCCCGGGCAATCTTATAAATGCTTTTGCTTTGTTATGAGTCTAGTATTGGCAATGACCACTATTTTATCCTGGCAAAACTCGGCAAGTTAGTTATATAAAAAAAAGAAGCCTTACGGCTTCTTTTAAGCAGATTCTTCTTTTTTCTTGTTTTTGCGCTCAACAGCCACCAGCACTGGTTCTTCTTTGTTACTAATAACTTCTTTAGTAACAATGCATTTGGCAATATCAGTACGGGATGGGATATCATACATGACATTACGCATTATGGTCTCAATGATTGCTCTAAGACCTCTAGCACCAGTATTGCGTTTTAAAGCTTCAGCAGCAATTTCCTTTAATGCTTCGTCTTTAAATTCAAGCTGCACATTATCGATTTCCAAGAACTTCTGATATTGCTTAACAAGTGCATTCTTGGGTTCGATTAGAATGCGTACAAGTGCATCTTCGTCAAGAGCATCAAGCGTAACAATTACAGGAAGTCTTCCGACAAATTCGGGAATAAGACCAAATTTGAGGAGATCTTCCGGTAAAATACTGCGAAGCATTTCACCCACCTGTTTTTTCTCTTTGCTACGGACTTCAGCACCAAAGCCCATCGATTTTTTCCCTGTTCTGGCACCGATAATTTTATCGACGCCGTCAAAGGCACCGCCGCAGATAAAGAGAATGTTGGTGGTATCAATCTGAATAAACTCCTGATGTGGATGCTTACGACCGCCTTGTGGCGGTACGCTGGCAACCGTACCCTCTAGAATTTTAAGAAGAGCCTGCTGCACACCTTCACCAGAAACATCACGAGTAATTGATGGATTTTCCGACTTGCGCGCAATTTTATCAATTTCATCAATATAGACAATACCCTTTTCGGCTTTTTCCACGTCATAATCAGCAGCCTGAATAAGCTTTAGAAGAATATTTTCTACATCCTCACCTACATATCCGGCTTCAGTTAATGAAGTAGCATCTGCCACAGCAAAGGGAACATTGAGAATTTTAGCTAACGTTTGCGCCAACAGCGTTTTTCCGCTGCCAGTCGGTCCAAGCATGATGATGTTAGACTTTTGTAGCTCAACATCATCCATTTTTGCACCAAGATTGATCCGCTTATAGTGATTGTACACAGCCACTGCCAGGGATTTTTTAGCTTCCTCCTGGCCAATGACGTACTGGTCAAGAATATCCTTTATTTCTTTGGGCTTGGGAACATCTCTGAGTTCGACATCTATATCCTCACTCAGTTCCTCTTCAATGATTTCATTGCACAATTCTATGCATTCATCACATATATATACTCCCGGACCCGCAACAAGTTTTTTAACTTGCTCTTGCAGTTTACCGCAAAAAGAACACTTCAGTTGACCCCTGTCATCACCGAACTTCAACATATTACCACCTCTCTACTTGGGAGTCTCCTTGTGTCTGTCACCCCGTACTACGACAGCATCAATAAGGCCATATTCTTTGGCTTGCTCGCTGGACATAAAGAAGTCCCTTTCGGTATCATTTTGGATTTTTTCCATCGGTTGGCCAGTATGGTGGACGAGAATCCCGTTTAAATGTTCCCGCATACGGATAATCTCCCGTGCGTGAATTTCAATATCGGTAGCTTGCCCTTGGGTACCACCAAGCGGTTGATGAATCATAATCCTAGAATTCGGAAGTGCATAGCGTTTGCCTTTGGCCCCAGCAGTAAGCAGCAGTGCACCGGCACTAGCTGCCTGCCCCATGCAGGTAGTAGTTACATCAGGCTTGACATATTGCATAGTATCATACATTGCCATAGCAGCCGTTACTACGCCTCCAGGGCTATTAATGTATACGTGGATATCCTTGTCAGGGTCTTCAGACTCCAAAAACAACAACTGCGCAATAAACAAATTTGCTACATTATCGTCAATAGGGCCACCAATAAATACAATACGGTCTTTTAGCAGTCGTGAGTAGATATCATACGCCCGCTCACCACGGTTAGACTGCTCTACAACAATTGGTACATAGGGCATTACAAATCACCTCAAACCTAAAATTTATTTTTTTGCAACATTATCGATTATAAACTCAACAGCTTTTTTACGAAGAACAGACTCCTGGAGAGCTTGGAATCGGTTAGTCTCACGAATTACCTTGGCAATTTCTTCGGCTGTGGTCTGATAATTCGCTGCCATGGTCTCAATTTCCTGCTGCATTTCCTCAGGCGTAGCAGTAAATTCTTCAGCCTTTACAATAGTTTCTAAAACCAGATCGGTTTTAACATTGTATTCCGCTGAATTGCGGTAGTTAGTACGCAGAGCTGCCATATCCATTTTAGTATATTCAAGATACTTATCAAGTTTCATACCACGCTGCTGCAAATTGATGTCAAAATCCTGAATCATATTGTCAATTTGGTTTTCAATCATAACGTCCGGAACATCAACTTGAGCGTTGTCAACTGCTGCTTTGATAGCTGCAGTACGGAAATCGTGTTCGGCTTTGGCACTAGCAGCCTGTTCTAACTTATTCTTAATATCGGTTTTTAATTCCGCCAGAGTATCAAACTCACTGGTTTCTTTGGCAAAATCATCATCAAGATCCGGAATTTCCTTACGCTTAACATCATTAATCTTAACATTAAATATAGCTGCTTTACCAGCCAATTCAGCAACAAAATACTCTGCAGGGAAAGAAACGGTTACTTCCTTCTCCTCACCGGACTTAGCCCCTATCAATTGGTCTTCGAAACCAGGGATAAAGCTGCCTGAACCAATTTCCAGCGGATAGCTCTTACCTTCGCCGCCTTCGAAAGCAACACCATCGACAAAGCCTTTAAAGTCAATAATAGCTAAATCGCCTTGCTTAAGTTCAGCATCTTCAACCACTACCATTTTGGCATTGCGGTTACGATTTTTTTCAAGCTCGGAATCTACCTCTGCGTCAGTGATTTCAGCAATAGTCTTTTCTATAGCAAGTTCTTTATATTGTCCTAAAGTAACTTCAGGCATTTTTACGACAGTAGCTTTAAATACTAACGGTTGATCTTCTGCCAATGTTACAACTTCGATCTCAGGACGGCCAACTGGATCAATGTTCTGCTCTTTAAGCGCTTTGGCAAAAGCCTCAGGAGCCAGTATTTCAAATGCCTCATCAAGCAGTGTTTCTTTACCAATGCGCGCTTCTACGACTTTACGAGGGGCCTTACCTTTACGAAATCCAGGGATGTTGACTTGATTAGCCAGCTTGCGGTAAGCCTTTTCCAGCGCCTTGGCTACCTCAGTTTGGGGTATTTCTAAATTGAGCATCGTTTTATGATTGTCTATTCTTTCCGCTGTTACCTTCATTTATGTATTTCCTCCTTATGAAATTAACTGCTGACACAGCTTATAACTGTCAACATAGTCCCTAGCAATAGTATTCCCATTATTGACATATATTTCATGGGCGTTCTGGTTTAACCATTATTTTTTGGCCAGTATCCACAAATTGCAGCAATGTCATGCATAATATCATACCACACTTAAAAACCAAAGACAAGATATGAGCAAAAAACCCAGCAGAATATGCTGGGTTATGTGTGATATGGAGCGGAAAACGAGATTCGAACTCGCGACCCTCGCCTTGGCAAGGCGATGCTCTACCGCTGAGCTACTTCCGCGTATGTCTTAACAACGAGTTTGATTATATACCATAACCCGATTATTTGTCAACCTTATTTTTTTGTTTTAGCACACGAGTCACTCTATAGGCGGCGATAGTTTAGGTGGAGTAGATTCTCCACCTGAACTATTCTTTCAACTTTGCTCAAACATTAGTTCACCTTCACTTTTGGAAACTAACACTTACTTAGTGGCTTGCATATTATGTATAAAACATAAAAAAAACCTTTCTCCCAAAGGAGGCTGTTCAGTTGCATTACTACTTAAAAGAAGAATGCGTACTTGTCGAAGGCAAAACACGCGGAGCCATCTATAACCTAGACTCAGGCCGAGTGTATTCAATCAACCGAGGAGCTATTGATCTCTTGAAAGCATGTCAAGACACAGCATTAGAAGCACTACTAGATATGACTCGCAAGGATAATAAGCTATACCTGTCCTTCCTTGATACCTTAACTACCAAAGGATTAGGAGCCTTCTATACTGATCCCCACACAGACACAAAGAAACGTTGTATTCCCTGCTATCAACCGCAATTAGAATTTATTTGGCTAGAACTTACCTCGACCTGCAATAACCGTTGCTTACATTGTTATTCTACTAGCAGTCCGGAAGTACCAGCTGGTTGCGTACCACATAATCGTTGGCTTGAACTTATTACCGAAGCCCGCAATGAGGGTGCCTACGGCCTTCAGCTTATCGGCGGCGAACCACTGCTCTATCCCAAGTGGCGGGAACTAGTAATCAAAGCCCGCGAAGAAAACTATGACTTAATTGAAATATTTACCAATGCTACTCTTATCAATGATGATTGTATTGATTTTTTCAAACAGTATGATGTCAGTATTGCCACCACGCTCTACGCTAATAATGCTACTATCCATGACAAAGTGACCCTTCATCCTGGCAGCTTTGAAAAAACCATGACTGCCATAAATAAAATTTTAGCCAAGAATATTCCGCTGCGTATCGCCTCCATTCTTATGAAAGCCAACGAACACGAAGCCGAAAATATTATGAACCTCTGTACTAAACTTGGCGTAGAAGCTGCACCTCCAGATGTTGTCCGCCCTACCGGGCGCGGTGATGACCAGGATCTATTACCCACATCCTATACCAAGCAATCGATCAAACCACCTTTTTTTACTGACCCGGAATCCTTTGCCAAAGCCCAACAATTCCACAGTTGTTTAGCCGGACGCCTAGCCATAACTGCCAGCGGTGATGTCATACCTTGTATCTTCGCCCGCGACCAGGTTTGCGGCAACGTAGTAGCTACATCACTTCATACGATACTTAACGAACAGCCGCTGAAAACATGTTGGCAGACAACCAAAGATTGTATAACTAAATGTCAAGATTGCGAATACCGTTACGCGTGTGCGGATTGCCGCCCCTTGGCACAAAGCATGGACACTAAAAAATGCTGGACTGCAGCTCCTACGGACTGTTCGTATAATCCTTATACAGGAAAATGGGAGGATGAATAGTAATATCTGACGACCAATACAAAAGTCCTAAATGGGAAACTCCGGAAATGAGTGAATGGGATACTATCGAATATTGTTGTTTAAGTTTCCTACTAATATAATTGTTACATGAACAGCGGCTAACAACGCCCCCATTATATCAGCTATCAAATCAAGATTCGTATCCAGCAAATTGGGTTGGCTTGGCATACTTGGTTTAGCTATACTATCGCCCAGGAACTCACCAACTTCATATATGGCCCCAATACTGAGTCCTAATGTCAGAATAAAGATAAACGTAAACCCCCGTCCTATCATAGGCTGAGCGAGTTTACAAATAATACTATAGGCAAATAGCGAAAATACGTAGCTGCCAAACACATGTTGAACTTTATCAAAAATTGACGATGTAACATAAATATCCAAATATAAGCCGAAATAACTATCACTAATCAGTATTGTCATTACACTAGCTCGGATATAGTTACTGATTGTAATGCCAGACTTTACTTCCCAAAAAGTATATAGTATCCATAAAACTATTTTTATGATTATATTCTGAGCATAGTCGTATCGTCCCTGTTGTACTAAATTCCAAGCTATGGACACCAAAACAACTAGGAAAGTACTAGTAAGGATAAGCATTGTTTTCTTGTGAGCAGTCAAGTACGTTTCCCCCACCCTCAACGAAGTAGAGTCATATAGCTAACCCGCGTTTTGCATATCCTATTTAGTTTGCCAAATTATTTTATAAATTATTTCATGAAACGAGGGAACCGGTAGTGTCTTCATATAACACTACCGGTTCCCTCATTTCTATCACGTACGTAATGCAATAAGATAAGACTTGGCTTGTGCCAAGTCTTATCTTACCTTGATGGTGCGGGAGACAGGAATTGAACCTGCACGCCTCGCGGCGCTAGATCCTAAGTCTAGTGCGTCTGCCAGTTCCGCCACTCCCGCATAAGTTATTACGTTGTGCTGCAGTTGTTATATTACCATAGTTATTTTACTATGTCAATAACCAAATCAAGGAGCGTTATGTATATCTCTTTCTTCTGCTTACCATCCACACACACAATCAATTTTGAATATTTTGCAAGCTAAATTCCGTGATTACAGTGTCTATCTCCTGCTTCAACGCCTCAGGCAACCCCTCAATGTTCACATTAAGAAAGCGCTGACAATTGTAGCTACTGCTTCTTCCTCATTCTGACCTCGAGCCATCAGGGCATATATCTTCGTTTTTATCTTATATAATCCTTCCAGCAAATTCAAATATTTACTTACTTTCTTGACATACTATACAGAATATTATATATTTATTATGAAATATATTTCATAATTTGAGGGGAGCACTATGGGTCGCCCACACAAAGAACGTCGCGTCGAACAACTACCCCCTGTTACCCATTACAAGCCTGCCGGAGTTCCTTTACGCAATCTAGAGGAAGTTACCTTAACAATCGAAGAAATGGAGGCTATCCGTTTAGCTGATATTGAACAACTTGATCAAGCAGCAGCAGCTACACGTATGGAAGTTTCCCGCCCAACCTTTCACCGGATTGTCAATACGGCACATCAAAAAATAGCCGCCGCTTTATGGGGAGGCCATGCACTGCGGGTTTACGGTGGGACTTTTCGTATCGACAGCGGTTCAGTGGGAGAGTCTACTCCACCTGAACTAACGCCACCTATAAAGGGGGGGAGTCTTAACTCGTATGCTAAGATAAAGGAATAATATCACTATCAAACTATCAAAGGAGATGGATTCTGAAATGGGCTGTAACAGTAGCAATCAAGAATTACAAGCACAAGATCAAAAAATCAATAGTTTTTTACAAAATGTCAATCACAAAATCCTAGTCATGAGCGGTAAAGGAGGCGTCGGCAAAAGTACGGTTGCCACTAACCTAGCAGTCTTCTTGAGCAATCAGGGCTATAAAGTTGGCCTGCTTGATGTTGACGTACATGGTCCCAGTATTGCCGGCCTCTTAGGACTTACCGGTCTACGGCTTAGTACTATTGGCGATCAATTTCAACCGTATCATTATAGCGACAATTTAAAAGTAGTATCCATTCAAGGCTTGTTGGATCAGCCTGACGATCCGCTTATCTGGCGTGGTCCAGTAAAAATCGGCATTATTCGTCAATTCTTAGCAGATGTAAATTGGGGGCCACTTGACTTTCTGATTATTGACAGCCCTCCAGGAACAGGGGACGAACCACTGACCGTAGCCCAGACAGTAAGCGATTGCCAAGCTGTCATCATAACAACCCCGCAAGAAATTGCCTTAGCGGATGTGCGCAAATCCATCCAATTTTGCAAGAAAGTCAATATGCCCGTTTTAGGGATTATCGAAAACATGAGTGGCTTTGTTTGTCCTTCCTGCGGCAATATGCATGCCATCTTCAAAAGCGGCGGCGGCGAAAAAACTGCAGCTGATTATAACCTTCCCTTCTTAGGAAAACTACCGATTGACCCTGGCGTAGTTACCGCCGGTGATGCTGGTCAAAGTATCGATACCTTAACCAGTCATACCAAAGAGAACATGCAACATATTGTTGAGCAATTACTACATAAACTTCCTAGTAAACCCGTTCAGCAAAGATGTGGCGGCGGCGATCATTAAGTAATTTCTAAGGCGGCGCAGCTAGAATTACAGTACGTCATTTAGCTGCGCCTTTATTAATTGTCAATACGGATGACTGAAGGAACAGATGAATATGATGGGCATCCTTCTATTCACTGAATAGAACCTTAAAAAGGGTGTAAGGAGGAACTGCAGCGATGTACAAAGAAATTGAGTTTTCTGAAGCTCAAAAGGGATTTGGCTTAGTTTTTACTGATCCATCGACGGGAATTAGGAACTTAGTAGGTATATTTGATACTTATGATGAAGCTTGTAAAAATGGACAGGAGGGCAGTAAGCAGTCACTGATGATTAGACCGGAAGTTGTAATATGGGATAGGAAGAATTATGACGAATATGATTGGGTATATAAAAAATAAGGAAATATCGGAGCAACTATCAATTTGGCGTAACAGCAGCCGGACTGGCAAAATTATCTAATTTACCGAGAATTTGTTTCTGCGGCCGCTAAAACGTATAGACATAAATTAGCCCTTCAAAAAGAGCAAGCACATTTCAGACAAATCGTAACTGTCTAAAATGTGCTTGCTCTTTTTATCCAGATGGAAAGGTTAACTTTCCCTGGATTGAACGACTATACCCCTAAAGGGCACAGGCGGCTCCTGCCGGCGACGCGCCCGGATGGCGCTAGTGCCGATTGCGCCATGGATGGCATAGCAATTCGGCCGTCCTAAAGGACTTGGCACAAGCCAAGTCTTATCTTATAATTAACTTATTATTTTTTCAGGAAAATGGCCAGGAAACAATCCCGCCTTCCATGACCTTGACATTCTCAAAGCCTGCACCTTCCAAGATTCCTTCGGCATCATAGCCCCGCAGGCTGATTTTGCAAAAAGCTACAACTTCATCTTGTTTGTTCAATTCCGCCACACGGTTGCGCAGTTGTCCTAATGGAATATATTTAATATTGGGGCTATCTGACAGACGTATCTGCTTCCATTCGTCCGGAGTGCGAACATCAAGGAAAACTGTTTTACCGTTTTCCAGCTTTTCCTTGGCTACCAGCGGCGAAATACCTTTGAATTTTCCTGCCAGTTTGTTCATGACGGCATTGGCAGCCACCGCTACATTATCAATAGGAGAATTATAAGGTGGAGCATACGACAGATCAATATCAAATAAATCATCAATAGTTCCGCCTAAAGTCAGCACTGCAGCCACCACGTCCACACGTTTGGCTACTTCGCCTTCGCCTACTGCCTGCATCCCGAGAACTTTTCCTGTTTGGACCTCGGCAATTAATTTTACAGTGATCGGTTTGGCACCAGGCATATAATGGGGCTTGTCATGACCTGCAACCATCGCTGTTATGTAATCATAACCAAGCTGTTTAGCATCACGTTCACTTAAACCGGTTTTGCCAACAGTAAGATTATGTAGTTTAGCAACAACCGTGTTGAGTACACCTTTAAACTTGACGTGACCACCGCACAAATTTTCACCGATAACGCGGCCATGCTTATTGGCCGTTGAACCCATGGGCGCAAATACCTTTTGTCCAGATAAACGGTTGATATTTTCTACGCAATCGCCACCGGCATAGATATCAGGATCGTTAGTGCGCATTTCCTCATCTACCACAATGGCACCAGTTACACCAATAGTCAAACCTGCGGTTTTAGCCAACTCCACATTAGGCCGCGCACCAATTGCCAATATGACAAGATCGGCAGGAATAGTGCGTTTATCAGTCTCAACCGCCGTTACCCTTGTTTCACCAGTAAATCTCTCTACCTTTTCTTCAGTCAGTAAGGTAATTCCCTTTGCAACTGCATACTTAGAGGCTATTCCAGCTATTTCGGCATCAAGAAACGCTGGGAAGATTTGCTCCTTCATTTCTACTACCGTTACCTGCAGCTGCCGTTTCGTTAATGCTTCCGCCATTTCCATACCTACTAGTCCGGCACCAATAATTACTGCATGCTTAAAATTCCCGGCCTCAATTCCTTGACGAATCATTTTGGCATCATCAGGGTGCCAAAGCGAAAAAATGTTATCTAAAGCCACTCCTGGCAGTGGTGGCTTTATGGGCGATGCACCTGTGGCAATAACTAATTTATCATAAGGTATAGTATCTGTTTCACCAGTAGCCAGTTTCTTCACGGTAACTACCTTAGCTTGCCGGTCAATGGCAGTTGCTTCTGTTTGAATTAATACATCAAGGTCCTTAACATTTTTGAAAAAAGCTGAACTCCGTACAATACCTACCGGCGTCTTCATCAAATCTTCAATGTCATTAACGTCTCCTCCCACATAATACGGCATGCCACATGCGCCATAAGAAATGAGTTTTCCTCTTTCCAGCACAGTAATACTTGCCTGTGGGTCACCCCGGCGCGCTTTTGCAGCAGCTTTAAGTCCAGCTGCTACCCCACCGATCACAACAATTTTGTTCATACGAATCCCTCCCTATTTATGTTGATATTTCAACGCCTTGTACAGGAATTTTTCTACACCGACTGCATTTCAGACAATCGCTGTTAACCTGTATTCAACTGTTCTTATCAGGCTTTCTTTACCATGGCAAGCATTGTTTTGGTTAAATTTTCAATTCGCTGACGTACATCAGCCTCGATACTAACGTCATTCAAACAAGCTTCGGTATACCCTTCAAGAATATGCGCACTGAGCTTGTTGACTGCGCCCATTACAGCACTCAATTGAAAGAGAATATCCTCACATGGCTTGTCATCTTCAACCATTTTTTCAATACCCGCAATATGACCTTTGATCGTACCTAATCTTCGAAGTACGCTTTTTTTCAGCTGCTCACTAGCCATAACTCATACTCCTAACTGAACTAATGTTCCACATAGTATTATCCACCCCCTCAGGGAGGGGTAACTTTATTAATAATATAATCTATAAAATAGCTAAAATCAACCAAAATATAAATAACTGTTGTACAATTGTTGAAAATTAAAAAACCCCAGACTATTCCAAGTCTGGGATAACTAAAATTCATTGGTGACCCACCCGCGACTCGAACGCGGGACACCCTGATTAAAAGTCAGGTGCTCTACCGACTGAGCTAGTAGGTCAGTATAGGATGTTCTTCGCTAACGCTCAGAACTAAGCGATTCACACAAGTTCCCGCGTCACTTTCGTTCCTAAAAACTTGGTTCTCTGCTTATCGCTAACACTTGGAACTAAGCGATTCACACAGTTTCCCGTTTCGCCTAACGGCTCGCGAGAAACTGGTTCTCTGCTTATGGTGACCCACCCGCGACTCGAACGCGGGACACCCTGATTAAAAGTCAGGTGCTCTACCGACTGAGCTAGTAGGTCAGGTTAAATATAGGATGTTCTTCGCTAACGCTCAGAACTAAGCGATTCACACAAGTTCCCGCGTCACTTTCGTTCCTAAAAACTTGGTTCTCTGCTTATCGCTAACGCTTGAAACTAAGCGATTCACACAGTTTCGCGTTTCGCCTAACGGCTCGCGAGAAACTGGTTCACTGCTTATGGCAGGGGCGGCTGGACTCGAACCAACGCATGACGGAGTCAAAGTCCGTTGCCTTACCGACTTGGCTACGCCCCTATTTTTATGGGGTGACTGGAGGGTCTCGAACCCTCGAATACCGGAGCCACAATCCGGCGTGTTAACCACTTCACCACAGCCACCATATTATTGTCGCTAACGACAGAATTTATTCTATCATACCAATATCCTTATGTCAAGCACCCTATTCTAACCATTATTTGGATGACAGTATCCGCTCATAGTAGTCAATAAAGAACAACCTATAGTCACGATGCAATAGTATCATAAGGCATCATTTGAGACGAACACGGTTAGTTGGAGTTGCATCTAGAGGATTGTCAGGCCAAAAATGTTTGGGATACCTACCCATTAAATCTTTTTTCACTTCAAAATAGGTAGTACGCCAAAAGCTGGCCAAGTCCTGTGTCACCTGGACCGGTCGCCGTGCCGGCGATAGTAGCTTCAGGGTTAACCGGACTTTCCCACGTGCTACACATGGTGTTTCCTGAAGGCCAAACATTTCTTGGAGTCTTACTGCCAACATCGGGCAATCAGGCTTGCTGTAATCTATAGAAACGTGTTGCTTACTTGGCACAATAAGGTGAGTCGGAGCGTATTCAGCAAGTTCCTGCCGTTGCTCCCAGGTAAGCATATTTTCTAAAATAGCAGCAAGATTCAATTGTGTCAATTCTGCCTGGCTTGTTAAACCATAGGCATAGGGTCCGAGCCAGGTATCCAGAGTGGAAAGAAGTGCCTCATCGGTAACATCCGGCCATCCTGCTTGCCAATGGTGAATGAATAGCAGACGCTCACGCAATTGCCGTGCCGCTCGCGTCCAAGGCAATATCGCTAATCCTTCCTGGACAATCCCTCTGAGCAAAGCCCCCAAAATGGCAGCTGGCTTGGGCTTAAGGCAAGGGCTAACCTTTAAGATTAACGAACCTAATCGTTCATACACTCTGGCCCGCACTGCCTGCGCAGCCCCATCCCAGGCAATTGTGGTTTCATTTACTATCTGCTGAGCAAAATGGGTTCTAATTTGTTCTATTTCAATAGGTGCAGCAAGAAAAATCCGACTCTCAGTGCCCTGTCCATCAAGATTAGCGGCAACAATATAATCAGCATTCGCTACCAGCTGTTTGCCAACTACTATTGCGCCACGTCCACTTTCCAGTAGGAATCTTCCCCCACCCCTCTGTTGCCCAATCCTATCAGGATAAGCAAAGGCCAATAACAAGCCACAATACACAATGTCCGCAGAACAACTAGCCAAATTACCAAATTCCTGTTTCAGGCGGTCACTTTCCTGTTTAATCCGCCAGCATACTGCTTTATCACTATCTTGCGTTACCATTCGTTTAGGGTTAACTTTTGCATCATCTAAATTATGGATAGTTTCAAGCCGCAGACGCAAATCACTATCTGAACCTCGCAAGAAATCCCGTTCACTAAGAATAGCGGCAAGCTCACAGGCTATCCCGCCCAAACCGAGTTCTGCTGACATAAGTACCATGTGAGCCAGGCGCGGGTGTAAACCTGTCTGCAGCATTTGCCGTCCATGTTTGGTAATAGTGCCACCCGCTTCTAACGCCGCCAGCTTACCAAGCAGCTGCCTTGCCTGCAAAAATGCCAGTTCAGGTGGCAAATCAAGCCAGCTGAGTTGCGTAGGGCTAGCAACTCCCCAAGCAGCCAGTTCTAGTACAAGCGGCGTCAAATCTGATGACAGGACTTCAGGGGTAGTATTGGGTTCGAGGTAATGATCCTCTTGTTTTGTCCAAAGTCGGTAACACATTCCCGGCCCTAGGCGCCCTGCCCGACCACGCCGCTGATCGGCGGCAGACCTTGAGACCCGTATGGTTTCGAGAGAAGAAAGACCGGTATGTGGTGAGTAACGCGGAACACGCATTAACCCGCTATCAATCACAGTCCTAATACCCTCAACAGTTAGGCTTGTCTCAGCTATCGACGTAGAGAGAACCACCTTACGCTCGCCGGCTGGACTAGGCAAAATAGCTGCATCTTGCGCAGCTATCGACAAAGCCCCATATAGTGGTGCAACTTGTGCATACCTGGCGATACCGCTTGCAGCCAGTCCCGCCTGAACCCGGCGGATTTCACCCGCTCCTGGCAGAAATACTAGTATATCGCCACTGCTGTTAGTTAGTGCGCTAAAAACGGTTCGCACAATACTAGCCTCTACACCTTCTTCACCACGTCTTTCAAGATAATGCGTCGCTACCGGAAAGACTTGTCCCTTGCCGTAAATAAGCGGCGCATTTCTGAGCATACCTGCTACCGGCTCAGCTGCAAGAGTTGCTGACATAACTAGCAGTCGCAAATCTTCCCGCAAAATGGCTTGTGTTTCCAAAGTCAGAGCTAACCCTAGATCGGCATGAATACTGCGTTCGTGGAATTCGTCAAAAATAACCAGACCTATTCCATTCAGACCTTGATCAGCCTGAAGCATACGGGTAAGCACACCTTCTGTGATTACTTCAATCCGTGTCTTAGAACCGATACAAGTGTCCAGCCTAACTCGGTATCCTACCGTTTGTCCTACTTGTTCTCCCAGTAGCTGCGCCATATAACGTGCCGCAGTACGGGCCGCCAAACGCCGGGGTTCCAGCACAATGATGCGCTGCCCCTTGAGCCATTCTTCATCCAGAAGCGCCAGCGGAATACGTGTTGTCTTACCAGAACCGGGTGGTGCTACCAACACAGCGTTTACCTGTGAACCAAGCGTCGCCTTAAGCTCAGGCAGTATTTCATCAATAGGAAGGCTATCCATTTTTCCTTTACTCCGCAACCTCTCCTGCCAGATAATCAATAAACTGTTTTGCAATCCGACCCGAACGGCCTGAATGTGACATCTCCCACCGTAAAGCTTCTGCCCTAAGCTCAGCAACCGACATGGGTATGCCGCTCCTCCGTGCAATTTCCTCAACAATCCGGAAATACTCTTCCTGATTAGGTAATGTAAAGAACAGCGTAATGCCAAACCGGTCAGCCAGCGATATCTTTTCATTGATCGTATCCTGACGGTGCAGTTCATTGCCGCTGCGGTCATCCCAGGTTTCTTTAATCAAATTCCGCCGATTGGAGGTAGCATAAATCAGAACATTATCAGGCCGCACCTCTATGCCACCATCAATCAGCGACTTTAAAATTTTGTACTCTGCTTCAAATTCCTCAAACGACAAATCATCAATAAATAGAATGAATTTCTTGCCCCACTGCCGCAGTGCCGTCATAATTTCGGGTATGTGCTTAAAATCAGTTTTGGATATTTCAATAAGTCTAATCCCTTTATCAAAATAGCGGTTGGCTATCGCCTTAACTGATGATGATTTTCCGGTACCTCTGGCCCCAACCAGCAACACGTTGTTAGCCGGTTTGCTACTAATAAAGGCTTCGGTATTGCGGACAAGCTCAGCCTTCTGATATTCATAGCCCACAATATCCTTTAGCTGTACCGGATCAGTATATTCAATACCAACAAGCTCCCGCCGCTCTGAATCCCATTTGAACGCGCCATAACCTGCTAACCTACCACAGCCATAACGGTCGTAATAGCGGCCAAGAGCCAGCACAACCTCTTCCGGCGTATAGTTTTTTGTCACATCAAAAAACAAATCCCTAAGCGTGGACAAGTCCTGGAACTTACCCGGTTTTTTACTTTGGCTCTCTTGGATAGGATAATAGTCATTAATAACTACTTGAAGTTCCTCACAGAATTGCTTAGTTAACCCCTTGTTTAATAGCGCCTTCAATATTGCTATATCATGGACAGCTGCCTTAGACAGACTCCATCCTGGCTGACCACCAGTTTTCCCGGCAGTACTGCTGAATATATTTTCATCACATCCGAGCTGGAACAACAAATAGTTCTCTGCGATATTACCTGCCATACCAGTTTCTTCAGCCCAACTAATAAGACTGGCCGCAAGTGCATACTCATCACACTTTGCAGCCCCCAGTACCCCAAGAGTTTGTAGTTCTCTAACTAAACTATCGTTTAATAAATTGCGATAAACCAGCAATTTGCTAAGGTCAAAGCAAGTATCTGTCACAACAATACCTCCTACAAAAAATCAAGATATATTACGCAATGCTGCTGCTTGTATTTCGTCATCAAAACGACATTCTCCTGTGCCGCTCATCACATATTCCGCCATTTCCAGACAGTGACTAATCACCCGTATGTCTTTCACATGGTAAACTACATTCTACTCCACAGCTATTACCCGGATGGCGGCCAGGTAAAGCCAGCTTCTTTCTGATTTCGTATAAGGTTTCAATTTGAGTGTTGGATAATTCATGAGCTCCGCCTAATTGCGTTGACAAAAATGTCAGCTTGGCATAAAACTCCACCGATTCCAGCTTATGATAGGCAGTAAGTAAATCTTGCCCCCAGGCTAATGCGCCATGATTTGCTAACAATACTGCATCAAAGTGTACCAGGTAACGTGCCACCGCATCAGGAACCTCATTGGTGGAAGGAGTGCCATACTCTGCTACAGGCACGCAGCCAAGGCTTACGACAGCCTCGGCAATGAGCGGTTTATTGAGGGGAGTACGGGCAACCGCAAACGTAGTGGCATACGGCGGGTGAGCATGAACAACGGCTTGAACATCAGGACGCTCCTTATATACTCGTAGATGCATCTTTAGTTCTGATGATGGACGCCAGCTGTCGGCAGCAGCCAATACCTGGCCCTCACTATCCACCTTCACCAGCATTTCCGGTGTCATAAACCCTTTACTTACTCCAGTTGGAGTGGTAAGAACCTCATTCGCACTTAGTTTAACACTGATATTCCCGTCATTTGCGGCAACGAAACCACTGTCGTACATGCGCTTGCCGATTTGACATATTTGCTGTTTAAGTTCATCTTCTGTCATTTTCTTTATTGCGGCCTCACTTTGCCAGTCATATGCTCTATAGTAATTTTTATTACGGTTGTCTTGTCCTCACTGTTTTCAATATATGCTTTTCCTTTTTCCAGATAAGCAGGCGAGTATTTAGCTAGTAACGCAAGTAACGCGGCCTTTTTTTCTACTCCGGTTACTTGACTTGCCTGACCAAAGATGACAACACTTTCATAGCTTGTCGTAAATTTTTCTGGCAGTGACTGTTTCTCACCAACAACACAAAAAGAAACGTTGTGGTTAGCGGCTATATTATCTAATTTGTGTCCTACCGCAGCGCTATGGAAGTAGATACTGGCGTCCTTATAGATATAGCTCAATGGAACACCATAAGGATATCCGTCCTGACTAACTGTGGCTAATATGCCATACTCACATTTTTCCAGTATCGCAACCGCGCATTCCTCTGTACTCTGCCGCTCCTTGCGTCTCATATTTTTAAACATGGTGGTATTCCCCCTTAATCTTGTCAGAAGTCATACCTATATTATTTTGACATTATTTATAAAACACCTACTATGGTGACTAAAAATCTTATAGCGATGTTTTCTTACTTTTACTTGCCGCTTGCGTTTTATGCGACACTGCCCTTATTGTTTCTTTACGTTTTTCCGCCGCTGGGCGAACCATCAGGTAATAGTCTATATCTCTATTAAACCCAAGCTGGTCTAAAGCGGCTTGTTTAGCGGGATCGTCACTATAAATAGTGCTACTTATTACCCCTTGTTTATGGTTCGCTTCAATCAAATTAATGGCCTTTTTCAGAAGCGCAGGACGCAGATATTCATAGGAATGGTGAATGATAAGACTGATTATATGATTTTTGGTTTTAACATAACTATTGATTGTTACTAGAGCTACTATTTTTTCGGACTGCTCGACAACGTAATCGGTTTTCTGTTTGCACATTAAATAGTTTTTTGCCCATTCCAAATGCCTAACCATCATACTGGGGCTAAATTCCCGATAGCTACGTTTAACGACGCGCCGCAAACTAGGTGGTACTGAGGCCTTATATAATCGGTATAATTGGCCTCGATCCCTTGCCGCAAGTTCTCGAAACCCAGGCAATTTGCCCTCATCATCAGATGACGGTAATGGGACATTACTACCACCAAAGATCATTTCATAATGCAGTATTTCCGTTATCGACCTAAATCCCAACCGTTGATACAATTTGTACACCGGATTGTCAACCCGAACTTCAAGTACAACATCCTGATTATTGACATCAGCAACAGTCTCAAGCAACTTAGTTAAAACCCATTTGCCCAAACCCTGACCTCGATATTGCTTACTGAAGGCAATGTAATCAATATGCAATTGTGCAGAGTTAAGATACGAGATCTGAATAAATCCCACTACCTGTTTGGCGATTTTTACCGCATACACATCAAAATGGTTTTTTATCCATATCGAAAACTTACTTAAAGGCTGCAAAATATAATAAAATTGCCGCGCCCGACTGATGCGACGCTTAATTTGCTGAATATCGACTTCTTCGGCAAAGGCAGTGGCAAATAATTTTTCCAGTTGGTCTAAATCAGAACGCTGTACCTTTTCGATTGTCAATTTGTCAAATGGTTTTTTCGACATATCATTCTCCCTAATAACAGTTTTAGAGCACTTATAATTATTATTAGTTAGAGCCAACTTTTTTACCCTAACAGAAAGCTTAACTTTCTGTTAGGGTAAAAAAAGATTGCCAAACTATTGCTTGCAATGACAAGTAAGTTACCTGGAGTCATCACACACAACAGAATAGCAATCTCTACTTTTTAATGTTCTATTATTTTCCGTATAATACCGCTAGTTGCTTTTTCACGTCAGCATTATCCAGATATTCATCATAAGGCATCTGGCGATCAACCACACCGTTAGGGGTTATTTCGATAATGCGGTTGGCAATTGTTTGAATAAACTGATGGTCATGAGAAACAAACAAGAGAGTGCCCTCAAAGTTAATTAGTCCGTTATTCAACGAGGTAATTGACTCTAAGTCCAAGTGATTTGTTGGCTCATCCAGTAGCAGAACATTGGCGCCACTTAACATCATTCTTGACAACATACACCGGACTTTTTCGCCACCAGACAAGACAGTAGCTTCTTTTAAGCTTTCTTCACCTGAAAATAACATTCTTCCCAGAAAACCTCTAATAAATGACTCTTCCTGATCGCGGGAGAACTGCCGTAACCAGTCAATAAGGTTAAGATCTACGCCGTCAAAATACTCGGCATTATCTTTAGGAAAGTATGCTTGGCTTGTAGTTACCCCCCATTTGAAAGAACCACTATCAGCTTCCATCTCTCCCATCAGAATCTTAAAGAGAGCCGTTTTTGCAAAGCCATCTGGACCGACAAAAGCAATCTTATCACCCTTGTTTACGGTAAAGCTGACATCATTAAGTACCTGCTCCGCGTCCACTTTTTTACTGATACTATCCACAGTGAGCAGCTGTGCACCGGCTTCACGGTCAGGCTTAAAAGCTACATAAGGATACTTACGGGAGGATGGTCTAATATCATCGATCGTTATTTTTTCTAACATTTTTTTACGGGAAGTAGCCTGTTTGGACTTAGATGCGTTAGCACTAAACCGCTGGATAAAGCTTTGTAAGTCCTTAATCTTTTCTTCCTTCTTTTTGTTAGCCTCTTTAGCCAATTGCAAGGCAAGCTGGCTTGATTCCAGCCAGAAGTCATAGTTACCGACATATAGCTGGATATTTTGGAAGTCGATATCAGCAATATGGGTACATACCTGGTTTAAAAAATGCCGGTCATGGGATACCACAATAACTGTGTTTGGAAAGTCGGCCAAAAAATCTTCTAGCCAAGTAATCGAGTCAATGTCCAAATGGTTTGTTGGTTCGTCCAGCAGCAGAATATCCGGACTTCCGAACAGAGCTTGCGCCAACAACACCCTTACCTTTTCGTTACCACTGATATCTCCCATCTTCAGTTGATGGAGTTCTTCTTTTATTCCCAAGCCGTTTAAGAGTTTAGCGGCCTCGGTTTCGGCATCCCAGCCGTTTAATTCGGCAAAATCGCACTCCAGCTCTGATACCCGGATACCATCTGCGTCAGAGAACTCCGGTTTGGCATAAAGAGCGTCTTTTTCTTCCATGATAGCATACAAACGGGCATGACCCATAATAACTGTTTGTAAAACCTCAAACTCGTCAAACTCATAATGGTTTTGTTTGAGCACAGCCAAGCGTTCCCCTGTGGTAATAGCCACATCGCCGGAAGTCGGCTCAACTTCACCGGAAAGCACCTTTAAAAAAGTTGATTTGCCAGTACCATTGGCACCAATAAGACCATAGCAGTTACCTGGAGTAAATTTTATATTTACATCTTTGAATAGAATGCGTTTGCCAAATTGCAATGTCAGGTTACTTGTACTAATCATTGTTATACCTATCTTTCTTAAATATCTATTACAAAGGTTAATAATAACATATTATTGGATAAAAATAAAGCCTGACGTTTTTGCGGCACGCTTTTATTTTTAGACAGCTACATTCTAACCGCCATAACTACCATTGTTACGATATCTCCAGTTCGATATTAGCTTATGCTTTTGCCGTTAGATACAAAAAATAGGTGGCTGCTAATAAATCCGCAACGCCGCCAGGGCTAATATTACGTTCAATAAAGCTTTGATCAAGTGCACTAATTTCCTTCCTACCCACGCCAGAAAGCATACCGCCCTGAGCCATGATTTGTTTAGCCTGGTTTTGCACAGTTAGCAAAACCTCCATCCCATGACGATGCAAAATGGTAGTATCCTGCACAACTGTCATCAAACTCATGAGCGTATGCACCAGAGCATCATTGAGCGATAAACCTTGTTCTAGCGCTGCCGTTAATACCGGCAGCCCGTACTCTCTAATACTGGGTATACCGGCTTCTATTTCACCCCTGATACCTGTCACGCCATACTGTACATATAATTTTTCTCCGGCTGTCAGTTTAGCGTTACCTTGTCCCACGGCAAGCGGCGCCAGCTCGCGCTCGACAATTCCCCTTGTAATGGCAGCTGCTGTATCAAGAATTTGTGCAGCAGCCACGCCACTTGCTAGCTTTGTTGTGTAAGCAGTGGCCGCCGCAAGAATACCTAGTAAAAACACAAGTCCCTTTTGCGTATTAACCCCGCAGGTAGCGTGCAGCATCTGCTGTTCACCGTCTTTACCGACATAACGCAGCACTGGTAGTAAATCCTGAAGCAAGCCTTGATGCTGATAGCCGGCAGCAGCACAGCGGAACATCGTACCAGCAAGGGCGCTGCTGCTCTGCAGAAACGTAAAAAAGTCCATATCCCGGTGAGCACCGGCATTATCGCGGTCTACCAACCCTGGCGATGGTGTACATGCCGCTTCCATCAGCATAGCTTCCAACGCCCAGGAGCCAATATCCCATACGGCTTTCGGCCATGGATTAGTAGCTGCAGCAACAAAGGAAGTTAACCTCTCACCAACATTGTTCATAATGTCCTGACTGGCGTGGGTACCTAAGCGCCGACATAAAACTGCCGATTGATTGCACAAAAAGCAAGTACGTTCCGTTCGTCCTAAACCGCGGCGGGAGATTTGTCTGCCAGCGGCATCAAATACATCGAGATCAAAAAGTCTGGCAAAATATCCTGACTCTTCAATCATGATACAAGCTAGTTTTAGCTTGTCCGGGTCGCCAGCAACAGCCAGCACAGCAGTTGGCCCAGTTAGCGGATAAATAAATCGTTCTTCAGCAATAGAAAAGCCTTGTTCCCTGGACATACTCCTAACCCGATCAGCAGCTATCCGCAACAGACTTCGGCTTTCCGGACTGTCTTTGACTGCCCCTGGAATATTGGTGGTAATACTGACAATAGGAATTTTATGAATGCTGCGTAATTCAGCCTGAAGAGAAGCCAGTCGTTCTTTGGCTTCTAAAACGTCTGCTAACGTTACTTGCTGCAACTGCCCATCTCCCCTCATAAATCTCCACCAATTTTACCACAGTTGTTCAAAAATATAAATTCCTATCCCCGTTTCTTCTCGATATCTTTAATTCTGGCAAAAAACTTTTCCACCTTACCTACCTCGCCAGTTACTTCATATTCATAAAGCCAACCTGCAGTCTCACTGCGACTCTCTACAAAACGGACAGCTACCAGACACTCTTCACCCAAAATACCAGCACGACGCGGCTCAAGCGGAGTAAAAATACTTTCGGTAACATTTACAAATTTGCGCATAGTGTAACCTCACTTACTAACAACTTAAATTATAGCTTCTATTATATATAACAAAGCTACCTGCCAGCAACCATCCTTTTGCTATTTCACCTTGACTTTTTTTAACTTTCATATTACAGTGATGGTGTCGAGCCCTCTTGACGGGGACAAAATATGATAGGAGTGAGTGAGTAATAATGTCCGAAAGAATGAGCTTGCAAGATGTACTGCGTGAATATGGTATTCCACTAGCAACCCTTAACGTAACCGCATCCGAGCAAGATTGCCTGGCCCTTCGTGAGCGTCTGTTAGCTATTAGAGATCTCAGCCAAGGCAAAGAACAGGGGTATTTGGAAGTAGCTTGTACATTTTATGTTGATGTTCATGATATTGACCGTTATTTATCAGGAGAATTACCCAGTCTGGCTGAAATATATACTTTCCCTGAAGATGTAAAAACCCACAAGGAGGAATAACCATTATATGAAAAAATTATTATTGCTTACCTTTATGTTTATGTTTGCTTTTAATGCGGTAAGCTTTGCGGCCGTCAGTGGCTCTAAATCCAAAATATCATCACCTTCTGCAAAACCACCTACCACGCAATCGGCACCTACCCAAAATAGTTCTACCGAATATAAACCTTCGGCACCCGCCCAAAGCTACGGGGAAAAGGCACCGGCCGCAGCAGCTAAATCTAATATGCAAACACCTGCACAACAAAACGGCAGTAGCTTTCTGCGGAACGCCGGTCTCTTTGGCGGTGGTATGCTACTAGGCAGCATGCTGGGTGGCATGTTTGGATTCGGTGGTTCAGGCATGTTTGCTAACATTATCGGCATGTTATTCAACATTATACTATTAGCCGGAGTAGTTATGGCCGGACGCTTTTTGTGGATGAAATTCAAAAACAGAAATAATAGTAGTAACCAGCGGTAATTAGTAACCGGGATGCAGATTGCATCCCGGTTTTTATTTTGTACCCTGGCAGAAAGCCTAACTTCTTTATATTGTTCTCTCAATTGCCTCAATTACAGACTGAATAACCTTGACTCTGGCATATTCCTTGGAATTGGCTTCCACTAATGTCCATGGTGCATAGCTTGTGCTTGTGCGGAAAAACATTTCATCCACTGCCGCCTCGTACAATTCCCACTGTTCCCGGTTGCGCCAATCTTCCCCTGTTATTTTCCACTGCTTACCAGGATTAGCCAGGCGTTCTTCAAATCGTTTCTTTTGTTCCTCTTTATCAATATGCAGCCAACACTTGATAAGTACGACCCCAAAGGTTACCCATTGTGCTTCCATTTCATTAATCTCTTTGTAGGCCCTTCGCCAGTCGCTTTCAAAGCAAAAACCTTCCACCCGCTCAACCAATACCCGTCCATACCAACTGCGATCAAAAATGGCGATATGACCTGCCTTAGGAACATTACGCCAGAAACGCCATAAATAATGATGGGCTTTCTCCTCATCTGTCGGCGCACTGGTAGGAATAACTGTATACCCGCGCGGGTCCATATGCTCAGTAAGGCGACGGATTGCCCCCCCTTTGCCGGCAGCATCCCAGCCCTCAAACGCAATTACTACTGGAACACGTTTCTGATAGATAATGTGTTCCAGTTCTCTTATCCTTGTCTGGTACAACTTCATTACTTTCTCATACTCTACATCCTTTAGCGTTTTTGTTAAGTCCGCCCCGGCAAGAATAGAGGATGTGAATATTTTTGCTGAGGCTAACCCGGACAAGGGATTGCCCACAACGGCAATGCCAGGACAGCCAGCCTCAGCAAGCACCAACCGTTTCTCGATAGCTTGGACCACAGTAGCAATAATCTTTAAGGTAGCATAACGCCGGTCATGAGCCTCAACAATAGTCCACGGAGCACTCTCGGCATCTGTCTGCTGCAACATTTCTTCTACAACAGGCAGATACTTATTATATTGCCGATGCTGTTCCCAGTCAGCCTCTGTTACCCGCCAGGCAGCAGCTGGCTCTTGCTCTAATGCTTCCAACCGCTTGCGCTGTTCTTTTTCACTAATATGTAAGAAAAATTTGATGATAAGCGTCCCATCATCTGCTAGCTGCCGTTCAAAAGCGATGCTGTCATAAAACTTTTTTTCGGTTTCCTGGGCGCTGGCACTCTTACTTACGCGTTCAGCTACCATTTGAGTGTACCAGCTTCTGTCCAAAATAACCATCCGCCCACTTTGGGGAGTTTTGTTCCAAAAACGCCAGAAATAAGGCCGCATAGCTTCTTCTTGATCGGGTTCTCCGATAGAATAGACATTAAAGCCACGCGGGTCAAGAGATAAGATAAGTTCATTGATTAAGGTTCCCTTACCCGCGGAATCCCAGCCCTCAAAAAGTACTAGCACCGGAATTCCCAAATCCCGGGCCTGACGCTGCAGTTCACCCAGGCGCTCGCGTAATCCGTCAACCATACCTTTATACTCAATTTTACTAATCTTTTTCTTTAAGTCCACCTTTTCCAGCATACTGACTCCCCCCCATTCCATTTAAGCTATGATAACTTATCCCTATTTTACCAAATTCCCCGATTCCCGTCACAGTATAATGCGAATAATATAGAAGTAATCTGTAATATACAGATAATACTTTATTAGTAATAATGTACTACCTATCACGAAAAAATTATGTCATGCAATTCAAAGGAATTTCCAAAGAATACTCTCGATATAACAATGGATAAATCATACTGAGGAGGAATATAACTTGCGCATTCAAAGTGAAGAATACTCTCGTCTCTCAACAATTCAGAATGGAACTGAAAATATATCTTCTTCCGCAGCATCACAGTCTGCAACAACTCAGAGTAAGACTGACGAAACTGCCGAAAATAACTCAGACGCCTATGCTAAGAGTATCGATGGGGATACCGTCGAATTAAGTCAATCAGCCCTGCAAGCTTCAGCGACGGCAACGCAACTGCAAGCAAGCACAGCAGCTAATTCCAATACTACAACAACTACACAGAGTACCTCTGCCGGAACTGAAGCAACCAATATCGATGGAGATACTGCCGAATTAAGCCAACTAGGCATGCAAGCTTCGATGAAGGGATCGCAAGCGCAAACAAAACCAGCAACAGACACCAGTGCTACAACAGATACAACAGAAACCGAGATTGAAAATCTAGAAAAGAAACAAGCTGAACTAGAAAAACAATTAAGTCAAATTCAACAACAACAAGCTACAACAGATGAAGAGACACAAAAACAAACGGTACAAGCGTTGAAAAATCAAATCCAGCAAATTGAGGCTGAGCTTCAGCAATTAGAAGCTCAATCGAGTGAAAGCGCCAGTTAGTTCGGGTAATATTGGAACTAATAAAGACTCTGATGACGAGTTAAAATCGTTATCAGAGTCTTTTTATATGCAAGACCAGCATTGGCAGGAAGAAATAAGTGACTTTTCGAAAGTATTGCTTTACAATTAAAGGTAACACGCATAACTATAAAGATAGACAGAAGGAGTTTGTCTATGAGACTACTTTTAGTTGAAGATTCCGGCCGCCTGTCAGAAGCATTAGCCCATATTCTAAAAAAACATGGCTATATCGTTGAGACAGCCTTGGACGGCGAAACAGGTTTTACTCTGGCAACAACAGAAGCTTATGATATTTTAGTCTTAGATCGCATGCTTCCCCAAAGAGATGGCCTTGACATCGTCAAGACAGTTCGTAAGCTCAAAATTGACACTCCGATATTACTTTTAACAGCTAAGGATTCTACCCAAGACCGGATAGACGGTCTGGACGCCGGCGCTGATGATTATTTGGTTAAACCTTTTTCCACCGATGAATTACTTGCTCGTCTCCGTGCCTTAGCCCGTAGACAAACCAAACCTTGGGAAGAAGATACGCTTGAGGCTGCTAATTTACTATTAGATCCTTTAAAATGTGAAGTAATCAAAGATAATAAGCTTATCAAACTAACACTGAAGGAATCGCTGTTACTGGAATTATTAATGCGTAACTACGGCATAGTTATTAGCAAGGAACGCATCTGGGAAAAGGTCTGGGGCTTACAAACCACCAGCGAAGTAGCCAATGTTGATTTGTATATTCATTACCTGCGGAAAAAACTTGAAACTACCTGTATCAAAACTGTTAGAGGAGTCGGTTATTACCTCATAAATGAGTAAATAACAGAGACGCTGGAAAAATTTCCAGCGTCTCTGTTATTTATTCATAGCTTGCGCACTACCTGATAGACTTGCGCCACAACGTCTTCCAGCCGCACACTGTTTATACATGCACTGGTCCCGATCCGGCATTTTGTCTTGTGACAAAAGGAACACTGGCATTCATTAACCACAAAAGCATTCTGATTACCAGGTGGCGTGTATGTGGCAGGATTAGTCGGCCCAAAGATTGCCACTGTTGGTGTTTCCAGGGCAGCTGCCATATAGAGTGGACCAGTATCACCTGCAATCACTACTGCCGCCTGTTCAAGCAGCGCCGCCATTTCTAAGAGGTTGGTTGCGCCGATAGCGTTAATTACCGGCACACCAGCCTTAATGGCTATTTCCTGCCCCCTGGCGACTTCACCCCTGCCACCACACAGCATGATTTTGAAATCTTGGGCAAGCATTCTTGCCGTTGTCGCAAACAGCTCAGGCGGCCAGTTCTTCGTCGGCCAGGTAGTACCAGGAACTACTATAGCCAATTTGTCTTGCGCTGATACCTTTTCCCTGCTTAAATAGCTTTGGGCAAATTGTTTAGCTTTAGCCGGTACAACAAGTGTCATCTTCCGGGTTACAGGAGTAATACCTAAAGGGGATAATACGCCCAGGTACCTCTCGACAATATGGTTTCCCAGCGGTTTAGCTGTCTCTGTCATTAGCAGCGGATTTAGTTCTCTGGCATCTTGCAGGCCAATCCGCCAGCTAGTCTTGGCCTGCCTGGCAATCATCCCAGTAAGAAAAAGCCCATGAATATCGAGCACCACATCATACGTTTTTACTGCCAGCTCTGATTGCAACCGCCGCCACATGCTATAAGCCTGGGTAAATTCATAAGCCCGTAAATGTTTTTCAAAGCGTTCCCGTGACCAAATCATCAGATGATCAATATCGGGATTATCTTTTATTAGGTCAGCACAGACCTCGCCGACAAGCCAGGTGATTTTACAATCTGGCCAAGCTGCCTTCAGCGCTCCGGCCACCGGCGTACAATGAATGACATCACCGATTGAGCTGAGCCTAATGATTAATATTTCTTTAGCCACAAAACTCCCTGCCTTTGATCATTCGAATACCAAACTTTATTTCAGCTTTATTTCAGCTTTATTTCAGCTTTATTTCAGCTTTATTTTAGCAAGTGCTTCCGCAAGCGCATTATTAAAAGGCTGACCTTCAGTCTTTTGCTGCTGGTTCAGATAGCGTGACACATCTTTTTTTGAAATCTTGGTCTCGCCCTCTTTCTTTTTACGTTCAGTAAAGACCGCCAATTTTTCCCGGTAACCACAAACACAGGCAAAGGAGCGCGCATCGCCTTCCCCCCGCAATTCAAGTTTCTTGTGACAGTTGGGACAGCGGGCGTTGGTTGTTAGCGCAATGTTTTTCCGGTAGCCGCATTCACGGTCCTGACAAACAAGCACCTTGCCGCGCTTACCGTTGACCTCAAGCAAGTACTTGCCGCATTCAGGGCAGCGGGTACGGGTAATATTGTCATGCCGAAACTGTTCCTGACTGTTTTTTATCTCGATAATAATAGCTTTTGTATAGTCTCTTATCTCAGAAATAAAGGCTTGTTTTTGCAACTTTCCTTTAGCAATCGCACTTAGTTTCTGTTCCCAGGCAGCGGTTAACGCCGGTGATTTCAAGTCAGTAGGCGCCAAGTCTAAAAGTTGCTTACCTTTGGCTGTAATAAAGATATCTTTACCCTTTTTCTCAATAACAAAACTGCTAAATAGTTTTTCAATAATATCGGCTCTGGTGGCTACTGTACCCAGGCCACCGGTTTCACCGATAATTTGTTTAAGTGCCTGACTCTCGCCTGACATATATTTTGCCGGATTTTCCATGGCAGATAGTAGGCTGGCTTCATTGAAAAGAGCAGGCGGCTTGGTTGCGCCCTTAGTCTGTGTAACCGTCGTAATCGGTAAAATATCACCTTTGCTTAGGCTAGGCAGCAGTTGTTCTGCAATATCATCAGTTTCTTCGTCCTCCAGGTGGTTGTTATATAACTCTTTCCAGCCAAGAGACAGCACCACCTTGCCTTTGGCAACAAAATTTTCACCGTCAATTTGAGCTTGCACTGTTGTCTGCTCATATTCAAAAGGCGGATAAAGCACCGCTAAAAACCGTTTAACAACTAAGTCATAAATCTTCTTTTCCTTATCAGTTAATGAGCTAAGAACCACTGACTGTTCGGTAGGAATAATGGCATGGTGGTCTGATACCTTGCTGTTATCGACGAAATGACCATTTGCCCTAATTGGGCTTTTGAGGACTTTGAGGATTTGTTTCGAGTAAAGACCAGTGTCACAAGCTTTCACCCTGTCTTTTAGTGTCTCTACGATATCTGTAGTGATATACCGTGAGTCGGTACGCGGGTAAGTCAAGGCTTTGTGGGTTTCATATAGCTTCTGCATAACTGATAGCGTTTCTTTGGCTGAAAACCCAAAAATTTTGTTGGCATCACGCTGTAACTCGGTTAAATCATACAAAAGCGGAGAAAAATTTTTCTTGTTCACTTTATGTACAGCTAAAACCTCTGCCTTTTTCCCTTTTATTGTACCCATTATTTTGTCACAGTAGTTTTTATCAAACGTCTTACTTTCTTTGGTCTTAGTGTCTTGCCAGGTTAACTTGAGCCGCTCGGCAGCCGCTGTAATGCCATAATAGGTTTGGGGCTGAAAATTCCGGATCTCAGCTTCCCTGCCAGCAATGATAGCTAGTGTAGGTGTCTGTACCCGCCCGCAGGATAGTTGGGCATTATATTTGGTAGTAAGCGCCCGGGTAGCGTTGATGCCGACAAGCCAATCAGCTTCTGAGCGGGCAACCGCTGAGGCGTAGAGATTCTCATAATCTCTGCCAGGCCGCAGCTTACCGAACCCTTCCCGAATAGCCTTATCTGTGACTGAGGATATCCAGAGCCGCTTTACTGGTTTATTGATATGGGCTTTCTCCAATATCCAGCGGGCAACAAGCTCTCCCTCTCGTCCGGCATCGGTCGCAATGACAACTTCATTGACATCTTTTCTGCTTAGCTGTTCCTTAACAGCATGAAACTGTTTGCCTGTTTGCTTTATTACCACAAGTTTAAGTTCTTTAGGCAACATCGGCAAATCCTCCAGCCGCCAAGCCTTATATTTTTCATCATAGGCCTCCGGATCAGATAGTGTTACCAGATGTCCAAGTGCCCAAGTCACAATATATTTTTGCCCTTCAAGGTACCCGTTACCTTTAGTATTACAATTTAATACCCTTGCTAAGTCCCGCCCAACAGAGGGTTTTTCAGCTAATACAACTATTTTACTCATAATAAGACCTCGCTAAAAAATTATATAGCTATTATTATACCCGCTATTTGCCAATTATGAAAGGTAAAGAAAACAGAGGCTTGCAGCAAGCCTCTGAATACTTTCCCTCTGGATAAGATAAGACTTGGCTTGTGCCAAGTCCTTTAGGACGGCCGAATTGCTATGCCATCCATGGCGCAATCGGCACTAGCGCCATCCGGGCGCGTCGCGGCAGAAGCCGCCTGTGCCCTTTAGGGGTATAGTCGTTCAATCCAGGGAAAGTTTTATACTTTCCCTCTGGACAACGAGATAACTGCCGGTGGAAAGATTCCCCCGGCAGTCTCCAAATAAAGTGAGATCTATTATATTACTAAACGGGTTACCGGCACACCTCCTTCGATGTGTTCTTCCATTATGGCCTCCACATCACTGGGTTTTACCGAGCCATACCAGATATTGTCTGGATAAACAACAACAATAGGTCCCTTATCACAAATTCCGAAGCAGCCGGTGTTTGTGACAAAAACTTCTCCTCCTAACTCTCGTTCCTCAATCTCTTCCATGAAATTTGCGACGATTTCTACGCCGTCTTTAGTGTGACAATGGCCTTTTTGCTGACCATTAGGCCGGGAACTTGTACACACAAAAATATGATATTTGGGCTTGTTCATAGTTTACTCCTCCTTTTAATTAAAAAAAGTCGCTAACCCATATCTTTGGGCAGCGACTTCTACGTCACAAGTTATATTATTCTATTTATTGAGTATACATAAAAATATCTTTACTGTCAAGAATACGTTTTCTCTTCGCCGTTTTTTCGTCTTTTATACAAACCGGTAAGCCATTCTTCGCCGTTCATAAATGGCCGGGTTCCCGCCAGAGAAAATACGGTTAACGCCAGCCAGATCAAGCTAAACGACACCAAGTGAGTAGCTGTAAACGGTTCATGATACAGCACTACACCTATCGCTAATGTAATTGTCGGCGATAAATACTGGATGAACCCAAGCATACTAAGCGGCAGGCGGTTAGCCCCACTTGCGAATAGGATGAGTGGTATTGCCGTCACAGCTCCGGCTCCCATCAAAAAACCAGCTGTCAGCAAGGAAGTTAGACCGTAAGAGCCACTTCCCTGCCCCTGAAGATAAAACACATACAGTAAAGCGGCAGGTGACACAATCAACGTTTCCAGGGTAGTAGCCGTTATTGCACCAATTTTTACTATTTTTTTGCACATACCATAAAAGGCAAAGGTAATCGCCAGCGACAACGAGACCCACGGAATAACACCAAAACTTATTGCCATATTCATAACACCAATACCTGCAAGCATAAAAGAAACAGTCTGCCACAGAGATAATTTCTCTTTTAACACAACTACACCCAGAAAAACATTGACAAGTGGATTAATATAATACCCCAGACTTGTTTCAACAACCCTGTTTTCATTAACAGCCCAGATATAAATTAGCCAATTAGCGCTAATAATAAGAGAGGCAAGTACTAAACCCATAAGTTTTTTAGGCTTGCGGCTAATGTCCGCTGTTTCGCTGCAGAACTGCCTTATCCCACGCGTTACCAGCAATATAAGCACCATAAACACACAGGACCAAATAATACGATGAGCTAAAATTTCATAGGCGGGAACCTGGGACAGTTGCTTCCAATAAACAGGCAACACGCCCCATAGCAAATAGGCCGCCGCTGCCGATAATATACCTAATAATCGTTCATTTTTCTGTTTATCTTCGGTATTCATTACGTTGACCCCCAGCTCAACTACCACCATCTTCCTAGGTAATTGACATCAATAAAATAAGTACTGTCTAAGCATAGCACAACCCCGGAAAAATTCACAGGAAGAAATCTCTATGGGGAAAATTCTAAAAAAAACACAATAACTTCTATAAAAATCCAATAACACTTGCAAGAAATTTCAAATTATAATTAAGCTAACATTGTACTTTTGCGAAATGGGAGGCAAGTTATGAAACCTTTTATGGATGAAAACTTTTTGTTGACCAACAAAACGGCTGAAACCTTGTACCATGATTATGCGAAAAGCATGCCAATTTTCGATTACCACTGCCATTTAAGTCCTCAGGAAATTGCGGACAACAAACAATATAGAAACCTTACCGAAGTCTGGTTAGGCGGTGACCATTATAAATGGCGGGCGCTGCGCAGTAATGGCGTAGACGAACACTACATAACAGGTGCTGCCCCTGACAAAGAGAAATTCATGAAATGGGCTGAAACCATGCCCCAGTGCCTTGGTAATCCACTTTTTCATTGGACCCATTTAGAATTAAAAGCCTACTTTGGTATTGATCAAGTCTTGTCACCGGCAACTGCCGAAGAAATCTGGGAAAAATGCAATGCTTTGCTCGCCAAGGATGAGTTCCGGGCACGCGGTCTGATTGAGCGCTCTAATGTCAAAGTTATCTGTACAACAGACGACCCGGCAGACTCCTTGGAGCATCATATTGCCCTGGCAAAGGATACCTCCTTTACGACAAAAGTTTTGCCTGCCTTCCGTCCTGATAAGAGTTTCAATATTGAAAAACCTGGCTTTGCAGATTGGGTTGCCAAGCTAGCTCAAGCATCTGGTGCAGAAATCAAAGGTTTGGCGGTTTTAAAAGCAGCCTTAAAACAACGGGTGGAATTCTTCCACCAGGTTGGCTGCCGCCTATCAGACCACGCATTAGACCCGATAGTATTTGCAGTTGGAACAGACGTCCAGGCTGATACCATTCTCCAAAAGGCACTCAATGGCCAATCACTTTCTGACAATGAAGTGGCTGTATATAAAACCAATATTCTTCTATTCCTGGGCAGACAATATGCTCGCTTAGGATGGACCATGCAGCTTCATATGGGCACAATCAGAAACAATAACTCCCGTATGTTAAAGCTCTTGGGACCTGATACTGGTTTTGATGCAACAGGTGATTACACCATCGCTGAGGCTCTGTCAAAATTCCTTGATGCCCTAGATTCCACTGATGAGCTACCTAAAACTATCCTTTATTGTTTAAATCCCCGGGACAACGAAATCCTAGGTACCATTATCGGTTGTTTCCAAGGCAGCGGTATTCCTGGCAAAATGCAGTTTGGCTCAGGCTGGTGGTTTAATGATCAAAAAGACGGCATGATCAAACAACTGACATCCTTGGCCAACCTTGGTTTGTTAAGCCGTTTTGTAGGTATGCTGACAGATTCACGCAGTTTCCTTTCCTATACTCGCCACGAATATTTCCGTCGGATTCTCTGTAACCTTATTGGCGAGTGGATTGAAGCCGGTGAATTCCCGAACGACATTACATTGTTAGGCTCTATTGTACAAAATATCTGCTTTAATAACGCCAACAACTACTTTGGCATCAAATAGTACGCTTACTACCCCTCCTTTGATATAGACGAAAAGGACTGAACTCCCCCCCTTGAGTTCAGTCCTTTTTACTATGGTTTATCTGGTGACCAACTTGCTCTTTATCAAACAGTAATCCTCCGGTGTACCGGAGGATTACCCATTGCTATTAACCTATTACTTTGCTGGCATTTTTCAGAAGTTGCTCATGAAGCTCATTATCTTGTGCAACAATTGTTCTGATTTTAGCCTGAGTAGCAGTGACAAATCGTTCCTCTTTAATGCTGCTCAAATTAATTTTGACATTATATAGTGCACCATGGAGACCGGCATGAGCCATAAGCCCAGCCACGGCAGCATCACTTGCGGCATTAGCGTTACCGATAATCAGTACGCGCTGCGCCATAGCCAATACCTTTAAACAATATTCAGCTACTGTTAGCGGTAAGTCTGCAGCCTGCTGCATGGCTTGTTGAATGGCTTCACTCCGACTGCCCTTTTCTTCATCAGTTGCCTTAGGCAGTTTATAAGCTGCCATTACCTGGTTAAACGCCTCGGTATCTTCGTCAACAGCTTTGGTAAACCAGACGGCTAACTGATCGGCTTCGGCAAGAATGTTTTCCACCTCGCTTTGAACTCCGGCATATTTACTATTGCCTACTGTCAAGCGGCACACCATAGTAGTTAACGCACCACCAAGTGCACCAGCCAAGGCTGCAATACTGCCACCACCTGGCGCAGGTGAATTAGAACCCAGTTCCTGGATAAAATCGATAATTGTCATTTGTGTCAACATCCCATTTGACTCCTCTATCTAAGGTTTTCTTCCAATACTTGCTTGCGCTCAAAACCTTCCAGCCGCAGGTAAAACTCGGCAGTGTCAACAAGTGCCTGCAAGGGAACCATCCCGACAATTTCACTGCCGATGATAGTAACGCCATAACGGGCCGCTTCTGATTTAACAGTCTCAAATACTCGGTGTAAGGGTGTCCCTGTATAGTCTACCATATTAATGGTTACTTGTGCCATATTCCGGTCTTCAATCATGACCCCCATAGCGCGACAATATTTGTAGCCACCTTTAACCTCGCGAATGCTGTTCGCAATTTTCTTAGCAATAGTGACATCACTTGTGTTTAGATTGATGTTGTAGGCAATCAGGAATTGACGCGCACCAACTACAGTGGCCCCAGCGGTAGGATGCATCCGAGCAGGGCCATAATCTGGCTGGCGCTCCGGACTGGCAATGGCGGTCTTTAAACCTTCGTATTGGCCTTTGCGAACATCAGGCAATTTGAGTCGGGCAGGGGTCTTAGCTGCCGCTTCATATAAATATACTGGAATGTTAAGCTTTTCAGCAATTTCCTGGCCCAGTTCATTGGCCAGCTGGACACATTCTTCCATAGTAATGTCACTTACCGGAATAAAGGGAATTACGTCAGTAGCTCCCACCCGGGGATGTTCGCCTTGATGTTGTTCCATATCTATAAGTTCAGCCGCTTTAGCACAAGCGTTGAAGGCTGCAAGTTTAGCCGCTTGTGCTTCACCGATAAAGGTGACGACAGTGCGGTTGTGACTGGCATCAGAGTTAACATTAAGCAGGGTAACACCTGCAATCTTCTTTACTTCTTCAGTAATGGCAGCAATAACCTCCGGACGACGGCCTTCACTAAAATTTGGTACACATTCAACAAGTTTACTCATTGGTCATTCTCCTTAGCATTAGCTTATTTTGTGAAAAAGTTGATAAACCATACGATGTTAGGTATAGCCACAAAGTCGATAAGAACGGCACCACATAGTGGTACAATTAAGAGAGCCTTGCGGGAAACGACACCATAGCGTTCGGTTACTGCCCCCATGTTCGCAATGGCATTCGGTGTAGCACCAAGTCCATGCCCAATCATACCGGCACACATAACAGCCGCATCGTAGTTTCGCCCAAGAAGTGGGAATAGGAAGTAGATACAGTAGATAAACATAAAAATTGTCTGAACAGCCAGAATAAGCACAAGTGGTCCTGCCAAGCTGGAAAGCTCCCAGATCTTCAGGGACATCATGGCCATTGTCAGAAATATGCCCAAGCTTACATCAGCAATTAAGTCAATTGCTTTTTCATTCATCTTAAACATTGGTTTGACATCATTAAAGTTTCTTATTAGCACAGCAACAAACATAGCACCTACATAGCCTGGCAGTACAAAGCCTGTAAGTTCTTTAATCTTTGTTGAGCCTATAGCCCCGAGTACCATGGCCACAAGAATAATAGCCATGCTAGCCAAAACATTGTCACTAGCTATCCCTTGCTCTTTTTCTGCTGTGGCTGCATTCAAGGCATCAAATTTTTCCTCACTGGTCTCTATAGCTAAGTTATAATGCTCAATCAGCCATTTAGCAAGCGGACCGCCAACCAAACCACCACTTATCAAGCCATAAGTAGCTGCCGCTACGGCAACAACGAACGCACCCTGAACACCAAGTTGTTCTGCCGTAGGGCCGAATGCTGAAGCTGCACCCATACCACCTTCCAGTGAAACTGCACCAGCCATTACGCCAAGCACTGGATGAATACCTGCCAACATAGCCGTTCCTGCGCCAACGACATTCTGCATGATAGCTAAAACCCAGCAGCCTACAAGATATACAATCAGTGATTTACCACCCTTTTTAATAAGTCCAAAACTGCCACCCAAACCTACGGTAGTAAAAAATGCAATCATAAAGGGCATTTGCAAAACAGTGTCCATTTTGAACGTAAGGATATTAGTCTCCTTAAGTGCCCAGGCTAACATAGAAAAGGTGAAGCCGCCGATAACGGCCGATGGAATACAGAACCGGGCTAAAACGGGGAATACACGGCGTATCCAGGCACCAAACATTAATAGCAAAACTGCAACAGCTACTGTAGCAACCAAGTCAAGCTTCATAACCATTACTTGATTCACTAATTCAAAGCTCATACTTTTCCCTCCTAAAATTTAATTTTTTATGTATAAATCCTGATTTTGCCGTTTCTCCTTTCTGCAAATTTAGTTTCATTACACTATATTGCAAGTAGCATGCCAATATAAAATCCCTAAATAAATGCCAACCTTCTGGGTTTCGACTAGTAAATAAGATAAGACTTGGCTTGTGCCAAGTCCTTTAGAACGCCGGTAGAAGCCACCTGTGCCCTTTAGGGGTAGGCGTTAATCTAGGGAAAGTTATACTTTCCATCTGGGAAAAAAAATACTGCAAATTTTTCATGAAAAATTTGCAGTATTTGAAAAAAATGCACTCTTAACGCAATTCATATTCTTTAATCTTATACCATAACTTCCGCTCACTAATTTTTAATGTTTGAGCCGTTTTAACTTTATCTCCCTGATAATGCTGCAGTGTCTGGATAATGACTTTGCGTTCGACTAGATCTAAATCCTCACCAATATATACAGGAATCAGCATCGCTGTATCGACCTGACACCGTTCCTCTATTCCTATATTCTGCACTTCAATTGGCAGGTTAGCAATCCTCAATATACCGTCATCAGCAAACACCATGGCCCGTTCAATAATATTCTCCAATTCCCTTACATTACCTTTGAAGTCATATTGAGTAAGCATTTCCAAAAAAGCCGGTTCAATGCTCTTAATTTGTTTGGCCATTTTTTTGTTATATTTATTAACAAAATGTTCTGCCAGCAATGGAATATCTTCCCGCCGCTGTCTAAGTGCTGGCAGATTGATTGTCACTACATTCAGGCGAAAATATAAATCTTCCCGAAAATTCCCTTCAGCCACCATCTTCTTTAAATCCCGGTTGGTTGCACAGACAATACGTACATCAATCTTACGTCTATTTCCCGAACCAAGCGGCACTACTTCTTTTTCCTGTACAACACGGAGCAACTTAGCTTGCAGCTTTATATCCATCTCGCCAATCTCGTCAAGAAACAATGTTCCTCTGTCGGCCAGCTCAAAAATCCCTTTTTTCCTCTGAGCAGCGCCAGTAAAGGCACCCTTTTCGTAGCCAAAAAGCTCACTTTCTAATAGTTCAGCAGGAATAGCAGCACAGTTAATAACTTCAAACGGCTCATTTTTACGTACACTTAGGTAGTGAAGGGCTTTGGCCACAAGTTCTTTGCCTGTACCGCTTTCCCCGGCGATAAGCACATTAAAATCAACATCTTTTACCCGTTCAATATCACCCATGGTTTGCCTGATAGACGCCGAGGTCCCAACTATGCCTGCAATTTCGCGACGCTCAGTCAGCTTATCGTTTAAATACTCGACTTTAGATCTCATCCCAATATACTCTGAGGCATTTATGAGCAGCATATCCAGTTCATCCATATTAATAGGTTTTGTAAGATAATAAAAGGCTCCTGCTTTGATGGCCGCTACTGACGATTTTATACTGCCATATGCAGTCATAATAATAACAATTATGCTGCTGTCTATTTTTTTAATCTGCTGTAATACTTCCATACCATCAACACTGCCCAACTTTAAGTCCAGGAGTATTATCGCGAACTCTTGCTGAGCAATCACTGTTAGTGCCTCCTCAGCTGAACCAGCAGTCGCCACCAAATAGTTATCTTCCAGGGCAAAAGCCAATGAGGTGCAAATTGCTGGCTCATCATCGACAATCAGTATCTTAAGCATGTAAATTCTCCTCTGAGCTAAACTTCAAAATTACGTTAGTTCCAAGCCCCTCTTGACTATCAATCATTATTGTAACCCCATTCTGCTGCGCCAACTGATAACTAACAAATAGCCCGAGTCCAGTCCCACCACTCTTGGTTGAAAAAAAAGGCTCAAAAATAAACTTTACGTTTTCCGGGGCTATCCCAACACCATTGTCGGCAATAAGCATACAGGGCTGATTTTCCCTTATCTCGCTGACAATGGTTAGACTAGGCTTGTCCTTTCCAGTTAGCGCTTGGATGGCATTTAGTAACACATTAATCATGACCTGTTTCATTTGTTGAATATCAACATATACCATATGCGCTTCTTTAATGTCTAGCTGTACATCAATACCTTGTTTGGCAATATCGTCAGCAAAAAATACCATAATAGTATCAATTAACCGTTTGATTGGAATGCATTCCCGCTCTACTTTCCGCGGATTTGCATAGGTCAGTAAATCATTAACAATATTATTAATGCGCTCAATCTCCTGTGGTACAAACTGGCTCATCTTTTCCCTAAAAAGCGGATTATCATACTTTGCCGGCAGTAACTCCGCAAAGGTCTTAATTGAGGTTAATGGCGTACGAATCTCATGGGCGATACAGGCAACAAGCTTGCCTAACGCCTCCAGTTTGTCTTTGCGCTGCAATTCTTCATTAATTACCTCAATTTCTTTAGTACGTTTCTTAACTTCCCGCTGTAAATACAGGCTAATCTGAACAGCGATTACCCCTAAAATGATTAGGATAATGACAGCACTTATCGCAAAAGTAAAATTGCGCTTATAGTACTGAACTGGGTAATCTATCGGCTCACCAAACCATTTTACATATATTTTGTCATAAGTACCGTTTTCTTTGATATCTTTTAGCCCCTTATTAAAGACGCCAAGTATTGGATTACCATTTTTCACAGCAACACAGTAACCTTCAGAATCAATGGCTCCGCCTACAATTTTTACATTCTGGTATTGTTTGGTACGCTGCAGTATATATTGACCTGTTAAACTATTACCAACAGCAGCTTCTACTTTCCCACTGACCAAAAGTTCCAACGCTTCTCCCTGATTAGTAGTAAGCACCAATTCTATCGGCTGATTTTTGAGTCGTTGGTATGCTATGGCATCTTTTTGCACAGCAACCTTGCGGCCTACCAAGTCTTCAATAGAAGCAATTGCCTGCATGTCTTTAAGCACAAATATGGCTAGTGAATTCATCATATATGCTTCGGAAAAGTCATATATTTTATCCCGTTCGCTGTTATACTTCATTCCTCCCACAGCATGGACCTCACCACGGTCAAGGGCTTTGATCGCCTCTGCCCAGGGCATAGGCCGGAACTGAATTTCATAGCCTGTACTTAATGCTACCGCCTTTAGCAAATCGACATTAAATCCACGATAAACCTGGATACCATCAATCACATCAACAAATTCATAGGGAGGAAAATTTTCATCACCAGCTACAATCAGCACCTGGTTTTCACTACCTTCCTCGGCAGCTATGAATTGTACTCCCCCAATCATAAAAAAAGTCAGCATAAAAACTGTTATCCATTGTCTGCAATTCATATTGCCATCCTCCTAGCAGAATATGTAGCATAATAGCAATTCTACAAATAGAATGTCAATTCCTGTACCTGTCTATTGATAGATTCGGCCCTCTTCAAAGGGTGTGTGGTACAATAAATAGAACTCCTGCAAAGAATTTGACAGGAGTTCTATTTATTGTCGCCGTTATTGATTTGATGGTTAGCATCCTTGCTACATTCCAGAGGAAAGGAGTATAGTGAGCGGTAAACGAGTTTGCCATTTTCTATTTTGCTTTCTTTTAATGAAAACTGATTTACTAGAAAAGGTACCTGTACCAGACTTGGCTGTATTTTTCAAATGATACTTCACCGAGAAATTCCACATCCCGCCCCAAAGTAATATGCGGCTGATATGATCTTTTTTCCTGTGGAAATCCCAATGTAGAGAGTAAAATCGACAAGTCTTTTTGTAGGCTTGTCAGGCTTAGTGTATCACCATCAATTCCTCCCCAGATTACGCGGAATGGAGATTTGTTACCAAAACTTCCAACGCATTTTAGTGCCAGTAAAAATGCACTGTGATCTTGAGCTGTCTTTTGTAAAGCTTGAACGACTGGCCCCATCTCTTGTTCAGATACTTCACCTAAAAATTGAAGAGTAAGATGTAAATTTGCCTGAGCCACAAATCGCCCTCGTTTAGCCAAGCTATGCATCTCATTTTGTACTCTCAGTAGTTCGTATACTACTTCTTGGGTAATTCAATGCCAATAAACAGTCGCATAGTCTACCCCATTCTCCCATATGTTATTATTACGATTCTCAATAGATGGTCTTTGCACATACGCAAAATGCAGCATCCATAATGCTGCTATGTCAAGTACCGCAAAAGGTTCGGTAAGGTCGGGTTGTTGGCTCAGGCAGTGTGGAGTAATCAGCTTGTTCGGGGGAGTACGCGTAGGGGCTTGAAAGAACAGCAAGGAGCTGCTTCAGCCTGCTGTAGTCTCCTTGTTTCACTGCAGCTTCCAGCACGGCTTCTACCTGGTGGTTACGAGGGATTACCGCCGGATTACTGTTTTGCATCAACTGATGTGAAAAGACTTCCGTTTCCTGTTGCCTGCCTAATCTTGCCTTCCACATCCCATACCACTGAGTAAATTCTGTGGTGCCAAATAGTACCGTATCCTCCGGCGTATCAAAAGTTAATGCGCGGAAGGTATTCGTATAGTCCACACAATACTTCTGCATCATACTGAGGAGCCCTTCAATAAGAGATTCATCCTGGGCTTCCTGGTTAACTATTCCCAGTTTTGATCTCATTCCCGCGAGCCAATTACAGTGATACAACTCAGTAAAATCTGTAATCGCTTCCTGGGCCAATTTAACAGCCTCCACCTGATCAACATGCAATAGCGGCAATAGGGTTTCAGCAAATCGCGCGAGATTCCACCCGGCAATATACGGCTGATTGCCATAGGCATAACGGCCTTGCATGTCAATAGAACTGAATACCGTTGCGGGGTCATAGACATCCATAAAGGCGCATGGACCATAATCAATAGTTTCCCCACTTAGGGCCATGTTGTCGGTATTCATTACCCCGTGGATAAATCCAACTAGTTGCCATTTGGCAATTAGTATGGCCTGACGCTTGATCACTTCCTTAAGTAGCGAAAGATATTGATTATCATCAGCTATAATATCTGGAAAGTGGCGCTTCCGTGTATAGTCAGCCAGAATTCGTAAATCCTCAATCGTGCCCCATGTTGAAACATACTGAAACGTGCCAACACGTAAATGACTGGCAGCAATGCGGGTCAGAATTGCGCCAGGCTGATTGGTTTCGCGAATTATTGACTCACCGGTTTTTACCACTGCTAGGCTGCGGGTGGTAGCAATACCTAGCGCATGCATTGCTTCGCTGATGATATATTCGCGCAGCATCGGTCCAAGTGCCGCCCGCCCATCACCGCGGCGAGAGTATGGTGTTTTTCCCGAACCCTTGAGCTGAACATCAAACCGTTCACCTACGGGTGTGATCTGCTCGCCAAGTAACAGCGCCCGACCGTCCCCTAACATCGTAAATTGCCCAAATTGATGGCCCGCATAAGCTTGAGCAAGCGGCAAAGCGCCTTCAGGAACCCGGTTGCCAGCAAGCACTGCTACGCCATCTTTGCTTTGCAGCTCCTGGATATTCAAGCCCAGGGATGCTGCCAAGGGAAAATTAAGAATGACCAACTTCGGTGAAGGTACAGGGGCTGGTTTGAGGCTACTAAAAAATAGTTTCGGCAGACAAGCATAACTGTTGTCTAATTTCCATCCTGTTTCTATTGTTGTTTTTTCCTTTATCATCTTATCTCCTTTTGTCTTTATTTGCGTACTTGTGCCTGGTAATGGGTATGCAGTAGATGATGCGATTTTTCGCCTAATGGTTTTCCCAGCCAGGTATCATATAGTTCTTTAACTGCTGGATTTTCGTGGGATTTACGTATAGTTGACGCCTCATCACATTCATAAATCGCGGCCATCCGTTGTGTACGAATTTCAGGTGATGTAGAGATTGGCTGACCACCGCCGCCGATACACCCTCCAGGACAAGCCATGATTTCAATAAAATGATAATCGGTTTCTCCTTTACGGATTTTGTCTAAGATGATGCTCGCATTGGCCAACGTAAAGGCAACAGCTACTTTTATTGTTTTTTCACCAATGGTAACTTCTGCCTCCTTGATGCCTTTAAGTCCACGCACAGCATGAAATTCAATACACTCCAGCGTCTTACCGGTCAAAACCTCGGACACTGTTCTTAGAGCTGCCTCCATTACCCCGCCAGTAGCACCAAAGATGACAGCAGCACCAGTAGAAATACCTAATGGAGCATCAAATTCTTCTGTTTCTAAGTTACTAAAACTAATCCCAGCCTCTTTGATCATCCGAGCTAATTCCCGTGTTGTAAGAACATAATCAACATCCTGATAGCCACTAGCACTCATCTCTTGCCGACCAGACTCTACCTTTTTGGCAGTACATGGCATTATTGATACAGACACAATATCTTGGGGATTGATTTTTGCTTTCTCAGCATAGTAGGTTTTTACTAGCACGCCAAATATTTGTTGTGGTGATTTTGTTGTCGATAAATGCTTGAGCAAGTCGGGGTACATAAGTTCGACAAAATTGACCCACCCAGGACTGCATGAAGTGATCATCGGTAGCGTCCCATCGTTTGTCAGCCGCTCAATAAATTCAGAACCTTCCTCCATAATAGTCACATCAGCTGAAAAAGCAGTATCAAAAACCTTGTCAAAACCAAGACGTTTTAAAGCTGCGACCATTTGGCCTGTTACAACATCACCGCTCCTAAACCCAAAGTTTTCACCTAACGCAACCCGGACTGCCGGTGCTGTTTGAACAACTACATGTTTGGCTGGGTTATGCAGTGCTTCCCATACCTCTTTAGTATCGTCTTTCTCCACTATGGCTGCCGTCGGACATATGTTAGCGCATTGTCCGCAAAAGGTACAGGTTGCTTCATGCAGACCGGCATTGAAAGCAGGCGTTACGGTAGTATTAAAGCCTCGATTGGCAAAGGTATACACGTTAACCCCCTGGAGTCCACTACAAGCACGGATACACCTACCGCAGAGCACGCACTTATTCGGGTCTCGAACCAGCGCCGGATTCCCGGCATCAAGCGGGTAGTCCTTCTTTTCTCCTTCGAATCTGATTTTGCGAATACCGCAATCAGCAGCAATCTTTTGCAGCTCACAATCCAAGTTTCGTTGACAAGAGAGACAATCTTGGGGGTGGTTGGCTAATAGAAGCTCAACCACTGCTTTACGAGCTTCACGTACATCTGGAGTATTCGTTTTAACAACCATCCCCTCGCTTACAGGAAAAACGCAGGAAGCCACAAGGCCTTTTGCACCCACGACCTCAACCAAACATATCCGGCAAGATCCTTCAGGTCTATGCTCAGGATGGTAGCATAAAGTAGGAATCTCTACTCCAATACCTCTTGCGGCTTCCAGAACAGTTGCATCTTTTGGCACCTTTACTTGTTGTCCGTCAATCGTTATATTCACAAGATCCAAAAAATCACGCCCCTTTGCGCAAAATTAGTACTAACAAAAAAGAAGTTTTAAACCATTTATCTACTACTAGTATTTTGCTGATAAATTGATTAATACAAGGTATAATCTGTATCATGCCAAAGCCTAAATTACTATGGAAAAACATAGCGATAAGTTATTTTCCGCCAACTTAAAAATGGGCGCGTCGCTCCTCGTTTTTTGAAAAAACGAGGAGCGGCACGCCCTTGTTTGTAAAATAGGAATAAAAAAGCCCGTGGAGGAAGGAAAATAAGAAACGCCAGATGTGCTCACAAACTTGATTTTACAACAAAAATGGCATCCGGCACTAGCCGGATGCCATTTTTGTTGTTTCATAGGCGGTCTTAATGCGACAGCCCCTTTGACCGGAAATTAGAAAGAATAGATTAACGTAGCCCAGAGACCTTGTTTATCTTTATTTTGTCCAGCTTGGGGATCTTTGAGTTCCAGATCTTCATACATAACTGACAGCACACCGTTCCTAAACACAGTATACTCAGCCCCTATTTCCATACCCTTAATATTGTCCATATTGCCATAGGTTAGATCAGCGTATCTGCCGGTATCGAGCGTAGACAACTCAGAAGGATCGAAACCTTTCTCAGCACTCCTATATCCTACCCATATCCCTGATGAACCGATTTTATCTTGTTGGGCGCCCCGGTATTTAAGTTGAGCAAACCAGGCTTTTGCCTCATCGCCATTGTTATGGGAATTAGCGTGGTCGGAATCATTTATGCCATACTCACCGGTTATGGCAAAGTTTTTAATTCCTGTATAGGAGAAACCAGACGATATGGTTTTATAATTGAGCTCGTTTTTGTCGGCAATGTAGGATGCAGTCATGTTGAGGTTTTTATTGATAGTCGCATCAATATTGGCAGCAGCATAATTCAAATTTTTCATGTTAGCATAGTCGTCTTCATATATTCCCATGTTATATTTAAAGACACCTGCAGTAACTTTTACCTTGTTACCGCCGCTTAACAACAAACCATCGCAATTGCCAGTAATATCGGCAATCATACCTTGCCCCAACCAGATAGGCTGACGACCAAAGCTATAGCCTACTTCACCTAGTTTGCCATTGATATAAGCTTGTCTCAGCTTGGCTTCAGAACCAGCACTACTGCCCCACTCTGATTGTGATTCATAACGGCCATGGAAAGTAACATTTTCAGCTATTGGTGCTTCCATGTTTAAACGCAGACGAGTGCGTTCTTTAGTACGATCAATATCAGTGTCTGCCTTGTCCTGGTAATCATACCGTGCCCGGATTTGACCGGTGAATTTTACTTTAGAAGCATTTTTCTCAAGATTGTCAACGCGAACGCCGAGGTTGTTGAGTTCTGCGCCGAATTCGGCTTTCAGAGCGTCAATTTCTTTTTGAGATGCAGCGTCAGCTTTTTCGCTGTTAGCCATAGCTTTGGCTACGATAGTAGCAACTTCATAACGGGTAAGGGTTCTGTCGCCTTTGTAGGTGCCGTCGCCGTAGCCGGAGATTACGCCAGCTTGAGCAAGTTTGTTGATGGAGTCATACGCCCAGTGTTTTGCAGGTACGTCGACGAAAGGATTAGCAGGAGCAGCCAGCGCTGTTCCTGCTACGCTCATTGCAAATACTGCTGCAAGAGCCATAGCGGTTTGTCTTCTCATTGTGTTTTTCCCCCTTAGGTTTTTTAATTTTTGAGCAGCTACCTAAGAAGAGACTATCTAAGTATCCATAGTTTCCTCAAATCCTCCTTCTTAGCTTAACGACTCAGTATCTAAGCGCCTACTTTTTGCGGCAGGCGTAGAAACCGATATTCATCAAAAATTACTTGACATATACTCTTTCAAATTCTCTAATTTGCGGCAATCCAATCAATTCATTAAACTCGGTAAACTTAATCATTTCATCCATCATACCAGCTGTTGTACCCGTTTGCTTCAAGTTTTGCATCAAACGGGAAACAGCCAGACATACGCTATATGTTGAAGCCGTGGGATATATGACAATATTATAGCCAATTTTTTCAAGCTCTTGGTTTAGCAGCAATGGTGTGCGGCCTCCCTCAACCATATTTGCTAGTACCGGCACGTTGAAGGATGAAGTTATCAGCTTCATTTCTTCAACGCTCTCAGGTGATTCTACAAATAACAAGTCTGCTCCAGCTTCCTCATAAGCTTTGGCCCGGTCGAGCGCTTCGTTAATTCCATGAACTGTCCGGGCATCAGTACGAGCAATAATAACTAAATCTTCATCGCGTCTGGCGTCAACGGCAGCCTTAATTTTACCTACCATTTCTTCTTTGGAAACGACTTGACGTCCAGTCATATGACCACACTTTTTGGGTGCAACTTGGTCTTCAAGCTGAACCGCCGCAACTCCGGCTTTTTCGTATTCACGTACTGTACGCATAACATTTACCGCATTGCCGAAACCCGTATCGGCATCAGCAATTACCGGAATGCTAACAGCCTCCACTATGTTGGCAGCGCGAGCTACCATTTCAGTCATTGTCAACAGGCCAACATCAGGTTTACCCAGATGGCTGGCAGCCTGCCCATAACCTGTCATATATACTGCTGGAAAGCCGGTTTTTTCAATTATTTTGGCCGTTAATGCGTCATGAGCTCCCGGTGTAACAATAATACTTTTCCCAGCTAATAATTGTCTTAAAACAGTAGTTTTTTTCATACTACACTTCCTTTTCTATTTTGAAATGTTTTTTTGCAAACTGTAAACTAACGTCACTGTATTTTTGGCCCAAAACGCCAATTGAATATAGTAGGTATTGCTCGTCGAAAATAAATACGGGATCTATTGGCAAAAGAGAAATGCCAGGGTTTTTAAAAGCTTGTTTGATTACAAATTGCTTTTCTTCCTGCGTACAATGCGTAAACAGTCCGCCAACAGCGAAAACATACTTTACACGCCGCAAATCTCTTCCTATTGGAATACCCGGTATAATCCCCATAACTGGGTTAAACTCTTGTGAAATATAACCTGCGTGCCGTTTTAATGCCACCTCAATAGCACAAATTGCTAACGCCAGGTCAAAATTTTTTTCCAGAGGAGACTGGCTTATATGTCCGGGATTTTTTTCCAGGAAAACAGCATAATCGATTAATTGCTGCTCCAGTTCTTCGCCTTTATAGCCAATTTTAGTTAGAACACCTACTGGGCCGATAGTCTCAACAATACCAGTCGCGCTGATACGTAAGCCGAGGTTACCTTCAACCGTGCGGTACGAGGGCTGTTTTTCGTTATTTATGACCAACCCTTTTTCCTCAATGGTAAGTTTTTCGAGTCCAGGCATGACGGAATGAATATCGGTAGTCGCTCCGCCAATATCAATGACTAAGATATCCCCGATGCCCTCCTGTGCAAAAGTTCCTTTAGCTAGCAGCTCTGCACCCAAAAGCACTGCCCCCGGAGTTGGCGTGACCTTTTTGTCAGATACAACATTGAGCAGTTTATTTAAACCTTTTGCCAAGGTAATTTGCTTGATAAACTGTTCATGAATCGCTTCTCTGGCTGGTTTAACTTTTAATTCATGAATGGTAGGCATAACATTCGGAACACGAATGTTCGCGACACCACCGCTCGTTAGTATCTCAGCCACTTCACCCTGGGCAGCATAATTACCAGCAATAATGATAACAGCGTTACTTTTTGATTTAACAATAATTCTAGCATTTTCAAGCATGGAATCCTGATCGCCGCCGTCAGTACCACCTGCCAGCAAAACAATATCAGGCTTTATCTCCCGTAATACCTGCAAGCGAAATTCAGGCAAATCCTCGCAACTGACGATTTCGAGTACCCTGGCACCCGCACTCATTGCTACTTCTTTGGCAGCCTTAGCCGTTACCCGTGGCATATATCCAAGAGCTACCATCCGCAGTCCCCCAGCTGCACTGCTGGTAGAAAAAGCAGCAGCGTCGCGGCAAACTTCCACTCCCTTTAATGCTAATGCCTGATTAGCTGCCAATACTCCTATTTCAATATCATCAATTGTTGTCAGAGCCTGCGCTCGTGCAATAAAATCTAGTACCCCCTCCGCCAACCAGAAAGCAGTCAACTTCGTATAAGTACTTCCCACATCATAGACGATTATATTTGCCTGCACAGCTTATCACTCCTACTTTGGGCTACCCATTGCGCACAAATACATATCCTTCTAAAATACGGCGAGCCGTTCTGGCAAATGCTGCCCGTGACAAGTTACCATTTTCAAAAGCCGCTTCAATCTCAATAACACCGGCAGGATGTCCAATCCGGATTATGTCGATAGATTCAATATGTGGAATAGCCTCATGCACAATTGTACCGGGAATTTTGGCCGCTGCCCCGGTGCAGGCTGTTCCGGTTCCAGGATACGTTTTATGAAGTACCTGCATGAACATCATTCTTGATAAGAAATCAACTTGATCTTTTTTGATGGTTTTCCCTGTTGTAAAGTCAATATAATCCGCGGCAGGAGCGACAAAAGCAACCATCGGAAATGCCGGACTTTTGGCTGTTGCAGTAGCAATATCAGGTGCCATGCCGATCATTACCGTGGCTTGTGCACGGATTTCTTCCATTAGCGCTAACAGCTTCGGATCGCCATTAATCTCCTGCGGCGTTTCACGGCCTGTCATGCCTACATCTTTGGCACGTACGAAAACGCAAGGATTGGATACATCGACAATAGAAATCTCTAGCTGCCCCACACTTGTTTGAATGGTATCCACTGGTTTGCCGGTAGGCAGAAGTTTGTTGGTTACAGAACCGGCCGTACCCGAAAAATCCATCATGATTTTTGCCCCAGTTCCAGGGACGCCATCTATTTTACAGTCACCGGTTACCTTGGCGCGGCCGTTCTCTGTCGGCACTTCAGCAATTAATATCTTGCCGGTGTTGGTATTGTGAATTCTCACTGTTGTAGTCGGTTCAGTGGCAGCAACAAAGCCTTCATCAATAGCGAATGGGCCGACACCGGAAGAAATATTACCGCAATTGCCGGAGTAGTCGATGTAATGATCATTGATACTGACCTGACCGAAGGTATAATCTACATTAGCATCCGGATGAGATGAGGGACCAATGATGGCAACTTTGCTGGCTAACGGATCGGCTCCGCCAAGACCATCAATTTGACGCACATCCGGGCTGCCGAATATTTCCAAAATCATATTGTCCCGCTGTTCCTTATCTTGAGGCAGATGATTTGCTTTCAAATAAATTCCCTTACTTGTACCTCCACGTAAAATAACGCAGGGAATTCTTTGCATTTCATTCATTATAAACCCTTCCTCTCCAATGCTTTTATTGTCCATTCAACGCATTTTTCCGGATCAGTCCCCGGCCCAAAGAAGGCTTCCACTCCCAGAAAAGCGGGTCCCTCCTTAGTCATTTTTTCTTCAAACAGGGCATGCTCCTCTTCTTTTTCTGCAATCCTGCCACCGGCAATGAGAACAACTTTGTCACTCATACCCAGTTCAGTAAGACGTTTTTGCACTCGCGGGAAAAGCTCTCTGCCCAGCCCTAACAAGTTAGCAACACCAATGACCTCAGCCTTGGCTTCAGCGGCTACTTCGGCTACCGTTTCAGGAAGATTCATACCGCGCAAATATATGACTTCATAACCGGCAGTTTCAAAGGCTTCCCGAATCAGGTTGATCCCCATAACATGTGCATCTGCACCGACTGTTGCCAAAACCATTTTCTGTTTCCGGGTAGGTTTTTTATCTTCTGGCACTACGACTGGCTCACTGGTTACAGCAAAACGCTCAGCAGCGAGGTTTAGCGGCGTAAATCCTGGAACATATCGTTTAATTCCGTCTTTATCCCGGTGAGTTTTTACATAACGTTTGAGATCCCAGCCACCGGCGCGTGGGCAGTCCATAATGCCAGCCTTGCCAGCATGAACAATCTTGTCAATCAGTTCGTCCTTGTCGTATTTACGCCAGAAGCTTTCCCTGATTTCATCTGGAGCAAGGGTCCGGTTCACGCCGAGAACACCTTCTAGCACCGCCATAGCTTCACTCAATATTTCATTTTTGCGTTCCTCAATATAAGGATCGCGGATATCAACTTTAATAGTGTTTTCAAATACATTATGTGTTCCCCAAATTGCTTTGGCCATAGAAGCACCTGTCGGTATCCCTACAGATTCTGCAGCCTTAGGACGATAGAAATGTGCTCCGCCCAGTATAGCGCTGATTGCCATACGAGCAAAATGCGCGGACTCTGCAACTAGATCACCCGGGGGATTTTGGAAAGTCTCCGGTACGGCGATAAGACTCTTACTCCACATTGTTTCTTTAAACGCTTTTATTGTAGCTAGATCTGCCAACAAATTTAAACCGGTTACGTTCATCTGTACAGCGCTAAGCTCTGCCGGTAATCCAGCCAAAATACCCAAACCCTCTGCCAGCAGACACATAGCCAAGGCCATGCCGTCTGTGCCGCCGATATTGTTAAGATGTTTATGGGAATCGATCTGCACAAACATGTTATGCTCGCCGCAAATCTCGAGAGCCCGAAAACCATTAATCACCTTGGTCTTATAATCATGGATGCCCCGACCACCGTAATGTACGTGGATGACCGGCCCGATATCTGTACCGTCAAACCCGGCAAGCAGCGCGTTAATGATCGATAGGTGAGGCGTATCGCCAGTAGCATTGATCCGCATCGGATGGATCGAACCACCACCCAATTCAACTAGCTTTCTTTCCCCAAAAGGTGTAATGCCGCCTTTACCGCGCGATTGCTCAATTAACTCCCGGCCATTAAGCGGATCAATATGTCTTGTTGCTTCAGAGTGTACGAAGTGAAACAGTTGAATACCCAGTTTTTCGGCCATATTATACATTTCCAGCGCTTCTTTATAAGTCTCCTCTGCCGTGTTGCGACCAAGGATCGGGTTCTGTACTGGCATACCTGTTTTTTCCGCCTGCTGGGCTAATTCATAAATCCGATATCCGCTACGCAGGACACCGCAAGCTTCGCGCGGATAGGGAACGGGGAGCCCGTCAATCGATCCGTCTTTGCTAATTGTCGGCATGGGAACCCCAAAAGTCTCTGCATAGGCTTTAACTCTGTCATAGTCTTCGGTAATAATTTGTATTGTTTTTTCTTGCATTTTGCTTGCCCCCCCTGTTTGAGTTAGTTAGAAATTCTCAACTTCAATTCTTGTCGCACCCGGTTTATTAATCCACCAGCCTTAATTGTCATCAGTACGTTATTAGATAACGCTTTGCCGACTAGGGTCTGGTCTCCTAGGCAAATGGTGCCTTGTTCGATATCAACCTCAATCACGTCCCCCTGTCTAAGGCAGTCACGAATGTCGGCAAGCATGACCGGCAGGCCGATATTAATAGAATTGCGGCGAAAAATACGAGCAAACGACGAAGCAATAACCAGACTTACTCTCGCCTCTTTTAAGGCCACAGGAGCCTGCTCCCTGCTCGAGCCGCAGCCGAAGTTCTTACCGGCAACAATAATATCGCCTGTCTGTACTAGCTTTGGAAAATCGGCAGTTTTGCTACCAGCCATAGCATAACGGGAAAGTGTGGAAAAATCCTCTGCCATTGCATAACCAGGAAGTATTTGGTCAGTATCTACATTATCGTCAAATATCCATACACGACCTTTTATTATACTCATTTTAAATCCCCCCCTAGTGATAAAGTTCCCGGACTGGTGATTTTACCACGTACAGCTGTTTCCGCTGCTGTTGCAGGAGAAGTCAAGTATATATTGGCTGCACGATGTCCCATGCGTCCAGGGAAATTACGATTGGTAGTCGATACTATCACATCACGCTCAGTTCCTAAACCTTGATGCGCACCAAAGCAGGGTCCGCAGCCGGGATTTGTTATTACAGCACCAGCATCGCGCAAAATTCGGCACCATCCAGCCTCTTCCATCCCATCCAATACGTGCCTCGATGCAGGAATGATCAATAGATTTACATCCGGGTGAACTTTATGGTGTCTTAATACATTGACTACTTTTTCGACGTCATTGAGACGCCCGTTTGTACAACTGCCCACAACAACCTGAGTTACCACTACGTCACTGAGCTCAGCTACAGGCCGGACGTTTGCCGGAGAATGGGGACAAGCAGCTACTGCTACTATTTCATTTAGGGACAGCTCAATACTTTCAGCGACGGAATTGGCTTTTGCTTCATCACTGAAGCAAGCTATCATTGCACCCATTTCAATTCCCATGTTACAGATAGTCATCCGTTCTTGCACACTGATGCCAGCAATCCCCTGCCCAGTGAAGACTACTGCCTTATCAGTAAGACCATCAACGCCAAAGCGTTTAATTAACGTAAGGACAATATCCTTACCGCTGACATAAGGTTTAATCTGTCCAGTCATATGAACCTCGACTACTAGCGGCACTTCGAGGTCAATCGTCCCAGTTGCCATCGCTGCAGCTAGTTCGGTAGACCCAACCGGGATAGCAATAACGCCATAACCGCCGGCCGTACAGGTATGGGAGTCAGCACCTACCAAAATTTGTCCGGGCTGCAGTCGGTGGCTTTCCGATAACACCTGATGAATAACGCCCTGCCCCTTATCATATAAAGTTACACCATATTTTTGGGCAAAGTCTTTCAGTATCCAATGCATAGTCTTGGCTTGAACTGTAGCTGCGGGAAAGATATGGTCAATCACCATGACTACCTTATGGGGATCAAAAACATGGTCAATACCAATCTGCTCGAATTGTTGAATAGCCATTGGCCCGGTAACATCGTGCGCGGCAACCAAATCTACCTTACATCTTATCTCCTGGCCCGTCATTACTATTTCTAAGCCTGCCGCTTTTGCCAAATATTTCTCAATAAAATTCACGTGCAACTCCCCTTTATTTCACAATTGCAACAGTAAGCTTATTTGATGCCATAGAAGCCTGCTTGCATTCCAGAAACCCAAAAAACTTCAACAGTCGAAAACCCAGTTTCCCTCAATAACTTTAGATGAGCTTCAATGGTTATCGGCAAAAGTTCACTTCCATACCGGCTGATATGATTATCTACTATATCAGGTCTTTTTCCGTTCAGTATTTGGGCAGTACGCCAGCGTTTAAGACCGATTTGGATTGCGACTTCTGTATTCGGTTTAATAGTTTCAAATGTAATATATATCCCCCCTTGCCTAAGCTTATCGAAACAATTTTGTGTGGCTTTTTTACGGCTTTCTTCATCTAAATAATGATGAGCCATAATGGCGGTAACAACATCAAATTTGTCAGGATAATCTAACACCTCGCTACCTGATAGAACATAGGTTATTTCGGATTCTTTCAGTTTTTCGGCTGCAATCTTCAACATTTCTTCTGCCGGGTCTGCAGCTACAACCCTTAATTGGCCGAATTCTTTAATTACCTTTTCCAAGAGCGTTCCTGTGCCGCATCCGGTATCAAGCCAGGATTGCGGCTCAGATATGGCTTCCTTAACTAGGTACAAAGTTTCGTCATGGAACATATGGTACCGCGGAATAGTCTTACAAACGTTAACATCATAGTCAATGGCCGCCTGGGAAGTTTTATTATCTTTCATAACACATACCTCTTCCTTATTGTATCTACCAGTGCAATTGCAGTCTCTCTTAAATTTATGACAAATAAATAGTCATTCAGCAAGGAATGTACACACTGCTTGTACTTTATAAAATATACTTGCAAGAACTGTACCAATTGTAAAACCGACAATTTCAACGCTATTTCCTGGAATAACTTTGATCGATATTACTGAAAAATAAACGTCTGCAGCGGTTACAGGGGTTATTGTTGCAAAATTTCATTAACTTCCTTACTATTGCAAATTTGAAAACCATTTCATAACTGCAACAGTTTGCTGACGATATGGAGCAAAAGCGTAGAGTCTTAGCCAAATTTTATTCTATTAAGCCGAAATGACACATCACATTTTTGTTGATTAATAAAATGTGATGGTTGGTTAGCAAATCCTAATTAAAAAAAAACAAACTGCCAGGTAAACCCTGAGCGGTTTGTTTCATAACTTTCCATTCCTTCATGATATTTTATTCTTACACATACTGTGCCAATACCTACCTTACCATGAGCATCTTTTTATGTCAGGGGAATATTATATTCCCGCATCTTTCGCCACAAAGTAGTATTGCTAACGCCAAGCCGCTGAGCCGTATGACAACGGTTATTGTCCGCCTGCTTTAGCACCCGTAAAATAGCCTGTTTTTCCGCAGCCCGCAAGATGACTGCCAAATTGTCATCTTCACTACTCACCGCTTTTTTATTCGCCGCCAACGAATTATAGAGATGGGCAGGAAGATGGCAAACCTCAAGTCTTTTTTCTTCGACATCCACCATATTCAGTGCACTCTCAATGCAATTTTGTAATTCCCGAATGTTGCCCGGCCAAGGGTAACTCAGGAAAATATCACATACATCCTGAGATATCTCAGTTATATTTTTCCCAAATACTGGGTTATATTTGGCTATGAAATAATTAGCTAAGAGTAATATATCTTTACCCCTTTCACGCAATGAAGGAACGCGAAGTTCTATTACATTAATACGGTAATATAGATCCTCGCGAAAACGTTTTTCTTCAATTAACTGTTGAAGATTTTTATTCGTTGAAGATATAATGCGCACACTAATAGGAATTGGCTTAGTACTACCTATTCGAGTGACCTCACGCTCTTGAATTACTCGCAATAGCTTTGCCTGTAAGTCCCAATCCATTTCACTTATTTCATCAAGAAATACTGTTCCTGTATTTGCCGCCTCAAAAACTCCTATATTGCCGTTTTTTTTGGCGCCAGTAAATGAACCATCCACGTAACCAAATAGGTTGGCTTCTATCAGCGTAGACGGTAAGGCGCCACAGTTAATTGCGATAAAGGGTTTATCACTGCGATCACTAGCATTATGGATTGCTTGGGCAAACAGTTCTTTGCCTGTACCGGTAGCACCATAAACTAAAACGGAAGAAATGCCCTTTGCCACATAATTAACAATATTCTTACACCTTTCAATAGCATCGCTCTGACCGATAATATCTGTTAACGTATATCTGGCATACTGATATTTTTTAACTTCATTAAGCAGCTTTTGTTTTTGGGATACTATAGCTTGATTGTTAAACCCCAAACCGTACTCCTCAGTAATAGGAATGCGTACCGCAGTAACACCATGTAGGGAAATGGATTCACCAATAACAGGTTTCTGGCCCTGCATGGCAGCATATGCGGCTTGACTAATTTTCCCGATGAGTTTTTCGCTCTTACAGCCTGTATGGTCTGCCGTCTCTAACCGGCGACCCGCTTGGTCAAAAAGTACGGCATCACCGCCGGCAACCTTGGCAATCATCGGCAACGCTTCAGATAAAGCTTTACGCAGTTTATTATTTCGTTCTATCCGCTCTACGTTGCTGCAGCAAAGCACATAATTACCAATCGGTAACGCCCAGGCTTCGGCTTCTTCGATAAATTGCGATGCCCCGGATACCGGTTGCTGCTGTTGACCGGCTTGCCTGGCTATTTCATATACTTCACCGTGGTATTGAGCTATTTCTTGTCCATGTGTATCAACACTTCTAAGCCTGCGCCCCATTTTGTCAGTCACAGTGGCAAAGCCCCCTGTAATACGAGCGATAAAAGGCACCGCTGCATACAGATGATCCAATAGTTCTTTATTATCCATTATTTCACCCGCCATTGAAATAATTACTTTTATATCCACTGCAGTCCATTGGTAAGTTAGAGACCGTATACGCTCCGTTATTCCCCATACTGTGTAACAGGGCTTCCAACACTCCGCCGCTAATTGCTCTGGCTTTATCCGATATAGTAAAACAATGTTCGCGGCGGCAGCGGGGGTCAATATCACCTAATTTCATACCAGACTTAACCGTAAGACCAGTTTGCAGTAAACCGCGCAATATGCCGTTAATCGCGACTTTAACAGGAACGTCGTCTATATAACCGACAACTTCACCGGCAGTTATTCTATCACCTATTTCCCGGCACCCAATAAATTTGCCGGCATTTTTAGACTTTATTAACCGCTCGATAGTGAAACCACCCACGTTCCCCGGAATACCCGTATTATCACTCGCTGCCCCCTGATAAATAACTCTCCCTAAGTTATGGCCTCGGTTTGTTTCCACTACGGCATGTACATCCAGCCCTGCAATAAAGCCAGGTCCAACACCAATCACTATCGGTGCATCAGTGATTTGAGTACCAATGTTACGTTTGGCGATAATCGCGTCAACTACCGCCACAGGTTTAAGTGTGTCAATAACCTTTTTTACTAAAAACGGTTCTGAAGCCAAAAGCACAGGAATTTGACCGCTAGACAATACTTCATGCACTTCATCAAGGGTAACCACCTTAGCAGTCACGCCTTCCACTGTTATCGGCGAGTTTTGAATGACTGCCTGAGCAAAAGCTACCGTCCTGCGCACAACTGTCGGCTTATCTAATTCCAGGATTACTGCGCTGAAGTGACTTTGATGCAGGCGGTTGGTAATGCCAGTAGCTATGTCACCACCACCTTTCACTATGACTATATCTCTCATAATTGCATACCTTTCTAACTTAATTTTCACTGCATTGCAACACCCGAAAAATATCTGTAGATCCGTTTTTAGACTTTCATGGCTACTGCCAAACTTGTTGCTTTACTTAATAGTATAGGTGTAAACTAGATATAGGAAAAGTGAATATTTATAACGCAGTAGTTCAGAATATTTCATCTATAACAGAGGAGTGTGGAATTGCTTTGAGCTTGAATAAATACGAGGTTTTTTATTCGATTGTAACATTAGGCAGTATGTCCAAAGCGGCAGAAGCTCTTAATTTATCCCACTCTGCAGTTAGCCATACCATTTCCAGCCTTGAATGTGAACTAGGCTTTCCTTTGCTTACCCGGAGCCGCTCAGGTGTAGTCCCAACCAGCAATGGAGAACATCTATTGCCACTTATAAGTGAGATTTTGTACAATAACGAGCTCCTAAAAAAAGAGGTGGCCGCCATCAACGGTTTAGAAATCGGTACAGTGCGTATTGGCTCTTTTACCAGTGTCTCTAGCCAATGGTTGCCTGGAATCTTTGCCCAATTTCAGCGGTACCATCCTTTAATAGATGTTGAGTTATCTGACGGGAATTACGATGAAATTGAGAACTGGATAGAAAGTGGCCGTGTTGATTTTGGCTTTGTCTCTTTGCCAACAAGGAAAACATATGAAGTTCTTCCACTAAAAAAAGATCGGCTGCTATTCATTCTGCCTCCCGAACATCCCCTAACCCAAAAATCCAGGTTGAATTTTGATGATATTGCAAAAGAAGAATTCATTATGCCACAGTGGGGTAGTTACGATGATTTAGGAAAGATTTTGCGTGAGAATGGGGTGAATCTAAGAAAAAAATACGAAGTAACAGAAGGCCGGGCCATTATATCCATGGTAAACAAAGGCTTGGGTATCAGTATTCTCCCCGAAATGGTCCTAGCCAACAATACAGAAGATATTCGTACCATATACTTAGATCAATCCTATTACCGCAAAATAGGTATTGCCGCCTATTCACTAAAAAACTGCTCCCCGGCAGTGAAGAAGTTTATTGCATGTACAAAATCATGGTTAAACGATCACAACCTGCTCGATTTTAAATAGATATCAATTATTTCTAAGGCCATCCTTTGCGATTAACAAGGGATGACCTTTTTTGCTTTTCCTATTTTCACATTTGACCAGAAGCGATACTGAGTGCCCGGCGAATCAAGGCTTTACCGGCTCTCTTTTTATATATGGCCGAAGCTCGTTGACCTAATGTCGCACTAATTTCTTGAAAAGCAGCTTCTACACAGATATCGAGATTGTCAGCAGTAACAGTCCTGCCTAACCAAGCCTGCTCTGCCCCGCGCACTCGAAAAGGGTTAGGCGCAACAGCCCCCATGGCAATCCGGCAATCGGTAACATACTCATTGCTTGCTACTATAGCGGCTACACTGATCCGGGAAATAGCCAGTGCGTTGCGGCGAGCTAGCTTAACAAAAATACTGCCTGCACCATCAGGAAGAGCTTTAAATGAGATTTCTTTAATAACTTCATCACAGCCCAGTTTGGTCTTGCCCATTCCCAAGAACAGATCTTCGAGCGGCATTTCCCGCTCGCTGCCTTTAGATACAATTTTTACGTAAGCATCAAGAGCAATGAGAGCTGGTACCGTATCGGCAGCAGGAGAAGCATTGCAGATATTGCCGCCAAGCGTTCCGGCATTGCGGATTTGTGGCGAACCGACGGAAGCCGCGGCTTGAGCCAACAGTAAGGCATTTGCGTTAATAAGCGACGACCGCTCAACCTCTGTGTGGGTGGTCATTGCTCCAATTACTATGGTATCACCGCTCATTGAAATGCCTTTTAATTCTGGAATTTTATGCAGCGCCACAATGTAGTCATAGTCCAGATTGCCCTCTTGTAGAGCAATCACTAAGTCTGTGCCACCTGCTAAAACTTTAGCTTTCTCTTTCTTTTCGGCAAGAATAGCAAGCAGCTCTTCCAACCGTTGGGGCGCGTAATACGAACACGACATGGGCATCATCTCCCCAATCTTTTTCCAGTTACAGTAGTCAAAAAAAATCTTGTTTACGAACCTGCTGGTTGTTTCACTCTTGCTTACTCGACAACCTCAATATGAAGCTTACGGGCGGCAGCTTTCGCTTCAGTTACTGACGGCAGCGCAGTTTTGATAACAAGGCGGCCACCCCCTCTGTTTAGGGCCTCAATCATTGCATTTTTCCGGGTTGCATAAATTGTGACCCGCTGCAATTGCGGTTCATCAACCTCAACAATCTCTACATGCAGTTTGGAGTCTATAACTTCACTCATAATCTTCCGATACAACTCGGCATTGTCAGTGCTTGCCCCGTGCGTTGCTGCCATAAGTATCCCCGGTATATTGATTCCCCGGCGGGCAAATAGTTCTGGATATAACTCCACTTTCACACCGGTAATTTCGCCCTCAGCTAAGGCATGGGCTATCCGGGCTGTATTGGTTGGCGAACCTACCGCCTGGCTACTGCCGCCAACGACGGCATCACCGAAAGGCTTAATGATTGAATTGGCTCTGGCAGCTAAAGCACGCGCTCCGGTTTGAGCCTCCTCTATCGTGCTTTTAATCCGTTCGGCATCCTGCTCCTTGGTTTCCTGACTAACAAAGTATTCGACAGCTTCATTAGTTTTGAAAAATGGCTCCATATACTTAATAACCGTAGGCACAATATGTTTTGCAGACAAGGGATGCACCGCGGCAGCCATGGCTATCATAACATCGGGAGGAACGGTTACCGGAATATTGGTCTTAACGACCAGATTAGCTGTTAAATGCCCAATTAGTACTCCCCCGCCAAGATGTGCGGCACACAACCCGGCAACCATAACCCGGGGAGTGCAAGGGGTGGCAATGGTCGGCGATAAAGCTAACGAAATGGCCTGCCCCACCTGGTCAGGTGTTGCTTCAAGCATTTCAGCGACTACAGCTGCCGTAGCTGCGGCGCCAGCGCCAAAACCTTCCATATTACAACCAGTGGTTGATTTTCCAGACCGGAAAATAACACCGATTTTTAATAATAAGGCTACTAACCTAGCCACTTCCTGCTGATCTTCCAACGTATCCAATAACGCTTTGACCAAGCCGGTGTAGGTGCAGGAATCGCCAGTTCCTGCACAGGGCATAAGCCCTACAACATGATTTCCTACCTGCGCGGCAAGGGTATACTTTAGAATTTTGTTAACAAACTTGTCACCAATTATGGTAACTTCTTCATCGGCCAGATCTTGTCCGATTGTACCCATTAAAAAACTTTTGCCGGAAGTCAATCCCATCTCCATAGCATACAGGTTGTGGCAAAATGTTGCCATAACCGAGGAAGTTACTTCTTCCCTGGTCATTTTATTGGCAGCCATTGCTTCCCCAATGACAATATCGCTTACTCTAACATTAAGTTCTTTGGCCAACTCAATGCAATCACCGATTGTCAGGCACCCGGGAATATATCCCTTTTTGAGCATTAAATCAAGAAATTCATTCAAAATACCCACCCCTCCCCACTACAACCACTAGTCTGTAAATAACAATTTATTTTTTAGTTCTAACACTAACACCGACCCGTTCTTCCAATAAGGTAATAACAGCAGAAATATCCTTGCGCCCTAACCCCTTGACTTGGGCCTCTTCATAGATAGCCTGCGCCATATTCCCCACTTTCAGTGGAATGCCAAGTTCTTCAGCAGTCTGAATAGCCATAGCCAAATCTTTATGTTGCAAATCAATAGCAAATCCTGGTTCAAAGCTTCCTGGTAAGATAAAGCCGGGAACTTTGGCTTCCAGTGCATAACTGCGGCCTGAACTGACACTGATGACTTCCAGCATAGTATTAGGATCTAGGCCGGCTTTCGCACCTAATGTAAGAGCTTCAGTCACAGCAACCATGTTAATGCCTAAGAGCAGGTTATTAACAAGTTTCATGGTGTCTCCAGCTCCTACCGGCCCTACATGATAGATTTTTTTACCGATAACATTCAGTAATTCCCGGCAATCCTCCAGAACTGCCGCTTCACCACCCACCATTATCGTCAAAGTTCCGGCACTTGCTCCAGCCACACCGCCGCTAACCGGAGCATCCAGGTAATGTACTCCTTTAGCGGCAGCGAGTTTAGCCATCTTTTGGGTATGGCCAGGCGTAACACTGCTAAGATCAATAATGATTTGTCCTTGATGACTGCCTGCTAACAGACCAGCCTCTTGCAGCAGGACATTTTCAACAATCGCCGCATTGGGTAATGACATCAGTATAATGTCCTTGCCACTAGCAGCTTCCCTGGGATTTGCTGCCCCTTGAGCTCCCTGGCTGATCAGTTCCTGCACAACCTCCTGGCAAATATCAAATACGGTTACTGAATACCCGGCTTGCAGGAGGTTTTTGGCTATAGGTTTGCCCATGGCTCCCAAACCGGCAAATGCAACACTTTTCATGAATTTTCTAACCTCCTAAACATTATTCTTGCTAATCAATAATCCGCTAAAACTTTAGCGCAAGCCGTCTTCGCCTTTTATCTGGTCAACGGTTAATCCCCCGACCCGGGGCAGCGGTCTACCACCATTGGTCATAACAACACATAGCATTATTTCATTAGCTCGTGGTGCATCAGGAATACGGACTTCCATAGCATCAAAATGTGACCGCACAAACGCGGCATCTTTGTGTCCCAACGGCACATCAATCGCAGTTCCGGATGATCCCATTTTTTTTGCTGAAGGTATCAGCGCTTTACCACCGCCAATATTTTCCCGCATCGGCGTACCAAGTTTGGGATGAAGCAAGGCCGCTGCATGTTCCAGTTCACCATTTTCGCCGACAATGGCCGCCTTACCATAGCTTTCCACTTGCTTCCCGTCCATCCCTAAGGCTGCTACCGCCTGTTTGGCAAGCATATCTCCCAGTTTGACACTAGCATCCGTAAGCGGCGTGAGATCTTCCACATACCTGCCAGCAAAAGGATTAGTAAAAACAGCTACAGCTGCTGCCTTTTTAATAGGTGTAGCTAATTCCCGACTGGCTTCTCGCCCGGTTTCTTCAATAATTGTTACGATTTTGCGAATTTCCAAGCCTTCCATTTTCATACGATTCCCTCCCTCTAAATTACAGCTGACTGATAAAGTTTGCAGGCAGCATTATGCCGCGATTGTAAACAAAGAGAGCTGCTCCGCTAATATGACCACTGTGATAAAACGTTAGCCCAGATTGATACCCATTTAACAACGCTTTCTCTACAACCTCATGCGGCAAATCGTCAACCCCGCACACCACCTGATGCTCCCCAATATCAGAGTCAGGATCAATATTTTTGGCAAATTCCAATTTGATATTAGGATGGGGAATATAGACAGCGTTAGCAACCGCTGTTGCACACGCGTCAGCCATTGCCGCCTTTGGAGCGGCAACAGTAACCGCGGTCGCAATTCCTTTGGTGAAGCTCCGTCCACCTAAACCACTTGTCGCAATTCCACCCACTCCGTCATTTGCTGTAATACGTAACACATGTGTATAGCTGCTACCAATTACAGGCGCTACCCCTACTGTCACCGTTTCCTGGCCGCTAAGTCTTACCGCAATATCGCCCCCATTATTGACAATTACTTTAGTGGCTCCAGCTGCAGCCACCACATAGTCGGCCACCATATCAGCAATAGTTCCAGCAACAGCAGCTAACGGCGTAAGGGTAACATCACCTGACTGCCTGACTGCAGTAATCATTTTTTGTAAGACCTCAGGATAATCGCTATACTCGCTGCTTGTTACAAGTTCTGACTGTGGCTTTCTGGCAATATGTTTAACCCTGGCCAGGCCGTCTAAGAGCGTAGCGGCATACTTTGCGCCGTCAGCCGCTGCTGGTTGGAGTGGCTGTCCGTCTCTACTGGCCTGTATCGTCATTTGCATTGGTCCATAATCCAGCGTAATTGTTCCTGATTCTTTATAAACGCTCATTTTTTCGTTCCGCAACAACCTTAACCAGATCGGACAGCGGCTGAATGCTGGCAACATGACCACCGATTTCCTCATAGGTCTTGCGGGTCAGAGTATATTCTACCGGAGCTACCGTAGCCGGTGTCGGCACCCAGGTAAACGCTTTAGGTACTACTTTTTCTACGTCTACCATAAAGTTGATGCCACCACCTGGCAGGATAAATACAGGCGCACCGCCAATGGTCATTTTGGCTTGACCGGCATGTATGGCCTGGGACAATTTTACCGGATAAGTGGTCACCCCTGCACGGGCACTGCCGCCAGTGCCGCCAACATATACCGCCGAGACAACAGCATCTTCACAGTTCGCGGCAATTAAATCAACAACCTTTTGCACCTGTGGTGTTATGACAATTTCTATTACTGAACCGTCAGGTTGTACCTCTACTAGACCGGCCTTCTGGCCTGTAGTCTCAGTAACAAGAATCTTCATGCCTGGCCGGGCAATGTTCATGTCGACCGATTTTACCGCTTTCACTGGTTCCTCAATATGGGTCCCGCCCCAGCCATGCCCATGTTCACCAAAGTACCGGCCCCGGGTGCTTTTACGTCCATTGGGTAAAACACCACTGTACTGCATCCCCACTTCTTCTCCTGCCCGGTGTTCAGACAATAGCCCGATAACATGGTGGTCAAGAACAATTGCCTCATCGACAGCCCCTGCCATGGCTTTGGCAAACATGCCAACTGTCGCACTGCCACAGCCTATCCGCATTTTTTTCTCAGCTATTCCATCAATTACCGGGGGATAGCCAACCTGCAGCTCCAATTTACTGCCTTTTTCCACTTGCAGTTTGACACGCTCGCCGTTGGCTAATTCGACAATGGTACGGGCAGCGGCAAAACCAAATCTGCCGCTTAAGGTATTGGCTCCGCCAATAGACAGCATTTTAGCACCATACTCTTCTGTATCCACCATACCGACAACCATGCCATCCCTGAGTACCTTAGCCCCTTCTTCGCCGATATGGGTATTGGCATCAATTTTAACCTTGATACCGCTATAACTAAGTGGAGCTTCGGTTACTACCGTTACCACCTCGACGCCATCTACAGCAGCAGCGACAATGTGCGGCGCTGGTTTGCAACAGGGGTACTCTGTGCCGGAACCGACTGCCGTAATCAACGGTTTGTCAGGTATTTGGGAATTTGCCAAGCCGGCATGTGGGTTTTCCAGCACCAACGGCCGGTTACGAACAAGTTTTCCCTTACTATTGGAATACCGGCGGCAAGCTCCTTCAAAGCCTAGTTGAATTTCGCACTGGATAGGGCAAGAATAGCACGTTACACCGCCCCGGATTTGCGCATCTTTAGCTATGGCTTGGCAAGGACACACCCGCACACACATGCCGCAGCTGGAACAATGCGTTTTCACCACAGCAATTTTATTGACAATTTCAATGGCGCCAAGGGGACAATGTTTGGCACACAACTTACATCCCTTACACAATTCATCATGAATAACAATCATCGCAAAGACCTCCCTGTGCTGTTATGGCCTCAGATAATTACTTTACCTGCAGGAGGCGGTGTATTTCTACTCTTAGTAACTAAAACTTTACCATCAACGATTACCAGGGCTACCCCGGGCAAATCTCCGGCCTCCATGGCAGTAAGGGCATCCTGACCTACTGAACCCATCGGTTTATCAATGATTACCAGATCAGCTTCTTTACCTGGCGCAATACTACCAGTATTTAATGAGTAAACCTGCGCCGTATTGCCTGTGGCCATGGCAACAGCCTGAGCAGCCGGGACCCCTGACAAGCTTGCCAACTGGGTAATCGTCCGTAGAATTCCTAACGGTATGACGCCAGTACCAGACGGAGCATCATTACCAATAATAACCCGGTGTAATTGATTACGCTTTGTTAAACGGCGAACTACCAGATCGGCTGCTTTCGGATTGCCGCATTGCACAATTTCGAGCGCGAAATCTGTTTGTTCAATCAGCTTGTCAATCTCTAACGGAGAAATAGCGGTTGGTCCACCATTAATATGGGAAACTACATGCGGCGCAACCTGTATCACATCATCAGCCGTAACAGTGGAACTACCGGGAATGGACGTGCCGCCTGTATGCATCATGACTCTCATTCCCAGCTTTTTGGCCCACTTGACCATTGGTACCGCATCTGTCGGTTTTTTAACAGAACCAAGGCCAACTTCCCCCACAAGCCATACACCCGCTGCGGCCATTTCAGCAAAATCAGCTTCGGTAAGCCCCTGTTCCAATATTACTGCGCCCCCATGCACCTTTACACCGCCAGGGCGTTGTTTGGCAAAGGACTTAGCCGCCAGCACTGCCAGTGCTTTTACCCCTGCAGGGTCAGTCGGTCGTCCAGGGGTGTGACATTCACCTGCTGAAATCATGGTAGTCACTCCGCCATGTAATGAACTATCGATAAAATCACTCATCTTTTGCCGGGGAGTATAGTCACCAATGACTGGGTGCACATGAGAATCGATTAAACCAGGCATTACTGTCAGACCGCCGGCGTCGATAATCTTGCACCCAGGATACTTGGCAAGCAAATCATTAGTGCCAATTTCGTGGATTTTTCCGGCCTCAACGTCAATAACGATGGTATCACTATCCAGTATTGGCTGGTTAATATCCCCAGATAGCAGTGTGCCAATATTGGTTATTACGGTAATAGTCATAACCTTATCACTCCTTTATACAATTGCTTATATTATTCAGCCTCATGTAAAGCACTTAACACTTTTTCCGGTGTTAGCGGCAATGAATAAATCCGTACTCCAATCGCATCATACACGGCATTGGCAATGGCCGCCGCTGTCGGAATGAGCGCAGGCTCACCTACGCCTTTGGCACCAAAGGGGCCAGTAGGCTCAGCAGCTTCAATAATGATTGATGTTATTTCAGGAACATCCAAAATGGTAGGAATTAAGTAATCGGTAAAATTAGTGTTTTTTATCACACCATTGACTGTTGTGATTTCTTCCATCAGTCCATAGCCTAGCCCCATTGTCGCTCCACCTTCAATTTGACCCTCGACAAGTGCCGGGTTAATGGCCCGTCCAACATCATGAGCTGCCCATATTTTAAGCACTTCCACCCGTCCGGTTTCGGTATCGACTTCCACGTCAACAACTTGGGTAGCAAAAGCATATGTTCCATAAGGAATACCATATCCTGTTTCCGGATCAAGTGTAGTGGTAGCAGGATTAAACCAGCCGCTTCCCAAAGTCAGTTTTCCTTGTTTACGACAGCTGCTTATTACCTCTTTGATTGTTAATCCGGTTTGCCGCTCGTTCTCCCAGACAATACCATCCTTAAACGTAATGTTGGCCGGATCTTTCCCCAGCATGATTCCAGCTTCAGCTAGTGGAACTTTTTTGGCATCAATAGCTGCCAGCACGGCAGCATTACCAGAGATATAAGTCTGGCGGCTGGCTGAGGTTGCACCGCCTTCGGGAGTAACAAGTGTGTCAGCAGAGATAACAGTGATATCCGCCGAAGATATGCCCAATTCTTCAGCAACAATCTGCGCCATCACTGTACTAGAACCCTGCCCGATATCAGCACAGCCAACCTGGACATTGACTGTTGCATCATCCAGCCACTCAACAACAGCACTGGCCGGATTGGGCAAGGCAGTGTTGCCAATTCCGTACCACATACACCCTATTCCCGTACCACGTTTCTTCATTTCATTGCCTCCCCTTGCGCCCTGCCTACTGCTTGTTCCAGTGTCGGCCTAATGCCCACACTATGGTTAAGCACCTGCCCGGTAGCAGTCACACTTCCCTCTTTTAGGCAATTGATCAACCTGATAGCATATGGCGACATTCCCAGTTGTTCGGCCAACAAATCCATTTGAGATTCATGAGCAAAAGCCATCTGCGGCACACCAAATCCTCGCATTGCCCCGGCAGTTGGGTTATTGGTATAGACGGCATACGCATCGGCATAGACATTTGGTACTTCATACGGACCGGTGGCATGCACGGCCGCCCTGATAAGTACTGCCGGACCATAAGAGGCGTACGCTCCGGTGTCACCAATAATCATCGTTTTTACAGCTGTCAACTTACCATCTTTTGTAGCGCCTGACTTATAGTCAATAATATAGGGGTGGCGCTTGACTGACGTACTTATGGATTCTTCCCGGGTATATACCATTTTTACAGGCCGTCTGGTGTAGTAGGCTAATAGCCCCAAATAACACTGCACGGAAATATCGAGTTTACCGCCAAAGCCAGCACCAGTCACAGCCTGTATAATCCTTACCCTGTTTATACCAATATCTAAGGTCCGGGCCACTTCCCGCCGGTCAAAGTGAGTATTCTGCGTTGCCACCCACATTGTCAGCAGGGAACCGTCATACTCGGCAATGCCAGCCTCAGGTTCGATGTAGGCATGTTCCATGCGCTGGGTAGTATACCTATTTTCGACAATAACATCAGCTGCTGCAAATCCTGCTTCGATGTCACCTTTGCGAATTTTACGAATAAGTAAAATATTTTTATCGTGAATTTGCGGCGCTTCTGCCTGCATTGCCTCGTTAACGTCAAAGACTGCCGGTAACTCCTTAACCTGCACCTTGATCAGTCTTAAAGCCTCATTGGCTATGTCTTCCGTTTCTGCTGCCACCAACGCCAGTGCATCACCTACCCGGCGTATTTTATCTTTGCATAATACTGGCTCATCTTTTAGAACAATCCCCGTACCATTAGGTCCAGGAATATCATCAGCAGTTAGAATTTTTACAACGCCAGACAGCTTGGCAGCTGCACTAGTGTCGATTGATTCAATAATGGCATGAGGCACCGTACTTCTAAGTACTTTGGCAATCAACATGCCGGGGCGACTGATATCGGCGGCAAATAGCGACTGACCAGTAACCTTGTGTAAGGCATCCGGTTTAACAATTGAGACTCCTACACCATCCTTACTCATGGCAACATTCCCCTTTACAGCCTTCACTAACTGCTGCTACAGCCTCAACAATTTTCTTATATCCTGTGCAGCGACAGACATTCCCTGACATAGCCACCTTAATTTCATCTCGGGTTGGCTCGGGATTTTCATCAAGTAAGGCTTTCGCCGACAATATCATTCCCGGAGTACAAAAACCGCACTGCACCGCCCCATGATCAATAAAGGACTGCTGCAAAGGATGTAATACGCCGTTATTGGCTAATCCTTCAATCGTAGTTATATTGCAACCGTCCACTACTAAAGCCAGCACTAAACAGGAGTCCACTGCTTTTCCGTCCAAGATAACGGTACAAGCACCGCATTCACCCACACCGCAGCCTTTTTTAGTCCCGGTCAAGCCCAAATCATCCCGCAGCAAATCAATTAACAATCGGTCTGCCGCCACTTCTGCTTTGATCTTTCGACCATTTAGTGTAAATTCAATCAGTGTCTTCGCCACTGCCATAAACAACCAACCCTCCCCACAACAACTTAACTTAAGTTAATGCATTTTTCGCGCCAATCGAACCATTATTCTTTAAAGTAGTGATTCCCGCCATTTTAGCCAGTGTTATACGGGGTAGTTAACAAGCAATCCCCCTAAGTACAATGCCTTGCTATTTCAAATATGAAATACACTTGGCAAAAAACTTGGATTATTAGCAGTTATCTCTGGCAAATTCTAAGTTTGAAATGCCATTTCAATTATGAAAAGCCGCAAGTAAAATTGTAACGCTAAGCCCCAATTATCGTGAGACTTAGCGTTACATGGCAAACAATTAAATTTTACTCGTAGGAGCCGTTTCTATAGGCCACTAAATAATCTCCACAGTATTCATCTTGGCCTAGTAAAGCTTTAGCAGCATAAATGAACCCCATCATTCCTTTGTCTGTCGGATTCAGAATATACCCATCCATACCTAGCGCCATAGTTTGGGTGACAAATAACCTATTCAAGATTTTTCGTCCGGGAAGGCCAAAAGATACATTGCTTAAGCCACAAGCGAAATGGACTTTAGGATAATCCTGTTTTATTAATTTGATTGTTTCCAGAACTTCTAACCCAGCTTCACCAACAACACTAATCGGTTTGACCAGCGGATCAAAGTGAATATCTTCCTCCGGAACTCCGGCTGCCGTAAGTTTAGCATATAGGCTTTTTACTACTCGCATACGATCATCTGCTGTATTCGGCATTCCTGTATCATCCATGCACAAGGCAATAACCTTAGCCTTGTACTTGAGTACCAAGGGTAGAACTTCTTCATACCGGGCCTTCTCATCGGTTATTGAATTGACCATAGGTTGACCACATTTAGTCAACGCCAGGCCAGCCTCAACAGCCTTAGGATTGGGACTGTCAATACAAAGCGGAGTATCAACGGCCTCCTGAATCGTTTTTACCAGCCACTCCATAACTTCTACTTCATTATGCACTTTGTTCCCGCAATTTACATCAATGTAAGTAGCTCCTGCTTCCATCTGCTCAATGGCAACTTTTTTTATATATTCGGCATCTCGGTTGTCCACTGCTTCACTTATGGCTTTGCGGCTTGTATTAATAAGTTCACCGATAATTACCACTGCAATTTTCTCCTTTATGTTTAGTCAATAAACCTACGCAACCGGGAATAATTGTATATGTTATGCAAGCATTTTCGTGGCAATTTCTTTGGCAGCAATGGCATCCGCACAAAACGCATCAGCATAAATCTCATCAGCAAATTCCTGAGAAATAGGAGCACCGCCTACCAGAATCTTAACTTCGTCTCTAAGACCGGCAGCCTTGATCGCTTCGACGGTATCCTTCATGGCCATCATGGTCGTAGTTAACAATGCTGACAAGCCAACAAATTGCGGCTTGTGTTCCTTAATAGCTTCGACAAATTTCTCCGGCGAAACATCGACACCAAGATCAATTACATTAAAAGCGGAACTTTCTAAAATGAGAACTACTAGATTTTTCCCTATGTCATGCAGGTCTCCAGCAACAGTTCCGATGATAACGGTGGCTAGCTTTTTCAGGCTACCGCCACCAGCCCCTAACAATGGTTTGAGCAATTCCATACCACATCCTAGCGCTTTGGCTGCCCGTAGTACCTCAGGCACAAACATTTCTCCAGCCTTAAACTTAGGTGCTACGATATCCATCCCGCCAAGCAAGCCTTGGTTAATAATATCATCCGCTTTTGCCCCATTATCCATTAATTCTTGGGTTATTGCTTTAACACCCTTTAAATCCCCTTTGAAGACCGCTTGTGCTAATTTGTTAAATTCGCTCATTATAAATTCCTCCTCCAAGTATATTTATGTTTTATCTACTTAGTCCTCATAATATTCAGCTTCAGCTTTCGCTAAAGCACCGTAAAACTCATCAAGTACCTCTTTATCAGTCTCTTTGGTCATATAGCTTACCACTACCATTAGAACAGCCGAGGCCACCATACCGAGCACCCCATACCAGCTGTCACCCATCCCATTCTGGTAAGTAAGCAATACCCCGATGACACCTACAATAGAAGCAGTCAAAGCGGCTGGCGCCGTAGCCCGTCGCCAGTAGAGTGCCGCTACCAATACAGGGAAGATCGGCATAACCAAGGCAATGGCAAACATAATCAACGTCCACATCAAATCCGGGGGATTAAGAGCCAGCCATAATGCCGTCAAACCTAACCCAACAACTGCTAAGCGGGCAATAGTAATATGAACATTAGGACTAACCTTAAGCTTGAGCAGCCTGGTAAGAACATCCTCCGATATGATCGAACCAGCTACCAAAAGGTGTGATGTGGCGGCAGACAAGCCTTTGGCCAATGTGCCCCAGACGAATACTGCCATTAATATTGCTGCAACACTGGCTGATTGTGGTGAAATAACCTTGGCAAGTAATAATGGAATAACCAGCTCGGTATCGCCACCCTTTAATCCTGGCAGCGTGGCAATAGCGGCAAAACCGATAAACATAACACCAGTCCAAACGATGGTTTGCAAGATAGGCTGTAAAACCATCAGGGTGCGCTGGGTTTGCATGTCCTTGCCAAAATATCCGGCCCTGATGAATACATCAGGCAACATGATCGTCCACCCAATAGCACAAGCAATTGGATAACCGAACCTGGCAGAATAAGGCACCCACTTTTCGGGGCCAGGATAAGAAAACCAAGAGTTAGTGTGTTCCCAGACACTGGCTGCTGCACCAAAAACATCACCACCAAAGCCGTAGGCAATTGCACAGATACCGATGCTCCAAAGTGCAACCATGAATATCCAGGCTTGGACTGTAGCCGCCCACGCCACCGATTTTACGCCCCCAAACGGAATAAATAGCAAGGCAGTCAAACCAACGAATATTACTGCGCTTGTCTGGGTAATAGCTCCATTAGTGGCAACGGTAGCTGCCTTGCCGCAGGCAATATAGATAGCAGCGGCATAAGGCATGGAAACACAGAAGAACACTAATGCCAATACCAACCGCAGAGTTGGGCTGCGGAAACGGTCAACAAAGATGTCAGCCTGAGTCGTGTAATTCCGTTGGGTATTTAACAACCACACTCTGTTCATAACAAAGTAAGTAAGAACCGGGAATAACGGGATATAGCTAAGCTCAGACATATAGTAACCAAAGCCGCCACGGTAATAACCACCAGGTCCTGCAAAGAACACCCAGGTGCTCATGAGAGCCGCGATATAGGTCATACAGAGGACAAACCAGTTAATTGTGTTGCCCGCAGTATAAAAATGCCGGGCGGAGTTATTCTTTTCACGCCACCATACATAAACCCCAAAAGCGATAAGCGCTCCCATGTAACTGATATATAACGTCCAGGTAGTAGAAGCAGATAACATCTATATCCCTCCCTTTGAAATAGGCTCATCTGTGTTTATGCTGTCTGCTGCCTGCAGGGATTGATCAGGTCGTTTCCTCAGCCTTCGTTGTTTATGCAGTATTGCCATCCCGCCATATACAATAATCCACAGTGGCAAAATGGTCAATGCTCCATGCCATAAGGCGGCGTTTGCATCCCCATACACTGGGAATCCTGGCACGTTATATAGTGCATAAAAAAGTACAGTTAGACCCAACCACCACTTTTCTGTTGTTTTATAAGACTTTTTCACAATTGCTCCCCCCTTTTTTGAACTCCCCACCTATTAATTATCACCTCACAGTTACCTATACATATCACTTATCACAGCTAGAGCAGTGCTCAATCGTTTATTTACCGACAAGCTTGGCATCTGCTTGCTTCATTATTTCATCCATATTGCTTAGAGCCTCACCTGCCACAGCTATTGGCTGATAGTTTTCCTTAATGGCCTGATAAACATCTTTGGCCCGGTCAAGCATGTCCTTCTTGCCAGACTTTTCCCAATTAGGTCTGGAATCGCGATTAAAGGTCGGCAGTCGTAAAGAATCCCGGAAATGCTCAAACGTGTGATCCATATCTACAAAAGATTCTTTGCCGGTCAATTCCATCATTTCATTCCAGGCAAGCATATCGTCATTAATCTCCAAACCACCTAACAGCTTCTTAGTCATAGCAAAAATGTCGTTGTCGATAATGAGTTGGAGCGGGCTAATGGTTTTTGCTACTTCTAGCTGTCCGGCCCCTCCCAGTACAGATGCGCCAGACAGAGCCAGCATATGAATTAACGATGTTCTTTCAACCATTGACTGACCATCTAATAGGAAGCTATCTGATCCAGTACCATAGCTGTGAGCATAAATGCCATATCCCTCTTCAAACAATTGCATAGCAACCATTCTTCCCATGGTGGTTTCGATTGGCGATTGCAAAGTATAGGTTGTTAACATATCCATAGCAAATAATAGCGGTGTGGCAATAACAGGTAAGCCTGGGGCAAGAAGCTGAGCCATAATTATTTGCGCCATAACCTCTGTAGATGCCAGCAAGGCTATGCCCTGCGGAGTAATAGGCGCATTAGCACCAGCTGCAGGTAGAGAACAAGGCTGGATAGGCACTCCGTTAATACAGCATTGATAAAGAGCCTCCATATCCATGTATTTATATTGAAAAGGCGGAACAGAGCAAGTGATAAAACTAATAATCGGTCTCTTCTTCAGTTCTTCTTTTCCGCCTACCCGGGCAGCAGCCAATTCAATTAGATATTTTGCGTTTGCTGCTTCATAGGGCTGCACCCAAATGTGTTTTTTGCTGTGTTCAAGAACAGTCCGTAATGTATGAATATCGATGGTTTCGCCTGGGACCGATTTAATCGACGTGGATGGAAGTGCACAAAAATTGATATTATCTAAGGAATTAATAAGCTTTGTCCAATCGGCTACCTCTTCGATGGTGATATTATGATACTCGCCATTTTCATTTAGATAGTTCATACCACCTGTGCAAGTTCTAGTATAAAATTTACCATCAGGATGAGGGAAAGTTACATCGTATTGGGGATCAGGCGCCGCTAATGTAAAACTTTTAGGTATGCTTTTCAATGCTTGGTCGATTACTGATTTGGGAAACTTAACCGTACCTGAAGTGGCGTCAACCTGAGCACCAGCATCTTTTAATAATCCCATTACTGTAGGATGGTCGATCTTAACACCTTTAGTTGATAAAAGTGTTTCAACCTTTTCCTTCATCACAGCAATTTCATTTGTCGATAGAATTTTTGTATTAAGTATTCCAGCCATTTTTATACCCCCCTAGTAATTTGTCGATCCATGCCGACTTACTTTATATACTTGCAATAAACATGCCTAAAAGTGATTATAGGAAAATTAAATGTAAAATTTCCTGAATAACCCGATCATTTCCTACTACCTTGCCCCTGATTTATGCTTAAGATTTTATCACTTGCTTTTTTCAGTCACAATCAAACCTGCAAAGTAATGTGCAACCTTTCATTATTGAAACCTGATATTTGATTTGCCTGAATTAAACACTCCTTTTTTCGGAATAGTTGCAAGGATTTCAGGAGTGGTCAAGGTCTATTTCATTAACGCGATGGTGATTTCACTCTTGCAACCATAAAAAAGCTCCTCTACCCCTGTCATAACTTGAATCTATTTACAAGTGTATTTAATTCTTCAGCCATTTTAGCAAGACTATTGCTAGAATCGGTAATTCCTTGCATGGAGGCAGATTGTTCCTCCGTAAATGAAGAAATCGTATGAATATGATCTGCGGCACTAGCTGTTTCTTCCTTCACGTTTTCAGACAATCCAACTACGTTTTCGCTTGATGCTGTCAATTGTTCAGCAGCGGCGGTAACTTCCTGAATATTATTATTGAGACCTTGTATCTGAGAAACAATTTGCCGAAAACGCTCCCCGGCAATAGTAACTACCTCTGCGCCCTGGGCAACCTCCTGCGCTCCCTGATTTATTACTGAAACTGCTACATGGGTTTCCTTTTGAATTTCGTTAATTATGCCTACTATTCTTTGCGCAGCTGCTTGTGACTGTTCTGCCAATTTACGCACTTCTTCAGCAACAACTGCAAACCCCCTTCCCTGTTCACCGGCACGAGCAGCCTCAATAGCAGCGTTAAGGGCCAGCAGATTGGTTTGGCCCGCTATACCACTTATCACATCAACTATCCCACTGATTTGTTTAGAACTTTCTCCTAAATTTTGCACGACCTGCGCCGAATGACGAACAGACTGGCTAATGATGCTTATTTGCTTATTCGCATCATCAACTGAACGACCACCATCCTCAGCTGACTGGCTGGTTTTATAGGATTGTTCTGATAGCTCTGCAGCTGTTGTGGCAATATGATTTATTGCCAAGGCCATTTCTTTCATAGCCACTACAGATCTGGTTACATCCTCCACCTGAGTAACTGTGGTCGCTGATACCTCGCTTATTGCTTCAGCTATATGGGTAGCAGCCGTTGATGATTGTGACGATGCATTATGAAGCTGATCACTATTTACTGTTATTTTTTCAGTTACTTTAACAACTTGATTTACGAGATTTCGTAAATTTTCAGTCATTGTAGCAAATGCTGTTATCAGTACTCCGATTTCATCGTTGGGCTTATTTGAAATACTTATCGGAACCAAATCCCCTTGAGCCACCCTGGTTGCAATAGTCGCTAATTGTGAAAGTCGTTTGATAATTTTTTTGTTAACTAGATAATTTAAACAGAATATCAGTAAAATCACAACTATCAGTATTAAAACCAGATCTGTATATAGTACATTATATAAAGCACTATAAGCCTCAGAAATCGGATACATAAGGATCAAATATAACCCCGTTTCTCCTATTGGCGCATATACGGCAAACATATTCTGACTATTAAGTTTTGTGATACCGGATTTAGCAGCTTGAATAACTGTTGCTCCAAATTTTCTCAGCTCATCATCTTCAGCTTCCGTTATCTTGGCAGTCAAGTCTGGAGTTACAGTATTGTTTTGCTTTTCCATAACCTCTTGCTGCTTTCCCCGATAGTTTCCAATATAAAAACCTTCTTTGGTAACTACATAGGCAAACCCCTGTTTACCGACTTCAACAGTATTTAGTTGCTCCTTGAAACTATCAAGTGTAAAGTCAGTTGTAGCCACTCCAATCTTGTTACCGTTTTTAATTATAGGTGCAACGCAACTAACCCATATTTTGTTTTTATCAAACGAATCGGCATATGGAGCGGTGTATTTGACAGGACTATCGGCATTGATGCCCAGTTTATACCACGCTTTTGAAAAATAGTCGGACTTCCCGTCGCTGTAGTCCCATGTCAAAGTCGCATTGCCACTTTTATCTTTGTAGATATAAGGCCAATAATATTTATTGCTGGCTTTATAACCATATGGTTCAAAAGAGTAACCACTACCAGCAATGACACCGCTTTTCGTAACTATCTTATTTGTGAAACTGAAGATTACTTCTTCGTTATCCGGCTTTATCCCGATAAGATAAGATAAATCAACAGCATCATTTGCGACTTCTTTTAGCGGAAGATACAGTTTATTTGCCTCTTCTTCAGCCTGAAGGATTAACTGTTTTTGAATCTGTACTGAGGCAAATTCATTAAATTGAAACAATGAAGTCACTGCTTGCACACTAAATGCAAGAATCGTTATAACTGATATCATGATAATTAACTGAGTCCTAATACTTTTCATTCTACTCACCCTCTTAATATATTTGTATTTCTCTCCTTATTAATACCCCCTTATTAGTAAGTAGCATCATTCATGCCAAGCCTGTTTTGCTCAGCGCCACAGGCAGCACTTAACTTGTTATAACTGCGGTTTCTATCAATCTCGTGCCCACTTCGCTCAACAAAAAAAGCCGGGCAAGGTGATGGCAAATTCCACCCCAACCGGCTCATTATCTATCACTATTCAATTGATAACTCAATTAACGAAGTTCCAATCCTATTTTTCAGTAAGTCCTGGTTACTTCTCTTCCTACAACTATTTGTCCTGCTATATTCTTACGAACCGTAACAAAACCTTCATCATTTGCTCGTCTATTTCACCCGACTTCCTGGTATTAGATAAAGATTTTTTCCGACCTCAACCCCGAATCGACTATTAGACAGAAGATAAGCTCCCCCAACGAGGTTTACCATTAATCATCTTCGCGCTTACAGTCCTTATGATCGTGATCACAGTCTTTATGATCGTGATCACAGTCTTTATGATCGTGATCGCAGTCTTTATGATCGCAGTCACATTTCTTTTTATCTGGCGCAGTGTCTGTCGTACTGTTGAAGGAATGTGCATGCCCAAGTACACAGCTTGTTTCACCGCAGAATTGATGTGTGTGTTCATCTCCTGCCACTTCAATAGCTGGCCCTGTAACCACATCAACTACGTGCCAATGAATTGGTCCGCCTTTCGGATCGGAAGTAGTAAGAACACAAATACGATGAGAATGGCTGTGGCCTGAATAGATTGCCGGACCTGTTGTTCCTAGAATGCCATGTTGGTGATCGCGGGCTACATCCGCGATAGTGATAAATGCATGATTGTGCTGTATGCTTTCGTAAGTGGGCTCTACATAATAATGCTGTCTCTGAGTTTCTTCACTCAAAATTTTCACCTCCTTTATCAACATAATATTCATTATATTTAGGATAAGTGATTACATAATGCCTCTTTATTGTATAAATATATATTTTGTGTAAGGGGTGTCGCCCCCCTAACGAAAAATCGCCTAAACCGAAGTCTAGGCGAACATAAGGTGCGACACGTTCCTAAGCTAAAAACTTAGGCATTGGCAGTAATACCAAGAGAATTAATATCTCAATGAATCAAATGATGGGGTAGCGCCCCTTAAAAGTTTTCATTTTAATGGTTCAATTTTACCACCATCAACGAAATAATGGGTTTCGCCCCTCAGCCAACTATTCTCAGTTTCGTTAGCATTATAATAAATGGTATGACCATTGGTTTTTATATTGCTGAGAGTTTGATCGGCATTGCTAAAAATCGTTACATAAGAATCATCAGTTACATCCCAAGAAGAATTAGCATCCATATTCAAAGTAACCATTTTAGCAGTCTTATCTTTATTTATGGCCCCGCATAGCGTAGTATTTTGGGTAAGATTTACGGTAATCGTGCTGATACTGTTAACAAGAATATCACCAGCAAGTTTTTGCCGAATTCCTGTAAAGATGAAATCTCCTCCATTAGCGTTTTCTTTCCCCCACCTATCACTTGTAACATTGATCAGCACGCCACTTGGAAAATTAAGATTGGTATTTTCCAGTGTGGCCTCTGCTTGAGTATTAGTAACATAAAACATAGCACCTGTCGCATTGCTTGTCAGAGTAGAATCTTTGGCATTAAACCGGGCAATTCCTGTATTTGCATCGCCAGAAAAACTTTGATACAGCATAACCCCATTTTTAACATTTCCTGTTAGAGATGTAGTATTTAGCGTGATGGAGTTTTTACCTTCTACAACCGCACATTCACTACCGGCAGCATTTCCAACACTATTATTGACCGTAATATTGCCGGTTGAATAAATACAAGGACTGCCCTCACCATCTGATGATAATATTGCGTTTGTTACCGTAACCGTTCCTTCCCCTCGATCCGTTGCAAGCGGAGCACAATGAGTTCCCTCTGTTGTAATATGAACATCATCAGCAATGATTGTTCCATTATATGTCGCATCAAGACCACGGGAAGAATTACTCTTGGTATGAATTTTTACATTTTGAACGATAACTTTTGTTTGATTACCAGTAGCAAATATTGCATTAGAGCCTTCGCTATTGGAATAGATTTCACTATTCTTAATCGTTGCCGCACTATTGCCGGTAGCTAAAAAAACTGCATTCTGCCCATTAAAGTTACTGCCATCACCACTGGTGGTATCGCCACTTTTATTTAAAATCATACTTTCCAACGTCAATTGGGCTCCATTTTTTAAGAGAACTGTATTCTCATCACCCTCTGTTGCCTCAATTGTTTTGCCAACTAATCTATCTTTTACGCCGTCAAGTACATAAGCCCCTTTGAATGTATTAATATCTTTTGTTGGCTGCATCCCTCCCGGCGGCGGCCCTTGCATAGCACCATCAAAAAACGGTGGCGGTTCTTGAACAGTCTGTTGAAAAGTTGTCTGCGCATTACAGATGGAAAATCCAGTGGCCAACGAAATAATTAACCCTGTTGCCCATATCCGACATGAATTTTTATTCATAATTCAATGACTCCTTCTATAATTATCTTTATTTTGATGTTTATATTATATTCTTTAAATCTTAGAATTTATTTTGAGTTTTACAGCAGTTTACTAACATCCCATATTCTACATGTCCATTTGAGGAAACAAACGGGGTCAGGCTTGCGCTATCCAAATAATTACGTATCCCACTCTAAATAACGCAATTTCTTAATAGCGCACAGCCTAACCCCCAATACTGCCTGACCCCCTGTTTCTTATGCAATCCAGTAAATCAATAGCTCGTAAAATAAGCTAGCAATGGCAATGTAACCAAGCAAAGAATTGTCGTAATCATGATCGCACCTACCGCACAGTCTTCATCAGACTCATTTGTTCGCGCAAACATTGCAATTGCTGCCATACTTGGCATTCCGGCAATCATGGTAATGAATGTGATAATTTCCTGTTGGACATGTAAAAGCCGCAAGATTGAAGATACCAACATGGGTATAGCTATCATTTTTATAACAACAATTGCATAGTATTCTATTTTGGTTAAAAATCTTCTTACATTGCAAAAGCAAAAGGTTCCACCAATATAAATTAGCGATAATGGTGTTGTCATATCACCAACAGCACCAAGAGCTTTATTTAAGATTGCGGGCAACTTCCATTCCATTAAAATGAAGAGAATTGCCAAAAAAATCCCCAACATTGCAGGATTTAATATGTTCTTGATATTTGCCGTTAAAGAACTATAACTCAGTTTTTCCTCCGGTAAAGTCAGATAGAAGCCAATGCTCCAAAGCAATACCTGATCAATAATAGTAAAGAGGGCCATATAAAGCATTCCGCGTTCAGGCAGAATACCGAGAATCAATGGAATCCCAATAAAGCCCACATTGCCAAACATTGTTGAAGCATGAAAAACACGTCCGTAATTTCCACTTAAAGAAAACATTCTTTTAATAACGAAACCAGTAAAAAAAAGCACTCCATACATGAAAATCGCAGACAAAATAACCTCTTTAAAACAAAAAATCATATCGGTGCGGGTCGCACCATTTATTGATTTATGAAAAATCATAACAGGAAGAATTAACCGCATTATCAGTTTGGATAAATCACTCAGAGAGTTCTCACTTAAAGCTCTTATTTTTATACCGATAATACCAAGCAAAACCATGATAGTGAAGAATTCCAGTTGTGTAAGTACAAGATAAAACGACTCCATATACTACCCCTTTACACATACCAAATTAGTCCATTAGAACTACATCAATTTTATAACCCATTTACAATAAATTTGGGCCGTCCCCCATTCAACGCAGTTTCCACATTGCTCCAGTTAAATACATGAGCTCGACGGAAGTAGCTTGTTGTGATTCCGCCAATATGAGGAGAAAAAGTAATGTGTTCTTTGCATTTCTCCGGCAGATTCAGCAGGATATTATTCCTTGTTGTTGGCTCCGGATATACCGAATCAAGGCCGGCGCCGCGAATTTTTCCTGTAACAATGGCATCATATAATGCCTGATTATCAACGATGTCGCCTCTTGCAGTATTTATCAAATAGGAATTTGCCTTCATTTTAGATAAAAACTCAGCATTGACCATTCCCGCTGTTTCTGGCGTAACAGGGCAATGCAGACTGATAATATCGCAGGTGCGAATCATTTCGTCCAATTCTATATAAGATACATGATAATTCTCTTCCAATTCCTGCGGCTTCCTACTCTTGGTGTAATAAAAAATCTCACACTCAAACGGCTGCAGACGTTTAGCGGTAGCCTTCGCAATATCGCCAAACCCAATAAGACCGATTTTGCAATCTCCTAGCTCGGCGATACCTTCATACATCAGCCGCTCCTTCATCTCCATTTGTCGGCCTTCCCGCTCAATTCTGTCGCCGGTTATGGTGCTCCGTAGGAGAGCCAACATAAGCAGTATTGCCTGTTCAGCAACAGCGCCTGCATTTGCGCCCTTACAGTTACATACATAAATTCCTTTTTCTTTGGCAGTCTGGCAATCAATGCCGTTAAAGCCGACGCCTTCGGACTGAATAATCTTAAGCTTGGGCATTTGGCGGATAACATTACCGGAAAGTCTAGCCATAGGATCAATGAAAATTGCATCTGCATGCTGGGCCGCTCGCAACAATTCCTCCTCGCTTGCCCCGCGAGGACAGAAAATCATTGTAGTCTGCCTTACAAATTCTAGGTCGGGCAAATATTTTTGGTACCGATCTTCACTGCCTATAATTAGGATTTTCATTCTACCACCTCTATTTCAAAACTATAATAATAGCATAAACACTCTAGTTACTATAGAGTCAAGAAAAAAAATATCCGCTTATAAATAATTATAAGCGGACATAAGGCAATAATATTTCTGTCACATATTTATCTGTATCATTAGTAATACCGTAATCAATTAAGGCGATTTCTATAGATTCATCTACTAATCCATAGTGATTTTTTGTCATATATATAAATAACTTATTATAATATTGTGACGCGTCCATATGAGAGCCTTTAAAACGAATTCGTAAGTATTCTCTAGCCGGAAAGGTGATATCTGAAGTAATTATGGGGTCTTCCTCTTCCAAGATCATAAATATGCTGGAATATCGATCAAATTTATTAGCTTTTAGATCAGAAAGCGCAATAGAGATGCCTATCTTTCCCAAAAAGATATCCCCATCTATACCATAGTCTTTTACTAATTCTGAAATCGGGTATTCAATGTCCTCACCAAGTGCATATTCTCGGCGCAAATAAGCTACACGCCACTCGGGAAGCTTTACTTCAGCAATTATATCCAGTGGAGTATTAATCGCATCCTCAATTTGCCCTAGCCGACGGGAAATTTTTCGCTCAATTATCTCCAGTTCTCTTTTTTTGCGGGCAATTTCCGTCTTTTTTGTGTTTAACATGACCACAAGTTTATCAATGTCTCGATAGTTGAAAAAATCAAGCAGTTTGCTGATAGGCACACCTAAAGTCCGTAAATATTTGATTGAATTTAATCTCTCAAACTGCTGAGTTGAATAGTAGCGGTAATGGGTCTGTTTATTTGTGTATTGGGGCTTCAATAGTCCAATCTCATCATAATACCTAAGTGTTTCTACTTTGACATGAAATAGCCTTGACATTTCTCCAATGGTAAAAAATTCTTGCATTATAGTCTCCTTTTACACCCCCGCAAATCCCTTGAAATCAGGCTAATGCCGTTCCAGACAGAGTAAGACATCCGGCAAGCAACCAGATAATTCGATCCAGATACCATGTATTTATATTCGTAAAATACATTTACATCTCCTGTTTCTTTCTGCCTATAATCTAAGTTGAATGTTCTTATCGGTCTCGCATATCTTCGTAATAGTCCCATTCTGGACCCAATATGCTTCACCATACAATGTTGCTTTATTATTATCCATAAAAACATAAGCACCGTCCACCAAAGCATAAAACGGTCTTGTTTTGCTGACTTCCTGGAAGATACCATCCGCATCACTATTGCCAATCCCACCACTCTCCATAATTCCGGCATTCAGCCACTTTCTGATGAGCCTTATGAATGCTTTTTCGTCAACTCTCTGTTCCACCATTTTTATGAGCCACTCGTGCTCTATGTTTTCAAAGTAGCCTTCCAAGTTCTTCACACATTCCATGGACTTCGCCGTATCGAAAGTGGCTCGTCTTCCTCTTCCTCTTCCTTTTCCATTTTTTCGGAGATTTTCTAACAGTGCTGCAAGATTCACTTTATTTACGGTCTGAAACTTTGCTAGCATCAAATTTTTGTTGACACATTTTCAAGACGCTTCAACGCCATTATCTCTATTGACGCTATTCTTATAGCTACCAAGCCACTTGGCGGTTACTCGGACTGGACTCTCACCAGTTAGCAAATTACAGCTTTGCTGAGCACGCTTCGAATAAAAAAAGAGCCCGAAGGCTCTAGCTATTATGACGTTTTCTGGGAAAACGAGGGTGGTTCTTGACATGCAAATCCGAGTAAATCTCGATTATAATTTTTAGTATTCCTAAAAGGGTTGCAATTATCGTTAGGATGTCATAGTAAACTCGCCTCCTATATAGTACTAATCCTATTTTACCATATTATTACAATTATGCAATGCATTAATTTATGTGCCGTCTATCCTCGGGTGGGCGGCTTGTTTATTTGCGGGATATGATTGGAGTTTGGCGAATACTGGTAATAATATTATATTGGGAGGGACATCGATTATGAGAAAAATTTTATTCGGCCTATTATTATCGGCATTGGTTGGAATTTTACCTGGATTTGCTCATGAGCCTGTAGATGTTGGGGCGTATAATTCTATTATTTCTGTTAAGGTAGAGAATCATTCAAATATCATTGCAAAAGTAAAAGTTCAGAACCATGAGGGGAATCCATATAACATAAAAACTTATAAGATAGACCGCGACCAAAAAACTATTATTTTGCTGGATAACAAATTATATGATTCAGCCGGAAACTTAAAAATGACTGATGAAAAACGTATGAAATGGACATATAGTCAAAATAAATTAAGCGAACAATCTCTTCATGATTGTATCTATGAAGCTGTTATTAAATGGGTAGACGAAGAGAAAAAAAAGAAGTAATAGCTATTCACCAATGTTAAACAAAGACCGCTTTTATAACCATCATTCTTTGTCTGTTGGCGTATCCGCGTTTTTCGGTAATGGCTTAGCCGCTGCTGGTTGCAAATTCGTTGTCCGTGAAGTAATTGTTTGCCCAGATTTAACGAAGACACCCTCTTGCCACATTTGATAAACGTAGAGTAGCTAGACTTAACCAGGGCGTAATAAACATAGACCATTGTAGTAGTTGATTGCTCATAAGTCCTCCTTTTAGTCAATATCAAGGATAGTTTGCTTTTTTGGCGTAAGTTCTATTCCCATTTTCAACCTGAAATATGTAGGGTTATATATAATGCTGTTGGAGATAACCAGTGAAAAGTTCACTTCTATCAAGAGGTAGGCATAGCGCCTATCCCTTTTGCGTTGCCGCTAAACTTTGTGTCAAGTGAATAATAACCTAGGTGATATCAAATAATAATATAGCCTAAATACTGAAGTAGGAGGCATTGGCGTGGGAAAAACAGTCCGACTCACAGCCGCGGAAATTGCCGTTCTATGGGCTCAGTATGCAGGTGTATGTCTTGCAATATTTGGCGCAGAAGGCAAATGACCAGGAGATTAAGCCGATTATCGAGTATGCACAGAACCTATCTGAATGGCATGTTGAGAATGTCGGGCAAATATTTAAACTAGAGAAATTCCCTATTCCCAAAGGTTTTACAAATGAGGATGTCAATTTAAATGCTCCGCGACTTTATTCAGATACATTAAACCTTCGCTATGTGGGAAATGTATCCAACGTACCTCAAACATGGGGCTCGGAGGTTACGGGAGCGATTGTATCTCCGGTCTTAGATAAATTAATGATGCAGCAAGTTAGTATTTTGACTGCAATAGGTATGTCAAACCACGGGGCTGCCAGGGGAGCTACCACTAGGGTGGATGTAGCTGCTGATTTTGCACGACTTGCGATTGAAATTGCAGAATATGGCGAAGATGGAATAGAATCTTGATTGAGAATGGCTGGCTTGAACAACCGCCTCAAGCATCTGACCGGAGAGCGATAGCGCAGAGACAGTAGCTCACGAATCGTCAGATTATTTGTGCGTAAGTATGAATAATGAAAGAGTCAATTATTTTGAAGAGATAATTGACTCTCAAGGTGGGAAGGGGAGTAATGAATAATTCGTCCGTATTTCCCAATGATCCGCGACAGCCGAAAGCCTATGTTTCATCTTTGACCACTAATCTAATCCACTTGCGGAGTCCATATATTACAGCCTTGTGGTCAATAATTTTCCCCGGGTTTGGCCATATCATCCTAGGAAGCTATGTTAAGGGCTTCCTGTTTATTATCTGGGAAATTATAATCAATACTCAGTCGCATCTCAACATCGTTATTCTTTATACCTTCACCGGCCATTTTAATGAAGCTACTGCTGCTGCTGATTCAAGGTGGTTCCTTCTTTATATTACAGTATACGTATATGCTGCCTGGGATAGCTATCGCTCTACAGTAGACCTTAATAAATTCTCGATACTAGCAGATCGCGCCGACACACCGCTTACGCGCTTTAAAATGGATTCTTTTGAAATTAACTATTTTGACAAACGCAATCCTTGGGTTGCTGCCGTATGGTCTATGTTGAGCCCCGGGGTTGGACATCTTTATACCCATCAACTTCCTACAGGTTTCATCGTAATTATTTTGTGGATAGTTATTACCTACTATTCACACCTATTGCAGGTAATTCAATACACACTACATTTTGATTTCAATCAGGCGGTAGCCGTGTCGGATCCGGAATGGTTGCTGTTTATGCCCTCAATCTATTGCTTTGCTTTTTATGATGCATATGTCAATACAGTGGAATACAATAAGCTGTTCGATGGTGAACAAGCCAATTTCCTGAAACGAACCTACCAGAACGGTAACTATCTTAAACAATTTTTTCCGCCGGGAGAGGAAGACGTGTTTATCATCTCAACCTTTGAACATTCTATGTATTTAGAACTGGCAATCTCGGATCTGGAGATCAGAGGGATTCCACGTAACCAGATTTTTGCAGCGTCAATGGAAAAGAAGCAAAAACCGATGTTTCTAATTGATACAATCCATCGAGCGGATGGTGTTGGCACTATGGATGTTGCCTGTATTACCGGTGCATTCACTGCAGTGCTTGGTGGTGTCTACGGCTATATCTGGTATGGTGGGCCGTTATTGTGGGGCTTGATTGGACTTACGCTTGGCTTTATAGTCGGGGGAAGTATCGACATTTTCGTTACCAAGAAAAAACGTCGGTTGGTAAGTTCGGATAGTTCAACGGAAGTTGTCCTGATTATCAAGTGTGAACCCGTCCAAACCTCTTTGGTTGAAGAAGTCTTAACTCGTCACTTGGCGCTCGGCATGACCCAGGTGAATTCATTGATTTCTACCGCATCTACACTAACACAACAGTGATATTTCTACCGTCAATTTGATCGACAATAATTCAATTTAAAGAGGTAATTGAATGGGCGTACCTGAGCAAACTTGGCTACTACATGATGCCCAGATGGATTTCACACAACTAAGAATAGAACATTGGGTACAATACAATCTATTCACCTGGCAGTGGTGGTTTTTGCTTGCCATATTGCTGCTACCTTGGATTTATTGGTGGGCGGTTGTAGATAAGAGACGGCTTTTGGCTATAGTAACTATGGGGTTGGCCGTTTCAGCAACGGCTAATTGGATGGATCAAGTCGGGATTGAATTGGGATGGTGGTTTTATTCCTATGTGCCGACTCCGATTTTTCCGCAAATGCTGCCAGTGAATTATACTCTATTGCCTATTGGATTTATGTTGCTATATCAATACTATACTTCATGGAAGGCGTTCATTGTGACGCTACTCGCGATGGCCGCAATTCTGTCATTTGGTTTTGAACCCTTGTTTACTTGGATGGGGATTTATCAGCTGTTAAGCTGGCAATATAGTTACTCCTTTCCAATCTATATACTGATAGGTGCAAGCCATAAATATATAGTGGATTGGATTATCACGTTCTCAAATAGTAAACACTAGAATTATAATAGGATCCGATTGATGACATTAACAATCTCATTGAGACTGACTTCAACATGTCTGGAACTGCTTTCGACATCAAGTTTGCCACTGGCATTTTTAATTTCGGCATGACCGGACGAAGCTTTTATGGATATTTCGGCGGCCTTACAATTTTCCATTTTAAGCCTTCCTGAGCTCATATTTACCTTTAATATTCCTGCTTCCAGGGCCTCTGTCTGCAAACTGCCTGAACTTATATGTAAAATTAGTGCATCATACTCTTTTTGCGGCAAAAGTAGTTCAAAACTCATTTTTGTCCCGCTATCCCAAAAAGGAAATTGCCAAGAGCTACGCCCATCCCCTTTGTTGCCGATTCTAAGATGCAAAACGTCTCCCTGCATTTCTTCTTGCACTACGTCTTCTTTTTGAAAATTATCAGAAGGCGACCAGCCGAAAATTCGGATAGTAGGACAAATTACATCAGCACGAACTACGCGAACATCGCCAGAACTGCTGTCCACCTCTAAGCTTTTTGCGCGGACACAAAGAATGGCTGGTATAATGTCAACCAAATTAGGTGGCTCAATATCAACCGGCCTTGACAAAAACGAGATTCAACTCGCGACCCTCGCCTTGGCAGGGGGTTTAAGACGCATAATGGTTTTCAGTATGCCAGCACTCATATCCCCAGAAGATTGTTCAATAGTTGTCAGGGCATTCTCCGAATTTTAATTCTCCCTCAGAAAGTGGACATCAAATTTTCAAGGCTTTTCGTAATATCCTCATCGGTAAAGCAGTATTTCAGGTCGGTGAAATTACCCCTAAGTTTTGCAACTTCTTCCTTGATGTTTTTATTTTTTAGAACGATGTCCGCTATATATTCTGCCGTCTGTTCAAACTCTTTGTATCCGAAGCCGAATCTCGTCATTTCAGAAACGCCAAGCCTGATTGCGCCGGAAGCCGAGAAGCCTTCTTCTTCGGGCGTAGCCTGATAGTTGACGATGATATTGTTGTTTTCGAGCCTGTTTGCTATTTCCGGCCCTGTGCCATATCCCACCCTCACAATTACCTGATGAGTCTCCGTGTAAGATATGGAAGGATCGCCGGCAACATCCAGTCCGGCATTCTTAAGACATTTTGCAAAATACTTGGCATTTTGGATTATATTCTTCTGGTACTCATCTTTGAAACTGTTCATTTCATATGCTGCCATCAACAGCCCCAGCATAGTACCAAGGTGGTGATTGCTTACGCTTCCTGGGAAAGCCCTTGTTTCGATGGTTTCCCATAATCCGAATTTATAATCATCCTTATCATAATTGCCTGCAATGATTCCTCTTTGGGTGCCGAAGAAGGTCTTATGAGTTGAACCTGTGACAATTTCAGCACCTTCAGTAAATGGATTCTGGAAGTAATCTCCTACCAGGCCAAGTACGTGGGCCATGTCATACATGATAACCGCATTGATTTTCTGTTCATCGATAAACTGCCGGATTTCCCTCACAGGTTCTTTATGCAATACCATGCTCTTACCGAAAATGATAAGCTCCGGTTTATATTTCTCTATGACTTTTTTCGTGTCCTCAACATCGATTTTGAAACTGTTATCCTTTTCTACCGGAAAATTGACAACTGCGTTTTTTTCGGTGACAGGATCAATGGCTATGTAGTCATGCAAAGCCCCCATAGGCTGGGCACTCAAGTGTCCCCCCCTGATGATGTGATTGTTTAATACATAGCCCAAACGCGAAGCGTCCTTTTTTCTATTTACCCTGTTTTTGAAATCCATAATCGCACTAAAAACTGCAGTGTTTGCCATCTGACCGCTGACAACTCTTGTTTCTACCTCAGTACAATTGAGGTATTTTTTCAGTTCTTCTATTAATAAATGTTCGATCTCATCAATGAATCCGGTACCTTGATAGTAAAAAACATCGTAGTCATAGAACGATTTCATTTTCTTGTGCTCCGCATACCTGAAAGAAGGATCCATCACCGACAACAGTCTGACAGCGGAAGAAGGGGTCTGCTCAGAGGGGATAAGGTTAATGGTTTCTTTCTGTCTCCATAAGGTGTTCCGACAACTTCTTTCGACAAGATTCAAAGCTTTGGTCTTGTAATCTGCCGAACTATCGAATTTACAGTCTACTTCAACTCCATAAATAATCGGTCTGGCAAACGGAGGAGCATCGCTTTTCAGATGATATGGAATGATAACAGCCTTTACCTTGTTTCCTCTGATTTCTACCTCCACATTGTCTTTCAGTTCTACATCGCCATTAAGAAGGGCCAGACCGATTGCTCTCATTGCTCTATCATCGGTAATTCTGCTTTCAAGCCCATATCCTTCGGTCTTTAAATAAGGCACCATGGTTGCGCTTGTTATGTAACCTATTTCCTTATCACCTTTGAAAACCTTGCATCCTGCTCTGGCAACACCTTTATCAATCAATGTGATCGGTTTTATTATTCTGTTCAAATCCGTCAGGTTGGCAAAATCTCTTTCCATTATCTTTTTATAACCTTCATATTGTTTTGCCAAAGATTCTCTGCCGATATAATCGCCTTTGGCTTCAGCAAAGCTTATGGCAAATTTAGCCAAAGGGCATGAGAAAATCGGGATTTCCCTGCCGTCAATGTCCAGGCCCAATTCATGTCCATACAGAGGTAGTCCGGCTTCAAGCCTCAGTGTATCTCTGGCGCCAAGGCCAATAGCCATAGCCCCATACTCAAGCAACCTTTCCCAAATTACGGCTGCCTCAGAAGCTTTAATAAACAATTCAAATCCTAACGGCTCTCCGGTATAACCCGTCCTGGCAACAAGCACTTCTTTACCGTCAAACTTTAGAATATCCAGTGCGTTCTTTACCGGTTCCGTAAGATAAACGCTGCCGGTAAGTTTACTGAGGATGTTCTTCGAGTCCGGTCCCTGTACTGAAATCATAGCAATCTCGCTAGACTTATTGGTAATTCCTGCGTCAAATTTCGCTATTTCTCGTTGTAAATGTTCCCAATCCTTCTCGGCGTTAGCAGCATTTACAACAAGCAAATACTCATCTTCATAAAAGCGGTAAAGATAAGCATCATCAACCGCTCCGCCATTCTCGTTCGGAATCATGGTATATTGCGCCTGCTTAAGGTCAAGGGCAAAAACATTATTCGTTAAAACATATTGTAGAAATTTCGCAGCTTCTCTACCGGATATAACGAATCTTCCCATGTGCGAAACATCAAATATGCCGGTCTTTTTCCTAGTATAAATATGTTCCTCGATGATTCCCGATTTATAATTGATCGGCATTTCCCATCCGCCAAAATCCACCATCTTTGCGCCTGATTTTACGTGATTGTCATAAAGTACTGTCCTTTTTAACGCTGTCATATTATCAAACCTCCATAATTTTCCTGAAGAAAACTGGCGATGAACTCCGCGTTTTTTCGATACCCAAACACGATAAACCTGGTAAATATTGGAGTGTATTATGGTGAGAATATTCTCCTTTAATAAATAAAATCCTTTATCCAGATAAACTAAATTTTGTGGTTCTGGTGCAAAATTCTTCACTAAGTCAAAGCTATCTAATCCTTCCTCAGAATATTAAGCGAGAGATTCCCATAATTTTATTTAAGAACTCAACCTCAGAAAGGTAGATTGAATTTCTTCAACCTGTCCTTTTCTAATCATACGCATTATTTCAATTCCACAAATTGTTTTCTCAGCAGTTTCAAGACTATTAAATCCCAGCATTGGCTTAACCTTTCGTTTTATAAACCGATGATCTTCTCAATAATATTGTTTAAGTATCTTACTTTCCGGAGTGTTGTTTCGACTGAAAGATTTCCACTATAAATCAAAAAAGCTGAGGATTAAAAACAACGGATTCCAAGGTTTGGGTACCTTTGTCGCTGTTAGGTCCATCGAAGAATGGCTGGGTAAATTAAATTGCTTGCTTTGACTGCCGAACCCTGTTGCGCGCTTCTGTCTAAACGTTTAGTAATGGATCATAACAACAATCCTATTGAATACGAAAAGAGTATTTATCGCAGTGATATGTATGCTTTCCGCATCAATTTAACACGCGGCAGAAAAATTTAATTCAAAATAGTTCCAACCGGCTGATCAGAAAAACTGAAGGTCGGAAAGCGGTTGCTGCTCTCCGGCCTTGTTTGCTTTTTTTATAAATGTATTGAAAACTTTTGGTAAATACACAACATTTTGCGCACATGGTTAACTATATTCTTATATACAGGTTTACAATTTATTCTAAACAATATAAAATAACAATTAGTTGATAAACCTTTTAATTTTGTCAAGGTTAATGATATGCAAAGCAAGGGAGACTACAAATGGACTCTAGTGAAATAATTCGTCTTGGTGAACTGGTTCTGGAAGGTTATATAATCAGTGAACAAGAGGCTATATCCCTAACAGATGCTTGTGAAGATGATATTCCGCTGCTTGGCGCTTACGCCAATAAAATACGCGCCAAGTTTGCCGGAAAAAAAGTAGACATGTGCGGAGTTATCAATGCGCGTTCAGGCTTATGCACTGAGGATTGCAAATTTTGTTCGCAATCCGTATACCATCAGACTAACGCCCAGCCTTTTCCCCTGATTTCCAAACAGGAAGCCTTGGATTCAATTACTAATTTCTCTAAGGCTGGCGCTGAACGAGCAAGTATCGTAACTAGCGGTAAAGGAATGGAAAATGATCCCGATTTTGAACGTATTGTTACACTTATTAAGCATGTTACAACAGAGTCTGAAATTAATATTTGCGCAAATCTAGGTACCATTAGTTATTCTCAGGCTGCTTTTTTAGTCCAATCAGGAATCAAGCGCTATGCCCACAACCTTGAAACAAGTCAAAACTTCTATCCCCAAATATGTACTACCCATCCCTATCAGGAACGTTTGAACACCTTACTTGCGGCAAAGAAGGCCGGTCTAGAGCTATGCTCCGGGGGTATTATCGGGCTGGGCGAGAGTTGGAATGACCGGATTAGCCTGGCACTTACTTTGCGTTCACTGGATATTGATTCAATTCCCATCAATATCTTAAATCCAATACAAGGCACCTTATTAGAAAAACAAACTCCGCTATCTCCTCTTGAGATTCTTAAGACCTTTGCAATCTTTCGATTTATTTTACCCAACAAAGTAATCCGCCCCGCAGGCGGCAGAGAAATCAATTTACGGGATATGCAGGGAGCAGTTATGCTGGCAGGTGCTAATGGCTTGATTGTTGGCAACTATTTAACGTTTGGCGGACGCGACATCGCTAACGATTTTATCATGGTAAATGATGCCGGTTTAGTCCCCATTCTAAATAACTAGGAGGCAAAAATTATGAATTATGATTTAATTTTTACGTTAGGTAAAAAAATTCTTAACGGTGAACAATTAACTTTTGCTGAAGCATTGCAACTTACGCAAATTGACGAAGCTGATATCCCAATCTTACTGGGTATTGCCAATAAAGTACGCATAAAATTTACTGGTGACCAGGTAGATACTTGTGAGATAGTTAATGCCCGTTCGGGTGGTTGCTCGGAAGACTGTAAATTTTGCGCACAGTCCGCTCACCATGATGTAAAATTCTACAGCTATCCTTTAATGAGCGAAGATCAGATTCTGCAAGCGGCAAAAGCTGCAGAATCCCATGGTGCCTATCGATTTTGCATTGTAACTGCCGGATGTGGTATGAAGCACGACCCGGATTTCGAAAAAATTACCCAATCAATACAACGCATTGGGCGTGAAACAGGTCTAGAACGCTGTTGTTCATTGGGCATTTTAACTCCTGATCATGTTAAGGCGCTAAAATCGGCAGGGATTACACGCTATCACCACAATCTTGAGACAAGTAAAAGTTTTTTTAATCAAATTTGTACAACACATACATATGATGAACGGGTAGAAACCATTAAGAATGTTAAGGCAGAAGGCTTAGAAGTCTGCTCTGGTGGTATTATTGGCTTGGGTGAAACTTGGGAACAGCGCCTTGAACTTGCCTTTGCACTTAAAGAATTAGATGTTGACTCAATACCTATTAATGTCCTAAATCCCGTTAAGGGAACTGCCCTCGAAGATCGCCCCCCTCTTAACCCAATGGAGGTGCTGCAAACCTTTGCGATTTTCAGATTAATCCTACCTACTAAAATCCTTCGCTATGCCGGTGGTCGCGAGAAAGCATTAGGAGAACTTGTTCCACTGGGGTTCCTTTCTGGAATCAATGGCATGCTAATTGGCAACTATCTTACCACAGCCGGGCGCGGAGCAGTTGCCGACCTTAACACAGCTCGCAGCTTGGGATTCAAACCCATTTCAGAGCATGCATAAACAAACTGACCCATGCACCGTGGCGTGGATCAGTTTGTTTTTTAGTAAAATAGGCTGTGCTGGAAGTATCTTTTTATTTGCGGCTTGCTGCCCAAGAAACAACAGCCACATGCTTTCTCAACTTAGCCACAATAGGCAATACAATTACCGACGCCACGCCGATCTGAACGAAATTACCGGGCACCGACGTCATTGGTGCCAGCCAATTACCGTAAATAACCCCTTCGGCACCATAATAACCAACCACCTTAATAAGACAAGCTGCCGCCAAGGCCAGGACATAAGCCGTCAGGCTCCGGTGCTTTTCGCAGATAGCACCAACTGTATACCCCATGAGACCGACAATGACCAGCGTAAAGGGAGCCCATAAAAACCAGCCGCCCACTACATCAAAAAGCGCCATGCCGATTCCTCCTGCCAAAGCGCCTAAGTAGCGCCCGTAAAGAATGGCGATAATAAAGAGAGGCACATTCCCCAAATGAATTAGACCGCCATTGGCGGCAATGGGAAGACGAACATTTACAAATACCGTACAAATAAAGACGAGGGCAATGCCCAATGCTGCGTAGACAAGTTGTTTTGTTTGACTGAAGGATTGTTGTTCCATACCGGCTTTCCTACCTTTCCTACCTTCTAAAATATTGACTTTGCAAACAATAAGTTTCACTTCTTCTGAACTTTTGCGTAATTAATTTAATGCTCGACTATAACAATGATGGCTTTATCGAACCGTAATTTGTGAGAGAAGAAAAAAGGTCAGAAATCAAGCGATTAAAACTTGATTCCGACCTTTAGTTTTTCTAATCAGTCGAGCAAAATTATGTATTAAATTTTACTGTTTTTTATAAATGTTGTCAACATCAAACAAGATTAAAATTGAATTTTATTTAGAATACGTGTTATTCTCCATGCACCTGAGCGTGGATATCATCGTGTTCCTTAGTATCCCATGGTTCCAGACCAACAGACTTTCTATATTCATTAATAGCTTTATGAACAGCTTCCTCTGCCAGAACGGAACAGTGCATTTTAACAGGAGGCAGACCATCAAGAGCTTCAGCTACCGCCTTATTACTCAGTTCCCAGGCTTCCTCCAATGTTTTTCCCTTAATCATTTCGGTTGCCATACTTGAGGAGGCAATTGCAGAACCACAGCCAAAAGTATTGAATTTTACATCAGTAATCCTATTATTTTCAACCTTCAGGTAGATTTTCATAATATCACCGCAGACTGCGTTGCCAACTTCGCCGATGCCGTTGGCATCATCAATCTCACCAACGTTTCTTGGATTCATAAAATGATCCATTACCTTTTTGCTATATTGCATATTTCTTCATCGCCCCTTGTTCTTGTAAATGTTTTTTCCATAACGGCGACATGTCTCTGAGCCGCTGTACAATTCCAGGCAATACTTTCAAAACATAGTCAATATCTTCTTCTGTTGTAGCACTTCCCAGTGTAAGCCGCAAGGATCCATGAGCAATTTCGTGGGGAAGTCCGATCGCTAGTAATACATGAGATGGATCAAGCGAACCGGAGGTACATGCACTGCCACTGGATGCGGATATACCTTTGCTGTCAAGCAACAGCAGCATGGATTCTCCTTCAATAAATTCAAAGCAGATGTTTACATTTCCCGGCATCCTTTTTGCGCCGCTCGGACCATTCAACTTACTGTATGGTATGCAGGAAAGTCCTTTGATTAACTTATTACGTAAATAAACAAGTCTGTCGTTTTCCGTTTCCATCTCTTCCGTAGCCAATTCAAGAGCTTTACCTAAGCCGACAATACCGGCAATGTTTTCTGTTCCTGCCCGCTTTCCTCGCTCCTGGCCTCCGCCATGAATGAGGCTGTCAATTTTGACTCCTCTACGAATATAGAGAGCACCTACTCCTTTAGGACCATAAAATTTATGAGCGGCAAGAGTTAACAGGTCAATATTCATTGCTTTGACGTCAATTGCTATATGACCTACTGCCTGTACAGCATCTGTATGAAACAATACCTTTTTTTCCCGGCAAATATTGCCGATTTCCTGTATTGGCTCGATTGTTCCAATTTCATTATTGGCAAACATAACGGAAACTAGCAGGGTTTTATCGGTAATAGCTTGTCGCAACTCATCAGGGTTGATAAATCCATCCGAATCAACCGGAAGATAAGTCACTTCAAATCCATTTTTTTCTAAAAATTCGCAAGTATGTAAAATAGCATGGTGCTCGATTTTTGTAGTAATGATATGATTGCCACGGTGTTTATTAGCGAAAGCAATGCCTTTTAATGCCCAGTTGTCAGCTTCAGAACCGCCACCAGTAAAATAAATCTCATCTTTATTGGCATTCAGGGCTTTTGCCACCTGTTCTCTAGCGTGGTCGATGGCATTTTCCGTGACTCGTGACATCTCATAGATAGAAGATGGATTTCCAAAATAAGTGTTTAAATAGGGAAGCATTTCCTCAAAAACCTGCGGTTTTGTGTAGGTAGTGGCCGAATGATCCAGGTAAATGCGAGTATTACTCATCTTTTACACCTTCCTTAATAGCCTTCATCTTAATATAATCATCAACCATATCCTGTAGTGTGGTTGACTTTAACACATTATCGATACTGTCTTTTATCCTAACCCAGAGAAGTCTTGTGGCACAACAATCAACATTATCGCAGGCTGTATCCTCAATACAATCTGATATTTCTATAGAGCCTTCAAGGATATTAATAATGTCATAGACTGTTATCTCGGCCGGTGACCTGCTTAATGAATATCCACCGTGAGCTCCCCGTATACTTTTGACAATGCCGGCTACGCGAAGTTGAGCAAATAACTGTTCCAAATAATATTCTGAAACTTTTTGCCGTTGGGCAATCGATTTTATTGAAACATGTCCATTTCCCTGGTTGATAGCAAGATCCAATACTGCTTTAACTCCATAACGCCCCTTAGTTGACAACTTCATTGTATCACCGCCTAAACCAGAGTGAATTAGTATGATTTAATTATAGTAATTCCTATCGTATTTGTCAACATTAGCATTACTCGTTTTAAAATTCAATTTTTCTAGCATTCTTAAAGTACAGTTTGTCAGATTCGTCTCTGGTTAAGCCCCAATAATCAGCAAAATAAAAGAAAGTTGAAAAAAATCCATTTTGAGTCAGCCCCTTTCATGGTATTCTTTTGATCATAACCTCTTTTTACTGTACCAAAGACATTTTCTATGGATGACATATCGGGCTGTTCCCTTTTTGTCTCTCAAGTTGCCAAAAAAGGAACGTCCCCCCGTCCCCACTCGGAAAAGTCTAGCTTTTGCTCGATTAACACGATTGGATCTTTACACCTTGCATGTGCCTCAGTGATTAATTCACTCACAAAATCGAGGTACACATCGGTGTAATATTCTAACTCCTCGCCATCGAATTCACTAACTGGCCTTTGAGACGGTTGGCCTAAGAACAAACGCAGCTTATGTTCACCTAGTTCATGCGCTGCCGTACCTTCTGCAGCGAAGACGCTGGTCACATTTTTAAAGATATCTTCCAATCTTGCCGAAGGGGTGCAATGAAGCCAGCGGTGAGAACTTGAGGCAGATAAAAGTGCATGTTTGGCCACTAAAGCACCTCGGCTTCTTTGAGCAATTCGGTGTAGCAGGTGAGATCAATATCAGTTAGTTTCTTGGCTCCATACTTTGTGATAAGGGCTTTGACTTTTGGCTGTTTTCCGGACTAGGATTTTTCGGCGAGGATAGCTCGTATTCTTTCAATATGGATTGGTTCCGGCTTTGGCGCTTCCGCTTGGGCTTGCTCAACAACCTTTGGTATATCCCCAGATGCTTGTGCCTCCTTGGTGTAAGCCTCAATACGAGCGGCAAGATTTCGTAAGTCTGCTGCTATTTCAAAGGCCAGTGTTTGTTTTCTCGTCAATTGGCAACCTCCTCACACTTGTCCGTAAAGTTCCTGTATGTTATCGTCTAGAAAGCCTGCGAACATGGCGTGCGGAGCGATTGGTACAACCGAATTTTTGACCGCAAACCGGCAATAGCCATTTGCTTTACGAATATTTCGTTCAAGATCACCTTTTAGGGGTGAACATACGTAAATGAACTTCTTTTTTCTTCTTTGTCTTCCGGTTTTTGTTCTGTGATGCCTGATTCCCTTCAATTTTATTTTTGCTATTTAACTTGCACCTACTTTAATGCTTTGGTTAACCTTCACAAGTTTTTTACACTTAGAACACTTTATATCTATCCTGGCACCTTGAGTCCAAAGATCCATTAGTCTCTGATTACAAAAAGGACATTTGATTTGTTCTGGAATGGCCTTCACTTCCTCATCTACTATGTTTTACTTTCTCAGCATAATTGTTTAATATTATAGGCATCGCAGCATTATATTTTACATAAGAATTGATGGTAAATTTTCTTGTCCTGCTTTGTTTGTTGGCTTATAAACTCTCTATTTAAAGATGTAGCCTAGCGAATCCTCGATTACCTGGCCCCAACCCGGCAGAAGGCAAAAAAATACCCAGCTTAGTGCTGGGCTAGAGAAAGTGATTTACAATTTGACATATAAATTATACATCTTCATGGTTGTAATTTCAATCATGATGTACTTTTTTCAACTTTACCTTGTAGTCTGATTCATAACATTTTTAGCTCTTGTTATATTGGCTATTACACCACTGGCTATTTCTCTTGCTTTTGTTGATACCACTGCGTATCAAACGGTCTACGTAAAACCCGGAGATACCGTTTGACAAATTGCTAGTAAATATGCAACACCTAAGGAGATATTCGTGAAGTCGTTTTTGAGATTAGGAAGATAAATAAATTGGATAATAACGCGCATGTTTATCCTGGGCAAGCTTTGAAGGTGCCGGTTAGGTCTTGAGTAGACAGTAAACCTTATTGGCAACTAAGTAAAAAACACGGCATTTTTCAATGGCCGTGTTTAATTTTTTTAAGCAAAAGGAAACAAACCGAACCTTCCCCCTGTATCCTTCGGTGTGACGGGCTGATTGACGTGTAATAAAGATGGCAGTGACATGTCAAAAAAACCGTGGTAATATGGTAGCATAAAATACTTTTAATAATTTTAGCTGCTACCACTATGCAGGAGAACGATGAATTATGAATGATTCCTTCTTTTTTAAGATTGCAGAACAGAAAATACAAGAGGCAATTGAACAAGGTGAACTTGATAATTTGCCTGGCAAAGGAAAACCTCTAATCTTTGATGATGCTCAGATACCACAAGAACTCCGCTCTTCGTATAAAATACTAAAAAATAACGGTGTTCTTCCGACTGAGATGGCGCTAAAACGGGAGATTGTATCATTAGAGAGTCTTCTACAGGTCTGTTTGTGTGAGGATAATAAGGAGAATCTACGCAAACAACTTAGTAATAAACAGGTGCAGCTAGGTATCCTTATGGATAAACGCAAACGTCGCAAATAAAAGGTTTTCAATCATATAAAAACTTGTGATTGAAGCAAAGATCCGTTTGTTTACTAGACGTACTTCCTGTTAGTATGTTAAATTGCAAAATCATTGCATAGAGCAATTGATTTTGCAATGGTAAAATTATAGATAGCAGAGTTATCTTGGATACTGGACGTCAGCAGTGAGTAGGCCAGCCAGGAGCATCCCGGCATAAATATAAACTAAATCCCTAATTCTTGATAATATGAAACGGTCTACGTAAAACCTGGAGATACAGTTTGGTAAATTGCTGCTAAATACACTACAGATAAAGACGATGCTCGGGAAGTCATGTATGCGATTCGCCGGATAAATAAATTAGATAATAACGCGAAGGTTTGTCCTAGGCAAGCTTTGAAAGTGCCGGTTAGATCTTGATAGATATTGACTTATTGGCACCTAAGCAAAAAGCATGGCATTTGTAAAAATGGCCGTGTTTTATTTTTTTAAGCAAAAGGAAACAAATCGAACCGTCGCCCCTGTATCCTTCGCGTTATCATCATCTTTTTATGTCATAGTATATTTCATCCGCATGTTTCTGTTTTTTTAAATTGAGATAATCTAATACTAATTTTGGCTTTTTAACATACAACCAGTCACCAAAGATATCAAATTTTCTGCATGAAGTCATTAAACGTGGTTTCGTAATAGTCTTGAAAGTTTTTCCACATTTCTTACCCCATTCTCTTAAACGTAATGCGAAATCAACATCTTCCGCAATACGAACATTATCATCAAATCCATTTATTACATCGAAATCCTTTTTAAAACACCAGAAGAGACCTCCAGATATCAACCCATGCTTTATTAACAATGGGATAAATAACACCAACGCTGACGCTATTATTCCCAGCGATACCCGTTCAAACTGCATTGCAACTCCACCACCGATATACTTCCCCGTGATTAGCTGTTTTTCTATCTCGTTCAGCATATTGTCGGCCATCCAACTATCAGCATCTATAGTGATTAATATTTCCCCTCTCGCAATCTTAGCGCCAGCGTTTCTGATTTTAGAAAGATTTTTAGTATCTTCTTTCACTATAATGCAATTATAGGATAACGCTATTTCTTCGGTCCGGTCAGTACAACGGTTTAATACTACTATTATTTCAACTTGGTTCTTATAAGGTGTTGAAGCAGCCACAATAGAATCTAGGCATCTTGGTATATATTTTTTTTCATTGTATGCCGGTATAACAATAGAAAACTTAACATTCCGCTCAATCAAATAGTTTTCCTCCTTAATGGTTCAATTTTTATAATCCCATTATTTATAAATTAACCAAAAATAGGAAAACCCTCTTTATGTAGAAGATTTCTATTTCACTAAAATACATGTTAAATTACCATAAGGCTTTATTGGATGCTACTATCTACACTGAAAGTAAGTTTATTTCACACAAGTTAAGCCACCTATTGTTTAAATTCTTCATTGTGCTACTGAAAAAATAAAACTACTTAACATTTTTTCTTAAAATCGCCATACTATTTGATTGCCCCGCAAAATAAGCTTCCAAAGTAGAGCGGTGGCATGCTATCGCTCGCATGCCACCGCTCTACTTTTAGAAAATAATTGCTAAGGGTCAATAGTTTAGACTGCTCTCACCGGAAAGCCTTCTATTTATTGCTACGAAAAATTCAATTTGCACCAAATTTCTGCAGATCATTCTCGTGTGGTTCTATTCATTAACAGTGTGGCTCTATTTAATTTACAACATGGCTCTATCAGATTAACTCAACGGCTCTGCCGCACTAAAATATTCAGGCAGTTATTTAATGGATCATTAACCGCTTCGAGTATATACTATTACCTAGAATTGCAGTAACCCGGTCTCCTTCTGACACTTATCAATGCTTTGTTTCCTTAATAGTAAGGAAACAAAGCATCCCCCTTGTATCTATTGCCAAATCATAGGAAACAGTAGAACCGTCACCTTGTATCCTTGGGGATATCGTGAAAAAAGCAATTGAAACCTATATCAAAGAAGCGCCTGGTCTTACCCCAGACGAATATGTTTTCAAGAGTCGGAAAGGCAATAATATTCCGATCACGCGGCAACAGGCATATAGAATTTTAAATAATGCGGCAGAAGATCTTGGCCTTGTTGAAAGAAATAGCAAAGGAATTATAGTTTCTGGAGAAATTGGCACCCATTCGATGCGGAAAACGTTTGGATATTACGCTTACAAGAACGGTGTATCGCTGGAGTTATTGATGGATATTTTCAATCACTCCACGCCAGCTATGACTCTCAGGTATATTGGTATTACTGAACGACAAAAATAGGAGGTATATTTACAATCCAACCTGGGGTGAGAAATTTGTAAATTGATCTTCGCAACAGACTGGGATTACAGTTGATTGTTTAGAGTATTTTATCTTGGGAGGTAATCATGAGGCAAGATTTTTCAAATGTATCAAAGGAGCGACTTTCCGAATTGTTTCCAATATTATTAGAACCACATAATCCTGGGTGGATAGATTATTTTTTTATTGAAAGAAATTTCCTGAAATCCATTTTTGGTGATAACATTGTAAGAATTAACCATATTGGAAGTTCTTGTGTACCCGGACTTATCGCAAAGCCTACTATTGATATATTGCTGGAGATTTCACAAGAAATTGACTTATCAGCAATTACCGAAACAATGGAAGATGAAGGCTATGTTGTCAATACTCCTAAAAAAGACATCATTGCATACTTAAAAGGATATACGCCACGCGGTTTTGAAGGGCAATGTGTGCACATTCATGTCAGATATTATGGCGATTGGGATGAACTATACTTTAGAGATTATTTAATCTTACATCCTGATGTTGCTCGTGAATATGGAAAGCTTAAAATTATGTTGAAAGAAAAATATACTAATGATAGAGATGGATACACTTACGCGAAGGGAGATTTTATTAGGAAATACTCAGAATATGCACGTGTAGAATTTTCTAATAGATATACCCCAAATAAATGAATATGAACCTTTTTTCTAGGGATTGTGAAAAAACACCTCACTACCAAAGACAATGTGCCAAAACACGGTTTACCATAACCACCTGCTTTGCCGCTGACCAATATGCTTCCCTTGGAGTATATTGGGGTCACGGAATTTTGGACGGTTCCGGCTTACAACCCCAATATGGAATACGGCGGATTTTTTTGTTATACTATGACCACCAATTGGTCCACAATTGATGATATAACTTGACATCACAATTGGATATAGATGATTTATTTTTCCAGAAACCACTTACCTGCATCACAAAATAGATATACTTCCTTACCAGCAATCCGGCAGGTGTAGCGCATACCTTGCAGACCTGCCTTTAATGATGCCGCTTGGCGAATATCTAATACACGGTCAATCGGGAATTTCCGACCATCTTCCCATTGCAGGGAAAGCGGTCGAATTCTTCCTTCTTTGTCGTGTTTAGCTACTACTTCTATGTGTACTTTCCCCACTTAACTCACCTACTTAAAATAAGATACCGGATGAATGGTATGGTCATCCTTCGGGTTGAAGCCAGTTAACTGACGATCAAGCAGCATGGCGCAGCGTTGGACACTGTAATGTCCAAACCGTTTACGTATAGTATCAATAGTCTGCTCAAGTGTCTCCGCCTCTAGGTTATCACCATCGAACAAATCAATTTGAATATGACCGTTGGCTGTTACCAAGTCAGCCCCACGTACACCTATGCTGCGGATTGGTTTATCCCAAGTATAGTTTGCCTTAAACAATTCCATAGCCTTTCTGGCAATATCGTTAGATATGAATGATGGTATCAGGAGTTTACCTTGTCTATCGAAAGAATATAAATCATTATTTCTCACGCTGATGGTTACTGTTCGGCATTTTAGACCATGCTTTCTAAGCCGAGCTGCTACACTTTCAGCCAATACATAAATGATTAACTTAACATCAGTATCATTCTGCAAATCCCGCACTGTCGTAGTACTGTTACCGACTGATTTAACAATGCTTTCTTCCCCATTCAACCTGACTGGGGCCGAATCCAAGCCATTTGCAAACGACCATAGGGTTTCTCCCCAAACTCCCAGAAGGAGGCGAAGGTTACGAACCTCCCGGTTAGCCAAATCGCCGATTGTGTAAATGCCTCGGTTCTCAAGCTTTTGTCGCGTTGAGCGGCCAACGTATAATAGGTCACCTACAGGTAGCGGCCAGACTTTATTCCGAAAGTTTTCTTCCGTAATGACGGTTGTAGCATCGGGCTTTTTCATGTCGCTCCCAAGTTTTGCGAATATCTTATTCCATGAAACTCCGGCAGATGCGGTGAGACCTAATTCTTCTCGAAACCGCTTACGGATAGTGTCGGCAATATCAGGACCTGAGCCAAACAACTTAAGTGAGCCGGTTACATCAAGCCACGACTCGTCAATTCCAAAATTTTCAACCTGATCCGTGTAATCGGCGTATATTTCCCGAGCTTTTCGTGAAAATCGAAGATATTTGTGAAAATCAGCCGACAGAGTCACTAATCCCGGACATTTTATCCTAGCTTCCCAGATTACGTCACCTGTTTTTACACCCGCTTTCTTTGCCATTTCGCTCTTCGCGAGCACTATACCGTGACGGGCTTCGGCATCACCGCACACAGCGACCGGCTTGTCTCGAAGCTCCGGTCTATGAATCAATTCAACGGAGGCATAAAACGAATTTAGGTCTACATGCAAAATAGTTCGAGACAATAAAAAAGCCCCCTTACTCTCGGAACGCTTGTTCGGTTTTATTGTAGAACAAATGTTCTGTCGTGTAAAGAGGATGTTACTGGGATATACGCTTAGAAGATAATATCAATTCATTAAAAAACTAACTCCCCATAGGGTAAGCTTTCTACGGCTCCCTATGGGGTTATTTGTCATGTTCTACAATATTTCGTTGGAAGTAATCTGTACTAAAAAGTCACCTTTACTTGTCCGTTTAATGACGCCCTTCTTACCGGCACCATCATCAACGGTAATAGCTTGGAAGTTGTGGCTCATCATAAAATTAAATCAGAACCTTATAACCTTGGTCGCAGCGCCTCTGCAATAAGATGCGTTTCGTAAGTTAACACCCCACTCGCCAACAACAAGGCTAGATAGGCAATCCCGATCTTTAGTCGAAACCTTGGATCAGTGTCATAATAGGAGTCATTGCGATGCTTCCAGAACTCCCATGCACGATGAATAGCCGCCAACAAAACTAATACTAAGATCGGACTAAAGCTAAACCAAATAAGAAGCCCAATCAAGGGAATTCCAAAAAACCAAATATATGGAGATACCGCACTAGCAATCCGCCCGCCATCAAGCGGCGAAGCCGGGATGAGGTTAAATAACGTCAGGAGATACCCAGTAAAAGCCAGCGAGAAAAGCAGCGTTGACTGAAATACATAAGCAGCTGTATGAACAACACCTGCTGCTAAAAAACCAAACAGCGGCCCACCATAGGCAATAATACTTTCAGTTGCTGCATCCTTAGGAGGTTCCTTAATACCAATTAACGCTCCTAAAAAAGGGATAAAGACTGGAGCCGTTACAGGGATGTTTTGCCGCTTTGCAGCATACATATGCCCATATTCGTGGACTGCAATAAGCGAGACAAAACCGACCGCCCACCAAATACCATAAAACCAAGCATACACACCAATCATCGCAAACATAGATACTGTTGTAAGCCCAAACTTACTAAACTTAAACAAGAAAAAGATTCCCTGAAGAAAACTCAGAATAGTCTTCCATTTTAGTATAGCCAGCAGAACAGTAACCGCCCCGCCTAACCCAAATCTTTTGTACCATGGCTTACGCGAAGGGGGCGGGGGAGTATCCAGCAAATCTTTCATTTCGTCTTCTCTATTCAAAGCATTACCTCAATTCTTTATCAACACTCTTGCTAATTCGTACATATTTTAACAAAGAGTGTTACGGGTGATAACCCTCTCCATGTCACTGGGAACGACGAATTTTAAATAACGATCTGAAGAAACAGCCATCACAATTTTTATCACAGCAAAATCGATGAAAGTTTAGGCTACCAAGTATTTACTATTCAGATCACCGCTTCTTCTGTACATAAACTCACTCCTTGAGCCTAGTCTGTACCAGCAACTCTGTATTATATCATACCATGCTCTTGCTCGGTTTTGAAACTTTGCTTTAATTTCACGCAGATATATCTTAATCACTGATAAAATAATTGAACCCCACTGGGACCGCCCTGATTGACCGTCTCCCTACGGGGTTATTTTATTACTACAATATTTCGTTGGAATTGATGATACGGTCTACGTAAAACCCAGAGATACAGTTTGGCAAATTGCTGCTAAATACACTACAGATAAAGACGATGTTAAGGAAGTCATTTATGAGATTTGGCGGATAAATAAATTAGATAATAACGCGAGTGTTTATCCTGGACAGGTTTTGAAGGTGCCAGTAATCGTAAGCAAATGATTTATTAGCAAAAAAAGATATCTACCAGAAAGCACACGGCATCTTGTGATAATGGCCGTGTGTTTATTTTGATGATTGTACTCACAGTATTCATTCCTCTCAGGAATCTAACTCCTTGTTTTAAAAACGAAGCAAGATGAGCGTCCCTTTGCTTCTTCGAATGTCTTGGCATTACTGTATTTTATGGTAGTTACCATATAATGTTTTGGTGCATTGTTGTTCATTTTGGCAACGGTTTTGGCAACTACTATTGCAGTCATTCACAGCATCCCTGTATTTCTTGTCTCACAGATACCATTAGCCGTTTAACACGGCTATTTATTTTTGTCAAAAGCAGGAATTTAATGTTATTTTGTGGTAGTATATATAATATTACACAATTTTACAAAAAATACACAAGCTC
>NZ_LSLK01000071.1 GCF_002257705.1 Sporomusa silvacetica DSM 10669
GGATTAAAAGCGTATCATCTAAAGCTGTTAAACAGGCAATAATGAACGGTGAACAGGCATTTAAGCGATTCTTTAAAGGCGAAAGCAAATTCCCTAGATTCAAGAAAAAGAAAAACCAAGATGTTAAATCTTATTTCCCTAAAAACAATAAAACTGATTGGACGGTTGAACGGCATAGAGTAAAAATACCTACTATTGGCTTTGTTCAACACAAAGAAAAAGGCTATATACCTACTAATGCGGTGGTTAAAAGTGGAACTGCATCCATTCAAGCAGGAAGATATTTTGTATCTGTTCTGATTGATAGTAATGAAAAACCAAAAGAAGATATTGAATCGACTAACGGCATTGGCATTGACCTAGGGATTAAGACATTAGCAACAATAAGCAATAACAAGGTATTCAAGAATATCAATAAGACAAATTATGTTCGTAAACTCAAACGGAAGTTAAAACGTGAGCAAAGACGTTTATCGAGAAAGTATGAACACAAAAAGAAAAGAGGTGAAAAAACTGCTACTTACTCTGCAAACATAGCAAAACAAGTTAAGAAAATACAAGCCATTCATTACAAGCTAACTAATATCCGTAATGATTACACCAATAAAGTGGTTAATGAGATAGCGAAAACCAAGCCCTCTCATATTACTATTGAGGATTTGAATAGTAGCGGCATGATGAAGAATAGGCATTTAGCAAAAGCAGTAGCGGAACAAAAGTTCTATTGCTTCAAGCAAAAACTAGAGTGTAAGTGCAAAGATAACGGCATTGAATTAAGGGTGGTTGACAGATTTTATCCATCGTCAAAAACCTGTTCGTGTTGCGGAAATATTAAGAAAGACCTAAAACTTTCTGACAGGACTTACACTTGCCAAGAGTGCGGATTAGTAATAGACCGCGATTTGAACGCTAGTATAAATCTTGCGAATGCCAAAATATACAAGTTAGCATAATCAAGCTATTGTATATGTGTACCGATGGCTAGTCGGGAATTTACGGCTGCGGAGTGTTATATAAACGGTGGTAGCTTCGGCCAAACCGGACACGATGAAACAGTAATTTTCTTAACATGGATATATTTGTCTATGTTTTAAGTAGCAGGAAAGAATGCGTACAATTGATGCCTTACAAATCACAGAGGCTATTGCTAAGCTAGCTGTTGATGCTAATTATTATTTGTCTGACGATATGCGTAGTGCGTTAGAGACGGCCAAAGAGCAAGAAGAGTCGCCGCTGGGGAAAGCTATTATTGGACAACTGGTAGAAAACGCCTGCATTGCCCGTGATGAACAAGTTCCTATTTGCCAAGATACGGGAATGGCTGTCATATTTATGGAAATTGGCCAAGACGTTCACATTGCTGGCGGCAGTTTGTCTGATGCCGTTAATGCGGGAGTGGCTAAGGGCTACACCGAAGGTTATTTAAGAAAATCAGTGGTTGCAGAACCATTGTTTAACCGTAAAAATACCGGCAACAATACGCCGGCGGTATTACATACCACTATCGTTCCTGGTGATAAAATCAAGATTGTTTTGGCCCCCAAAGGTTTTGGTAGTGAGAACATGAGTGCACTCAAAATGTACAAGCCCTCAGATGGCTTGCCAGCAATTAAGAAGTTTCTTGTAGACACTATTTTTAATGCAGGTCCTAATCCCTGTCCGCCAATTGTTATTGGTATTGGTATCGGCGGTACGATGGAGAAAGCGGCATTTTTGGCTAAAAAAGCTTTAATTCGCCCTGTCAATCAACGAAATTCCCATCCTGAATATGCTAAACTTGAACAAGAATTCCTAAGTCTAGTCAATCAAACAGGAGTAGGGGCGCAAGGGCTTGGCGGAAGGATAACGGCACTTGCTGTTAATATCGAATACTATCCAACTCATATAGCTGGCTTGCCAGTGGCGATCAATATCAATTGTCATGCCACGCGCCATGCTGAAGTTGAGTTATAGAGAGGTATTAGAGATGGAAAATACAATAAAAATTGCCACTCCGTTGACCGAGGATAAAGCCCGTAAGCTTAAAGCCGGTGATTTTGTTCTTATTACCGGAACCATTTATACTTCACGGGATGCCGCTCATAAACGCATGGTTGAAGCCTTGGCCGCAGGTGAAAAGCTTCCGGTTGACTTTAAAGATCAAATTATCTATTATGTTGGCCCAACTCCTGCCAAACCAGGCCAAGCAATTGGATCAGCAGGGCCAACTACCAGTAGTCGTATGGATGCCTATGCGCCGCGCATGCTTGAGGAAGGTTTGCGGGGGATGATCGGCAAGGGCTATCGTTCTCCGGCTGTTGTTGATGCTATGAAAAAACATGGTGCAGTATATTTTGCAGCTACCGGTGGTGCGGCTGCCTTGATTGCCAAAACTATAAAAAAATATGAGGTTTTGGCTTATGAGGACCTTGGTCCTGAGGCACTGGCTCGTTTAACTGTGGAAGATTTTCCGGCAATCGTTGTTATTGACAGCGAAGGCCGAAACTTCTATGAACAAGGACAAGAAAAATACCGTACTATCAATTGCTAATGAATCTTTGGATGCCGCTAAACCAAAGGCTTGGCGGCATCCAAAAAATACCTCGAAACCCTGCTTGACAAACAAATGAAATATCAGTATAATATGTTTTGTGACTACGGGGCGTGGCTCAGTTTGGTAGAGTACCTGGCTTGGGACCAGGGGGTCGCAGGTTCGAATCCTGCCGCTCCGACCACCTTACCTTAGGATAAAAAAAGTCATTGTTGCGGGTGTAGCTCAATGGTAGAGCACTAGCCTTCCAAGCTAGCTACGAGGGTTCGATTCCCTTCACCCGCTCCATTTTATGTCTAATAACATTATGCGCCTGTAGCTCAGCGGATAGAGCAACCGCCTTCTAAGCGGTTGGCCGTAGGTTCAATTCCTACCAGGCGTGCCAGAGAAATCAAGGCTTCCGAGCAATCGGGAGCCTTTTGTTATGTAAATGCTAGTGTTTGTTTAGTGTTTACTTTGAAAAAAGATATAAAAAGAATACGAAAGATACAGAAAAGCAGACCATTATTTAGTCTGCTTTTTTTGTTTCTCTAATATTTCTTTTCCTTTGGCTTTACTGTCGGCTAATATGCCACTCATTATATCGGCGGTCTGTTGTTCTGCTGATTGTATTACATGGGCGTAAATATCGGTCGTAGTACTAGTTCTAGCATGTCCAAGTTTGCCGGATACAGTGCGAACGTCTACGCCACTATTAATTAAGTAGCTAGCAGCCATATGTCGAAAGGCGTGAGGACTGATGTGTGGCAGTTTGTTTCCTACTGTGAATCTGGTTAGCCAGGTATTTAAGCTGTCGGGGTGCATTGCCTTACCTTCCCAAGTAGAAAAAACAAAGTCATGTTCTTTATGCCAGCGGTCGCCTAATTTTAGTTTCTTGGCAGATTGTTCTGCTTTGTGGCGTTTTAATACTGCCATAACACTTGGCGGGGCTGATAGTAAGCGGCTGGATAATTCGGTTTTAGGTTCTTTAAGGGTTAACCCTTTGGCGGGTATGTACTGCATAGTGTGAAGTATTCTTATAGTATTGTTGTCAAAGTCTATAGCATTCCATTGCAGGGCAAATAATTCCCCGCGTCTCATTCCAGTTGAAAGTGCCAGTAGCATTAAGGCTTGATACTTTGTTTCTGCGGTGTCCAGTTTAGCTAGAAATTCAGATAAGTTTTTTTTATCATAAACGGCAATATGTGGCGATGTGGCTTTTGGCGTGTCGGTACGTTCACAAGGGTTAGTTGAAGCTAATCCCCATTTCATAGCGCGATTATAAAGTAAATTTAGCAGCTTATGGTGTTTTTGAATGGTGGTGCTAGATAATGTGCTTTGGTCTTTTTTCTTGCCTTTGTAAGTGCCTTCCTCACTGAGATTGGTTATAAAGGCGCGTATGTTATTTGCTGTTATATTATCAAGCTGCTTGTGGCCGAGAGCGGTATCAATTCGAGTGAAAAATCCATCATAGGCCAGTATGGTTTTAGGAGCTAGTTTCTCCGTGTGTTTTTTGAAGTACGCATAAAATTCTTTGAGTGTCATTTTGGTGTTAGTTAGTATTGCCCCGCCTTTAATATCGGTAATCCACTGAGCGCGAAGGTCAGATGCTTCCTTTGCGCTTTTGGCTGTGACGGTCTTAAAATAGCGTTTTTGTTGCTTTTTAGGCTTTCCTTGTTTATCAAGTACAGCGTTGCCTTGTTCGTCTGTAACCTCTGTGTAACCGTCTGTAATCGTTAATTTAAAGGTGTTTGCTGTTACCTGTAGGACGCCTGGATATTGTTTTATACCTGCCATATGATGTTCCCTCCCTCAAAACATATGAATATAAAACTATTCTTTATTTGTGTTATGTTACTTATTTTTTAGGTGGTCTGCCGCGCTTACGGCTTGTTAATGGACTTCCATTATTACATGTTTCTTCATTTTTTCTATATCTACGTTGTATATAGTATCTTTGACATTGAGGACTACAATATTTCCGGCTATTATCTTTTAAAACCGTAAACCATTTGCCACACTGACAATGGCGGGGCTTGTTATGATTTGCAGTTATTTCAGCATAAATGTTTAGAAAAACAAGTTGCATTAAGTTATGTGCAGAAGGGCCAGTCTGTGGTTCCAAGGTCTTCAAGTTATAAGAGAAGTGCTGCGCTCCTGAGCATTTTACAACTTCGTTTAGTATTTGGTATGAGTCGATATAACATTGTTCTAAATATCTATGGGTATGAAGATCCTGTAGTTCATATATTCCCATCATTTCTTTTACTTTCTCAACTTCTGGTGGAGTTGTAGGAAGTTTTTCTTTTTTTTGGCGACACAATTCAAATTCAAGTAACCAAGAAGCAATTTTTGCCCATATCAAAAATTCGCCAATATTTAGCTCTATCTCTTCGTCGTTATCATTGGTGCTTTTCCACCATTCAAAACCTGTACTACGATAAGGAAGCCCATATTTTTTGACCCATACCATGCAATCATCGGGTGTTTTGCATGATGCAAATTCAAGATGTATGGAAGTATCTTCGGTATTAGTTATGTTGGAGATTTCTGGAACTACCTGCAATGTAAGTATTGTAGAAGAACAGAGCCAGGGGTTATAAATTATTCCATTATTAGTTGTCGGTTTTATCATTCCGTCAACTAATTCATATGATTGTCTTTTTATTTTTTGCATATTAGGAACGTGAATTCTATTCATAATGTCACCTCTCATACTATTTTATAAAAATGAATACTATCAAAAGGACTTTAACTATATTCAATTATAATGGATAATCATAGTATAGTCAAGCAATTGATTGTCCTTTGAGAATTTTATATCCTGCTGTCGAGCGTTAAAACGAGGTATAGTTTAAACACGTAAAAACTGGGGCAAGAGCGAGTCTTTAAGGCTTGCCATGAAGAGCAGACCTAGTGCGGGGAAATTGCTATACCGATATTAAGAAGGAGGTTTTGAATTTTGATTAACTTTAATTCAAATAAAATGCTTAAAATTTTATTTATTGATAAAGGCATAACTCAAAAGATGCTTGCTAATGAGTTGGGAATTACTGAATTTACATTGTGCAGATGGCTTCGAAAAGAATTACCATCCGACAAAAAAGGCGCAATATTAGCCGCAATTGGAAAACTAGCTACGGAAAGGGGGGTGTAAATGGTTAAGCGGGAAAGTGTTCATACAGCTAGAGCCATACATGCCGTACAGAGTCAATTACCAGCAGAAAGCTACAAAAATAGTGTTTACACAATAAAAGAGATTAATAAAATTGCCAAAGAAGAAGGGCTTTCTAAAGTATTTCAAAGCTACACTACTCTTTACAATCTTGTTCGATCTGGAAATGTTCCTGTGACAAAGTTGGGTAATCGCTACTTGTTGCGAATTGTTGATATTGAAAATTATCTGTCTGGGACTATTACGCCAACAGTTGCTGGTATTCGTAGAGTTAACTAAATAAAAAGCCTGCTGGCGCATGACCAACAGGCAGAAAGGAATTATTCTTTATGTATCTACATTATATCAAGAAATTGGTAAATTTGAAATTGTACGCTACTAATTACTTGGTTCATTCACTAATTGATGATGCTATTTGCATTGATAATCATTTGTTGGCCGACAAAGCAATAGTTCTTATGGATGCATTGCAGGAGGTTGGTATTATTGATGAATGATATTACGCGAATACGCGATAAACTTCCAATATTGCAGGTTTCGGCAGACTATGGATTACCAGTAACTCGCAAGGGTAACAGGCCTTTCATATCCTGCCCGTGGCATAACGAAAATACGCCGAGCGCGGAACTGTACCCTGTCCAAAATAAGGGGTACTGCCACGGGTGCAAAAAAGGGTTTGACAGTATTGATTTATGGGCGCACTTCAATAATTGTACTAATACTGAAGCTGTAAAGCGACTAGCCGAACGTTTTAAGCCTGACCAACAACAGAAAAAGCATGTTGCTGCAACTTACGATTATACAGACGCAGCCGGTGCTTTACTATTTCAGGCAGTACGAATGGAGCCAAAAGGCTTTTACCAGCGCAGACCGGACGGGCGGGGCGACTGGATTAATGACTTAAAAGGTGTTGAGCCAGTACCTTACCACTTGCCGGAACTTTTGGCAGCTATCGAGCGGAATCAAACAATTTATATCGTTGAGGGCTGTAAAGATGCTGAAAACATAATAAAGCTAGGCATGGTGGCTACTTGTAATTCCGGTGGTGCTGGTAAATGGACAGTCCTTCATTCAAAATATTTCACTGCCGGTTGCAATGTGGTTGTTCTGCCGGATAATGACATACCAGGCCATGACCATGCTCAAAGTGTAGCAAGGCAACTTCATGAGCGCAGTTGCCATATTAAGGTTGTTAATTTGCCGGATTTGCCACCTAAAGGAGATGTTAGTGACTGGCTTAATACAGGACATACCCATGATGAATTATTACGACTTGTTGAGTCTGCGCCATACTGGGAACCTGTACAAGCAGAGCCAGTGAACGGGCCAAAGCACTTTCATTATACGGAGTTAGGCAGTGCAGAAAGGCTTTTATATCAAAATGCCGAGGATATTCGGTTCTGTCCTGAACTTAATTTGTTCCTAGTATGGGATGGCAAACGCTGGAAAAAGGATACTGACGGCGGAATTAAACGACTGGCAATGCAAATGGTGCGCGGTATGTATGATGTTTCAAACGTCACAGAGCCGGAAGTTCAATTAAAATGGGCTAAAACATGCGAGAGCAGGGCAAAGCTTGAATCTATTGTTGAACTGACAAAGGCGTTGCCGGGTGTGCCTATAAGCATAAACGAACTTGACCAAGGGAAGTACCTTGTCAACTGTTTAAATGGCACTATTGACCTAAAAACAGGCAAGCTGCTGCCTCATGCTAAAGAGCATAACATTACACACTTATTGCCGTTCGAGTATCGGTCATATGATGCCGACAGCGATTGCCGCCGATGGGTGCAGTTTTTATGTGAAATTACTGACAATAATTTAGAAATCATGCGCTATTTGTGGAAAGTAGCAGGGCTTTGCCTGTCAGGTGACACATCGGAACACGTTTTAAATATCTTTTATGGGGCTGAAGGTCGCAATGGTAAAGGTGTGTTTATCCAGGTACTACAGGATATACTTGGTGAACTGCAATGCAACTTGCCTTTTGCTACTTTTGAGCCTAAAAATGCAGGGGGTATCCCTTGTGATATTGCAGCTATGGCCGGTAAACGTCTAGTAATAGCGCAAGAGAGCAACGAAGGCAAACGAATTGATGAAGCAACAGTAAAATCATTAACTGGTGGCGATATGCTGACAGGTCGCTTTATGCGGTGTGACTTTTTCCAATTTAAGCCGACACACAAGATAATCATGAGCACCAATAATAGGCCAGTTATTAAAGAGACAAGCAATGCAATTTGGGCGCGGCTACGGCTTATACCCTTTGAGGTATCATTCGAGGGGCGGGAGGATAGGCGGCTTATTGATAAATTACAAAAGGAACTGCCTGAAATATTTGCATGGTGTGTTGCTGGTTTTGCTGAATGGCAGCGTGAAGGTTTGGAACCGCCCGAGTGTATCAAACAAGTTTGCCGGGAATATCGAGCCAAAGAAGATGTAATTCAAATATTCATTGACGAGTGCTGCACCACCAATGAGAATGTCAGCGCGGCGGCTAAAGATTTATATGATACGTTTATAACATGGGCGGCGCGGAATGGTGAAAAGCCAATTACGCGCCGCGTTTTTTATGACCGCATGGAAAGCCGTAAATTTAAAAAATATATGTCAAATGGTGTTACACGGTTTAAAAGCATTGGCCTATTAGATTTTAAGCGATTAACAGGCTGAAAGTAGAGAAGTAGAGTTTTAAGGGTAATTCTCTATTTACTTTGTATAACATAAATAAATATAAATATATATAGAAATTACCTCTACTTCTCTACTTCTCTACTTTTTAGAGACATATTTTTACAAATTAGAGGTGACATATGAATACAAGTGATATTGTGTCATTGATTCAGCAGAATAAATTATCACGCGGAGTTTATACGGTGAATATTAAACCGGGAGCCTATACGAATGTGTTAGGCAATAAAATTTTAGTATATACGAATAGTAAGCCAGATAGCGATATTCTAGCCTTTGGTAAGCAGGAATTATTGCTTGTGATTGATTCGGCTAAGTCTTTGCCGGTTGAACAGTTTAAAAACCTGATAACGGCCAAACAATTCTTTAACGGAACAATAGAAAAGGGGTGAGTGAGTGAAATATCATTACACGGATAGCGAATTAAAACAGCTATTGCAGAGCATGACAATTCTGGTTGATACCAGGGAACAGGAGAACGGACATATTACTTCTTACTTTGATAAACAAAAAATACCGTACATAGGACGCAAACTTGATTTTGGTGATTATAGCTTTATGCTTCCAGCCTGTCCCGCTCTTGGCATAGTCAGAGATACCTACTTTGTTGGTGATATTGCTGTTGAACGCAAAGCCAGCCTAGAAGAATTAAGCGGTAATCTAACACAAGATAGGGCGCAGTTTGAATCTGAACTAATAAGAGCCAGTAAAGCAAAGTTACTGCTGATGGTGGAGAATGCCAGTTATGCAGATATTATAGGCCATAAATACCGCACAAAGTATGAGCCGAAAGCGTTTTTAGCAGCATTAAAAACCTATGAAGTTAGATATAGCTTGAACCTAAATTTCATTCCTTCGGTATGCGCCGGGAATTTTATATATCACACCTTATATTATTACCTTCGGGAGTACCTTCGCGGCGGTCAAGTAGGTTTGGCTGTATGAGTGAAATTGTAATTAGGTTGCAGCGGTGTGTTGTGGTACTTAAACAGGCCGAAGTAATGGACATGCTCAAACAAAATCCTGACCTATGGGCTGCTGGACTAAAGCGGGGTAAGGGGCTTAACAGATTTGAGAAAGCACAGGAGCGTAGACCAAGGGGAGGCGGTCAAAATGAATTCAAACGTTAACGAGTTGCGCCCGGTTATATGTAAAAAGTGTGGGCGGGTTATTGTATCGGTAATTACTGCAGCAAAGGCGTTATGCCCTAAGTGTAAGGTATGGAGTACCAATAAAAAAGAAAAGGAAGTGTGTTAATTATGAATTATGACAAAATGAAATCTATTGCTAACTATGATGCTATTTCAGGGTACTTTGGACAGGATTACAGTCAGATAGTGCCTGCATTAGTAAAGGCTTGGAATGATGCACCAACGATTGAACTAAAAGACAGTGTTTGTCGCAGTGAAGTTGTACAGCAGGTAACTACTCCAACGACATTGAGCGTGTTCTACAAATTGAGTTTTGAAAAAGTAATTATTACGGTACAAAAGATATTTGTTGCAGAAGAATATGACGGAACTGGTACACAGGATCACATTAGTATAGTAGATGATTTGCTCTTGATTGTTGGTATTGAGCCAATAGTCTAATAACGTAACAGCGATAGGCGCGGTGTGTGAGATGGAGCCGCTAATATAAAGAATTTTAAAGGGTGGTGGCTACTGGTGGCAGGTGGTTCGAAAGTTGATAAGCATGAAAGCCTTATTATTGCATTGCTTTCAAGTCCTGATATTCAGACGGCAGCAGCAAAGGCATGTGTTAGTGAAAGTACTGCATGGCGTTGGTTGCGAGAGGATGAAGAATTCCAGACTAAGTATAAGGCAGCTAAAAAACAGGCTTTATCTGTGGCTATAGCACAATTACAACAGGCGGCAGGTGAAGCGGTTAAAACTTTGCGGGATGTGGCTGCCGCCGCTGATTCTCCGGCTAGTAGCAGAGTAAGCGCAGCTAAAAGTATCCTGGAATTAGCTATTAAGGCTGCAGAAATTGAAGAAATTGAACAGCGGTTAAGTGAGTTGGAAGCACAAATAAAGGAGCGAGGAAAGTGAGCATAAGGTCGAGAATGGCGGCTATTGAGAGGACTATCCCTAAACAGGGCAAAGAAATACCAAACCTATTTAACCCTGATGTAAGAACAAAACTTATTAATAAGTACAAGGGGCTTATCGGGGAAGAATGCTTTAATAGGATGAGAGATGAATTAAAATTGATACCATTCCGGGAAAACGATAAGAAGTTAGAAGTAATAAGAAAGTATTATTAGGGTGCGTGATTAAATGAGTATAAAGACACGACTTGATAAGTTAGAACAGATACAAGGGGAGCAGGATGATGAACTTAGGATTTGCGTTAATATAGTTGATGGAGAGGGGAGAGTGCATGAGTGTGAGAACAGGCGCGATGGCTGTAGGGCTTTACCTTGTGATATGTCTGATTGCTGGATGGATAAGCCAAGGTCAGGGGTAAAAGTTATTAATATTGATGTTGGGGAGGATAACTGATGAATAATTATATTAATCGTCTGATGAAGGTTAAAAATGCGGTTAAAGCTAGCCAACAAAGTGGTACATCTTCTCTTGATTCTGTGGATGAGGCTAGACTTGATGAACTTACCAAAAGGAAACGTGAACTTTTTGTTGTTGGTGATACGTTAAACCCTCAAGAGTTTGCCGAGTGGCGGCATTTATTCCATAAGATGGTGAAAAACTTAGGTATTACAAAGCAAGATTGCCAGGGGTTTGCCAGTAGGCTACAGGCCGCTAAAGCTAGGAGGTGTTAATTCGTTAATAATTCCCGAATATGCTTATGACAATATTGACACAATTGACAAAACTAAGTTAAGATATGCCCCTGGAAGCAATTCTGTTAATACTGTCAATTCTGTCAGAGGGTCTAGCCTGTATATCTATTATCATCCACCACCCTAGGAACTTCTGAGGGCGGTCTTTTTTTAAGTAAAAACGCATAGGGCACGAACTGACAAAACTGACAAAAGTCATTTTAGTGGGCTAAGTATTACTGAGGGCATAAAATATTCGTTCACAGCGGAATTTCCCGCCCTGATGTAGCCTGTCGGCTAATTGATACCGTTCGTCACAGTGACGAGCCTGTGAATGGAGATGTGCTCAATTTTGAGCAGATGTTGTCAATTACCGTTCGACATTGCGTCGAGCCTACAAGTAAAGATCTCCTCGGCCTTGAGGGGATGACGTCGGTACTGCCGACACTATAGCTTTTACGCAAGTGCGGAAAGAACAGAAATAAGATTGGTAAGGAGATGAAACATGAGCCTGGAAGAAAAAGTGACTAAAATACTTGATAACATCACAATTGCGATAGAGTCCATGGATAAGATGAATAAGCGACTTACTAATGCTATTGCATTGGTAGCTATTTGTATGAGTCTATTCTCAAGTATAGCCATTGTAAGCCTCGCTTATTTGTACTTTAGGACTGATTATCAGTATGGAGTTGTGAACCAAACTCAGAGTGGGGAGTCTAATGTACAAAAAGTTATTGATAAGGGGGGTGACAGATAATGGCAAAGCCAGTTAAACCAACAAAGCCTAATAAACCAGGGAAACCAACAAGGGGGTAATGTTTAATGGAACAAGTATTAAGACTATGCGCTGAAACATCTAAGCGGGTTGATAATCATGACGTAGAAATTAAGGGATTGCGCCAAGATATTAAAGAGCTACAAGGAAGTAGTACTTTGTTGGCGGTACAACAGTCCAAAATGGAGACTAAGATTGATAATATCACCGACACATTGAAAGAGTTTAAAGTAAGTACTACTGACATGTTGGCAGACTTAAAGAAGGATAACACTAAAATGGTTGATGCATTAAACGAGAGAGTATTAGCAATTACCAGCCAACCAGCAAAGAGGTGGAATTATTTAATACAGACCGTTATTGGAACTGTAGTAGGAAGCATTGTTACTGGATGGACGGCAATTCAAATACTTAAATAATTGATTGAGGGGACGAGCCTGTATTTCATTATGCAGGTTCGTTTTTACCCTTGATACCTCTTCGCACAATTCGCAGTATTCGCAGAACTAATCATTGTTAATGGAAATATATTATTGGTTTTGCGTTTAGCGCAGACCCTTGATAGAGAAGGGGTTTTCAAGATGGGAATACCTTTGGTGGTGAATAATAATAACTAAGTGTTGCGAGGGAGGTCTTTTGAATGCATGATTCTATTTTAGTTTCCCCAGTTGGTGGGGAATTCTTGCTCACTGTCAATATTTCAGGTCATTGCCGTACTTATTCTGCTGATTCGTTGGAGGCCGCACAAAAACGAGCAGAACGCCTTTGTTACATACTGGATTTGTCACCTAGTATCATTCAGTACTGGAAACCAAAAAGCACTTTGAAGCGGCAGCGAACCAACACCAAAAAGGCTATTTCTAACTACCGATAAGATAAGAATATCAACCCTTAAAACAGGAATGGAGATGATTTTATGACAGAGCAAGAATTAGAAGAATTAGCAAACGAATTACCAGAAAACCCAAATAAAAAACAACCTGCTGCTGAACCTGACGGCTACGTTGATGATTTTGGGCGCACTTCTGACTTGCCTATGGAGGGCTTTGCTTATAATGCCGTCAAAGATGCCGGCACTAAATTAGGCCAGTGGTGGGAAGGTGGCAAAGCTGGTTATGCTGAGTGGCAGAGAGCTGGGGAAAGTACAAACCAAGTTCTTACTGACCCCAATGCTACAGACGAGCAAAAAGAGCAAGCTGTAGATTATAACAAAAAAGCAGCAGCAGGCTTTACCTACGAAACGATGCGACCTGCATCTTATGCAGCTGGTGTATTTAAAGCAAGCTTATCATTACCTGCCCTTATTAACGATGCTGGCGACATTGTTAAAGAAGAAGTTTCCAAGGGTGGAGCTAATGCCTATGCTCCTAACGTCATGGGCGCAGTAGCCGCCAAATTCTCAGGAGTTGAAACAGTAAAGGAAGCAGTTCAAGACCCTGCCGCCTTTGGCGATAAGTTATATAAGCAACCAATCACCACTACTATGGAAGTTCTCCCTGCGGCTCTTACGGGCATGATTGCATACAAAGGAGCAAGAGGATTAGCAAGGGGAGAAAAGCCTACTGGCAAACTTAAACCAGAGGAATTAGAGCTACTTGCTAATGAATTGCCTGATATGCCAGAAACACGACAAACTCCTGACGGAGATATGGCAAATAGGGTAAGGGAAGCTATTTTTGGTCAAGAATCGGGCGGTGACCCAACCGCTTACAATGCTGATGGCGAAGCTTTTGGTAAATACCAGTTTCAACAAGGTACGTGGGATGGTGCAGCTAAACTAGCGGGGCGTGAAGATTTGGTTGGTGAGAAGCCTAACACTGTTTCTGAACGAGATCAGGATGCAGTTGCCACAGCCTATATTCAGAAATTGCTTGATAATGGGGATGGTGACCCAAAATATGTTGCTGCTGCTTGGTATGCCGGGGAAGGTGCGGCTGCTAAATACAAGGAAACAGGTCGACTTTCAACTGCGTCAGAGGGTGATTACCCTTCTGTAGCTGAGTATGTTGATCAGGTAACAAGTAAGCTTGGTGAAATTCCAGAGGGGAAAACATATGAACGGTATACCGCCAAGGAAGAAGAACCTAGCGTGGTAAGGGACGTTGATCGCGGCATTGACGATGCTGAAGTATCCGACATGCAAAAACAGTTAAAGAATGATTGGGAATCCAGTATATATGAAGATATAGATAATATAGAACGCGATAAAACTGCAAGGACGTTGGCTGATGAAATCGGTGTCAACGAGAATAAATATTATTCCGATGCTGTAGCGGAAACAAAAAACAAGATCGAAGAAGCAGTACAAGGCAGAGTAAAAGCCGAGGAAAGCCCATTCTTTCAAAGCAAACTAAATAAACGTATGGAAGAAGTAAGACAAGAGGTTGAAGCTGAACTCAGTTCCGACCCTGTATATAAAGCTTCTGATTCCTTGACATTTGATTTGCAAATGTTTGCTGGTAAGGTTAAAAACGCCAAAGAAGTAGCAGAAGAATATCTTAGCGATAAACTGACTGATGCGGAAAGATATTTTGTTGACACTGTTGCCGAACAACATGGTTTTTCTAGTGGTCACGAATTGGCAAAAAAAATAAAGTCCAATAAGCTTAAAGACGAAGAAATTCAAACTAGACTTGAATATGCTAACGAGCAGTTTAAAAAGGAATCGTTGGGCGATAAGTCTAGCATTGAAACAGATGCCGAAGTAAGCGAATCTAAGATAAAATCAACAGCAGCAGAAGCAAGCGCACTACGCGAAATAGCTAACGGTAGCCATAGAGAGAACGCAAGAGATAAAAAAGTCGCTGCTTATGTAGCCAGATTTAAAGATGCAGAAGCAAACTTATTAGCTGATATTCAAAGGGCCAAAGATAAGGCTAAGTACGATGCAAGGTATGCAAATAAAATACAGGACTTACAAGGCAAGTTGTCAGAATTAAAAAAGCAGCACTCAGAAGAAATAAAACAAATTAAGAACGATGCTAAATATTCCGCTAGGTGGTACGAAACAGAGGCCAGCACTAAGAACGCCAACCTAAAAGAACAATTAAAGCATGATACCGCTATGGCTAAAGAGTTTTTAAGATCAGAAACAGCAAGCCAAAAAATAGCGCGGCAATCTGAAATAGGAGTTAAAGCAGCAATAGAACATGCTAAAACAACACTTGCCGATAAAGCGATTAATGATGCTATAGCCTATAGTAAATACATGAAACAGGCTAGATATGCGGCGCGGCAATCAGAAAAGGCTTACCGTGCTGGCAAATATGAAGAAGCAGCTAAGTGGAAAAATTCAGAAATGTTGAATCATGCTATGGCCCTTGAAGCAATGAACAATAGTAAGGCTGTTGCTAAACAAGAAACTTACATTAAAAAAGTAGTTTCTAAAAAGAAATTATTATTTAAGACTGATGAAAATTTTAACCAGGCCGGGGCATTGCTTGATAGGTTCGAACTTGGCAGAAAAGATTATTCGCCAGAGAATAAAACGGAAACATTATCTAAATGGGCTGACCGTATGGACGAGATGCTAGGAACTGTAAATATCCCTGATTGGATTTTTGATGAATCGATTCGCAAAAACTATAAAGACCTTACAATGAGCGAATTAAAGGATTTAACCGATGCACTTAAAAATATCCAAAAAGTAGCCAACCAGGAGAAAACATCTATTGCCGTTAAAAAAGGTGCTTCACTGGATGAAATGAAGTTAGAACAGTTGAAGGAAATGGAAAATCTTAAAACTGTTTATAATCCAAAAGTCCACCCAAAAATATTAGATCGTTTAAAGGATTCTACTACCAACTACTTGCATCAATTACAAACAATGTCAACTATAATAGGTAGATTGCAAGGTTGGAAAACCTTTGGCCCACTTGAAGAATTCTGGATAAAACCTGTTCATGAGCGTGCTAATCTAGAAAGTAAAAGGATTGAAGTATTTAAAAAAGAGATTGAAAATATTTGGAGCCCGTACTCTAGTAAAGAACGCAAGGCGATGGCTAATAATGAGATATATTATGACGAAATAGATACATCTATAACTAAAATGGATTTATTAGGTCTTGCATTTAATATTGGCAATGATGGAAACCGCACAAAGCTTATGAGTACGCGTCCGGTAGGGTTTAGCGCAAAAGTTCCGTGGAACGAAAAGACAGCAATGGATTTACTGTCCAACAATCTAACCGAAAAAGATTGGACACTAGTTCAAAAAACATGGGACATGGTTAATTCAATATGGCCTGACCTTTCAAAGTTCCATGCTGAAATGACAGGGTTTGAACCGGGTAAAGTTGAGGCTACACCATTTGATATAAAATTGCCAAACGGCAAGATTGTACATATGGAAGGTGGCTATTATCCGTTAAAGCAAGATGCTAGAGCCTCGTTATTGGCGGCAGAGAGAGCCGCTGCTGACAGCGAACTTTACAAGGAACAGATGCCTACGTGGAAAGCCACCACCAACCAAGGAGCCACCAAACAGCGCACACAGGCAGAATATGCTATTGACCTTAATCCTTCAGTAATGACTAAGCATATTATTGATGTTGTCCATGACTTGCATTTTAGAGACTTAGTTGCTGACTATCGCAGGATGTTGAACAATAAGGACTTCCAGGAGGCAATACGCAACAAGCTGGGAGCAGATGGACCTAAGATATTCAAAGATTATATTGCCAATATTGCTAATGGAGAGGCGTATCGAGATGTTGGGATGATGGGTACAGAGAAGCTTGTTAACTATTTCCGTAAGTCAGCAACCAAGGCCGCTATTGCATATAGGGTAGGGGTAATAACACAGAATGCTGCTAACATTGTTTTATATCCAAAGGCTATAGAGGGTTTTGGTGTTACCGATGCAGCTATAGGCTTAATAAACCATGGATTGATGAATTATATACCAAAAGCTGCATTTAATTGGAAAGCAGCCCAGGCAGTTAGAGACGAAGTACACGGGCTATCAGCATTTATGCGTGATAGAAGATTAAGCCCTGACTTTTCGCTGAAGGACGTGCAGAGTAATATGTTCGGCGATAATAATCCATTAACTGATTTTGGATTAAGCTTGCTGTCGGCGTCTGACGATTTGTTTGCCGTGCCAATGTGGAAACAAGCCTATGAAAAACAATTAGCCAAAACAGGGGATTCTAAGCAGTCCGCTTATTACGCCGACTCTCTTATTAAGGCTGTCAATGGTTCGGGACGTAAATATGATGTATCACCCATTATACGTAGCAGTAATGTTGCGAATAAAGTATTTACAAGTTTCTATGGGTTTATGAATGTTGAGTTCAATAGGTGGGTAAGAGAAAGCGGAATTGCAGCACAGGACATAAAGAATGTTCCCCGCTTCATAGGATTTGCAGCCAGTAGGATGGTAGCATTTACTGTACTGTCGGAATTGCTTGCTGGTAAAGGCCCGGAAGATAAGGATAATCCTGTATCATATTGGGCTGGTAAAGTGGCGGCATACCCATTGCAATTAGTTCCAATGGTGCGCGATATTGCCCCTTTGGTTATTAATTCAGTGTTGGGGGTGCAAACGTATGGGTATAACCCGCCTATAGCATTTACGGTATATGATAACATTGATAAGGCAACAACCAAAACAATGTCATATATAAATGATACAGGGAAAACAACAGGGCAAGACGTTGCCGAGTCTTATGCAAAAGTTGCTGCATATAGTACAGGGTATCCTGATCAATTTAATGCATGGTTCTTCAATTTATATGATTATTTCAATAATAGAATGGAACCTGAAGTAAAAGATTTAATGAAGCGCAGACCTAGCAAGGAACGCGGTCACGAAGGTCTTATCAATGAATTAAAGAAAGGTGATGCCGTGGGTGTTAAAGAAGCAAAAACTAATGGAGAAATATCTCAAAGCGAATATGATAGACTAATTAAATATCAAAAGTTATCTCCAATTGAAAAGAAACTTGATGGCGCTAATGCTGAAAAATCATTAAAGATTTATAAAGATGCTACAGACGAAGAAAAGCAACAGATCAAAGCCAAGGTCAGTCAAAAGGTTAAGGGTGCTATGAATGGGTTAACTCCAAAAGAACAGGAGGAACTAAAAAACAAGGCCGCTATTCTAAAATAGTAGCCTTGTTTTTATTACCATCCTGTTGGGCTATCGCTATATCCAAAGTAAGAACATGTTAAAAAATAGCAATACAAATAAACACAGTAATATAATTTAAAAAACTTTAGAACAATATTAAAGAACGATTAATTTCGCTCTTTAATATTGTTTATTTTTTGTGTAATCTATGCAATATTTTATTATAGTAACTAATTAACAAATAAAGGAATCCATATAAAAATGATATTGTAATAAATTCATGTATCATTTTAACATAATTAGGTTCACCAATAAAAGTATTTAACTTTCCTAAATTATAATTGTAATTTTCACTATCAAAGTCCCAGATAAAAGTATACTTATCTTTTATAATTTGGCGGTTGTCTTTTGTTGTTAATGCATACCCGTCCGATCTTCCTGTTACAATCATTTTATGAGGAACATATATACAAGCTATTAAAATTGATAAAACAAACATAAATACAATTACTTTTCGCGCATTATCAAAAATATAAATCACCTCTTTTTAATGATACTATATACCAAAATAATTAGAATAGTCTCCATATATTTTTATTTTATCCATAAAGAGGGGTTTTGTGACAGTAGAAAACTCCACAAACGATGCAACCTAACAATCCAACGGCAAACCATATAGCTATAATTCCAGCAATAACTTTGTAAGCCGTTTCAAACATCATACTTCCTCCTAAGTATTTACTTTTATTTTATAAGTATTTACCAATTTTTACAATAGATGAAAAAATAGCAAGGTAAAAGCAGGGTAGGAATATACTCCTACCCTGCTTATGACTAGCGTCTCTTACGTGGGAAATTAAAAGAGTTAGTATTAAGATAAGAATTCATAGTCAAGGTAGTATACTAGATATTTATCATTGGAATTATCTTCGATAATTCCCTGTTTCCTAACCATATAGAAATAAAATTATAGTTATGGTTTTCTATATATTCCATAATATATTTATCTTTTGTCCAAGTTAAGATATGAAGGCCATTTCTGTTTATAACAATAGGTTGTCCAAACTCTTTAAGTACGAATTCCTCCCATTGACCATAGTTCGGTTTCTGTATCCATATATTAATATCGCTTAATTTATTATTGCTGAAAATAAAGTCAGCTGAATTATTATGATTATCTAGTTTCTCGAAGATAATTTTATTAATAATATATGAGGGAATTGGTGCGTATCTATAAAAATCTCCATCGGTCGCGGGTTCTAATGTAGCGCCGCCTAAATCCGAAGGGGTAACCCCCCAATTAAAACCATTAGTAAAGAAAAATTTAATAAACTGTGTTTCATTTCTCAGGTTCGACGCTTCTACAGATTGATGTATCCCAAAGAAAGATATAAAAAGTATTGCTACAAGTAAAACTAGTGATCGTTTTCGCATAATGGACCTCCTGATTATCTTTGAGCATTTATCAAGGGTTTACCATCGCTCTTATATAATTCGGCCAACGATACAACATTTTTGATCAGGAACATTGCAGCAGGAAAACTGTGCCATTGCACCATCTCCTTAAATTACATAGTTTAGATAGAATTCTGTATCTGATTAACAGATAGGTGGGCAGGAATATGTAATTTTACATTTTGCCAGATAGTTATCATATTCTTCGACGTTGCTACTAATTATCCGGCCAATTCTGTAGTCATCCTGCTCTAGATACATAGAATTATCACAATTACACTTGGGAATGGGTAGAGAAGCTCTACAGCCATCAATCCAAACAATTGTGAATTCCTCTATTGGAGTATCATTAAATTTTAAGTAATATGTTTGTTCATAGGCCTGAGAGTCAGGATACTGATCTAACACCCAATCTGGATTGTATGTATGAATATCAAATGAAACTGGTGTTCCAACAAGTGAAACAGATAAATTACTCTTTAAAACGTAAAACTCGGTGCCATCATCTAAAATGTGATGAAGCCAATCCTCCGGTTCTGAATCAACAATAGCTTTCTTAAAGTCGGCATAATTCATGGTATAACCCTCCCTAATTGGTTTTTTTACCACATTCGAGAAGATATAACAAAATCCTGCCTGTACTAAACTATTATTTTTCATTTGGTACATATTCTAGCAAGTCGCCGGGTTGGCAATTTAGCGCGGTACAAAGTTTGTCTATTACCTCAAGAGATACATATTCATTAGTGCTTAATTTAGCCATTGTCGCTTTTGAAATACCCGTTAGTCTCATAACGTCCTGTTTTTTTAGATTTCTGTCAATTAATAACTTTAAAAATGGTTTATAGCTAATCATAAAAACACCTTCTTCGATTTTTGTTTAGATGGTAGCATAGTAAGTTTATTAAGTCAAACTTATGTATTGACAGATAGACTTTCGTTACACTATAATGGGTTTAATAAATTAAACTAAAGTTTAATAAAATAAACCAACAAAGGAGGATAAAGCAAAAATGACATTTAAAGATTTTACAACAAAGGTAGGTAGATACATACAGTATAAGCTTATTGATTTTGATGGGTATGTATATTGGGCGTGTCTTGGTAATGGCAGATTCGCGGTAGATTTACAGTGTGAGCAACAGTTCCTTGAAACAATGGATATGCTGAATGATGGAGGGATTGAGTAATGAAAGCAGCAATTGATTCAATACTACGCACTGCCGATGGAAGATTGAAACCTAATGTTGCACTGATTATCAGCAAAATGAAAGAACATGGCATTGATATTGATATGTTGGGACAGGACGAAGTGGATCAAGTGTTCAAGTGCTTGTTAATTGCAGCCAGGAGTAACCATTTGCCTGATGTATCGCACCAACAATAAATAAATGAGTTAAGCCGAGGTTTTCCTCGGCTTTTTTTATTTGTAAATGTCTCTGACACAATTGACAGTATTGACAGAATTAACAAAAGTGAAGCCAAAACAGTGCTTTTAATCCTATTCTGCGAATAGTGCGAATGAATGTTGCGGGTAATTGTGTCAATTGTGTCATGAGGTATTCACCGATTCGCCATGCATGGTGAAACGTCAACGAGTGTTATTGTCGGTGAAACACAACGCTATTCGGGAAATTCCGGGAAATTCACGCCTAGTAGAACCTAGGGAAATAGGACTTAACCTATTTGCCGCCAAATGAAAACCCTCTTGGCTTGACAGGTTAGATGGCGATGAAAAGGGGCTTAATATTATTCAGACCCTTGGAGGATATAGGGTACGACTTTAATGCTTACCCCTGGCGGCAGATCTAGGATCTCTCGATCACAGGCCGGGAATAATCGACACCCTTTATAGACGGCAGTTATCAATGTTGGAAAAAGTTGAGGTTGCCAAAAAGATGATGCCTTTACTCGCCGAGGAAGCTAAAGAAAGAAAAAACATGGATAATAAATTGGCGCGTGATAATCATGGTAAATTCTTAAACCCAGTTAAGGTCTCGGGAACTGAACTGGATAATGATAAGGACCAGACTTCGGACAAGGCCGGGAAGCTAGTTGGTATATCAGGAGCTACAATAAGGCGCACTGAATATGTAGAAAGACACGGTACTCCGGAATTGGTTGATGCTATGAAGGGTGGATATGTAAAAATAACCACAGCCAATAAAATAGCTACTAACCCAAAAGAAAAACAAAACGAAATACTTCAGCAAATCAAAGAAAACCCAAAAGCAAAAATCATACCTCGTAATGATCCCCTCGAAACTGAACAAAAAAAGAACTGCCGATAGCCCCGGCTTTTATTTTATATACATTTAACATTGTAATAGTTTTATCTAAAAAATTTCTAATATTTTAGAGGAACATTTATATATATATAGAATTCCATAAAAATACAGTTTATTCCTGAATATAACAATATAAGAAGGAAGTGAAATTTGTAATTAGTTATTATCTGAAACATGTTTTAACGGAGGTGTATTCGTAATGGGTTTTATTAGTGCTTTATCTGTTCCTATCATGTTCCTTAATATGTTTGGGGGGATTGTTGCAGGTATTTGGTTAATTATAATTAGCAAATGGGCTCCGGTTGGTCTTGCAATTATTTTTCTAATTTTAACTACTTTTGCAGCCTCATTTGTTTTAATACCTGCAATGCTTTTAGTAGTACCTGGCTTTAATATGATTAAAAAAGGTACAGGTGTATTTGGTCATTTTTTAATCTTTTGTGCTAATGTATATACGTTTGGACTCTTTTGGTATTGGTCAATATCCGTGTTTAGGCTTTACGTTTCCTATATTGAACCCCATGGAACTGGAGCAATTCCATTATTGCTGATGGCTTACTCGGTGGCAACAGGCCCTATAAGTTATATGGCTAGTAAAGACGGTGGTGATTCGCCTGCAACTGCAATAGCTGCTTTATCAACTATGCTTGGATGTGCATTATTTATGCTTTTATTAATATTTGGAATAAATCCCTGGACAGCTAATTTGGTATTTATGGTAGTTTTAGCTGTTGGTTTATTTATACAATTAGTAATGAGTGTACAGTTTGCAACAGCTACAAGGATAAGTGAAGAACAAGAGTATTTTAGACAATAAATATATTGTTATAAGCACAACAAGTAAATTCTATTTTTAGGGTCATCTTATTTTCAGGAGTGGAATGGATGAGTATAAAATCAAGACAACGATATCGCGAGAGGCTTAGTATAACTATAGATACATTGCAGGAAAAATTTCCTTCCGCGTTCCCCAAAAAGCCTAATCCTAAAGTACCGTTAGCTATTGGTACAGCAAAGTATCTTTATAAATTAATTAATAAAGGTGAGATTGATATTAACCATGGGATGGTAAACTCGGCAATAAAATGTTGGTGTACAAGTCTTAGTTATTACGCGGCTTGTCTTACACAGGGTGCACCGAGATATGGCCTGAATGGGGAAGTGATTGGCGAAATTTTAGATTATCAAGCCCAATATGCTCAAGAAAGATTGATAGAGAGTATGCAGAGAATTAAAGCGAAAACTGAAAACTGCCTTTCGTAGAGGGCGGGGCGTTTCGCTTGTTATTTAATTCAAGAAGTTTTAAGCGTCATTATAGTCGGTAAAGGGGTTAGTATTAGCCACACTCTAAAAGTCGCGTGGTGGGCTTGTATTGGCGTTGCATTTTGCTGTTGCTACTGCAAATAATATGATATTATGTTAGTAATAAGGTAGCAGCATAATATTTAGTGTTTACGATGCCTGTAAAGCCAGTAATATCAAGTGTAAACCGTGGTGTTTATTTAGTGTTTGTTTTAAAAAAAGCACTATAAAATGAACAGATGGTCTAAGAAGAAAAACACAGTGAAGCTAGAGAAATCAAGGGTATTATAACATAATAAAAAGTAAACAAAAGCAATACATACACCTTCTAAGCGGTTGGCCGTAGGTTCAATTCCTACCAGGCGTGCCAGAGAAATCAAGGGTTTGCGGACATCGCAAGCCCTTTATTTGTGTCAAGTTGCCGTTTATTTTCAAAACTACAAATAAACACTGAAAATATATTCTAAGTTATAGTTTTCATACCGCCGACAAGACAATTTTTGGATAGAAATAATGCATATGATTATAAAAGGACAGATTGAAGCGATTCAATGTGTCCTTTTTGAAGTTGAGGCCATTAGTGCAAGCTATGAGTTAATCGAGTTTGGCGTTGCTCTAGCTACAGGGGAAGCCACGCAAGCCTTTCTTGGAACCCAAGGCGATGTTTGGGATACACAATGGGATATGTTACTCGCGTTGGTCAGAGCAATCACGGCTTTAATAATTCTGGGGAGGTATCATGATCATTTTCTGGCCAGGCACCAAGTGCGGGACTGATAATAATATTAAAACGAAACTTAAAAACAGAAAAAGGGACTGGGATTTGATGTCAGACGAGTCCCTGCGTCTGTATTTGAGTCGCAATACTGTTTGCGGACTTTTAGTAAGACCAGGGAAAATGAAACTTTACAAACATTTAACTTACGCATAATACTTTTGGTGTTAATCTTTGATAAAATGAAAACAAGACAAATTGAATAATGGGTTGAGTTTATGAGAATACCCATGTACAATGCAGCCGAACAACATACACAGTTGTGGTCTTTTAACTGTGTATTGGGAAGTATTGGTATTGTACGAGGGTATTTTTTATTAATTATAAGAGGGATTAACAAATGGAAAAGCTTGAGTATCCTATTGTAGCTGCGGTCAGAGATGTAAACCACATGAAAGAGGCCATTGAATCAAGGGTTGAGGTGATCTTTCTTATGTCCGGGGACATTTTTACAATTGAGGAGTGCGTCGCTGCAACGAGGAAATATCAAAAAAAAATTTTTCTGCACATTGATTTGATTAAGGGAATCGCCAATGACAAAGAAGGGCTTAGGTACATTGCGAAAAGGATAAAGCCCGATGGGATCGTTTCAACGAAAAATCAGCTGATTCATGCAGCAAAAAAGGAAGGATTACTTACCATACATCAAGTGTTTTTAATTGATACACAGGCTTATGAGACCGCTATAAAAAACGTTTTAGACACCAAGCCTGATATGGTTGAAATAATGCCTGGTCTTATGCCGCGGATAATCCGGCAGTTGAGTCAAGCTGCTGGCTGCCCAATCGTTGCCGCTGGATTAATAAAAACGCAGGAAGAAATAGCGCAGGCTTTAGATGCAGGAGCCTACGCGGTTGCCATAGGCGAACGGCAGCTTTGGACATTAGTATTGTAGACGTACACGAATTATAGAAGGGCAGTGCGATATTAAATGAATTTATCTATGGACGAATATACAGCTTTTATTTTTGATTTGGATGGATGCATATATAGCGGCAATACGGTATATCCCGCTGCTAAGGAATTGCTTGACAGCTTAATGCGGGCTGGCAAACACGTGCTGTTTCTCAGTAACAATTCTTGGCAAACTTCAGACACAATCCGTAAAAAATTATTATCCATGGGATTGCCGGTAGAACGTGCACCAATTTTGGCGACAACGGAACTTGTTGGCCAATATTTAATGGATAAGTACGGTGCTTTACAACTTCAAGCCGTAGGCTCGGAAGAGCTTAAAAAATGTTTGCAACAAGTGGGGCATCGGGTGTTTCCTTTGGGAAGCCAGGAGAAATGTGATGTTTTGGTAGTTGGTCTCGACCAATCGTTTACATATCAGAAACTTTGCGATTGCTCACAGAAACTGGCTATTGGGGGGAAGCTGGTAGTTACAAACCTTGATTTTTATCACCCAGGAGAAGGCGGCCATAGAATTCCGGAGACAGGCGCTTTCGTTGAAGCCATAAAGGCTGTCGCTGGTATTAGTGAAGTGGAATCAATAGGAAAACCTGCTGCTTACTCTTTCGAGATGATTACTAAGCAGATAGCAGTCGGCCCTGAAGCATGTGTGATGGTTGGTGATAATCCTTATACCGATATGCAGGGGGCTCACGCTGCCGGAATGTTTACGGTGTGGATTTCTCACGGAAATAAATTTCCCAGGGACGCCAAATGTAAACCAGACATTGTGGTGAATACCATCGGCGAGTTATTGGACGGACTTATGAATTCAAATAAGCGATAAGCTAGGAGGCTGAAGAATGCAACCAAGAGTTATAGTAGTTTGTATTGATGGGATGGCAGCATATTACTTAAGCGATGATCGCTGCAAGATGCCTAATTTAAAAAGTCTGCTTGCTGGAGGAGCAAAAGTGGAAAAAATGACGTCTACGTATCCTTCTTGCACTTGGCCGGCCCATACTACGATTGTAACTGGTGTTTCACCAAGCAAACATGGAATCCTTGGCAATTGGGTAGTTGAAAAGTCTTCGCGTCATGTTAAGGAGTATTATGGAGATCGGGTATTTGAGAAGGAAGATGTGGTCAAGTTTCCAACATTATATGATCTAGCTCATCAAAAGGGTATTCAAACTGCAGCAATTTGTTGGCCGCTTACCCGTGGTGCCAAACATATCGATTTTAATATTCCCGAGTTTTACGAACAGGAACTATTTGAGCAGCACTCTACGCCGCTTTTTTGGCAGGAACTTAAAGAACAAGGGATACTAGTAAACAATTATGGTCCTTGGAGTAAAGAGCATTCACGGGGACAAATGCAGGATTGGTTAACAACCGAAGTCGTAAAATACTTGATAGGCAAACAGAAACCCGGTTTGATCCTAGCACATTTTCTGCTAGCTGACAGCTTTCAGCATGACTATGGGACATGTAGTCCGGAAGTGTTTTGGGCGCTGGAATACTTGGATGAACGTTTGGGGCAGATTATCGAAAAATTGAAAGCAGAGGGGTTGTATGACAGTACCGATGTATTTGTGATATCTGATCATGGTTTCATGGATGCTCATAGCGCAATCCGCCCCAATGTGCTGTTTAAGCAACAAGGCTGGTACAATTCGCTTTCACCTGAACAGAGCAGAGTTATCGCAATTTCCAATGACGGCTCAGGTTATATATATGTTTTTGATGAAGAATATAAGGATCAGTTGGTGCAAGAAATAAAGAAATTGCTGCTGGCAACGGAAGGTGTGGCAGGAGTTTTTGAAAACCAGCATTTTGAGAGGCTGGGATTACCAAATGTTGAAGACCATCCGCATCAAGCTGATCTTATTGTCGAAGCTGCTCCTGGTTATTTAATACAAGATGCTGGCGGAGATAATCAGGTAGTGAGTAGGCAGTTTGATAAAAAGGCAACTCATGGATACCTACCGGAAAAAGATGAGATGAAGGGAATACTCGTAGCTTGTGGCCCAAGCATTAAACCAAGTTGTGTTGTTCCCGAAGGCAATATTGCTGATATTGCGCCGACTATCGCTGGTATTTTTGGCATAGAAATTGCGATTGCCGATGGCAAAATTCTGGAATCAATTATTACAATTAAGGAGTGAGAGCTATGGAGGGGGGAGCAGAAATTGTCCTGCTTAAAGGAAGAAAGGTGTGGAAACCGGTAAAATTACTGGATATGATAAAAACAAAAAAACTACTCTGGCCGGTGTTGCTATTGTTGCCGGCGCTGGTTATTTATGGAGTTTTTTTTATCTTTCCGTTTTTTTTTACTTTCTATTTAAGTTTTATGCAATGGAATTTAATTAGCCCGGATATTGAACCTGTTGGCTTGCAAAACTATCAAAACCTGTTTGCTGATAAAGTTTTTTGGATTTCATTAACCAACACGGCTTTCTATGTAGCTGTTACGGTTCCCCTTTCCATGCTGCTGGGGCTGGGATTGGCAGTATTAGTTGAAGGTGCAGGACGTTATCGTGAAGTTTACCGATTTTTGTTATTCATTCCGGTGGTTGCCTCGCTTGCGGTGACTAGCTATGTGTGGATGTTGCTTATGAACCCTACGAATGGGCTAATCAATGCCCTATTAGCTTATCTGGAGATTGCAGGGCCTAATTGGTTAAATGATCCCCAGTGGGCTTTGCTGAGCTTAATGATCATCGGAGTATGGAAAGCGCTAGGTTATAACATAGTTCTTTATATTGCCGGTTTAAAAGGTATTGATAAGCGATTATATGAAGCGGCGGAAATGGACGGCGCAGGGAAATGGAAGCAGTTCACAGCTATAACGATGCCAATGTTGTCACCAGTCCATTTTTTCGTGTTGCTCGTGAGTATTATTAATTCTTTTCAGTTATTTACTACGATTCATATAATGACCCACGGCGCACCAAATAACGCTACCAATGTTTTAGTGTATGAAGTATGGCAGGAAGCGTTTCAGTTTTTTGATATTGGCAAAGCTAGTGCACTATCTATGGTGATGTTTATAGTGGTGCTGCTAATTACCATTTTGCAAATACGGTTTAGTGAATCCAAAGTTCATTATCAGTAGGAGGACCAAATGAAAGGCAAATACGTCGTAGGGATAGTTAACAATTTTTTTTTAATTCTCATTACCATAGCGGTGTTGCTACCTTTTTTATGGATGGTAAGCGTTTCTTTTAAACCAACGAATGAAGTATTTCAAGGGGGGCTGTGGTTTTTTCCTACAACAATTGTTTTGGACGGTTACAGGCAAGTATTTGAACAAACTCAGTTTTTTACTTGGATGTACAATAGTATGTTCATCGCGGGAGTATCGACTTGCGGACAAGTGGTCATCGCTTTTTTAGCGGCATATGCTTTCGTACGGTTTAACTTTCCGGGACGAGACATATTATTCTATTTTGTTTTGGCTACCATGATCATACCGGTTCAGGCGCTGATGATTCCTACATTTATTACTATTAACTTATTTGGCATGATTAACACACTTGCCGGAGTTATAATTCCGTACCTGGCAAGTGGTTATGCAATATTTCTAATGCGGCAGTCTTTTTTAGCCGTTCCCAAAGAACTTGCCGATGCAGCAGCCGTTGATGGTTGCGGAGAACTCGGCATTATTTGGCACGTATACCTGCCTGCGGCGATTCCTGCAGTGGCGGCGCTTAGTATTATTTTGTTTGTGAATCATTGGAATGAATACTATTGGCCGTTACTTGTGCTTACAGATGAACAAAAATTAACGTTGCCGATTGCTTTAGTTCATTTCCAGAGCGAAGGTTTTACGGAATGGGTCCCAACAATGGCAGTTGCGACCCTGTCGACGATTCCAGTATTGATTCTTTATTTATTTACGCAAAAGAAATTTGTCGAAGGGTCCACTAACAGTGGTCTTAAAGGGTAAGGTTTTACGAAGATGAAGGAGGAAAAAGACATGAAACGCATTTTTGTATTGTTAATGATTATGTTAATTATGGTTTTCACTCTCACTGGTTGCTTCAATTCTAGTTCTACATCAAAAGAAGCCGCAGCCGATAAAAAAGATCTTGTTGAAATAGAATTTTGGCACATTCATGGTGGAGTGCATGGGGAAGTAATTAAGAAACTAGCGCAAGAGTTTAACGAAAAGCAAAATAAGATTCACGTTACGCCGGTATTTATTGAGGGGACGTATGAAGGAATCATCGAAAAGCTGCAAGCTAAAGCTGCAACAAAACAACTTCCGGTATTGACGGAGGTGGGATTTACTTATACATCGTATATTCAAGAAAATATGCCGATTGTATCCATGCAACCCCTTATTGACCGGGATAAAGTGGATCTAACTGATTTTTATCCGACAATGCTCGGACTAAGCAAGGGAAAAGACGGGAAACTTTATAGCCTTCCCTTTGCCGTAAGTACTCCAGTAGTTTACTACAATAAGCAAATGTTTCAAGAAGCTGGTCTGGATGCGGAAAATCCTCCGAAAACTTTTGCTGAACTTAAATATGCTGCCGCCAAGTTGACTAAAGGAGATCAAAAAGGCATATATTTTGATTATGCTATAAGCGGTAATTGGCTATTTCAGGCGATGGTGGAAACTATGGGTGGACAGATGATCGCTGACGACGGGAAAACGGTTATGTTTGATCAAGCGCCAGGCGTAAATGCCCTGCAGTATTGGAATGACTTAGTTACTGATCAATCTATGCCGGTCATTGATAGTAAGCAGGCTATGCAAAGCTTTACTAGTGGCAAGTTAGGTATTTTTGTTAGTACAATAATGTATTTGCCTCAACTGCAGAAAGATAGCAATTTTACCATAGCCACAACTGTATTTCCGGTAGATGGAGTTCATAAAAGGAAAGTTCCGGCTGGCGGTAATAGCTTATTTATTTTAAAAACGACACCAGAAAAAGAGCAGGCAGCCTGGGAATTTGTGAAATTCCTTACGTCTAAGGACGGCTACGGAATTATGGCGAAAGGGATGGGGTATATGTCTTCCCGTAAAAGTGTGGTTGACGACGACCAAATGCTAGGCAAGTATCTGAGAGAGGAAAATCCTCCGGCTAATACGACTTATCTCCAGGTGGATGACATGGTTAAATGGTATAATTTCCCGGGAAAAACTGGTACACGCATTTATAAAATTACACAGGATGCTATTCAAGCAACCCTTGCTCAACAGAAAACTGCAACACAGGCATTGAGCGATGCAGCCATAGAAGCAAATAAATTATTAAATTGAATAGCTTTCTGTTCTAACGGGAAGAGCATTTAGATCCAGTTTTTATAAATAAGCGAGGCGATTATGATGGCATCCTTAAAGTATAAGGGAATTTGCAAACATTATGACAATAATATGATTGCGGTCAAAAGCTTTGACCTGGAAGTGAACGACCATGAATTTTTGGTATTGGTTGGTCCCTCTGGGTGTGGTAAGTCCACCATGCTAAGGATGACGGCCGGATTAGAGAAAATTTCGGAGGGAGAACTGTATATTGGTGACCGTCGTGTTAATGATGTGCCGGCAAAAGAGCGGGATATTGCCATGGTTTTTCAGAGTTATGCTTTGTATCCCCAGATGAGTGTTTATGATAATATGGCTTTTGGACTTTCCTTACGTAAAACTCCTCAAAAGGAAATAGATAAAAGAGTAAATGAAGTTGCCCAGATACTTGATATTGCCCATCTGCTGAAAAGAAAACCAAAAACACTGTCCGGGGGACAACGGCAGCGGGTGGCATTGGGCCGAGCTATCGTAAGGGAGCCACAGGTTTTTTTGATGGATGAACCCCTCTCAAATATTGATGCGCAACTGCGGGTTCAGATGCGTGCTGAAATCAGTAAACTACAAAGAAAACTGGGAGTGACAACCATATACGTAACGCATGACCAGACCGAAGCCCTGACCATGGGTGATCGGATTGTTGTCATGCGACACGGAATGATTCAACAGGTTGCTTCGCCGATCGAACTGTATCAATCGCCTGCTAATTTGTTTGTGGCTGGTTTCATTGGTTCACCGATGATGAATCTTCTTGAAGGGGAGTTGAGTGAACAAAATGGTGAGCTATACTTCCAGCACCAATCTTTCAGGATGGAGATTCCACGACAAAACGCTGCTTATATTATTCGAGAAAGCGTTGTAAATCGTAAGGTTATTCTCGGTATACGTCCTGAAAATATCCAGGTGTATCTACAGCCAGAGCAGGATACTATTGTTGGGAACATTGAATTAGTTGAAAACCTTGGTTCAGAAATGTACTTGTATCTTAGGGGAATAAGTGACAGACCGCTTGTTGCGCGAGTAACTCAAAACGTAGCGTTTTCTATGGGTACAAGTGTGAATATTGCCTTCACCCCGGAATCTTTTCATTTATTTGATCAGGAAACTGAGAAAAACTTATTATTGTAAAGGCGGTCTGTTTACTGTCGCCTTATACTAAGGCTTGTGCTTATTTGAGGTGCAAGAGTAAGCATGTTTGGCATGGGCATAAGTGTGGTTGCGAATAAAATATAATGTCAGGGGGACGGGGTTATTGACATAAATTATGCTTTGAGTAAGATCGAGTGATGGGTGGGAGCATGCAAGGAAAATGAAAGATATCAGCAACTCTGTCCCCGTGGCACCACTTACCCCTTGATTTGGCAGAAGTCTTGTGTATTTTTATGGAATAAAGTAATGATAAATTGCTTATCGTTAATGAAATGCCTTGAGTCCAAGAACCGTCACGTTACGTTATAAAAGTAGACAGGGGACGGAGGTTTTGTCCAGTGTTGAAAATAGGGTGCATAAAAGTTTAAATTGCGATTGGAAAATTTTTACTTCCATCGAGCAGATTAGATTTCATAGATGATAACAGTTAGGCAGCATGTGTATTCTATGGTACAATAAGTATATGAATAAGTTTTTATTAAAGATGTGGCAGTGGTTTAATGCTTCGATTGTTTAAATTTTCCATAATAAGCAATAATAGATGTATAAATGATTAGTTTAGTGAGTAACGCTACGCTAGCTGATAACATATGTGTTGAGTAAGGAGGCTACGAGAGAATGAAACCTACGGTAAGTTTTAATAAACAATGGAAAAATACAGAAAAAAAGTTATTACGGCTACATTGAATGGTGTACGGCTTGAAAAAACTGTTCGTGTGCGACCACGGAGCGAAAGTGAAAAAGTTGCTTTGTGCCATGCCGTTATTCATACAATTAATGAAGCAAAACGTTCCGGACGACTAAAGAAGACTGATAGAGGATATGCGTTGTCATGGAAATTCTGAGAGAACGTCTTAGTAAGTGCAAAGCGATTCAGGAGATATTGCAAAAACAAATGACGGTTTCCGGGATAATTAGGATTATACAGACCAAATCCAACATCTAAGCGGTTGGTCGTAGGTTCAATTCCTACCAGGCGTGTTAGAGGAATCAAGGTTTCCGAGCAATCGGGAGCTTTTCGTTATGTAAAGTTGACACTGGTTTTGTCCCTTATATCTATGAAATGGAATTAAATACTTGTTAATAAATTAAAAGCAGATCTTATTTAGTCTGCTTTTTGTTGCTCCTTTTTCTTTTTTGTTGTTTCAGCAGCTTTTTGTAAAAAAGCATTTAATACTTTCTTCAAAAAATCTTGATAAAATCTTGATAATTTATAAATAAAATCTAGATTTATATTTGTTATCTTAAAACAAAAGTTCAACTCTTAAATGCACCGGAAAAGGGAGGAAAGAAGGCTCTGGTGCAAAAATTATATCCTCGTAGATTTTCTCCCCAGATCTGATAAAATCTTAAGCTGGAATACCCATGATTTTCGTTTATAAGCTACACCTCAGAAGATCAAGAAGTGGCATTGTCGACAGCTAAAAACAATTATATTCAGGCCCTATATGATTATAATACTGATAAAGCGGGTTTGGAGGCGGCTATGGGGGTAGTAGTTAACTAAAAAACATATTAGATTAATATGGTCAAATAAATTTTTTAACAGTATTAAAGGAGAGCGAGTTAAACAGATGGTACGCCAATTTTTTGCAAACAGGAAACGAACAAAACTTATGGTGCTCATAGGTATAGTGATTATATTTTGTATAGGAATTGCCGCTTTTACCCGTATGCATGCCAGTAAGCAAATTTCTTCCGGAAAAGTGCAGACCACTGTTGATGTTACAAGTGTGCAGCGCACAAATTTAATTAAGCGGATATCGTTGACGGGACAAACAGTAGCAGAAGCGCAAGTCGATATTGCGGCTAAATATCAGGGCAAAGTTACGGCAGTGAATGTTAGTTTGGGGCAAATCGTATCACCGGGACAGGTCTTGGTTGTTCAGGATACAGGGGATGCCGAAATCTCAATTAATCAAAACCAGGCAGCCTATCAACAGGCTTTGGCGGACGCTGTGACAAGTGAGGTATCTTTTAATGCTAATTACGATAAAGTTAGTGCCGATTATCAAAAGGCATTAGCTAGTTATCAGAGAAATAAAAAAATATTTGATATGGGTGGGATATCCAAAGGTGATTTCGATGTCGCCGAGCAGCAACTGGCCGATGCAAAGGCAGCTTTTGATGCACTTTCCAATCAAATGAAATCAGGTGTGGCAAGTACCATACAGTCTTCTCAGGCATCGGCTTTAAAAGCGCAGCATAGTATAAGTGCAGCCCAAAAGCAGCGTGATGATTTAATATTATGTGCGCCGCGTTCCGGGATGGTCGGCTATCGTCAGGTTGAAGTTGGCGATATTGTATCAGCAGGGCAAAAACTGCTAAGTATTTATGATAACAGCAATATATATGTCGATTGCCAGGTAGCGGAAGAGGACCTCAGCGCGTTGAGTATTGGCATGGATATTAATGTGCAACTGGAGTCTCTAGGGAAAACGGTACCAGGAAAAATTATTTACATAAGTCCGGCAATTGATTCGCAGAATTTGGTGTTTTCTTTGCGCATTGCTCTGATCAATCCTGACCCCAGCATTAGAGCCGGAATGTTTGCCAGAGCAGTTATTCAGTTACCGTTGCGGAAAAATACGTTAGTGGTTCCTAAAGAAGCCCTTGTAGATAAAAGTGGGAAAAATTATGTCTATGTGGTCACTGCGCAAAATACGGTAGAACAGCGTACTGTCCAAATTGGGACCAAAGGCGATCAGAATGTTGAAATTTTAGATGGGCTTAATGAAGGGGAGCAAGTTGCAATCAATAACTTAGCTCGCTTGCGGAATGAGATGGTCATTGTACCTAACTTTGTCACACCCAATGACCGGGGTGAAAATCAGTGAATATAACACGTTTTTCTATTCAAAAACCGATAGGCATTTCAATGATTGTCATGCTGTTTGTAGTTTTAGGTTTGGTTAGTTTTTATCGTATTGGAGTTGAACTGTTACCGGCCATTAATATTCCTTATGTTACAGTAACTGTTAACTATCCTGGGGCCGGCACAGAGGAAATAGAGCAAGGTGTTATTAAACCTTTGGAAAATTCATTATCGGCTTTATCCAACTTAAAGCATATTACGGCAGTTGCCAGACCAGAAAAGGCACAAATCACGCTGGAATTTGAATTTTGGGCAAATGTTGATACTTCGGCGATTAATGCCTCGCAATATGTTAATTCAGTACTGAATAAACTGCCGACTGGCATTCAGACACCAACGGTTATGAAACGGGATGTGAACGCATCACCAATTATGGAAATATCTGTTATTGCTGACAAGCCGCTGGGGGATGTCTATACCGTTGCTAATGATGTTTTTGTGGAACGACTGCAACGGGCCAGCGGGGTATCTGATGTGCAATTATACGGCGGACGTGATAAGGAAATTGCGGTTGAAGTTGATAAAGATAAATTATCTTATTATAATATTTCTCTTAATCAAATTGCCAACCGTATTAAACAAGAAAATGTTTTAACTCCCGCTGGATCGGTGTTTAGCGATAATAAGGAAACAAATGTCAGGTTAATGGCACAATATACCTCCCCGGAAGAATTGGCTTCCATTCATGTTACGAATAGCAAAAATGTAAATATTCCTTTGAGCAATCTTGCAACAATAAGGGAGCAGGATAAAAGGGTTACGCGTTATGCGCGTACCAATGGGCAAGATGTAGTTTCTCTGACTGTATATAAAAATAGTGATGCAAATCTGGTGGACGCAGCTAAGGAGACGAAAAAGCAGCTTGATAGTTTACGGACAGAGTATCCTGACTACCAATTTGTTATCATTACCGATGCGTCACAGTATGTAGAAGATTCATTGCATAATACTTTGGAAGCGTTGATAGAGGGTTTATTCACCACCGGGTTGGTGCTGTATTTATTTTTGCGGGGCTGGCGCTCTACAGCGGCAGTTTTAATTGCTATACCGACATCGTTGATTTCTACCTTTTTTGTGATGTATATTGCCGGGTTTACGTTTAACATGATGTCCTTGATGGGAATGTCGCTATGCATTGGAATTTTAGTCGATGACTCTATTGTCGTGCTGGAAAATATTCATCGGCACTTGATGCTGGGAAAAGATGCCAAAACAGCGGCGGAAGATGGACGAAATGAAATTGGTATGGCGGCAATAGCCATTACGCTCTGTGATGTTGTGGTATTTATGCCGATTGCCTTTATGAATGGAATGACCGGACAATATTTTCGCCAGTTTGGGCTTACCATCGTATTTGCCACTTTGTGTTCACTGTTTGTTTCCTTTACATTGACACCGATGCTGGCGTCAAGATTTTTTGCCAAAGGAATGCAAGAAGCAAAAGGCAAGTTTTGGGATGCGATGATCCGTGCGGAAAATGTGACAATACAAAAATATGAGCGATTATTGCGCTTAAGTTTAGAGCATCCCAAAAAGATTATTGTGACAGTGTTGCTGATTTTTATAGGGACGGTCTCGCTTATACCCCTAGGAGTGATTGGCGCTGAATATATGCCTAAAACGGATGAGAGTAGTTTTCGTATTAATGTACAGTTTCCGGTAGGAGAGAATATTGATAAAACCAATTCTGAAGTGAGACAAATGGAAGAGTATCTTACAACAATACCGGAAGTTAAAAATTATTTGTCAAGTGTTGGTCAACCGGCGGGAAATTATGGCGGAATTAGTGTGCAAATGGTTGACCGTAAAGACCGTGGAAGAAGCGTATGGCAAGTTACAGATCAGGTTCGCCGCTATTTGCGGGAGAATTTTCCCGAAGCTGTTGTACAGGTTAGTGAAACGCAATCTTCCGTTGCCGGAGTATCAGGCAGTACAGGAACCGGTGGTAATGGACCTAGTAATGCGCCTGTACAAATTGAAATACGGGGAGCAAATTTAGAGGGTATTGTTAAAGCTTCCTATAAAGTTCAGGATATTTTAGCAAATCTTAAAGGGGCAAAAGATATTCGCAGTTCTTATACAGAAGGGGCACCCGAATTGCGGCTCATAGTAGACCGGGAAAAATTAAAATTTTATAATACGACTGTAAACGATGTCAATAATGTATTTTCTGGGGCGATAGCCGGTACACTGGCAGGATATTATGTGAACGACCCAAATAATGACAGCCAGGATACCGATATTTACGTTCGCATTAAAGGCAGTGACGGTTTTAAAGCTTCGGATATCCGTTACATACCTGTGCAGGCCGGTAGTAATTTAATAAAACTCAGCGATGTGGTGAGAGTGGAGGATAATGTCGGGCCGGTAATGCTGCGCCGCGTGGATAAACAAGAGTCTATCAATATTTCAGCAAACATAACGGATCGACCCTTGCAGGAAGTTATTGATGATATTAGCAAAAATATAAAGCCTGGCGATTTAGGGCCAAACATTACCTACCGTTTTACCGGTCAAGCAGATAATATGAAAACTACTTTTGGTGAAATGGCCCAGGCGCTAGGATTGTCGCTGATCCTGGTGTATATGGTGCTGGCTATCTTATATGAATCAATTTCTACGCCTTTAATCAGGATGTGTTCTTTGCCGTTTGGCTTAATTGGTTCATTAGCCTTTTTGGCGATTACTTATAATACGATCAATTTGTATTCGTTGATTGGTATTTTGGTTATGGACGGCGTTGTGGCTAAAAATGGTACTTTGTTGTTAGATTATACTATAACGTTAATGGAAAGCGGGATGAATGCCCAGGATGCCATTATTGAAGCGGGGAAAACCAGGTTAAAGCCTATTTGTATGACAACATTAACAATGATTTCGGGGATGATGCCGACGGCTTTAGCAATGACAGCTGGTTCGGAAACGAGAGTCAGTATGGCATGGGTCATAATTGGCGGCCTTCTTTCATCTACTTTCTTTACACTCATTGCGATTCCGATTATCTTTTTATTCTTTGATAAATACCCGATGTCTAAGTGGTTTACTCTTTCGGGAATAATTACTAAGTTAAAACATGTAATACTTCAAAAATCTTGACAAAATCTTGATAATTTCCAAATAAAACCTAGATTTATATTTGTTATCTTAAATAAAAGTGCTTTTTAAATGAAATGCACCGAAAAAGGGAGGAAAGAATAGTGATGAACATTTTAACTAAAAAGAGTATTCTAGGGTTGACGGCTGGCGTAGTTATGTTAGCAGGTTCAGTGAGTCCATTAGCTGTTCAGGCAGTTGCTGAAAACGACTGGGCTTGTCAGACGCCAGCCATGCATCAGCGCCACTTCGATCCGGAAAAAATTGCTCAAAGAATAGCTGATACATATGCTGTCAATAAAGACGATGTCTTAAAGTATTGTAACGATGGTATCAGGTTTAAAGATATATTTAAAGCATCTTTTTTAGCCAAAGCCAGTAACAAATCTCTAAAGGAAGTTATGGAAGTAAAAACTTACGATAATACCTGGAAAGATGTAGCTCAATCTTTAGGAGTGACTAGAGAACAAATGAAAGCTACCCGCAATGACATTGCGGCTACCCGCCTGGAGAACAAATTGCAAATTTCTAAACAAACATCATTGGATTTGATGCAGCAAGGCTACCGTGCACATGATATCGCAGTAGCTAATGCATTATCAAACAATACTAACAAACCAATTAGAGATGTGCTGGCTATGAGGAAGATCAACAATACCTGGCATGATGTTGCGAGTGATTTAGGCGTAGACGATAATACATTAAAAAAAGATATGGAAAATATCAGAACGGCTTTTCATAATAAAGGATTTCATGGTCAACATCGATTTTTCATGATGTAACCATAAAGATAGCAGCATATAGACGGATTTTTGAGGACACATGGGGAATTTCAAACAGGGATGATAATGATGTAAGAGGTTGACCTAAAGAAATTTAGGTCGGCCTCTTTCCTTAATACACAATAAATCATAGGTTAAACTGGCTAAAGGGATTCCAAGGTCGTGCTGGAATACTAAAGATATATAGGGGTGAATCGGAGTGGCGAAAATATTAGTAGTCGAGGATGAGGAAAAGTTACGAATAAGTGTAGAAAAGTTTCTTATTAGTGAAGGATTTACTGTTTGCAGCGCTGATAACGGAATGGATGCAGTAAAGAAAATTAAGGCGGAAATACCTGATCTAATGATACTTGATATCATGCTTCCAGAACTAAGCGGTATTCAGGTGTGTCAAATTGTACGACAGGATAGTGACACTCCCATTATTATCGTGACTGCCTTGGGCTCTGAGGAGGACATACTTACCGGACTCGGCAAAGGTGCTGACGATTATATTGTAAAACCATTCCGGATGCGGGAACTTGTGGCGCGCATTCAAGCGGTGCTGCGCCGTCGCTTACCGGCACAATTCTTAAAAAAGGTGCTGTATTTGGGTGAACTTACGATAGATCTTGAAACTGTGCGTTTACTAAAAAATGGTAATAGAATATCTCTGACGCCAACGGAGTTTCGATTACTGAGTATGCTGGCTAAAGAACCGGGAAGAGCATTTACCAGGTTGCAATTATTAGAGGGAGCAATAGGAGAATCTTATGAAAACTATGAGCGAGTCATTGATACCCACATTTTTAATTTGCGTAGAAAAATTGAATCAAATCGCGGAAAACCTCGCTATATTGAAACGGTCTTCGGAATAGGATATCGATTTGGAGACACGATATGAGATTGCGAAAGCGAATTCTTAAATATCTTATTTTATTAATCGTGATTACTTCTATGATTAATATAACGATTAATTATTATCTAAATCAGCGTTACGTAGAATACTTTAATAATGCTATACAAGATGCTTATTCTAAAGCTATTATGAATCAATTAATTACTTACTATCAGACTTATGGTTCTTTTGATAACATCAATGATGAGAGCATATTGCAAAAAGAGGTACACGTACAGCTTTCTAAGCATTTTCTCAATAGGGAAATTACTATCCACAAGGTGCATGTCGATGGTATCTGGCGTGTCTTGCTTGAAGATGAACAAGGGAATATTCGTTTAGGTCAGGATTTAGCAGACAGCCATGTGGGGCCAGGCTATCCTTTAATAATACAAGATAAATTTGTTGGCACCTTATGGATTATACCCAAGGACAGCAGCGTGTTAGAGTTTTCTCGCCACTATCTATTAGGGCCATTAGTATTACGCAATATTTGGACGATTATTGTTGCTTCGATAGTGGCTTTTCTTATCGCTTTTTTCTTTTCAAATTATTTAATGGGAAAAATTAAATTACTGGCAGAAGCTGCTCGCAAGATTGCCAACGGCAATTTGGACCATAGAGTTAGTATCACGTCTCACGATGAACTTGAAGAATTGTCGGCAGACTTTAACTTTATGGCAGATCGACTACAAGAAGAAAGACAACTGCAGCGACAACTTCAAGCCGACGTTGTGCACGAACTGCGGACACCGTTAGCCGTGAGCCAGGCTATTTTAGATTCTTTGGAAAATGGGGTAATCAATTGGAATGAAAAAACATTGTCATCACTGCAAGAAGAAACAAACAGGATGAATCGATTAGTCTCCGATCTTTTCGAACTGAGTAGAGCTGAAAATAAACAGCTTACCTTCCATAAGGAACTCTTTTTGGTAAGCGATCTTCTTGCTAGGATAGAAGAATCCTTTCTCGAAGTGGCCAGAAGACAGAAGGTCAATTTTGGGATAGATATAGATCCTTTATTGGAGAATGCTCTACTTTACGTTGATGCGGATCGAACTGTACAAATATTTGTTAATCTTTTACATAATGCCCTGCGTTATACAGTCCCAGGTGGTATTATTTATGTGAGCGCTAACAAAAGTGAAAAAACAGCTGTAATTTCCGTCAAAGATAATGGGACTGGAATTTCAGCAGAGTATTTACCGCATATTTTTAATCGCTTCTTCCGGGGAGAAAAAAATAAAGCTCTTCATAGTGGGGGATCAGGCCTGGGATTAGCAATAACTAAGGAATACACTACCCTGCAGGGTGGAAGTATAAAAGTTGAAAGTACTGTCGGAAAAGGTACGATTTTTACGGTTATACTACCTTTAGACGAGTGTGAATACTAAGTCATGGAAGTCAGGATTGAAGTATTTACCTTTTGGGACTCAGCCAGACTTGCTGGACACTTAGAACAGCTGATAAAATAAATACAATTTTGCAATCGCTAGTGGAAAAGGGTTTTCTAAAGCTTATTCTGTTTTGTTTAGGAGTTACACCATCATTTTTTAAGTAGATTGACTCTATAAACTGCCCCTGTGATTTCTCTACAAATTAATTATATTTGATTTCTAAATTAATAAAAGTGAAAGAGAGATATTATGTGAATATTACAAATGGGGCTAAAAATAAATTCAATAATCCTTTTATGTCTTTGAAACATAAAAATTTTAGATATTATTGGATAGGCATGTGTGTTTCTTTAATAGGTACCTGGATGCAAAATATAGCTCAACCATGGCTAGCATACACTTTAACTAATTCACCATTTCTATTAAGTTTAATTGGAATACTTCAATTTACACCAATGCTAATATTGTCATTATTTGCAGGAGTTATTATAGATAAATCTTCAAAAAAGAAGATTTTAATATTTACTCAATCAGCTTCACTTATAATTACTTTAATACTTGCAATATTAGTATGGACAGGGAAAATACAATATTGGCACATTCTAGTTATGGCCACAGCCCTTGGAATTGTTAATACCATTGATATGCCATCACGTCAGTCAATGGTCATAGAGCTTGTGGGTAAGGAAGATTTAATGAATGGAATTGCATTAAATTCTATGGCTTTTAATTTAGCAAGAATTATAGGCCCTGCAATTGCAGGACTAGTAATGGGGTATGCTGGTATTGCAGTTTGCTTTTTTGTAAATGCTATTAGCTTTGCAGCGGTTGTAATAAGTTTATTTTTTATTAAGCTAAAGCCAGTAGAAAAGAAACCTAAAAATAATACCAATGTATTAGAAGAAATCAAAGATGGACTTAAATACATTTATCATAAGGATAGTCTTTTATATACTGTAGTAGTCTTGGCTATAGTAGGTACATTTGCTCCGAATTTCAATGTGCTTGTTCCTGTTTTTGCAAAGGAAATACTGAAGCAAAATGAAGCAGGCTTTGGTATCCTAATGTCTTTTATGGGATTGGGATCATTTTTGGGTGCAATGTTCATAGCTACTTTAAGTAAATCAGGACCTCAAAAGTTTGTTATTTATATTGTGCCTTTAATTGTAGGTATTGCATTAATTATTACTGGTTACACTAATGAGTACTTAGTAACTGGAATGCTTCTGTCAATTACTGGATTCTTTTTTATTACATTTACTTCTAGTGCAAATTCAACATTGCAGCTTAATTCAAGTAATGAATATCGTGGCAGAGTTATGAGTATATATACTTTAGTCTTTTCTGGAACCACACCTTTTGGAAATCTTTATGCTGGATTGTTTGCAGAACATTTTAATGCAAGAGTAGGTTTTGTAGCTTGTGGTGCTATAATAATTATGCTTATGATTCCTTTGTTTATATATAAAAGGATAAGAAAAGTCATTTCCTAAAAAAGTTTCGCCGGTTGACCCGACACAGAGGGACAAAGGGACAGGTTGATTGTCCCCAAAATAAAAAAATGCTATACTAGTTTTGAGGTGATACAATGCCAAGACAAGCTAGGGAAAAAAGTGAGACTGGAATATATCATCTAATGGTTAGGGGCATTAGTAGACAGGGGACGGAGGTCGATTCGGCAAATCGAAAGACTTACTGGCACTAATAGAGGTATTATTTTAAAAGCATGAAAAAGTGTCAATAACCCCGTCCCCTTGACACCTATTAAATGGTATGCGTTTGGTATGTGAGATAAAAAAGAAGTTCTGAATAAATTGGTGATTTATGAATATTTTCACAATAATGTATTGCACTGTTGTGCATAATAAGTTATAATTTTAGCAAATGCTGACCTGAAGGTCAGTGAGCTAGCTAGTAGGGCAGTATCTAAACCTCAATAATTAAGACATATCCACGAAGGGTAATTGGACGATTAAAGTCCGATCCTTTGTGGTTTTTTTGTTTTCTAGGGGAAGGTAAATTACTATTACTAAGTTGGTGGGTAATATAGCGAAGTTATAGCAGTGAGTAGCTAATAGTGAGTTACAATCATGACTGTATTTTCATAATTAGGTCGGTGATGTTGTGTGCTCCACGTAACCAGCAAATACAGCGATGACGCTCAGTTAAAATTGTTTTTATTCGGTATATGTTCAGGGCATCTATTAGTCGGTAGTGTGGCAATCTCACTCCCGGCAGTAGATGGCCTATGATAGGAGGATATCATTTAAAAACACCATGCTAAATATAAATGTAACTTTAGCATTAACAGATGTTTCTGCTATGTGGAAAATAGCACTGCCTGCCATGTTTCTAGGGTGTTACTGTGGAGTTGTGCTGAGAACCGGGAAGTTTTTTGCATTTTTCTGCAAGGCGCTACGGCCCATGACATCTCTGGGAAAACTACCCGAGACATTAGGTTCATTTTTCATGTTATGTCTATTAAACCGGTATGCAGCTAACACTATGCTAGCCGAATTTGGCAAGAACGGCGCTGTAACAAAAAGCACGCTACTGGCTGTCTATCTGATGGGAGCGCTGCCGACAGGCATATATTTTACTATTTTCTATTTTAGTCCGCTATTGATTACCGAATTGGGGTGGAATCTGGGGACAGCGTTTATAGCTATTAACATTGGGATGAGTACCCTTGTTACCATCATCGGTTTCGTATGGAACAGGTTGCTTACTCAGCACGAGGTAAGCCAAGGACTACAGGAAAGCTGCTATATAGCGGCTGACAAGACTGATCTGGTTGCGGCTGGGAAGAAAGCCTTTAAACAGTTTGGGGATATTGCCGTAGTGTTTATGCCTATTACGTTAGCCTTTGCTTTTCTGATGCATACAGACTTCACCAAGGAAGTGATTGCTGGGCTTGATCCCTTTTTACGCTGGTTTAATCTTACGGCAGCTGGAGTGTTAGTCATTATCGCCGGTATTCCTACTTTGTTGGCGGCTATCGGTGTTGCCGGAACATTGCTGCAAAGCGGTGAGCTGGCTTTCCAAGACGTTATCTTTGTTCTGCTGATAGCCTCATTTTTTCATAATATTTATGATGGATTATCCCGCGTACTGCCTACGAATCTTTCAATTTTTGGCGTTAAGACAGGATTTAATGTCACTATAGTCGGCACGGGAATGTATCTTACCATGGTAGCAGTAACGGCTATTATTGTATTGTATGTGCAAACTAGCTTTTTTAAATAGAAAATGCAGCCAGACCCTACTGGGCATGTTTGACATAAAAAGGTAAGGGAGAGGTAAGAGCATGGCATTGATTATAACAAAACAGCTTCAAAAGCTCAAAAAGTATGCAACATTATTAATTTCTCTAATTCTACTTGTTAGTCTGGTAGCTGGCTGCAGTTCGCAGACAAGTAAGGATACGGCAAAAGAGAAGGTATTAAATTTTTCCTGGGCGAAAGACATTGGGCCTTTGAACCCCCACATGTATAATCCCAACCAGATGTTTGCACAGGCCTTGGTTTATGAATCACTGGTACAGTACAGTTCTGATGGGAAGATAATTCCCTGGTTGGCTGAAAGCTGGACAATTTCGCCAGATGGCAAAGAATATGTGTTCATACTGCGTAAAGACGTAAAGTTCTCTGACGGCACTCCGTTCAATGCTGCGGCTGTCAAGAAAAATTTTGATGCTGTATTGGCTAATAGCAAGCGCCATGACTGGTTAGCGTTTATTAGGCAGATCAAAGAAACTCAAGTTATTGATGACTACACGTTCAAACTTGTGCTTAAAGATGCGTACTACCCTGTACTGCAAGAGTTGGCTCTTATCCGGCCAATTCGATTCCTGGCACCTTCCCAGTTTCCCGACAACGGTAATACCAGCGAAAGCATCAAAAAGCCGATCGGTACAGGGCCGTGGGTACTAAGCGAGTATAAACAAGGCGAAGTAGCGGTATTTGTTCGTAATGAGCATTATTGGGGAACTAAACCGAAACTTAATAAATTAGTAGTAAAAATTATTCCTGACAGTGAATCACGGGTTGTTGCGTTTGAAAAGAACGAACTCAATCTGATTTATGGTACTGGCAGCATCAGCTTAGATGCCTTTAAGCAACTGCAACAGTCCGGCAAGTATGAAACCAAATTATCTGAGCCGCTGGCAACCCGGGTTTTAGCTATAAATTCCAATAAAGGCGTGACTAAGGATCTCAAGGTTCGTCAAGCCATCCAACATGCCTTTAATAAAGATGCCTTTGTTAAAGGAGTTCTCTTGGGTACTGAGCGCAAGGCTGATACAGTACTTGCGACTAACTTCCCGTATTGCAATCTTGAATTGAAACCGTATGAATATAGTGAAGCTAAGGCCAAGGCTCTCTTGGAAGAGGCTGGTTGGCAGGAAGTGCAAGGCAAGGAGTTTCGCGAAAAAGACGGACAAGTACTTGAACTGGAATTTTGCTTTGAAAGCACTGATGCCATTCAAAAATCGGTTGCCGAAGTACTCCAGGGCGATCTTAAGAAAATTGGCATAAAAGTCAAGCTTACTGGCGAAGAACTGCTATCCATTGTTCAGCGGCAAAAAGATGGCAACTTTAATATGATCTACAGCGATACCTGGGGCGCACCTTATGATCCACATTCCTTGGTAGGTTCGATGCGCGCGCCGGGACATGCCGATTATCAGGCGCAGGTAGGTCTTCCCATGAAAGCGGAACTTGACCAGAAGGCAGCAGTAGTTCTTGTTAGTACAGATGAAACCAAGCGGCAGGAGTTGTATAAGCAAATCTTCACAACTCTGCATGAACAGGCCGTGTATTTGCCACTGTCTTACCTGGCCAATATCGCTGTATATCCTAAGAAGGTAACTGGTGTTACCTTCATGGGCAGCCAATATGAAATTCCTTTTGTAAATATGGATATTCAGTAATTTTTAAAGAATAGAGGTAGGGCAGTATGTTTGGTTATATTGTCAAACGCCTGCTAAGCCTGATACCTGTATTGGTAGGTATTTCGGTTATTACGTTTCTTGTTTTGCGCCTTACGCCGGGTGATCCGGCGGAGGCGTATTTGAGATTATCGCAGATACCGCCGACGGAAGTAGCAATAGCGGCAGTTCGGGCCGAACTTGGCCTGGACCTCCCTTTGCCTGTTCAGTATTGGGATTGGCTAGTAAAGGCGTTAACTCTTGATTTTGGTAAGTCTTATACCACGCACAGACCTGTATGGGACGAAATGATATTTCTTATACCGGCGACAGCTCAACTGGCCGGGGTATCGTTATTCATCACTCTTGTATTCAGTATACCGATGGGGATTTTTTCAGCACTGAACAAAGATGGCTGGTTTGATAATTTTTGCCGGGGCATAGCCTTTATCAGTGCAGCTATGCCGAACTTTTGGTTAGGGTTTATGTTGATGTATTTTTTTGCGCTCAAACTTGATCTTTTACCTACATTAGGACGAGGCTCGTGGGAGAATTTCATTCTTCCGGCAGTAACGCTTTCTTTTGGCTATATTGCGACATATATCAGGCTTCTTAGAACCAGCATGCTAGAAAATCTGGAGCAACAATTTGTTCTATATGCACGGGCAAGAGGCTTAAAAGAAAGCTGGGTAATCGGCCGGCATGTACTAAAAAATGCCATGCTGCCGGTTGCGACCGCACTTGGGATGAGTATAGGACATTTATTATCAGGGTCAGTTATTGTGGAAAATGTGTTTGCCTGGCCGGGGGTTGGCCGGTTTTGTGTGTCTGCTATCTTAAACAGGGATTATCCGGTGGTACAGTGTTTTGTATTGATGATGGCTGTGATCTTTGTTATCGCTAATCTGCTTGTTGATATTGCCTATGCCTGGCTTGATCCGAGGATTCGCCTGAAAGGGGAATCATAATGAGGGCAATTTCCATGACTTTTTTTCAGAGGTTTGAGATAAGGTACAGCTTGGTGGCAATAAGCTTAATCGTTATCGTGTTTAATATTCTATTGGCAATTTTCGCACCTGTTATAGTACCCCATGATCCTAATGATGTTTCTTTAGAACGAAAATTAATGCCTTCAAATAGTGACTATCTTCTCGGAACAGATCACCTTGGTCGCTGCGTTATGTCCCGCCTTATTTATGGTGCCAGAGTTTCCCTTGGGGCAGCTTTTGCCGTTATGTCTGTTACGCTCAGTGTGAGTGCAGTGGTAGGGGCGGTAGCGGGATATATCGGCGGTAGATTGGATGCTATTATTATGCGGATATGTGATATATTTTTGGCTTTCCCCAATCTTATCCTGGCCTTGGCGTTAGTCGGGGTAATGGGGCCGGGGTTGCCAAATGTGGTGTTGGCGCTGGCGCTTTCTCAATGGGCTTGGTATGCCAGAATGATTAGGGGTATGGTACTTAGCTTGAAAGAAAGGAACTATGTGCTAGCTGCTAAAGTGGCTGGAACTAGGCAAGCTACCATTATTGTTAAGCATATTTTGCCGAATATTTTTCCGCAAATTGCCGTACTGGCAACATTGGATGTTGGCTGGGTTATTTTGAATATTGCTGGAATGTCATTTTTAGGGTTAGGGATTCAGCCGCCCACACCGGAGTGGGGGGCTATGATTAATGATGGGCGTCAGTTTTTACGAGGATACCCCTCATTGATGGCGTATCCCGGCTTCATGATTTTAAGCGTAGTTATGTCCTTTAATCTTCTGGGTGATGCTTTGCGAGATATGGTTGATTCCAAGGGAAAACAATAAAAAGGATGGAATAGTGTATGATGAAGCAGTCACTACTTTCAGTAGAAAGCCTGGAGATTGTACTCAGACGGAAAGACAAGGTTGTTCCTGTTGTAGGGAAGGTTAACTTTCAGATAGATAAAGGCGAAATTTTTGGTTTGGTAGGCGAGAGTGGTTGTGGTAAAACCATGACATGTCTGTCAATTTTGAACCTTTTGCCTGTAGGCATGCAGAAGGTAGGCGGCCATATACAGTTGGCAGGGAAAAACCTCGAAGGCTTATCAACTGCCGAGTGGCGGAAACTTCGCGGTGACAGAATTGCCCTCGTTATGCAAAATCCCATGAGTGCCTTTGATGCCATTCGTACAATTGGCGATCATTTTGTTGAAACTTTGCTTGCTCATGGCAAAACTGACAAAAAGGCTGCTAGACAAACTGCCGTAGAATATTTGTCGAGGGTAGGTCTTCCAGATGCCAACTTATTGTTACGTCAATACCCGTTTGAGTTAAGCGGCGGCATGCTGCAGCGAGTGATTATTGCCATTGCACTAGCACAGAAACCGGACTTGATTATTGCTGATGAACCGACCACCGCCTTAGACGCAACTTCACAGATTCATATTCTTGACCTTTTGGCCAAGGTGCGGCGTGAGTTTGGTACAAGTATTCTGCTAATTTCCCATGATCTCGGCGTGATTGCCCGGTTAGCTGATTCGGTAGCCGTTATGTATGGAGGACAATTTGTTGAACAAGCCCCTGTTTGCGAACTATTTGCGCAGCCGCTCCATCCTTACACTCAGTTGCTTATGAATGCGAGGAGTAGTATTGGTTTGCCACGCAGAAAACGGTTGTCCTTACTTTCAGCGGCGGCGATTGAGATGTATAGCTCAGCGTCAGGCTGCGGGTTTGCCAGACTCTGTCCCAAGGTTAGCCCGGAATGCCTGGTAACAGCTCCTAAAAAGTCTGATGCTAATGTTAGCGGGCACTGGGTGCGTTGCTTGAACGTTAACAATGAACAACAGGAGGTTGTCTAATGTCAACAGCACAACCGCTTCTTGAATTAAGGGGAGTCAATAAGCATTTTCACGGCGGTGGTATATTCAAGCAGGGGCGCAAGGTTCAGGCCATTAAACAGGTATCACTTTCTCTGGGAGCGAGAGAGTGTCTAGGTCTTGTCGGCGAAAGTGGTTCAGGCAAGAGTACTCTGGGCCGTATTATCCTGGGAATTGAAAAACCCGAGTCAGGAGAAGCGCTTTTTCAGGGTGTTAATCTATATGGTAAAGATAAAGCTGCCATACGGCAGGTACGGCGTGATCTTCAGGTGGTATTTCAGGACTGCTTTAGTTCGGTAAATCCCCGCATGACGGCAGGGGAAAGCATTACTGAGCCACTAAAAAATTATGCACGACTAAGCTACCTGGACCAACTGCGAACCGTGGGTAACCTATTAGAGTTGGTAGGGCTTAGGGCCGAGGATGCATGTAAGTACCCACACCAATTCAGTGGCGGACAGCTACAGCGGGTGTGTATTGCCAGAGCTATTTCCTTACGCCCTAAACTTATTGTCCTTGATGAAGCGGTCAGTAGTTTGGACATATTAGCCCAGTCGCAGATATTGGAGTTACTGTCTGATTTGCGGGAAGAACTGGACATGTCCTATATCTTCATTTCGCATGACATTGCGGCAGTGGTTCAACTGTCTGACAGGCTTGTTGTCATGAGCTCAGGCGAGATTGTGGAGAGATTGGATAATATGGAGGAGTTTAATTATCTTACCCATCCGGTATCTTTGGCTCTTTTGGCAGCTGTTTTACCAGCGCAACCAGAGAACCGTATTGCCAGCGATCATAGGGTATTCTAAAAAAGGAGAGGTTTCCGCATGGAAATTAAACATAAAGATTGGACTATTCGTAGGATTACAGCAGGAGATATTGTACCAGCAATTGACTTCATCATTCCCATGTTGCATGAAGTGTACCCCAGTATTCCTGATGTAGCAGTACGATGGGACCTTGCTAACATGGAAGAAGCCTACGTTATATCCGATAACGCAGTCATGTTTGCTGCATTTGAAGGTAGGAACGGACAAGTTATTGGAACGGTCGCCATCAGACCTTATGATGACAGGATTGAGGCGGTTCGTGGTTGTTACGATGTGCCAGTAACTGCCGAGTTGTCCCGCTGTTATGTGAATAACTCGCTACGTCGCCAAGGAATTGCCGGGCGGTTAGTGACAGCCATTCAAGACTATTGCCGCGATTATGGTTATAAGACTATTTGTTTGCATACCCATAGGTTTCTGCCAGGCGGTTTTCCGTTTTGGCTAAGTCAAGGCTATGGTATTCGAAATCAGAGTCAGGATGGACTCGAGACCGTATATATGGATAAGGGGTTAACGCTGTGATGCATTACTTCCGTTGGTTCGCTTAATTCCGTTTACCACAATAGGATTGAGTGGACGCTGGACAGAAGAATACAACTGATACGCTGCATAACATCTATATAAACTTGCCGTTTATTTTCAAAAACATCACAAATAAACACTAAAGATATATAAGTTAAGTAGGCTATTTGTATCGGGTTTCGTTTTAGAGTTAATGTAGTTGTAAATAACATTGGCTTTGGCTTTACTTTGTTTCTTCGGTGTCCAGTTTAGCCAGAAATGCAGATAAAGTTTTTTCATGATAAATGGTGTCAATAACCCCGTCCCCTTGACATCCGCTTACTTAGCAAAAATTACTTTGTATAAGGCTAAAGCAACCCCGCCTACAGCTAAAACGATAACACCTACAGCCCCAGTCCTATTGTTATTTGTTTTTAACCACCGACCGTACGTATATGCATGGATCGCCGCTATACATGTGCCTGCGGCCAACAAATAATCCAATAAAGCCACCACCTTTTGTATTATCCTTAGCTTGCCAACTTCAACCGTTTCGTTCTATCGTCTGGGCGTTGTCCGCCACATTAAGCCGGTACGCCGAAGTTTGCACTTAACTTCCACCATAATATCCGCCTGCGGGAACTTTTCCGGCCAGGCATACTCTTCCCATTCTTCCAGTTTCTTAAATTTGCTGCGAAAATGGTAACCGAATCCGACGATATCGGTATCTTTTTCCTGGATTCGCGCCACTAGCAGGGTTAGTTCCTGTTTTGTTATCTGGGAAAGAGATTCCTCCAGCAATTCTTTGTATTCCGCCTGCTCATAGTTGATGCCACTTGGCAAGCTGGTTACCTCACCTTCTAAAAATACCGTAGCTTGAACTACAGGTTTACCGTCAACAATGCTTGTTACAAAATCCGGTTTTTGACCCTGCCGCAGGTTAACATTGATTCTATGCTTTGGTGCCAGCGGATCTTCCACTGTTATATAGCTCCGTTTAAAATCTCCGGTCAGCATGGCCAGTGAACGTGTCTCGGTATTTGTCAACATGGCCACCATTTTTTCGCCACTAAATATGGCCGTACCGAAAAATTCGACAGGATTACTACCAGAGCGCGGTATATCACCGACATAGTACTCTTCTGACTTTTCACCAGGTGCTTTGGTCTTTGCTGGTAGATTTTCCATGGTTTGCGGGTTAACAGCGACCATGGTCGCATAGGAAGTTCCATCAGCATCTTTTAATCTGAGGTAAAAATCATGCAATGTTGTCCTAAGGAAATAGCTTGTTTCTGAACTTGTCTCCATCATTGTTTCAAAATAACGTGATGCCGAACCTGGAACACCGGGTTTGTTATTTTTAAAAAAACTCTTAGCTGTTCCCTTTGCCACAACAATATAATTTGTACCACGATACTCTCTAAACCTTGTCAATGGACCGATGATATCGCCAATCCCTTGCTTAGCCAATTCTTCTCCAATAACCAAAATTTTAACATGAGTCAGAGTAGGATAAAAATAAGTTATTGAATTAAGGAAATTTCTCGATTCCGCCAACGACGGAGCGGTAAATGTCACTTCTGTGGTCATTTTTGTTTGGTCTCCACCTCCACCTCCGCCACCTTCACCAACAGTTACGGGGAGAGCTCCCACATAAGTAACGTCGATCAAACCTTCCTTAGCTGACTTATCTATGCCAATAGCCACAACATATGCTAGTTCGTCCGGTTCTCTTGCCGCATTGCATCCCCCACATACTATTACACAAATTCCCAGTAAAAAAGCGGCGATTACACGGCATTGCATTGCTTAACCCTCTTTCGTTTGAACCAAAATGCCACAAATAACATGGCCGGTACACCATATATCCCGGCACTGCTGATATAAAAATACATTTTCTCATAACCAATTACTGTTATTATATCTGGTGGTAACATGGCAATATTGGCAACTATGGCGGCCAACAGCGGGATTATTGGCCGGACGGACGGTAAATCAAGTATTCGGGCAATTAGATAAACTGCAGTATACAGGCTTATCGCAAGAGCCAGCATACTGACAATAGCCCACAGGGCAATCATCAAAGCCTCGATTCGTTGCAGGTAACGATTCAAATAGATCAGGCGCGTCATTTCGAAAAATGGGAGAATCTTTTCCTGTCCCACATATACCCCAAAAACCAGTAGATAGACCTGCGAGTAGATTACTTTCATAAACAATGCGCCGCCTAACCCAAAATCCAGAGCCTGAGTGGCCGTTTTGGAACTTTGAAATTCGCGGGCATATATAGCTAATACCACGGCACCAAAATTAATACCCGCCATGGTAAAGCCATGATAGGCCGCAAGTGTCAACCCATGGCCCTGCCATGGAACAAGCTGAGTAACGTTATAGTAAGGAATTAGTAAAATAATGACAAGCAACATAAATCCGACTAAAAAAGGTAACACCATATAAGCTACCCGTCCCACTACTTCAATACCAAACCAAATAAATACAGCAGTCCAGGCGATATACCAGATTGTTACCAGCGAAAATTCGGCAAGAGGCAGTGCCGTCAGCAGTGTATTTTCCGCAAATTCCCTTAATAGCAAAACAGTATTGCTCAAAAACAGCATAATAAAATATAGCGCCACAAGACAAGCTGCTGTTTTACCCAGCAGCCGGCGCGTTGCGTCAATTAGGTCTCCCCCTGTACGGCTAAGCACATATAGAAGCAGCCTGATCATAATCAGGGCTGCGCCAGAAGTAACAACGGCGCTAAGCCAGGCAATCTGGGCATCGTCAACCAGCCTACCGGCTAGTGTGGATAAAAATACCCGGGGAATTGTCACTGCAAAAACAAGGGCAATCCCTGCTGCAACCCCCATATTTCCTCCCTGATAGCTCAGTTTGTTTCGCCTCCGTTCTGCGTTTGCTTTCTCCATACCCGGCTTATATGTGGCTGCCGGCGTCTCACTTTCGGATTAAGGGCGTCTGGTCGCAGTTCCTGACGGTCAACCGCACCTCTGATAATGACATCCAGTCCAGCTCCGGATTTTGGCACAACAGGGCTAAGATAAGGCATTCCATAGGATTTCATATTGGATAAAACCGCCAGCATAATCAATGTCCCTGTAGCAATGCCTACAAGACCCATTACTGATGAAAGCAGCATAAGTGCTAAACTGGCTAAACGAATGGCGGCACTCAGCCGAAAGTCCGGTATTGTATAAGAAGCCACCCCGGTGGCAGCAACCACAATGACCATGATCGGGCTCACAATTTTAGCCGATACTGCAGCCTGCCCCAGAATGATACCGCCAACAATACCAATAGTCGGCCCTAGGAAACCGGGAATGCGGAGTCCACCTTCCCGAATAAGTTCGAACGCCACTCCCAATAGCAACATCTCCAGGACTGTCGGAAATGGCACCTGTAATCGGGCCGACGTTATCGCCAATAGCATTTCTGTTGGGATAGCCTCCTGATGAAAAGTACTTATCGCCAGAAAAAGTGCCGGTAGAAATAAGGCTATCCCCACCCCTGTCCAGCGAATTAGGCGTATAAGGCTGCTATAAGGGTGAAGCAAGGCGAAGTCTTCCGGTGAATGCAGGAGCGAAAATAAAGATACCGGCATAACCAATGAAAATGGACTACTGTCCAGAAATATGGCCACCCGCCCTTCATTAAGACTGCTAGCTACCCTGTCAGGTCGTTCAGTATTTAATGCGGTTGGTAAAGGTAGGTTCGGGTGATCGCCAATAAACTGCTCCAAAATACCGATATCAGTAATATAATCAGTCTCGACACCCTTGATCCGCCGCTTGATTTCATTCACCAGCTCAGGGTTGGCAATTGACTCCAGGTACATGACCATACACGCTGTTTTACTCTTGATTCCCACAGATAGCTTTTCTGCAACCAAGTCACTGCTGTTAAACAACGACCTGACCAAAGCGATATTTACCCCCAAAACTTCACCAAACCCGGTTTGAGAACCGCGAATAGTCTGCTCAAAGATCGGCCGATCGACACTACGATGCTCCCAGCCTTTGCCCTCAATCAAAATGGCAGCCGCTTCCCCTTCAATAAAAAGCGCAGCGTCACCGCTATTTACCGCATCCTGTATATCCAAAAAAGTTACTGTCGACGTGGTTTTGCTGCTAGGTAAATATTGAGCCACTAAACTATTGAGCACGCCGCTGTCTGGCAGGCCAGACGCAGAACGGCTGTACAACATCAACGGCTTAAGTATCAGATGATTTACCGTCTTACTGTCACACAAACCATCAATATAAATGATCATTGCTTGTAAAACCGGCTCGACAGGAATACTAAACTTACGGATAACAAGATCGGCATTGTACGGCAGCCTATAGATCTGGCTGATTATCTTTTCGTTTTCTTCCAGGCTGGCGCTGACCGCCAGCTTAGCCGGCTGAGTCTCCGCACCATCATATGCAAGTAACAACGGGTTAACTTCTGACTGTTGTTTTTCCAGCGATAAACATAGCCTTTTTAGGGTTAAGGCAGCTTTCTCTATTTGAACCGACTTTATTGTCTGCGCAGTCTCTTCCATGGCCTTAGACAAACGTCTGGCATAACTTATAAGCTTAGTAAGCTCTGCCAGGCTTTCTCTAACCCCCGACATCTGTCCGGAAAAAGCTTGGTCCTCGTCTTTCTTTGGTTCTTGTAATACAAATCGAGTTGCCTCTTGAGGAGGCCGATATACAACCAACTGCTTGATTTGGTTAACTATTTTCGTAACAAAGTTATTTGATGCATTCATGGTGACTATTCCCCTGCAGACCGTATTCAAGATAGTATTCGTCAATTTCTACAATAATATTACAAATATAGGTTTGCCTACTATTATTGAGGAAAAATAACAAAATTAAAAGAAGCATAAGCAGCCAAATGACAGTTATGCTTCCTAGGAAGATCCTGATGGTAAAACAATCTTAAACACGATTATTGTACATTTAAATCCAGTAAAAGCTCATTTTCAGTATCACAAGCCCTCCCTGTTTGAAGCTAACTCCTTTAGGGTACCATCCAATATCTGCACAGCCTTTTCTATAGCTTCCCAATCGGACTCCTCTGCAGGAGCATGGCTAATACCTCCTATACTAGGCACAAAAATCATACCTGCAGGTATATGTTGGGCAAATATCATTGCGTCATGTCCTGCCCAACTGGGCATTTTTTTGTAGGTTATTCCCAACTGTTTCCCTATATTGCAAATAGAATGGATTACTTTATCATCCATAGGGATTGGTGGTACTTGATTTTCTTTTACTATATCTACATTTACCTTATAATCCCTCTGAATTTCTTCCAATTTCCATATGATTTCTTTTCGAACTCCTTCAAGCCTGGCGACATCTTCGGACCGAATTTCAATAGTCAGCCTAACCTCTCCCGGAACCACGTTTTCAGCATTAGGCCAAACATCCAGTTTGCCAACAGTAGCAACATAACTTCCCTTTGCTACCAAAGCTTGGTTATATATATAAGATATGAGAGAAGCAGCTGCAACTAAAGCATCCTGACGAAGATCCATGGAAGTCGTGCCGGCATGATTGGCTTTTCCACGTATGTTCACGACAATCCGGCTGATACCGACAATAGCAGACACTACGCCGACTGCAATACCCTCTTGTTCAAGTTTTCCTCCTTGTTCCACATGAAGTTCAATAAAGCAAAAGTCTTTCTGAACAAAGGATTCCTTACTAAATGGCTTTTCTCCCAATCCCAGCTCTTTGAGAAATCCTAAAAGCGAGTGACCGGAAGCATCGACAAAACTTGCGGGACTTTTCTCGCTAAATTCACCAAGCATTGCCCGACTGCCAAAACAAACCATTCCAAACCGTGTTCCTTCTTCTTCGATAAAGGCAATCACCTTTACGGTTCTTAATGGACGCCAGTTTTGCTTATGCCAACTACGTACACATTCCACAGCAGCAATTATACCCAAGGCCCCATCAAAAGCTCCGCCGTTCAGCACAGTATCAAGATGTGAACCGCTGACAACAGCAAGCAGAGATTGGTCGCGCCCTGCATAGGTTCCAATTAAATTGCCAATCGAATCGATTTCAACGTTCATACCTGCCGTTTCCATATAGGATCTAATCAATACCTGTGCCTGCCTAAATTCAGGAGAAAAAGATAACCGGGTAATTCCGCCTTCTTCATTTTGACCAATAACTTTTAATTTTTTGAAAGATTTCTGAATTTGTGTTAAATCAATGCTCATTCTAACCTCACTTATACCAAGTAAATCCTCTAGATTGGTTGATGGAGTAATGATATAAGAAAAATCATTTTAAAAAGTTATTTGATATTTCATTTGCAATTTCTTTAAGATCAGAAAGTAAACTATCTTTAATATTTATAAGGTTATTGACAAAAAGAGTTGCACTAACTGTTGCGATTAATTGATTGCTTTGATTCAATATAGGTACGGCCATACTACTGACACCAAGTTCAAATTCTTCAATTTCAGAAGCATATTTGTTTTTGCGTATTTCATCAAGATTTTTTATTAAAGCCTCTTCAGACATAATCGTATGAGGTGTATATTTTTTGAATTCGAAGTTTTTTATTGACAACTTATTATTGTCATAAAGGTTGTAGAGTATAAGTAGTTTTCCCGAAGATGTAGCATATAAGGGCAAAGATGAATATTCAGATAAAATGATTGTATAGGCTGTATTGCTTGGATAAGCGCAGTATATAGAATAAATTTGATGCTGATTGACTAGTTGTAAGCTTGCAGTAACATGATATTTTTCGGCAACATTATCTACATAGGATTTTGCAGAAGTGATATAACTTTCTACTTGTTTTTGTATAATATTGGCTTTGCCAATAAAATAAAATCCTAAGCTATATAAATTATTTATTTTGTCATGTATCAATAATCCATTGACTGTTAATGTATTAATAAGACCACGTGTCGTATTGATATTTAATTTTACCCGTTGACTGATATCATTTAAAGATAAATGATGTGAAGTATCATTGAAACAATTTAATATATCTATGGATCTTTGAACTGATTGAATTATTTTTATAGACTGATTTAACATAAAAATACCTCCCCATAAGAATAAAGCGAATATTACACAGATTATAGCTTGAATAATGTAAAAAATACACAATAAATTTCTAAAAGTCTATTGTATCGACTGTAGAAAAAGAATCCGCTTTTTCCACAGGAATTTTCAAGATCGCTACCGTTTGCCGCGTTAAAGAAGTAAAATATTTATTGACAAATATAATGTAGCATGGTATAACAAACTTGTCAAACGATATTACAGACAAAAAAACTACATTGTCGTCAAAGATCTTAAGGGGGTGGCTATATTAAATACCAGCAAATACTAGTTATAACAATGGATACAGAAAAAAATTAGTGGAGGAAATGTTGCTATGAAAAAAATTTTAATAGTATTGTCAGCATGTTTAATGATTGGTTCCCTGTTTATATTTGGATGTAGCTCTTCAAAATCTGATTCGATTAAAATAGGTGTTGCAATTCCGTTAACTGGCGCTAGTGCACAAGACGGCGAAGCGATTAAGAATGGTGTAAAATTGGCCACTAAATTAATTAATGACGAGGGTGGAATTAATGGTAAAAAGATTGAATTAGTAGTAGAAGATGATAAAGGAGATCCCTCGGAAGCGGCAACAGTTGCTAATAAATTAGCGCAAGATAAAGATATTTCTGCCATTGTTGGTCATTTTAATAGTTCTTGCACATTAGCTGCTGCGCCAATCTATAACCAAGTTGGGGTAGTTAACGTATCACCTGGTTCAAGTGCAGCTGCAGTCAGCAAAGCTGGAGATTATACTTTTCGTGTAATTACGACAGATGCAGTTCAAGGAAGTTCATTAATGAATTGGGCAGTAAAAGATTTAGGTTATAAAAATATTGCTATCGTATATGAAAATACAGATTATGGTGCAGGATTAGCAGATGTAGTTTCCAAAGCTGCCGGTGATTTAAGTACTAATATTGTCGCCAAAGAAGCTTATGAAGTTGGATCAACCGATTTTAGCACTGTTTTAACTAAGATTGCCAATAGCAATGCAGATGTTATTATTGTTGGTGGTTTATACAATGAAACAGCTTTGATTGCAAAACAGAAAAACAATTTTGGTTTAAGTAAAATGCAAATCATGGGTGTTGATGCAATTTATTCCGATGCTTTGATTAAATTAGGTGGAGCTGCAGTAAATGGTATTAAGCTGACAGGTTATTTCTCAGAAGTAAGTCAGGATTCTGTAACACAAAACTTTGTTAGTAAATATAAGGAAGCTTATAATAGTACGCCGAGCACCTATGCTGCGTATGGCTATGATGCTACCTTGGTAATCATTGATTCTATCAAAAAAGCTGGTATCGATCGCAAAGCAATTCGGGATTATATGGCAACTATCAAGGATTTAAAAGGAGCAACCGGGAGCAATAGTTTTGATGAAAATGGAGATGTTATTAAACAACCATTACGTTTAGTCATACAAGATGGGAAATTTACTATAACTGAAAAATAGTATTAGAGGGGAGCTCTACATGTTTTTTCAACAATTGATAAATGGAATTACTGTTGGTGGGAGTTATGCATTGATTGCCCTTGGCTATACTATGGTTTATGGAATATTAAAAATAGTAAATTTCGCCCATGGCGATGTATTTATGATCGGTTCATTTTTAGGATTGTTCTGCATGCAGGTATTGGGAATGCCATATATGGTGGCATTCCCCGTAGCAGCTATTGCAACTGCGGTTATGGGGATCTTTATAGAACGTGTTGCGTATCGCCCTATTCGGGTGGCTGATAGTCTTGCGGTTATGATCAGTGCATTAGGAGTATCCATTTTTTTAGAGAATTTGGCAATGGTATTATGGGGAACCGGTACCCATGCTTTCAGCGGCTTGAGCGGTATTACAATCACCACATATGAATTTCACAAGGTGATTTTATCTAATATACAAATTGGGGTTATTGTTTTATCTATTTTGTTGATGATAGGCCTGTATTTTATAGTAAATAAAACAAAAATCGGTGTTGCTATGAGGGCAACATCACATAGTATTAAATCCGCAAAATTGATGGGAATTAATACAGATCGAATTATCTCCTTTACCTTTGGAATTGGCTCCGCTTTAGCTTGTATAGCCGGTATGTTAGTTGGGATCTATTATGATGCGGTATATCCGTTAATCGGATATTCTTATGGATTGAAGGCGTTCGCTGCTGCCGTTCTTGGCGGAATTGGCAGTATACCAGGTGCAATGCTTGGCGGTTTTGTAATGGGTATTGTCGAAACTCTTGGGGCATCCTACATTTCCACTGGGTATAGAGATGCATTTGCGTTTGCTATTTTAATCATTGTATTAATCTTTCGTCCCGCTGGTATTTTAGGTAAAAAAGAAATCGATAAAGTATAATGAATTATTTTTTTTGGTTTTGATTGTATTTATGCCGCTTGACGGGGCAGAATGGAGGCTACAATGGATAAAGTGCAGCAATTTATTTTAAAGAATAAAAAGATTGTATCGTTATTAGGGGCTGTAATATTATTGGTGCTGCCGTTTATTGTTACCAACTCTTATTTTTTGCATATCTGTATTACGGTTTGTATTTACATTACATTAGCCTTGAGCCTAAATTTAGTTACAGGTTATGCCGGCCAGTTGGTATTAGGGCATGCAGCTTTTTATGGAATTGGGGCATATACAGGTGCCATGTTAATGTTGTTTTTTCACGTCAATTTTTTTATAGCACTAGTAGGGAGTGCTTTAGTGACAGGCATCTTCGGGTTGCTTTTGGGAATTCCGGCCTTACGATTGCGGGGCGATTATTTAGCCATTGTAACTTTGGGATTTGGCGAAATCGTTCGTTTGGTATTTGTAAATTGGAAGGATGTTACACGTGGACCGGCAGGGCTGCCTGGTATCCCGGCTCCTGAAATATTAGGATTTACGTTAAGTGGACGTACTGCATTCTATTATATGGCCTTGATTTTAACGGTTTTTACAATTTTCTTTATGGTTAAGCTGATTAATTCGGGTGTAGGTATGGCCATGCAAACAGTAAAAAATGATGAAATTGCTGCTGAAGCCATAGGTATACAACCTCGAAAATATAAACTGCTGGCATTTGTTATATCGTCGGTTTTTGCCGGTATCATCGGGTGTTTTTATGCTTCCTATCTCAGTTATGTAAGTCCAACAGCCTTTGTTTATAACACATCGATGACGATTCTTACCATGGTTGTATTAGGGGGATTAGGAAGTATCGTTGGATCGATACTTGGAGCGACTATATTAACTATATTACCTGAGATGTTACGATTCTTGAGTGACTATCGGATGTTGATTTTTGGTGCTCTGATGGTATTCATGATGATTTACAAGCCGGAAGGTTTTTGGGGGGCAAGTAAAAGAAGAAAAAATATTTATAAAATCAATGCAGGAGGTACTGATCATGGATCAGATACTTAAAACAGTTAATATTACAATGCAATTTGGCGGCTTAACTGCGGTTGATAATGTAAATATAACGCAGAACGATGGAGAAATCTTATCTTTGATAGGTCCCAATGGCGCAGGAAAAACTACTCTTTTTAATATATTGACTGGTGTTTATAAACCAACAGCCGGACAAATTTTTTATCATGGTGAAAATATTACAGGGCTTAAACCGTATCAGTTAGTCCGAAAAGGTATCTCGAGAACGTTTCAAAATATAAGACTATTTAATGATATGACTACATTAGAAAATCTTTTAATTGCTAATCCAGATTGTAAAGATGAGGGTGTTTTTGAGTCAATTTTTGGGGGAGAAAAATTAAAGGCGAAACGTAGAAATGTAGTAGCTGTATGTGAATCGATTCTTGAAACGCTTAAGTTGCAAGATAAAATAGATGAATTGGCATGCAATCTTCCTTATGGTAAACAGCGCCTGCTTGAAATAGGAAGAGCTTTAGCTACAGGAGCAGATTTCCTGCTACTTGATGAGCCTGGTGCCGGGATGAATAGTATGGAGAAAGATGAATTAGCCCAAGTGATTCATTATATTACCAAGGATCTGAAGAAACATGTGCTGTTAATTGAACATGATATGAAATTCGTTATGGGGATTTCTGATCGAGTTGTAGTATTGGACCATGGTATAAAAATAGCAGAAGGTGTACCAGCGGAGATACAAAACAATCAACAAGTGATAGAAGCATATTTAGGTAAGGGTATTCCTGATGATGAATAGGAAGTGAATAATTATGGCACTGTTAGAGATAAAAAATTTACAAGTTAAATATGGGGTTATTCCAGCATTGAAGGGAATATCTTTTTATGTTGAGCATGGTGAAGTTGTTGCGATTATTGGTGCTAATGGAGCCGGAAAAACGACAACCCTTCACGCGATATCCAGCATCGTTTCTAAAAGTGGCGGAAATGTGTTCTTTCAAGATCAAGATATAACAAATAACCCGGCACATGAAATTGTGGCCATGGGAATATCACAAGTGCAGGAAGGCAGAGGTGTATTTTCCAATTTAAGTGTTTTGGAAAATTTGCAATTAGGGGCTTATTTAAGAAATGATAAAGCCGAAATTGCTAAGGACTTTGCTTTTATATATGAATTATTTCCAAGGCTGGCAGAAAGAAAAAAACAGCTTGCGGGTACATTGTCCGGTGGTGAGCAGCAAATGTTAGCGATTGGCAGAGCGTTGATGTCGAGACCAAAGCTGTTGCTGTTAGATGAGCCGTCAATGGGACTTTCCCCGTTAATTACGGAAAATATATTTAGGACAATAAAAAAATTAAATAAAGAAAATAAAATGACTATTTTACTTGTAGAGCAAAATGCGCAAATGGCGTTATGGGCTTCCAATCGTACGTATATCATGGAAACAGGGCAAATAGTCTATAGTGGTAATTCAAAAGAAATGAAAAATGACGATTTTATTAGAAAATCTTATCTGGGCCAATAAGCTTATTTATTGGAAGGATATATAAGCTTATATAGATGAGGGAGATGTAATTATGGAAGATCAAAAAATGAAAGATCCTGTATCAATGTTTGTTTTATTTGCGCAGATGTTTTCTATTACTGCTAAACATTTAGAGGAAGAATTTGGTCAAAAGGGATTGGATGTTTTGGCGGATTGTGTAAAGGAATTCGGTGTGATGAGAGGAAAAGATATTGCTTGTCGCGCTGCAGCCCGCGGCCAAAAAAATACAGTTGAAAATTATTTGGATAATTATGATATGGAAAGAAGTGAACTTTTCGGATATACCAATGAATACAAACCGGATTGTATCTGCCAGGAATTCACAAAATGTATATTTGCAGAAACATGGATGGAAGCCGGTGAGGAGAAATATGGGAGAATTTATTGCGAGAATATCGATCCGGCTATTGCTTACGGATATAATAAAAATTTAGAGTGTCAGCATGAAAAAATCATGTACGATGATAAAAAATGCACATTTTGTTTCAAAATGAAATAATGAAAATGCAATTATTTGAGTCGGAAGGGTGAGAAATATGGAGACAAGACCTGTAATTTATGATCCTAATAATAAGCCAAGAGAAATATACAGCGGCGTTCCTTCTTTTTTAGGGCTGCCGGTTGCAAAAGATAAAGAGGATTTAAAAAATTATGATTTCGCTATATTGGGTGTTCCCTGGGAAGGTGGCTGCACTTATGGAGGATATTCTTCTTGCGTAATAGCACCTAAAACAATTCGGACCGTATCAGCGAGATATACCGGCTATTTACCCGATTATGATATTGATACTTTTGATATTTTAACTGGCTGTGATTATGGTGATACGGTAGTACAGAATGGAAATTATGAATTAACTTTTAACTCGATACGAGAAAAATATATGGAGATTATCGAAGGTGGACAAATACCGATTGTGTTTGGCGGAGATCATTCTATAGCCTATCCTCTAATCCAGACTCTGGCCAAAAAGCATAAAAAAAGAGTAGGTGTAATCCATTTTGATGCTCATTTAGATAATTATCCGGCGTTTGGTGATGATTTATATTCTAGGTGTTCACCATTTAATCAATTATATCAGGATGAAAATATGGATCCGACTAAAATCGTTCATATCGGTATTCGGGGAGCAAGAAATCATCCACAAGAACGTAAGGAAGCTCGTAAGTATGGTGCTTCGGTGATTACTGCCAAAGAGATAAAGGAAAATGGTTATATGGCTTCTGTAAAAAAGGCTTTGTCAATTGCACAGAAGGATACAGATGTCGTATATATAACGGTATGTTCCGATGTATTGGATGGAGCTTTCAATCCACAAGGGCCCATAGATCCCTGCGGATTAACTTCATTTGAATTGGCAATGATGGTGAATGAGTGCGCATATGCCGGCGCATGTTCCTTTGATTTTGTAGAAATTTATCCAGAAACTTCTGGTGCACAAGTTTCAGCACATACTGGTACCTGTTTAGCCTTGTATTTTATGAATGGTGTAGCCAGAAATCGTTTAGAGAAAAATCAAAAGTTAAGTAATTGTTCTACTTATTAATCTGTCGTAATGAGCAATATCCAGTAAATTCAATCCTTCCAGCCATTTGCTAGGAAGGATTTTTTATTATTTCCTAATAACTATGGACGAATATCTGACCTGATGAGGATGGAGCATCTTTGTCTATGTATAATTTTCGCACCAGTACCGAGGTTTTTATATGTAATAGTACTGTTTGCTTCTAGACAAGCCAAAAGATTTTAAAACATAGCAGGAATACCCACATATTGTAAAGAAGAAATAAGGACTATTAAAGGAGGGGTCTTAATGAAAGGATTGCTATCTTTCCGTCCGGTAGCGGCGGCACTATTTTTTTTCTTTTGTATATGGGCTATAAGCCCGGTAGCACAAGCGACCCGTAATGATGTACTATACCAACAGTGTGTTGATCAAAAAAGTATTTTGCTAGGTGATTTGGAGAAGTTCGTTAACATTGATAGTGGCAGTGGCTATGAGCAAGGGTTAAAACAATATCAAGGACTATTAATTGATAGATTAAAGGAACTTGGTGCTGAAGTTGAATATGTAGAGGTGGAGAAACCTCTGACAGGTTATAATATTAAGGCGACTTTCCATGGTACAGGCACGGGGTCTATCCTGCTGCTTGCCCATGCAGACACTGTATGGGCTCAGGGTACTGCAGCCCAAAGACCGTTCCGGATGGATGATAAGCGGGCTTATGGTCCAGGAGTATCTGATGAAAAGGGAGGGCTGGCCCTAGCCCTTCACGCACTGACTTTATTAAACAACATGGGTTTTAAGGATTATGAAAAAATCACTTTTGTAATAAATCCTGACGAGGAAAAAAGTTCTCTAAAGTCGCGCGATTTTATTATGCAGGCAGCCAAAGAACATAAATACGCAATAAGTGTTGAACCAGGGATACCGGGAGATGCGGTAATGAATTGGCGTAAAGGGATTGGCCGTTTGACGATGGAAGTAACCGGACGTAATGCTCATGCCGGGATAGAGCCTGAAAAAGGCCGCAATGCTACAGTTGAAATTGCTCACCAAATATTGCAGCTTTCGAATCTCGGTGACCCAAAGAAAATGACTACCGTCAACTGGACATTGTTAGAAAAGACTAAAACACCGGTAAATGTAATTCCTGATTATGCCTGGGCTCAAGCTGATCTTCGTCTAATGTATAATGACGAGTACGAGCGGATTTTGCAGGATGCCCAAAAGCTTGCTACGAAAAAATTGATATCTGATACTCAGGTTAAGTTTGACTTGTTTCGCGGGCGACCACCATTTACTAAAAACGATAAAACCGACCACCTGGTTAATACTATGCAGGAAATCTACGCAAAAGAGCTAGGAATGACGCTTAAAGTCGAAGGCTCAGGCGGGGGTTCCGACGCCAACTACGCGGCGATTGTTGGCGCCATTGCAGTAGATGGTTTAGGAATTGTTGGCGGTAATGATCATAGTCCAGATGAGTACATTGAATTGGATAGTGTTGTCCCCAGACTGTATCTACTTACAAGGACTTTAATGGAGATTGGTTCTGGGGAAATTTGATTTTGCGAAAACTGACTAAAGAGGGCTGAAGCATTGGGGGAAAACATTAGTATATAAATGGAAACTATACCACTTTAAAGTACCTACTTGTTACTTGTTCTGCTATTGTCTATTGTTATAGCAGAGAACCGTTATAGCTGTGTAGTGACCATGTAGAGGAAATTTTATTCAAATAAGAACAGCTTTCACTCGGTACAAGTGGGGATTCGTTTATGGTGCGGAGGAAGGTGCAGGGGGGGCAAGCAGTATTATGAATATCCCTGAACAAGCTTATGTTGTAATTGTGAAAGAAAATGAAACCGACAATATTGGGGTCGGTGGGGTACTACTATCCGAAAGAGGTAAGTAATATAAACAGGAGGTAATTGTTATGAAAGTAGTTGCATTTAATGGAAGTCCTAAAAAAGAGGGAAACACTTATCATGCTATAAAAATGGTCGCTGAGGAACTTGAAAAGGAAGAAATAGAAGTCGAAATTATTCATGTTGGAAACAAAACAATAAGGGGATGCCTTGCATGTAACGCCTGTGTAAAAAATAATAATGAGAAATGTATAATTGATAATGATGAAGTAAATGAATGGATACAGAAAATGAAAATGGCAGATGGTATAATCTTAGGCTCACCTGTCCATTACTCGGCTATTGGCGGAACTATGAAATCCTTTTTGGATAGAGCATTCTATATTGCAAATGCTGGTTTTTTAAGGCATAAGGTCGGAGCGGCTGTTGTTGCTGTTAGGCGATCAGGTGGAGTTACTACGTTTAATCAACTAAATAATTATATTAATTACGCTGAAATGCTTATGCCAAGTACAAATTACTGGAATGTTATACATGGGATGAAACCAGGTGAAGCTCTAGAAGATGAAGAAGGAAGACAAATAATGAGAGTGCTTGGGAAAAATATGGCCTGGCTCATGAAGCTGGTTGAAAATGGAAAACAAACTATAAAAGAACCAGAAAGAGAAAATAAAATACTTACTAATTTTATTCGATAGTGAAAATTCGATGTTAACTGACGGCTATAAATTGGGCAATAGTATCGGTCAAAAAGCACATAAAGGTTTGCTGATAATTTAGGAGGAAACTGATATGCAACCTTCAACAAAAATCTTAATGGTGGTTACAAGTAGAGATCATTTGGACAATGGCCATAAAACAGGACTGTGGATGGAAGAATTTGCTGTACCATATCTAAATTTCCGTGCTGCTGGATATGAGGTAACAGTAGCAAGCCCATTAGGAGGGGTTGCCCCAATCAATCCCGGCAGTATAAAGGGAGAGGTTCCTGCCGAATGGAGTGCAGCAGCTAATGCTCTACAGTCTACAGTGAAGCTTTCACAAGTTGATTATAAGCAATATGCTGCTGTAGTATTGCCCGGCGGTCATGGACCTTTGTTCGATTTAGCAAATGATCCGCTCCTTGCTAGCATCTTAAAATATTTTGATTCGCATAACTATATTATTGCCGCTGTATGTCATGGCCCTGCTGGCTTAATAAGCGCAATGAAAGCTGAAGGGAAACCGTTGGTTGCTGGAAGAAGGGTGACCGGATTTACGAATGAAGAGGAGAGAATTGCTGGATCAGACAAAATGGTTCCTTTCGCATTGGAAACAAAGTTACGAGAACTTGGAGCTGATTTTGTATCAACAGATCCTTGGGGGGATTATGTTCTCGTTGACGGCAATCTGATTACTGGGCAAAATCCTCAGTCCAGCGATAGTTTCGCAAAAGCAATTCTTGAAGCACTGGCAAAAAAATAACTATTTAAAAACACCCATTATTTACTCAAGGTAAATGATGGGTGTTTTATATAACAATTGCCACGTAGGTTTAGCGCTTTCATAATTTCTTTACCGGCAAGCTAGCTAAACCATTCTAGCCATATCCCTTAATAAATCCAAGAAGTGTTTACTGCTAGCAGATAGCCTGCGGTTTCGCACCCAGACAATTACGGTTTGTGTTGATACTGCTGGTTCAACAATTGTTTTGTAAGTCAACGCTGGATCTGAAATGAGTTCCTTGGTAGACTTAGGCACCAATGCCATACCGATTCCTAACTTTGTCCATAGTATGTTGAGCATAATTCCATCACTTATGCAAACTATCTTCGGCTTAAATCCGGCATTAGAACACCATTCAATAAACATAGCTTTCCATCTTAGTGGAACAATCAATGGCTGGTTAACAAGCTCAATTAGTCGAACAGTTTCTGGGTCTTCACCGCAATAGCATTCATCCTGTTTCATGACTATAACTAAAGGCTCATCAGGCAAAGTTATGGATTCATATATTTCCGAATCAAAAGGAGCTCGTATAATACCAATCTCGATTATTCCATTGTCCAAAAGTTCTAAAATTCGAAAACCATCACCTTCCCACAATTGGAAAGTGACATTAGGATACAGACTATGAAACTTACTAATAAGATTTGGCAGCAGTGTAGCCCCCGACGTAGTAACTGTGCCTAACGAAATTGTGCCGCCTAAACCAGAATTAAATCCAGTCATTTCTTTCATTGTGCCGTCTACTAAACCTAATATTTGTTCTACCCGCTCGCGTAATAGCTGCCCTGCTTCTGTTAATCTTATTCTGCGGCTACCACGCTCAAACAATTGGACTCCAAGATTATCCTCCAGTTGCTTCATTTGTCTACTAAGGGCTGGTTGCGCTATGTTCAGTTTCTTAGAAGCCTTGCTAATATTTCCCTCCTCAACAATGGCATAAAAATACCTCATATCCCTGATATCCATGTTGGCACCTCTTACTATACCTTTTTGATATACAATCCATATATATTTGATAATTTTATTATAACTTTGGTTGTGCTATAATTGCAACAAACATAGAAGGTCAGTACGTTTATAATACGATGCTAATGTTGATTTTGGATCGAAACTATGGTCCCTAAAGGCTTATGTATACAAGAAAAAGGTTATAAAGGGGGCTGTCTAATTTGAATTTGCCAATCAGTGGCAACGAACTATATTCCTTTATTATAGTTATGATCTTAATGATAATAACTCCTGGTGTTAATCAAATATTGGTACTCCAATCAGGATTGAATTTCGGGCATAAAGCGGCAATGTATAACGTCGTAGGGATAACCAGTTCGATGTTTGTTCATACTTTGCTGTCAGGTTTAGGGATATCCATCATTATTATGAAGTCGCCTGGTCTCCTTAGCTTATTTAAGGTGTTAGGAAGTGGGTATCTCATGTATTTAGCAATTACTAGTATTATTAGTGCCTATCAACTACGCAATGCACCCGCAGATATCATTAATGAAATCCCTGTAGACAATGAACCAGTCGCTGAAATCAGCCGCGACTTTTTTACTAAAGGATTTACTACAAATGTGTTGAATATCCAGACTTCTTTGATCTTTTTATCCATTTTTCCGCAGTACATGAATCTCGATCACGGTTTGTTTATACAATCGCTTTATCTTACGCTAATTTTTATAGGTTTAATGCTTGTGTGGTATTCCATAATAATAGTTTTAATTTTCAGAATACGGCATTATCTGCTTGATCTCAGCATTCAACGGAGAATAAAGACCGGTACAGGTTTTCTCTTGTTCGTGATGTCAATCAGAATGCTTCTGAAGTAATAGTTTCTGCCGCAACCGAAGAACAACTGGCTTCTATGGAAGAGATTGCATCGTCTAGCCAGGCGTTGGCTAAAATGGCGGAAGAGTTACGTAATGTTGTATTACATTTTAGAGTATAGAAACAAAGCGTAGCTTGATTTGTACTAGATATGATTTATAGCAGGCAATTCGGCAAAAGAAAGGACTTCGCTTGTGCCAAAGTCCTTTTTATTGTCCGCGTAGCCTAATATAATTCAAACTATAATAATATTATAAGATTTAGATAGTAAAATTTACAAAAAGGCTAAACATTCTATCTGAATCCATATCTCAATTCTATGTCGGATTGGTAGCTGTATTTAAGCTTAGAAGCGATTTTAATTGAAGTTAAGAAGGTGTTTAGGTTGAAACGAATCCTATGTCTTTTGTTAATTGTTTTTATTGCAATACCGGTATATGCCGCAACCGCACATTTAATCAACTATGCGACAAACAGCAACGGAGATAAGTATTATTATATTCCAGAATCAATAAAAATATCTAATAAGAGCATCTTTGTATCTTCTAGGCGTGATTTTGGTTCTGCTCGAAATGGTATTTACAAAAGTGTGTCCTTGCTAGTATTTAATCCTGTTGAGAAACAATATAAATTGCTTGCTATAGCAGGTTTAGATTCCGATGGTAAAGTAATTGAAAAAAGGGAGTATCCAGAGGCTGCCTGGCATGATATTCCCGGTCATTCTTCTACTGAAGCTCTTTTTCTGGCGGTTGCTAAATATGTTGCTGGAAATCCGTCAGCTTTTCAAGGGCGGGATCAAGCTGCAAGAAATAAAATAGGTTCGGCCACCGGCTTCTTTATAACTCCTAATATTGTAGTCACAAACAATCATGTTGTAAACGCCGCCAAACAAATTGAAATCATTTATAACGATGAAATGAAAGTATCTGCTTCAGTGATTTGTACTGATCCGACAAGTGACCTAGCTCTACTAAAGGTAGTTGGATTGGAAAAGCTGGTTTGTCCCTTGGTGTTGGGTAAATCACGTGAAGTTAAGGAAGGTACTCGCATTTATACTGTCGGCTTTCCTTTGCCTTCCTATATAGGGACAACCGCTAAGATAACTGAAGGACTTGTAAGTGGTATAACAGGCTATAAGGGCGATTATCGGCAATTCGAGATCAGTGCATCGATACAACCCGGGAATAGTGGCGGACCACTGTTTAACGAAAGGGCGGAAGTGATTGGTGTTGTTTCGGCTGAATTGGGTCGGAATTTTGCTGATAAAACTGGTATTATTCCTCAAAATGTTAACTTTGCAATCAAATCCGAAAATATTGAGAATTTTGTTGCTAACCACGTGATTGGAATCAAATTACCAGGATCGAATCACAAATCTGTGCTTAATGCTACAGATGTAATGGAAACAGCCAAAAAAGGAATAGTACATTTCGGTGGTTAAAGAGTAAGCGGTTGATAGAACAATGAAAATCTTTATTAGAATACTGGCAATAAAAAAGTTAAGCAGGCTATTTGCCTGCTTCTTTGTTTCTCCAGATGGAAGTATAACTTTCCCTGGCTAGAACGCCTATCCCCCTAAAGGGCACAGGCGGCTTCTGCCAGCGTCCTAAGGGACTTGGCACAAGCCAAGTTTTATCTTATCCAGGTAGTTCTTTTCCCTTGGCTTTGCTGTCGGATAATATCCTTTCAAACTCTACTCTTTATACTTAACAAAAACCACATAGTAAGCAATAGCACAAGAGATGATAGTCGTTACTAATGCAGGCAACCAATTAACCAAGTTGGCCCCTACACTAATAATGCCAATGATAGCAAAGGATACTACTATTCCCCAGCGCGCAGATTTACGCCGGTCAGCTATAATCTCATGGCGTCTTTTTATATAGAGTGATAAGTAAAGAAGTAAGATGGTGATTACAAGGCCATAATAAATAAACTCATGAAAGGATAGATGATACATAAACGAAACCCTCCTTGGTGTCCTAGCTTTGGTATATAAGATTATCATGTTGAAGGTATTTACGCAAATAATTACTTTATCGAGGGTGGTCCTGTTTTAACTTAATTTCCTCATAATACATTCTTCACCCAATCATTCTAATATCATTAACTCTATCTCTGCTTACATTTTAGCACATTTTTCCTCCATTTCAAAAACATCGCTAACGTCATCAAAAATTGTAAGTTATAAATATAACACTGCTACTTCTGCAAAAAAAATACCAAAGATAAAAAAGTGAGTAAGCTATTTTAGGCACCTGTTAAACAGAAAGAAACCATCGTTAATGATGGTTTCTTCCTTATCTCATAAGCATGGCATTAGCTGAGCGGCGTGATGGGTAGGTGTTTATGCATGAAGAAGGTCCTGATAGTAGTGGATGGGGGAGATTTGTCTTGGTTACTGAAAATAAATAATAATTAAAAAAATTATAAATATTATAAAAGGTTTGCAGGAATATAGAAATGTGCAGCGAATATATATTGCTAAAGAGTTCCGAGTTGCTATCGCCAGATAGGTGATGGTAAACGTGGGTGCGAGAAGGAATTTTCGTGCCAGCCATTGTGCAAAGGAAGTCCGTTAACACGGGCTTCCTTTGTTTATTATCCTATCTTATATATGTGGTAGTATTTTGTGGCTGTTATGTGATGTAAGTCAGAGACAAGAAAACTTAATAGTTACTTCCGATTTATTATTATCCCACAGGGAGGTAATAAACATACGGTACGATAAGCAATTATCGTGCCCGCCAGTGCGCAAAGGAAGAGGTACTAAAATTTTTTAGCACCTCTTTTTTTATATTTAAAATCAAAAAATTATTTAGGAGGGTTTTTATGAATAAGTTTATCCGTGTAAACATGACAACCAAGGAAGTTGTAACAAGTGAGGCTCCAGAGAAGTATGCAGGTTTAGCAGGTCGTGCACTTACTTCAAACTTTGTTAATGACGAAGTTAAACCTACCTGCCATGCGCTGGGAAAAAACAACAAGCTGATTTTTGCTCCAGGTCTGCTTAGCGGCACAAGTGCTTCCCAGTCAGGTCGACTCTCAGTAGGTGCCAAGAGCCCACTGACTGGTACCATCAAGGAAAGCAACACAGGTGGAACTTTCTCCCAAAAGATGGCCAAAATGGGGATTAAGGCTCTGGTTATCGAGGGAATGCCTGAAGAAGACAAGTTCTATGTGCTTAAAATTGATATGAATGGCGTAACCATAGAGGACGCTCCAGCTGAAATCCTCGGCGGCTGTGGCAACTACGAAGCAATTAAAGTCTTAAGTGCCAAATATGGAGCCAAGGTTGGTATCGCGCTGGCAGGTCCGGCTGGCGAATATCGACTGCCTACCGCTAATATTTCCTTTAAAGATCCTGAAGGCAACATCCGTAGTGCTGGTCGTGGCGGTCTTGGTGCAGTGCTGGGTTCAAAGAAAGTCAAAGCTCTTATTATTGATGATGCTGGCGCACCTGGTGTTACCCTCGCGAAACCAGAGGAATTCAGAGCAGCAGCCAAAGCATTTGCCAAGGCGTTGACTACTCATCCGGTTACTGGTCAAGCATTGCCGGCATACGGCACAGACGTGTTGGTTAACATCTTAAACGAAGCTGGCGGTTTACCTGCTAAGAACTTTACTACAGGCCGCATTGATTGGAATGACAAAATCTCCGGTGAAACCATGAATGCCACGATCAGCGAGCGTGGCGGCGACGGCAAAGTATCTCACGGCTGCCACGCTGGCTGCATCATTCGTTGTTCACAGTGGTATCCAGACAAGGACGGCAAATACATTACAAGTGGTTTTGAATATGAGACTGTATGGGCTCTTGGCGCAGGCGCTGGTATTCAGGATCTGGATGATATCGCTTATATCGACCGCGCTATGGATGATGTCGGCGTAGATGCTATCGACGTTTCAGTTGCTGTAGCGACCGCTATCGAAGGTGGCTTGCTGCCTTGGGGTGATGGCAAAGCTGCTTTAGAAGCTATCAAGCAAATTGCCACTCCTACTCCACTTGGTCGGATAATTGGTGGCGGTACAGCCATTGTCGGTAAGGTTTGCGGTCTATACCGTACTCCTGTTGTTAAAGATCAGGCTATCCCGGCGTATGATCCGCGTTCCGTTAAAGGTATCGGTCTGACGTATGCCACTACTCCAATGGGAGCTGACCATACATCAGGTTACTGTATTGCTACAAACATCCTGAAAATTGGCGGTTATGTAGATCCGCTTAAGAAGGAAGGTCAAATAGAACTTTCCCGTAATCTGCAAATTGCCACAGCTGCTGTTGATAGTACTGGTATGTGTCTCTTTATTGCCTTCGCTATCCTGGATATTCCTGAAGGCTTCAACGCGCTGATCGATATGATCAATGCCCGCTATGGTCTGTCGTTGACTGCAGATGACGTAACTGCTCTCGGAAAATCAGTTCTTAAAGCTGAACGGGCCTTTAATGCAGCAGCTGGTTTTACGAACGCTCATGACCGACTGCCGGAATTCTTTGAATATGAGCCTTGCCCACCACATAATGCTGTTTGGGACTTCACGCCTGAAGAAATCGACGAAGTCTTCAATTTCTAGTTAACTAAAAGAGCCGGGCTTAGGCCCGGCTTTTTATCTAATTGTTTAAGGTGCCCACGTTGCTAAGTTGCATTTCACTTGAAGATGTGGCAGGAGAATGAATGACTGGCGCCTAAAAGATTGAGGGGTACAAATATCGTAACTGATACGATCCATAAGGGTATCGCAAATTATTTTAGTGAATACTACTCGAGGAGGTAATTAGGTGATACTTGAGCGGAAACAGATAAATAGATATTTAAGGCATATTTTAATACCTGAAATAAGCGGTCCTGGTCAGAAGAAACTCTTGGGGTCGTCAGTTTTCATTTGCGGAGAAAATGTAACCGACATTGCCCCTGCTATATACTACCTTGCTGCAGCAGGTGTAGGTCATATAGGGTGCCATTTTGAGGACTCCAACGGGATTGACAAGCTATTTGACAACATACACGATTTAAACGAGGATGTCACCATTGGATTATCAGACGGTACCAATAGTGATGTTCGCATTTTTTTAGGTAGGCCGGAGTTTATTATCCAAAAGCAGGAGCTGATTTATACCAGTTTTGTACCTTCCGTAATATCCCTTTATAGAGGCTGGCAGGGAGGCATGCAAATTTTAAAAAATAATGACTGTTTGCATTTCTTCTTATCAAAGCTAACAGATGTCCAGCAAAGATCGGGGATTGAGGTTCATAATAGCACGGTGAAGGGGGGGATATTCTCGAACTGTGTTTCAGGTGCGCTATGCGCGATGGAAGTTATAAAGCTTTTACTTGATATTGGCGGATCAGGAGATGATTTTTTATACTTCAATCTTCTATCCATGGAATTTTTAAAATCCGGCAAAGCGGAAGCGGAACTTGAACATATGTTACATGAGCTATGTACTCTGAAGCCGGTAGATTGTTTAGACGCTGCATTAGGAGATCGCAAAGTGCTGATTGTGGGGACAGGTGGACTGGGATCTCCCGCCGCGTATGCGCTCGCACTAGCAGGCGTTGGAACAATAGGTCTGGTCGATTATGATACTGTTGAGATAAGCAACCTCAATCGTCAAATACTCCATTCTATGTCAAGGATTGGAATGCCTAAGGTGGAATCCGCCGCCACATTTTTAAAAAATATAAATCCGTGTCTTATAATAAATTGCTACAACACTAGTCTAAGTAAGGAAAATATTTTTGATATTATTGCAGGCTATGATGTTGTAATTGATGCAGTTGATAATTTTCCAACCCGGTTTTTATTAAACGACGCTTGCTTTTTTGCAGGAAAACCGATGATAGATGCAGGTGTAATCAGATTTGACGGTACTTTCAGGACCATTTTACCCCAAAAAGGTCCATGTTATCGCTGTACACTTCCTGATATTCCATCTCCAGACAGTATACCGTCATGCGCCGAATCAGGCGTACTTGGGCCGGTACCGGGAATAATGGGCTTTATCCAGTCAGCTGAGGCTGTAAAATTCTTATCAGGTCAGGGAAACATTTTAAGTGACAGAATGATCTTCTTTGATGGACTGTTTTCTGATTTTTGTACCATAAAAATAAACAGAAACAATGCCTGTCCATTATGCGGCGCAGAACCGACTATACATGAGCTCCAGGAATATGTATTTATGTGCCCGGATGATGTTGATAAAGAGAACAATTGAGAATTTCTATGATTTTGCAGCAAGGCACTCGAAAGTATATATAATAAGTAATTATTAAAAAATTATAAATATTATAAAAGGTTTGCAGGAATATAGAAATGTACAGCGAATATATATTGCTAAAGAGTTCCAGAGTTACTATCGCCAGATCGGTGATGGTAAACGTGGGTGCGAGAAGGAATTTAAGTAAGTCAGAGATGAGAAAACTTAATAGTTGCTTCCGATTTATTATTATCCCACCGGGAGGTAATAAACATACGGTACGATAAGTAATTATCGCGCCTGCCAATGCGCAAAGGAAGAGGTACTAAAATTTTTTTAGCACCTCTTTTTTTATATTTAAATTTAAATATAACTAATGATAAGATGTTTCTTTGCAAAGTTGCATTGCAACTTTGCTTACCCTAACCGAAAGTATAAAACTTTCTTAAAAGCAGGATAAGGGCAACATCGGCTTCCGCCTTCGCCAAAGGCTCGGCGCAAGTCGTGTTTTCTTTAAAATAAGTATAGGGGGATTTGAAATGGTAGTGGAAGTGCGTTTATATGCTACGTTGAGGCGTTATACGCCATCAAGTCCGAATGGTGTAATAACAGTAGAAGTGCCTGCTGGAATTACTGTGCTTGATTTAGTGAAAAAAATTGAAGTTGATCCGACAGAGATTCACTTGATTATGATAAATGGTGTAGGGTGTGAGCTTGAGAAGATAATAAGTGATGGCGACCGGGTTGGCTTGTTCCCACCAGTAGGTGGTGGTTAGTCGTTAATTTATAGCATAAAGTGAAAGATTAATAAGAAAGGAGTGGTTTGTATGGCGATTGTTGCTTTGCCCATGATGGACCCTGTTTATATAGAATGGAAGAATTTTCTAAAAACAGGTAATCCCTATAAGTGCAAAGCTCGTCAGCCGATTGTTGAGTCGTGGGACCGGTGTTATCATGGGGGGTTAGATCCTTATGATGATAAAATTCACCACGGGTTGGATGATTTGAAACTGCATAAGGTTTTAAAAGAAAAAGAGAAACTTATTGAGATAGCAAAACCCTTTATGTTTAAGCTTCATGAATTTTTTAAAGGAGCGGGCCTTATAGTTGTATTAACTGACGAGAATGGCTGCATTCTTGAAATGTTATGTGACGAGGATACGCGGCAGCATCCAATGTCAAGATGCTTTTATCCTGGCATTAGCTGGCGGGAAGAAGCAGTAGGGACTAATGCCATTGGAACGGTGCTCAAGCTGGGAGAACCACTTCAGGTATCGGGTGCGGAGCATTATTGTAAAAAAATTCATTCTTTTGTCTGCTCAGCAGCGTCAATTTTTGATTCTAATGGACGGATTATTGGTGTTCTAGATATATCCTACGCGTCCCGTGCGTCCCATTTGCATACATTGGGAATTGTAGCAGTTATTGCTGAAGCTATCACTGCGAAGTTAGGTACTTGGCAAAAACACTGTGAATTGGTTTTGCTTAACAAAAGGATGACCAATTTTTTTAATACTGTTTCCGATGGTGTGCTTATCGTAGATAATAATGAGGTTGTAGTTGAAATAAACCCTGCTGGCAAAGCTATGCTTGGAAAGCCGGAGCAATATGTTGTAGGGATGGAACTTAATCGGTTATTTGACAGTAGATCAGGAGCGCTTCTAACTGCAAGTAAACGGTATCATAATATCGAAATAATTGTAGATACTAAAGCAGATGGACATTTTGCAGCTTCTCGTGAGCCGATACTTAATGATCAAGACGTGATAACTGGTGGCATTATTTTTCTCAGACAAAGTAAACAAGTGAAAGGTATGGTAAATCATAGTAACGGCAACTCTGCAACTTTGCAGTTCAGCGATATTATTGGCAAAAGTGTTGAAATACGTGAAGCTATACATGTTGCAACACGGGCTGCGGCCACTTCATCAAATGTTTTGCTAAATGGTGAAAGTGGTACAGGTAAAGAAATATTTGCTCAGGCCATTCACAATCAAAGTAGCAAGCGTAATGGACCATTTGTGGCTGTCAATTGCGGAGCGATCCCACGGGAGTTGATTGGTAGTGAGTTATTTGGCTATGAGGAAGGGGCTTTTACAGGCGCGAAACGAGGCGGTAAACCAGGTAAATTCGAACTAGCTTCAGGTGGAACTCTTTTTTTGGACGAAATCGGTGACATGCCACTTGAACAGCAGACCGCCTTACTAAGAGTGATACAAGAAAGAAAAGTGACGCGTATTGGCAGCGATAAGATGATTCCGGTTACTATTCGTTTGATTTGTGCCACACACAAGAATCTGCTGGAAGAAGTTGAAAAAGGGGCCTTTCGGCTTGATCTTTTTTATAGATTAAATGTGTTATCAATCATTATTCCGCCGTTACGGGAGCGCCGTGAAGATATACAACCACTTTTTGAACATTTTTTAGAAAAGTTAAGCTGCGAACAGGGATGCGAATTTTCTGTGGCATCTGAAGTCATTCCTTATTTAACTGGATACCACTGGCCAGGTAATGTCCGAGAGCTACAAAACGTAATCGAACACGCGGCATGTTTAGCTGAAAATGGAGTTATTACTGTTGGTCATTTACCTGAAGTGCTTTTTGCACCAGATTTATGCATGGTACTAGCATCACCGCAAACAGATGAGACTATTTTTAGCAGGGAACAAAGACAGAAGATGGCTGAATTTACAGAGAAATATAGGATAATTAGTAAGCTTGATGCATTTGCTGGAAATGTTAGTCGAGTAGCGAAAGAATTAGGGATATCTCGAAAAACTTTATATAATAAGATGCGATTGCATGCTATCAAAAACTAGCCATAGCAACTTTGGCCAATCTTGTTTTATCCAGATGGAAAGGTTAACTTTCCCTGGATAGAACGACTAAGGCTTCTGCCGGCGTCCTAAAGGACTTGGCACAAGTCAAGTCTTTTCTTAGCGCGCTAAAACAAGAAACTCTAAAGTAAGTGTTACCCTGGAGTGTGTAAGAAGTGTAACCTTATTGCACAATTTTACACACTCAAGGTAACACTTATGACGCAGTTGAGTAGCAGCCGCGATAGCCCACTGGATTAAGCTAACCCTAAAAATAGGCGGAATTACCGGGTTTAAGAGCAATTGACACTTTATTTTAAATTTTTTGAATAGTTGGCATAACACTTGCAATAATATAATGTGTAAGTGAAATAGCTAAGTGGGGCAGGCGATTACCTTTAGGATAAAACTGAATTTTAAAACTAAGGAGGTCGAAACTGGGGGTAACTTCGTTTGAGCCTATTTATAAAAAATTAAGGGGGAATTGTTAAGTATGGAAAAGAAATCATTTGGGTATTTTAATCCGCCAGTAGCTATCATGGGCGTTGGGTGTCTTGAGGATATAGCTGATTACATTAAACCTATGGGATTCAAAAAAGCGTTAATCGTTAGCGATAAAGTACTAGTTGAAATCAAACTTATCAAAAAACTTACCGATGTTCTTGATAAAGTTGGCGTAGGTTATGCTATTTTTGATGGCGCTCAACCAAACCCAACAGTTGGTAACGTTAATGCTGGCTTAAAAATACTCAAAGACAATGGTTGCGATTTTGTAATGTCCTTCGGCGGCGGTTCACCACATGACTGCGCTAAAGGTATCGCTCTTGTTGCTTCTAACGGCGGCAAGATCGAAGATTATGAAGGCGTTAACAAATCAGCTAAACCGCAAATGCCTTTGATCGCAGTTAATACCACTTCTGGTACTGCTAGCCAAATGACTCGTTTCTGTATCATTACCGATGAAACCAGACACGTTAAAATGGCTATCGTTGACTGGCATACAACTCCTATTATTGCTGTTGATGATGCTGATTTAATGCTTGCTATGCCTCCTTCCCTTACAGCTGCTACTGGTATGGATGCTTTGACTCATGCAGTAGAAGCTTATGTTTCCATAATTGCTACCCCTGTTACTGACTGCGCAGCTATCAAAGCTATTGAATTAGTTTCCGGTTTCTTGAGAAGAGCTGTTAAAGACGGTAAAGATATTGAAGCTAGAGAAATGATGACTTATGCTGAATATCTTGCTGGTATTGCATTCAATAATGCTAGCTTAGGTTATGTACATGCAATGGCTCACCAGCTTGGTGGTTTCTATGATCTTCCACATGGTGTTTGTAATGCAATCTTGCTCCCAGCTGTTTCGGACTTCAATGCAAAAGTTGTTCCTGCAAGATTTGCCGATGTTGCTAAAGCTATGGGCGTAGATATTGCTGGCTTATCCGCTGCAGACGCTGCTGCTAAGGGTATCGCTGCTATTCGCCAACTTTCTGCCGACATCAATATTCCTGCCGGCCTGAAAGATCTTAGAGGCTTCAAAGAAAGCGATATTCCAACACTTACTGCCAATGCGCTAAAAGATGCTTGCGGCCTTACTAATCCTAAACAAGCTACTCCTGAAGAAATCACTGGTATCTACAAAGCTGCTATTTAATTAAGTGAATTATATAATCAAAGAAGATTGAAATAGTTACCATTTGATAGTAAAAAAGGTTGGTTTATATTCATCATCGTATGATATAAACCAACCTGATTTATATTTTCAGGGAGTTTCTTTTACGATACAAGTATAGTAGAGCGTGACATTTGATTTTCCGATAACAGGTCGTTTCAATGATATTTTGTGGTATAATGAAACAAGTGAAGATTGTTTTTAGCACCGATAACAAAATGCCGATTGTCCTCATAAACTGGTCATATAAGGGAGGAATATAGATGCCGGAACAAGCTGGGAGAACTATCGAGGTTCGGGGGTTTCTTCATTTGTATAAAGTTTTTAAGGAAAAAAACTGGCCTACTCCATTAATTATTGATCTTGAGGAGTCCACTACAGGCACTTTGCTAGCTGAGAAACTAGCGATTCCCCTGGATGAAGTTGAAATAGTTTTTGTAAATGGTTTTGCGCAGTCCTTAGATTACCCGATTCATCCAGGCGACAGGGTTGCTTTCGTTCCCCCAGGCTGTCCAGGTCCATATCGAATGGCTTTAGGTTTTTATTCAAAAAATCAGAAAAATAAATTTAATTTTGTTCGGAAATAATCGATAGTTTATAGCTTTGATGGTAAATATAGTAATCTGCGTATAGAAACTCTTCCAATACCAAAGCAGCGAAGATAGTGAAAAAATGAACGGTTGCAAAGACGCGTCAGCCGTTATCTAAAAATAAAGGAGTTGAAAAGCCGAATAAGAGCGCAAGCTTACTAAAACTTAAAAGGCAACTTAACAAAACTAATCCCAAGTAACGTAAGTTTTGTTATAGAAGCTATAAGTTTTTATGAGTTTCTTGCAACGGCTTTCGATGTTATGAAATCAATTGCAATATATGAAGATCTTAAAAATAAAATTATTGAGTTAGCGAAAGAGGGAAAGCTAACTTGTGAGCAAGCTCATCAGTTAGCTGAGGCTGAAGGCGTGTCGCTAATAATCATAGGTAAGGTGGCTAAAGAAGCTGGGGTAAGAATTTGCGATTGCCAATTAGGCTGTTTTGGGAAGTATAAGGAGCGTTAATTATGGAGTATTTTAATTGTATAGCTTTAAAAGAGGCCGAACAATTGATAGTGAATAAATTAGAGGGGCTTATAGTTGGGAGCGAACAAGTCTCTTTGGTCGAATCTTTAGGACGCATTGTAGCAGAAGAGGTTGTTAGTAAAGAAGATTTGCCGCCTTTTAGCCGGTCGACTGTTGATGGGTTTGCAGTCCGAGGCATGGATACATTTGGGGCGGGGGAAGGTGTGCCTGCGTTATTTGATATTGTGGGTGAAGTGGCTATGGGGCAGCAGACGGTTGTTCAGATAAAACCTGGACAGGCTGTGACTATACCCACTGGTGGTATGCTGCCAAGTGGAGCAGATGCTGTCGTTATGATGGAACATGCAGAACGACCTGATAGTAGTAGTCTATTAGTGCTAAAGGCAGTTGCACCTGGAGAAAATGTAGTTGTTAAAGGTGAAGACATTAGTGTAGGACGCCAATTGCTGCAGCAGGGGCAGAAAATTCTGCCGCAGGACATTGGGGCGTTGGCCGCCTGTGGTTGTGTAGCAGTATCAGTACGACAGAAGCCTGAGGTCGCAATTATTTCCACCGGTGATGAGGTGGTCGATGTGGATTGCACCCCGGTAGGCGGCCAAATTCGTGATATTAATTCCTATGCATTGGCAGCAATGCTTGAAGACGCCGGGTGTAGAGTTAGTCGCAATGGAATAGTAAAAGACCAATATGAGGATTTGTTAGCAGCATTATCGCAGGCAGTAAACCATTGTAATCTGGTAGTTGTATCAGGCGGTAGTTCAGTTGGAGTTAGAGATCATACTGTCAGAGTCATTAAAGAACTGGGGAAATCTGATGTAGTATTTCACGGGGTAGCAATAAAACCTGGCAAACCTACTATTTTTGGCATGATTGGAAAAGTGCCAGTATTTGGTTTACCAGGGCATCCAGTGGCTGCGATGACTGTTTGTGGTCAAATAGTAAAACCAGCAATACAAATTCTCCTTGGTCAGACTGTTAGAGATGTTTATACTATACCAGCACGGCTGTCGCGCAGTATGGCTTCAGTGCCAGGCAGAGATGATTTTATTAGAGTGCAATTAAGTAAGAAGGCTAGTGAATATTGGGCTGAGCCGGTTTTGGGAAAATCGGGTTTAATTAGTACCATGTCTGCAGCTGATGGCATTGTACATATTGCAGCTGACAAAGGCGGCTTATATAGTGAGGAAATGGTACAAGTGGAGCTTATTACAAAACAGTAAGGATGAGGCATTTTGTATAAAGTTAAAGCGTATTTAGATAGCCTGCCCCGGGATCAGGCTGAGAAATTATGGTGGGAAAAACTTATCGCTGTGGATTATTTCACTAATTTGCCTGTGGAAGAAGTTAGTATCAGTGATGCGTTAGGACGAGTAACTGCTCAGTGCGTATATGCTAGACAGTCAGTGCCACATTATAATGGGTCGGCAATGGACGGTATTGCGGTAAAGGCCCAGGATACCTTTGGTGCAGGCGAAACTACCCCGAAAAAATTGCTTGTGCTGAAGGTTGGCGAGCCATTTGTAGACGCAGGCTGCTATATCGTAGATACTGGTGATTTAATGCCAATCGGTACGAATGCGGTCATAATGGTTGAGGATGTACATTTATCAAATGGATATGCTGATATTATTGCGGCTGCTGCGCCGTGGCAGCATGTTCGTGTTATTGGCGAAGATATTGTGGCTAATGAAATGGTATTGACAGAACACCATGTTATTACTCCCTCGGATATTGCGGCTTTGCTAGCAGCAGGACTGGATAGTGTAGCAGTTGTCGCTAAGCCTAAAGTGGCAGTCATTCCTACCGGCAGCGAATTAGTGGCGACTCATCAGGAGCTTACGCCAGGGGCTATTTTAGATGTTAATTCCCATATGTTGTGTGCGGCTGTGACCACTTGGGGTGGCGAGCCGAAACGGCATGAGATCGTTTATGATGATTATCAAAAGATTAAAACGGCTATTGCTGACAGTTTGCAGGCTTGTGATATGGTCATTACTAATGCTGGAACTTCAGCTGGTACGGAGGACTTTACTGCCGATATACTCTCAGAGCTCGGTGAGGTGTTGGTACATGGTGTAGCAATTAAACCAGGTAAACCGGTAGTGCTGGCAATCTGCCAGGGAAAACCTGTCATCGGGCTTCCTGGGTATCCGGTATCAGCGATGTTGACAGCTGAACTATTTGTTCGTAATGTACTGCATGCTAGGCAGAAACTGCCTCAACCGAAGGTTGAAACAGTGGCGGCCACTATATCCAGACAAATTTACTCGCATATTGGTGTAGAAGAATATGTTAGGGTGTCGCTAGGCGAAGTTCAAGGAAAATTTGTTGCTGCACCGTTAGCACGCGGAGCGGGCTTAATAAGTTCCTTAACTAAGGCTCAGGGGATGGTGGTCATTAAAGAGACTAACGATGGTCTGTCTGCGGGAACTGTTACAGAGGTTAAACTATTTGGCAGACAACAGGCCAGTAAAAATATTTTATCAATAGGTAGTCATGACCTTGCGCTCGAGATTCTAGGTGTATTTTTAGGCCGGCAGGCTAACCTTTCGTTGTCTTGTGCCAATGTTGGTAGTATGGGCGGTATTATGGCGATACGCAATAATGAGGCGCATATTGCGGGGATACATCTGCTTGATGAAAAGACTGGTGAATTTAATGTTTCCTATGTAAACCGCTATTTAAAAAACAATGAATCTTGGCGATTGGTACATTTAGCTATGCGAGATCAAGGGTTAATGGTTTTACCGGGAAATCCCAAAGGGATTCAGGGACTGGGTGACTTAGTACGCTCAGATATTGAATACGTCAATCGCCAGCGGGGCGCTGGCACACGAATGTTATTGGATTATCAGCTGCAAAAAATGAATATAGAGTCTAGTAAAATAGTCGGCTATGATAAAGAGGTTGGCACTCATATGGCAGTAGCAGCCACAATTGCAGGCGGTTCTGCTGATACCGGTATGGGTATACGTGCTGCAGCTAAAGCACTTGGACTGGATTTTATTCCAGTAGGCCAGGAACGGTATGATCTAATTTTGAATTTTTCACCTGAAGATGAAAGGCCCGCGTTAATTATAAAGATTTTACAGTCGCCAGAGTTTCGGCAGCAAGTTGAGGCGCTCGGTGGGTATGATTTGACGGATGCTGGGAAATTGATGGCTCTGAGTTGATAATGGGAGGGTGTTAGAGATACTGGTAGAAGGCGATGTTCGGACAAGCTTTGTTTTTTGCGGATGCTGGGAAAACTGAAAAAGATTTCGGATTATAAGAGGATTTGGTATGGATAGTATTTTTTCAGGGCTGATTCAGGCGCTATATCTGCTGGTAAATGGCGATGCGGAGGTTTATGAGGTTGCCATTTTAACCATTAAGGTTTCTGGTTTTGCAACTTTACTTAGTGTGGGCATTGGAGTCCCTGTAGGTTTGTGGTTGGCATTGAAAGAATTCACAGGTAAACGTTTTTTACTCAGTCTAATTAACTTTGGGATGGGGTTACCGCCAGTTGTTGTAGGCTTATTTGTCAGTTTGCTTTTATGGAGATACGGTCCATTGGGAATGCTGGGTTTAATGTACACGGTCTGGGCGATGATTATCGCTCAGGCCGTTATTGCCAGTCCCATTGTGGCTGGCTTAAGTTTTGCGGCACTTAGTGGGCTCAATCCCAAATTACGCCTACAGTTACTATCTCTAGGCGCTGCCGAGTGGCAGGCTAATTGGTTGTTAATTAAAGAAGCTAAATTAGGTTTATTAGCGGCGGTTATGGCTGGTTTCGGCGGCGTAGTTTCAGAGGTTGGGGCATCAATGATGGTAGGCGGCAATATTAAAGGCGAGACTAGGGTGCTTACTACTGCTACGGTTATGGAAGTGGGCAAAGGTAATTACGATATTGCACTAGCACTCAGTTTTGTTTTGTTGATTGTCGTTTATGGGATAGTAGCTTTGTTAACCTATTTGCAAAATAGTGGAAAGCGAGATAGCATATGAGACAAGTAGTGCTGGAGATAGCCGATATTAAAGTTTTTCGTAATAAGCGGCAGACTTTAAAGATTGAAAATTTATCGATATCTGCAGGTGAGATTGTTGCTATTATCGGGCCTAACGGTGCAGGTAAAAGCACCCTCTTGCAGCTAATTAATATGCATTTGTCATATAAGACTGGCAAAATGGTTCTATTTGGGGAAGATGTTGCTGGAGCTGATAAGCAGAGCTTGCGTCGACGATCTTCGATGGTATTTCAAGAGACGATGCTATTGGATGATACGGTATTTAATAATGTCGCATTAGCGCTACGGTTTCGCGGCCTACCGGAGCGGGAGATCAAAGAAAAGGTTACTAAGGCACTAGCGGATTTTCATTGTGCCCATTTGACGACCCGGATGGCAGGTAATTTGTCTGGTGGAGAAGCACAGCGCGTTTGTCTGGCACGTGCCTTGGTATATGAACCTGAACTTTTATTATTGGATGAGCCGTTTGCAGCGCTTGATTCGCCGACTCGTAATACTTTACTAGCTGAATTAAGGCTGGTAGCTATTGCAAGGGGAACTACGGTCATGTTAGTCAGTCATAATTTTAATGATGTTTTGTACTTTGCAGAGCGGGCTGTGGTTTTGCAGGAAGGGTGTATTGTGCAAGACGATACGCCAGAAGTAATCTTACGACGCCCGGTGAATGCAATAATCGCTAGTTTAATCGAAATGGACAATGTTTTACCTTGCCAAGTGGAAAAGCAAGGTGATGACATTTTGGTACAACTCGCTAATGGTGTATATTTTCCCTGGACGGGACAGAAGTGGCAGGGAGCGACAGTCTGCTGCCTTCCAGGAGATGCTCTGTATATATTTGATGAACAATTAGTCTATCAGTATAATTCATTGATGGCAATGGAAGGAATTGTTTCACAGGTAGTGCCAGGGATTGGGATGTACCGCATTATGGTAGAGACGCAAGGATTGTCATTGACAATGCGTGTTCCGCGGGAACAAGTTACCAGCAGAGTAGCAATAGGGATGCAGCTCAAGATCGCGTTCAATCCCGGGGATGTGCAACTTGTATGAAACGCTGTATTATTGAGGTAACTTTTCTGTGGCATAGTTGATTTTAAAAATATATTCAGGCACATGTATATAGCATAAGTAAAGAGGGTATACTAGTTGTGTAGCGGTGTCCTCGAGAAGAAACGAGATTGCGAAACATTATAATTGGAAAAATGCGCATATAGTAAGCACCATATACATAAACCCCTGCCGGTTTCGGCAGGGGTTTTTAAAATTGTAATAAGGTAAGACTACTGGTGGAGGTGATAAAAATGCCTGTACCCAAAACAGGGCCTGATAAATTTGGAATTGAGCATGAAGTCAAGAACGAAAAAGGGAATAAGGAACTATCTGATGAAGAGGTGCGCAAAAAAGCGAAACATTTTGGGAATAAGGATTAAGGAAATGGAGAGCCAATGTGCCAGGCCGCTTCCTGGAGAAACATGCCTGGCACAAAGTAGCGGGGCGAATTCCTAATAAGGAATAAAATAGCCCGTATGATTAAATAATGAGGCAAAGATGATTTGTAGCACGGTACTTACAAATCATCTTTTTTTTGTCCAGATGGAAAGTATAACTTTCCCTGGATTGAACGACTATACCCCTAAAGGGCACAGGCGGCTTCTGCCGGCGTCCTAAAGGACTTGGCACAAGCCAAGTCTTTTCTTATGCGGCAATAATCCACTATTATAGCACAAAAAAACACATAGGAAACTAGGTAAGTTTGGTCAAAGAGTATAAGTTAGTTATTTAGTTAGTTTGTTAGAGGAGATGACTTTTATGTGGCTTGGTAAAGTAGTTGGAACTGTTGTTGCGCCTACAAAGAATGATACACTTATCGGGAGTAAACTCTTGATTGTGCAACCGCTAAACCTCGATGGTATGAATACAATTAGTCTCCAGGTTGCGGTTGATACTGTTGGTGCGGGGAATGGTGAAACAGTGTTAGTGCTGACAGGCAGCTCGGCGCGCCGCATCATGAAAAATGAGGATAGTGCGGTAGATGCCGCCATTGTCGGTATTGTTGAAAATATTGAAACAGAGGGAATTTCCAAGGCCCAATACTGGGTGCAAAAGGGGTAACTTTATATTATGTTAACAATATATAAAAGCACAGATGACGGCTTGCAAGTAATTCCCATCGAGTCTTCATTGCGTGAGGGAACATGGATAAGGGCAGTAAACCTATCGGCAGAGGAAATTGCCCAACTATCGTCAACGGCTAAAGTACCAGAAAAGTTTTTCCGATTTGCTTTTGAGGAAGATAGTTGCCCGCGAATTATAGTAGGAGATCGTTGTATTCTTATTATTATTAACGTGCCGATAGCCCGTAATTCTGACCAATATGATACGATTCCCTTCAGTATTATATTGACTCCGGAGTTGACTATTACGGTGAGTCAGGAGGTAACCCAAATAATTCCTGAAAACGGAGGAACGGAATTCGACACCAGGAGACGTAGTCGATTCTTTTTTCAAATTCTTTATCAAGCCGGTACAATCTTTTTGCGGCATATTCAACGTATCCGTTTACGGACAGACGAAATAGAGGTTTTTCTGCGCAAGTCCACAAATAATCAAGAAGTTTTTAAATTGCTCAACCTGGAAAAAGCTTTAACGTATTTTACTGCTGCTTTGAGGGCTAATATTATGGTCCTGGAAAGTATTCTTCGATTAAGGTCTAATCCACAGTTAAGGCATCTATTGCCAATGCGTGAGGAAGATGAAGACATTGTAGAAAACGTCATCATCGAGAACAAGCGGGCACTTCAATTAGTACAAACTTATAGTGATATTTTAAGTAGTATGATGGACGCATTCTCATCCGTAATTTCAAATAACTTAAACTATATTATGAAGTTTTTAGCTGCAGTGACGATCTTGCTATCGATTCCGACCATGATATCAAGTTTTTGGAGCATGAGCCTGATAGTCCCGATGCAAGGAACAGAAGTAGGGTTTTGGACAGTTGTTCTGGTATCTATTTTGGCAAGCAGTCTGGCTGGTGTAGTTTTACGGAAAAAAGGGATGCTCTGACAAAGGTATAGACTAAAAGGTTAGGCCCTAGCTCAAAGCTGGGGCTTTTCTTGTGCATCCAACTCTTGGTTATTTTCCTGTTTGCATGATAGATAAAACTGTAGTACAATTCTAATTGTTAACTATTAATATACACAAGGTTAACCAATAAACTTATTGTTAACTATGATGTATTATATAGTTAACAATAAGCAGAGGGGGAATAGCAGTGACTAACATTGAGTCTATTATGAAAATCGGTACCAAAGTGCTTCTGGGCGGGGAAATAGTAAAGGAAGAGGCAGCGAAACTAGGAGCAGTTGAGGATAAAGATGTGCCGTTTTTGTTAGCAATGGCTGATAAAATCAGACAGCAGTTTGTGGGGGACGACGTGGACTTGTGCGCTATTGTCAATGGTCGCTCAGGTAGGTGTTCTGAGAACTGCCGTTTTTGCGCACAGTCAGTCCATCATCAAGCCAATATTCAAATATATCCGCTTCTTAGTGAAGCAAAGCTAGTTGCCGCTGCTAAGCAGGCCGAGGCCGGGGGTGCGCTGCGTTTTAGTATAGTAACCAGCGGCAGAGGTGTAGAGCAGGATAGCGATTTTCCCAAGATGGTTAGTGCGCTAAAGCGCATTAACCAGGAAACTAACCTGAAGGTGTGTGCTTCATTTGGTACATTGACACTGGAACGGGCTAAAGAACTAAAAGCAGCCGGAGTCAGTCGTTACCATCATAATGTGGAGAGTAGCCGTAATTTTTATTCTAAGGTGTGCACAACCCATACGTATAATGACAGGGCTACAACTATTGCTATTGCGCATGAAGCGGGGCTGGAGGTATGTTCAGGCGGCATTATCGGTTTGGGCGAAAGCATGGAGGATAGAATAGATATGGCCTTTGAACTCAGGGCGTTTGGTGTTCACTCTGTGCCGCTGAATATATTAAACCCCATTAAAGGGACAGCTTTAGCCGAGCAGCCGCCTGTGCCGCCGCGCGAAATATTGAAGACGTTTGCACTGTTTCGGTTTATCATGCCAGATAAGGGAATTCGTACCGCAGGCGGGCGGGAAGTTAACCTACGGGATTTACAGGCTATCAGTTTAATGGGTGGAATTAATGGGATGCTGATTGGTGGTTATCTAACAACTGGCGGACGCAATTATGAAATGGATGTAGCTATGGTGGAAGACTTGGGGTTGCGGCCTTTAGCGGCAAAAGATGCAAAGTAGAGTTAGTTGGGTAGCTGAAGTTGGTTTGTTGGCTGCTTTTATAACAATAACTAGCACCTTTAAGCTGCCAGGCGTGATGCCGGGAACAGAATTTCAATTGTCAGCGCCATTGGCCACAGCTATCTGTGTGGTGTTTGGGTTTGGCAAATATATTACGGCAGGTTTGCTGTCCAGTGTGGTGGGCTTAATGCTTGGTACTCAGTCACTGTTAAATGTGTTTATTGCCATGGTATTTCGTGTCACTGTCGGCCTGCTGGTGGTGCTGCTGGGACGCTCCTGGCCGGTAATTGTGCTGGCAGGACCGATAGGTTCGGCTATTGGCAGATTGGTATTGGGTGGGATTATTGGTAAAGCGGTAATTCCACTTTTGCTGGCAGCTCTTCCAGGGATGATTTATACAGCTTTATTGACTTGTCCCGTAACAGCTTTGCTACAACGGGTTAAAGAACAAAGGGAGAAGGTAATGCGTCATGTTGTACAGCGTTAGAATGCGGGCAGCCCAAGGTGATGCGCATGAGAAGGGCGGCAAGCATATCTCAGGTGCCGAGCGGCTGGTAAGTCAGGAACAACTGCCATCTGTAGCAACAGCTATGCTCAGACGCGCCTTGTTTCATAGTCGGGGAACGGCTGACTTTATCAATCTTACTGTCGAAACAGTACTGACTGAAAACGTACAAGCGGTACCCTGCCTGCCAATTGCAACTGTTGCTGTTCCTAGTGTAACTGCAGGCCGGGAGTCTGCACAGGCTGAGCTGATTAGGGCCGGTGTTGCACCGGCAGCCGTGGCTGCGGCGATAGAAGCGTTAGCAGGATTAAAAAGCAGTCTTAGGGGTGCTATGTTAGTTGATGCTCAAACTGGTGTCAGACTTGATGATAACGGTGAAAAGGGAATTCGTGTGTCGCGGATGGATATTGCTGATGAGCAGGCCTATTTGTGTTGGCTGAACCGTCAGGGGCACAGCAATATTCATATTCAGGAGGCAGTAGTGCTGGCTTCTAAGGTTATGGCGGCACCCGGGGTAGTCGCCGAGTTATGCTGGTCAGATGACCCCGAATATGTAACAGGCTATGTATCTACACCGATGCTGTACACCCGTTTTACAAAGTTGAAGCCTTATGGCAGCCCAATTGGCGGCCGGATTTTTTTCATAAAGGAAGGCACTGACTTGGAGCAACTGGCAGATTATTTGCAATATCAGCCTGTACTTATCAGCGTTCCTGCAGAGGAGGCCAGCGTTGATGCAATTTTTGACTGATTTCTTAGAACAGGCAAAAGCGAGCAATTTATATCGTAAGACGGTAACCTACAACCCGATTAGTCCGACTTGTGTGCAAATGGATGGCCAACGGTACCTAATGTTGGCTTCTAATAACTACTTGGGTTTGACGCATGACCCGGCAGTACAGCAGGCTGCCATTGATGCGATACGATTGTACGGTACAGGGTCAGGCGGTGCCAGGCTAACTACCGGAACGTATCTGCTTGTTGATCAACTGGAGCAGGAACTAGCCCGGTTCAAAGAAGCCGAAGCTGCGCTGGTATTTAATACCGGCTATATGGCTAATCTGGGTGTTCTTGGCTCCTTGGCCGAACCCAAGGATGTTATTTTCAGCGATGAACTCAATCATGCCAGTATCATCGACGGCTGTCGTCTATCCCGGGCGCAGATCGCTGTATATCGGCATGCCGATATGGAGCATTTACACAATTTACTAGAAAATACAGTTTGCCAGGGTAAGAGGCTGATAGTCACTGATGGTGTATTTAGCATGGATGGTGACCTAGCCCCCCTGAGAGAAATTGCCCGCTTGGGCGAGAAATATGATGCAATTATTGTTGTTGACGATGCTCATTCTACTGGTGTGATTGGGCCAGGCGGAAAAGGGACAGCTGCGCATTTTGGTGTAAATGATAAAGTGCAGGTCCAGATTGGCACACTGAGTAAAGCGCTTGGTGCAGAAGGTGGTTTTGTCGCCGGGTCAAAGGAGTTAATAGATTACATAAAGAATAAGGCGCGCAGTTTCATTTTTTCAACAGCCTTGGCACCGGCAACTATTGCTACGGCGCTGGCAGCACTCCGCCAGTTGGTGACCAGACCAGAAATGGTAACAAGGTTAAATAATACTACTCAATATGTAAGAAGGCTGCTACAGGCAGCCAATCTCCAGGTAGTTAACGGTGTGACACCAATAATACCGATTATAGTGGGGGCGGAGGAAGCTGCTGTTAGGCTGGCTTCCGAGCTTAAGCAGCAGGGTATTATCATTACTGCTATCAGGCCACCGACAGTGCCTGCAGGCACAAGTCGACTGCGACTGACTGTTAGTGCAGCGCATGAGCAGGATGAATTGGCTTGGGCTGTGGACATAATTACTGCTGCGATGAGACAGCCTGGAATGAGGGTGAGGTAACAGAATGCAAAAAGGGTTATTTATTACGGCAACAGACACAGAGGTTGGCAAGACGTTGATTAGTGGAGCTATTGTCGCCGCGCTAAAGGCAAGGGGTATAAACGTTGGCGTGGTAAAGCCAGTAGCCTCCGGCGGCGTAAGGAATATAAACGGGCAGCTGGTATCTGAAGACGCCAGTTTTTTAATGGCAGCAGCTGGACTTAGTGAAGAATGGCGGCAAGAGGTTAATCCTGTTTGTCTGGCTCCCGCACTGACGCCAGCAGTAGCAGCGACTGCGAGTGGTGTGACGATAAACCGGGCAAAGCTAATCGCTATTTGCCGGAGTATGCTGGCCAAAGCGGAGCTAACGCTGGTTGAAGGGGTGGGTGGTATTGTAGCACCTATTTGGGAGGATTATCTTGTTGCCGACATGGTGCTGGAGCTTAAGTTACCAGCAATCCTTGTTACCAGGGCCAATCTAGGGACAATTAATCATACTGTCCTTACTGCCTCATATGCCCGACAGCGGGGCATCAAGTTAGTCGGAATTATTATCAACCGCTGGGACGAAGATCAGGTTACTGTGTTGGAACGCAGTAATCTGGCTTACATCGAACGGCTCACCGGCTTGCCGGTGTTAGGCAGGTTTCCTTCGATTGCGGCAGTTGCTGCAGATTCGGCATCACTGGCCCGACTGGGGCAATTGGCAGAACAGCATGTGGCTATTGACGAATTAGTTAGTCTGTTGCAAGGAGGGGCAAGCTATGGAGAAAACGGAACAAAAAGATAAGCAGTATGTCTGGCATCCTTTTACTCAAATGCAGGAATGGGTAGCAAGACCGCAAAAGGTTATTGCCGCCGCTGCAGGTATTAAGCTTATTGACACTGATGGCAACGAGTATTACGATGGCGTATCGTCGCTATGGGTCAATCTTCATGGTCACCGCAAGGCTGCAATTGACCAGGCTATTATTGACCAGCTTGGCAAAGTAGCGCATACGACAATGCTTGGCTTAGCCAACATTCCAGCTGCCGAACTGGCTAAGCAACTTGTCGATATAGCTCCTGCCGGTCTAAGTAAGGTATTTTATTCAGATGACGGTTCAACAGCGGTTGAGGTTGCTCTAAAAATGGCTTTCCAATATTGGCAGCAGCAGGGTAAACCGGGTAAACAAAAATTTATCGCCCTACAACAGGCCTATCATGGGGACACAGTAGGGGCAGTAAGTGTTGGCGGGATTGATTTATTTCACCGGATATTCAAGCCACTGCTGTTTACGCCGGCACACATCCCGACTCCATCATGTTATCACTGCCAACTGGCGACAGATCCGCTGACTTGCAAAATGCAATGTGCCACCAGGTTGGAACAGGTATTGGCTGAGCACCATGAGGAGATTGCTGGCTTGATTGTTGAACCGCTAGTGCAGGCGGCGGCAGGCATGCTGATGTCACCTCCCGGCTATCTGGCTAAAATAAGGGAGATTTCCCGGAAATACAACGTACTGTTCATTGCTGACGAAGTGGCCACAGGTTTCGGTAGAACGGGAAAAATGTTTGCCTGTGAGCATGAAGGCGTAACTCCTGATCTGATGGTACTTTCCAAAGGAATAACCGGTGGCTATATGCCGCTGGCAGCGACATTGGCCACTGATGAAATATATAATGCTTTCTTAGGTGATTATAGTGATAAAAAAACCTTTTACCATGGTCACTCCTACACCGGTAACCCGCTGGCTTGTGCGGCAGCCTTGGCTAATTTAAAAATATTCCGGGAAGAAGGAGTATTGGAGGGGCTTGTTCCCAAGATAGCAACTACAGCAGCAAAGCTACAAAAAATAGCCAGTCTTGACCATGTGGGCGATGTCCGCCAATGTGGTCTGATTATCGGTATTGAATTGATGCGAGACAAAAACAACAAAGTTTCGTATTCTTGGGAACAAGCCATTGGTGCTAGTGTGTGTCTGCAGGCCCGTAGGCATGGACTACTTATTCGTCCGATTGGTGATGTGGTTGTTTTCATGCCGCCGCTGGCTAGTTCTGCTGATGAACTTGAACAGATGCTGACAATTATTGAATCTTCGATCAGAGAGATTACGGAAGTAGGTATTGCCAATAATGGCAGTATTCAGCCGACTGATTTATAAAATGGCGATTGCCAATATACTAGTTTCCTTGTTTTTTGTTCTTGTTTAGAAAATTCCGTCATGATATAATCAGTGATATAGTCAATCGAGAGTATTATGTAACTAAACTCTATAATATTTGTAGATAGCAATGTTCAAAGGGGAAAAAGCATATGTCTGACAATTATAGTATAGTTAGATATCTTATTTATCAGCTTCGTCCGGGTTTGCAACTTGGAGAAACAGTATTAGCTCCTGATGGAAAAGTGTTGCTGTATGCTGGCACAATACTAACAGAAAAGCATATCGAAAGGCTTAGTTACTATAATTGCGATGGTGTTCGTGTTCGGGAATTTCAATCAGGTGTTGGAACGGGTTTCGATGCTAAGCAACAACAGAAGAAGGGTAACGCTGAACCGGAAGAACTTGTTGTTAGTCACGAATATTACGAAGCAGATATGGCTGCAACTGTATCAGAACAGGAAACTGAGTTCGTAAGTATATATGGCAATGTGGTGAAAGCTTTAAAAAGATGTTTTACAATTGTTCGCCTGGAAAAACATTTGGATTGTGAATTGCTGCATTCTATCGTCGATGCTGTACTTACCCTTTCTGAGCGGGGGATTGGCGCTACCGCTTTGCTACATACTGCAACTCGCTCCGAAGATTATTTATTCCATCATTCTATTAATGTTGGTATTTTAGCAAATATTATTGGAAACTTAAGTGGGGCCTTTAAGCCAAGTCAACAGAGAAACCTAGTTTTAGCTGGCATTCTGCACGATATTGGCAAGCTAGAGATACCGGTACACGTTTTATATAAGAAGGGTAGCTTAGATGAAGACGAACTACATATGGTTCGCCAGCATCCAGCTATTGCCTTTAAGTTTTTCCGCCACTTCAAGGAGATTCCGGAAAGTGTTCGTTTGGGGGTTCTCCAGCATCATGAACGCGACGATGGTTCTGGTTATCCGTTACGTACCGCTGGCACTAAGAATCACCCGATCGCCAAAGTACTTGGTATAGCTGATGTTTATGACGCAATGACCTCAAAAAAGGTGTATGGTGAAGAAGTATCGCCATTTGCAGCATTAGATACCATCCAAGCAGACTCTTTCTCGGGCAAGTTTTCGCCTAAATACTCGACACCCTTTCTTCATGAGTTGTGCCAAACACTGATTGGACGGTATGTGACATTAAATGACGGCAGTACCGGACAGCTTGTGTTTTGGAATCGTAACGGGAAAGAAACGTGTCTAATTAGGTTTTCTGATGGCCAAGTAATTGATATTATGAATCAGAATAAACTGAAGGTCATTAAGTTGGTTTGTTGAGTACGATAACAACAGCGCGAAGAAATTTGTTAGTAGAACCCATCTAAATAAACTTCTCCGATTGGTTGTACTATTGCTTGCGCGGCTGTACAATCAGCGACCAGTTGCAGTAACTTGTCTTCGTCGCCCTTACGCGCCAGAGCGATGATTTTGACGATGTGGCTAAACTCTTTGCTCTCAATGGGATAATTCTTGAGCCGCAATTGGTTTTCTACTGTTCCTAATAAATGATAATTAATTTCGATTACTAAGCGGGTATGGAGCTGTTTTTCCACAATAATAGCTGCATCAAGACTATCAACAGCTGCCTTGGTGTAGGCGCGAATGAGACCGCCAGTCCCCAGTTTGATGCCGCCGAAGTAACGGGTGACTACAATAACCGCGTTTTTGACAGCTGACTTATTAATGACTTCTAATATTGGCCTGCCAGCTGTTCCACTAGGTTCACCATCATCATCGGCTTTTTGAGATTGACCATGCTGACCGATGACGTAAGCTGAGCAATTGTGGTTGGCCTCTTTATGACGTTTTTTTATATCCTGGATAAAGGTAAGGGCCGCTTCTTCCGTTTCGGCAGGGCTGGCATAGCCGAGGAATAGAGATTTGTTAATTTCTAATTTGATTTCACTGACTTGTTTTACTGTGCGATAGGCAGGTAGCATAAAAACACCTCGTACTTTCCTAGGCTGAGATTAACTCTATAAGTTACTATAAAGGAACAGCAGAATTTTGGCAATCAGAGATAAACAGGATAAGATAAGACTTGGCTTGTGCCAAGTCCTTTAGGACGCCGACAGAAGCCATAGTCGTTCAATCCAGGGAAAGTTATACTTTCCATCTGGATAAAAAACGAAAGCACTATTTGTCTATATTGAGGACAAATAGTGCTTTCGCTTTAGTGTCTGACATTAATCCTGCTTTAAATAAGTGCTGCCAATGGCATCTGCCGCTATAATGGCGGCATAAACAGTATCTGCGCTAACCGTAAATGGTTGGTTATGAACGGTTTCGTCAGGGGCACAAGTTGCTTCGGCTACTTGACGAATTTTAGCAGGTGTCACATTGGCGATGCCAATTTCTTTAAGTGTAATTGGCAGACCAACCGATTTGCAGAAGCTTAGTACTTCCTCCATTTCAGCTGTTGTACGATTTTCGAGAACTAATTGAACAAGCGTACCAAAAGAAACCTTTTCACCATGGTAAGCATGGTGGGTTTCTTCTAGTACGGTAAAACCATTGTGAACAGCATGTGCTGCTGCCAGGCCGGAGCTTTCAAAGCCAAGACCGCTTAACAGTGTATTGGCCTCTACTACTTTTTCTACAGCTTCGGTGGCGACGCCTTGTTCTAGTGCTAATTTGGCACGTAAACCATATTCTATTAAAATATCATAACAAAGTTTAGCCAAGCATAGTGCGGCTGATGTGGATAGCCCACCGGGAAGATTGCCGGCAAAGGCTTTGGCACAGGCATCGGCTTCAAACCAGGTAGCCAGCGCATCGCCCATACCTGATACAAACAACCGTGCGGGAGCTTGGGCAATGATGGCAGTATCGACAAGTACTAAATCAGGATTTTTCGGTAACACCAGATAAGAGTCAAAAACTCCTTCAGGGGTATAAATGACAGATAAAGCACTACAGGGAGCATCGGTAGCTGCTATTGTTGGCACAATGGCAACAGGAATTTTTGCAAAATGAGCGGATGCCTTGGCGGTATCCAGGGCTTTGCCGCCGCCTACGCCAATAATAATGTCTATATTGTTCTGCTTACTAATAGCAACTATACGGTCAATTTCAGGGCGTGAGCATTCACCGCCAAACAACTCAACAACATAGTCTACTTGGTGTTCTTTAAAACTGGCCTCCAGCAGGCTTTTGATTGCGTCAATGCCTCGTTTGCCACCAAGGACTAAGGCTTTCGTTCCCAGGTTGGCGACATGCTTACCAATGTCATTAAGCGCACCAGCACCTTGCACATAACGGCCTGGAGAAATCATAATTTTATTCATGTGAACCCTCCTCTGCAACCTATAAAAGGCTATATACTTCTTCTTAAACAATTTCTCATTTTAGAGGGATTACCTGCTTGTAAAATTGCTATAAAAAGGTATATTTTTGCTTTAGTTGAGTTCGTTGCTGTTGCTAAAATCTATCATTCGTGCAATGTCTGCAGGCAAGGGGGCAGCAACAGTCACTGGCTGGTTATTTCCTAAATGTTCAAAGGTTACCGAAGTGGCATGCAATGCTTGCCTGGATATAAGCGGGGATCGTAATCCGTACATTTTATCGCCAAGGATGGGGTAACCAAGATGTGCTAAATGTACTCGTATTTGGTGGGTTCGACCAGTATCCAGCGTAAGCTCAAGCAGCGATGTATCCGAAAAACTGCGGATAGTCTGGTAATGGGTAACCGCTGTCTCGCCTTGCAGGTTGATGGCACGTCGGTTAGGTAAACTTGGGTGTGGGCCGATGGGGGCATCAATGGTTCCGGAAGGCGGTTCAACAAGGCCTTTGGTTAATGCCCAATAAGTGCGCTTTAGTGTTCTGGTTTTCAATTGCTGTTCTAACAGGGATTGGCTGCGAGCATCTTTGGCGAAGATTATACAGCCCGATGTTTCTCTGTCCAGACGGTGGACAGCGCGAACCGTGCTTATTACGCCTTGCTCAGCTAAATGATGCGCTAAATGGTTGGCTAAGGTGCCAGTTGTTGTTTGGCCTGTGGGATGGACAAGCTGGTAGGGTGGTTTATTTAAGACAAGCAAATAAGCATCTTCATAAAGAATTTCAATAGTACCTGGTTCAGGTTGAACTCCATAAGACGCATCTTCCAAAACTAGGACGCGCAAACTATCATTTACTTTGAGCGGTCTTTGCAGAAAAACAGGTTTGCCATTCAAAAAGATACCTTTTTGGCGAGTCAGCTTTTGAATTGTTCGCCCAGATTGATGGAGGATCTGTTTCAGATAGTTTTCGACGGTTAGCCCAGCATGTTCAGAAGAAATTTTATGGGTCTGAAAAGATTTCAAAAGGCAGCCCTCTTTCCTGATTGGTCTTACTTTATGAATTTAATATAAATGAAAAATACCGATTTGGCAAATTTTGCGCGAGAAAGAGGCTTTGATTATAGATTATAATAAAGAAGGTTTTAGTTTTCCAATATAACTATTTCTTAAGAGGAAGGAAGAAACTATGACATTAGCGACGCAATTGCTGGATTGGTATTACCAAAGTGCCAGGGAATTGCCTTGGCGTGCAGATAAAGATGCTTATAAGATCTGGGTTTCAGAAATTATGCTGCAGCAAACAAGGGTTGAAGCGGTAAAAAATTATTACACGCGGTGGATAGAACGGTTTCCCACACCAGCGGTTTTGGCGGAGGCCTCAGAGCAAGAGGTGCTCAACTATTGGCAGGGGCTAGGCTATTATAGCCGGGCACGTAACTTGTTAGCCGGTGTTAGGGAAGTATGTGCAGCCTATGGAGGAAGAGTACCAGACGACCAAGCAGCGATCCAGAGTTTACCGGGAGTGGGTGAATATACGGCAGGCGCGATTGCTAGTATTGCTTATAATCGCCCGGCTCCGGCTATCGACGGTAATGTCCTTAGAATTTTCAGCCGTCTGTTTTGTTTGACTGGCGACATTACCAAGCAGGCAACCAAACGGGAGGTTAAGCGCCTGGTACTTACACATCTGCCTACTCAATATCCCGGCGACTTTAATCAGGCGTTAATGGATTTAGGAGCCTTAGTGTGTATTCCCCGGAGGCCACGGTGTGAAAACTGCCCGTTGACCAATCTGTGCGAAGCTTTTATGCGGGAAGTCCAAGATACGCTGCCGGTACGGTCGCCTAAAAAGGTTCCGCAACTGATCAGGCTGGCGGCCGGGTTAGTAGTGAAGGATGGCAGCTATTTGGTACATCAGCGACCAACAACTGGAATGTTGGCCAGGATGTGGGAGTTTCCTACCGTGGAACTAGCTGATGGTGAAGGCGCTGTTGAACGTTTGCAGGCTGGGTTATTACAGGAGTTCAGGCAGGATGTGCATGTTGGAAAAAGCGTATTTCATTATATTCATACTTTTAGTCATCGTAAATGGGATATTTCCTTTTATCAGTGTGAGTGGCTAGCCGGTGATAAGTTGCCAACGACAGCTTGCTGGCTAAGTTCATCAGAATTAACGAGTATGCCTTGGGCAGGGCCGCACCATAAGGTTGCTCTGGCCTGCCAAAATACTCCCAATCTATGAGATTGGGAGTATTTTGTAGAGGAAGTAGGTTGCCCCCAAAATGGTGAAGTTATTCGCTATGGCAACATCCAATGTAATACAGTTGACTGGAGATAAGTTAGAATGCCTATGAGAATAATCATGGCAATACTACTGGGTAGCGCGAAACGAAAGATGGTTGATTCTTGTCCTACCAAGCCAGTGGCAGCAGTAGCAACCGAAATACTTTGCGGAGAAATCATCTTACCGCAAACACCGCCAGACGAGTTGGAAGCTACAGTAAGGTTAGGGTCAATACCAATCTGCTGGGCTGCTGTCTTCTGCATTGAGCCGAATAAAGCATTGGCCGAAGTGTCTGAACCGGTAAGAAGCACTCCCAGCCAGCCAAGAAATGGTGCAAAGAATGGGTAAGCCGAGCCGGTGGCAGTAAATGCTAGTCCTAATGTTGAACTCATGCCGGAGTAGTTCATAATATAGGCTAAACCAAGAATCATGGCAATGGTGAAAATTGGGTAAATGAGCATTTTAATTGTTTTGAAGAAACATGCGGTTGCGCGTCCAGGGCCATAGTTAGGGATGATAAACAGCGACAAGATACCAGAAAGGAAGATAGCAGTTCCAGCGGCAGACAGGAAATTGATGGCATAACTGGCTGCGTACGGAGTATTTTTCGCTACAACTGGAGCCGCTTTAATAACAAGATTGTGCAAGCCAGGCCAAGCAAAGAATGTCAAACCTAAAGACTTTTCCCAACCTACCAGAATGTTCTTAAAGCCGAAAAATTTATCATCAGCCCACATGAAGACCAAGACGGCTAACAAAATGTAAGGACCCCAAGCGCGTAAAACTTCCGTGATCGAGTACTGTAATTGAACTTTTCCGTCAGCGGAGGGTATTTCGTCGGGGAAATGCCAGACTTTAGAAGGCTTCCATAGCTTGAGGAAAATCAGCAGGCCAATGATAGTGACAGCGGCAGAGGTTATATCTGGCAAGTAGACGCTGATATAGTTTGAAGTGAAAAACTGGGTACCGGCAAAACAGATACCTGCTACCAGGACTGCCGGTAACACTTCCATAGCCCGTTTCCAGCCGCACATCAACACAACTACCCACAAGGGAACAATAAAAGAGAGGAAAGGTAGTTGTCGACCAATAATTTTGCTCAGGGTCATTGGTTCGATACCGGAAACTTGTCCAAGTACGACTACTGGGATACCGATGGCACCAAAGGCAACTGGAGCGGTATTAGCAACAAGACATATACCGGCTGCATATACCGGGTTAAAGCCGAGACCCACTAACATGGCAGCCGTGATGGCCACCGGAGTACCGAAACCGGCTGTACCTTCAATAAACGAGCCGAAAGCAAAGGCAATAAAGAGTGCTTGCAACCGGCGGTCATCGGTGATTGAAGCAAGGGAATTCTTGATAATTTCAAATTCGCCGGACTCAACCGTCATATTGTAGACCCAGATGGCGGTTATAACAATCCATATTATTGGGAAAATACCCACCAAGGCACCATTAAGAGTAGCACTGAGTGCTAGGGCTGCTGGCATTTTAAAGACAAAAATAGCCGTTAAAATTGCTGAAAGTAGACCAAAAAAAGCGGCATTATGACCTTTTGAACGCTTGATACCTAGCATGTATAGTAAGATGAATAGCGGGATAGCGGCGATAAGTGCCGAGAGACCGATATTTCCCAAAGGATTATAATCTTGAATCCATGTCATGTACATACACCCCTCTAATTATTTTGCGTATTAAAAATAGTGATCCCACCGTAAATTGTAAACAGATCCCCCTTTCAAGTTATGATTCACCAATCAACTGTTTCCAGATAGTCCTGGAGGCTTGTAGAGTTTCTCATTCGGCTACGAAATGAGAAAACTCATGTACGGAAGGTGTCTGATTAAGTCGCCGGACTGGAATGGTTTTTGGCTAAGCGAAGCAATCCGCAGCAAAGAATGAAAGACTTTGCGGTTGGAAATAATATTGTCAAAAACAGCTCGAACCGTGAAACCTTTGTAGCATTGGCTTTGGAGCAGCGTTTCCCGTGCTTCAGCTATTGTTTTTAGACACCCCTTTTTCATAATTTGTGCCCCCCTAATTTGATCACAATATATGTCTGCAGAATATTGAGAAATGTTAGACTAATCTTACTAAATTATGCCCGTTATGCATGGTCGTTGTAAATCAGGTATACACAGTAAAAATAACGTAAGAAATATCCTATGAATTTTGTAGGATATTTCTTACAATTAGAGAAAAATTTCACCAGAGACAGTTTATTTTCAGATAGTTTACTATTAATCACAGCATTCTTGCAATTTACCGTTTCAGGATTTACTAATTAAGAAAATTGTGATATTTTAATTAAAGATGGTATTTTTTGGTGATGTTACAAAAGTTTGTAACGGCCTGATAACTAACAACAGCTTGCATTGTGAGGAGAAAATTATGGATAAAATTCGTATTGCCATTGCCGATGACCATACTGTTTTACGATCCGGTCTTAAGGCAATGCTAAATTATCATCCCCAGTTTGAAGTCGTAGGTGAGGCCGCCAATGGCTTGGAAACTTTAGAAATGATGGAAAAGTGCCACCCTAATGTACTTATTCTTGATTTAGCAATGCCGGTGATGGGTGGTGTTGAATGTGTCAAGGAAATTCGCCATCGCGGTATTTTGTGCCGGATATTGATCTTAACTATGTATGATGATGAGGAGTACGTCAAAGAAGTCATGCGGGCAGGAGCAGATGGATATATATTAAAGAGATCGGCAGACACTGAGCTTATTGAAGGCATTCTCAGGGTTCATTCTGGCAAGAAATTTCTGAATGAAAATCTGTCGGAAAAATTGATGGAAAACCTTCTGCGGGCTTCGGATGAAGGTCCAGACCATCAAGATCCCTATTTTCTTCTTAGTAGTCGCGAACGGGAAGTTATCCGGTATCTGGCCCGAGGATACACCAATGGTGAAATTGGTGCAAGGCTTTCACTCAGCCCCAAAACGATTGACACCTACCGCTCGCGCATTATGGATAAGCTAAAGGTACGCCGTAAATCGGAGCTTGTGAATTATGCGATAAAGTATAAACTAATTAATACATAAATGCCATTTTGTGTATGTGTGACAATTTCTTGTGAAATTTTTTGCAAACTGTAGGAATTTATCCCTCAGCATAGTGGGGATATTCCTACAGTTTTTTTACTGTTTTCGCCTGATTTACAGCAAGGCGGTTTCGAGACAATAATAATAAGCAGATCAGAGTTTTTAGGAATTTCAATATTTTTCGTAATTTCAGTATTTTCGATCTTTAGAAAAGGGGGAGAAATAATGCAAAATCAACTTATCGTTGCTTTTAAAAAAATTGTTGGTGACGAACATGTCCTTACAAACAAGGAAGATCTTTTATGCTATTCATATGATGCAACCCCAGGTTATTCACATATGCCGGATGTGGTCATATCTCCAGGTAACACAGCGGAAGTTTCCAAAGTGTTGGCTTTGGCCAACAAGGAAAAAATTCCAGTTTACCCCCGCGGCTCAGGTACTAATCTGAGCGCTGGTACTGTTCCCATAAAGGGCGGCATAGTCTTACTTATGACCCGCTTCCGGAACATTATCGAAATTGATGCTGCCAACCTAGTGGCAGTGGCCGAACCTGGAGTAGTGGTCAGCAATTTGAATAAGGCTGTTGAAGAATTTGGTCTTATTTATCCGCCTGATCCTGGCACTGTGGCCACTGCCACCCTTGGTGGGACAGTATCTGAGAATGCCGGAGGGCTGCGTGGTCTCAAGTATGGCGTTTCAAAACACTATGTCATGGGATTGGAAGTTGTTCTTGCCGACGGCAGAGTAATTCATTGCGGTGGTAAAAATGTTAAAGACGTAGCTGGTTATGATCTGACGAAATTGTTTACCGGTGCCGAGGGGACATTGGGGATTATTACTAAAATTATTGTCAAACTTGTTCCGGCTCCTGAGGCTAAAAAGGCAATGATGGCGATTTTCTCTAAGCTAGATAATGCCGGCAACGCCATATCAGCGATTATTGCTAGCAAGGTAATCCCGGCCACACTGGAAATTATGGATAACGCCACTATTCGCACAGTAGAAGACTACGCCCATGTTGGTCTTCCTGTTAAGGCAGAAGCCGTACTTCTTATTGAAGTCGATGGAATTGCCGAAGTAGTGGAAAAGGAAGCTGCAAAAGTTATTGAAGTACTAAAAGCCAACAAAGCCGATGATATTCAGGTTGCCAAGGATGCTGCCCAACGTGACAGAATTTGGGCTGCCCGTCGTGCCGCTTTGCCAGCGCTGGCAAAATTGCGGCCAACCACTTTCGTCGAGGATGCTACTGTCCCACGCAGCAAAGTGCCTGATATGATTCGGGCGGTAAACAACGCTGCTGCTAAGCATAAGGTAACCATTGGCACCTTCGGTCATGCCGGAGATGGTAATATGCACCCGACAATTGTCTGTGACTTGCGAAACCAAGAAGAAATGATACGTGTTCACAAGGCCATGGACGATATTTTTGCTGCTGCGATTGCTCTTGGTGGCACATTAAGCGGTGAACATGGAATCGGTCTTGGTAAGCTTCCATACATGAAAGACCAGTTTGGTGCTGATGGTATGAATGTGATGCGAACCATCAAAAAGGCACTTGATCCCAACTGTATCCTTAATTCTGGAAAACTTGTCGGGGAGTGTTAGAGATGATTGAGGATAAAGAATTGCTGGCGGATATTCAAGATGCTATTGCCAATTGCATGAAGTGCGGCAACTGCATGGAAGTGTGTCCCGTCTATAAGGAGCTCAACCTTGAGTCACAAGTAGCCCGGGGAAAACTGGCCCTTATAGAGGCGGTCTTAACAGGAAAGGTTGATATTTCAGCTGGTTTTGATAAACGCATGGCAATGTGTTTGTCTTGTAAGGCCTGTGCAGATAAGTGTCCCTGTGGTGTCAAAGCTGACGAATTAATCCTGCGTGGCCGTCAGGCTGCTGTAAAAGCACGCGGTCTGCACCCGATCAAAAAAAATATATTCAAGTTATTATCTAACCGAAAACTATTTGACTTCACTTTGCGTATGGCAGGGTTATTCGGTCCATTACAGATGAAAAAATTACCTAGGCGGATGGCTGTTATAGCTCGTTTTCCAGTACCTGGACTTGACCGGAAGCGTGTCTTAGCTCCCTTTGCTGCTACGCCGCTTCTGGGGCAGTTTCCCACAACGGTAAAAGTATCTAATCCCAAAATGAAGGTGGCTTTTTTTGCCGGTTGTACCATAAATTATGTCTATACCGATATTGGACAATCTGTCATTAATGTTCTCACAGCTAATGATGTGGAGGTTATATTGCCTGCATTGCAGCACTGTTGCGGAACACCGGTTTACATGGCAGGCGATGTGGAAATGGCGAGAGCCTTTGCCAAGCATAACATTGAGACTTTCGCGCAAACCGGCGCGGACTATATCGTAGCTGCCTGTGGTTCGTGCGCCGAAGCGTTCAAGCTCGAATATCCTGAAATGTTTCATGACGATCCGGCCTTGTATGAACAAGCCAAAAAATTAGCGGCTACAGCCTATGAGATCAGTGAATTCCTTACTGATGTACTTCATTTTCGTACAGACAACCTAGGAACTGTCAACTCCACCGTAACTGTGCATGATCCCTGCCATATGGCAAGAGGCCTAAAGGTTACCAGGCAGCCACGGGAAATCCTCAAGGCCATCCCCGGCCTAAAACTCGTGGAAATGAAAGAACCGACCCGTTGTTGTGGGGCCGGTGGTTCGTTCAGTCTGGCAAATTATGAAATTTCCCGAAAAATTAATGACCGAAAAATTGCTGATATTAGGACCACTAATGCTGATACCGTTGCCACCAGCTGCGGTTCTTGCCGGATGCACATTACCGATGGCCTGGTACAAAACAGCATGCAACAGGAGTGTTTCCATGTCGTACAATTGCTGGATAAAGCCTATCAAGCTGGTACTAACAAAAAATAAGAGGAATCCCGAAGCGTAGCTGCTAACTAATGTAAAGTGTTAGCTATTGATGCTGATGGTATTGTCTCTTGTGTCTTTGAGTGGAATCACAACTGTAACGGTCGTTCCGGCCCCTTCTGATGATTGAATGGTGAACTTACCAGCAAGTAAAGCGACTCGCTCACGCATGCCGTATATTCCGAGACTGCTGTTTTCACAGGCGGTTCGTAAGGACTTAGGAGTAAAGCCGATGCCGTCATCAGTGATACTAAAATGGATCTCCCGGCGCGTTTTTTTCAGACTTACCTTCACGTTGCTAGCTTGAGCATGCTTGGCAATATTAGTTAGCGTTTCCTGCAAAATCCGGTATAGCGTAATCTCAATTTCAGGCCTGAATCGTTCGCGAGACAACCCGGAAAAATTGATGTCCGCCGTAATGCCATATTGACGGGAATAATTTTCGATATAGCGTTGGGCTGCGGCAACCAGCCCAAGGTCGTCAAGTAGTGCCGGACGCAACTCTAACGCCAGCCGGTGTGCATTATCTAATGTTTTGGATACAACATCCCGCATCTCCAGTACGAATTTTTGTTCCTTATCGCCACAGACCTGCTCAGAAAGTACTCTGAGACCAACGATAACTGAGGTAAGTGACTGGCTAATCTCATCATGCAGTTCGCGGGAAATCTTTTTGCGCTCTTCTTCCTGTACATCGATTATTTTATATAGCAAAATTGACTGCAATTCTTCTTTCTCTTTTAGAGCCTGGACTAACTTTTGCTGGCGGGAATTGGATTCTAAGGTTGCTTGTACAAAGCGAGCCGCCAATCTGGCATAGAGTGCCACTTTTTCTGGCTCACCAGTAACCCCGATAACACCGATGCAACGTCCCTCGACTACAATAGGCACGTCATATCCTCTACGCACATTTTTTAAGAGCTTTTCATCAGCAGAGCTAATCGAAAATTCACGGATATTACCTGAACTTAACATGTTAGCGGCACCTTCATGCACCTGGGATATTCGCTTTCTGTCAAAAGCTGCGATAATTACGCCGTGGTGGTCACAAATAATTATGTTTTGGTTAAGTTCGGCAGCAATAATATTTGTAAGTGATTGAGCAAAGGTTGAATCAAGGACGTGGTAGTTATCTTTTTTCAATGACAAAGTTCCTCCTTGTTGATTCCGTAGCAGCACCATGCTGTAAATCAAAGGATAAAGACTTGTGAGAGAATTACAAATTAAAATGACTATTGGTAATAGTCATTTGGATGAGATGGAGGGGGAGAAAATAAAGAAAAATTTCACATAAAAACAAATAATACTAATTTTAAATAATCAGAATTAATTATATCATAGCTAAATTATGAATTCAAGGAACATTTGCAATTGTGAGGCGTTAAAAAACGAAAAAAATAGTATTTTTGCACAAAAAGTTCATTTAAAAGCAGGATTCTTCTTTTTTTAAAAGAATGTATAAAACAGTAATGTTAAGAATTTAATTTCGCGTGGTTCATTGGTGGTTATTAGGTCATTAAGAACTAGTAATTACTAATTCTAATATATTTTTATATGTAAAGGAAGGGATATCCCTATGGCAAAAATGAAAACCATGGATGGAAATACTGCAGCAGCTCATATTTCTTACGCATTTACCGAAGTCGCCGCCATTTACCCTATTACACCGTCTTCGCCAATGGCTGAGCACGTTGATGAGTGGGTTGCGGAGGGGCGAAAGAATATTTTCGGGCAGCCTGTAAAAGTAGTAGAAATGCAATCTGAGGGTGGCGCTGCTGGTGCAGTGCATGGTTCTTTGCAAGCAGGGGCATTGACTACTACCTATACCGCATCCCAGGGCCTACTACTCATGATTCCTAATATGTACAAAATTGCTGGTGAACTTTTACCTTGTGTATTTCATGTTAGTGCCAGAGCGCTTGCAGCAAACTCCTTAAATATCTTTGGTGACCACCAAGACGTTATGGCAGCTCGCGCAACTGGTTTTGCTCTGCTGGCTGAAAGCAGTGTTCAACAGGTTATGGATTTAGGCGCCGTAGCTCATCTGGCAGCACTTAAAGGGAAGGTACCATTTGTTAACTTCTTTGATGGCTTCCGCACCTCTCATGAAGTACAAAAAATTGAGGTAATGGATTATGCCGATTTAGAAAAACTTGTGGATATGGATGCTGTTACTGCGTTCCGTCGCCACGCACTTAATCCTGACCATCCGGTAGTAAGGGGTACTGCGCAAAATCCAGACATCTACTTCCAGGAAAGAGAAGTATCAAATAAATACTACGAAAATCTTCCTGCTATTGTCGAAGACTATATGGCGGAAATTAACAAATTGACTGGGCGAGACTACCATCTCTTCAACTACTATGGTGCGCCAGATGCTGACCGCATGATTATTGCTATGGGCTCAGCCTGTGAAGCTATTGAAGAAACTGTTGACTACCTGAACGCGAAAGGCGAAAAAGTCGGTCTTTTGACTGTGCACCTGTATCGCCCATTTTCATTGGAGCATTTCTTCAAATATATTCCTAAAACAGTTAAGAAAATTGCTGTGCTTGACCGTACTAAAGAACCTGGTTGTATTGCTGAACCATTATATCTTGATGTTAAGAATGCCTTCTATGGCAAAGAATTCCAGCCGGTTATTGTTGGTGGCCGCTACGGCTTAGGCTCAAAAGACGTTGTTCCGGCGCATATTGTTCCTGTATTTGAAAATCTTCGTCTTGACAAACCCCAAGATGGTTTTACTGTGAGTATTGTCGATGACGTTACCCATACCTCGTTACCTGTTCTTAGCTATGATATTGACACTACACCTATAGGCACAACTGCTTGCAAATTCTGGGGCTTAGGCTCTGATGGTACGGTTGGTGCTAACAAAAGCGCTATTAAAATTATCGGCGACCATACCGATATGTATGCTCAAGGCTACTTCTCTTATGATTCGAAGAAGTCTGGCGGCATAACTGTATCTCACCTCAGATTTGGCAAAAAGCCGATTAAATCACCATATCTTATTAATAAAGCTAACTTTGTTGCCTGTCACAACCAGTCTTATGTTTATAAATATAATGTACTGGAAGGCTTGAAACCAGGCGGTGTATTCCTCTTAAACTGCATTTGGAATCAGCAAGAAATTGATGAGAAATTGCCTGCCGCGATGAAACAGTTTATTGCTAAAAATGACATACAGTTCTATACAGTGGATGCTGTTGGTATTGCCCAGAGTATTGGCTTGGGTGGACGGATCAACATGATTATGCAGTCAGCATTCTTCAAGCTGGCTAATATCATTCCGCTGGAAGATGCTGTTAAGTATCTTAAACAGGCTGTTGTTGATTCTTATGGCAATAAAGGCCAAAAAATTATTGATATGAATAATGCCGCTATTGATCAAGGCGTTAATGCTGTTGTTAAGATTAATGTATCTGCCGCGTGGAAACAAGCTGAGGACGAAGCTGCAGCTGCTATCGAAGTGCCTGAGTTCATTAAGAAGATCCTTATTCCTATGAATCGTCAGGAAGGCGACAACCTACCTGTCAGTGCCTTTGTTGATATGGCAGACGGCACCTTCCCAACAGGTACTGCTGCTTTTGAAAAACGTGGTATTGCCATTAATGTTCCCGAATGGCAAACAGATCTCTGTATCCAATGCAACCAATGCGCCTATGTTTGTCCGCATGCTGCCATTCGCCCTATTCTGGTAAATGAAGAAGAAATCAAAGCAGCTCCGGAAGGCTTTACTGCTAAGACTGGTAAAGGTATTAACGACCTGAACTTCCGTATAGCTGTTTCTCCGCTGGACTGCACCGGTTGCGGCAACTGCGCTCAAGTGTGCCCGGCTAAAGAAAAAGCTCTGATCATGAAGCCACAGGAATCCCAGCATAATCAAATTGCTTTATGGGATTATGCAATGAATATATCGCCGAAAACCAACCCTATGAATAAACTGACAGTTAAAGGCAGCCAGTTTGAGCAGCCGCTGCTTGAATACTCTGGTGCTTGTGCTGGTTGTGGTGAAACTCCATATGCTAAGCTTGTTACGCAGCTGTTTGGTGATCGCATGATGGTGGCTAACGCTACTGGTTGTTCCTCCATCTGGGGCGCCAGCGCACCTTCGATGCCATACTGCAAAAACCATCGGGGTCATGGCCCAGCCTGGGCGAACTCCTTGTTTGAGGACAATGCCGAATTTGGTCTGGGTATGTATTTTGGCGCGAAACAGGTTCGTGATACATTGGCTGCCAAAGTAGAAGAAGCTACCAAGCTTACTATCAGTGTTGCTCTCAAGGCTGCTATGGAAGATTGGCTGGCTAATAAAGACAATGGTAACGGTACCCGCGAACGCGCCGATAAGCTAATTGGTTTGCTGGTTGCTGAAAAAGGCGATAATGCGCTGTTAAATGATATCTATGATAATCAAGATTTCTTCGTAAAACGATCGCAGTGGATCTTTGGTGGTGACGGCTGGGCTTATGACATTGGCTTCGGTGGTCTTGATCATGTACTGGCCAGCAACGAAGATGTTAATGTTCTGGTATTTGATACCGAGGTATATTCTAATACTGGTGGTCAAGCCTCTAAATCCACTCCGACTGCGGCTATTGCTAAATTTGCCGCTAGCGGTAAGACTACCAAGAAAAAAGACTTGGGCATGATTGCCATGAGTTATGGCTATGTTTATGTAGCACAAATTTCTATGGGTGCTGATAAAGCCCAAACTCTCAAAGCCATTGCTGAGGCTGAGGCTTATCCTGGTCCGTCACTCATCATTGCCTATGCACCTTGTATCAACCATGGTATCAATATGAGCAACAGCCAGCTTGAAGCCAAAAAAGCTGTTGAGGCTGGTTACTGGGATATGTATCGCTTTAACCCAGCCCTTAAAGAAGCCGGTAAAAATCCGTTTAGCCTGGACTCCAAAGAACCGACAGCTGATTTCAAACAATTCCTTATGGGCGAAGTTCGTTATGCTTCACTCAAAAAGCAATTCCCAGAACATGCTGAAGCTCTCTTTGAGAAAACAGCCAAAGACGCTGAGGACAGAAGAAATTCCTATAAGCGTTTGGCCAAGGATATGTAAGAAAAGACTTGGCTTGTGTCAAGTCCTTTAGGACGCAGACAGAAGCCTTAGTCGTTCAATCCAGGGAAAGTTATACTTTCCATCTGGATAAGAAGCAACTGCCGACAGTTGCTAATAATATTCAGCAAAGCACCCTTTGCCTACTTAAGGCAAAGGGTGCTTTCTTAATTTCCCGGGTTCGGTAACTCTTTTCAAAAAATATAATTTTTATAACATGGATAGGATAACCAAGCAAAACATCGAACTCTGTATATCATTAATGGTTATAAATGGAAAAATAATTATTTCATGGTAAAATTATGACGATGCAAATTGGAGGACGTTTGGCTAGAAAATATAATGGGGGGATAAAGATGGAGAATTTATGTCTCAGACTTTCGAACATTGACAGAGTTGGACTTGTTCAGGATATATCAAACATTTTGGCCGCATATAACATCAACATTGTTTCTATGGAAGTTCAGCCTAATACTATATATTTGGAAATTGAACAGTTGTCAGGCCAAAGAAAAGATGTACTTCTTGAAAATTTTAAAAAAGTCTCGCAAATAGTTAATGTACAGGAAATCCTTTATATGCCCCATCAGCAAACAGTTCAACAATTGCAGGCAGTTTTGACAACGGCAAGCGATGGTATTATTGCAATTAATTATCAGCAGCAAATTACACAATATAATCCGGCTGCGGAAAGGATTGTCCATTTGCCATATGAGCAAGTTATTGGCCAATTGTTTTCCGAAGTTTTCAACTCCGCGGGTTTTCCGCTGCTGGATACATTAAAAGACGGGCTAACCTTTGACAACAGGGAAGTATTTTTGCAACGAACCAAAGGTCATTATTTGACAAGTGCGCGGCCTATTAAGGATTCAGCAGGACGCATTAACGGAGCAGTGGCCATTCTTAAGGATATTGGCGATGTGCGTAAACTTGTTGATTCTTTTACCGGGCACAGAAAGTATGAATTTCATGATATATTATATCAGAGCCAGGCAATGAGGAAAGTAGTAGAAACAATTAATGCGATTGCCACTGGAACTTCCACCGTATTTATCCGGGGAGAAACAGGTACTGGCAAAGAATTGGTTGCGCGGGCGATTCATGCGACAGCGCCGCAAGCACAAAAAATGTTTGTCCCGATTAATTGTGCTGCCATACCGGAAGCGCTTCTTGAAAGCGAACTATTTGGTTATGAAAGAGGTGCTTTTACCGGCGCCGAAAAAAGCGGTAAACCGGGATTATTTGAGTTCGCAGACGGCGGAACACTTTTTTTAGATGAAGTTGGCGAACTGCCGCTGCCATTGCAAGCCAAATTACTGCGGGTATTACAGGAAAGAAGAGTTAGGCGGATTGGCAGTTCTGAAGAAATACCGGTTGATGTGAGGATTATTGCAGCCACTAACCAAGAGCTTGAAAAGATGGTTGCCGACGGTCGGTTTCGAGCAGATCTGTACTACAGGTTGAATGTCATCCCGCTATTTATTCCGGCATTAAGGGATCGACGTGAGGATATTCCGTTACTGACGCGTAACTTTTTCCAACGATTTTCTATCAGGTTACATAAAACGGTAAGTACCATTAGTGAAACCGCAATGACCAAACTGATCCACTATGACTGGCCGGGCAATATACGTGAATTGGAGAATGTAATTGAGCGGGCAGTAAATTTAGTAATGGGGGCCGTCATTTTAGCCGAACATATTTCTTTTGATTATGATTTTAAGTTTGCTACTGATACTCAACCGCCACAGCCAGTAACAATGTCTTGTGGTACAACAATTACTGAAGCGGTTGCTCAGGTGGAATATGACATCTTAGTGCAAGCAATGAGGCAGTATCATACATCACGCACTATGGGCCGTGCATTAGGTCTTTCTCATACTACCATCATTAAGAAAATGCATAAGTATGGTCTAAAGTTTCGCCAGTATGATTCGTAAATATGAGTGAAATAAATTAACTTTTCTGTAAACAGAAGATTCCAAATGGAAGTAAAAGGTTACACCATTTGGAAATATTTCTTTCCAGCGTGCTCAAAAAGGCGCATAATCAGGGTTTAAATGCTTGGCATGAAAAATGCGATATAGTATAACAAGTGAATTCGAAATATTCACTGAACTTACTATATGGAGGGATTGCAATGATCGTAGGTACTGTGAAAGAAATTAAGAACAACGAATTTCGGGTTGGGTTGACACCGGCATGTTGTCATAGTCTGGTGGCTGCGGGACATTCTGTGATCATTGAAAAAGGAGCAGGTGAAGGAAGCGGGTTTTCTGATGCCAGCTATGTAGAAGCCGGCGCTGCAATCTGTGCAAGAAAAGAAGTTTTTGATAATGCAAATATGATTGTGAAAGTCAAAGAGCCGCTGAAAGAAGAGTATGATTTATTTCATGAAGGACAAATTTTGTTTACGTATCTCCATTTAGCACCAGAGCCGGAGTTGACGAAAGCTTTATTAGATAAAAAGGTTATCGGTATTGCATATGAGACCATCCGAGATTCCCAAAATATATTACCATTGTTATCTCCCATGAGTCGAGTAGCTGGTAGAATGTCTGTGCAAATCGGGGCTCAGTATTTGGAAAAACAATATAGTGGTAAAGGTATTGTTCTAGGCGGTGTTCCTGGTACGGAACCCGGACAAGTTGTTATCCTGGGCGGCGGTGTTGTCGGTACAAATGCCGCTAAAATGGCGGTTGGTCTGGGAGCGAAAGTCGCTGTTCTTGATATGAATCCAGAGCGGCTAGCCTATTTGGATGATATATTTGGTGGCCGAATAGAAACTATTGTTTCCAACCCGTATGTAATTGCGCAATGGGTTAAAAGAGCAGATTTACTCATTAGCTGTGTATTGATTACTGGCGCAATGACACCTAAATTGATTACTGAAGCAATGGTTAAGACGATGGAACCGGGTTCCGTTATCGTGGACGTGGCTATTGATCAAGGCGGCGGTGTAGAAACTATTGATCGCGTAACTACTCATTCTGATCCGGTATTCATTAAGCATGGTGTAGTCCATTATTCAGTTGCTAATATTCCGGGGGCGGCACCTAGAACTTCAACAATTGCGCTGACTAATTCGACACTTCCCTATGCGTTAAGCATTGCTAATAAAGGCTGGAAAAAAGCATTGACTGACGATGAAGGTCTGGGCAAAGGGCTTAATACAGTTTATGGCAAGGTAACCTTCAAAGCGGTTGCCGACGCTTTGGGTATGCCCTATACGCCAGCAGAAGAAATGCTTAGATAAAACCCTGATGTGAGTGCCCCAAAAGCTGAAAACGAAGGGTGCCGTGCATCGATATATTTGCGAGCACGCCCGCGTTTTCAGCTTTTCGCGTAGTATTTAGCGGGAGGGATACAAAAGTGGCAATGGAGAAGGAATTTGAGGAAAACTTGGAACGTGGTCTAAAGGAACGACACATCCAGCTAATTGCCTTAGGTGGTGCGATTGGCGTCGGTTTATTTCTCGGTTCGGCAACGGCAATCAAAACCGCCGGGCCGGCACTGCTCATGTCATACGTTATCGCTGGCATATTCATCCTATTTATTATGCGGTCATTGGGGGAACTTGCGGTTGCCTTCCCGGTCAGTGGTTCATTTAGTGCATACGCCAATAAGTTTCTTGGTCCTTTAGCCGGGTATATTACCGGCTGGACATATTGGTTCATGTGGGTTGTTACTTGCATGGCCGAAATTACGGCAGTTGGCGTATATATCAACTTCTGGTTGCCTGAGGTTCCTCAGTGGGTTCCGGCCTTATTGGCATTGGTTGCTATGACGGTAATTAATATCATTGCTGTGGCAGCCTTTGGCGAATTTGAATTCTGGTTTGCCTTGATCAAAGTTACAACGATCATAGCTATGATTGTGTTGGGTGGCCTTATGATTTGTTTCGGACTTGGTAATGAGGGCATTGCTATTGGTTTTTCCAATCTTGTCAGTAACGGCGGTTTTTTCCCTATGGGGTTAGGCGGAATCGGAATGTCTCTGGTAATGGTAATGTTTGCCTTCGTGGGGATTGAACTAATCGGCGTTACCGCCGGGGAAGCGCAGCATCCGGAAAAGACGATTCCGGCGGCCATTAATAAGGTGGTCTGGCGGATACTCATTTTTTATATTGGTGCACTAACAGTGATTATGTGCCTGTATCCATGGAATCAACTTGGTACTATTGGCAGTCCGTTTGTGCTTACTTTTAATAAACTGGGGATATCAGCTGCTGCCGGTATCATTAACTTTGTTGTTTTGACTGCAGCATTGTCATCCTGTAACAGTGGCATATTTAGTACCGGGCGAATGCTTTATAACTTATCCCTTCAGGGGAAAGCCCCGGCGTTTTTCGGCAAGCTCAGTAAAAACCGTGTCCCAGTGAATGGAATTCTAGTGTCATTCTGCTTTTTGTTTATCGGAGTAGTATTAAATTATCTTGTTCCGGCTCAAGTGTTTGTATATGTTACCAGTGTAGGCACGATTGCGGCACTTTGGGTGTGGGCAGTTATCGTTCTGGCACAACTGAAATTTCGGCAAAGGCTTACTTTGGAAGAGGTGTCCCAATTAAAATATCCAGCGCTCCTATATCCCTATAGTAATTGGGCTACACTGGCTTTTCTCGTATTTGTCCTGATTGTGATGGCTTTTGATCCAGGTACCCGGGTTGCTTTATATATTGGTCCGCTCTGGTTTGGATTTTTGGTAATGTGCTATTACGTGTTCGGACTGAATGAGCCCTCAAGTACGTTTACTTCCAAGAACCTCAATTAGGGCAGTGCCAACGGGGCTCTTACAGAGGCCTCCTGTTTTTGAAAATAGTATTTCAATTAAACCAAGAAGTACCTAAAACGATAGTCAAAAAGAAAGCACTATTTGTCTGCTAAGGCAAATAGTGCTTTCTTACTTTAACGATAATATATGTCTGATCTAATTATATGGGCTTGGTTAGCTGCCGTATTAGTTACGGTCACAGGCAGGTTTGCTGTTGGCTGTTTGGTAGTTATCAGCAACATATCGCCAGCGGTTAACTTGTATAATTCGCCAGTGGGAATACTGACAGTTAGTGTTTTGTCAACACAATAAAGTGCTGAAGTCATGCAGGGGAAGCGATCTGGATTAGGGTTATGTATGTCCAGGGTATTGGTTGTTTGCACAGCTAGTGTAACTGCTGTCAATTTTCCGAAAGAGCCTTCTGCCAACATCAAATTAAAGTCGCGCACCTTCCCAAAACTTTTGGTTGTCCAATTACCGCTAAAGCTGTCTTGGTCAAATGGTTTTAGATAGCTGCTATGATGGCCGGTATGCTCAAGTCTCATTTCGCCTTCCAGCACCATAATGAGGCGCTCAATTCCCGGTAAAGAAGTAAAAAGTGATTCTTCCAAATCAACGCGGGCCGAGCTAATCCGCCAAGTGAAATTGCGCTCAGCGTAAACAGCTTGTTGGGGATAAATGGCAATTTGCGTTGTTGTACCGCCAGACCAGTCACTGGTGGTTTGATCAGTTTTCCGTATTAATTCAAATATATGGGGCATAAGTATCCTCCATTCTGAAAGCTAAGTCGTATTTTATTATAACATAATTGGTTTGTATGTTATCACAGAAACGGCATGTTGAGTGCGTTGCGTTGATAGAGCGGAAAGCCCAGGAATAGTAAGGGTTTGCAGGCTGGGAGTAATTTCAAGTGTGTGTGATTATGTTCTCATAGACGTTCTAAAAGGGGCGAACGCTTGTTGGGGGTCGACACCCCCTTACAAATACGCGAAATGAGTAGGGATTTTATGATGTTGAAAAGATAGTACCTGAGAAAGGCTTTGCATAGTCTAATACAAGAATATGAAAAGTGCTCCGGCCCTTAAGTATATAGGGTCGAAGCACTTTTTGAATTTTGGAGCCACTGCGTAGCAGTTTAGTACAAATATACTTTTGCAAGAGAAAATGGGGTGTTTTAAGTAAGGTATGGAATTTAGGGCATTTATGATGTAGCGATGAGACGAGGTTCACTGATGGCATTGAATGCCAAGTTTTAAATTGTTTTTTTACTCAAAATAGGAGGATCTATAACGCGCTGGAACAGGGAAGCTTTAATTTTACCTGGACGAATTTCCAGGGATTTTCTGTACCCATACTGAGTTTTTTATCTGTAACTTTTTTACTGCTTTCGAATAGTCCCTATGAGTCTAAATAATAGTATATCATAGTTTCAAGTATTTTGGGTAGTATGAAATTTTTGATCTTATTCATTAATCCAAAAACCATATTTTTATATGATTTATAAAAAGTTTAGCTGTAGTGGTTAAGTGAGTATTCTTTTTTGTGATCATATATATTTCCCAATTACATGTTTCATCTTCAAAGGGTAATGCAATAACTTCATTAAACTGGAGATCCTGAATCACGTAGTCTACAGTTACAGAAATACCGTAGTTCAAACTGCAAAATTTATGTGCCATGATAATTTCAGAAACTTCTAAGCAAATGTCAGGTATGAAACCTGCCGCTCTGCATTTATTTACAATATTATGATAAGTTCTAAAATCTTTATTAACCAAAATAAACTTTTCGTTTTTCAAGTCTTCAAAGGATATTTCATTTTTTCTAGATAAAGAGCTTTTTGCGTTTACAAGCAAATTTAGTTTATGTTTTTGGATAAGAACTGCATCAAATTTAGCTGTATCAACTGGGCCAATAGTAAATCCGAGAGCAGATTTATCTTCTAGAACAGCTTTCTCAACAAGCAGATCAGGATATTCGGCGATATTTAAAATGACATTAGGATTAGCCTTCTTGTATTCTAGTAAATATTCAGGCGATAATGCACTGGTCACTCCATAGGCACAAGCGATTGATATTTCTCCACGAATTTCATTTTTTAAGCTTGCAATCTCATTATGCATACACTGTACATGGTGTAATATGAATTCAGCATATCTTTTTAAAATTTCTCCAAATTCAGTTAGAACAATTCCATGATTTGTACGATAAAAGAGCTGAAATTGGAGCTCATCCTCTAGATTTTTGATAGATTTACTGAGTCCTTGGGGGGTAATAAAAAGTGTTTTAGACGCTTTTCGAATACTTTGGTCTTTGCAGATGTGCAAAAAATATGTTAAGTCTTTAATATTCAAAGAGTTTCCTCCAATCGTACTAATTTAATCTCTAAGGGTCTAATTCCTCGCAGCTTGCTGCGTTCGTCAACGTAGCCTGCCTGCGGGGAAATTCATTTTAATCTTATCTTAATCTATAAAGATATCTAAATCTACAGAATTTCTAAATATAAACCATTAGTCTGTAAAATTTTAGTTTCATAGAAGAAACAAATAGTTGCTATGTCTTAGCTTGATAAGAAGACTATAATTTGAATTGTAAAAATTTTGAGGAGGGAAACTATGTCTCAACAATTATTGGATTTTACTGGGAAAGTGGTTCTTATCACTGGAGGTAGATCGGGCATCGGTCAAGCAACGGCCGTGGCTTTTGCGCGGCAGGGCGCTAAGGTGGTCATAGCCGGACGCAGTAACGCTGATGAAACCCTGGCCCGTATCAAGGATGCGGGCGGCGAGGCCATCTTCGTGCAGGGAGACGTCAGTATTGCCGCTGACGTACAACGTTTCGTCAATACGACTGTGGAGAAGTATGGTCGCCTTGACGTGGCGTTTAACAACTCTGGCCTGTTGCCGGTGACGGCCGATCTGGTGGATCAGACTGAAGAGGATTATGACAAAATTATGAATGTCGACCTCAAAGGGTTGTTCCTGTGCCTGAAGTACGAAATTGCCGAAATGCTCAAGCAGGGAGGTGGTGCGATCATTAACTGCGGCTCGGTAGCCAGTCTTATCGCAGATCCAGGAATGAGCCCTTATGTGGCAGCCAAGCATGGTGTAGCGGGATTTACCAAGGCTGCAGGCATTGAATATGCTAAGAAAAACATCCGCGTCAACGCAATCGCCCCCGGATTAACGGGAACCGAGATGACCAGCGGTTGGCTGTCTGATCCGGCCATGTGCGAACTGGTCAAAACGTTCAATGCGGCCAACCGCATAGCTAGTCCGGAAGAGATGGCAGGCGTGGTTCTCTTTTTAGCTTCTCCATTGGCATCTTTTATAACGGGTGCTATCTATCCGGTGGATGCGGGACAAACCGCACATTGATCATTAAGGTAAAGAGGTAAAGGGGGACCATATGAAAATCATCGTTGTATTTAAATGGTCGAAAAACCCGCAGGACGCCCGAGTGGGAGTGGATGGGAGTGTTGACTGGCGGGGTGTGAAGATGGCGGTAAGCGACGATGACCCGGCAGCTATGGAAATTGCTGCTGCCATAGCCGCAGGCGGAGAAATTATCGGCCTGACGTTGGGCGACGGCGACGTGGCGTGGGCTGCGGCCCGAGGTGCGGCGAGCACTGTGGTGGTCACTGATGCCCTGACGGATGTGGACAGTTCAGTGACAGGTGCGGTTCTTGCCTCTGCTATCCGGCGCATTGAAGGCGTTGATGCGGTGCTTATAGGCGATTCCGCTTGGGACTATGGTGTGGTTGCCGCATTGACTGGACAGCTTGGCTGGCCGGCCGTAGCCGGTGTTGTATCGGCCGAGACGGAGCAGGGCTGTCTGCGGGTGACGCGCAAGATGGGCAGCGTATCGCAGGTGCTTGAAGTTAAGGGGCCTGTGGTGCTTGCGGTATCGGCAAGCCGGGACGAGCAAAACGCACCGGGTATGAAGGAAGTTCTTGCGGCGCGCAAGAAGCCTGTCGAACGGCTGGCCTTGGCTGATTTGGGTCTTGTGCCTGTCGCTGCTGTCAATTCCAGGGGAACCAGGTTCCCCGATACGCCTCCGGCGCGAATCATAGACGGGAACGATCCCGTCATGGCGTGCGAACAACTCATGGCTGCTCTGCGCGCGGACGGCGTACTGTGAACACGTTCCATGTTGTAGTCCCGTAACTGGAAGGAGATCGCAAAAATATGAACAACTGGATCATTATTATAGACGAACGCCGTGCCGGCGGCATGCTTAACGCGGCTCGCAGGCTTGGCGGCCAGGTTGTAGCGGCTGTAGTGGGGCCGCGTGCCTTGGCGGAGGATATGGCTAAATTGGGTTTTGATCGGGTGCTCTGTTTCGAACCGGCGGAAGGAGTGCCGGCGGAAGCTTATGCTGCACAGGTTGCCGATGCGGCCAAAGCTGAGGGAACTAAGCTGGTGTTGGCGTCTGATGCGCCGATAAGCCGCATGTTACTCGGTGCTATCGCCGCGAAACTGAACGCCTCCCTGATCGGCGCCGTTCGCGCTCTAGCTGTCGATGGTGAGCACATTGTGGTTAGCCGGTCCACGGCAGAAGGCAAGATCTTAGAAGATGTTGAGGTTCAGGGCCCTCTAGCCGTAATTTTTGATGGGGAGGACGTAGAAGTATCCTCCGCGCAATCAGCCCCGGTAGAATTAATACCGGTTGGGGAGCCAGGCGCAACTCTGCGGCTGATAGAAACAATCGAGGCTGGGTCAGAAAGCGCCGGAATGCTGACTGCCGCCCGCGTTGTGGGCGTGGGTATGGGTCTCCAGTCCAAAGAGGATTTGAAGCTTATTGAGGAACTGGCAGATGCCATGCACGCTGAAATAGCCTGCACGCTGCCTGTCTGCGACGATATGCGCTAGTTTCCCGCGCACCGCGTCGTAGGCTCGTCGCACAACCAGATCGCGCCCGATCTCTACATTTCCGTGGGTATTTCCGGGCAACCGCAGCATACATCCGGCATTCGCGACGCCAAGGTAGTGGTTGCCGTCAACAACGACCCGGAAGCTAGGATATTCAAAAATTGTGACTACGGTATCCTTGGCGACCTGTACAAGGTTGTCCCAGCGCTGGCTTCGGCATTTAAAAATATAGGATGACCCAACGCCCAGAAACATCATCAAATCAAAGAGGAGGAAAATGAACATGGCTGATCAAAACATCTCGTTTGATGTGGAATATGATCTTGTTGTTATTGGTGGAGGTGGTTCCGGTAAGTCCGCGGCGCTCACTGGCGCTCAGGGGGGCTTGCGCGTTGCGTTGCTTGAAAAGATGGCAGAGACGGGTGGAAGTTCCATTTATGCCGAAGGCACGGCTGCCTTTGAATCCAGTGAACAAAAGGCGCGCAAAGTGCCTAATCATGAGGGAAAACATTTTCCTACAAAGGAGGAAGGCTTCCGTCGGTATACGGATTACAGCCACCACCGTGCCAATCCGGACGTTGTGCGGATGCAGGTGGATAATACGGCGGAAACCATCGATATTTTAAAGTCGATGGGCATTGTTTATACCGATGTGAATATTTACGCTTACGACCAGCCTCTTGAACTCTACACCTTCCACAGGCCGGATGGCTTGGGTGCGCGTGTGCAGGAAGTGTTGTTGCGTGCCTGCATCAATGCAGGGGTGGATATTTTCACGTCAACACCGGCCAAGAAATTATTGACGAGCGGCGGGGCTGTTACGGGCGTTCAGGCGCTGGATTCGAAAGGAAACATCATGAACATCGGTGCTAAGGCGGTCATTCTGGCCTCCGGCGGCTACGGAAACAACCCTTCTATGGTGAAGAAGTACTCATGGCTTCACCGGTCCGCCGAATACACTTATCAATCCGTGCCCACCGAGAACACGGGTGACGGACTCACCATGGCGCTTGAGGTTGGCGCTGACACGGAAAATTTGGGTTCGGTGATGATTATTCCCTGCGCGCGAACCAAAACACTTACCTCGCATGTTAGTGGTGCCGGTTCTCAGCCCGTTCTGTGGGTCAATAAGACCGGACGCCGTTTCGCCAGCGAGGAAGTGGCCATGAGCTTCGCCGATGCAGGTAACACCATTGCCAAGCAGCCTGAGGGAGTGGTATACGCCATCATTGACACCGACACTGTGAATCATCTCATGGAGGAAGGTTCGGACATCGGCCTTGGCGACTTCATTGAGTATCATATGAAGCTTACCCGCCTTCAGGTGGAACTGGATCAGGATGTGGCCGAAGGCATTGCCTGGAAGGGCGACACCATCGAAGAACTGTGCAAGGCCATCGGGCTTGATCCCGCTGTGTTCGCCGCGACTGTGGCCGAATACAACGACGCATGCGACAAGGGCTACGACCCGATATTTTATAAACCCGCGAAGTTTCTACGTCCTGTGCGCAAGGGACCGTTCTACGCCATCAACATGGCACCCAGCGTGCTTGTATCCGACGGCGGCATCCGTGTAAACGGCAATCTGCAAGTCACGGACAAGGACTACCAGCCCATTCCCGGTCTATATGCCGTGGGCAACGAAGCCAGCGGACTCTTCGGTGATACCTACAATCTGGATATTCCCGGTACAGCGAACGGGTTTGCTCATGCCTCGGGACGTGTGGCCGCGCGGCATGTGATCAAGACTCTCAAGGGCGAATAAAAAATGTAGGGCGGCATAACAAACTTTATGCCGCCCTTTCAGGATGGTATGTTATGCAACATTGTCGCTTCCAGAAGATATGGGGACAGCAGAAAAGGAGGTTAAAAGAATAGGTGGATGTTGTAACTACAGACGTTGATTTTGACGTCATCGTTGTCGGAGCCGGCGTGGCCGGTTGTGTCACGGCACACCAACTAGCATCCAAGGGGCATTCCGTACTATTAGTAGAACGGGGGCAGAATCCTGGCAGCAAAAACCTGTCAGGTGGAGTTTTTTACTGCCGCGTCATGGAAGAGGTCCTGCCGGGGTTTGTTGACCAAGCTCCTGTGGAACGGCGTATTACCCGAAATTGCATGAGTTTTCTTTCGCCAACGTCCTTTGTGAACGTGGATTACGGTGACGCGCGGTTGGGACAGTCCGTAACCGCTGTGTCCGTGCAGCGAGCCAGACTGGACGAATGGTTGGCCACCAAATGTGAAGAGGCGGGAGCTGTGCTTATGTCGGGTGTCAGGGTGGATGCGCTGGTGATAGAACAAGAACGCATCGTAGGCATTCGTGCCGGCGGCGACGAATTGAGGGCTCATGTGGTGGTCGCCGCTGACGGGGTAAATTCGTTTGTCTGCCGTAACGCGGGGATCCGAGCGCAGGAACCGATGAAACATTTGGCTGTCGGCGTAAAGTCTGTCATTGGCCTGCCCCGAAATGTCATTGAGGAGCGCTTCAACTTGACGGGCGATGAAGGCGTTGCCTATGCAGTGGTTGGCGACTGTACCAATGGCGTCGGTGGAGGCGGATTCCTATATACGAACCTGGAATCCCTGTCCATCGGTATAGTGGTCAGGCTTGATGAACTGGTCAGTAAAGGCGAAACTGTGTCGGAACTGCACGACAGGTTTTTGTCCCATCCCGCAATTAAACCATTTCTCAAAGGAGGAGAATTGTTGGAGTACGGGTGCCATATGGTTCCCGAAGGCGGTCAGGCCATGCTTCATGACCTGACAAGGTCCGGACTGGTGGTGGTCGGCGATGCCATTGGGCTGGCGCTGAACACCGGCTGTACCGTGCGTGGCATGGATCTGGCCGCAGGTTCCGGCCTAGCCGCCGCCAGGGCCATAGACACCGCGTTATTGAAAGGTGATTTTTCGAAGTCTTCTCTGGATGCATACCGCGTGGAACTGGACAATATTTTTGTGGGCAAAGACATGCGCACCTATGCGAGAGCGCCTCATTTTCTTGAAAATCCACGTATGTATGGAGCCTATGGGCAGTTATTGAGCGATCTTATGTATGGAGTGTATAACCTTGACACGACTCCGCGACAGCACTTGATTCCTAGTACCATGAAGACGTTGAAAAAAAGCCCCCTGAATTTCTTTCACCTAATTAAGGACATGTATACGGGAGCGAGGGCATTATGAGTAAGAGCAAGACTCCATTTGGAACGGTTACCGAGCGGCTCGATAAGAACCGCTATGAAACGGATGTGGAACAGTCCCATATTCAGATTGATCAGAAGGCTGCAGCTGCTACAAGTGCCGGACCTCTGCTAGTACGGGTTTGTCCCGCACATGTTTACTCACAACAACTTGACGGCACTATAGGCGTTTTATATGCGGCCTGCCTTGAATGCGGCACTTGTTTGGCGGTGGCGCCACCTGGAGTGCTTTCCTGGCACTATCCGCGTGGCGGCAAGGGAATAATCTTCCGCGAAGGGTAGCAGTGTGACTTCGAACCAGTTAAGTTGTCATGAAAAATCAAGGTACGGTTCCGCTGGGAAGCACTCGGAGTGCCTCACATCGTTTTCGGTGATGGGCGGTGTTCACTCTTTTGTGAATACTGCCTTTTTGAGTATTGAATGAAAAGATTCGATTACTGCATTATCACAGGGGCATCTAAGTAGCGTAACAGGATACAAGGGGACGTTGAGGATACAAGGGGACGGTTCGCTCTGTTTCCTTACTATTGAGGATTGACCGTATTTATAGTGGTTTCTGTCAATATTCTCATCCATCGAAACAAGTGAAAGGAAATAAGTTATTTAATAGCGAAAAGAACTAGCGGGTGTTTTTGGTAAGACTAGTGAGCTTTCAATGGTTACCCCATAAAGTTTTGCCTGGGGCGGGATGTTGCTGGCATTATCATGCAGAAAAGGGAGAAATTTTTGTGACAGAAGATGTAGTAAAAGAAGAACAAGCTAATTCAAAAAGGTGAGCTGGGAAGCTTTCGTAAAGCAGGATGCACTTAACTTTATGATGGCTCAGAGGGATACAAGGTGACGGTTCTGCTGTTTCCTATGATTTGGCAATAGATACAATGGGGATGCTTTGTATCCTTACTATTGAGGATTGACCGTATTGACGATAAGTATCAGAAGGAGATAGGGCTACTGAAATTTTAGGTAATAGTATACTCGAAGCGGTTAATGATCCATTAAATAACCGCCAGTTGTATAAATTTTACTCAGCAATAATACGGCAAAATAAAACACCGCAAAGTAATGGCCAGTTGATATGGCTACTATTTTGCGGTAATCAGATTTTTTATAGATTATATCTCTTCACGAAAGCCGCCAACGATTATTTT
>NZ_LSLK01000072.1 GCF_002257705.1 Sporomusa silvacetica DSM 10669
CAACTACCACGCAAAATACTGGGGTATAAGACTCCTCAAGCTTGCTTCGACGAAGAACTCGCTGCTCTATCCTGATATTATTTCCGAGTTTCTCACTTGGTGTTGCATTTGCTATTGCAATTTGCAAGATTTTTTTATTTTATGTTTAAAGGAGAATATAGTTTACTGACAAATATATATCTTGGTTAAACCACAATAACTGGGGGAACGTGCCCCCGAGCGATAACCAGGAAGGATTGAACTTTATGCCGATAATAAACATCAATGGACAAAACATTACCTATACCATTCGGCTGGATAAGCGTCGAAAGGCCATTCAGATACGGATACTCCCCTCTGCTGCCGTAGAAATTGTCACCCCTGGTAAACTGACTCAGTCTGAGGTTAAACATATTTTTACTGTCAAAAGCAAATGGCTTAGTAAACGCTTAGACAAACTGGCTTCACTGGCTGAAAACCCTGTTAACCAGCAATTGGAATCTGGCTCGCAGCTACTGTATAAAGGGGAGCCCCATACTTTGACAATCTTACCTGGCAGCACCAAGGTAGAATTAGTCTTACTTCCCAGCGAACTACAATTACAATTGCCACAGAACTATGCTGACCATCAACAGGTTGCAGCTATTGTGGAACAAATAGTAAAAGCCTGGCTTGTTGACCAGGCTGGCAACTTATTTCTTGATAAAACCAAGCAGTGGGCCGCGGTTATTGGTGTCCGCCCTGCTAAGATAACTATTAGAGACCAAAAAACCCGTTGGGGCAGTTGCTCAAGCCTTGGTAATATTAATTATAACTGGCGGGTTATCATGGCTCCCCTTTGGGTAACTGATTATCTGGTAATTCATGAACTGTGCCATATGCTTGTTCCTAATCATTCTGCTAAATTCTGGGAACAGGTCAGCCGGTTTTCGCCGAACTACCAGGAATGCCGTAAATGGTTAACCGATAATGGCAAGCTGTTATCCCGGCTATTTTAGCTTATTTTGCTGGTACCAATTGTTTATCCTGGAGATATTTTAGCAATATCTCGGCAGTAGTAGTCGTTAACTTGAAACAAGTATGCCGTTGCTCCTTGCTACCAAATTCATGAGGGTTAAGCACCCGGCAACAGGTAGCACCAAATTGCCCGGAAAAAATATCATGGAACTCTTGCGCGCTGCCATAAATAGGTCCGCGGCTTTGTTCCTTATTGGACCGGCCTTGTAGCATTCCCAGTACCATCGTAGCACCAGAAAGCGCTCCACACATACAACCGGCATGTCCCAGCCCACCGCCAAAGCCTGATGCCATCTTTAGTGCTTCATCAGAAATATCTAATTTATAAAAGTCCCGGAAGGCCCTAACAACTGATTCGGCACAATTAAAGCCTTCTTTAAAGTGTTGTCCTGTCAAATCCTTAGCTGTTAACTGTACCTGATTTTGTTCGCTCATAACATCCTCCATTTGGTTAATTTTTTTATAATCTAATTTCTTGTGTGATAAATTCATACGGCAGAGAAATTTTCACTGTTGTCCCTTGGTCCTGTTCCCCGCTAATAGCAAGCCCACAGTGTAGCCCAAAATAGTGCTGAATACGTTTATGCACATTAATGATTCCTAGACCAGTAGTTTGCCCTTTACCAGCAATCCTCTTTTCATTACGGAAGATCCGCTCAATTTGGCTTTTGGTCACACCAACGCCTGTGTCGGTTATGCTTAGTTGGTATTGATTCCCATGGATATCACCGGAAATATGAATGTTGCCTCCATCCCGTTTGGGCTCTAGGCCATGAATGATGGCATTTTCTACTAACGGCTGTAACGTCATAACCGGAATTTTTTGTTCCAGTAATGCCTCTGGAATCATAATCGTAGCCTGAATTCGATCACCAAAACGCATTTTTTGAATAAGCAAATAGTTTTTTATATATTGAACTTCCTCATCAACGGTTATCATTTCATCAATATTTCGCAGATTGTTGCGCAGTAGATCTGACAAAGCATAGACCACTTCCTGAGTACGAGGTGCCTCCTCTAGTAAGGCAAGACGGGCAATGGTATTTAAGGTATTAAACAAAAAATGAGGATTCACTTGTGACTGTAAGGCTTTTAATTCCGTTTCCCGTAACACTTTTTCCAGATCAGCCTTGGCCTTCAATTCATCCATTAATTGCTTTTGCGCAATATTGGCCATAGCAATTTCCACAATATAATTTGTCATGATATAGAGCAAATCAGCTGCTGCTTTAACCCGTTCTTCGGGAATTACCCGAATCTCTGCCAACATGTCGAGCACAGATTCTTGATCAAGGCTTAAATCAGCCACTCCGTTTAACACTTCATTCGCCATATCCCCACCATCTTCTGGCAATATCACTTGGCCTGCCAAAAAACCCCCTAAATGCTGTTGGTTGATGCTGATAGGTGCCCCTAAATCGATAAGCCCGGCATGACACCGATACACAGAAGGACATAATTGACTAGCCGCCATCCTGCCTCCAGAATCATCAGAGCCCATACACCGTGACAGCCCCTGCGGTGTGGAACGAATTAAATTGCAAAGCCGGGTAAAATTGCTAGGGGTTGTAACTGGCTGCCCAGCACTATCTACAATTACAGCAGCCAGACCAGTAGCGTCAGAAAACTTGTCCTGAATTTCTTGCAACACTTTAACATTAACAATATCCGCCAAGGTTAAGCCTTGGTAAACAGGCATAGTAGCGCCTCCCTTGCAATAGGCTGGATTTGAAAAATAGCAATATATAAAATAGTATCACTTGATTATGAATATTTTGCTATATTATCTTTAAATTCCTGCTTTAACACAAAACAATTCTGTTAGAGGAAAAAAAGAACACTCCGGTGATGGAGTGCTTATCGAATACGTTTAACTACCAGCGAAGCCAACAATCCCCCCAGGGCACCAGTAACTAATTGCGGCCAACTCATTGCAAGCATTATCCCTGCAGCCAATTTGGAAGGAATGGCTATAAAGGTTAGCAACCAAGTAAATACTAGGTATAAAAATCCCGTTTTGCCTGCTGTTGCTAAAACAGTACCTGGAATGCGCCCCCATATACGCGCAAACAAAAACAAGCAAATATAAGCCGCATTCCCTAAAGCAACAGGAAGAATAAACACCGGTAACGGCAACAGCATTTGAAAATAGGCTACCAACGGAGTAACTGCCGCAATAACGAGCGCTGGCCATAAACCCGCCTTTTCGGCAGCAATAAGTAATGAAGAGTTGACCAAACTTCCAATTATGAAAGTAGATAGTAAAGGCGGCAGGGGAATAAAAAACCGTAGTGACTGAAAGAGCAAAGTAAGTGCCAATAATAGTGCCGTTCTCGTAATAATCCGATTGTCTGACATAATTACGCCTGTTATCTGCGCCGACGGCGAGTGTAGTCGCGGCCAAACATCATATAGGCTAAAAGAGCCAACAGAACAAGATTGCCAATCATTCCACCAATTATCCCTAAGTCAACCAGTACATTGACGGCGGTTAACCCGCCAAGAAATAGCATCGAATGCCTCATATCTGTAAAAGGATCACGTCGTAATAATAAATAAGCTACTCCCAGTACGGCTAAATCAATAACCACCCAAGCTAAGGCGCTGAAAACAAGATACTTAAGCATACTGCCTATAATCATCGCTGCCAGTATTTTAAACCATGTTTGATTCATTGTTATCTCCCTCTACTTTCTGTGATAGTCCATGACTATCTTAACTAAAGCCTTACTAACAATTAATTATGCCCAAGTTTATAAAATTCCTGCCTTCCTCCGATTAACTATAAAAATAATCAGAAATAGTATTTTTTTTAAAAAATAATGTTTATAGTTTTGTTAATTTGAGCATACTTTTTATTGCAGACTAACTTTCCAAGGAGTGAATACCATGAGTGAAGAAAGAGATTTTTCCTTTACTTTGTTTGAGCCACATCGCACCCGCCTGCCCAAAAATGATCAACCGGCAGTGGAAGTGCGTCCCAATGGCCGAATTGTCTTTAACAAAAATGCCACCCAGTTATTAGACAACAGCAATTTTTGCATGCTTGGTTATGATCCTGAAAACCGGGCACTCGGCATTTTGCCGACAGAAGAGTTGAAACCAAATGCTTTTCCTGTACGTTATGCAGCCAAAGGCGCCTATATCGGCGCAAAGAAGTTTTTTAAGCACTTTGACATCTTACCAAGCCAGTTAGTTGAAAATACTCCATTCAAAAGCGGTTCCTTTATTGGCCTAACTTTATAGCCTCTATATTTTATTATCAGACAAAAAAGGGGCTGTCGCACAAGCGATATAAAATTACCGCTGGCGACAGCTCTTTTTTTTGCCAAAAACAAGCTATTCTCTTATTAAATTACCATATTGTGATTTAAAGAAAAAAGGGTACTTGTTTTCCTCTTTAATTCATCACTATTCCACCGTCAATCATAATTGTTTGACCTGTCATATAATTAGAATCAGACGAAGCTAGGTAGGATACAAAACTAGCAACATCATCTGGAGTCTCCACTCGTCCCATAGTAATAAGTTTGGTGTATTCTTTCAGTACTTCCCCTTTGCCAAGTTTCAAATAAGGGCCCATCTTCTCATCAATGAGATCCCACATATCTGTACCTACGATGCCAGGGCAATATGCATTTACAGTAATTCCATAACGTCCTAATTCTTTGGCCAAAGCCTGGGTGAAACCCCGTATGGCAAACTTTGTTGCGCTGTAGGCGGACAATAGGCTAAAGCCGTCGTGACCTGCTATACTCGAACAATTGATAATTTTTCCGCCTTTTTGCTTAATCATCTGCTTAGCTGCGGCCGTGTCGCATAAAAACGCTCCCCGGCAGTTTACCGCAAAAGCTTGGTCCCATTCAGCGGTAGTCAATTCGGTAGCCCACTTGATATGACATATACCAGCATTAGCGACCATTACATCTAATTTGCCGAACTTTTCGACGACTTGGTCAACCATGGCATAAACATCTTTTTCATTGGATACATCACCTACAATGACTAACGATTTACGTCCGAGAGCTTCAATTTCCTCTGATACCTTTTTAGCGTTTTCGGCATTAATGTCACAAACTACTACATCCAAACCATCCTTAGCCAATCTCAGTGCGATTCCTCTGCCAATTCCCCGGCCTGAACCTGTTACAATCGCTGTTCTAGTCAAATTCAGATCCTCCCTTGTTTGTTTTAGATTTTTACTTTATTACTACATTAAGGTAAAGTAAATTCTATAAAATTTATAATTGCATGTTTTATGCCAAAGCGGTATATTTATAGAATCTTTGATATTTATCTTCTTCCCAGCTTAATTGATATAATTTCCTCCATTGAAAATCGTATCCAGAGTAGGAATTTGTTCTTAAATGATTCAAGTGTAGCGATACAATTGTTCTTAAATGATTCAAGTGTAGCGATACAGGTTCCTATTATAAGTCAATTGCGTTCAAGCCACATCTCCCATTAATGACATCCACATTTTACTTATAAGGGGTACTTGTGGGACTTTTTACCTTCGGCAAAAAGTCCCAACGTTTTCGGTCTTTACAGGCGGGGTTTATAGGTCTACGACATTTCAAAAAAACCAAGGCTGCTGCCGGCATCCTAAAGGACTTGGAATAAGCCAAGTCTTATCTTAAAAAAGAACTGTTTTCTCTTGTCAATTATTATCAATATGCTGTAAAATTAAAGTAACAATTAGCAAGAAGATAGGAGAACAAAAGATGGACGATCAATTGAACACACTCACTGCGGCCGAATTAAAAGTTGCTTTTGAGGCACAAGGATATATTAGCGATAAGGAACTAATAACCACGGTCTATCTAGCCTTAAAACTAGAAAAACCACTATTAATTGAAGGTGCGCCTGGTGTTGGTAAAACTGAAATTGCCAAAGTCCTAAGCAGCGTATTTAATACTGAGCTTATCCGGTTGCAATGCTATGAAGGCTTGGATGAAAACAAAGCCTTATATGAATGGAATTATCAACGGCAGCTAATTAAAATCCAAATGAGCCGGGATAACGCTTCCCAAGATATTTCTGAGCAGGATATCTTTTCCCCGGAATACTTATTAGAACGGCCGCTGCTCAAAGCTATTCGTGCCGAAAAACGTGCGGTATTACTTATTGACGAAATTGACAAAACGGATGAGGAGTTTGAAGCTTTTTTATTTGAAATCCTTTCTGATTTCCAAATCTCCATTCCCGAGCTTGGCACCCTCAAAGCCAAGCATATTCCTATCGTGATATTGACAAGTAACCATGACCGTGAACTTTCGGAAGGCTTACGCCGCCGTTGTGTTTATCTTTATATTGATTATCCCTCCATTGACAAAGAAATCAATATTATTCGCACTAAAATCCCTGAAGCTACAGAAAAGCTAGCCTTACAGATTGCCACCGCTGTCAACCACCTGCGATATAGCCTGACACTCAATAAGCAGCCATCGATTGCTGAGACGCTGGATTGGACAAGATCCTTGATTGCTATGCATGCTGATTACCTGGATTCCACATTAGTAAAACAAACTATGGGCTTGCTATTAAAAAACCGCGACGATTTGCTGGCATTTCACAAAGATTTGGGTGTAGACGGATTATGTGCAGCAGTTAAACAAGCAACTGCCACTAAAACTCAAGCTTGTGACTGCCATGGCTCAGCAAGCTGTGAGAGCTGATTATCTTGAACTCGCTTGCTGATAATATTGTCGGGTTTATCCAGATCTTGCGCCAGCTTGGAGTACGGATCAGCACGGCTGAAACCATTGATGCTGTAGATAGCTTAACAGTCATTGATAATTTTGATCAGGCTGAATTCCGAGCAGCATTAAAAAGCACCCTTATAAAACATGCCGAAGATCAGGCCGCCTTTAATCAGGCCTTCAACCTGTTCTTTGTGCCGCCAGAAGCAAAACAAGAGCAGCAAACTGCCTGGGATTCCAAACAACAGCTTGACCTGGAACAAACCAAGCAGGCCGAAGAAGAACTGGTTTTCCAGGGACGACCGCTGGAAATTCCTGATGACCTTAAAGATGTCTATAAACGCTTACCGGAGCAGGAAAAGCAGCGACTGCAGGACTTTTTGGAAAAAACCTCCACAGGTCACAAAGTCAAAGAATCCTTTCAACCAATAGTTGAAAACCTGCTTAGGAGTTCACTTTCCTTTTGGCAGCGCCAGCTATCTCCGGAAGATTTGGCTCAGCTTGCTGCTGCCCGCCGTCAATTGCTAGGACACGACGAACTTGACCATGTCGTAGACTCGGCGGCAGGGCTTGGCGGTACTGGCGGCAACCCGCTCCTTTACAAAAACATGCAAGATATTGCCGAACATGAAATCCCACAAGTTACGGCCCTAATTAAACGATTGGCGAGCCGTTTAACAACCCGCATCTCCCGTCGCTTTCGCATGACCGGCCGGCGCAAGCTTATTGATATTCGCAAAAGCATCCGTCGCAATATGCGTTATGGCGGTATTATGATTTCCTTAAAGTATAAAACAAAAAAAATTCATAAACCTAATATTATTGTTGTTTGTGATGTATCAGCCTCGATGACAAAATATGTCCGGTTTACCCTACCGCTGCTGTTTGGCCTATCCAGTGTTGTGAAAAATATTGAAAGCTTTATTTTTGCCACTGATTTGGAGAAAGTAACCGACTACTTCCGCCGTGGTGCTGACTTTGCCCAGGTTGCTGAAAAACTGGCAACAAATTCTTCGCAAATGGGACAGGGTACTAACTTATTTATTGCCTTATCAAGTCTGGAAGAAGAGTATAATCAATTGCTTACTCCTTCTACGCTACTCTTTATCATCAGTGACGCTAACACATTAGCACCGCTAGAAACGGCCAGTCAATTATCCCTAATCAGCAAAAAGGTTAAACGTGTTTTGTGGCTCAATACCCAGCCCAAAGAACGTTGGCCCCAAAACAGTGCCATACCGCTGTTTGCCAAATTCTGTGCCATGTTCGAATGTTATTCGCTGGCACACCTGACGAAAATATTATCTCTCAACCTAACTCGTCAATCTTGATATACTTAATTATGTATATAAAAATAAAGGATGTGTTCTTATGTATTTCGATGGACCTTCATTGCTTGCCCACTACCAACGCTGGCTAACTACCTATCGTGAGCCAATCGAAGAAAAGCTCACTACCGCGCTAAGCCATAGAGATCAAAAGCAAGCAATGCACAACGCTATGGAAGTGCTGTTAACCGAGGTTTTGCCGATGGCCATATCGGAAATGATTTTGTTTAACAATGGCCGGCTGGAAGAAGCAATCCAAGAAAAAGATGGCGGTTGTTCAAGCTGTGCAAGTAACATAGTTAAATAAGATAAGACTTGGCTTGTGCCAAGTCCTTTAGGACGTCGGCAGAAGCCGCCTGTGCCCTTTAGGGTATAGTCGTTCAATCCAGGGAAAGTTATACTTTCCATCTGGATAAAAAACTGCTGGAAGCCTTTGGCCTCCAGCAGTTTTTTATTTAGCACAACGTGCAGTCACCACAGCTTTGGATAGGAATTGGCATGCCATACACGGCCAGCTGTTTGCCAAACAACGTGGTTTCGATATCAATGCGTAAAGGAACTTGGCCATTATAATTGATAATCGAACTATGAGCATAGACTTCGACACCATCAATAGTTACTGCTTCATAATCAGCTTTTTCATAATCCGCAGGTTTTCCCAATTGTACAGTTGGAAGATCGGCTGTCTTCGTGGCCGTGCAACTAGGTATCAGACGTTTGGCGATCCTTACCGAAATTACGTTACCTTCTTGGGCAATATATTCCTGTGCTCGTTCTGTAACTGTCAAGTTCATGATTTTCCCTCCTTAGTTTACTTACGCTGACACTCTGTGTCTATCAGCCCCCAGTACGCAGCCTGAATTTTCCGGGTGACAGGACCAACGCTGCCGCTACCAACAGGCTGATTATTTAAAGTTACAATGGGTGTAATCTCGGTACTGGTCCCTGAAATAAAAGCCTCTTGTGCCGATTTAACAAACGCCTCATCAAACTTTTTCTCGACAACCACAATACCCAGGTCTGACGCTATTTTTTCGATAATCAGCGTTCGGGTGACGCCAGTTAAAATCAGGTTGCACTTAGGATGTGTCCAGACCACATCATCCTTAACGACAAAGAAGTTACTGCTTGTGCCTTCGGTCACAATACCGTCACGAACTTGGATACCTTCCAGGCACCCTGCACTCTTGGCCTTTTGTTTTCCTAGTACATTACCGAGAAGATTAAGCGATTTAATATCACATCTGAGCCATCTTTCGTCTGGGATTAGCAGAGCTTTGCATCCCTCGGCTTTATTCTTATCAATGGCAGCGCTGGCCGGACGAATCGACATCGTTAACCGCGGCACAACATTTTCGGGAAAGCTGTGTGTCCTTGGTGATACCCCGCGCGTGATTTGAAGGTAGATGGCTGCATCCATAATACCGCTTTCTTGGATAAGCAGCTCATGAAATTCAGTCAATTCTTCATACGTATATACGTCCGGAATTGTTAGTTCACGTAAGGAACGGTATAACCTGTCTATATGTGGCGGCAAAGCAAAGCAATGACCGTTATACACCTTTGTTACTTCATAGACTCCGTCCCCAAACTGATGACCCCGATCTTCCATCGGTACAATATTTTCGCTTATATCTATTATTTTACCATCTACCAAACCGATTGGTTTCATGAAAAAATCTCCTTACAAATTATTTTTATAGATAAACTATTATTATACAAATTATGCAGCATCTTCTCGATTCCTGCTGTTTTTAAATTTTTTTTTGCTTCTTACCGGCAAGCTTGGCTTCCGCTAGGCTACTCTTTTATATCATTAAATGGTAAAAGTATATTGCAGCCAAACGCGTTACAGCCTATAATTGATAATAGTGTTTTATCAGCACTGGTTATCTAAAATAGTAATATAAGCTATGGCAGCACAACCAGTCGTAGCTTACATCGTAAGGAGCAAGGGAATACTATGGCTAATCAACGCATTGTTGCTCTTGATTATATTCGCGGTATATCTATGTTAGGCGTACTAGGCATCCATACTGGTGCTTATTCGCTGACATATCCGGCTGCTAATTTACATCTGTTTGCTATCTATGAAATAGTTACCCGCTTTAGCGTGCCGATATTTTTCTTTGTATCGGCTTTCGGCTTATTTCTCAGTCAACCGTTAAAAAAAGAGTTTCATTACCCCACGTTTATGGTTAGACGCTTTCGAGCTGTACTATTACCTTATTTAACTTGGTCTATTCTTTATATGTTGCATATTACCTGGATAAGTGGCGCAACAGACCTCTGGCACAGGCCGCTTGTATATAAATACTTTTTGTTTGGGTTAGCTTCTTTCCAGTTATATTTTTTAGTGATTTTAGTTTGGTTTTATGTGCTTATGCCCTTATGGCGGCAACTTGTTAGCATGATTCTTAAAGCCCCATTAGTAGGATTAGTCAGCTTGTTACTTGTTCAAATAGCTTTTAATTATTATTCCAGTTATATACTTCACGCAAATTATAATAATCATTATCTTAATCTTGCTATCCAGCACCGCATGAGCTATTGGGTTCTACATTATCTGTTTATCTTCATCCTTGGTGGAGTTTGTGCAGAACGCTATTCACAGTTTCTTGCACTTCTAGAACAAAACAGCAGACGAATTACGACCTGTTTTGTCCTTACCTTAGCCGGAATGCTGTCCCATTATTACTACCTTATCTATCAACAGCAGTACACGCTGGAAGCAACAGCTAATACTGTTCACCAGCTCAGCCCATTTGGTGTGCTATATACTGTCAGTGCAACCTTATTCTGGTTTAAAATTTTTACCAGACCATTATCCGAATCACTAGCTGCTGTGTTACACCAATTAGGTAAGTATTCCTATCTAATTTATCTTATTCATCCATTGGTAATGTATTATTTACTTATTGAACTTAATCAACTATCCAAAGCATTAACGCCATTGACTACTATTGGCTTTTATGTAACGACACTTGCTTTATGTTCTGGCTTGGCCTGGAGCATCAATAAACTGGGTATCCACGTCCCCTTACTCGGGTTGTTACTTACTGGTTCATTTCCCAGGAAAAATAGACTTGACGCAAAAGCATAACTATAAGATAAGACTAAGGCTTGTGCTGGCGTCCTAAAGGACGCCAGCACAAGCCTTAGTCGTTCAATCCAGGGAAAGTTATACTTTCCATCTGGATAAGTTAAGGCGGACAATCATTGTCCGCCTTTTGGTTTAGGATAAATAACCTATTTGTTTCAAATGCTCCCGATCCGCCACAGTAATAACATTTTCAGCATTAAAGCTACCTGCTTCCGCTATCAGCATCTTCTGCCGACGTTTAATCCGTGTGCAATATAGAAATAGCAGTTGGCAAAACCGTTTTATCGATTTGTGTTGACCTGGATTAAGCGGGCACTTAATCCATTCTTGATATATCTGCTCAATAATATCTGCTATGGTTGTAGTAAAATTTTGTCTTGACACAAATTCTACCAACTGCAGGCATTCGCGTATCAGTATATAAAGCGCCTTTTGACGAAACAAATCACGCCTTGGAGCAGCAGTAAGTTCAGCAGCTAACAGACGGCGTCCTATTTCAAAGAGCGGGTAAATAACGGTAAAGCTTTCCGTCAAACTTCGCTGGTTTACAGCCAGCCTAGCTGCTTGAATAACCCCGTCAAGTGATTGCCGCCAAATACTAATGTTTCTAATTTCCACCGCTAATTCGAGACTGAACATGCCTATCTGTCCACTTAATTGACTAAACGGATCAAGACTATCCATACTTGATAAATGAGCGCATTCAACAATAAGGCTCGCCAATGCCTTCTCTGACAAAGTATTCTTTTCGGCCAGTTGGTCAATATATTGCGTTATTAGCTCAAACATAGGAACATTACCAGCTTTAACGATCCGGTGTAACCACGCTATTAATACCCAGGCTACCTGTTCGTGCAAGGGACTGTCTACTTGTTCAGCGGGCAGCCAGCTGGCCATTTTTGCCAGTATTTCACGGACTAGGCCGGTGTCTTTCCTGCGCAAAGCAGTTAACCCGGTTAGTCGTATAGCCCGAATAACAGCCCGTCGAACAGCCTCATCCTGAATCCCGGTGACGGAAAAAATAACATCCACCGCACGCGCTGCCAAAAAGTTTTGTCGTTGTTTCAGACTCATAACTGCAATCAAACCAAGCTGCCCAATGGCAACTGGCAGCTCTATCACAGTCATATTTTTCATCAATGGCCGAAACGCGTCAATACAATGACCAGCAACATCAAGTTGGTTAGTGCGCAAAGCTAAATAGATAACAGCAGTCAGTCGTGCTGGCTCTCCGTCCCTACCTAGACCGTGACCTAACGCTAACTTTAGCAAATCAAGAGCTTGATAAGCGTCATCTGATTTACCGGCAGTCAGACTAGTATGCAAAATTTTATAAAGCGAACGCATACTGGCTTTGCCGGCCCTACTACCCACTTGCCGCTTTTGCGTAATAGTACTCAATTGAAACTTTATATGCTTAAACTGCCAAGCAAGCCGCCTAGTGTACAACCACCAAGCGGCTAAGCTTATCCCAGTAAGCGCGATCAACCATACTGCCATAAAAGGGTTCTCCCTATCTAGCGTTAATTTCTCCCTGATATACAATACCGCGGGAAGCATCCACAGTAACTATCGCACCATCCTGCAAACGCTCTACAGCGCCTTCCACACCGACTAGCACTGGCATACCAAAGCTTACCCCAATAATAGCAGCATGAGATGTAAGTCCACCCTCTTCGGCTATGATAGCGGCCGCTTTAGCAGCATATGGGGCAATTTCTTCATCAACACTATTTACAACCAGAATATCACCTGCTTTAAACTTGGTTGTAATTTCTTTAATTGAGGTAACCACAACAATTTGACCAGTGACAGCCCGCTGACCAATTCCAGTGCCGCGCATCAGAATATTGCCAACAACATGCACCCTAATCATATTGGTTGTACCTGACATTCCCGCAGGCACACCAGCCGTAACGACAACTAAATCACCGTCTTTAACAACCCCGGCTTCTAATGAAGTGGCTACAGCACTTTGCACCATTTCATCCGTATTATTGAAGCTAGGTCCCAAAATAGGATAAACGCCCCATAATAATAGCATTCGCCGGACTGTTTTAGCACAAGGCGTAACAGCCACAATTGTGGACTGAGGACGATATTTAGATACCATTCGTGCCGTATAGCCCGACTGGGTTGAAGTTACAATAGCGGCAGCGCCCAGTTCATGCGATATTTGCACAGTAGCATGGCTGATCGCATCTGTCGTAGTCCGTTGCAGTTGAATCCCTTTACCGATCAAAATATCGCTAAGCTGCAGAGAGGTCTCCGTACGAACAGCAATACGGGCCATAGTTTGCACTGCTTCCAGCGGGTATTGACCTGAGGCTGTTTCACCGCTAAGCATAATCGCATCAGAGCCATCAAAAATAGCATTAGCAATATCGCTGGCTTCTGCTCTGGTAGGGCGAGGATTAGACACCATAGACTCCAGCATTTGAGTCGCGGTAATAACAGGTTTGCCAGCCTTATTACATTTTCGTATCAGCATTTTCTGTACAAGCGGTACTTCTTCAGCAGGAATCTCTACCCCGAGATCACCTCTGGCCACCATAAGGCCGTCTGCTACCTTGATAATTTCATCAATATTTTTAACACCCTCAGCATTTTCAATCTTGGGTATAATATCCATCGAATAATTGCCATCTTCCAATATCTTGCGAATAGCTAATACATCGGCTGCCCGCTGGATGAAGGAAGCAGCAATAAAGTCCATTTGACTTGCAATCCCAAATTTGATATCTGCTACATCTTGCTCAGACAGAGGTGGTAGATTAACAGCAACCCCCGGTGCAGCAACCCGCTTGCGATCGCCGATTTGGCCGCTGTTATTTACAGTAGTAATAATGTCATCGCCTTCAATAGCGTCGATATGCAGACTCACCAGACCATCAGAGATAAGGATGGTTTGTCCAGCAGCTACCTCTTGCGGCAAAAACTTATGATTGACAGAGGCCATTTCCTTGGTACCGACTACCTCACGCCCTGTAAGAACAAATTTCTGACCTTTATCTAAATTAACTTTACCTTCCGCAAACAAACCTAACCGCATTTCCGGGCCCTTTGTATCAAGCATCAATGCAATTGGTTTCTTTACATTGTTCGCCGCTTCTCTTACCCTGGCAATTCGTTTTGCATGCTCTTCATGCGAACCATGTGAAAAGTTAAACCGGGCGACATTCATACCAGCTTCCATCATTGCCTCTAAAACACCGGATTTATCAGTGCTAGGACCTACAGTGCAAACAATCTTGGTCTTTTTTAACAAAATAGTTCACTCCTTCAATTAGCGTATTGCATATTGACATATAATAGCATGTGCTTCATTGGCTTCTGATTCTAAAACCAAAATTTCATACAAGCCATCGCCTAAGGCTGAAACCAATCCCGCCGGGCGTATATCGGCGAGCACCCCTTCATTACACAGCACGTTTTTAAATTTTTCGGCCTGCGCCCGATTAGAAGCTATATATACTACGGTCCACATAAGTATCCTCCTATTAGCTTCTCTCTAATAATAAACCACTAACCGCATTAATCTAATAATGACAATAAAGCTAATTACTAAACTTTGTTCTCCAAAGTTAGCTGTATTCCTGCTAAAAATAAAAAATAGTAGCCCGGACATAATTCCGGGCTACTGCCTGTCATCCGCAGTTAAAAATTCTTCATAGTAGCAGAACCGGACTGATCAGCTTTGACACTGGCAGTCAACAGGCTGACTGCCACAAAGACAATGAAATTGGCAACTAAAGCCACAAATCCAGCATTCAGGTTTAAACCAGCAAAAGGCATCGGGTCCATTTTACCAAGAATCAGTCCAAAAACAAGAAGTTCACCAACAATCAGCCCGGCAAAGGCACCGATTTTATTGGCTTTCTTCCACGATAGACCAAGCACCAGCATTGGGAAGAATTGAGTAACACCCGAGTAACCAGTTAAGAGCAGGTTAACGAGCATGTTGGGTAAGAATATCGCCAAAGCCAAGGCGATAGCAGTAAGAACAAGGACAACGCCTCTGGCTATCTGCCCCATGGCTTCCGGACTGGTATTTTGTCCAATGGTACGTCCATAAACATTACGGGAAAACAGCATTGAAGTAGATAATAGCAGATCAGCGGCCGGAATCATACAAGCCAATGCTCCAGCACCGCCTACCAAACCAAGTGCCCACCCAGGGAAAACCTGTTGAACAACAATCATAAACGCCATATCAGGTGTCTTAAGGGCAGGGACCAATACAAGTAACGCTGTAAAGCCAATGAACATTGGGAAAATTAGACAAAATTGATATAACGGCAAATACACGGCATTATGACGCAATACATCATTATTCTTGGCACTAAAACTGTTGGCCGAAAAGTGCGGCCACATGTAAAAGCCAAAGCTTGTCACCACTAATGTCGACATAACCCAGCTTACATCAAGGTTTTTCGTACCGCCGGGCAACGCCAGGAAACCTGGTTTTGCTGCCTCTACGGCTTCAAACATGCCGCCAAGGCTGCCAAAAAAATGAATTGGCAGATATAAGCCAAAAAATACGACAGCAATCATCATCAAAACATCTTTAATGGCCGCGGTGGTTGCAACCCCTTTTAAACCACTAATATATACGAACAACGCAACCATAGTAAAGGCAATCAGCATGGCCTGTACCCTGCTAATTTGCCCATAAGAGCAAGTTTCTATAATAAGACCCAGTCCTGTTAGCTGTAGTTGCAGATAAGGCAGCAAAAAGGCAATACCAATACATGCTGTAAATATTCCTAGTGTTTTGCTACTATATAACTTTTCAATCAAGTCCGGTTGTGTTAGCAGATTATGTTTTCTTCCCACTGTTGCAATCGATGGTAACAGATAATACCCTATCAGATAAGCTAATGCACCATAACCAAGGATATAGAAGGTCGGACCGCCGCGCGCATACGCCCAGCCACTCGCACCGAGGAAGGCAAAAGCCGTATAAATTTCACCAGCCATAATAAACCAGTTCAACCACCGGCCAAAGCTTCGTCCGCCGACAGCCCACTGCTCCAGATTCATTTTTTGCTTCATACCGGGAATCATACCAACAATAGTAGCACCAACAACAAAAATAAAGATAATGATAAGCGCCATTACCTCATTACTCATTCGACTTACCCTCTTTCATTAATTGAATTGACGCTAATCCGCCTCTTTATTATTCTTCGAATCAATAGTATAAAGAGCTTTGATGCACAAAAAAGCAACAATAATTCCACAAACCAGCCAAAAGGCTAAGAATGGCAGCCCGAAAACAAAAGGTTTTACACGATTAACGAAGGGAATCATGCCAATTGTCCAAATAAAAGGGATTAGCGTTAAAATAATTTTAACCGGACTCAAATGAAACACCTCCTTCTTTTTTCCAAATCATGCCTGTAATAAATTCACTGCTGAAACTACCATAATCTCCACCCCATGACTAAATGCATTTTCATCCATGTCAAACTTAGGGTGATGGTGAGGATAGACAAATCCTTTGTCTTTATTACCGACACCAATGAACATAAAGCAGCCTGGTACCTGTTGCTGATAATACGAAAAATCTTCACCCACCATGGCGGGATTCATCTCAAAAACAGCCGTCTTACCCAATACGGCTTCAGCAGATTGGGCGACAATCTTTGCCACTTCAGGGTTATTAATAACAGGTGGATAACCTAAATGGCTTTCTAAGTTATAGGTAGCACCGGCTGCTGCACAAATACCGCCGCATATCCGATCAATCGCAGCAAAGATTGTCTCCCTAGTGCTTTGTGAAAATGTCCGCACAGTTCCCTGCAGAGTAGCAGAGTCAGGTATGACATTGAAAACATCGCCGGCTTTGAATACTCCCAGTGATAGTACCGCCAGTTCATTTGTACTCACATTGTTACCGGTAATTGTCTTTAATGCCAATACAATTTGTGCGCCAACATACAGAGGATCAATCGTCTGATGTGGCATAGAACCATGACCTCCAGAACCCTTTATGGTAATAGTAAATTCATCAGGAGAAGCCATCATCGGCCCATACGTTAGCCCCATGGTCCCCACTGCGAACGGTTGCCACAGATGTGCTCCAATTACAGCATCCACGCCTTCCACTGCGCCATCAGCAATCATTGCCAAAGCACCACCCGGAAATTTTTCCTCACTCGGCTGGAACAGCAGTCTGATAGTACCTGGCAACTCTTCCTTAATTGTACTAAATACTTTCGCAATCCCCAGCAGCATAGCTGTGTGACCATCATGGCCGCAGGCATGACAACGCCCCGTATTGCGTGAGCGGTAAGACTGATCAATTTCATCTTGAATTGGCAACGCATCAATATCGGCGCGAATGGCAACCGTTTTCCCCTGTCGACCTCCTTTAATCTCAGCAATAATCCCGGTACCAGCAGCTGAACGGGGATTTAACCCCATTGCCGTAAGTTCGGCGATAATTTTTTTTTGAGTTTCAACCTCTTCACCACCGAGCTCTGGAAAGGCTCGAAAATGCCGCCGCAGCTTAACGACATAGTCGTTACCCTCTTTTACTAGTTCATGGATATGTTTGTTCATACGTGTCGCCCTTTCCCTTTTTGTCTTTGTAAAATTAGTCAATACTCTTTTTTTATCCAAACAATACTAAAACTCCTCCTTTTACCTTTAATTTACTAGTATATTGGCTACAAGCTGACAGCTTATTGCACTAATAGTATCTATTTTTAATTGGTATTCAGAGCAAAAAAATAAAGGCTAACACCTCTGCGGTCCAGCCTTGTATTACTACAACGTATGAATTTCACCAATAATAATACATTTTATTTTGAACATATGTAATATAGCCGTGACGAAGCTTTTCTACCCTCTTGGCATCAGCCTGCATTTGGGTTAGATTTGTCTCCTGATCACTCAGTTTAGCTGCCTCTACCGGCGCAGTCGCCATAGTTAAGACAGCTATGAAAAAAGCGGCAACAAGCAACCTTCTTTTCATATCTACCAGCCTTTCTTGCTATTACTACTGGTAGTATTCGTCCCCTATAGGTCAGTTCCTGCAGCTAATTGCAGTTCTTGTTTAAGAATTATTTCCCAACAGTTTAGGAGATATTCTGCGCAATTCCAGCCATAAAAAACTCCCAGTAAAAAGTGATGAAACGACATCAGATACCGGCATTGTCAACCATATTCCCTCTAAACCAAAAAAACGAGGTAAGATAATAAGTGCTGGTATTAAGATAATCACCTGCCGTGACATGCTAAGGAAAATGGCATATCCGGCCTTGCCAGTTGCCTGGAAATAACTGGCTCCGATGATTTGAAACCCAATCAGCGGTAGCATAATCAAAGAAGTTTCAATTCCATTTGCGCCTAGTGCAATAAGCTCTGGATTGTTATTAAATAACCGGATAATCTGGATGGAAAAAAGTTGTGTTACCGCAAAACCAATTACCGATACCAAGGTAGCCGCATATGTGCCAAGCTTCACGACTTCAATTACACGCTCATAATATTTAGCACCATAATTATATCCCAGAATTGGCTGAACACCCTGGCTGATGCCAAATATAGGCATTAGTATTAACATTGCCACTCTGTTAATCACCCCATATGCCGCTACAGCCAGCTCTCCTCCATAACTGAGCAGGCTGTAATTAGATAATATAGTTACCGCACTAGCAGCAATCTGCATTAAAAACGGCGATAAACCGATTTTGCAAATGTCGAAAACAATATTTTTATCAAGCCGCAAATTAGACCAGCGCAGCTTAAGAACTCCCTCATCGCTGAGAAGATAACGTAGTACCCATACAGCTGCAGCTGCCTGAGCAACTACTGTAGCCAAGGCCGATCCCGCTATCCCCAGTTTGAATACAAAAATAAACAATGGATTTAGTACAATGTTCAGCAAAGAGGCAATTAACATGGTTGCCATTGCCATTCTCGGATTGCCTTCAGCCCTGATAATATTATTGAGGCCAAAGCCGATATGCATAAAGATACTGCCTAAAAGAATGATTCGGGTAAACTCGCGGGCATATGGCAATACGTGAGGTTCTGCCCCTAATAGCACCAGTATTTGATCTAAATAGATAAGGGCAGTCACCGTTGTCGATAACACAGCCACAATCATCAAGCTGCAGGCATTGCCAAGAATAATTTCGGCTTCGCGCGGGTTTTGTTCTCCTAAACGAATGGATACCAATGTCGAAGCGCCAATACCAATCAGCATACCAATTGCCATTAAAATAATCATGATGGGAAAAGCTATCGTTACCGCAGTAAGACCAATATCACCAACCCCATTACCAACAAAGATACTATCAACAATATTATATAGCGCATTCACTAACATCCCAACAATGGCTGGCAGGGAAAACTCCCATAATAGCTTACTTATTTTTTTCTGCCCCAAGGCTCCAGATCGATCCATAGTTTCCTCCATAAAATAGAATTTGTATCCATCATAAATCATAATGAGCTTTGCGACACATAACAATATTTTATTCAATAATTTATCATTATATTTATCGTCTTTCTGCGATTTACTCTGGGTAAAATCACCAGTGAGGCTAATGAGGGAAATAAAAACGAGATTACCACGCGACCACCCGTAATGATGATGAATTCGAACTCCCATCATTGCAAAAGAGGTAGCGCGAAGCAATTCTCGATTTTGACTTGCCTCTAAATTCGCAGTTAACCTTTCAACCTAGGGCAAAGAGTATGTAAACCCAAAACTTGGCTAACGATAATTGACTTCCGAATTTACACAAGTCACCAAGGGTTTACCTGCCAAGCCAAGTAAGAGATTTTCTGCTGCCAGCATTGCCATCCGATTACGGGTTTCGGTTGTGGCGCTGCCAATATGTGGAACAACAAGGATATTCGGCAGTTTTAGTAAGGGATGGTCTGCCGGCAGCGGTTCAGGATCAGTAACATCCAGCGCCGCATATGCAATCAGTTTGTCAGATAGCGCCTTGTATAAAGCCTGCGTATCTACAACCCCGCCTCTAGCCGCATTAATGAAATAGGCCGTCGGTTTCATTTGTGCAAACTCTTTTGCCCCGAACATTCCCCGGCTTTCAGGAGTCAGTGGGGTAAGCACAACAATAAAATCTGCTGCTGTTAAAAGCTCAGAGAAGGTACGATACTCGGCTTTGAGCTGCTCCTGGTCAGGACGGGGATGGCGATTATTATAGATGACTTTCATTCCACTGGCCTGAGCCCTTCTGGCAACAGCTGAACCAATAGCTCCCATACCGACAATACCAACTGTCTTATTATACAAATCTACGCCAAGCGGCAGCTGTTCCCCTTGCCATTTCCCGGCCCGTACCCAATCCCAGCCTTCATGAATACGTCGGGCTGCTGTCAAAAGAAGTCCGAAAGCCAAATCTGCCGTTGCCTCAACAAGCACGCCAGGGGTATTACCAACGGGAATCTTTCGGCTAGTACAGGCCTTAATATCAATATTATCATAGCCTACCGACGATTGCGCAATCACTCTTACTTTGGGTGCAGCCGCTAATAATGCTTCATTTACTGCAATCTTGCCAGTAACAAACAATCCTTCAGCATCCTTCAGCCATTCAGCTAACTCCTCTACGCGCGGCGGCGTAGTCTTCTGCCATTTGCGAACCTCACACTGCTCCTCAATGGCCGCCAGTGCTGAAGGTAATATTTCTCCGGTAATTACAACTTTATATTTGTTCATAAAGTCCACCGCCCTTACTTATAGAATGTTATTTGCAATATCATTTACTTCGCCGTTGTTTCTATTCCACCTGCTCGGAAAATTCGCGACAGTTCTGATTGGACACACGGGATTGCTCATGTACTCATTTCCAAAAGGTGCATAACTGGCAATAAAAAAACCCTATCGCCGTGAGCGAAAGGGCCTTACTTACTATTGAAGCGATTCAATGCGAGAAATTACCTGCTCAGGCGTCATACCTGTCGCATCAATAACAGGAGCTTTAGTAATAGTATTTTGAATATCCATTAGGTTGTTATCCATACCCATTACTACGCACGCCATTATACCACCGTCTTTGCTCGTAGGACTTACAACCGTGTAACCATTCTTTTCTAGTGCTTGCTTAATTGTTGATAAATTATCTTCTACAGCTACCTTTTTTGCCACAAGAACACCTCCTTCGAGCTTATTATTGCCCAAATATAAGTCTTCCATTACTTTTTGCAACAAGTCAGGTATGTTATCATTTTGCGACATGATAGACCGGATAAGAACCAAGGTTTTTATACCACAAGCATTTTTCCTCAATCGCACTAACTGCGGCTGCAATATTGCTTTCTGTTGCACTGCCTTCGATATCGAGAAAGAAGATGTACATACCCAGTCCAGTACGGGCAGGGCGGGACTCAATCCGCATTAGATTCACCTGTCTTTGGGCAAATTCCCCCAGTAGATTATACAAGCTGCCTGGATGTTCGCCATGAATTTGACAGACTAGTGTCGTTTTACAGTTTCCCGGTGCACAGACAATCGGCTGCCGCTGCAAACCGATGAAGCGGGTGGAATTAGACGCACTATCCTGGATATTGCTTGCTGCAACTGTTAATCCATTAAATTCGCCGGCCCGTAAACTACCTACAGCCGCACATAACCCATCACTTGTTGCCACTATTCTGGCCGCAGCGGCAGTGCTTTCAACTGGTTTCAGTTTGGCTTTCGGATACAGGTTTCCCAGTGTTTTTCGGCATTGAGCCAGGGCTTGGGGATGAGACACAATGACAGCAATTTCTTCACTGCCTTTTTTCGTTAACAAATTATGTTTAACAGGCAAAACAATTTCTTTTGTAATATATAGATTAACATCATGAGCCATAGTGTCTAATGTAATATTGACAGAACCCTCTAGTGAGTTTTCCACAGGTACAATACTTTCATCCACTTCACCTGATCCAACTGCCCGAATGGCATCATCAATCCCCGTAAACGGTTGTAGACAAACATCGTTTTTACCATATAAGTGTAAAACGGCTTCTTCACAATATGTTCCCTGTGGGCCAAGATAACCAACTGTCCTCACCATAATCATCCCTCCAAATAAAAAACTCCCGTCCCAAAAAAGGACGAGAGCAACTCTCGCGATACCACCTTTGTTATCCGCCTTGCGGCGAATCACCTTATAAAGTACGGGCTAACGCCGATACTCTCCTTCATTGATAACGGTGAAGGTCTCCGGCTACACCTACCATCTGCGACTGACTCATATCAGACCAGATTTCAGCAAGCAACTCCAAGGCGAACTTCAGTAGACCAATCCATGCCGGTTCTCAGCCTCCCGGCTCTCTGTGAAGAAATCAGTATACCTACTTTTCCTCTTCTCAGTCTTTACTGCTATTTTTTCTACTATAGCATGCTATTGTTATTTATTCAAGTACAATCCTATTTTACTTTATCTTGTCTTGACAAGAAAGTTCTCTAAAACTTTACTACCCTGGGGTGTGAGAATTGACTCAGGATGAAATTGTACCCCTTCTACCTCGAATTCTTTGTGTCTAAGCCCCATAATTAAACCATCCTGCGAGGTAGCCGTAATTTCCAGGCAGTCTGGCAATCCGGTTTTATCAACAATTAGCGAATGATATCTACCGGCCGTAAAAGGTCGGGGCAAATCCCGGTAAATTCCCTTTCCCCGGTGAATAATATACTCGGCCTTGCCATGTACCGGCTGGGGCGCGCGGATAACCTTGCCGCCAAACACCTCACCAATAGCCTGATGGCCAAGGCAGATTCCCAGTATCGGAATTTTACCTGCAAACCGGGCAATAACTGCTTTGCATATTCCGGCATTAGCGGGTGTTCCCGGTCCTGGTGAAATGATGATCCCGCTATAATCTGCACGCTCTATTTCCTCAAGCGTTATCCTGTCATTACGGATGACAGACACTGGATAGCCCAGATTGGCTACATACTGGTACACATTGTAGGTAAATGAATCGTAATTATCAATTAGCAAAATCATGTCATTTAGCCTCCTCAATGAGTTGCATTAAAACTCTGCCTTTATGCATGATTTCTTTATATTCCATCTCTGGCACAGAATCGGCAACAATCCCGGCCCCTGTTCGTACAGTAACCTGCTGACCGTCAATAATTAATGTGCGGATGGTAATGCAGGTATCCATATTTCCCCGAAAATCAAAATATCCTACCGCACCGGCATAAGGGCCACGGCTGTCGCCTTCTAACTCATAAATGATTTCCATTGCCCGTACCTTTGGTGCGCCGCTTACCGTACCTGCCGGAAAGCAGGCGGCCAGCACATCAACCGCGGAAAACTTAGGATCAACCTGACCTGATACCTCTGATACAATATGCATGACATGGGAGTACTTTTCCACTTCCATCATCCGATCAATCGTAACGGTTCCTGGCAGGCTGACCCTGCCAATATCATTGCGACCCAAGTCTACCAACATCGCATGTTCTGCTAATTCCTTCGTATCAGCTAATAATTCGACAGCCAACGCTTCATCCTCTGCTGGAGTCTCGCCCCGTCGGCGCGTACCGGCAATCGGACAAGTTAGCACCTTACCATCTTCCAACTTTACTAACCGTTCCGGGGATGCGCCAACAAGCTGCTTATCGCCAAAATTAATATAAAACATATACGGCGACGGATTAGCCTGTCGTAACCGGCGATATAGCGCAAATGGGTGCTGGGTCAACTTGTAATGGAAGGGACGCGATAACACAACCTGAAAGATATCTCCGGCTGCGATATATTCTTTAGCCTGCTCTACCATGTTGATATACTGCTGCTTACGGAGAGCTTCAGCCTCCTCATCATTGAGTTCAGCCGGACTATTTAAATTGGGTTGGCTATCCTGAGCGGACTGGTCATCAGGCAAAATGACAGGCTGGCTGAGTTTAGCCACAAGTTCTTCCAGTTCCAGCAGTGCCTGCTCATATTCCGCCGCCGCATCCTGAATCTCGGGGGTAAGGTGTACCAAATTGATCAGTTGCGTGGAATGAGTAAGATGATCCATAACAATGATATATTTACAAACCAATAATTCAATAAGTGGCAAGTCATCTGGTATTGTTAGGCCACATACCCGTTCCCAGGAAGCCACTGATTCATAAGCGGCATAGCCCACCGCACCACCGGCAAATGACGGCAATTCCGGCATATCCGGCATGGAAAACCGTTTCAAAAAATCAGTAAGCAATAGGTGCGGTTGCCCTTGCTCTTGAAAAACACAGTCACCAAAACTGAGTTTAGCCTTATTGCTATAGGCAGTAAACATAGCCAACGGCCTTGTTCCAATAATGGAATAGCGGCCAAAATTTTTGCCAGTCTGGGCACTTTCTAAGATAAAGCCTGGCTCATCGCCTACCAGTTTATAATACAGAGAAACCGGAGTTTCCAGATCGGTTAATAACTCAACACTTACTGGCAGCACGGAGTAGGTTGCCGCTAACCGGCAAAATTCTTCTTTTTCAGGAAATGCCTTCATCCTTGCACCCCCTTATCAAGTGCCTGCCTAAGCGTACTGGTAAACTCTTGCACAGCTGCAACACCTTGTTTCGCCAAACGATCCACAACCGCGCTGCCAACAATAACCGCATCCGCATGTTTGGCTGCCTGACACGCAGCTTCCGGACTGCCGATACCAAACCCAATCGCCAGCGGTACTGTGGTTTCCTTGCGCACATCAGCCAATAGCGGCGCAAGCTGGCTATAATCAATCTGACGCACACCGGTAACACCAGTATTTGATATGCAATATATAAAGCCAGACGCCTGACTGCAAATGGGTTTTAACCGTTCTGGTGTCGTAGTCGGCGCAATAAATCTGATTAAATCAATTCCCGCCTGCTGACACGCAGGTTCAACAACAGCAGATTCTTCTATTGGTAAATCAGGAAGAATCAGACCGCTGATACCAGCCTTGGCAAAGTCTGCAGCAAATTTGTCGATCCCATACTGTAATACGATATTATAGTAGGTCATAATCGCCAGGGGAATTTTCGTTTCCTTAGTAAGCTGTTCTACCAATTTGAGCGTTTTGTTAACAGTAGCCCCGGCGGCTAATGCCTGAGCAGCCGCCTTCTGAATGATGGGACCGTCTGCCATTGGGTCAGAAAACGGTAAACCGATCTCAACCAAATCGGCACCAGCTGCTTCTACTGCCTTGACGGCCTGTAATGTCGTACTATAGTCAGGATAGCCAGCTGTTATATAGATAATCAGCCCCTTGCGGCCAGATAATTTACAATCCTGCATTTTTTCTGCTAGCTTCATTATGCTAACCCCCCCAATACATTTGATACCATCTGTACATCTTTATCCCCACGTCCAGACAAACAGACAACAATCGCATCTGATATTTCGGTCTTGGGCATCAAGTGCTCTAAATAGGCGAGCGCATGGGAGCTTTCCATTGCCGGAATAATGCCTTCCACCTGTGACAGCCGTTGAAAGGCGGCTAACGCTTCTTTGTCCGTAACTGCCGTATATTGTACCTTCCCGGCATCCTTGAAAAAGGAATGTTCCGGCCCGACACCAGGGTAATCTAGGCCAGCTGAGATCGAATAAGCCGGAATTACCTGACCATCACTATCTTGGCGCAAATAACTTAAAGCGCCGTGAAGTACTCCTGGTTTTCCATGAGTCAACGATGCCGCGTGTTCGTTGGTATTTAACCCTTTGCCGGCAGCTTCAACACCGATTTTGATGACTGAGGTATTATCCCTGAACTGATAAAAGATTCCCATGGCATTACTGCCGCCGCCAACACAGGCTACTATATATTTTAGATTTTCACTTTTTTCGGCAATCTGCGCTACCAGTTCCTGACCGATAATTGCTTGAAAATCCCTGACAATCATCGGATACGGATGTGGCCCGGCTACAGTACCAATGATATAATGCGTATCCCGAATATTGGTAACCCAGTATCTGATAGCTTCCGTGGTTGCGTCCTTTAAGGTTCCGGTGCCGCTTGTGACAGGTATAACCTTAGTTCCGAGCAGCCTCATCCGAAAAACATTCAGAGCCTGCCGTTCCATGTCTTCCTCGCCCATGAATACGCAGCATTCCATTCCAAACAATGCGGCCACCGTAGCACAAGCCACCCCATGCTGCCCAGCTCCGGTCTCAGCCACAATGCGTTTTTTCCCCATGCGCCGCGCCAACAGCGCCTGACCGATCGCATTATTAATCTTGTGAGCACCAGTGTGCAGCAAGTCTTCCCGTTTTAAATAAATTTTCCCCTTCCCGTAATGCTTGGTTAAATTATCGGCAAAATAGAGTTTGGTCGGTCTGCCGGCATATTCCTTAAAATAAAATTCTACCTCTGCCTTAAAACCTGGATCGTCTTTTAATTTGCGGTAATTATCATCAAGTTCAATCAGCGCCGGCATAACTGTTTCCGGCACAAACTGACCTCCATATTGTCCAAACCTTCCCTTTTCATTAGGCATTGTAACCTCTCCTCTCTTATTTTGAACCGCTTAACGCCAATTCACGTGTCATAGCAGCCACATCATTGGCTATAACCAAACTTTCACCAACCAGAATACCCTTTACACCTGCCGTTTTTAACTTTTGGGCATCTTCCCCGTTTTTAATACCGCTTTCACTGATAACCACGTGGTCTGGCTCGCAATGATTCAACAGCGTGAAGGTCTGGGCAATATTAGTTGTAAATGTCTGCAAATCCCGGTTGTTGATTCCTATTAGTTTGGCCTCAGTTTGCTGCACCCGGATAAGTTCTGCCAAGGTATGCACTTCTACTAAACAGTCCATTCCTAACTCCCTGGTAATTTGCAAAAAGCGCACCAACTCAGCATCTGATAAAATCGCGGCAATTAGCAGTACAGCATCAGCTCCGGCTGCTCTGGCTGTATACAGCTGATATTCATCAATGATAAATTCCTTGCACAATATCGGCAGGTCTACTGCTGCTTTTACTTTGACAATATCGCCGATATGGCCGCGAAATGCAGCATTGGTATGCACCGATAGGGCGGTAGCGCCATGATTGGCATAAATCTGCGCCAATTCAAGCACTGTGTACTTATTACACAATGTCCCTTTGGCTGGCGAAGCCAGCTTGCACTCGGCAATTAATGCCCATTTGGTTTTTTTGATTGCAGCACTAAAAGCAAAGCTGCCTGATACTACCTGACTATCTATTACCGCAAGCGGTTCATCCATTTTGGCTGCCGCAACCGCCAGTCTTGTCTGCACTACAATTTTATCTAACATGCTGCACCTCGGTTTCTCGGACAGCGGCAATGAACCGCTCTATTTTTGCTATATCCTTAACCCCGTTGGTTTCAACACCGCCAGATACATCGACCCCATCCGGTTTAAGGACCTGAATGGCCTCAGCCACATTGTCTGGTGTTAAACCGCCAGCTGCCAATAGTGGCCTTGGCGCTTGCTGCACCAGTACCTGGGCTTGCTGCCAATCAAAAGCGATCCCTGTTCCGCCCTGCTGTCCGACGCTAAAGCTGTCAAACAAAGTCCAGGCCGGCTGATAACCAGTAAATGCCGTTACACTAAATTCGGGGCTGATGCGGAAGGCTTTTATAACCGGGTAACCAACCTGACAACAATACTCCGGTGATTCATCGCCATGGAGTTGAACATAGTCTAGCTGGCACTCCCGCGCCACCGACTGTACCTCACTTAGTGGTGCATTGACAAATACACCTACTTTTTTAATGCCTGGAACCTGGCGGGAAATTTTTCGCGCCTGTTCTAGCGTTATACGTCGCTTGCTGCTTGCAAATACCATACCCAGCAAATCAGCGCCAAACTCCTTGGCAGCCAGTGCTGCTTCCAGGGTGCTGATGCCGCAAATTTTTATAATAATGGTCATTCGCCCCTATCCTAGTAGTTTTGCGTAAACTGTTGCAGCGCTTCCAGCTTGGTATAAGCACTACCGCTGTCAATGCTTTTAGCTGCCAATTCAATTCCTTCCCCAATATCGCCTGCTGCATCGGCGACAACCAGTGCAGCAGCAGCATTCAGCAACACAATATCCCGTTTAAATCCTTGCTCACCCTTAAGCAGTCTGATGATAATCTGCGCATTTTCTTCGATAGTGCCACCTTGATAATCGGCCAAAGTGCATCGCGTAAAGCCATAGGCTTCTGGTTCAATTACATAAGAACGAATTTCCTCACCGCGTACTTCGGCAACTTGGGTTGGTGAAGCTGTTGATATTTCATCAAGCCCATCAAGACTATGCACAACCATGGCGCTTGTTACCCCCAATTCAGCAAGCGCATGAGCCACCTTGGTAGTCAACGCCTGATCATACACACCAATAAGCTGACAGTTTGCGCCTGCCGGGTTAGTCAGCGGACCAAGCAAATTAAATACAGTGCGAAAACCAAGTTCTTTACGTGGTTTTACAGCATACTTCATGGCCTGGTGAAAACTAGGAGCAAAGATAAAGCCAACACCAATCGTGTCAATAGCCTCAGACACACCCTCAGGCGGTAATTCCAGCTTTATTCCTAAGGCATTCAGCACATCGGCGCTGCCACAGGAGCTGGACACGCCTCGGTTACCATGTTTAGCTACATTAAGCCCGGCTCCGGCCAAAACAAAAGCAGATGCTGTTGAAATATTGAATGTTCCCTGCCTGTCACCACCAGTGCCGCAGGTATCAATTAGTTTTTTTGAACTGCATTCTACCTTAAGCGCCTGACTACGCATACTTTCAGCAAAACCGGCAACCTCCAAACTGGTTTCCCCTTTCATGCGCATAGCTGTTAAAAAAGCACCGATTTGCGCTTCGCTAGCCTGCCCGGACATGATTACCTGCATAGCCGCTCTGGCTTCCTCCCGCGAGAGGTCTTGACCAGCAATTGCCTGTGAAAGATAGTCTTTTAACATATCGTTAACCTCCTTCAATAAGATAAGACTTGGCTTGTGCCAAGTCCGTTAGGACGCCGGCAGAAGCCTTAGTCGTTCAATCCAGGGAAAGTTAACCTTTCCATCTGGATAAAAAAAGAACCATTTCGCCGTAAAAGGGGCGAAATGGTTCGCGGTACCACCCTAAATTGGAAAGTGCAGGCGGAAAATAAAAAGACCATTTCACCCCAGGGGCGAAATGGTCGCGATACCACCCTATTTGAAAAGCCTAACACTTTCCCTTATTCAGGTACGGGATATAATGCATCCGATACCCTAGCCTGCTAACGGTGGCATCCGGCCCAGCCTACTTGCATTTGCGTTTGGTGGGCAGCTCACAGGTCCATTCCATATGCTCTCAAGGCCGGTCATCACACCTCCGGAAAATCCGGTCACCAGCTCGCTGAACTAAAGTGTACACATGTACTCGTCCTGCTCACAGCTATTTACAGTATGTAAATTTAAAGTTATTATAGCGTATCATTTTTGTCTTGTCAAGACCATTTTTTAAACAATATCTTGCATAACATGGCGTGATTTAAGGATTGATTTGGGCACAATCCAGTCAATTCTTTTAATTTTTCCAATCTAAACACCAGGGTGTTGCGATGGATAAACAATGCCTTAGCTGTACTGGATACGTTAAGATTATTAGCAAGCAGAGTAGTTACTGTATTTGGCATATCGTACTTGAAATCAAGCTTATTTTGTATAATTTCTTTTAATTTCCTTAACGCTAAACAAGAGTGAAGGGCACCCGGCTCGCTTAGCAAATAAGAAACAAGCGTATCAAACTCATAAATTGATACAACATTTAGGTCTGCAGTGCGGCTTTTTTGTGAAAACATTGCTTCCTTGTGAGATTCGCGCAACTCTGATGCTGTGCTTGTAAAACTTCCCAAGCCAATACATAACCCCGAATAACGGTGGTCACAGTCAATGATCTTAAGTACATCTGAGCCCCATTGACAATAATCAGTAACTGGAGTACTTAGCGGAAAGTGTTTTAAAATAATTAATTCGTCTTCTGTAAAAACAAATAGATCTTTGTGGTCAATAACTGTAGACGATTTGATTAGTTGCGTTATGGTCTCCCGTGTTCTGGTAGTCACAAGATCATGGGCCCCATATTGATTAAGCGCCGCTTGCAAAACTGAGCCAATTGGAATAATGGCAACTACCCGCGGTAAAGTTAGATCGAATCGCAATAATTTGGCTATTTTTGTTATTTGCATATAATTATCCTGATAATGGTCTGCAATCAGCAATTGCAAGAACTGCTCCCGCAGCTGCAGGTTTGCTCGGTACTCTTCAGCAAGACTTTCCCGCTCCAGTAGCAGCTCGGTAACCATCTTCACTATTTTTGTGGTATTTCTGACTAAGTCAGGATGCCCGGAAACACCCACTACGCCAACTATTTGATTGCCTAATACAATCGGCCAGTTTAGCCCAGGCATTGCACCGGGAAAGCGTTCTAGATCCTCGGGAAAGATTTCGATTTCAGTGCTGCTTTGGATAACATCAATTGCCCCCTGGTGATACGTATTAAGCCTCTCTTTTTGCCCTGAGCCGATAATTAAGCCTGAGTTGTCCATAATATTTATATTCTGATATACCAACGGCATTATATTGTCTACGATATGCTGAGCTAGCTCTGCTTTGATAATCATGATCTTGGCCTCCAGCTAGTTATACTGTCTATATTATACATAAATAATCCAGTATCAGCGACTACTTATTCACTTTATTGTGCAAAATAACTAGTCATTGCCGTTTTTGCCGCTATACTGTTAGTAATTTTCGATAATTGAACCTACTTCCCTTTGCTAGTACAATGAGAGTAAGCATAATGTTATTCTTATCTGAGGATGTGATGGTAGAAAATGCGTATTGTTGTAGCACCAGACTCCTATAAGGGCAGCCTATCTGCTGTAGCTGTGGCTGCAGCTATGGAACAGGGAATCCTTGCGGTTTTTCCCAGCGCTAAAATACATAAAGTTCCAATAGCCGACGGTGGCGAAGGAACGGTCGAAGCCTTAGTAACGGCCACAAACGGTCATATCATCCAGCAGGATGTCCTAGGTCCCTTAGGTGAACCGCAAAAAGCGTACTGGGGTCTATTAGGAGATGGCAAGACTGCTGTCATTGAAATGGCTGCTGCTTCCGGTCTTCCTCTTGTTCCCAAAGCCAAACGCAACCCCAGGCTAGCTACCACTTTTGGTACAGGTCAACTAATGAAAGCCGCTCTCGATCAGGGTATCTTAAAAATTATTATTGGTATTGGGGGCAGTGCAACCAATGATGGCGGAGTCGGTATGGCACAGGCGTTAGGGGCCAAATTCTATGATGAGTCAGGCAATGAACTGCCTTATGGCGGCGCAGCTCTAGCTAAGCTTGCCAGCATTGACCTCTCAGGCCTAGATATCAGATTAAAAGCGGCTTCTATTTTAGTAGCCTGTGATGTTGACAATCCATTATGCGGCCCCCAGGGAGCCTCGGCAGTATATGGACCACAAAAAGGGGCTACGCCGGAAATAGTAGCCGAATTGGATGCTGCCCTCAGGCAATTTGCCGTTGTCGCCAAAACAGCCACCAACAAGGATGTAGCCGATTTACCAGGCGCCGGTGCTGCCGGCGGCTTAGGCGCCGGGCTATTGTTCTTTACAAATGCCCAGCTTAGACCAGGAGTAGAAATTGTCCTCGAAACTACAGGCTTTGCCGACATTGTTAAAGAAGCCTGTCTTGTCATTACCGGTGAAGGCAATACGGATTTTCAGACAGCCTTTGGCAAGGCTCCTGTCGGCGTAGCCAAAATTGCCAGGCAGTTTGCCGTTCCCACTGTTTGCCTGTCAGGCGGCCTTGGCAAAGATCACGAACAAGTACTGCAGCACGGTATCGACGGGGTAATGAGTATTGTTCCCCATCCCATGTCACTTGAAGAATGCATAAACTCTGCAGCAGCACTTATTGAAGCCGCAACTGCCAGATTATGCCGATTAATTAGTATCGGTATTACTTTAAAGTAATGCTAATTTTTTTCAACATGTTACACTAGTGGTAGTAACTAGGGCAACGGGGGTGATCTGAAATCAGCAGGTCGCCCCTCTTTTATCCAGAGGGAAAGTATAAAACTTTCCCTGGATTGAACGACTAAGGCTTCTGCCGGCGACGCGCCCGGATGGCGCTAGTGCCGATTTGCGCCATGGATGGCATAGCAATTCGGCCGTCCTGAGGGACTTGGCACAAGCCAAGTCTTTTCTTATCATTTTAAACGCTTGCTTGGTATCATCACATCAATTATTTACATCATACAATAAAATCGATAAAATAATAGTATGTATGATTTTATCTCGCCACTTGTTCACCGAACGTCAAAAACAAGAAGTTTATTTACAATCCAACCTCGGGTGAAAAAATATGTAATACCTAATTTGTGCGCAAAATATTGGAGGATAGTGATTATGACCAAGCGATGCATGAAAAATTTAGATATCTTTTCCGCTTTAAGTCACACTGATCGAGAACAGATTGGCGATCTCGCTCTTAAGAAAACCTACCGTAAAAATGAGCTGGTTTTCACTGAAGGAGTCGAGGCAGACTCGATCTATCTCATTAAATCCGGTAGGGTGAAGCTATATAAGATATCAGAAGATGGTAAGGAATTTACGCTCGACTACTTGAAATCTGAAGACATTTTTGGCGAAGTCACTTTTTTCGAGAACGCTGTGCATACCATGAATGCCGTGGCCATGGAAGACACATTTATATGCTGTTGCACTAAGGAACTCTTTGTCAAGCTCTTAAGCAACCCCCAAACGGCGCTCAAAATTGTCCAATATCTGGGCAAAAAAATGAATGCGTATACTGAGCACATGTCCCACACCGCCTTTAAAGACGTAAAAGGCAGGGTGCTAGGTGTGCTTTGCCGATTGGCGGAGAGCTACGGGAGACCAACCGGTGCCGGACTTACCATAGCACTGGATCTCACACATCAGGATATCGGTAGCCTTGTCAACGCCTCTCGAGTTATGGTGACAAATGTGTTAGGTGAATTACGCAAAGAGCATCTGGTTCATATTGATGGTCATCGTATTACCTTGCCTACTGAAAGCATTACGATGCATCAGAATCGGGACATTTAGGAAAATTATTAGTCTGGTTTATAATCTTTTAATAGAAACATGCCCCTGCTGCTGTAGCAGGGGCATGTTTCTATTTTTGTTTGAAGTGAGTTACGCCATCAGCAACTTTCGCAGATTTTCCGTATCGATAGGAACAATTTCAAAAGATTATTATAAACTAGTAGTTGTCTCTTCCTTTGTAAGTATCTCGGTAATTAATCTGCCCAATCTACTAGCTTCTTCCATTGATGGCTGATCTTCGAAATTGTTAACACCGGCTTTCGCTACCGTGGCGGTCGGACCTAATAGCATTTTAAGACCAGATATCTCACACGTGTCACCAACACCGCATCTGATACAAGGCACGTTACCCATGACTTTCACCCCACCGAGATAATTCATTCCTTCCTCCATCATATAGTACATGATGGAATTTTGCCCCATAGAGGCCGCTTGCGGCAACTCAAGATTTTCTTCTGGCGCTGCGTGTGTAACCACGGAAACAGCTGGTTTACCTTTCATATAGTTCTTTAAATGCCGGTTAGCAAAACATCTCTCCATGAAGGCCTTTGTACGTGAATCCAATGATGAGTAAGGCGTCCATCCGCCTATCACAATTGCAGCCGCTTCCCTAGCTTTTTCAATTAGCATAGGACCATCGTCATCTGTAATTGCGCACTTATTCGTGTATACACATTTCAGACAGTGCATGCAACCAGAGAATTTATAATCGCTCAATTTGATAAACTCTGCTTCCAATCCTGTTGCATCCAATATTGCCTTGACAGCGCGGTCGGTATTGCTGTTGGAAATAGGTGAACCTGAAACTCCAAGTACTTTCACTATTTTTGCCTCCTTTAAATTCTGCTGATCACAACTATGTTGTTAAAAAATATATTATACTAATTTCCTTATTATAGTTGTAAACTGTTTTACACAATCTAAAAAAATGTGAAGACAGGGATGCTAGGCAGGAGTCTCCCAATTTTTATTGTATATTAACGTTGAGGTGTTTAGATGCGTGTACATTTACTCTTAGTCCTTGTTGCTTTTCTCTGGGGAATAAACGCGCCGATCATGAAGATTGGACTTATCCATATTCCATCCATGCCGTACAATGCAGTCCGCTTGTTTGCTGCCTTAGCTGTTGGCTGGCTTATTTTACGGCGTATGTGTACATGGATACCCCTCAGGCGCGAAGATTGGAAAAATCTTGCCATATCCAGTCTGGGTTTCTTCTGTTTTCAACTCTTTTTTACCTTTGGCGTTCAGTTAACCACTGCTGGTAATGCATCACTTATTTTGGCCTGCCTGCCTGTCAGTATTGCCATCATCAACCACTTTCACCAGATTGAAATCATCAAGTCACATACCATCACGGGTATCCTCCTCTCGCTGGCTGGCATATCCCTGATGATAGCTGGTACAGACACAGAAGTCAGCCTTGCGGGAGATCATAGTATCGGTGCTGTGCTGCTTTTGTTTGCTCAGTTGAGTTATGGCTACTATACGGTCTTTTCCCGGCCATTGTCAGCCACTTACTCAGCCTATCAAATTACCGCTTATATTTTGCTAATTTCCACCGGGCTGTTTACCATTGTATCCTTGCCATCAGTTATCGCCGTAGACTGGCAAACAGTACCCTGGCCTGGCTGGGCCAGTATAATATACTCAGGGATTTTCCCGCTATGCTTGGCCAACTGTCTTTGGATATGGGGAACAGCCAAGGCTGGCAGCACCACAGCCTCCTTGTACAACAACCTGGCACCTGTTTTTGCCGTTGCTGGCGGCTACTTCTTCTTGAGAGAAACCTTTGGTTGGTTCCAATTCATTGGTGCAGCTACCATTTTAGTTGGTCTGTATGTTTCCAAAGGCAAGAGCACAAAAACTGTAACAGATATGCAATGAGTCGGCGTAGCTAAATGACTTAATTAGGGTAAAAGAAAAGCCTTTTCTCTTAGTATATCGAGAAAAGGCTTCTTCCTGTCAATCGTTAATTTAATGGCATCCAGAACAACAACCACCACAAGCTCCCAGATTATTAGGCATATTGCACCCATTCATCGATTGCTTCCCCATTTGAGACGGTGCTGTTACGGAAAGCACTTTTGTTAAGGCGTCTTCACCGCAGTATGGGCAATTAATACCGGCTTTATCTACACCCGTTTTTTGCAGCAATTCTACTAATTTCCCACATTTTTTACATGAATATTCATATATTGGCATTCTGTTACTCCTCCACAATTGTATTATTATACCCTTAGAAAACAAAGTCCCGCACGCTAGTATTCCCTACGCGCGGGACTTATTGCATTCATTAACAAGTCTGCTTAAGCTTCTTAATCTCCTCAATCAATATCGGCAATACTTCCAAAACATCACCAACAATGCCAAAGTCGGCCGATTTAAAGATAGGCGCGTCGGCGTCTTTGTTGATGGCGATAATGATGTCAGATGTCGACATACCTGCCAAGTGCTGGATAGCGCCGCTGATACCGCAGGCAATGTAGACCTTGGGGGCTACTGTTTTGCCGGTTTGTCCAACCTGGTGAATGGCCGGTTTCCAACCAGCATCAACTGCGGCGCGGGAAGCGCCAACTGCGCCGCCTAATATGGCAGCCAATTCTTCAATCAGCGCAAAATTCTCCGGTTTTCCCATACCCCGGCCACCGGCAACAATAAACTCAGCCTCTTCCAGATTGCAGGAGGCCGTGTCAGCAAGTGACAAAATTTCAATCAGCTTAGTGCGAATGTCTGCTGCCTTAACTTTGCTGGCAACTCGAATCAGTTCCCCTGAACGGGACATATCCGGCTCAGGACGTTTGAAAACATTTGGCCTAACAGTCCCCATCTGTGGGCGATGGTTAGGACAAAGAATGGTAGCCATAATGTTGCCGCCAAAGGCCGGACGAGTCCAGGCAACAAGCCCTGATTCTTCATCAATCCCCAGATTGGTACAATCTGCTGTCAGACCAGTACCTACCCGGCAGGCTATCCGTGGGCCAAGATCGCGCCCGTCATTGGTCGCCCCCATAAGAATAACCGCCGGCTTATAGGTATGAATTAAATCCGTAATTGCAATAGTATAAGCATCTGTACTATAGTGCTTATATTCTACACCTTCGATTAAGTACACTTTATCTGCACCACTGGCAAACAGATCTTTGGCTAATGGTGCCACATCATCGCCGATAAGTACGGCGGCTAATTCCTGTCCCATAGCGTCTGCTACTATGCGTCCTTGGCCTAAGAGTTCAAGCCCGACACTCCGGACTTTGCCTTGAAACTGCTCAATATATACCCAAACGCCTTTATACTCACTGGTATCTACCGCCGGTTCTCCAGCAGCAGGACGAGTGATGGCCGTTACAGCACACACATCAACACAGGCGCCACATACTGTACAAGTATCGGTAACTACAGCTTTATCATCTTCCATAACAATCGCGCCAAATGGGCAGGCGCTAACACAGGCGCTGCAGCCAACACACTGTTCTTTTTCTATAATTACAGCCATTTAAAATACCCCCTGTTATCAGATGATTTTCGCCTGGTTCAGTTTTGTCAGCAAGCGATTTACAGCAGTACGAGCGTTATCTTCCTGAATAATCTCACCTTGTACCCGCTGTTTGGGGGTAAAGATACGGCGCACTTGGGTAGGCGAGCCTTTTAGTCCAATATGCTCAGGATTTACGTCAACATCAGCAGCCGTCCAGATAGGAATCTCTTTGCGGTTGGCTTTCATAGTGCCTTTGATACTAGGATAGCGCGGTTCATTAATCGATTTCACCACACTCAAAAGGACTGGCAGCTTAGTCTCAAAAATTTCATAGCCTTCTTCATGTTCGCGTTCAGCCCGAACAACACCATCAGTAATTTCCAATTTGGAAACATAGGTAATTTGGGGAATGTCCAGATGCTCGGCAATCTCCGGTCCAACCTGGGCAGTATCACCATCAATGGCTTGCTTACCGCAGAGGATTACGTCAAAATTACCGATTTTCTTAATCCCGGCAGCTAAAGTACGGCTGGTAGCCAATGTATCAGCTCCGCCAAAAGCGCGGTCACTTAGTAAAATAGCTTCATCAGCCCCAAGTGCAATACACTCTTTCAAGGCATCTTTGGCCTGCGCCGGTCCCATTGAGATAACCGTGACCTTGCCGCCATGCTTTTCTTTCAGCCTCAAGGCTTCTTCTACCGCATTTTTATCAAAAGGATTTACAATGCTTGGTACGCCCTGGCGAATCAATGTATTTGTCTGCGGGTCAATTTTAACTTCAGTGGTGTCAGGCACTTGCTTGACACAGACTATTATTTCCATTAAATATCCTCCTGTTGTAATCTATCAGAATAAGGGGTACAAATTAGTCCATCTCTTATTCTAATATTATTTACTGGGAAACTGCAACATTTTTTGTAAAACTTACGACTATATAGGAAAGCGTTACCGATTTTTACAGGTGGCTTTACGTCAGTTATCACACAAAATAACTCATGGTGTTATAATAAGGGTAAAGAAAAACTTGCATCATCCGGAGGCAACAACTATGAAGCTACTCATCCACCAAAAACTACGTCGTTATCTATTACTGCTAGTCATACTCACTGTGGCTGTTGTTGAAATCCCCATTATTGCGGTAGGCCACCTAACAAAACCAATGCCCAGCGATACCATCATTGTGTTAGGGGCCAAACTTATTGGCAGTCAGCCTAGTACCATGCTCAGGTTACGTCTCGATGAAGCCATCCAGCTGTATAAGCAGGGCTACGCACCAACCATTATCGTCAGCGGTGCCCAAGGCCTTGATGAGATAGCCACCGAAGCCAGTATCATGCGCAGCTATCTGGTCGCTAGCGGTATTCCAGCTGAAAAAATCTATCTGGAAGAGAAATCCTATAATACATACCAAAATCTACTCAATTCCAAAACGATTATGCGTGAGCAAGGCTTTCGTCAGGCCATTATTGTTTCTAACGCCTCCCACATTAGACGTTCCTTAGTGCTTGCCCAGCAGCTCGGCATAGAGGCCAGCGGTTCGCCAGCCCCTATGGCAGACAACGCCTACCTTACGGCCAAGCAGTATGCCCGCGAAGGAGCGGCAATGTTATCGCTTTTAGTGTTTAACAAGTAGTGACTGTCCCTTTTCCCAAAAGCCCTTCAATGGCGGCAAGTGCCGCTGGTGTCGGCTCAATCCAAAAATCCCGTTCGGTTTTAATTACCCGGCGACTATCCACAAGATGCAAATAAACAGCCGACGAACCGGTATATTTATTGAGCAGTTTCTTTAGTCCGACTAAAACGTCAGACGTTTCCTGGTCTTTATTCAAGGTGATTCTAACCTCTGCCCCAGCATTGCCAAGGGGAAGGATATCATCAGCCATAATTTTGGCACCTTCTTCATGAATATTAAGACGCCCGTAAACCATTATCGGCAAGTCAGGAGCCAACAGACGACCTGTTTTTTCAAAAACCCGGGGAAATACAATGACTTCTACCTGTCCGGTGAAATCTTCAAGAGCAACAAAACACATCATACTGCCATTTTTGGTATTGATGCGCTTAGCACTGGCAATTAGTCCGCCCACACGAATAAGCTGTCCGTCGGTGTACTGCCCTTCTGCCAAACTTCCCAGCGCAGGCAAAGTCTCAAGCTTAGCACGATATTTATCTAACGGATGACCGGTTATATAAAAACCGGTTATTTCTTTTTCCAGCGCCAACAGTTGTTCCTGAGGCAATTCAGCTATGTCAGGTAGAACAACATCATTAACACATTCCATCGTATCATCACCAAACAGCCCTAATTGACCACTTGCGGCATCCTTTTGCCGGCAGGCGGCCACCTCCACAGCCTGTTCTAACACCTCCAAAAATTGGGCCCGGCGAGCCTTGAGCGAGTCAAAGGCTCCGCACTTAATCAAACTCTCAATCACGCGCTTATTGACCAACCGCATATCTACGCGAGAGCAAAAGTCAACGAGTGAAGTAAAATTTCCGCCTTTTTTCCGGGCCGCAATAATGCTTTCCAGCGCATTTTCGCCAGCATTTTTTACACCGGCCAAACCAAAACGTATCGCGCCTCGGTCAACAGAAAATGCCCTGCCACTAGCATTAATATCTGGTGGCAAAACAGCAATCTTCCGGCGACGGCATTCTTCAATATAATAACCAATCTTATCATTCGTACCCATGACACTTGTCAGCAAAGCGGCGTAAAATTCCTGGGGATAATGTGCCTTGAGATAAGCCGTCTGATAAGCAACCAGTGCATAAGCAGCACTGTGAGATTTGTTAAAGCCGTAGTCAGCAAAATGGGTCATGAGTTCAAACACCTCGTGGGCTAGTTTGGCATCAATCCCCCGCTCGGCTGCTCCCCTGAGAAAATTCTCGCGCTGCGCGGCCAGCACTTCATGTTTCTTTTTCCCCATGGCCCGGCGCAAAAGGTCAGCCTGTCCAAGTGTAAAACCAGCTAGCGTCGAGGCAATCTCCATAACCTGTTCCTGATACAAAATAACCCCAAAGGTATCTTTCAATATCGGCTCAAGCACTGGGTGCAAATAAGTAACTGTCTTTTTGCCATGACGACCCTCAATAAAGTCTGACACCATACCACTGCCCAGCGGTCCTGGCCGATAAAGCGCTACTAGTGGAATCAAATCGTCAAAACGCTCAGGCCTAAGTTCTTTCACAAGATTCGTCATGCCGCTGGACTCCATCTGAAATACGCCTGAGGTATCGCCGCTTGCTAGCATGGCACAGGTTTTTGTATCAGCAAGTGGAATTTGTTCGATGTCCAGTTCTTCGCCCCGGTTCTCCTTAATGAGCTTAATGGCATCGCCGATGACAGTCAGGGTTCTCAGTCCCAAAAGGTCCATCTTTAACAGACCAATTTCCTCAATCCGGTCTTTATCATACTGAGTGACAAGAAAACCCTCGCTTGACAGCTGCAAGGGCGCAAAATGCGTCAGCGGCTCTTTGGCAATAACTACGCCGGCAGCATGAGTTGAGGCATGACGCGGCAAGCCCTCCACTGCCATCGCCAGGTCAACCAGTTTCTTTACCGTATCCTCTGTATCGTATAATTCTTTTAGTTCCTTATTAGCGGTTAATGCCTTTTTTAGCGTAATCCCCAGTTCAGCAGGCACCAGTTTAGCAATACGGTCAACATCGCCATAAGGCAGGTTTAGCGCCCGGCCTACATCACGAATAGCTGCCCGCGCCGCCATGGTACCAAAGGTAATGATTTGGGCCACCCGATCGCTGCCATAACGGGCTACAACATACTCAATAATTTCGCTGCGGCGTTCGTAGCAAAAATCAATATCAATATCAGGCATAGATACCCGTTCAGGATTTAAGAATCGTTCAAATAATAAGCCATATTTAAGGGGATCAATACTAGTAATGCCTAATAAATAAGCGACAATACTGCCTGCCGCTGAACCCCTCCCCGGACCTACGGGAATCGACTTTGTGCGAGCATAGTTGACAAAATCCCAGACAATCAGAAAATAGCTGGGATACCCCATTTTCTTGATTACGTCAAGTTCATAGTCAAGACGGGCCGTTACCTCAGGTGTTATCTCCTGATACCGCCAGGAAAGGGCCTCCTGGCATAGCTTTGTCAAATATTCCGTATCACTTGTTCCATCCGGTGTCGGGAAATCAGGTAAGTAGAGTATATCAAAATTAAAGGTGACGTCACAGCGCTCAGCAATCTTACAGGTATTTGCCAACGCTTCCGGATATTCAGCAAAGAGTTCAGCCATTTCAGCTGGGGTCTTCAAATAAAAATCGTCACTTGGAAACCGCATCCGGCCTGGCTCGTCCACTGTCTTTCCTGTTTGAATACAAAGCAACACATCATGACATTCGGCGTCCTGCTTGTTAATATAATGAGCATCATTTGTAGCAACAAGGCCCAGACCCAATTTTCGCGCTATTTTGACGAGCTGCTGATTGGCTTGTTTTTCCTCAGGCATTCCATGATCCTGAAGCTCAATAAAGAAGTTTTCCGCCCCAAAAATTTCCTTGTACTCGCTAGCCAACGCCTCGGCTTTATCAATATCTCCCCGCAGTATGGCCGCAGGGATCTCACCTGCAATACAAGCACTTAAGCCAATAAGTCCTTCGTTATAGCTGCGTAGTATCTCCCTGTCAATACGGGGTTTATAGTAAAACCCTTCACTATAACCGCGTGACACCAGTTCGATCAGGTTGCGATACCCCTGCTCATTATAAGCCAGCAGCACCAAGTGATAGTAGGATTCCCCTTCGACAGCTGCTTTATCAAATCGTGAACGGGGCGCGACATATACCTCGCAACCGATAATGGGCTTGATGCCCTGTTTTTTAGCCTGTTTATAAAAATCGATAATACCATACATAGTGCCATGGTCAGTCACGGCTACTGCAGGCATTCCCAGTTCTTTGGCCCGGGACACCAGGTCTTTTATTCGCCCGGCCCCATCTAATAGACTATATTCAGTGTGATTATGAAGATGGACAAATCCTACATTGTTGTCATCATATTTTTCAGTATTCATAAGGACTTATTATCCTTCCTATATATTCATCATAAGTTATTTAATCAGCTGGTCTCTTTCCTACAAATTTTTTTTCAGTTGCCAAGGCCTCCCGCACCGCTTCAATCATACTATTTTTAAAAAACGTCAAATCTCCTGTTTCAATTTCAATCGGTACCTGCGTATGTTCAAAAAACTCCAGTATATCCTCATCCGTATATTCGCAAATGCCGGTATCAACAAGCACAATATTATCATAAAAGGCAAAAGCCTGTCTCATAGCCATTTCATCCACACCCCAGCCCGGATCAAAAAATTCACGCCACTTCTTTAGCCAGCTGGGTGTCATATAGAAAGTTTTGGGATCGCGCTTCTGCCCATCCGGCAACAGCTCTCCCAGAAAAATTTCCCAACAACTTGAGCCCCGCAAACGAATCAAATCATAGCCGCGCAAAAATTCATCAAACAGCGAATGACATTTCTCGCCAAACATAAAAATCACTCTATCTGCCTGCACCGTGTCCAAGGCCTGCACTACTTTTTCCTGTAATTTTTTTAAGTCTACATGCACACGCAGCGGCAGATACACTACGGAAAACTCACAATCAAAGAGCTTTTCCTGCTCAAATTCCGCGATGATCTTTTCCAGTTCCAATTGAAAAATTCCACAGCCAAGAAAACATATTTTCACTTAAACTCTAACCTCCTGCCTATTGGCTTGCCTGCCGCCAGCGTACATCTGACAAGCTTTCGCCTACAGTGCGACTGCTTTTTCAGGGCAACCCCATAAAACACAACTGTAAACAATTATAACACATATTCTGTTTTTCTTTAATGATTGCTCCAGCAGCCTGATCATAAATTCTGCCATTGACCCTGGTGCTTCTTAATAGTAAAGAATTTCACACTATTATGGCAGGTATTAATCCATCCCATGTGGAAAATGTAATAAAAATTAATCATCGAGGTGTTATACACTTGCATCAAATCGGTATTTTACAACTAACTCAAAACCTGGATGATGCAGTACGCGGCTTTAAAGCCGGACTGGCTGAAGCGGGTTTGACTGCTAATTTTCATTACTTGAATGCAGATGGCGCTGTAAGCGATTTGCCGCAGCTTGCCGAAAAACTAGCCAACCAAAAGGTAGAACTTATTTTTGCCTGCTCCACCCCCGCCGCTCAGGCGGCTATTCAGTTAGCAGGCACTATTCCGGTAGTATTTACGCCTGTGTTTGATCCTGTAGGCGTTGGATTAACACAAAGTATGGATAAGCCAGGTGGTAAAGCCACCGGCGTGGCCGGTATGGTTCCGGCTGCAGCCAAATTAGGCTTTATCCGTGAGCTTTTACCTTCCGCTCAAACAATCGGTATCTTATATCACACTGGTGACAGTAATGCATTACTGGAGGTAAGCAATTTCAAACAGGCTGCCAGTACTATCTTTACCCTTATCGACCTGCCTGTCGACCGAGCAGAGGATTTGTCTGCCTTGCCTGACAAATTACCTGCTAACCTTGACGCACTGTTCCTACCTATTGGCCGGGTTATTGAAGAGAACTTTGCTAGTGTTGCCTACTATGCTGAAGCAGCGAACCTGCCGATCATTACTTCTCATGCACCCAATGTTCCGTCAGGCGCATTAGGAGCGCTGGTAGCTAACCATTATAAGCTTGGACTTACCTGTGCCGTGAAAGCGGCCCAGATTCTTGCGGGTACTCAACCTGGAACTATATCTGTCAGTATCGTTGATAACCCCGAAATTCTGCTTAATGCGTTTGTTGCTGCTAATTTAGGCATTGAACTGCCACCAACATTACTAGCAAGAGCTGCTGAAGTATTTGAATAATAATTCTTTAAACATGGAGTGAAATACATGCTGTTAACCCCGCAATCTGTCGAACTTTTAGCCCCTGTCGGCACCTGGGACGTGCTTGAAGCGGCCATTGGTGCTGGTGCTGATGCTGTATACCTTGGCGGCAAACGTTTTAATATGCGGCTCCACCGCACTGATACCAATTTTGATGATGAAAAACTAGCCCGGGCGGTAAAATACGCTCATGCCCATAATGTCCGTCTCTATGTCACTGTCAATAACTTAATTAGTGAACAGGAACTTCCCGGTATGCGCGAATATCTCAAACTATTAAACCAAATTCAACCAGATTCACTAATTGTCCAGGACTTAGCTACTTTACAATTGGCCCGTGACATGAATATTACAGTGCCGCTGCATGCCTCGGTTATGATGAATACCCATAATGAACATTCTATCAAAGCTCTGATGGACTATGGCGTTACCAGGATAGTAGCCAACCGTGAGTTAACACTGACTCAGCTTACACTGCTCAAACAACGTACTGGTATTGAGCTGGAATACTTTGTCCATGGTGATATGTGTGTGGCCCATAGCGGCCAATGCTATCATTCGGGGATTGTTTTCGGGCAGAGTTCTAACCGTGGACGCTGTTTAAAGCCTTGCCGCTGGCCCTATCAGTTGGTCGATACCACTACTGGACAAACGGTGGCCGCAAATGATCGCGGTCCCTATAAATTAGCGATGAAAGATATGTGCATGTATTCCGCTTTACCTCAGCTAATTCAATCTGGTGTCTGCTCTTTTAAAATTGAAGGCCGGATGCGTACTGCTGATTTTGTCAGCCGGATTGTAAAAGTCTATCGCCGGGCTATTGACCGCTATATTGCCGACCCCGTAGGTTATACTTTTGATATGTCTGACTGGCAGGAGCTCTCCGAATACCGCACCCGCGACCTCTCCACCTGCTTTGCGCTTGGCAATCCTGGTGCCAGTTCCATTGGCTACACAGGCGAACGCGAACCGCGCTTTTTCAGCCAGGCTGTCAAAGAAGCAAGCGTTGACGCCGCTGCTTCCCTGCCACCAGTAACCGTTACCCGCACAAAGTCTCCTGATCCAGCCAACCGTCCCCGGCCGCAATTGGCCGTCCGTGTGGCTTGCCCAGACTCGTTAACCAGTGCGTTGCAAAATGGCGCTACTATTGCCTATATTGGTGGTGAAGCCTTTAAACCTAATAAACCATGGACATTAAATGACCTGGCAGCTGCCGTCAGTAAAGCCAACAACTACCAGGCTAAGGTCATTGTTACTACGCCACGTATTACTATGGAACGGGAAATCGGTGAAGCTGAACAATTCTTCAACAGCCTGGAGGCCGTAAAACCTCATGGCGTTATGGTTTCCAACAGCGGCATGCTGCGCTTGGCACAACAAACCGTCAACATACCAATTCAAACTGACTTCTCCTTTAACCTATTTAATCACCTCACTGCTGCCTGGCTGAAAGCCAATGGCGCCAGCAAGGCTACCATTTCCCCGGAAGCAACTTACGAGCAAATTGCCGAGTTAGCCAAAAATAGTCCCTTACCGCTGGAAATGATTGTCCATGGCGCTATCGAGGCCATGGTGCTGGACCATTGTGTTCCTTCGGCAGTCCTGGAAGGAACAGCAACTTATCCCTGCCACCATTTGTGTTCAAAACAACACTACTCTCTCCTCGACAGTGCAGGCGAACGTCATGACATTGCAATTGACCAATACTGCCGCAACCATATTCTGTTTGCTAAAGATTTGTGCCTGCTTCCCCATCTGCCAGCACTTATGAGTGCCGGCATTAACCATTACCGGATTGAAGGCCAGCATTATACGCCAGAGCTTGTCGGGCTAATCACATCACTCTACCGGACAGAGCTTGACAAACTGGCTGCCGGCGATAACTATACTTTTGATAAAACCTGCATTACTAGACTTACTGACGCCAGTCCCCGTTCGCTAGGCATTGGTGCCTTCCGCTACCGGATATCACGGTAATTTACAATTTTAGAGGTGAAATCATGAGTGACATAAACAGCAGCCAATACATTGGCCCTGAAAAAATTCTGCAAAAAAAGCAAGACTATATCATTCCTTGCGTATACCATTTTTATAATGAGCCCATGCAGCTAGTCAAAGGGGAAATGCAATACCTGTACGACCATACCGGTAAACAATACCTTGACTGTTTTGCCGGCGTGTCGGTTGTCAACTGCGGGCACTGCAATCCTGAGATTACCAAAGCTATCTGTGACCAAGTCCAAACACTGCAGCATACCTGTACCATTTATCTTACTGAAAATATTGTTAATCTGGCGGAACGCCTAGCTCAAATCACACCTGGTCGGCTGCAAAAGACCTTTTTTTGTTCCAGCGGTACAGAAGCTAACGAAGGAGCCGCTTTGCTAGCCTCTATCTATACTGGCAAACAGGAATTCATCAGCTTACGTCAGGGGCTTCACGGACGCACCAAACTGACTATGAGCTTGACTGGCCTGTCACTGTGGCGTACAGATACTAATCCTGTCGGCGGCATCAGTTTTGCCCCCAACGCCTACTGCTACCGCTGCCCCTATGGCAAGCGGCATCCCGAATGTGATTTGGCCTGTGCCAATGAAATTGAAGGTATAATAAAAACAGCCACCTCTGGCCAGGTAGCTGCCTTCTTCGCTGAGCCTATTCAGGGTAATGGCGGTATTATCACCCCACCACCCGGCTATTTTAAACGAGTGAAAGAAATTCTTAACAAATATAACATTCTGCTCATCATTGATGAAGTCCAAACAGGCTTTGGCCGTACTGGTAAAATGTTTGCCATTGAGCACTATGGCGTGGAACCGGACATTATGACCATGGCCAAGGCACTCGGTAATGGCGTTCCAGTCGGCGCATTTACTTCACGACCGGAAATTGCTGATACCTATACCCGCCCGGGCGCATCAACGCTTGGCGGCAACCCGGTGACCTCGGCCGCCGCTCTGGCTACCCTGGACGTAATCGCCAAAAACAATTTGCCGGCCCGTGCCGCTGAGCTTGGTAAATACCTAAAGCGCGGTCTGACCGAGCTACAAAAGAAGCACCCTCTCATCGGCGATATTCGTGGTCACGGCCTGATGTTGGGCGCCGAGCTGGTTAACCCTGATAAATCTCCGGCCGCCCAGCAGCTTGACACTATTTTAGAGCAAATGAAAGACCGGGGCTTCTTATTTGGCAAAAATGGCCCTGACCGCAATGTTATGGCCTTCCAGCCACCACTGGTAATCACCCGTGAAGATTTGGATAATCTGTTAAATAATCTGGCAGATGTGTTGGCCCATATAGCTTAACAAACACTACTAATCGTCTGGATCATGTGCTAAAAGCTTGTGGACAACTGCTGCTGTTAGCCGCGCATAGCCTGCACCCTGCGAATATTTTTCTGGGTGCGGGCATCTTTTTTTCCTGGTAACAGTATTACTGCCGCCCGCTGGCGCTCAGTCGTTAAGCGAATAGCATGGGTCACGATCATAAGAACTGAAAAACTGGCCCACATACCAGCAAAAACCTGTCCGGAAACAGATCTCATAAATACTGGAAAATTGACAGCAAAAAGCACTAGCATTGCACTAAGCGCAAGTAAACTGACCAGTGAACCAAACTTGCTGGTTCGATTCTTAAATCCTATCATCAAACCCCATCCCTTCTTATAGGCTTACTGAAGTATATGACACTGAAATTGGGTTTATTAATTAAAATGCATATAAAAAAACGCTACTTACCTATTCAAGGTAAATTTACTCCAATCAATTGAAGGGAATACTTTTTTCATCTTTTATTCTATTCGTGGGTTGCTTCAGGGCAACTTTTACGCGATATGCAATGATAATAAGAGAAAGATAAGCAACGTCTTCTACTATTTCTTCCATGATTTCGAAGTGCAACTGTTTTTCGGCAATATTAGCAACAATGAAAGAAAAAATGACTAGCAAGAATTCACCAGTTGGGAAGCGGCCTTGCTGGTAGAGTTTATAGGGAACCACTAACAGTTTATACTTAATAACCGCGAATAGCCATGAAAGGATAACAGCTGCAATCACCGGGTAAACGATTGAGCTATAGGGAAGTTGAGATACAGGTATGAAAGAAGGGCCAGTAATAGGATCGATGCCCACAGGATAAAATACTCTGCCCCAACTCATTTCCCGGCCTACCATTAACAGCCAGAGAGGAATTGCCCAAATAAAGAAACGAGCATGGTCGTACTGTCCGTCAGACTTGGCCTCCTGCTGCCATTTTGCGGTTAGCAATGCTCCTATGGATAGTATCACGACCTGTGACCACTCTAACGGACTATCTTCCCATCCCCAGGATGGTGGTAAGTGACTGCCAATAAAATACGAGAGAATAACTATGATTGTCAAAGCATACTTACATAAATACATTAAAATACTTCCTCACTATAGAATAATTTAGCATATTATTCTACCACTAATTTTTTTGAAAATTACTTAGTTCTTAATGTTTAAAGCCATATGAATGCCATAAAATCCGCCAATTTCCCCAATGTATATCCTGTCCCCTTCGTTCTGACTGGGTTCGGCATAACCACAGGGAATATTTGCAAAGATAACTAAACAAAAAAATCCCCTCTTTCAGACGCAAGGAAATTTCTTCTTGCATTTTTTTATACATTATATAAATATATTCCCCCTCCTGCGATTGCGAGTGGTCTATTCAGTAATGTGAAATGGATTAAACTGTGTATTAGTATCATAGGTATCTATTCCTTCAACTCGTTTCAAGAAATTGATAACCATATAGGTAACAGGCGTTACTAATATTTCGTATGCCGACTTGACAAGCCACTGAGTTGTCATCGCTGAAAATAATATCGGTAAAGGCACACTTCCCCAAAAAGCAATTGCAATAAAGACTAGTGAATCAAGCCCTTCGCCGATCACTGTGGAACCAATTGTACGTGTCCAAAGCAACTTCCCTTTGGTGGCAATTTTCATTTTAGCGAGAATATATGAGTTAGTAAATTCGCCTATCAAATAGGCGACAAAAGACGCCAACAAAAGACGAGGAGTAAAACCTAATATCTGTTCATATGCTGACTGACCACCCCAAAAACCGGCTGCCGGCAAATGTATGGCAGTCCATATTGCCACTACCATTAAGATATTGCATGCGAACCCAAGCCAGATTACTCTGCGTGCTTTACGGAATCCGTATACTTCTGTTAATACATCTCCAAAGATATAACTTACTGGAAAAATAATCGTACCTACAGGCATAACTAGGCCAAATATATCAACCATCTTGATGGAAATGATGTTGGCGGTCAATAAGCATGTTATAAAACCAGCCGTAATGGCAATAAACCATCCTGAATATTTGTTACTTGAAAGCTGCGTGTCGTACTGCATATACAATCTCCTTATCGATTATAGTTCATCAAGTATATATACTACCTTTAGGTACAAACTCCTGTTTCCAAAAAAATACTTTATTTTTCATCTGAATAACCACTGACCTAATCAACACATCCAATCGAACACCGTTCCACCCCTGTCCACTCATCCATGATTTACCTGAAATGGATTCTGTGCTATTATGTACATAGATGGTACGGCTCCCAATATTATGCTTTGGGGGAATATACCCTATTTACACCAACCGCCACCCAGGCGGCTTTTATTTTTATCGGCATTTCCATAAGGGGGGTATAGTTTTGAACACTATCGGTCGCAATATAAAATACATCAAATACGTCTTAAGGCATAAATTGTATGTATTTTTAGAAGCTTGTAAGTTAGGTATTCCTTGGCGCGGGTTAGTTCATGATTTTAGCAAATTTTCATTGGTCGAATGGAAACCACGAGTACAAAGATTTTCCGGCAAATGTTTAAAAAGAGATGACGGGACGTTTGATTTAAGTAAGGCAAATAATGATTTGATTATGAGTTGGATTGAGCATTATCGAAAAAACCCTCATCATTGGCAATGGTGGGTTACTTTTTTAGATACTGGAAGTATGGTAACACTACCAATGTCTGACGAATATAGAAGAGAAATGCTGGCTGACTGGTTAGCTGTCTCAAGAATGCCCGATCGGTTAGATGTGATTCCTTGGTACTTACAAAACAAAGATAAAATTATTTTGCATCCGGAAACACGGGAGTGGATCGAAACTAAATTAGGCATATTTTACGGTGCTCTGACCGCTAATAATTAAACAGTCTTTCCCATTTACCGTTATTTTACACCAGCCATTCATAGCCGCATCCTTCGGGAGGTGGCTTTTATATTTTTCAATCCTTCAAACGCAATTCAAAGAAGAGAGAGATATGTGTCCTTTAGGACGCCGGCAGAAGCCGCCTGTGCCCTTTAGGGGTATAGTCGTTCTTATGTCAACAGAATTTAGTTATAAATTCTGGTAGACTAAAAAAATAAACCCGCCTAATAGGCAGGTTCATCGTACTATAACCATATTACTCAATTCCCCAGCATGAAAGATGTTAATATATAACAAACCAGCGCTGCTATTGCAAAGCAAATTCCTAAAATAACCGGAGCTGCACGATGTAAAAAGTACACTGTATCTAGGGATTTTTCAATGGTGTTAAGGAAAGAAGGTCTCATTTGAATTCCCCCTCAATATATACTTGTACTATCATTTTAACAAATACATGTTTCTATGTATACATATTTTCCTCTTTACACCACCAAACATGATGATTTGGATGGTAAATGGTTTATTGAGGTAATTAATTCCTGATTGGCGAATAGTAGTATATAGTAGAAACCTTAAGCCGGTGAAGGTGTTATCATGAAAACGAATCCGATAGTATATTTGATAGTATTATTAGCGATAATGATACTATCTAACCTAATAGTGGTGTTAGCAATGTTGTTAAAGATATTTCTATTAATATAAGAAATATCCGTTTCGAGAATCAAGGGAAAGCCAAAAAATATTGGGAACAAAATCACACAATCCATCTCTTAGCCATTGTTGGTCGAGGGCTGGAATTTTTAAATTTACGTCTGCCGGGTTCGTCCTGGTGGGCTGTTTTAGTGTGTTTCCACAAATACGTCGAAGGATAAATTTCCAGGAATCAAACCCGAATCTTCCTCATATACTGCAAATGTTCTTTGTTTATTGAGGAGGGTTGATAAATGGTTTTGGATTTTGTAATAGGCTTTATCTCGGTTGGAGTCATTACGTTGTGTTCTTTAATATTTGCGTTTAATCTGATGCCATAGGGTTGCTTATGTGAATCAGCAGCACTAACTTAGCTCCTCTATCCTTTGGGCTGGAGCAGCTTTTTTGGTTTAAGCGTTTCCATGGATTAGAACCGTCCTTTTGATCATTCGGCCTCTACCATCCCAAGGTAAATAGTTTTGTTGCCCTAACAGAAAGTATAAAACTATCTGTTAGGGCAACATCGGTTTCCGCTTTCACCAAAGGCTCGACGCAAGCCGTATTTTCTTTATCCAGATGGAAAGTTTAACTTTCCCTGGATTGAACGACTAAGGCCTTTACCGGCGTCCTAAAGGACGCCAGCAAAAGCCAAGTCTTATCTTATCCAGATGGAAAAGTTAACTTTCCCTGAATTGAACGGCCAAGTCTTATCTTAACTGACACCAGAACTGCTTACTTACATTTCATTCTTTACCCGCACATAAGTAGGCACTGAATAAGCAAATATCTTTTTATCTACTTCAATACTTGCATAAGTGTAAAGTATTACTCGTTCCGAAATCCGCTGAACGTTGCCGCCCAAGACATAACATACGCCATTTAAAAAGTCGCACATCCGTTGCTGAGTAGCATCATCTACCTGCTGATAATTGACAATAATAGCAACATTGTCTTTGAGATAGTCAGCATAATTCTGCACATCGTCGAAAGAGACTGGCAAATCGACAAATACTTTTAAATGACCTGATTGCTGACTGTGTACTTTTAACTTGGGACGTCGCTCAGGTTCCTGTACAGGCAATTCTTTAGCAACAGGCGTATCCGCTTTTTCTGACGCTACCATATCTTCTTCCATCGGTATTAAAAAATTTGCTAATTTATCCATTAATCCAAGCGCCACTGGCAAGCGCCTCCTCAAAAAATTCCTATTTTTAACTTTATTATTAAAGTACTTCGACACCTTTTATGGCAATTCCTGCCTTACAACAATGAATTTTCATATTAATAGCAAATTGAGGAGGAATTTCCTAGTAATTTAGGACTTTAGCACTATAACTGGCCTTTTCTATTTACAAATCTCACTACGCTTATTGCTTGCGTTCACGACCACGGATGTGCCGATCTAAAATAAGCTTACGCAAACGAATACTTTGTGGTGTGACTTCTACAGCCTCATCATCATTAATATATTCAAGTGCCTGTTCCAGACTTAAAATACGCGGCGGTGTTAGACGAATACCGTCATCAGTACCACTAGCCCGCATATTGGTTACATGTTTTTTCTTGCAAGGGTTAACATCCATATCCATATCCCGGGCATTTTCCCCGATAATCATACCTTCATATACAGGTTGTACGGGGACAACAAACATAATGCCTCTGTCTTGGATACTATTAATACCATAACCAGTGGTTTCACCTTGTTCGAACGCTACCAATGCGCCCCGGGTACGGCCGGGAATATCACCTTTATATGGCACATAACCATGAAAAACATGGTGCATAATGCCATTGCCCTTGGTATTGGTCAAAAACCCTGATCTAAATCCAATTAGTCCACGAGCCGGAACAATGAATTCCATCCGTAAGTAGCCAGCCAGTTCGATCATATTGACAAGCTCAGCCCGGCGAGTGCCTAAACCTTCCATAACCGGTCCCATAAATTCCTGTGGTACATCAATTGTCAAAAACTCCATCGGTTCGCAGCGCTTGCCGTTAATCTCCTTATAGATTACCTGCGGCTTGCCGATCTGCAGCTCATAACCTTCGCGGCGCATTGTTTCAATAAGAATCGACAAATGCAGTTCACCACGGCCTGCCACCACAAAAGAATCCGGGCTGTCGGTTTCTGTTACCCGCAAGCTAACATTGGTTTCGGCTTCCCTAAACAGACGGTCACGAATATGGCGTGACGTAACATACTGGCCTTCTCGTCCGGCAAATGGGCTCGTATTTACCGAAAAAGTCATAGCAAGTGTCGGCTCGTCAATTCGAATTGCAGGTAGCGCTTCGGGATTCTCGGTATCAGCTACCGTATCACCAATATTAATTGTTTCAAGACCAATCATAGCAACAATGTCACCTAAAGCAGCCTCTTGGACCTCAGTACGCTTCAGTCCCTCATATATATATAATTTGCCGATTTTGCCTTTGGTTTCCATCTCTCCGTTCACTAATACGACATTTTGGCCGTTTTTAATTCGTCCTCGTACAACCCGGCCAATAGCAATCCGGCCGACATAATCATCATAATCCAGCGTAGTAATCATAACCTGCAGCGGTCCGTCAATATCGCCCCGCGGCGCAGGGATGGTTTTTTCAATACACTCAAACAACGGTTGCAAATTGTCGCTGTCATCATCCATAGCCATTTTGGCAATACCAGCGCGGGCTGTTGCATATACTACCGGAAAATCAAGCTGTTCATCGTTAGCATCTAGCTCAATAAATAGTTCTAATACCTCGTCAAGAACATCTTCTACCCGCTGATCAGGACGATCAATTTTGTTGATAACAACAATTGGCTTAATTTTTTGCTCTAAGGCTTTGCGCAATACATACTTGGTCTGAGGCATTGGTCCCTCAAAAGCATCTACTAGGAGCAATACACCGTCAACCATATTAAGCACCCGTTCAACCTCACCGCCAAAATCGGCGTGGCCCGGGGTATCAACGATGTTAATTTTGATATTATGATACATTACCGCCGTATTTTTAGATAAGATGGTAATGCCACGTTCGCGTTCAAGATCGTTTGAGTCCATAACGCGTTCAATAATATGTTCATTCGCGCGGAAAACACCGCTTTGTTTGAGCATAGCGTCTACTAAAGTTGTCTTGCCATGGTCAACGTGGGCAATAATTGCGATATTACGTAAGTCATTGCGTTCCATATAAAATGATAGCCTCCCCTATAATGAGCAAAAGGATGCTTATATTTTGCACCCTTTTGTAGTGTCATGCACACTCCACTATATTATACCACTTGTCATATGTCAAATTAAATTTATTTTACAATGAAAATAGCTTATGGTTACGACCACTAGTATATAAATAAATAAATTCGAAATGCCTGTGCTACTCCCCCAAAAACTACAACACCAAGTATACCTCATCTATCCATATTGCTCCTGGCAATGTGGCAAAGTCCTTTACTTATTCTAATGACCCAACAACTTTATTTAAATTAAACAAAGCACGGGGATCAACCTTTAATGTTGTATCTTCTTCTCCTAAACCACCATAAACAAACGAAAATCTGAGAAGTCTCTTGTCCACTATGTAAGGCAATGGAATTCCAAACATTGGTACATTTCCAACGGAAAATCCGGTTACTGATTTAACTTCCTCTTTTGACGCTAATCTGACATTTTTGCAATTTAACAACTGTTTTATTTCTTTGAAATTAACATGACCTCTTTCCCCTGAAATAACTAACACATGAAAGCCTATACCTGTATACAGTATCAACGTTGGCGCTATTTGAGCAATATCAACATTAAAATAATCTGCACCTTCTTGTGCTGTACGAATAGGTATATCATTATAAATTAATTCAAATAAAAAACTGCTTTTTTGCAAAATATCTTTTGTATTTATATTTTTCATTTATATAGAAAAACTCCCTTCGTACCGCTTCGGCGTCTCTTATTCTAACGTTATCTTCACTATAGCTAAAATATTATCTTAACTTGCCTGTTTATGCAATCTATTATCATTCGCAGTGCTATAATGATAATAATGAAATAGAACAAGACAAAACAGGAACTCAGCGAGGAGGTGAACTGAATGCATACCCTGTCCAACCTATTTAATCCTATCATTGCAAGACCCAAAAACACGCTGCAATATGTTGAAATTCCACCAAGCAATTTGCTTAAACCCTATATTAGATGCTTTTGGGGGTCATCCCCCCCACTTCTATCATCCGGTAAAAATGAACATCGGTCTCATTCCACGCTCATCATCCCTGATGGCTGTATGGATATTGTCGTTGACATCAATCACATTTCCAATAAACTAAGCGCGGCTTTTTGCGGTATCAATGATACCCCTTTTCATACTGCGGCTACTAATGAGGCAACAACTACTTCTACATTTGGGATTCGCTTTTACTTCTGGGCTGTTCCTCTGTTTGCTGATACTACCATGAGAGACGCCTTAAATACCTTTATAGATGTCGATAATTATTTTTATGATTTCAGAAAAAAACTGGCAGACATTCTGTTAGAAAGACCATCGATCATTGACCGGATAGCTGCGGCAGAAGAATATTTGTTAAACTGCCTTCAGGCATCGCGTCCTATGGACCCCAATATCTTAAATGCTCTGTATTTTATTTTAAAAACAAAAGGCCTAATCTCAATACCTGCCTTATGCACCAAAATAACTATCAGTCAAAGACACCTTGAACGCCTGTTTACAGAATTTATCGGTGCTTCGCCAAAAAAGATTTCCGATATAGTAAGGTTTCAAATGATCTGGCAAGACATGTATTATTCCCGCAGTCGAAATTTTTGTGATCTTGCGTATCACTACCAATTTGCTCACCAATCTCATTTTATCAACAGTTTTAAAAAGTATGCAGGCAGAACCCCTTTGGAAGCTTTGCAGTATGCAGAAAGTTAACTTGTCGTTTTTTTGCAATACACCAACTATCCTGTATGCTAAAGTAAAGAAAATAAGATAAGACTTGGCTTGTGCCAAGTCCTTTAGGACGCCGGCAGAAGCCTTAGTCGTTCAATCCAGGGAAAGTTGAACTTTCCATCTGGAAACCCAAGGAGGTCCCCTATGAAACTTGAAATTCTTACACAAAAACCAGATTTCTTTCAGGAGGAATGGCCCGGACACTACGATATATTTCATTGGTTTGAATTTGTGTGCGGTATTCCCCACCCGATATTTATGCTTACGACTTATAAAGACAATGGTCAGCCAAATGCCTGTTTACATTCCTGGAGTTCATTTTCCGGCGATGGTGGTGGATTTTACGCTGTAATGCCCGGCATATTGCAACGGTCACATACCTATCAAAACATCTTGCGAACTAAAGAGTTTTGTGTCAATTTTCTCAGTTCTGCTTACCTTGAAATGTGCCAAAAAACCGTTAGCAACAACGACGCTGAAACCGATGAATTTGCAGCAGGCGGGTTTACGCTTGAAACCTCCAAGACCATTACTGCTCCGCGTATAAAAGAGAGCTTTTTATCCTTGGAATGCAGCCTGGAACTGGAGAAAGATTTATCACAACAGGGAATATCCGCTCTGATCATTGGGAAGGTACATGCCATAGCACTTGACGAGCGTTTTACTGAAAATGCATTTAAAAGATATGGACAAGATGGTTTTATGTTCAATATACACCAGCCAAAAAATCCGTTAAATGCGGCGGGAAATCGATCGGGAATAGGAGTTATTGATGTCATAAAAAAACAGTAAGACCTGTAAAAACAGCTAAAACTCAGAATAAATCTGAGTTTTAGCTGTTTTTACTATTTCTAAAGTTTTCCCGACCGCATTATCCCATATAGTACCCATACAAACATGAGTATGGCGATAAGAAAACCGATTTCAACGATAGGAAGGTTCCATAAACGGGAGGCTTGTCCCATTAGGGATAAACTAATAATGATGCTACCCATTAAAATGCTAAAAGCCAATAACATTATGCTTACGGATATTCGGTTGCTAATGCGAGCTTGATGTTTTAAAAAAAGTTTTGTTTCACTAAGAGATACGTCTAAATGTACACGTCCTTGATTGACAACGCTGCTTAATTCCTTTACATTTCTGGGAATATCGTTAAAAAGATCGCCAAAGTCATTGGCTGTTTTCCATACGGATTCGGCAATTGTTTTAGGATGCATTCTTTCCAGCAATAATTTTTCACCAAAAGGTTCAACAATATCAAAAAGACTTAAAGCCGGGTCAAGCTTTTTTACAACGCCCTCTACAGTGAGTACTGCCTTGCCGACCAATACTAGGTCAGACGGGATTCGTATGGTATGTTTTTGCGCGATCCGGAAAAAATTAGTAATTGCCTCACCAATACTGATTCTACTTAAAGGCAATCCATAATATGTATCTTTAAAAAGTTCAATATCATCTCGTAATTGTCGCAGATTTACCTCAGGTGGGACAATTCCTATTCTAAGAATCGCTTTTAGCAAATCATCTGTGTTATTACGTTTAAGGCCAATCAATAATGATGACAAACCATTTTTCATCTCGGAGCCAATTCTTCCTACCATACCGAAATCTAAAAAGCCAATCACTTCTTTTGGCAGTACGACTATATTCCCAGGATGCGGGTCTCCATGAAAAAATCCTTCGATAAATATCTGATGAAAAATGCCTTTGGCAAAACGATTCGCTATCAAGGAAAGCTTATATCCTTGCTGTGAGAGTATATCACTTTGGTTTACTTTTATGCCTTGAAGAAATTCTGTGGTAAGAATTTTTTTAGTAGAATAATCCCAATAAACATTAGGAATATAAAAATCCGGCTGATCTTTTAATTGAATAGAAATTTTATCCGTATTACGTGCTTCTATGGTGTAATCAAGTTCTTTATGAAGAGACTTGGCAAATTCGTCAACCATATCGACAATCTGATATTGTTTTGCCCATTGAAAACGATTCTGAGCTGCTACCGCTATTTCGAATAAAATTTCCAGATCTGTTTCAATATTGGCAGCAATGCCGGGACGCTGAACTTTTACTGCTACTTTTTGTCCCGATTCTAACGTTGCTACATGAACTTGTCCGATAGAAGCCGCAGCCAGCGGCTGCGGGTCAAATTTATAAAATATTTCCTCGATGTCAGCACCCAGTTCTTCTCTAATTAAATTTTGGACTTGTTCAAAGGAAAAAGCAGAGACGTTGTCCTGTAATTTTTCTAAGTGGATAATGATTTCACTCGGTAAAATATCCGGTCTAGTACTGGCAATCTGACCTAATTTTATATAGGTAGGACCCAGTTCTTGCAGGACGATCCGAATTCTTTCTCCAAGGTCAGTCGAATTTGCTTCCGATGATTTTATCCACAGCCGTTCATGATAGGGAATTTTTTTGATGAAGTCCATTTCTTCGATAAGATAGCCAAACCCTTGATTGGCTAAAATAGTAGCAATTTCACGATAGCGATTGATATGACGCAGTTGTTTGCTAAACATAGATTTTCTCCTATTCTATCTACATTTCAAGGGGTTAACGTAGTTACTGCTAATCTCGGTATCATCTGGGTGTATATCGTCCTCAAGATGCCACCACTCTTGTGTCCAACCGGAGAAGCAACTTGGTATAACTGCTTCAAACTAAGCCTAGTATTGGCTACTTGAGATTGCGATAAACCGCATTTTTTCCTGGGATCTCATCTGCACAAGTACTTTCAAGCTACCCCTACACTAGAACTCTAGTCTATGTTCAACTAGTCAATTTGAAAATGATAACAGCCTTTTTTCAATGCTTGTGTTGATGGTGTGCATCGGGGAAGTGCTCATGCTTATGAATCAGTGCCGGGTGCCGATGTTGGTGGTTGTGTTTTGTTCCATGTGCAGCAGGGTTATCATGTGTATGTTGATGATGTTCATCATGAGTATGTTCGTGTTCGTGTTCTAGCTCTTTGTGCTTATGTTCGTGTTTGTGGTGCTCTGTTAGGTGAAGCCAGATACCCAGCGCCATCAGTGCCCCAGCAATCACCAGCGGCAGCGTCAATGGTTCACCAAATGCCAGTGCTATTACAGCCCCAATGAACGGAGCAACCGAGAAGTAAGCCCCTGTACGGGCAGTGCCAAGGAGGCGTAGGCCAACTACGAACAAGGCCAAGCTCACGCCATAGGAGAGAAAACCCACCACCATCGCCAAAACCAGATTAGGCAACGGCGGCAAGGATGCGCCGAGCATGAAGGCTAAGGCCAGATTGACCGAACCGGCAACCAGACCTTTGATTGAGGCAATCCACGTTGTATCCGCCAGCGATACCTTGCGCGTCAAATTGTTGTCAATTCCCCATGCGAAGCACGCGCCCAACAGTGCTAAAGCTGGCCACAGACCGGCAAAGCTGGCATCCCCCTGCCAACTCAAAACCACCGCACCGGCTACGATGGCGAACATGCCCAGTGCAATGCGTCGGTCGAAGTTTTCCTTGAATGCGAACCAGGCCAGTAAGGCCGTAAATACGCCTTCGGCATTGAGCAGTAGAGATGCCCCGGATGCAGGCGTCTTGGTTAGGCCAAACATCAATAAGACCGGGGCAACGATGCCACCCGTCACAATCGCACCAGCAAACCAGAACGCCTCATGGCGTGGCAGTGTAACCGCAGGAGCTTTGGTCATACGACGATATAGAGTTAGACCAATACCGGAGCCAATGTAGAGCAGCCCCGCCAGCAACCATGGGTTAACGGCATTTAGTAATAGTTTAGCAAATGGTGTCCCTGCGCCAAATAACAAAGCAGCGGTAAGCGCTGCTAAAATACCAGGTCGGCGGCGTAACCACTTTTTCTTAGTCATAGCATGTTTCAACTGTAGGTACACCTTCTCCTTTGAGCAGACTTTTTACTTTACAAGTTCAAACTATCAACGCTAGTTCATTATTGTCAGCCAATTTGATACCACATCAAAACTCTTTTACCCTTAATGCAAAAATTTCTTCCGGCTTCAAAACTTTAACAATAAATCGAATTAAATCTTTAGTGAAGTCCACCATTTTTTCTGGCCCCTGCCACGGGTTGCCGAATTGATCGATAATAATCCTCACCACTGGTCGTACTTGTAACTGCGGATGAATCTCAACGACCACACCAATTTCACCTGTGTCCAATAATACAGTTGTACCAACTGGGTATATCACCACATTTTCCAGGAAAAGATCAACAATCTTAGGATCAAGCTTAGCCCCTCTGGAGGCTAGTATAATATCATAGGCCTCATGGGGCAAAAAGGCTTTTCTATAAGGCCGATCCGAGGTAATCGCATCATATAGGTCTGCAACAGCAACTATTCTCGCATAAATATGAATATTTTCCCCTACCAAACCTCGACAATAACCGGTGCCATCAAAATTTTCATGGTGTTGGAAAGCCACATGAGCGGATACGAAGGGAATTGGACCAACTCTGCGAATAATTTCAAACCCTTTTTTAGTATGGGTTTGTATTAGCTTCCAATCAGTAGGCGAAATTGCGTCCGTCTTTTGAACAATTTCGGAGGGAACTAGCAGCATTCCTAAATCGTGCAAAATTGCCCCCATCGCGAGTTCGTGCAACTGCTGGTGATTCAAATTCATTTTGATTCCGATCATGATCGATAGTAAGCAGACATTAATCGAATGACCAAATGTATAATCAGCACGAGCACGAATGTCTGTCATTTGTATAAGCACCTGGCGGTTACCAATCGCATCTTCGATAATCTTCTTCATAGCCTCGCATATTCCGGTTAGATTGAATGTCCGATTTTGACGGATATCGCCGAAAGCTTGACTAGCCATTTTGATGATCTCCACTCGGGTTTCTTCGTTAACAATCTCCTCGGGCGTAATTTCCAAGTGTGGATGACTAACAAATACAGAATCTATACCCAGAGTCCCCAATTTTGAAATCAAATGCTCATCCAAAATTACATTCTCTGACAGCAGAAGATTTCCGGTGGCACTAAAAATATTCCGGGCAATAATCATCCCCGGCTGGAGTTGCGAAGTTGCTAAACGGAGCATAGCTATCCTCCCGTCTACTGTTGCTATTCAGGTTTGCACCTTCCACTCAACTAACACATTAACCTGATACAAACTGTAACATAATACTTACTCTACTTATATATTTTGCTGAACTAGTCCCAGCTTTTCCATCACTTTCACCAGTTGGTCAATGTCTATAGGCTTTGCGGCATAGGCATCACAACCAAGTTCAAAAGACTGCTGAACATAGTTCGTTTCTCCCAAAGCGGTTACCATGATTACCTTGGCGTGCTCCTCAGGCAAAACCCCATTCTGCCGTTCCAACTGCCGAATAGTTTTTAGCACTTTAACGCCATCAACTCTAGGCATCATAATATCCAAACAGACCAAGTCGTAAGGATTGTTATCTTTCAGAGACAATAAAAATGCATCCAAAGCCTCTAACCCATCTACCGTCAAGTCACATTCTCCATACTGAGAAAGAAACTTCGAAAGAAACTTTCTACTAACCATATCATCTTCTGCTATTAATATCCTCATCCCTATTCCCCCCTAAAACTTTATCTTTTGCGAAATTCGCATAGCTGTCGAATATTTTCTAAATGCGCAAGCGTTTCTCTCAAATTACCGCGCCTAGCGGCCAATTCAGCCTTAAAGGCCATACTCTTTAATTCATCTAAACCAATTTGAGTCGCTATTTTTTTTATCTTGTGGGCAGACTCCTCCATCAGCCCTAAACCTTTTTCGTCACCACTGCACTGTTCAAGCAATTTTACTATTTCCATCAATGCCGAAGACTCTGCATTTACCGCATCTGCTTCGCAAGCCAAAACAACGTCCCCATTTTCATTAATTTGCAAACTACGAATAATATCGGCAGGATTCATGCATTTATTTTGTGGTGAAAACAATTCAATTTTATTAATTAGTTCCTCAAACCGCATTGGTTTAGCGATATATTCATCCATTCCTGCTGCCAGAAATCTTTCCTTATCTCCTAAAAGCGCGTGTGCCGTAAGCGCAATAATCGGGGTATGCTTGCCGGTATGAGCTTCCTCTTCCCTGATGTGCTTTGTGGTCTCTATCCCGTCCATTTCAGGCATTTGAATATCCATCAAAATAATATTATAGTGTTTTTTCCGCCAAAGCATTAATGCTTCAACACCGTTTTCTGCCGCATCAATCTGGTAGCCCATCTTGCGAACCATTCTTCCAGTCACAACACGATTAATCGCATCGTCTTCAACTAACAAAAGATTCAATGGTATCAATGGCTTGACAAATTTCAACTTCGGCCTGTCATCAATTGTGCCAGCTTTTAAAGTGATAGTAAAGTAAAAAGCGCTCCCCTGATCCTTGACACTCTCAACCCACATCTTGCCGCCCATCATTTCTACAAGCTGCTTTGAAATAACCAGTCCCAATCCTGTTCCGCCGTATTTTCTAGTAATGGAACCATCTACTTGGCTAAATGTTTTAAACAGCTTATTCATTTCACCAGAAGCAATTCCGATGCCGGTATCGCGCACAGCAAAGGTAAGATCAAAAGTTTCAGCATTTCCTCCGGTTCTTTTTATTGATAAGCTAACTTCACCATTTTCGGTAAATTTTATGGCATTGTCAAGTAAGTTATTCAATATCTGCCGTAATCGGTTCTGATCGCCACTCACAATATCCGGAACATCAGCTGATAGGGTATAATTTAATTCCAAACCTTTACTTCCGGCACGATACGAATAAGCTTTTACTATTTCAGCGATTAAATCCCGGAATTTAAAGCTGACAACCTCAAGCGACAGTTTTCCGGCTTCCATCTTGGAAAAATCCAGAATATCGTTAACAATTCCCAACAACTGATGTGCACAAGATTTTGCGACCGTTAAGTTCTCTTTTTGGTCACTGGCTAATTCGGTCATTAGCGTTAAATCAATCATTCCCGTAATGCCATTAATCGGGGTTCGAATTTCATGACTCATGTTGGCAAGAAACTCACTTTTGGTTTTATTAGCCGCTTCCGCTTTGTCCTTAGCCCCTTTGAGTTCTTCTTCCACAAGCTTTCGCTCAGATATATCCCTGATAATATTTAGCAGTACCTTTCTTTCACCAATGACCGTACCTTGAGAATTTATTTCCACCGGGAAAAATTCACCATTTTTTCTTTTATGCACCGCTTCAAAAAATACGCCCTTCCTGTCAGCTATAGCCATCTGGCACTTCATAAATGCTTCCTTATCTTTTTCACACAGATCAAAAATAGTCAATTTTAGCAGTTCTTCGCGTGAATAACCATAGGCTTTAACAGAGGCTTCGTTGGCCTCAATAATCCGCCCGTCCATATCAATAAAGGTGATTATATCCTGCGCCTGTTCAGAAAGTACTTTATATCTGTTCAAACCTTCTTCGGCAATTTTTCTGTCAGTGATATCTATCCCCATACCAATATACCCTTCAGGTATCCCATGCATATTATAGTACATCTTGCAAACTCTATAAAGCCAGCGGTACTGTCCATTACGATCAAGTACCCGGATTTCGCTTTCCTCCAAAACCGCTTTGTCCTGCAGCCCCAAGTTGGAATCGATGTATTTCTTTTTGTCATCAGGATGGAGTCGATCCAGCCAACCATGCCCTAATGCATGTTCAGTGGCCTGACCTGTTAGTATATACCAGTTTTCATTAATCGATTCAGTCTCGCTACTTATATTATTTCGCCAGATAATTGTAGGAAAACTCTCAAAAATCCGCAAATAAAAATCTCTTGTTTTGATAATAGATATTTCTTTTTCTTTCTGGTCAGTTATATCAACTAAAGCTACCACAACACGAATTGTACCATCTACGATAATAGGTGCTGCACTGGCTCTAAACCAAAATACCACTTTTTTTCCTTCATTAATAATGGTTTTGTTGCATTCAATGCCGGACGCCGGCAGTCCTTCGAAAGCAAGCGAAGTGGCACGCCGGAATTCGCAATATTGACAAGAAGTTCCGTGCCCACAGCCCTTTTCATTCTCAAGACTACACTCGCATCCAAAAGCATTGCCGAAACTCTTTCCCACTACCTTTATCCGGTCTCCACCGAACATCTTTAGTGCCGCATCATTGACCTCGACAATCTTTTCAGTCTCATCGACAGTATACATGCCTACCGGGGCGGAATTAAATATCATTCTTAAATTGTCTTCTTCACTCTCGATCTTCTTTTCCAACATTTTATAGCGTGTGATATCACGAAATACCATCACTACACCATCAATTTTCTCGCCAGTTTGTTTAATCGGCGTGCAGCTTGCAGATAGATATTTTGCTGTTCCATCCTTCATGATAATTACCGATTCATTCTGCAAGCCCATGGCAGTATGCATTTGCAGAACCTGGGTAGTAGGACTGAGCAATGGTTCTCTGTTTTTGGCACTATAGAGACTGAACACAGCGCCAAATGGCTGACCCATAGCCTTTGTCCTACTCCACTCTGTAATTCGTTCTGCGGCTTCATTCATAAAAATAATCTTCTCTGCCGTATCAACAGCAATAACTCCATCTCCAATGGAAGCTAGCATTCCGGCCATGAAGTGCGTATTCATCAGCCTATCACCCGCAATCTGATTTTCTATAATACTAAAACTTAAATTTTCAGCGACAACACACATTGTACCGCCTATTCCGTCAAAATGGAATAAATTTGCCGTGATATCCTTTCTAATGGAACTTGCTTACTGACAGCTCCGATATCATAAGCGACTTTAGGCATCCCATAGACCACACTGGATTGCGCATCCTGCCCAATGGTATTTGCACCGGCCTGCCTCATTTTAAGCAACCCTTTCGCGCCATCATAACCCATCCCTGTCAAAATAACACCAATTCCGGCAGCCCCAGCCTTCGCTGCCACCGAATCAAATAAAACATCTACTGAAGGACAGTGTCCATTTACCCTGTCGCCTTTGAAACACTCAACAGTATATACTTTTCCGTTTCGATTTAAGCGCATATGATGATCTCCCGGCGCGAGTAACACCCTTCCTGGTATAACCGTATCGCCGGTTTCGGCCTCTTTTACTTCCACTAAACATGAATTATTCAATCGCTTCGCATACATACCAGTGAATACAGGCGGCATATGCAAAACAATAACCACACCTGGTATATCCCGGGAAAACGAACGAACGACCTCAAAAATTGCTTCCGTACCGCCTGTTGATGCCCCTATGGCTATTATTCGGTCTCGCTTTATCGACACAGTTCCAGTTATAGGTTGACCATTGACATATTCACGTTTTAGCCGGCCGACCTTTGCAGATGCTGCAATCTTTATCTTAATAATCAACTCACGAATAAACATTTCCCAATTTGCTGATGACTTCGCGTCTGGCTTAGTAACGAAATCAACAGCCCCGGCATTCAAAGCGTCAAATATATTCTCGCTCACTGCGCTTACTACAACAACCGGTAACGGATATTGCGGTATAAGCTTTTTTAAAAATTCAATCCCGTTCATGCGTGGCATCTCAACATCCAACGTCATAACGTCTGGTTCAAATTCTAAAATCTTGTCTCTAGCCATATATGGATCGGAAGCTGTCGCCACAACTTCGAGCATGGAATCTTCACCAATCCCCCGGAGTAAAAATTCTCTGAATACGATTGAATCATCGACCACTAAGACCCTAATCTTTCTTTTCATGGTAATCATCATTTATTCCTTTCTATAGATTGCAGGCGCTACAAAAACATAGTTACTTTCATGGCGACTTAAGGCTTCAGAATGGCCGATAAATAGATATCCCCCCGGTTCCATATGGTCATAAAACCGATTGACCAAATTCCGTTTCGTGTCGGCGTCAAAATATATCATTACATTTCGGCAAAGAATAAGATGAAACTTCTTTTTAAAAGGAAATGTTGCGTTCATTAGATTGAAACGTCTGAATATGACTTCTTTTCGTATCTTCTCATTAATAACACTATATTCATCATCAGTTTTAGATAAATATTTTGTTCGCCAAGGATCAGGCAATTCGTTTAATTGACTATTAGGATAAACTCCACGCTGCCCTCGTTCCAAAGCAGCCGTGGAAATGTCGGTTGCCAATATTTTAGTGTCCCACTGGCACTTTGCCACCCCGAAAAAAGAATCGATAACCATTGCCAACGTATATGGTTCTTCACCTGTTGAGCAGCCGGCACTCCATATGCGTAAATCTTTACTTGCGCCCTTTGCAAAAGCAGGCAACACCACTTGTTCCAAAAAATTAAAATGCTGGGGTTCCCGCATAAAATAAGTATGATTTGTTGTCAGTTTATTTAGCAATATTGACCCGGCCTTACCTGTACGATCATTTACTATATAATGAAAATACTCAGAAAAACTATCAAAGCCATTCTGCTCAATATAGTTGTACAAACGCCCCAACACCAAGCCTCTTTTATGTGCAAGGTTAATACCAAAATTTTGCTTGATGAACTGAACAAGTTCAATAAACTCTCTATCGGTTATTGCTTTCATATCTTCCGTCCCTTAACAAATACAAAAGTAGTCAGCGCACTTATGACTTGTAACTTTAACTGCTGCTTAGTATTTGCCGAATTCACTATCGTCAAGAACGATTTTTCCCTTCGCCGTTAATACCGCTTCGTTATTACCTATGTGCCCCGCCTGTTTATACCCCTTCTTTTTTTGCTCAATCATTAATTCGATGGCACGCAGTAGATCAGGACTTAAATCTTCTGCATTTTGAATCTTTCTGCCAGTTTGCTTCAGTTTAAATTTTGATACACTGTTTTTTAGTATCTCGGCCTGACTGGCTAATTCCTCGCTTGCTGAAGCGCTTTCTTCCGCTGTCGCAGAGTTGGTCTGCACGACCTGCGATACCTGCATAATAGCCTGATTAACTTGGGCAATGGCGGTAGCCTGCTCATTCGATGCCCCGGCAATATCATCGACCAGTGCCGCTGCATTAGCTACTTCTTGTACAATGTCTTCTAGTGCCGCGGCCGTGTCATTAGCTATTTTAGTTCCGGCATCCACTTTTTGAATTGATCCTTCAATCATTACCGTTGTTTCCTTCGCGGCATTGGCGCTTCTGGCAGCAAGATTTCTGACTTCCTCTGCCACTACTGCGAAACCTTTGCCGTGCTGACCGGCCCTGGCCGCTTCTACTGCTGCATTGAGGGCTAAAATATTGGTTTGAAAGGCAATTTCGTCGATCACTTTGATAATTTTGGATATATTGGCTGACGATTCGTTAATCTCCCGCATCGCTTGCACCATATCCTTCATTTGCTGATTTCCGTTCATAGCCTGTTCTTTAGCAGCAGTCGCCAAAGAACTAGCATTATTAGCGTTGACCGCATTCTGCTTAGTCTGAACTGCCACTTGCTCCACGGTGGCAGTAATCTCTTCAATCGAGCTGGCCTGTTCCGTAGAACCCTGCGATAAAACCTCGCCAGATGCGGAAACCTGCTGAGCACCTGCCGCAACCTGTTCTGCAGCCTCGTTGATACTGTTTAAAATTAAATTATTGTTTTCTACCATCTCGCTAAGTTTCCTGCCTAGCAAGTCATTCTCAGATCTAAGCTTTACTTGAACCGTCATGTCGCCTGCCGCGATCTTTTCGGCAATAATTGCCTGTTCATGTATGCTCTCAATCATCCTGCCAAACGCTCGCATAAGCGCTCCAATCTCATCCTTCGTCGTAGCAGTAACATTTACTTGCACATCACCCGCGGCAAGCTTGTCCGCAGCTTCTACCAATTTACTTATCGGAGTACTAATAATCCGTGCAATCATTACGCCTAGGAACATTGCAATTGTCACGGCCACCGCAACAATTACCGCAACAGTCATTGTCGCAGTGCCGGCAATATCTTGATTTTCTTCTGCCTTCTGCTTGGCGATTGCGATCTTAAGACCCTTCAGACCATTAATACCGTCATCCATCGCCTTGTTGATCCTTACTCCTTCACTTTCCATGAGTTGTGTTACCGTTTCCATCTGGTTCGCCTGCGCCATTCCGATTAACTTTTCACTATATGCTTCGTACTCACCGATGGCATTTTTAAAAGCTGCAACTATCCTGCGCCCTTCATCAGTAGAAGTGGTTTGCTCAAAGTCTTGCAATGCCGTCTTGACTTTCTGAATCGCTTCCCGAATCCTAACTGCATACATGCCGCGCTTACTCGGGTCTTTTTCCAGTAACATATTTCTAACCTCAACCCGAATCTGCCAATAATCCTCAGTCATTTCTACTAATTCGCCGACAGGTACTGTGAATTTTTCGTAAAGCATCTTGTCAGCAGCAGTAATGTGTCGGAGATTATAAATGCCAAAAATACCCACAATTCCAGCGAGCAAACTGATAAACATAAAACCAAATAGTAACTTCTTCCTAATATTTAAGTCATAAAACCAAGCCATCCGTACGCCTCCTTAAACCTTCATAATTTGACCCTTGGTTTTCTTAAGCACTGCATACTGCTACTATGACTGTTTACGCCTACTCACTTCCGGCTAATATTTGCCGAATTCACTATCGTCAAGAAGAATTTTCCCTTTCGACGTCAGTACCATTTCAGGTTTACCCGCTCTATCTTCACGCTTTGGACTCTGCTTGTTTTGCTCGACCATAGCTTCAATGGCACGCAGTACATCTGGACTAAGGCCCTGTGTCCCCTGAAAACCACGGTCAGTTTCTTTTAATTGGAATTTGGAAACATTAATTTTTAATATCTCGGCCTGACTGGCTAATTCTTCGCTTGCCGAAGCACTTTCTTCTGCTGTTGACGAGTTAGTCTGCACGACCTGCGATACCTGCATAATAGCCTGATTAACTTGGGCAATGGCTGTAGCTTGCTCGGTCGATGCCCCGGCAATATCATCGACCAGTGCCGCTGCCTTAGCCACCTCTTGTACAATGCCTTCTAGCGCCGCTGCCGTATCATTGGCAATTTTCGTCCCGGCAGCCACTTTTTGAATTGATCCTTCGATCATCACCGTTGTTTCCTTAGCTGCGTTGGCGCTTCTGGCAGCAAGATTTCTGACTTCCTCCGCCACTACCGCAAAGCCTTTACCATGTTGACCGGCCCTGGCCGCCTCTACCGCCGCGTTAAGGGCTAAAATATTGGTTTGAAAGGCAATTTCGTCAATCACTTTGATGATTTTTGATATATTGACAGACGACTCATTAATTTCCTGCATCGCGGTTACCATTGCCTGCATTTGCTGATTTCCTTGCACCGCCTGTTCTTTGGAAGAATTAGCCAATTCATTAGTGTGGTTGGCATTGGCCGCATTCTGTTTGGTCTGAACTGCCACTTGCTCCATGGAGGACGTAATCTCTTCAATCGAACTGGCCTGCTCAGTAGAACCCTGCGATAGAACCTCGCTGGATGCCGCAATCTGCTGAGTGCCCGCAGCTACTTGCTCTGCAGCTTCGCTGATACTTCTCATTGCCTGGTTGACATTACCTGCCATCACGTTGAAAGCCTGCGCTAATTCGCCTACCTCATCCCTAGTCGTAACCTTAACATTAACATTTAAATCACCATTGGCAATTTTGCCTGCCACTTTAACGACTTCCTTGACTGGCCGGGAAATCACCCGGGCGATATAAAGGCCAAGCACCATAGCCAGAATAACTCCTGTTACAACAAAAGCAACCATAACCAGGATAGCACCGTTCGCTTCCTGTTTATTTTTAGCAGCTTTTTGTTTAGCAAGTTCAACTTTAAGAGCATTCATCGTATTCAATGTATCATCAAAGATATCTGCATAATGAATCCCCTCAGTTGCCATCATCTGATTTGCCTGCTCATACTGCCCAACTTGAATCGCAACAAATAACCGCTTGATATACGCTTCATAATCATTTATCACACCAACAAGAGTTTTTTGTAACTTCTGTCCTTCCTCAGATACCAGAGTTTTGGCAATCTTCTCTGTTGCTTCTTTCATTTCTCCAATACTTGCCGTAGCTTTACTCATGTTTTCTGCCTGACGTGCAGGATTTCTATCTAATATTATATCTCTTACATTGACACGACTTCTTTGATAAGCCTCGATCGCATTCCCCATTTGCCCAAGTGGCACAGTATAATACTCAAACAACATTGTATCTTCCCGCGCCAAGTTATAAAGATTAATTATACCTACTATACCAACAATACCAGTCACTATCGCTACGCAGAGAAAGGCAATGATAAGCTTAGTGGCAATTTTAAGATTTAGATACCAATTCATACTTAGACCTCCTTATTTTTACCCCATATACAGCTAGTTAATTTTTCCCAAGAGGTTCACTTCATCATTGCTTAATACCCGCTCACTATCAAGGATTAATTTTACGTCATCACCAACTTTTCCAATCGCCTTGGTAAACCGCTGATGGTAACTGCCATTTTGCAATTGTGGCGGTGGAACGATATCTTTTTCCGCAATTGTCAGTACTTCTGCAACAGTATCAACAATTAGCCCTACGGCAATTTCATGTATATCAACTACCACGATACAAGTACGGTCATTGTATTCTATAGAGGATTTCTTAAATCTTAATCGCATATCAATAACCGGAATGATTTTCCCTCTCAGATTAATAATCCCTTTGACGTATTCCGGAAGATCAGGTACCTGAGTAACAGGCTGCATACCGATAATCTCAGTGACATACTTAATCTCTATGCCATAAGCTTCCGCGCCCAGAGTAAATGTCAGGAATTTTCCCTTCTGGGTATCTTCTTCCAATTCCAGTTCATTTTCGCTAATCTCGGACATAACACTTCTCCTCTCGTGTTTTCAAGTAATTTTGTGTTCTTCGTCTATGAAATTTTTTTGCGCTTTACCATTCCACCAATATCTAATATCAGACTAATACTGCCGTCACCCAAAAGCGTGCATCCCGCCAATCCTTCCACTTGCCTAATACTTTTTACATAGGGAGGCAGTGCCTTTACGACTACTTGTTGCTCGCCGATAAGCTCATCCGCAAATAGGCAAACTATATTGCCTTCGTTTTCAACCATAATTATAATTCCATCCGTAAAACCATTAGTACGGGTATTCACTTTAAATACCTGATTAATACGCAAAATCGGAAAACATTGCCCCCTCACCATAATCATTTCATTTCCATCCGGATCAATGATAATATCTTTTTCCCTAGGCTTAAATGATTCTTTTATCGCGGTAATTGGAATCGTATACCGAGCATCTCCGACTCCTATATTCATAGCGTCAACAATAGCCAATGTAAGGGGTATCCTTAGAGAGATTGTTGACCCTGCGCCTGGAATACTATCAACTAATACCATACCGCCAATGCTAGTTATATTTTTAGTAACTACGTCCATCCCAACGCCGCGGCCAGAAAATTCAGTCACTTTATCGTTGGTAGAAAAACCCGGAGCAAAAATAAAAGAATATATTTCTTTGTCAATCAACTCATTCTCAGGCTTATGCAATAAGCCATTCTCTCTGGCACGTTTGAGTATCTTGTCCCGGTTCAATCCGCGGCCATCATCCTTGATTAAAATAACGACATCGCTACCATCATGCTTTGCTTCTAATGTAACTTTGCCGTTTGCCGGTTTTCCTGCTGCCATCCGTTCCTCACCTGATTCAATCCCATGGTCAACAGCGTTGCGAATGATGTGCATTAACGGATCTGATATATGTTCGATAATATTTTTGTCAACTTCCGTTTCTTCACCGACTAACTCCAGTTGAACTTCCTTGCCAAGTTTTTTACACATATCGCGAATAATTCTATTCATTTTTTGGAAAGTAGCAGCAAGGGGCAACATACGGATCGACATCACAATATCCTGCATCTCCCCTGTAATCTTCTCAAGCTGCCGTACCGCTTTAGCAAAATTAGTAAGAGACAACCCCCGCAAATCAGGATTTTGTATCACCATAGCTTCTGCAACAACCAATTCACCAACTAAATCCATAAGCGCATCCAATTTAGCCACATTAACACTGATCATACTCGGCCCGCTACTGGAAACAGCTTTTTTGTTCACATAAGCGGGCTGTTCTACAATTGGCTTGCTGGTTTTATCAGGGAAATCATCCAAAATAATCTGCTTTGGCCGTGACTCTTGTTTCTCTGTTACCGCACCGTCAATTTCAACTAATTCTAAGGTTTTAAGAAATATTGTCTTTTCCAGTAATTCATGTATTTCACTATACGAACGGCCAGATGAAAAGAATACCTTAAATCCCTCTTTGCGAATAATTTCTGCCGTCGCATCGTCTTCCATAATATTTTCCGGTATGTATTTAATATCTTCGGCAATATCGCGTAAACTTGGGATAATAGTGTATGCCCGAATATTCTCCATATCACAGTCATCTTCAAAAAAAACTGTAGCCATGAAGGGCTGCTTTTTCAGTGAACCTGCCTTCTTATCTTGGCTGATATAATATTGTTTTTGACTGGGTACCGTATTTTCCTTATCCACTGTCTGAACGCTCGGATTCACTTTTTTTAACTCATCAAGAAAACTGTGTGTTTGATCAATTAATGAAGCTGCATTGCCATCTGCATTACTTCCACTCCTAATCTTGTCGATCTCATTCTTTATAAAATCGCCACTTGCCAAAATTAGATCTGACAGTTTCATGCAATCTACTTTCTCGGGCTTACCCTCACGCAAATAATAAAATACATCTTCAACACAATGAGCAAGCTGCGCAATAGTATCAAACATCATCATTGCCGCTGCCCCTTTGATGGAATGCATAATACGGAAAATCTCATTAATCGCAGTTGCGTCATAGCCGTCGCATTTTTCGCTGTCAATTACACTTTGCTCTAATTGCTCTACAAGCTGAGTGGTTTCAAACAAAAATAGCTCCAACATTGGTTCCATTGTAGATTCATCTGACACAATAATCGTCCCCTTTGATGACTCTTTACCAAGCCATAACTTTGTTAAGAGTTTCTAGCACCTTGGCTTCTTTAAATGGCTTTGCAATGAAATAGTTGGCACCGTTCATAATTGCCTCCTTAACAAACCGCTCCTGCCCCATGGCTGAGACCATGATAACTTTAGCATTTTCATCATATTCCTTAATTTTTTTCAGGGCCTCCAATCCCGACATTTCAGGCATGGTAATATCCATTGTGACAAGATCGGGCGCACATTCCTTGTACTTTTTTACTGCTTCAACGCCATTTTCGGCATCACCAATAACTGAAAACCCGTTTTTCTCCAAAATTGATTTCAAAGCCATCCGCATAAAAAGCATATCATCGACAATCAATACTGTTTTCATTTTTTTAACCTCCAGTTTGTTATTTTAATCTAGACAAGCCGCCAAGTATCATATTTATAGCCATTAGGGTTTTACTTCGTAAAGAAAAGTTACGTCCGTTTAAGCGCCACTCCAAACAAATATTTCCGAATGTTCCAATAATAATATCTGCTACTATACCACTATCAACTTCAGGATTAATCTCACCCGCTTTCTTTCCTTCCTCAATCACATCCTTTAAAAAATTTTTTCGACTGCAAAGAATACTTTTAATCCTATCAACAAAATCTGGTTCTGATAACAGGACACCGTATATTTGTGTCACGGCGGTAATGGCCGGGTAATTTTCATAATATGTTACATAGGAATCTACCAAAAAGACGATTGCCTCTTTCATTTTTAGACCTTTTAATTTGACTGACTGAAATATATCGGAATCATATTTGGAAAAATAGTCTAACATATCAAGAACAATCTCATTTTTTGATTTAAAATGTCGAAATAAAGTTCCTTCTGATATGCCTTGTCTTTTCGCAATCTCTCGTGTTGATAAGCCTTGAATACCAAGATCATCAATTATTTCAATAGCAGTTAAGATAACATTTTCTTTACGATGGAGAAACTTACTTGCATTATTACTCATTATGTCCTCACCTTGTCGAGCGAGTGTTTACTCGCTTTTGAATTTATTTTATGACTATTTCTTTCCATTGTCAAACATTTTTTGTCAAATTAGGTTATTTTTCCGTTAAATTTTCCAGCAAACCCTAGCACAACAACTTTAAGTTGATATTAATATGAAACACATATTACTAATTTCAAGCAAAACTAAAAGACCGTACAAAGCTCACAAAGCCTTGTACGGTCTATGTTTTTCCTGGTGGGGCATACTGGTTTTGAACCACCGACCTCTTGAATATGAATCAAGACTCCCACCTAAATTAACGATGCTTCAGCTATGCTGAAATGTTCACGCCCATAAATCACTAAGTGTTTTTTTAATGAATTTGCGGATTTTATCAATACGCTTAAGCACATCTTGCAGCTTGTTGCCATTGATAAGGACCAGGTCTTCCATTTTGCTCCGGTATTGGCCGAATTCTTTCTCCATTTCGTCAAGAACCTCTCTAAGCTGCTGAACAGCAGGTTCAAACTCGATAATAGCCGAAGGTTCAATCTGCCAACTGCGGCCAGTCAATGTGACAGAATCACCATACTTGGGAATATAAGTTGGTATGTTAAACTTGTCAGCAATAAGTGCCGCAAATGGCTCTGACATTTCTTGTTCACCATGAACAATAAAGATATTAGCCGGTTTGCTCGTAAAATTGCTTAGCCAGGTTGTCAGCTGATCCTTATCAGCATGAGCAGAAAAGCCCTCAAGGTTAGCAATCCTGGCCTTGACAGTAATTTCTTCACCCATAATCCTAACCTTTTTAATGCCTTCTAATAATCGCCGCCCCAAGCTGCCTTGCGCCTGGTAACCAACAAACAACACCGTGCTCTCCGGTCGCCACAAATTATGTTTCAGGTGATGGAGAATACGTCCTGCATCGGCCATGCCGCTCGCTGAGATAATAATGGCGGGATGGTCCAAATTGTTAATGGCTTTGGATTCCTCGGCTGTCTTGGCAACAGTCAATTGCGGAAACTGTAAAGGATGCTCCTGGTCTTTATACAGCAGATCATAGGCTTCGCGATCATATTCCTGTGAGTTCTTTAAGAAGATCTCTGTAGCCGAAATAGCCAGCGGACTGTCAATAATTACCGGAATTTTGGGAATCAAACCTTCTTTAAACAAAGTATACAAATTGTAGAGAAGGGTTTGCGTACGACCGACAGCAAACGACGGGATTATGACGTTACCGCCTTGTTCAATCGTTTCATTAATATATTGAGCTAATTTTTCTATCGGATCACTCGGATCATGAATCCGATCCCCATAGGTTGATTCAAGAATAAGATAGTCAGCCTGCTCAATGACAGCCGGATTCCGAATAATCGGTTGGTCAGGCTGACCCAAATCTCCGGAAAATAAAATTTTCGTAGTCTCGCCGTTTTCTGCTGCCACAATCTCCACCATGGACGAACCTAATATATGGCCAGCTTCCCGAAAGGTAAGTGTCACCTCGTCTGATATTTTTATCGCTGTATCATAAGCCATCGGTGAAAATTGTTGTAAGCAGGTATAAGCCTCATCTACGGTATACAGCGGCTCGATCGGTTTGCGTCCGGCCCGTTGTCCCTTCCGGTTAGCAAGCTCAGCCTCAAACTCTTGAATGTGCCCACTGTCAGGCAGCATAATACTAGATAATTCGGCGGTTGCTTTAGTCGCATAGATGGTTCCTTTGAAACCTGAATTGCACAGACGCGGCAGCAAACCGCTATGATCAATATGAGCATGGGTTAGAAATACAGCCTCAATATCTGCCGGATTATAGAGAAATGGCCGTCTGTTGAGAGCAGTAATCGCCTTTGAGCCCTGAAACATGCCGCAATCAACTAAGAACTTCTTTTGACCGACTTCCAAAAGATAAGAAGACCCGGTTACCATACCTGCGGCTCCCAAAAATGTTAAATGCATACGCTTGTCTCCTTTTTTAACTTATTGTGCTAACTATCTTCTTAATTTTCTAAATTCTACATCTGTCTCTTTTCACCTGCAGAAAATAGTAAAAACCGGGGCATTATTGCTCCCGGCTCCCTTGGTGATATTAACAATGTGGTAGTTACGCTTCGCCCAATATCCGTACTTCGGGATGGAGTGAAACGCCAAACTGTTTATAAACACTATCCTGAATTTTGCTGATTAAGGCCAACACATCCTGGGCGGTCGCACCGCCAGCATTAATAATAAAACCTGCATGTTTTGTAGAAACTTGCGCACCACCGACACTAGTGCCTTTCAGTCCGGCCTTTTCAATTAGCGTACCCGCAAAATGACCATTAGGACGTTTAAAGGTGCTGCCCGCACTAGGCATCTCAATTGGCTGTTTAGTTTGACGCTTAGTAGTATAATCGTCAAGTCGTACGCGAATCAAGTTATTCACTCCATTTGAGAGCGCCAGTTCTACTTCACAAATAAGACAGCCATTTTCCTGAAATACACTATGACGATAACCAAACTTTAGTTCTTCCCCCGCAAGCCGTTTTAACTCGCCGCCCGCACATACTGCCGTGACAGCTTGCACCACTTGGCTCATCTCACCTTCATAGGCACCGGCATTCATAAAAACTGCACCGCCAATACTGCCAGGAATGCCAATAGCAAATTCAAACCCTGTCAGATCCTGTTGGGCAGCGTACTTGGAAACCTCCGCTAAAAGCGCACCGGCACCAGCAACGACAGTATGCCCGTTATGCCGGATACAGCCCATCTCAGGGCCAAATTTCAAAACCAAACCACGGATTCCCCGGTCTAATACCAAAACATTAGAACCATTACCTAACACAGTAACAGGTATGGCAAATTGTTTAGTAATATGCAAAATCGCAGCCACCTCCTGAACTGAAGCAGGCAGTGCAAGATAATCAGCCGGTCCACCGATGCGAAAAGTAGTGTGTTTAGACATAGCTTCATTAACTAGCAGTCTTTCCGGGGGAATAGCTTTTTTCAATTCGGCAGCAAAATCCACATTTCTACTAGCCAACATCTCATTCTTTGCCAAATAAATCCATTCCTTCAGCGACCGCATCGCCAATTATTTTATAGATATCAGCAGCTAGCTGCTGAAAACGCATGTGGGCGTGGATAAAGTCTTTAGCTTTAGGATTTAGAACAATAAGCTCATACATTTTTTGAAGTTCCTGAGACTTCTCTTTATCTTCTGGGTTACCAGCCATTAGATCATATTCCGCAACCAGCTTTTTCTTAAAAAAATCTTGCACCATGGCTTTGGTTTTTGGGTCACTATCAAGATTTTTCTTGGCAGCTAAAAATGCCTGATACTCCTCAGAATTTCTCAGCGTCCTTCCTAATTCATGGGCTTTATCATGTACAATCATGAAGATTCCTCCAGTTCACCATCTATTTTATGCGTTATATTCAGCATGTATACACTAAAAATCCTTTTTCACCATTGCCAAATAATAATCCTGCATCGTTTTGGCATCTTTTGCCTGGGTACCTGCTGACTCGCAAATAATCCGGGGGGTATACCCCTGATCAGCGATAACAGTTAGTAATGGCTCATGCGGTGGCCCATAGGGATCACCAAAACTCCAATGCCGTTTTTCGCCCGCCTTGGTAAACTCAATGGGGCTGAAATGGATATGCAGATTCTTTGCCGCTTCTGATCCAAGTGCTTCGCCTATTTTTTCAAATACAGCGGCAAACTCTGCACTTGTCGTATATAGACCGCCTGTCACAGCATGCATATGGCCAAAATCGACTGCTGGCCGGACCCGCTCATCCAGCTTACATAGCTCAAGTACTTCTTCAAGCGACCCCAGCTGATTTTGCTTACCCATAGTTTCTGCCAACAGTTGCGGGCCTGTCAAGCCCTGATCTTCAGCTTGTTCTAGAACCTTGACAAACGAACGCTTGGCCCGCTCCATAGCCTGACGCCGGTCAGCACCTTTACCTGGGCCGCCAATATGAAACACAATCCGGTCAGCTCCCATCCATTTGGCTACTTCCAGCGTTCGCAAAAAGTGCCGCTGCGTGTTAGTTGCAGTAATCTCATCTTCGGTAGCCAGACTAATATAATATGGCGCATGAATACTAAGCTTAGTGCCATATTGAGCGGCCTTCTGTCCCACCAATTCAGCCGTAGGCTGCTTGATAGTAACCCCTCGACTACATTGATACTCATAGGCCTTAAGTTCTTGGCCTGCTAACCATTCCGGCATGTCAGCCGAAGCCTTATGTCCAGATTCATAAAACGCATCTGGATTTCCTGCCGGTCCAAATTGTGCAAACATCGTATCACCATCCTAAAGGCTTTGCTACTTCAATCCCGGAAACTCCTGTTGCCTAAATGCTTCATACACTGCAATAGCTACCGCATTCGACAGGTTAAGCGATCTGGCATCTTCAATCATCGGAATGCGGATACAGTTATCTGGATTGTCACTCAGCAGCTCCTGCGGCAACCCGGCAGTCTCTTTGCCAAATACCAGCAAATCATCCCTCTGATAAGCAATATCACTATGGCGTTTACTGGCTTTGGTAGTATTAAAATAAAAATTATGACCTTGATATAGCTTCACTACTTCAGCAAAATTTTCGTGCACATGCACTTTGACTAAATGCCAATAGTCAAGCCCGGCCCGTTTTAAATAGCGGTCTTCAATAGAAAATCCTAATGGTTTTACCAAATGCAGTTCACAGCCAGTGGCTGCACACAATCTTGCAATATTACCTGTATTGCCGGGAATCTCCGGTTCTACCAGTACAATATGCATCAAAATCACTCCAATTATACAATATCTGTCTCTTTCACCGCTGCATTCAGGACTTCCTGCTCATTGCCGGTTTGCAACACAATAACAGCCAGCACTACAAGCAGCCCGCCCAGCATTTGCAGCAAGCCCATAACCTCATCCAAAAAGAAATAGGCAGTAGCAGCAGCAATTACCGGTTCCAAACAAGCGGTAACTCCTACATTGGTCGGCGATAAGAAGCGTATGCCAAAAAAATATAACAAAAAAGGAATCACCGTCGAAAACACAGCAATATAAGCAAAAAGCCACCAATTTTCAGTATTTATAGTCCCCTGAACCCAGGCTTCCGGTGATACCAGCCACCAAAATAAGCCAGCAAAACCAAACGAATAGGTTGCAGCCGTCAGTGGATGGTAACTTCGTACCGCCCGCCGGCCATATACTGTGCTAAATGCCATAGACGCAGCCGCTAATAAACCGCTGGTTAACCCTAGCGTACTAATCGAAGCCCCGCCGCCAGCGTTAAGCATAATCAAAAGCCCGCCCAAAGTGGCTAAAATGATAGCCACACCACGCCTGGCACCTAACCGCTCCTTTTCGAAAACAACAGCATAGACAGCCATAAATACGGGTGCCAGATACTGCAAAAAAACAGCGGTAGCAACATTCGTTAGGCTAATGGTATAAAAATAAAAAAACTGCAGCAGTGCCATTCCCCCTGTACCCAGCAGCGCAAAATAAGCAATCTCCCGGCGTGGAATAACAAGCAGCCGTCTATTGTAAATAAAAAGTCCTATTAGCATTAATAAAAATGATAAAGTCAGACGAATCTTCACCAATAGAAAAGGCGTAATATTTTGGTTAAATAACGCTTTGGCTGCCGAGCCACCAATACCCCACATACAGGCAGCAGCAATAACGGCCAAATAACCGTACACTTCTTTGCGCATGACAACTCCTTAGTAAAAGATCAAAGTAAAATCTATTCTACACCAAAAGCAAAAATCCTACCCCTTGCAGCTGATTTTTGATATACTCACGCAGCACAACTCATACATTGTAGAGAAATACTACTGGTAATACCATAAATGAGACTTGATTCAGATGGGGTTTTAACCCCACCTGAATCTTAGTCGAATTATCCAGGGACTTAGCCGTTCTTTACTCCCGCCTACAGAGGACGGGAGTATTAGAACGGGTTAGTCATCGGATAAACTAAAGGGAGGATAAAAATGGCTGAAGGAAAAATCAGACACCTGTTCCCTGGCGGCAATACTCCCCAAGGCTTTTTCTCTTATTATGATTATGTAATACCTACTGATGCAACACGAATTTTCTTACTAAAAGGTGGGCCTGGTGTCGGTAAATCCACTTTCATGAAAAAGATTGGGCAGACACTTGTCGAACATGGTTATGATATCGAACATCACCATTGTGCCAGTGATCCTAATTCCCTTGACGGATTGGCCATACCAGCGCTTAGAGTTGCCTTAATTGATGGCACCGCGCCCCATATTGTCGACCCTAAACATCCTGGCTGTGTTGATGAAATTCTCAACCTTGGCGAATATTGGAACGAAACTAAGCTGATTCATAACAAAACTGAAATAATAGCCTATACCAAAGAAATTAACAGGCGCTTTCAGCGCGCTTATCGTATGCTAAAAGGTGCCAAGACAGTCTATGACGATTGGGAAGCCGCCAACTGTGAAGCCATGAATTATAATCTAGCTAACCAAAAAACTACAAGTATTATAGAATCAATTTTTAGTAACATAACCACTGTTGGTTACGGCAAAAAACGGAAACTCTTTGCTTCAGCCATTACGTCTATTGGCCCGGTAAATTATATTGATTCAATCAGTGCTGGCTTCGCAAAACGTTATATTATCACCGGCTTGCCTGGTACAGGTAAAGCAACCTTGCTGGCTAAGGTTGCCGATACAGCCATAGCCAAGGGGTTGGATATTGAAGCCTTTTTCTGCCCGCTTGACCCGATCAAACTAGAACACATCCTTATTCCCGCCTTGGCTACAGCCCTCATAACCTCAACCCCGCCGCATAATCAAAGTTTTAACAACGCTACCGCTGTTATTGACATGAATGATTGCCTTGATACAGACATCACCTTACGGTTAGAGCCGGTAACCGATTATGACCGCAAGACTTTCTGGGAGCTTTTTGGCAAAGCAGGTGCTTATATCCATGAAGCTAAGAAGCTGCATGATGAACTTGAGACTTACTATATACCCAATATTAATTTTGACGGCGTCGATGTGCTCAGAGTAAAAACGTTAGCACGCATATCCGGTTATGCAGCCCAGCAGTGAACTCGTTTCAGCAAAGCTGAACCCTGCCGCCTAAAGCGGCGGGAGTCACAATATTTCTCAACTTAGGTCCTTAGCAATCCTAGCCGCGTTAATAGCTGCGATAATTTGGCGCCCAAGAAGGGTATTCTGCTAATATCACGATCTGTCAATCCACCAAGCAGTAGTAGAACAGCGCCATAAATAACGGCCGCTAAACACATAACCCCAAATGTCGCAATAGCATCACTAACTCCGCCTGCTACCATGAATTGATAGATAACATCAATACTTGCCCCCATAACACTGGCTGCAAGGACACATTTCCACAGGCCCTGCCAATCCATGCGCAAACCTGTGTATTTGGCAACAAAATATAAATTTAGTAACGCAGCAACGCCAATATCGGCATTAGTCGCCCAGCCAGACCCTTGTATCCCCAGACTGGGCATAGCCGTCAGATTCCAATTTAACAAAACTTTGACAGCAGCCGCAATGCCCATATTGAGTACTGGCAATACAGTATAACCCATCCCCTGTAAAACCCCGGTGGTTACCTGATGAATACCTAACAGGTATACACCAAAAGAAAGTACTTTTACAACCTCCCCCGCCTGGGGCGCATGGTATATAAAGGCAGCAATCGGGGTTCCCAGCACCCACAGCCCCGCAACAGCAGGAATTGTCACAATATTGCCAAGCCGCATAGCGGAAGCCGCCCGTTCACGAATTTGCCCGATATTTCCCATTGCCTTGGCCTCTGACACAGCAGGCACAATGCTGGTCGCCAGTGCTGCCGTAATAACGGTCGCAAGATTAACTAGCGGCACCCCCATACCTGTCAAATAACCATATAATTCAGTAGCTCGCTCGACAGTATACCCCGCAACTTCCAGCCGGACAGGAACAATCAACAGATCTAAATTAGCCACCATCGGCAGCATAATACTGGCTAATGAGACTGGCAATGCCAGGACTACAATACGCCGCACAATACTACCTGCCGCTTCCTGCTCTCGCTTTATTGGTTCTGTATGAACTCCTTGCTTACATTTGCGCTGTAGCCGCCAGTAGTAATAAAGTAATACACACAGTCCGGCTGCCGCTCCGGCTCCAGCGCCCATACTTGCACCACCAGCAGCATATTCTATACCTTTGGGAAGCAGCCAAATAGCAAATAGCAGCATGGCTCCCACGCGAAATAGCTGTTCTACAATTTGGGACACAGCAGTGGGTGTCATATTTTGCCAGCCCTGAAGATAACCACGAAAACTAGAGAGTAATGTAACTAAAAAAACGGCTGGTGCTAGCGCCAGTAATGCATAATAGGCCCGCGGGTCACGAATAACTCGATAGTCAATCAACCAACTGGCACCAAAGTAAACCAGCGTACTTAAAGCAAGGCCTGTCACTATAAGAATAGACAGCGACAGATAAAAAACCCGGTTAGCTCCCCGGTAATCTTGAAAAGCAACCTTTTCGGCGGTAATAATAGAAATAGCCACCGGAATACCGGCAGATGACAGACTAAGCGCCAATAGATAGATGGGAAAGGCCATTTGATAGAGGCCGATTCCTTCTCCGCCCAACACGCGCGACAGAATGATCCAGTTGAGCGAGCCAATAACTTTCACGACAATACCAGCAACTGTCAACACAAGAGTTCCTTGAAGAAGACGGTTAGGCTTACGTTTTTTTTCCTGTTGCTTCATATCCTGAGCTATTCATCCCTTCCCCAAAATCGGTCTCCGGTCATTATACTAATTTTGGCCAGACTGTGTCCTGTTCTTCCAAAAGTAGTATCCTGCAAAAGCTATAAGCAAAATTGCAACTATCAGACTAGCCTCATGACCCATCGTATTTAACTCGCGCCAATTTTCACCCAACATTTGGCCGGTGTAAATTAAAGCCACTGTCCACGGAAGGGAACCCAACACGGTATAAAGTATAAATTTACCTAGATTCACTTTGGCAAACCCGGCAGGCAGCGAAATAAAGGTACGGACAATGGGTAACAATCGGCTGAAAAAAGTTGCCTTCAGTCCATAGCGGTCAAACCACCGTTGCGCAGTATCAAGATGTTTTTTAGACAAAAACATATATTTCCCGTACTTTGTAACAAAAGGTTGTCCACCGTAAAATCCAATCAAATAAGCAACAATCGAGCCTAGTAATCCTCCTGACACCCCAGCAATAACACTCATAGTAAAATCCAGCTTGCCACGATATACCAGATACCCTGCAAAACCAAAAACAAGTTCACTAGGGACAGGTATGCATGCACTCTCCAGCGCCATCCCGATAAAAATTCCGGTATAACCCCAAAGAGTAATATAATCGATTACAATTTGAAAAACCTGTTCCGCGACAATCGCCTCCTTCGCTTCATATTCTACCATGATTTAGTAGTAAACTGCAAAAACCGCTATTCAAAAAAGAACAGCGGTTTACCTCTGGTTTGTATTACTAATAAAATGTGGTAATATATATTTATATTTCTACTCTATAAATACTATTAGGATTCGGCAGGTGTAAACGTTGAAACGAATTTTTATTATTGTGGCTCTAACCATTTCCATGCTTTACATATTAGAGATCTCTGAAGCTGTGGGCCTCAATAGTTTTAAACCACAGCTAGAAATTAATCATATGTCCAATGAATATATTCTACAATGGCAACGATTACCTTATTTTGCTTATTATGAGGTAGAAGCTTTGAGTATTCCTCCTGCCAACGATGCTAAGCAAGCCACTGATACAGAGCTAATTGCCAGTTATCGCACTTGGAATAATCAAATGCCTATTGACGAAAATTTTCCTTTTCGCACCTACTGGCGCGTATCGGCCCAAACTCTGTTTCATCAACCGCTGGGCAAATACTCTGACTACATTAACTTAACACAATCCATTGGCGGAATGGCCGCCGACTTTGACAAGGTAAAGCCGGAGCCCACTTCCTTTTACCCTGCCAGTGCCCCGGCTTCTATCCGGCCAATGCTAACTTGGACGGTAGTACCAGGCGCGGTATACTATGAGCTCGAGTTCTTAACAGAACCACCGGAAAATCCCAACGATGTTTTTTCATCTGACAAGCAGGTTCTCTTAACCCGCGATGTGTTCACCAATGGCTATAATGCTGATTTGTCCTGGTATGAAGGCAACCGTATCTTCTGGCGAGTCCGCGCACTAAATAATCACGGCAACCCTCTAGGCGTTTTTTCTGATGCCACTGAACTTTACTTTAATCGCGATATTATCCCGGTCACCAGACCGCTGATCAATGAGCACAAGCCAGACAATCTGCCTACACCACTCTATCCCGCCTATTCCTGGATACCCGTATTGGGAGCTTTAAGCCATGAAGTTGAGCTTACTCGTCAACCACCAGAAAACCCTGGTGGCATTGAACCCTCCCAATATCGTATTTGGAGTCAAACAGTCACCGGCTTAAATGATTGTTATGACGATCAGCCTCGTATTATTCCTGGAAAATACTATTGGCGGGTACGTGGCATTGATGCCGCTGGCAATCCGGTCGGCGGCTATTCGGACGCCGCTGAATTTAACGTTGACTTGAGCCGTGGTCACTATGCGGCCACCTTTGGTGACAGTATCACCCACGGCGGTGGTGCTATCTCCTATTCACCTGACGATTTTGATTACAGTTATCAAACCTATCTTAATTTTCCAGCTGTCAATCTTGGTAAAAGCGGTGATACTACGGCAGCTATGTTAGCCAGATTTGATCAAGATGTACTACCCTACAAACCGAAATATCTACTTATTCTCGGTGGTACCAACAGCCTGCGTGGCGGTGTGCCTGCTACCCAAGTCATTACTGAGCTTACAGGGATTCGTGACAAATGCCTGACAAATGGCATTCGGCCTATCTTTTTAACCTTACCGCCAATCAACCCGGATGCAATTAATGATGTCTTCCATGAAGAAACAGTTGTCAATTGGCGGGAAGAGTTTGATGCTGTCAATCAATTTATCCGGCAACAGCGTTACTTTATTGACCTTGAACCTCACTTTCTTGACAGTTCCCGGGAGCTTCCGGATCATTTGGCTATTGACGGCTTACACCCGGACATTGAAGGCAAAAAACTCACAGCACAAATTATAAATGCTCATTGGTCAAGGGTTGTTCGTTAGCAGCCTGTTCCAATAGTAATAACTCATCGCGCCGCTGTTTCGCATTAGAAAAAAATTTATGAATACTATCTCTGTCGCCTTGACGAACCGCCGCCGCAACTTGGCTGACAATTTGACTAAATTTATCTAGACTGTCGGCAATTGGTCCAGCATTTGTCATGCAAATATCAGCCCACATATCAGCATTGGAAGAAGCAATCCGTGTTGTATCCCGAAAACCGCCGCCTGCCAGTTTGATACTGTTTTCCTGGTCTTGCAAATACGTAAGCAGGTTTACCAGCGCGGCAGCGCCAATATGTGGTACATGACTGATTAAAGCAGTACACCAATCATGCTCGGCAGCATTCATTTCCGTGACTCTGGCCCCTGTCCAGTTAATCACCTGACGTACTGCTTCTACAGCTGCAGCGTCCCCATCCCTTGTAGGAGTAAGTATATACCACTTATCGTAAAAAAGTGTGCCAACTGCAGCTTCAATGCCACTTTTTTCACGCCCGGCCATGGGATGACCGGGAACATAATGAACACCTCTCGGTAATGCTGCCGCGATTTCTTGAATTAGATAGGTTTTAGTACTACCTGTGTCTGTCAAAATTGCGCCTTGTTTTAAATGGGGCGCTATTTCTTTTATGAGTGTCGCTATTTGCAGCACAGGCGTACACACAAAAATCATATCAGCACTCATTATACCGGTTTTATAATCAGCAGTAATCCGGTCAGCAGCGCCGCATTGTTTGGCTTTGAGCATTGACAATTCGTTCGTGTCAATGCCCGTAACTTCAACCTTCTCCCCTTGGGAGGCTTTGATAGCCAAACCGAGCGAACCGCCAATTAGCCCCATACCGATGATGGCAATCCGCTTAATTGCTGGCTTCATGCCATTTTCCTGCCAACTGCCGCAGCAATAATGCCCACTTCATTCATCAGAGCTTGGAAGTTAGCAGGAGTCAACGACTGACTGCCATCAGACAAGGCTTCTGCCGGGTTAGGATGAACCTCAATCATTAAACCGTCAGCTCCGCTTGCCACGGCTGCTTTAGCCATGGGTCTAACCAGTTTCCACACGCCGGTACCATGACTGGGATCGACAATCACCGGCAGATGACTCAAGTCTTTAAGTGCTGCTACCGCGCTCAAATCCAACGTGTTGCGGGTATAATCCTCGAATGTCCGGATACCGCGTTCGCAAAACATAACATTAAAATTGCCTTCACTCAATATATACTCGGCAGCATGCAACCACTCATTGATGGTTGCCGCCATCCCACGCTTTAACAGGACTGGCATACCGCTTTTACCTACTGCCTTTAGCAGTTGAAAGTTTTGCATATTGCGGGCACCGATTTGTAATACATCGGCATAAGCACTTACTACCGATACAGATTGGATATCGACAACCTCAGTTACTACTTTTAGCCCAGTCACCTCCCGGGCTTCGGCCAACATTTTTAGCCCCTTTTCCTCAAGACCCTGAAAAGAGTATGGTGAAGTCCGCGGCTTGTAGGCTCCTCCTCGCAAAAACTGAGCACCAGCTTCTTTAACAATTTTTGCTGATTCCAGCAGCTGCTCTCTGCTTTCCACTGCACAAGGACCTGCCATCACTACCAAATTAGTACCGCCAACAAGTACCCCGCCAATATTAATCACTGTGTCTTCGCTCTTAACCTCCCGGCTGACCAGCTTATAACCAGCAGTAACAGATATCGCCTTCTCTACACCAGCCATAGCCTCCAAAGGTAGTTGAGCCATTAATTTTTTTTCACCAATCAGACCAATAATTGTACGTAATTTTCCCTCGGACAAATGTACTCTTAATCCAGCGCCCGTTACCCGGGTAACCACGCTGTCAATCTCCTTTTGAGTAGCTGCTGGGCTCATTACAATAATCATAGTTGTCGCCTCCTAAAATTTTCGATAGAAAATAAAAAAAGCCCCATCCCCTAACAGGGACGAGACTTTACTCGCGGTACCACCCTGCTTGCTTAAAATAGCAAGCCACTTTTTTCAGGTACAGGACATTCCGATACCCTAGCCTCTGATAACGGTGGCATCCGGCGCGGTCTACTTGGTATCCGTTCAACCTGCTGCTCACAGGTGTATTTCAATAAGCACGCCTACCGGGTCACACCAACCCCCGGCTCTCTGATAATAGCGCAGCCAATTTACTTATCCCGTTCATCGCATTTGTATATGCTGTTGCCAATGAATATATCACACAACAAAATTTCTGTCAATAGCCTTATTTATTCTAACGTATTTTTACTTGTTAACTGCGCTAGCGCCTGAGCCAACTGATCCGGACAAGAAGTTGCTTTAGCGCCGCATCTTATCCCTTTTAATTTATTAATAACCTCTTCGACTGTCATTCCTTCAGCCAGCCGGCTTATACCCTGTAAATTACCAGAGCAGCCTGATTGAAACTGAATTTTCTTTACGATATTGTCTTCTACCACGAACTCAATCTTTGTTGAACATACACCGCTGGGCATGTAAGTACTCATGTTCCGATCTTCCTTCCTACTAATGGATTATGGAAACATTATAGCATACAACCTGTGCGGTGACATTATTTTTTTACGACCGGCGGACAGCATCAATCAATGGCGGTACAACCTGTTTTTTACGTGACATAACGCCAGGCAAATACCAGGTACCATCTGGGCGTCCTTCGCCAAAAGCGGCTGCTATCAGTCCTGCTGGCTGCCCGTAATAGAGCAAATATGTTGCCTCATCTACTATACCCGTAATAAGCAATATTGCCATATTATATTGCTCTTTATTGCAAATAGCCTGTAACGCAGCTTCCAGTTGACTTTGTTGCTGAAGCACACCTTCCGGATCCATAACTGAGAGTTGACTTATGGCTACATAATACTCGCCAATCTGAAATTCCTTCAAATCGGCAGCCACAATATCAGCCGGTGTTAGCTTATCAATGACTGAACCAGCTTTTAGCATCGCCATACCAAAGTCCTGAATAGTAAGCCCAACAATTTGGGCTAGTTTATTGGCCGTATCACAGTCTTTTTTCGTTGCTGTAGGTGATTTAAAAAGTACAGTATCAGAGATGATGGCAGCTAACAGCAGACCGGCAATCGACTTAGGTATTGGTACATTCCGCTGCCAATGCATATTAGCCACAATCGTAGCTGTCGAACCTACCGGTTCATGCCTGATAAATATTGGTTCACTGGTCTCTAGTCCCCCCAACCGGTGATGGTCAATAATTTCAACAATTTTGGCTTCTTCTATTCCGTCTACTGCTTGCGAACGTTCATTATGGTCAACTAAAATAACCTGGTCACGTTCAGGCACAATCAGCCGGTCCCGATCAATAAGCCCCACCAGGTTTCCTGCCTGGGCAACTGGATAATTGCGGTAACCGGTACGAATAATACTATTTTTTATATCAGAGACCATGTCCTCAGGTTTAAAGGATGCAACATTGGTTTTCATGATGTTCCGCACCGGAATACTCTGGTTGATTAAGCGTGCACATGTGTAGGTATCCTGCGGTGCTCTAATGATATAGGTGCCTGCCGCCTGAGCCGCAGTTTCCACCTCAGGTGCAACCTCAAAATCACCGGTGACAATTAGGCAAGAAACACCAACCTCAATACATGCTAGTTGAACCTTGGTACGATTACCTACCAGAACGATATCACCAGAATTAATGACTTTAGCCATCGTCTGGGTACGAGACGCAGCAATTTTCACACGGCCCTCAATTATCCGTGACAACTCCCCACCACACACAAGTGTGCCATTAAGGCAGCGTAAAATTCCCGCATAGTTAACCCCAGTTTCCCGTAAATCCTGCATGCCCAGTTCACTGACATACCGTTCAGCCAAATCACTAACTGTGACTATTCCTACTAGCTTGCCGTCATTTTCAACAACAGGAATGGATTTCAGCTTATGGGATTGAATAAGCTGACCTAGCTTCCGCAAGGTATTCCAGGGATGGATCGTTATAATATTTTCATGCATTACATCTTTGGCCCGGGGATATATGTCTAAAATAAGTTGTGGCGGCTGAACACCAAAAAGTTCTAGCACATATTTGGTCTCGGCATTAATCTTTCCCGCCCGTGCCGGAACAACGTGCTCGCCCAAGGCCGTTTTTAGATTTGCATAAGCAACTGCTGAGCAAATTGAATCTGTATCAGGGTTGCGATGACCAATTATGTAAATTGGTTTGGACAAGCTGTTCTCAACTCCTCGATCTATACTCTTCTGAAATTTTTCCTATATATAAGACCAGGCCCTATTCAACCTCATGGAGGAGCTTGAACAGATACCTGGCCTTAAACGAATAGAACAAGCAGTCATTGAATTATAAACTATGTATTAAGGTCTGGCACATTCACCAGCCTCCCCTTTCATAATGGCTAAGCCATGATCAAGCGCTGGCAAAATAGCTTCCAAACATTCGCGTACACCTTTGGGACTACCAGGAAGATTGATAATGAGCGTTCTGCCACGTAACCCAGCTACCGCCCGCGACAACATAGCCCGTGAAGTTTTTTCCAGCGATGTAGCCCGCATCACTTCCGGAATACCGGGAACTAGTCTATCAATTACTGCCAAAGTAGCTTCTGGTGTTACATCCCGTGGCCCAAGCCCAGTGCCACCGGTAGTGAGAATGATATCAATCTTTAAATTGTCAGCCATGTTAATCATGGCCTGACTAAGAACCTCACGCTCATCAGGAACAATTACATACTGCTTAACCTCGCCAAGCTCTGCCAGAATCTCCGCAATAGCCTTACCGCTCAAATCCTCGCGTTCACCGCGTGAACCTTTATCGCTGGCTGTGATAATGCCAATACTATACATTTTCGATCACCTCCAGTGCATCACCATTAGCTACCCGTCCGCCAGTCACTACGATCGCAAATATGCCTTCTTTAGGCATAACACAGTCACCAGCCTGATAGTAGATACTGCAGCGGTTGTGACACACTTTACCGATTTGACTGACTTCCATTAGTACATCACCAATCTTTAATTTCGTACCAATAGGCAACGCTGGTAAATTAATTCCCTCAGTCGTCAAATTTTCAGCAAAGTCTCCCGGATGAACATCAAGCCCTTTTTGTCGCATTTTTTCAATGCTTTCTAAAGCTAAAAGACTGACTTGGCGGTGCTGGAACCCGGCATGAGCATCTCCTTCCAGACCAAGTCCGACTAAAAGATTAGCCTCCCCGACATTTTTCTTGCGTTCGCCTTTATTTTCACTGGTGCAAACTGCTACAATCTTTCCTTGCATTGTTTAATCCTCCCTTACAAAATTGCCGCTTTTACCGCCTGACTTAGCGCGTAGTCGGACATATTCAATAGTCATCGCCTTATCTACTGCTTTGCACATATCATAGATGGTCAAGGCAGCTACCGACACGGCTGTCAAAGCTTCCATCTCCACCCCAGTCTTACCGGTGGTTTTTACTATCGCCTTAATAGTAATAGCATTGGCTGCGTCTTCAATGGTAAATTCAAGGTTAACGCCAGTCAGCAAAAGCGGGTGACACATAGGAATTAAGTCCCAGGTCCGCTTGGCACCCATTATCCCCGCTACTTGAGCTACTCCTAAAACATCACCTTTGCCCATAGCACCTTGTTTGACTAGCGCAAGTGTAGCTGGTTTCATGGTAATTCGGCCTTCAGCCACCGCTTCCCGTTTGGTCTCATCTTTAACAGTTACATCTACCATACGCGCCTTACCGGCGTGATTAAAGTGTGTTAGTTCATCCATGACTACCTCCAGCATTAGTAAAGTATCTTTTATATATTCTGTCATTTATTTCACAATTCCTGCAATATTTTATAGCAACTTATTTTTCATAGTAAGGGTTCGAAATGTTTAATCTGCTGCGAACCCATAAAAAAGAAGGTGCTAAAAGTATTTTAGTGGCAAAATAACAAAGGCTTAGCTTCTTATTTTTAAGAAGTTAAGCCTAATTAAGTTTTATCATTATGCTACCTTTTTATGCTATCTTTTCTACTCATCCACCAATTTGCGACATCCTTCGAAAAAACTGTGTTGGCTCATCTGGGTTTGTTAGGGTATGGCCTTGCGGCTTTTTGGCAATAGTCTGATAAAAAAGCTCAGCAATTTTGTCATCACTGGCACCATTACGCAGAGCAGTCTTAACATCAATCTCCTGATTAGACAATAAACACGGCTTGAACTTTCCGTCAGCAGTCAGTCGGATCCGGTTGCATACACCACAAAAATGTTCGGAGATCGGGGTAATGAAACCAAAGGATCCTTTTGCCTGTGGCAAATCATAATATTTCGCTGGACCATTACCGCAAATATCAATAGTGGGCTTTAACTTTCCCCGCCCGAAACTATTAATCATAGTCTTAATCTCTTCAATACTAGGGCCAGGACCAGTCGCGCTTTCACCTATCGGCATGTATTCGATAAACCTGACTGATACTGGCTCACGGTGTATAAAATCAACAAAATAAGCAATATCCTGTTCAGTAATCATATTAGTAAGAACAATATTTAGTTTAACCGGCGTCAGCCCCACCGCTAAAGCGGCTTCAATCCCTTGTAGTGTCTGAGCAAGATCACCGCCGCGGGTAATTTGTCGAAATTGTTTTGGATTAATGGTGTCAAGGCTAATGTTAACGCGTGTCAAACCGGCTGCTTTTAACTTTTCTGCCATAGCTGCTAACAGACTACCGTTCGTCGTCATTGATATATCTGTAATGGCTTGTAATGCGGCAATGTCGCGGATAAATGGGATAATACCTTTGCGAACAAGCGGTTCGCCACCGGTCAAACGAATTTTCTTTACTCCGTGATTGCTAAGAATTCTTATAATCCGCAAAAATTCTTCATATGACAGAATTTCGTCATGGCTGAGCATTTTTACACCCTGTGCCGGCATACAATAAGCGCAACGAAAATTACATCGGTCAGTCACAGAAACACGCAAATATTGGATTTTTCGGTTATAACTGTCATACATACCGCTCACGCCTTTGCTGTTTACTTATTTAGTACCTTTACTTCGAGAAAATCGGCCATAGCGCTAGGATCATCAAGCGCAAAATGTGGTATTGTCTCATATACAACAGTATCGGAAACGACGGCCAAAAGTTCTGGTTTCACGCCAAGTGGGGCATTGATGCTCGCCTGACGATATACTTCAATTTTACACTTTGTTTCTTGCTTATAGCCTTCGGTAAAAATAATATCCACATTGTCTATGTAACTAACCACTTGGTCAAGCGACAATTCTTGGTCAGTCTTCTTAATCATGGCCATTTTATGTGGTGAAGCTAAACACACTACATCAGCACCGGCCTCTGCATGCCGCCATGTATCTTTGCCTGGCTTATCTATATCAAAGTCATTGTGATGGTGCTTAATAACTGCAACTTTATAGCCTCGTCGCTTGCATTCAGTAATTAATTTTTCCAAATACGTTGTTTTTCCGCTATTTGATCGACCTACTACAGATATTATGGGTATCATTATTGTCTCCTTATAATGTGATTCTTAAGCAACTTGATTATCAGCTAAAACCGATCAATTACTCTATATTATGAAAAGTTCTTCATCAGACCCGATTAACCTTCCTCTAAAATCATTATTCACAAATTTTTCTCACAATAACAACGTTTTATCCTTTTATTGTTAATTTTTATGATAGGGAGGAAAAAAGCGGACGAACTACATACTACTCTAAATATTATGAACCCTAGACAAAGTATGACCATATCAACTAAATATATATACAAAAAACGTCCGTGACAAATTTTTTATTGACACGGACGCTTTTCTTATAATTTTTTAACCATAGCAATCTCATCACAATTAGGGAATTTAGGACAATTAATACATTCCTTCCACATCTTATGAGGTACGTTCTCTTTTGGTACTTCTTCAAAATCCAATTTGGCAAAAAAACCAGGTTGGTAGGTTAAAGCAAACAAGGTTTTGACACCAAGTTCTCTAGCCTCTTCTGTCAATATCTCAACAATTTTAGTACCCACCCCGGTCTTTACTTTGCTAGAATGGATAGCCAATGCCCGTATCTCTCCCAGTTCATCCCATACCAAATGCAACGCGGCAATACCAACGATTTGCCCATCTTCTACAGCCAGGATGAATTCCCGCAGACCTTCGTACAGGGTATTGCGCGCCCGCGCCAGCATCAACCCCTGTTCAGCATAATCATTAATTAATTTAAGGATGTCTTCCACATCACTAAATTTAGCCTTACGAAAAATCATATTCATTCCCCCAATTCTTTGTATCATTATACATCCAAGGTAATATTTATACAATATTACCTTGGATTAAATTTTACTACTTGGACATAGATGATTGAGTGGGCAAACGGTACAGGCTGGGCTGGTTGCCTTACAAACCTTGCGACCATGCCAGATTAACCAGTGATGGGCATCGCTCCATTTTTCCTTAGGTATCGCCCGCATTAATTCCTGTTCTACTGCGAGCGGCGTCTCACCAGTTGCCAACTTGAGGCGGTTTGACACCCGAAATACATGGGTATCGACAGCAATCGCCGGAACGCCAAACAATTGACTTAACACGACATTAGCTGTTTTGCGACCTACCCCCGGTAATTTAATTAATTCATTAAACGTATTCGGTACTTTTCCGTCAAATTCCCGGCACAAAATTTCGCAAGTAGCTAGGATATTTTTCGCTTTGCTCCGAAAAAGACCACAATCCCTTATTTCTTCTTCAAGTCCATTTTGACCTAGTTTAAGAATTTTTTCCGGCGTATTGTAATGAGGAAACATTCGCGCTGTAATAATGTTTACTCTGGTATCAGTACACTGTGCGGATAGAATTACAGCAATCAAAAGTTCAAATGGCGCTGAATACTGCAGCGCTGTGGTAGTGTTTTTATAATGCTCCTCCAACAACTCCAGCATTTGCTGCTTAATGGCCTTGGTAATACGCACATCTTAGCCTCCAATTCAGAAAGTTACTGCATTAAGGTAAAGTATATAAGTAAATAATAGCTGCGTCAATTTGTTTCGGTATTACTGGCATTGATCTAGTTAGCTTTCCCAGACAGGAAATAACTACGTACATATATATCATTCTTTTAGTACCTTATTTACATTAACATTAAATTTTATTAATATATTCAAACATGCTTGACACCGCCTTATCGTCTGCTATAATGAATACATGATTTAAAATACTACACATTAGGTGATATATTATGATAACCAATATTAATTTATATACAAACCAATATTTTATATTTTTTGCTTGGGCCAACTTTTTTGGCGCAGGCTTATTTATGTGGAACAACTTAATACGGAATTTGCCTATGAGTCCTTACAATTAATTAGCAATGCTGCAAAAGCAAAACCTAAGGCTCATTGAGTCTTAGGTTTTTTTGTTTTCCAGATGGAAAGGTTAACCTTTCCCTGGATTGAACGACTAAGGCTTCTGTCGGCGTCCTAAAGGACTTGACACAAGCCAAGTCTTATCTTATAAAATCTACAAAATTACAGGAGGCGCTATCATGGTTATTGTATTAAACGCTTCGGCTACACCCGAGCAAATTGAAAAGCTAACACAGGAGTTAGAAACTTACGGTTGCAGTGTTTGGCCTACTCATGGCCAATTTCAGACGATTTTGGGTATTGTAGGTGATACTGGCAAGCTTGACCGCGACTATTTACTGAGCAAAATGTATGTTGATAAAGTACTGTCCGTACAAGAGCCCTACAAAAAGGCCAACCGAACCTTTCATCCTGAAAACACCGTAATCAATGTTGACTCGCAAACAATCGGTGGCAACAAGCTGGCTATTATTGCCGGACCCTGCTCTGTTGAAAGCCGCGAACAAATCGTCGGTATCGCGCAGGATGTTAAAGCTGCTGGAGCTGGCTTTCTGCGAGGCGGTGCCTTCAAACCACGTTCTTCACCGTATAGCTTTCAGGGGCTGCAGGCTGAGGGACTTGAGCTGTTAAAACAAGCCAAACAAGCGACAGGCCTGCCCATTGTCACTGAGATTATGTCGATATCTCAGTTGGAACAATATCACGAGGATATTGATGTTATCCAAATTGGCGCACGCAATATGCAAAATTTCGATCTTTTAAAAGCAGCCGGTCAAATTACTAAACCCATCTTGCTCAAACGGGGTTTAAGCGCAACTATCGAAGAACTGTTAATGTCTGCCGAATATATTATGGCTGGCGGTAACGAAAATGTAATCTTATGCGAACGCGGCATCCGTACTTTTGAAACCTATACTCGTAATACTCTTGATCTCAGTGCCGTACTGGCTATCAAAAGACTAAGTCATTTGCCGGTCATTGTTGACCCCAGTCATGCGGCTGGACTATGGTGGATGGTGGAATCCTTGTCTAAGGCCGCTGTAGCCGTAGGCGCTGACGGGGTCATCATCGAGGTTCACCAAGATCCAAGCAATGCCAAATGCGACGGCCAGCAATCTATAAAACCAGAACGATTTGCCGCACTTATGAATTCCTTGCGGGAAATCGCACGCATTGATAATCGCACTGTTTAAAATAAAGAAAAGCGAGCTAAGTCCCTGCTATGGAACTTAGCTCGTTTTTAATGAAATGGCTCAAGCATATTGATTGATTCACTGACCCATAACTTCTTGAACCCTGCCAACCGTGCCGTCGGTTAACCGTACTTTAATACCCCGATGATGTACAGCGCTGCTTGTCAAAATATCTTTGACTATCCCTTCAGTTAACTGTCCTGTCCGCTGGTGCGGTTTTTGCACAATTTTTACTTTCGCACCTGGTGTAATATTTTTCCGTTGCGTTCCGTCCATTACTGTATTCTCCTTATTCCTGTTTATTAGTAAAGGCTTTTACCATTTCTTCCTTGGTTTTGCGGCTAAGACGTTTTATCGCATATTCGCGTTTACGGGCCAGGCTCTCAGTAGCGTAATACTCATAGTATACCAGCGCAACAGGCAGACGGCCGCGGGTATAGCGGGCACCGCTGCCACTATTATGAGCTGCCAGCCTTGTTTCCAGATTGGTCGTCCAGCCGGTGTAATACGTACTGTCAACACATTGAACAATATATGTATATGGCATGCATAACTACCTTCCCACTAACCCCTGCGGCGATTGCTGCAAAAATTCTAGTAATGTCTTATCACCGATGTACAGCTGCTCAATAACTCCATAACCGTCTTTAATACGAACAACTGCTACACTTGTTTGTTTACCTGCATTTTCGCGATAAGCAGCTTCAGCCGCGGAAGCCAGTTCTTCCGGCAAATAATAGCGTGTAAAGGGTAAGCTAACATGAATTGTATTTTGCCCATTAGCATAGGCTTTCGCTTTTACGTAGTACCCTTTTTCCGGACGAGTTACACTCACCCCGCTGATATAAGCTTTGCCTTCCGCATTCTCACTAATAATAGCATATACCATCTGTCCAGCAACCAAGTCGGCAGTATTGCTACGAGGAGCTGTGGTTTCTTTAAACCGCAGTTCAACATAGCGCCCCTTAAATGCATCATAGGGGTCAACTGGGGCCGTCTGCCAGTAAAACTGTCGGCCAGTCTGCAATACATCCTCCCAGCGCCAAGCCATAAAGAGTGGTACAGCTGCCTGCACAAGAGCGACAATGATAAATAAGCCTAACAGCCACTTTCTATTTTTCATGCTGCCACCCCGCTTTGCGGCGCAGTAAAACAATATTTGCCGCAAGAAAACCAAGACCTACCAAAACAAATACTATGCCGCGCACGACAAAACTTACGTCAATATCAAAAAAACGAGCAACAATCAGCACTACGATCAGCAACATACCCAAATTTACAATGCCAATACTCTGGTTGCGCACTCCTGTAGCTATAATGCCGATACTCAGCCATAGCATGTAACCATTCAAAATAATGGTCGCGCCAGTACCACTGGCATCGTAAAACTGAATTAAGTAAGCGGCTCCAATTACACAGGGTATCAGCGAAAAACGCCTAACATCCTGCCCGCTGCGGTTTCGCAAAAGAATATTACCACCTATCACCATGATTAGCAGCACAGCAGCTAATCCATAAGCCGGCAATGATTCTGAGCGCCAACCTGATGCCATATGGCTCCAAACATCATTAAACGTTAAAATAAAGGTTAACCCGATACTCCCTGTCAAACCTATCGTTTTGAAGGGCATGCGCCAACTGTGTTCTTCCTGATTAAACCATACTACTCCAATCAGATAGGTCATAGCAAAGAGTGCACTATATATGAGTAGCCCCAGCCAATCCAGGTAATTTGAAAAAGCTGCCCCAAAAATAAAATAAAAACAAATAGTTACCACCCAGGACAAAATGACTGTAGTATTGGCCTGCCGGCAGCTGACAAGCATTCCCCGGTAATAGGGCAGAGCCAAACCGAATAATACCCAAATAAATTGTTTACTTAGGCCATACTGGCCGCCGCTCCAAGCAGTTACTCCGATGAAATACAGTACAGCTGCCACTACGGAATTCATCAGATATAATAGCGGCAGTGACAGCAGCATCCAGGTAAGCACAAAAGCATCCATATCCTCCACCAGATGGTAGGTCTGCCCCACCAAAGCCAAGGCGGCACCAACCATCAGCATTAGCAAAGTTGCCGCCGCCTCGCGCCATGCCTTACTGTTTCGCTTAAACCACAGTACACTGCCAGCAATAATTTGCGCAGTTACAAGTAGCCCAACCGAAATCATGAGTCGATGCAGCTTGGTTAATTGCACCCAGTTATGGGCTAAAATCAAAATAATACCAAGACCCACCAGAAGCGCACCAATTATACCAAAGACCAGCATAAAGGTCCTGTTACCTGTGTTTTCAGTTACAGACCCATAATGTTCTTTTAGTTTAGCTGCACTTTCTGGCGGAATAATGCCTTTAGCAACAAGTTCTGGCAACTGCTGGTATAACCATACTATCGCTTTCTTATTCATCATCGGTAATTTTCTTACCCCCTACGCTTTGCCTGCCGCGGCAAAATGCTTACATAAAACCGCCTTAATGGCACCGTAGCTCACGCCATCAGGCAAGGCCTCCTTAAGTGGTCTCAATTGGCCTGGGCCAATTGTTTTTATCGTAGCAATAATAAGCTCTTCATACTGGGTAGGAATAAGTCTGTCCCAGTCAACAGCATGCCCCTCCTGCGCGCAACGTACCAGATGATTTTGTACTGTGTTAACCGTTAACTCCCGCGACTTGGCAATATCCTCTAAGTCAATGCCTTGCTGGTACATAGCCAGAGTTACAACATGGCTGGGTTCAGAATCTGCCTTGCTGCTCTTTTTGGCTGCCACCTTTTGGGTTGGCGCCGAAACAACAGCCGTATCTGCATAACTTGCTGCAGCATCGTTTTTTGCCAGATAGGTAGTAATTACCGCCAGAAATTCTCCGCCATATTTTTGCAATTTAAGCTCACCAACACCCTTGATCTGGCGCATAGTAATAAAGTCTCCCGGTCGCTGCTGGCTCATCTCCCGCAGGGTGGTGTCAGCAAACACAACAAATGGCGGTATATTTTCCCGCTCAGAGATGCGTTTACGACACTGCCGCAGCAGTTCAAATAAGGAATCATCCTGAACAGGCTGACGTTCGGTAAATACCTTTTGCCAAACTCTAGCTTCGCTGCGCAACACTAAAAGCGCTTCCGGTTCTAATTTTACTACCGGATATTCACTCTCAGTCAAGCGCAAATACCCTGTGGCCAGCAAGCGTTGCACCAGGGTTTTAATATCCAGCACAGTACGCTCTGCCATCAAGCCATAGGTCGGCAACTGGTCAAAACCCAGTTGCTGAACCTTTTTGTTTTTAGATCCTTTTAGCACATCAGCAATAACCGCAATGCCGAACCGCTCCTTCATGCGATAAATGCAGGAAAAAACCTTCTGCGCATCAACCGTAATATCTACCTGTTCGCCGTCAGCCATACAGTTACCACAATTGCCGCAGCCTAAATCTGTTGCCGTTGCCGGTTCGCCAAAATAATGTAATATATACTGCCGCAGACAGTCAGGAGTGTGACAATAATCCACCATCTCCTGCAGTTTCTTCAGTTCATGTTGTTTGCGCTCCGGATGCTCAACAGACTTATCAATCAAAAACCGTTGTAACATCGGATCTTGCGGCCCGAACAGCAGGATACATTCTCCCGGTGCACCATCCCGTCCGCTACGACCAGCTTCTTGGTAGTAAGATTCCATATTCTTTGGCATATTATAATGCACTACATAACGCACATTGGATTTGTCGATCCCCATGCCAAAAGCATTAGTGGCCACCATAACCCGGATATCATCATAGAGAAATTGTTCCTGTTGAGACATACGCTCCTGATCACTTAACCCGGCATGATACCGCCCGGCAGCAAACCCCTTTTTCCTGAGCAATTCATACAGACTGTCAACTTCTTTGCGGGTAGCCGCATAGATAATACCGGCTTGATTGGCGTTGGCCTTAATATATTTCATAACAAACTGCTGTTTGTTTTCGCCTCGTAAGACGGAAAAAGAGAGATTAGGCCGATCAAACCCTGTTATATGGACTTGCGGCCACCGTAAGGCCAGCAGGTTCTCAATGTCATTTTTTACCTCAGGGGTGGCAGTAGCCGTAAAAGCACCAATTACCGGCCTTTCAGGCAAACTGGCAATAAACGTACCCACGTTTCGATAGCTTGGACGAAAGTCATGGCCCCATTGCGAAACACAGTGGGCTTCGTCAATGGCCAGCATACTTATTTTAAGTTCACCCACCGCCGCTTGGAACCAGTCGGCAGTCAGCCGTTCAGGTGCCACATAGACCAGTTTGTAATGGCCGGCGCGCATATGCTGCAACCGCCGCCCAGCCTCTGCACCTGTCAGCGAGCTATTAATAAAAGTAGCAGGTATCCCTTGCCCAGCTAGTGCATCCACCTGATCCTTCATGAGCGAAATAAGCGGCGAAACCACTATAGTAATGCCAGGCAGCAGCATCGCCGGAATCTGAAAGCATAACGATTTACCTGCCCCAGTCGGCATAATGGCTACCGTGTCCTTACCGCCAAGCAGACTACCAATGACCTTAGCCTGTCCTGGCCGAAATTCGTCGTAACCGTAATATTTTTTTAATATTTCCCGAGCCTTTGTTAGCATATATTCTATCTCCAGTTTTAAATTGATATAGTTGCTTAAAGCCAGCTGCCCCACACCTCAGGACAATACCCCACTGTGGCCTTGGCACCATTGCGCACTATCGGCGTTCGAAGCAACAATGGATGCTCCAGCAACACTTCTTCCACATTGTGTACCAGATATTTTAAATTGCGTTTGGCATATTCCTTACCTGTTTTATCAATCAGATTTTCCAGCCCACCGACAGCTGCCCTTACTCTGTCCAGTTCCCCCTTGCTTAAGCCCTTTATGTTTAAATCAATAAACTGAAATGGTAGCTTACGTTCTTTAAAATACCTTTCCGCTTTCTTCGTATCCTGGCACTTTTTGGTGCCAAATATCTGTATATTCATGCCTTCCAACTAGCTCCTTCGTTTCCATCAGTTAGCAAACTGGTCCACTAGTTCATTAAGATAGGTCCAGCGCTCAAGCAATTCGTCAAGCTTAGTTTCCAGCTCCTGCTGCCTGTCAGTAAGCTTCTGCAACAATTCGAAGTCACTGCCTGCCGTATTAATGCCTGCCGCTACCTGAGCCAGCTCCTGCTCAACGCTGGTGATTATCTCTTCAATCTGGTCATATTCCCGCTGTTCTTTGAAAGACAGCTTGCGGGGCCGTTCTTTAGGTTTGTCCTGCACTGTTGGTTTCTTATCTGCTGCACCTTTGCTTTTATCGGCATTTTCCGTTTCCTGCATACTGATTTTGTCCTGATAATCTGAGTAATTGCCAGGATATTGTGTAATCTTGCCTTGGCCCTCAAAAACAAACAGTTTTTCAACAACCCTGTCAAGAAAATATCTGTCATGAGACACCACAATCACCGCACCGGGAAAGTCGTCAAGGTAGTCTTCCAGAATGCTTAAGGTCTGCACATCCAGGTCATTGGTGGGTTCATCCAACAAGAGCACATTAGGTGCGCTTATAAGAATCCGGAGCAAAAACAAACGACGCTTTTCCCCGCCTGACAGCTTGGCAATCGGTGTCCATTGCAGGCTGGGCGGAAAGAGGAATCGTTCCAGAAGCTGTCCTGCGCTTATTGTACCACCATCAGCGGTAGGTAAAAAGTGAGCTTCTTCCTTGATATATTCAATAACCCGCAAATCTTGGTTCATTTCACTGCTTTCCTGCGAAAAATATCCGATTTTCACAGTCTGACCAATCTCCACCTGCCCGCTGCCAGCAGTCAACCTCCCTGTAATCAGGTTGAGCAAGGTGGATTTGCCGCTGCCATTGGGGCCGATAATTCCTACTCTGTCATTTTTGAGTACAATGTAATTGAAGTCCTCAATTAGCGTTTTGCCGTCAAACTCTTGGTTAATATGCTCCAGCTCGATAATCTTACGCCCCAACCGGCTGGCCCCCACAGCAATCTCCAATTGGCCGTTTGCTGATTCAGGCGTCTGGGCACTTAGCTCCTCAAACCGCTCAATTCTCGCCTTTTGCTTGGTACTGCGGGCCTGTGCCCCCCGCCTTATCCAGGCCAGCTCATTTCTCAGGATATTCTGGCGCTTACGCTCGCAGGCTTCCTGTTGTTCTTCCCGCTCCGCCTTGGATTCCAAAAACTGGCTGTAGTTCCCCATATAGGTATACAGATTTCCTTTATCCAGTTCGATGATCCGGTTTGTCACTCTGTCCAGGAAGTATCGATCATGGGTAATCATCAGTAGTGCACCCTTACGTTTGGCCAGGTATTGTTCCAACCAAGCTACCGTCTGGTTATCGATATGGTTGGTAGGCTCATCCAGGATTAAAAGGTCTGCAGGATTAATGAGCGCACTGGCTAACGCGATTCGTTTGCGCTGTCCGCCAGACAAGGTGCTGACAATAGCTGCAAAATCAAGAATTCCCAGCTTAGTAAGAACTGTTTTAGCGTCACTTTCTAATTGCCAGGCATTGTTCGCATCCATTTGTTGGCTTAATGCAATAAGCCGCTTTTGACACGCCTCATCTGCCGGACAATTTTGCGCCTGCAGCAAAACCTGTTCGTATTCTCGCAGCACCTGCATCACTGGTGAATGGCCTTTGAAAACCTGTTCCAGCACAGTAGCATTAGCATCAAATTCGGGGTTTTGCGGCAAATATTCGATCTGCAGGCTGTTACCTGTCGTTATTTTACCAGCATCGGCTGTATCCACGCCGGCAATAACCTTCAAAAAAGTGGATTTACCTGTGCCATTGACGCCAATCAAACCAATTTTATCACCCTCGTCAACGCCAAAAGTAACTTGCCTAAATAAGACTTTCTCGCCGTAGCTTTTCGTCACATTCTCTAGAGATAGTAAGTTCATGTTCTAGTCCTTTTCACCATTTTTCTTCATTTTAACATAAATATCAGTTTTATTGAAGAAATACTCTTTACTTTGATGGAAAATAGTAGTATATTAGATTTTTACCCCACTCTGTATACCCTTAGTTTTGCTTGCGCAAACTGAAATAACAGCTATTTATTTGAAAAAGAAGGTGTTTTATTGATGGCAACAAATTTCTCAGCCCTGGGTATTCGCCCTGAGCTGACTCAATTTTTAAAACAATCTGGCATTATCCAGCCTACTCCGGTCCAGATACAAACCATTCCGGTGGTACTGGGAGGCAAAGATGTCATTGCTCAGTCGCAGACCGGCACCGGCAAGACGCTGGCGTTTTTACTGCCTATTTTAGAAAAAATAAGAAACTCGGCCCCGCATGTACAAGCCTTAATTGTCACCCCTACCAGGGAATTAACAATGCAAATCAGGGATGAAGCCGTAAAACTGGCAAATGTGCTGGATATTAACGTGTTAGCCGTATATGGCGGCCAGGATGTGGATGAACAAATTCGCAAACTCCGCGGTCAGCCACATCTTGTTATTGGTACCCCCGGCCGCTTGCTTGACCATGTACGCCGCAAAACCCTGCTACTTTCAGGAGTATCCAAGCTGGTATTGGATGAGGCTGATCAAATGCTTCATATGGGCTTTTTAGAGGAAGTTGAAGAAGTTATTCAGTTGACTTCCCAAAAACGGCAAACCCTGTTGTTTTCGGCCACCATGCCGCCAAAGGTACGGGCGCTAGCCGCACGCTATATGACCAAACCGGCAGATATTCATATCCAGACTCAAAATATAACCTTAGATGAAATCAAGCAGATTATGATTGAACTACCTGAAGCCGGTAAACTTGATAAACTCTGCGCTATGATTGATGAATATCAACCCTATCTAGCCATTATCTTCTGCCATACCAAGGACCGGGCCAAGGCTCTCAATACTGCACTCATTCAGCGCGGCTACAAAGTAGACGAACTGCATGGCGACTTGTCCCAAACCAAACGCGCTCAGGTTATGAAGCGCTTTAGTGAAGCCAAGCTACAGCTCCTGGTTGCCACTGATATTGCCGCCCGCGGCTTGGATATCGAAGGTGTTACCCATGTATTTAGTTATGATATCCCGCATGACACCGAAAGTTATATCCACCGTATCGGACGAACTGGCCGGGCCGGTGAAACCGGGACAGCCATCACCTTCATTATTCCCGGTGAGCATATGTATTTGCGTTTAATTGAACAAGGTATCGGTTCAACGATTGAGAAATATAAGGCCAATGGACAAAAAGTAATTAAAAATGCCACCAAAAAAGAAAATCCTACTGCACCTAAGAGATTCATGGAAAAACCAGTGGCCGATAAAAAGACTGCTGATAAAAAGACTGACAGTCATGGCGGCAATAATTTAAGAAGCCGTCGCAAACCGAAAGTCGCCAGCACCAAGACCTATGGTGCCAAGCGGAAAGTGAAAGTATCCAAGGGCAAGGCGTAATTAGCCTTGCCCTTGTTTTTTTTCCCAGATGGAAAGTATAACTTTCCCTGGATTGAACGACTAAGGCTTCTACCGGCGTCCTATAGGACTTGGCACAAGCCAAGTCTTATCTTACTGCTGGTACCGGCATATCAGGCTTATCATTCTTATCATTATAAGAAGCCCGGCAAGCGGGATAGCGTGAACAGCCCCAAAACTTGCCATGCTTACCATTGCGGAGTTGGAGCACCCCTTTACGACAGCGAGGACAATGATGCTCGCCCTTGAGGGGAATATTGGCCCCCTTGGCCTTTGTGCACAGACTGGCCGTAAACCGGGCTTGCTGCATCAGAAAAGTGTCCAGACTGGCATGGCCTTCAGCCATCTGGTGTAAAATATCCTCCCATAAAGCGGTAAAGTCAGGATAGGTAATTTCTTCCGGCAGTATATCGACAAGCAAATACGCCGGTTCAGTGGGTTTTAGATATTTTCTTTTCGTTTCTTCCTGCAAAAAGCCACGGTCAATCAATTCTTTAATTATGGTAGCGCGGGTAGCCTCGGTGCCAATACCGGCCACATCTTTGAGCTGCTTTTTCAAGTCAGGATTTTTTACATATTTATGTATTTCTTTCATAGCAGCCAGCAGCGTAGCTGCCGTAAACCTACCTGGTGGTTTTGTTGATTTTTTCTCAGCTGAAGCTCGTATAAATAAAGGCTGATCACCTTTCATCATGGATGGCAGCATTGTACTGTCATCCTCTTTTTTTTCTTCGGCATCGGCGCTATAAATTTCTTTCCAGCCCAATTCCTTAACAATGCGTCCATTGGCAATGAAAGTTTCACCGGCATGTTCCAGTTCAGCCCGCGTCTGGTCATAAACATGAACCAGATAAAATTGGGCAATATAGGTCTGAGCAATAAGGAAGTAAATATTTCTTTCGGTTTCGTTCAAACTGGCAAAATTGCATCGTTCCACAGTAGGTATAATGGCATGGTGAGCGGTGATTTTCTTGTCATTCCAGGCACGGCTGCTAATATTGATATCGGCTTTAGCCGCCCAGCCTGCCAGTTCGTTATTGGCAATTCTGCCTAAATTGCCAATAATTGTGGCAGCATCTTCATGCTGAGACTCAGGCAAGAATTCGCAGTCAGAACGCGGGTAGGTAGTCAGCTTGCGCTCATATAGCTTTTGGGCCGTATCTAATACCACCTGCGGATCATAACCAAACTTTTTACCAGCCATGACCTGCAGGGTCGAAAGCGCTAGCGGCAGACGCTGCTGCTCCTTCTTTTCGGTTGTTTCGCATGAAATTACAGTTGCTGGCTCATTAGCTGACTGCAGCCTTGCCAGCAAGTCCTTGGCAATGGTTTTATCTGCCAACCGGCCTTCCGTATCAAGACCTGGTTGTTCCTCTTGCGGTTTCCAATAGGCGGTAAAAACAGTGGCCTCATGTTCAAAATCAGCTTTAACAGTAAAATACTCCACTTGGTTGAAACTTTCTATTTCTCGCTCTCGACGAACAACAAGGGCCAAGGTCGGGGTCTTCACCCGTCCTACCGGCAAGGTTGTGCGGTGCCCTGCCTGCTGGGCAGCTAACGTATACGCTCTGGACAGATTCATGCCAATCAGCCAGTCAGCACGGGATCTGGCTAAGGCTGACTGCTTCAAGTCATGAAATTCCTGGTTATCACGCAGGCTGATAATGGCTTTTTTTATGCTATGCTCGTCAAGTGCATTTAACAAAATCCGGCGTACCGGCTTTTGATTATTAACATAATCCAATACTTCATCAATCAGTAACTGTCCTTCACGGTCAGGGTCACCGGCGTGGACAATTTCTGTTGCCTGGTCGATCAAGCCTTTGACAATTTCAAATTGTTTTTTGCAGGAATCAGCCACCAACAGCTTCCAGTTTTGCGGAATTATCGGTAAATCCTCTACCCGCCATCTTTCATATTTGGGATCATATTCGTCTGGTTCAGCCTGACGGAGAATGTGCCCATACCCCCAGGTAATTACGCCATCGCCGGTAGTAATATATCCATCCTTGCGGCTTACCGGTCCTGGCAAATATTTCGCAATTTCAGCTGCCATGCTGGGTTTTTCAGCAATATATAGCTTCACTTAACCACCGGTCCACGCCAGGCGAGCATGCCGCCCTCGATGTTTACTACCTGTTCAAAACCCTTGCTGCGCAGCAGGTTTGTTCCCTGAGCACTTCTTCTGCCACTGCGGCAAATAAGCAGCACCTGCTGGTCTTTGGGTATTTCATCTAACCGGGTTTCCAATTGGTTGAGCGGGATAAGCACTGCATCAGGAATATGTCCTTCCTGATATTCCTGGGGAGTACGCACGTCAATAATGACAGCTTTTTTTGCCTGCCACAAGGAAAGCGCTTCCTCGGTAGTCATACTAATTCCTCCTTGACTGGCAACAACATGGTTGCAGCCAGCGCTGATAGCCACTACTACTATCAGCATTACTATCATCATTATTTTATTCATTTTTTCACTATTTTCTCCTTGTGACATTTTAACATAACTATTAGCAACTGTGCCACCCACAAGTGCAAGAGGAATAGTAAGGAAAATGTAGAATATCTTACATGCAGATTATTTCTTCACCTTACTGCTTGGCTTAGTTCCTGCTTTTTTAGCAAAAATTTTACCATGGGCTATTTCCTTCGGCAGCATTTCTATCTGTAGCTGTTTTTCAAAGTGAGTAATTAAAGCAGCCTCGCGTGGTGATACTATGGAAATCGCGATCCCACTTTTCCCCGCCCGCCCAGTACGACCAGTTCGATGCAAATAGATGGCCGGGTCTTCTGGCAAGTCTAAATTAACTACAAAATCTACTCCGGGGATATCAAGCCCCCGGGCTGCCAAATCAGAGGCAACCAGCAATTGAAGTTTACCACTACGAAACCCATCCATGGCCTTTTTCCGATCTTCTTTAAGAAATCGCCCATGGATACCGGCCGCAGTTAAGCCATTATAGTTGAGCTTGTCCACAGTTAACTCAACATCATCACTACGATTAATAAAGACCAGCGCTCTATCAATGGGAATGGCTCGCACTATTTTGCGCAGCAACTCAAACTTATCCCGCCGCTCGACTACAAAATAGATATGCTCAATATCCGGCTTATTGCCGATCTGGTCTTGGGCTGCCAATATTTCAACAGGGTTATTCATAAGTTCTTGCACCCGAGTAAGCGCCACCTGTGGTACTGTCGCAGAAAAGGCCAAAAGTTGCCTGTCTTTTTGCGTAGTCTTGATGACAGCTTTGACACTGTCTGTATTATTATCATCAAGCAACCTGTCAACCTCGTCGAGAACAATGGTCTTAACCGTCTGGGTGTTTATCTTTTTTTTCTGTACCAATTCAAGGATGCGCCCGCTCGAACCGGTAATGATATGCGGTTTTTCCTTTAATTTATCAATTTGCCGCATAATATTGACATCACCAATGATGGGGGCAGCCGTCACCGGCAGGCCAGTATTAGTTGCCAACAATTCAATCTGACGCTGGATCTGGATGGCCAATTCATGAGTTGGTGCCAAAATAAAAGCTTGTGTCTCGCGTTTGGCAGTATCAATTTTTTGGAAAAGCGGTAAAAGATAAGCCAGTGTTTTTCCTGTACCGGTAGGCGATTGGCCGATAATATCTTTGCCAGCCAATGCTGGTGGTATAACTTCAATTTGTATCGTTGTAGGTTCAGAAATACCCGCCTTGGTAAGCCCTTGGGCCAGCGGTGCTATCAGCCCTAATTGTAAAAAGTCTTTTTTCATATACTATTTATTCAACCTCCCGCTACCTAAATCTGTTAGTTATTATCATGCCCTAATTCAACAACAACTACTGTAATCCCTTTTCTAGCAATAACGACCATTCAATAATCTTGAGGAGATGAGCCAGATGAGTGACAACATTTTAGAATTTTACCAATCGCTAGGCTTTGAAGAAACCGAAGTGGAAGATGGGCAACCAGTGCTGGGTATTGAGCTTACGCCAGAGGGGGCTTACGCCTTACTCACTGATGCGGAGGGCCTCATGCCGAAAACGCCTAACCATGAAATCATCTTTGCCTACTACACGCCAGAAGATTCCTACCTCTGGAGCGCGAGCTTCAAAAATTCCACTGTGTTTAAAAACCTTTGGACAGCGGCAGCAACCATGGAAGACAAACTGGCGGCTATCACAAACCATCGGGAAGCAAATCAAAGGTTTTAGTAAAATAGGCCCCAAAAGGCGAGATTGCTTACACTATTGTTCACAATGATTGGGAACAGGTGCTTCCTGTTCCCAATCATTGCGAGCGACAGTACGGCAATCTCGCCTTTTATTTCCCTAACAGAAAGGTTAACTTTGCTTATCTTACCTGCTAATTAGTCAGGCTGCGAACAGGAGCCGGGATTCTCCCGCCCCGGGCAATAAAATCGTCTGATTTAAACTTGCTCACAGGTATAATCGGGCTATAGCCCAACAGTCCGCCGAATTCAACATTATCCCCAACTTTTTTACCTGGTACAGGAATAACCCGCACAGCCGTTGTCTTGTTATTAATCATGCCAATGGCAGCTTCGTCGGCAATAATAGCCGATATGGTAGCTGCCGAAGTATCTCCCGGAATAGCAATCATATCAAGACCAACCGAGCATACACAGGTCATCGCCTCTAATTTTTCCAACGTCAAGCTGCCACGTTCGATAGCGGCAATCATGCCCGCGTCTTCGCTGACTGGGATAAAGGCTCCGCTAAGACCGCCTACATGGGAGGAAGCCATCAAGCCACCTTTTTTAACAGCATCATTTAAAAGCGCTAGGGCTGCCGTTGTACCTGGTGCTCCACAACTTTCCAGACCCATTTCTTCCAGGATATGTGCTACACTGTCACCAACCGCCGGTGTCGGTGCCAGTGATAAGTCGATAATTCCAAACGGATAACCAAGCCGCCGTGAGGCTTCCTGAGCCACTAATTGGCCAACACGGGTAATTTTAAAGGCCGTGCGTTTTATCGTTTCAGCTACAGCACTAAAATCCTGACCTCGTACATCTTCCAGTGCCCGTTTAACAACACCCGGACCGCTTACGCCTACATGGATAGTAACCTCAGGCTCACCAACTCCGTGGAATGCGCCAGCCATAAAGGGATTGTCCTCAGGCACGTTAGCAAACACTACCAGTTTAGCACAGCCTAGTGCGTCCCGGTCTTTGGTCCGTTCGGCGGTAAGCTTGATAATCTCGCCCATTTCCCGGACACAGTCCATATTAATACCCGCTTTAGTTGAGCCCAAATTGACTGACGAGCATACTCGTTCAGTCACTGCCAATGCCTCCGGAATGGAGCGAATCAGTATACGGTCCCCTTTGGTATAGCCTTTTTGAACAAGCGCAGTGAAACCGCCAATAAAGTTTACCCCGACTTCCTTGGCAGCAGCATCCAATGCCTGTGCCACTGCAACATAGCTATCTGTATGGCAGCTTTCGGCAGCAATAGCAATCGGCGTTACCGAAATACGTTTATTAATAATAGGTATGCCATATTCAGCTTCGATATCTTCCCCTGTCTTAACCAATTTTTCAGCAGTACGGGTAATCTTGTCATAGATATTTTGACAAAATATCTTAGTATCCGGGTGCCCGCAGTCTCGCAGGCTGATTCCCATCGTAATTGTCCGAATATCGAGCTTATTTTCTTCAATCATGCGGTTAGTTTCATTAACGTCCTTCATTGTGAACATGTGTATATTCCTCCAAGCTTAAGACTGACTAGAGTGGTTATATGCGGTGCATTACATTGAATATATCTTCATGCTGTACTTTAATATCAAGACCCATAGCAGTACCCTTTTCTCCTAGCAGTTGACCTAAATCTTTCAGACTGATAATAGCTTGTGACATATTAACCAACATGACCATGTTAAAGAAGCCTTCCAGGATATTCTGGTTGATATTAAGAATATTAATATTGTTCTCCGCCAAAATATTACTGATCATGGCAATAATGCCGACCCTATCTTGTCCGACAATTGTTATTACAGTTTTCATAGTATCACACTCCAAAATTTTGTATTATCTGCTTAATGGTATGATAATATTATACTCATTTTCAGGAAAAAGCCAAGCGTATGTACAGAAAAAACACCTGTCGCCCATGACAGGTGTCAATTTGTTCGTGCATTGACTTATAAAACTAGCATTTAGCCCCGCGTTTATGTAGCAAATATTCATACGCTACCATAGCCGCCTTCGCACCGTCACCGGCGGCAATAACAATCTGCTTATCAGGTCCATTGGTCACATCACCAGCGGCAAATAAGCCTGGAATATTGGTACGGGCACGACAGTCAGTAACTACCTCCCGGTATTTGTTAAAATCAAGTATTCCCCGACAGTATTCCGAGTTAGGCAATAAACCAATTTCGACAAAAACCCCTTGTACCGTAAGCTCAGTTTGTTCTTTGGTTTCATTGTTGGTAATAATCAGAGTTTCTACTGCCTGCGCTCCCTTGACTTCTGTTGTCGTATAACCACTGAATTCAATAACTGGCTGCGCAAGTTCTTTGAGCTTTTCAATAACAATGGGCTCGGCAATATAACCAGTTAAGGATATGAGGTAAACCTTGGCAGCCACACCACTGACTTCGATTGCAGCTTGCAAAGCCGAATTACCGCCACCAATAACGGCTACATTTTTATTGGCAAACAGTGGTCCATCACAGGTAGCACAATAACTGACTCCCCTCCCGGTAAACTCTGCTTCTCCTGGTATCTCCAGGCGGCGTGGACGTTTGCCTGAAGCAATAATAACAGCTTGAGCCTGATACTCGCCCCCATCACTTATTACGCTAAAAGTTCCATCCGTATTATGTGCTAAATCAGTAACCTCCTCATATTTTATTTCAATAGGAAACTTTCTTACTTGCTCATCAAATTTATCCATAAGCTCAGGCCCGGTAATAAATTGATAACCCATATAATTTTCAATGTCCATAGTCCACATCGGCTGACCACCAAACTCTTTAGTCAGCATAAGTACCTTCAGTCTTTTGCGCGCCGTGTACACGGCAGCTGTCATGCCGGCGGGGCCTCCGCCAATGATGATCAACTCATACAAAGTTATCACCCTCGCACTAGTATTTAGCTATCTGCGATGCGTAAATGTATAGTCATCATTTAATGCTCCTATAAAAACTATATGTTAGTGCTTCCTGATTTGCTACCATTCTCCCGGCAGTAACATCGGCAACAAATAACGTATGAGTACCCACGTCCACTATTTTGTCCGGCAATACGCTTGCTTCAATATACGCAAGACAATTTTTCAGAATAGGACAGCCATTTTTTCCGGAAATATATTCCACACCGGCAAATTTATCTGTAGTACGGCCAGACTGGTAGCCAAACCGACTGACGGCCTCTGATTGACTGGTGGTTAGCATCGACACCGCAAATACACCGCTATCCATAAGGTATTCATGGGTAAGATTATTTTTATTAAGACATACCGACACCCGCAAAGGGTTGCTCGTTAACTGTAACAAGGTATTACAGCATTGCCCATTAAACTTATTGTCTTTAACAGAGGTAATAATATATAACCCGTAGCTTATTTTATCTACAGCCGAATTAGCCGTGTCAAGTCCGGCCGCAAGCACCGCCTCTGTGGTTAGTTCCAAGACCTCATCAAGCAGCAAAACAAATAGTTCTGAACCAACACCGCAGACAGGACACTTATCAGGCGGCATATCGCCGGTATGAACATAATCGCATACTGTACATTTCCAGCGCTTACCTGCCTGCTTTAGCGCAGGCGTCTCTATTTCGACAGTGAATTCCTCCGGACCAACACCACAAATCGGGCATTTTTCTGGCAGCTCTTTTCCTTCATGTATATACCCACACACACTACAACGCCATTTATTCATACGCTTTTCCACCTTTATCTCAAAAGTAAATAATTATTCTTTGCTTCTTATTTTCATTCCAACTTGCGTATTTGTCAATAATTTGTTACTATTTTTTATAAATACAATAGTTTACTATGAATATCTAGTTTGTAAACAATTTAAGGAAAGTGAGGGGAATAAGATGATAACGCCTGAGCTAATTGCCAGAATAAATGCTTTGGCAAAAAAGAGTCGTGAAACAGGTCTTACTGACAATGAACGCTCTGAACAAGCCGAGCTTCGCCGCCGTTATCTTGACAATATAAGAACACAGGTAAAAGCGCAGCTTGACTGTATAGAAATTGTCGATCATGAGGAAAACTGTAATTGCGGCTGTCATAACCAGCACTAATAGATAACGCCGGAGCCATGGCTCCGGCGTTATCTATTATGGTCCAACAAGTGAATAAAATTATTTATTATCTTGAAAGGTTTCACAGTCAGTATCTGATGTTTTGGAAGCATTAGGACCTGCTACATGAATGTTTTCGGCGTTGCAATAATTGCCATTATCCCAAAACTTGCAGTTATTAACAAAACATTCTACCGCTGGAGTGATTTGTGTACCTTCCAAAAAAGCGGCTGTCATAGTACCACCAATATTGGCGTTGTGGAAAGCACCAACCATGTCCCCCATTGTCTTACGGTGATGAAAAGCCTTGCACAAGGTATCCTGTGGCTTGCCTGAATTCCCTTTGAGCTCATCATTATAGACACTAATTTTTGCAGCCATACACTGCTCGCCAGGCATATAGTGGGTACATTGATCAACACTACATTTAACCATTGGATTCGACATATAGTTCACCCCTTCATTTTTTTTATAGTATTTATCTGTTTTTCATCTTTTATGCTCATTAAATCATCACAAATGCTAGTTGTATTCTTGTATCATATTGGCACACAGGACAGTATATTAGATGTAAACAATAATCCTCTGATTTAAAAGGCAGACATTGAGTATCCATATACGGACTGTATGGTCCAAGATAGCTACTGACAGCGCCACCATCAACTAGAGCGGCGCCACACTGAGGACATTCTGCTGTAATTTGCTGCAAGGCATTGCACAGCGGGCAAATCTTTTCCATATGTTTCACCTCATTGAGTTACATCTTGGTTAGTGTGTGCTTACCGCAGATGATTCATCCTGGAAAACAGGCAGTAAGACAGCTTTATCTTTTTTTACGAATACTACCTATAAAGAATTACATACACTACAATGGGAATTCGATAAGAAAAGACTTGGTTGTGCCAAGTCCTTTAGGACGGCCGATTTGCTGTGCCATCCATGGCGCAATCGGCACTAGCGCCATCCGGGCGCGTCGCCGGCAGAAGCCGCCTGTGCCCTTTAGGGGTATAGTCGTTCAATCCAGGGAAAATTATATTTTCCATCTGGACAAAAATCCCAAAAAATTGAAAATATATATTGGATAGGTGATACGTATGCCCCCAAATACCCCTCCTGACCTCAATATTCGTCCAAGAATTCTGTACCAAGTTGCCAAAGCTGCCTGGGAAGGAACATTATTCGAACGCAAAGGAGAAATCTGCCATTTATTACAGCGAGAATTTGCAGATAAAGCTACCCGTCGCCTTGTTGCCAATCAGATTCGCATCGCGATGGGACTGGAGCCTAACAATTCGGAAGAAGTCATCAATGAGTATGATGCAGAGGCTCTCATGGGCATGGGCAGCGAGCCTGTTGTTATTGCCAATCCAGAAGCTTGCGAAAATTGCCATAGTTCCTCCTGTGAAAAAGCCTGCCCGCTTGGCGCTATTACCCGAGATGAACTGGGACGACCCTCTATTGACAGAACCAAATGCGCGAATGACGGCTATTGCATCAGCGCCTGTCAATTTGGTGCCTTAGCCGACAAATCTCAATTCGTCCCACTCATTAATCTCCTTCGTCAAAACTCTCATAAAGTGTATGCCTCTGTTGCACCCGCTTTTGCCGGACAGTTTGGCTCTGAAGTAACTGCAGGAAAACTGCGCAGCGCCTTGTTAAAATTAGGCTTTAATGAAATGGTAGAAACGGCGTTATATGCTGACCTTATCACCATAAAAGAAGCCTTCGAGTATGATGATAAGGTCAAAGGCGAACATGACTTTTTAATCACCAGTTGCTGCTGCCCTATCTGGATTAAGTTAATTGAAAATAAGTTTCCTGATTTGATGGGCCACATATCGCCATCAGTATCGCCTATGATCGCCTCAGGGCGGGTAATCAAAGAACTTGAGCCTGAGGCTAAGGTCGTTTTTATCGGCCCTTGTGTTGCTAAAAAGTCTGAAGCACAGCTACCTGAGCTCAAAGGTGCTATCGATTTTGTCTTAACCTTTCAGGAGCTTGCAACTATCTTTGAAGCAGCTGCTATCAATCCCTCCGAGGAGCCAGATGAAGAAAATCCGTTAGCTTCCTGGGGCGGTCGGATCTATGCCCGTACAGGTGGCGTCAGCGCCGCGGTTGGCACTACTTTGGAAAAATTAATTCCGCGCCGGGCTGAGCTGTTTAATCCCATTAAGGCAGACGGTATTCCTGACTGCACAAAACTATTAGAAGAAATCAGAGCAGGCAAACGGGAATTCAACTTTATCGAAGGTATGGCTTGTAAAGGAGGCTGCGTAGGTGGACCTGGACGTCTTCTTCCCCCTGAAGAAGGAACCAAACAAGTAAATGATTATGGTAATGCCGCTCCTGCTCATACTCCAGTCGAAAACCCGCAGATATATTCTACCTTGACCAAACTTGGTCATTACAACGGTATGCCCACCATGACTGGTACAAGTAAAATGGCGGCTATTCTGGCCCGAAAACTTGCCTCTGTTCCGAAATAATAATACATATTTTGGTTTTTGTGTCATGTATACTGTATTTTTTTTAAAATAATACTGGTAAAAATGCTAATAACCGACTAAAATTTAATTATTCACGCATTCATTACCATATATTTTAAAAGAACAAGGGGGATTTGCATGACTACAAATAATCCAGTAAAAATAACAGAAACTATCCTGCGCGATGGCCATCAATCACTGGCTGCTACACGGATGCGCACTTCAGACATGCTGCCTGTTTTGGAGCAACTTGACGAAATCGGCTATTTCTCGATTGAGGCCTGGGGCGGCGCTACCTTTGATAGCTGTCTGCGCTTTTTAAATGAAGATCCCTGGGAGCGGCTGCGTACGCTTAAGAAGTATTTGAAAAAAACCCCCATTCAAATGCTGTTACGCGGCCAAAATGTACTTGGCTACAATCATTATGCCGACGATGTTGTTCGCGAGTTTGTTAATCGTGCTGTTGACAACGGCGTAGGCGTAATTCGCATTTTTGATGCGCTTAATGATGTACGCAATATGGAAGTTTCCATGCGGGCTGCCAAAGCGGCTGGCGCTCATGTGCAAGGCGCCTTTGTCTACACGATCAGCCCTTATCACAACAATGAGTCTTTCCTTAAGGTAGCTAAAGACCTTGTCAGCCTAGGCACTGATTCTATCTGTATTAAAGATATGGCCGGCTTACTCGCTCCCTACAAAGCATATGAGCTCGTTAAGACTCTTAAAGCTGAAATTAAGGTTCCTATTCATCTGCACACCCATTACACCAGCGGCATGGCTTCCATGACGTACTTAAAGGCCATTGAGGCCGGTGTTGATAGTATTGACTGTGCCCTGTCACCATTTGCCCTCGCTTCCTCCCAACCGCCTACTGAAGCCATGATTGCCACACTGGAAGGCAATGAGCGCGATACCTGTCTGAACAAAGAAAAACTTTTCCCAATTGCCGATCATTTTAGAGGCATAAAAAAACAGCTTGCTGAAACTTTCCATCTTAATACAAATATCGAAATTGATACCAAGGTATTGTCCTTCCAAATCCCCGGCGGCATGCTCTCTAATCTCTTGAACCAGATGAAGGAACAGGGTATGGCTGATAAATTTCCTGAACTTATCGAAGAAATGCCTAAAGTGCGGGCCGAACTGGGTTATCCGCCGTTGGTTACACCAACAAGCCAGATTGTCGGTTCCATGGCCGCCTTTAACGTTATGCTGGGCCGCTACAAGATCGTACCACGGGAAGTCAAAGACCTGGCCCGTGGCAAATATGGACGTACGCCAGCCCCTATTGATCCTGCGTTTTTACAATCACTTATTGGTGATGATGAGGTTATTACCCACCGCCCGGCTGATGACATTAAGCCGCAAATGGCTGCACTTCGCCAGGAGCTAGCTGAAAAAGGCTACCCAAATGCTTCTACCGAAGATGTACTGTCTTATGCCGTGTTCCCTGAAGTAGCGCTTAAGTTCTTTGAAAGTAACAGATAATAGTAAAGATAGAAAAGACCCTGCCGCTCATGAAGACGGACAGGGTCTTTTCTATCTTTAGCTATTTTTCGAAACAGGAATTACCAATAAACTCGCGCAGTATGGAATTCGGTGGAATTTCATCATCTTCCACCGAATCAAAGTACACCAAAAAATTTAGTAACCGCCGTGCTTCAGAATACTCGGGATCTTGACTAGTGATTTTTTGCAAGAGCGGCTCGGCATATTTTTTTAGCACCGCCAATTCATAAATAAGAGCTGAATTAAACATGAGATCAGCTTGTTCCTGGAAAGGAAAAATATTGCGTTCCTCACCACGCCGCACAGAATTCCACATTTTTAGTGTCATCAGTGCATCATGCGCGCGGAATTCACTGTCACGAACAATCCTGCGAATAAGGCGGGCATCGGTTGTCGGGATACGGTTATGACTGTCAATGGATAATTGTGTTAACGCACTAATGTATATCTTTATTTTACAGTGACGGGGAACAGCACTTGTCAAGCGTTCATTTAAGCCATGAATACCTTCAATGATTAGCGGATGACCTTTATCCACTTTAATCCGGTGTCCCCGGTGCTCCCGCTGCCCGGTCTTAAAGTTATAGGTAGGCATCTCCACTTCTTCTCCGGCTAAAATCCGGGCCAAATGAGAGTTAAACAATTGCAAGTCTATGGCTTCAATAGCCTCAAAATCAATGGCTCCAGTTTTATCAAGCGGTGTCTTATCTCGATCAACAAAGTAGTCATCCAAGGAAATAGGTACAGGCCACACACCATTAACTCGTAGTTGAATATTAAGCCGTTGGGCAAAAGTTGTTTTACCGGAAGAGGAAGGTCCAGCTACCAAGATTACTCGCACATCATTACGATGAGCAGCTACAAAATCAGCAATCTGGGCAATTTTTTTTTCATGTAGTGCTTCAGCTACCCGGATAATATCGCTAATCCCTCCCGCTTTCGTACACTCATTAAGAGTAGCCACATACCCGCATCGCAAGATATTTCCCCACGCCTCAGCTTCCTGTAATACCTTAAACAACTTTGGATTCTCAGTAAACTGTGGCAATTTATTGGGATTTTCCTTTTCAGGGAGTCGCAGAATAATTCCTGGTGGATAATTTTTGAGCTCAAACACCTGCAAATAGCCTGTGGATGGTGTCATCGTCCCATATAAATAGTCGTAAATCTGTCCGCAATAGTAAATATTTACCTTTTCCCTGTTAAGCTGCTCTAACAGGCTGACCTTTTCCTTGCGTCCAGCTGCCTTAAACAATTCTATTGCCTCAGTTTTGAGCAGTGTTTTGCGAATAATGGGACGATCCTCAACAATAATTTGCCGCATCTGCTGCTCAAGTTGAGTAATATCCTCAGGCGTTACATCCCGCCCATGGTGCAACTCACAATATAAGCCTTTACTCAAAGAATGCTCCACTGTCACTTCACAACCGGGAAACACTTCTTGCGCAGCGGCAATCATAACCAGCGTTATGCTGCGCTGATAAACCTTCATCCCGTCACTGCTACGAAGATCGATAAAGTCTACTCTACTATCTTGCTCTAACGCACTTTGCAAATCTTTAATTTCGTTGTTCACTTTGGCAGCCACTACTGGTGTTATGTACCTATGCGCAGCATCCCGGCTAAGTTCCAGCAGAGTAACACCCTTAGCATACTCACCCGTATGGCCGTTAGAAAACGTAATACGAATTTTCGCTGACACAAAAAGGCCCCCCATCAGGATATACTTCCTTACACTATATTTAATTTATTCAACTATATTCCTCTAAATTCCTGCAACTATTACCCCAAACTGAACTAGACGTATACCGGAATCCATCGTCCATACGGATAAGGAATTCCGGTATACGTCTAGTTCACACTCTGTAGATTCATCACGTTCCTGTTATCCAATGCTTTGACACTGAAGAAACTCATTTAGCCGCAAAGCAGGGCTGACTATTTGTCTGCCTTTCTCCAAAAATAGAAATTGATCTCCTAACGCCTTGGCCTCTGAAAGATCATGGGTTACAAGGACAAAAGGGATATTCCAGATTCGTTGAATTTTTTTCAGTTCTGCCTGTAATTCCAGCCGGGTATCACTATCAAGCGCTGACAAAGGTTCGTCTAGCAATAAAATAGCCGGCTCGGCCATCAAGGCACGCGCAAGAGCAACACGTTGCTTCTCCCCTCCTGACAACCTATCAATGAACCGCGTTGTCAGATGTTCAATACGCAGCAGACCCAGCAGCCTTTCATAAAGTTCCTGCGACTTACTATCATGTTGTTTAACACCATACCATATGTTTTCTCTTACATTCATATGGGGAAATAAGGCAAATTCCTGAAACATATATCCCACACGCCGAAATTGCGGTGGTACGAATGTTCTGTCCGTGGAAGAGAACAAAATGCGTTCATTATGAATAATGGTTCCTTCATCTGGGCGCAAAAGACCGGCAATCGCGCGTAAGATGGTTGTCTTACCTGCGCCCGAATGGCCAAACAAAACCAAAATATTATTTTCAACAGTAAACTTAATGTCCAGCGTAAAATCTGCTAATCTTTTCTTCATCGTTACTTGCAGCACTTCGAACACACCCTTTACCGATTTCCCCAATATCCCTTTAGACTAACCAATAAGCGAGAAAGCAGCATTTCTGCAGTTTGGTGCCAACTGGCTAGGCAATAAGCTCTTGACTGCCGTCTGCGGCAATAGTGTTAATTCAAATAAATATAAACTAACAAAACCTAACATAATCCCTATGGTGTTATTATAATATTTGTTGTATGATATTGGCAAGAGCTTGCTACAAAATTACTACAACTTTTTATTGAGGTGCATACTTATGAGTGACACAACTGCCTACACCCCCGAAGAGATCGCTAAAATTCTAAAAATATCTCGCTTCACTGTCTACGAAATGATTAAGCGTGGCGATCTTGCAGCCTATCATATTGGACGAAAAGTCCGCGTCGAAGCACCGGATTTAGAAGTCTACATCCAAAGGTCAAAGAAGAACACGCTTTCCAGGCAAACCGCCGCCCAACCGCCAACAGATGAACCCACTGCAGAACCAGAAAGCTTCGTTATCTGCGGGCAGGATATTGTGCTTGATATTCTGATACGGCACCTAGAAAGAGCCTTGCCCCACATCCGCTGTTTTCGTAATTACTCTGGCAGCATCGACGGCTTGTTAGCCCTTTATCGCGGGACTGCTAATATTGCTACTGCCCATTTATGGGATAGCGACACTGATACGTACAATACTCCTTATGTGCGCAGATTTTTACCAGGACACCGGACGCTGGTCTACAACTTAGCCTATCGCAACACTGGTTTCTATGTAGCTAAAGGCAATCCGAAAAACATCAACAATTGGCAGGACTTAACCCGGCCTGACATAACACTTATCAACCGGGAACGAGGTTCCGGTTCAAGGGTTCTACTTGACGAAATGCTTCATGTTCTTGACATTGATTATCTTCAAATCAAAGGCTATTCCAAAGAAGAAACGAGCCATTTGGCTGTCGCAAGTTGTATTGCCAGAGGCGAAGCCGATGTAGGTGTCGGCATTGAAAAAGTCGCACTACAAGTCAATGATATTGATTTTATTTTCCAAAAAAAGGAGCGTTATGACCTTGTCCTCCGCAAGGAAGATGTCGATAAACCACATTTTCAAGTTCTGCTAGACGTTATTCGCTCCGATATATTTCGTAACGAAGTTAGCGGTATGGGCGGTTATGATCTGTCCCAGACTGGTCAACTTATGGGCAATATCTAGATGAAAAAAATGCGGCCATCTTACCCCATTCAATACCGGGGAAAGATGGCCGTATGAATTATTTCCAGTCTATATCCCGTCTACGCTTTCTGCAGCCTTTTGAATAACCGGTAAGCAAGTATTGGTATTGACGCTTTTCTTACCGCCAAACGCATGCCGAATAAAACAAGGAACATTGCTCCCAAAACATGCATCATCCAAAAACCGGTACGAGGAAATTCCAATGTAGTATTCGTAAGTAAGTTGCGGTGATCACACTTCATGAGCATCAAACCTCCTTCAAAAATAGTATTTCCCGCACCTTACTTATCAAACATCAAAGTGGCAAAAAAAACAAAAAGCGAGGTTGCTGCACTGGCATGTGAAGCAATCTCGCTTTCTTTCAGCTAAGGCTGATCCCCCATCTGAAGCTAAGTCTCACTTTATTGATTTTGCTTATCCACGACAGCCATAGCCTGAGCCATTTTGGCTGCCATACCGGTAATTTTAAATGACGGCACAGCACATACTGCAATGCGTATACCCTTGGCAAGCGGTACAGCAAAGATATGCTCTTCATGTAGCTTATCGCACACAGCATCAGGATTTTTAGCCGGAACAGTCAAGAAGAAGCCTGCGATATATGGCAACATCTGCAGATTAGCCGCTTTAGCCTCACGGACAAAGATGTCCGAACGGTCACGGATCATGTTGTAATATTCATTGCGTTCCTTTTCCACTTGTGCCAATATGGCTTTATCGTTGTAAATGGTCGCTAAGAGCCGCATACAACCGCGGTTGATATTAGACCAGGTAGCTCTGCTGGTAAATTGATTAATATCAGCAAATTCTTGGACGACATCCTTGTTTTTGGAAATACTAATCATAGCACCGGTACGCTGCCCATACATGGTATACCCTTTGGACATACTAAATCCCATGATAATTAACAAATTATCCGGTAAATTACCGAACTTCTTCATAAAGGTACGGCACGCATTCTTTTCACCTGCATAATCAATATAAGCTATGTCCACTAGTAGAATCACGCGTTTGGATTGGTCCTTGGCCGCTGTTTTAAGAACCTCCAGCACGTTGTCCCAGTCACTGTCGCTTAAGCTATAACCGGTAGGGTTATGGGCTGGAGTATTAATAATAGTTACTAAACTATCTTGTTTAGTCAAAAGTTCATTGACTTTGCTTTCAAATGACTTACTATTGAAGTTTTGTTTTTCATCAAACAAAGTATATGTATCCAACTTGCGCAAGGCATCTTGGCATAATACCTTGTATGGGCCCCAGTACCAGTCAGAAGTTAGTAACGTATCACCAATCTCTGTATAATTCGCAATCGTGTGATGAATTACCCCTGAGCCACCAGACGTAGCCACCGCGCTGGTGTAAGCCTCAGGACGGTTATCACCAAAAGCTAACGCCGTGGCAACCTCCAAGAACTCAGGTAACCCAGCAATAGGTGCATAGTTAATGACTTCATTTATTGGCAGATTTCGATATACCTTTTCGACTGTAGGCAAACATACCAAAGTTTCCTTATCATCTAAAATTGCGCCGATAGTAGCGTTGACAACCTTATCTTTCCCATACTGAGCAGCATCCTTATTAGCTGCTGCTGAAGCTCCAAAGATTTTGTCAGTAGCAAATTTCCCCTTTGCGTGTGTTGCGGCAAGACTTAACGTCATGCTTCTCTCCCCCTGTCTCGTTTTAATTCAAGGATACATTTTATGCAGCATGCGCGGGAATGGAATAGTCTCGCGAATGTGCTCAAGACCGCATAACCAGGCAACTGTCCGTTCAAGGCCCAGTCCAAAACCGGAATGCGGTACTGTACCAAACCGTCTTAAATCCAGATACCACTCAAAGGCATCTTGTGGCAAATTATGTTCGGCAATCCGCTGCTCTAGTAATGCCAAATCATCAATACGCTGACCGCCGCCAATGATTTCCCCATAGCCCTCAGGGGCTAACAGATCAGCGCCTAACACTACCTCAGGATTATCTGGATCAGGTTTCATATAAAAAGCTTTAATTGCTGTTGGATAACGGTGAACAAATACCGGCGCATCAAAGTGACTGGAAATAGTGGTCTCATGGGGCGCACCAAAATCATCTCCCCATGTAAATTCTTCGCCTGCTTGTTTCAGGATTTCAACAGCTTCTGTATAGCTAATACGCGGGAACGGCAGCTTAATGGCCTTCAATTTTTCAACATCCCGCTCCAGTGCTTTGAGATCATTAGTGCATTTTTCCAGCACACGTTCAATAACATAGCTAATCATTTCTTCCTGGAGCTTCATGTTATCATTAAGATCAAAATAGGCCATTTCGGCCTCAATCATCCAAAATTCCAGCAGGTGTCGACGGGTCTTCGACTTCTCAGCCCGGAAAGTAGGACCAAAACAATATATGCGTCCTAAAGCCATAGCATTAGCCTCATTATATAGCTGACCACTTTGAGATAAATAGCCTTTTTCGCCATGATAATCAAGCTCAAATAAGTTAGTTGTACCTTCACAAGCCGCCGGTGTGATAATTGGCGCATCAGCCAAGACAAAATCACGCTCATAAAAAAAGTTTCTGAGCGCATGTTCAATCTCAGAACGGATACGTAACACAGCAGCCTGTCGCGGCGTACGAATCCAGAGATGACGGTGTTCGGCCAGAAAATCCACACCATGTTCTTTATGGGTAATGGGATAATCTTCGGCAATACTGACAATCTCTAAGGCTGTGATTTGCATTTCATAGCCACCAATTGACCGTGGTTCCTCACGCACCAAACCGGTTACTTTAACAGCGCTTTCCTGGGTTAGCTTCTTGGCCTCAGAAAACAGGACTTCGCCTACTTCCTGCTTAACCACTACCCCTTGCATCAGCCCCGAGCCATCCCGGATAATAAGAAACGTTATCTTTCCGGAAGAGCGCTGATTATAAACCCAGCCTTGTATAGTTACTTGCCCGCCAACATGACAAGACAAATTTTTAATGAGTGCTATTTCCACCCAATGCCCTCCTTTCCAATACGCTAGTACATATAGAGTACATATGCTAGACACTAATGGGTTGATATGGCTATTATTATGTACTTATTCTGGATATATCATTATTTTTCCTTTTCAAAATTGTAAAAATTAGTTTTTGAAATAAAAAGACAGTCCTCTGTCAGGACTGTCTTGCTTGTCCAGATGGAAAGGTTAACTTTCCCTGGATTGAACGACTATACCCCTAAAGGACTTGCCACAAGGCCAAGTCTTATCTTAATTCTTAGCTTTAATTGGGAAAAAAGCGGGCATGAATGGCATTTACAGCCTCTTTGACTCTATCTAATTCAATCAAACATGAAATACTGATTTCAGAAGTGCTAATAACCGCTATATTAATACCGGCATCAGCCAACGCACCAAAGGTAGTAGCGGCAATGCCCGGGTTACCCAGCATACCAGCACCAACTACCGATACTTTGGCTACATTCTCATCAATCATCAAGCCGCTAAAATCCATTTCGGTTTTCAGTCTCTCCAAAATTTTCTTAGCTTGGGGAGCATCGCCTTGGGCAATAGTAAATACCATGTCGATAATGTGTTTATCCATAGCACGAACACTCTGAACAATCATGTCTACGTCAACATTGGCCTCTGCCAAAGTTGAGAATATCTTATAGGCAATTCCAGGCTGATCTGCTACTCCCAACACAGCTATTTTGGCAACATTAGTATCATGTGTTACGCCACGAATGACAAACTCTTTTTCTTCCATAGTATATTCCTCCCTGATAAATGTACCTGGTTCCTGTGTAAACGTGGAGCGGACATGAATGGGCATATCATAATGCATACCTAATTCTACTGAACGTGGATGCATTACGCCGGCACCGAGCCGCGCCATTTCGAGCATTTCATTATATGTAATTTCTTTCATGCGCCTTGCAGTCGGAACAACCCTGGGATCAGAAGAATAGATTCCATCAACGTCAGTATAGATTTCGCAATGGTCTGCTTTGAGGCCAGCAGCTAACGCCACTGCCGTAGTATCAGAACCACCTCGCCCTAAGGTAGTAATATCACCATTTTTCGTCAATCCTTGAAAACCTGCTACCACAACAATCTTACCGGCATTAAGTTCTTGCCGGACTCTATCGGCAGTAATATCAGTTATCTTTGCTTTGTTAAACATCTCATTGGTGGTAAAGCCAGCTTGAAAACCAGTCATAGATACTGCCTCATGCCCTAGCTTGGCAAAAGCCATGGCTAAAAGCGCAATTGTTACTTGTTCGCCAGTTGCCAGAAGCATATCCATCTCTCGTCCAGTGGTCTGATCCGTAATCGCTTTCGCCAAACTTATTAAATCATCTGTAGTATCTCCCATTGCCGACACTACAACGACAATTTGATCATCAGAATTTTTTTCCTTTAATACCCGCCTGGCAACTGCTATAATTTTTTCCGGTGTAGCTACTGAGCTTCCGCCAAATTTTTTTACAATTAGTGCCATGCCTATCCCCCTTTATCTACGCTGCATATAATTTAGCATGGCAGTTTATATTCTCCATATAAATACAATATCCTTCTACAAGTGGACAAAACAGTAAACTTTTTTATCCAGATGGAAAGTATAACTTTCCCTGGATTGAACGACTATACCCCTAAAGGGCACAGGCGGCTTCTGCCGGCGACGCGCCCGGATGGCGCTAGTGCCGATTGCGCCATGGATGGCATGCATAGCAATTCGGCCGTCCTAAAGGACTTGGCACAAGCCAAGTCTTATCTTACCTCATTACATACACATTGATAAAAATTAAGCCTGCAAGGATAATCTCCCAACAGCCTTTAGTAACTAAAATAATACTATCTTCCTGATTGTAGCACCACTCAGTAAAGTTCCGATAAGCGCCTTCCATATCCTGCCATAAAACAATGGTTCCCAAAATAGCAGCAAGCAATGCCACCAACTTAAGACCAATTGTCGTAAAAGTAGCGCTAATGGCAATAAAATAACACGAAAGGCTCATCCACGCTAAAAACAGCAGCATAAGCGTTAAGCGGCGTGCAATTTTAGCCCCAACGTGCCTTCCCATCCTTAATAGCGTTAATCTAACCAGGCGACGGCCACAAAGTACCTGACCATTTTCATAACGCCTGTAACGCTGAGGAATGTCATAATTCCAAACAATAGAACAACAAGCCATGACTAATAGTAGTTTCTGCATACAATCAACCTCCCGGTACATAATGATGCAGCTCCCCTGAAGTCCTCAGCTATATTATACCATTATTTAATTAATCGAACAATCAGACATTTATTCTTTCACTAATCCCCATCGTTTTATCTTATCCAGGGAAAGTTTCTTTCTATTAGGCATAATAAAAAAGCCAGGGACTACTCCCTGGCCGCAAGAATGTCTTATATAATTATTCTACAGAAATAGTCTTAGACCCTTCCCACAAACCATGAATATTACAATAGGATTCAGCAACTAATGTACCTGAACCACTAAGTTTAATTACTGCTTTACCGAAAGGTTCGGTATAGACCGGACCTTTATTAGCACCTTCAGTGGATTCACCGTGAGCTGCAAATTCAAAAGTAGCAACCTCATAGGCAAATTTAGCGTTATCAGGCTTAAAGTAGAGTTTTATCCAACGAATATGGTGTTCGGTTGTATTCGGATGAGCAATTTCTTTACCAACACAAACCTCAACACTAACCTTTTCCCCTGCTTTACCTTTATCTGGTGCCTCAATCACCGGCACATGCTTCTCAGCTTTCCAATCAGCACTTTGTACTAAATCAGCAATTTTCATTGAATATTCCCCCTTGAAATTATTTAGCATTCACTGCCAATTATTCTAAGGATAATTATTCTCTATAAAAAATCGAATCCCTCTCATTTGATAAACTGTTTTAAAATTCTTTTTAGTATTGGCTATCCCCTATTGAAATATTCGCACCTTCAAGCTTTTTAACTGTTGCTTATCAATCTCTTCCCATTCAGATGGACATAGCATCTCTACAGGATAAAGTGCCAAGGAGGTATCACACTCATATATGGCTGCGAATGCCTGTAAAGCCGGAATAGCACTGCTAGCCCGATTAATAGTAGCAATCTCTTCTTTGGGAATTTTTACAGATAAAATACAATCGTCAGTTAGGTCATTTTTTACAATACCGGCCGCATATGCCTCCTGGAATGACGGTATATTTGCCAAAATTACGGATACTACCTGCAAAATAATAGCACCACATAGCTCAAAATACTGCTTGTTAAACACCCGTGTATCTTTATCCTGAAATTGAAGACGGCCTGAGGGTAGCATTTCGCAAGTTTGTTTGGGAATAACCGCTTTGGATGGCAACCATACCTTAACAAAGGGGATATCAGCAAAAAAATCAATATCCACTTCAATAACTACCGGCAGTTTTAAATGACTTAAGACCTCATCAAGTCTGCCCCTAACCGCACTCGGTACTCCTGTCAGCAATTGTTGAGTAAGTGCCAGCCGAGCGGTTTCCCTTACTTCATGCTGGCGCCTCTTTTCTTCATAAACCAGCCTTTCTTGCTCATTACGCCGCTCCATTTCTTCCCTGGCTTCCTGCTCGGCCTCTTTGATCGCAGCTTCCCTGTCTTTCCGGGTAAAGTACAGCGATACTGCTGCCGCCACTCCCATCGCCACTGAAATTAAAAGAACAATAGGACTAAAGAAAATAACTAATATGACCAATAAAGAGATGATTATTGCAATCCTGATCCCCAGGGGATAAATATAGCTATCTTGTGTTTTGGTCACCGCTTTGTCAATAAGATAACTATGGTCTGTTAAAACAAGCTCTGCAAATGGTTCCTGAACAAGCAACGGTTCATAGTCTGCCGGCTCATAACTAAATTTGCTGACAGCTGCTAATTTAAGCTCGTTGTCTTGATGCTGAATAAACTCCTTACGCCAGCGCTCAAATTGTTCTTCACCCTTAAAATAGCGGACCTCCGCCCGTTCGTTATTCTTGATGTTTTTCTTTTCCCGCGAAGAAGTTGTCTTATCAGGCTGTAACGACATAGGTTGGCCTCCTTATTTATGAATTGTTATTCTGATTGTTTTACGCATTACAACGTAACAAAAGGCCAGTACCCCACCTAATGTAAAGAAGAAAGCGACTGGCTTTATCATCATAATTTCCGAGCTGGCAATAAGGCTGAATAAAAGTGCCGTCATATAGGCCAAAAATAGTTCACCATAGCGTGGACTATTCACGCGTGGTGCAATAATCAGCCACACTAAAAAACCTATGAGAATTATATTACTATTTTTCATGAACTCCATTGCCTGAAGCTTCACCTACCTAATCTCAAGAATAGCTCTTTATTCGCTCTCTATTACCTTTTTCCCTGCTTAAGAACTATTTTCCTTTATTTTTAGTTGAATCCATCGCTGAAATTGTTAACGGTTGTAACATTATGTTTTTGAATTTCATATATTGAAGTAGAACAGGTATATAAGAATTATAAGTTTTCCTATAGTAAATAAAGGAGGTCATTAATATTTATGGAAACCAAATATCCGCATTGGTATGGCCCTGAAGATAACATGTGCTGCGACTATCCCGAAAAAGAAATGATGTGCTGTGATGATCATTTCATGGAAGAACCCATGTACAAAATGCAACGTGATAACTTTAAAGACCGATTGCTTTGCTTTTTAGGTGATGAAGTCATCCTTGGTACTGACGCTGTGATTGACCGCAGAGGCTCCACTTTCTGTGGTACTGTCTGCTATATTGGTTGCGACTACATCATTGTAAATAGCACCCATTGCCATCGCTGCGTTTCACTGCATGTGCCTATTAAAATGATTCGTTTCATCGCTCCATTTAAAGGCCGTCGGTAATTTGTAATCCTTGGCACTGGGAGAGGATACCATGAAAAAAATATTCAGCCGTCGCCCATTAACTGTTGACCCTGCGCACATGATTACATTGCATCAAGAAGCCATTGAACAACTTGAGCTTATGAGTACTGTCGTAGAAGCGTCAGAACATGCCAGTGATGGGATGCGTGACACACTTACCCGGATGGCCGAAAACCACTGGGAAGCCTATTTGGATGTACTTCATATGATCTGCATGCATGAAGAAAGTTTTGCCGCCGTCATGAAAGAACACGGCTTTACAACGCACGACAATGAATCGGTTGACACCGAGCAGCGACAATTCTTTGGCAGCCGCTTACTAATTATGGCACTCCTTTTAGGACTTATCCGCCGCCACCGGCGTTTTGCCTACTTCTACAGCTTACGGGCAAACCCCATGGGAGACTATATCAAAGAATCTGTAGCTATGGAACGCGAACATATAGTAGGAATGATTGGTATGGTACAAAATATGATGTAATCCCCCTATTCGTACAAGGAGGCAGTTTGCCTCCTGTATTTTTTGAAAAGGATTTTTTTATTGACAATACGAATACTAGAGTATAGCCAGTTAGCTCAAGGAGTCACTATGCCTGATTTTAAAGTATCTCTCTCCTGTCCCGTCCTGCCAGTAAAAGATTTTCTACGCCGACAGGCTGGGTTATCATTAACACTATGGCGTAAGATAAAAAATAGTGGCAGTATTGTCATCAATACCCGCCCGGCAGCAATCAATGACCTAGTCTATCCTGGAGACATCATTACGGTTTCCTGGCCGAATAATTCCTCCATTACGCCGGAAAACCTGCCGCTTACTATTTTATATGAAGATGAGTGGCTGTTGGTGGTAGACAAACCTGCCGGTATGCTTGTTCACCCAACGTCTGGTCAGCATTCCGGTACGCTTGGCAATGCTGTGCTGCATTATTATAGCACACATAACTATCTGTACGGCTTTCATCCTGTCAATCGCCTAGACCGCAATACCTCAGGTCTGGTACTAATCGCCAAACGACCTGATATTCAGCATATGCTGAATCAAAACCTGCAGCATATAACTAAACAATACCTAGCTATAACTGCAGCAGTCCCGAAACCACCCCAGGGTATAATTGATGTACCTATTGGCCGAAAACCGGGCAGTATTATTGAACGTGAGGTTCGCCCAGACGGGCAGCAGGCAATTACCCGTTATTCGGTCCTTACCACCTTCAGCAATGCCTGTTTACTTGACATCACACTAGAAACAGGGCGTACCCATCAGATAAGAGTCCATTTAAGCTATATCGGCTGCCCCCTACTAGGAGATGATTTATACGGCGGCTCTATTAACCTACTTGACCGCCAAGCTCTCCATGCGGTAAAACTAATCTTACCGCATCCTATTACCAAGCAGCAACTTACTCTTGTCAGTCCACTTCCTACCGATCTCAACAATTTAATAACCAACTTGGCGAGTAATTTATAACTAACTGTGCTATAATGTATACGAAATATGCTATACTATATGGTTTCCAAAAAATAGAGGAGGGATTTCAATGCCATTAGTCACTTCGAAAGAGATGTTTAAAAGAGCCTACGAGGGTCAGTACGCTGTAGGCGCATTTAACGTCAACAACATGGAGATTATCCAGGGCATTGTTGACGCCGCCAAGGAAGAACAAGCTCCACTCATTCTCCAGGTATCGGCCGGCGCTCGTAAATATGCCAAACATATCTACCTTGTCAAACTGGTAGAAGCTGCCCTGGAAGACACCGGCTTACCCATTTGCTTACATCTAGATCATGGTGAAGACTTTGAAATTTGCAAATCCTGCATTGATGGCGGGTTTTCTTCAGTAATGATTGACGGCTCTAAACTACCGTTTGAAGAAAATATTGCGCTTACTAAAAAAGTAGTAGACTACGCCCATGAACATGGTGTGGTCGTTGAAGCAGAACTTGGCCGTCTGGCTGGTGTTGAAGATGCGATTAAGGTCAACACAAAAGACGCTACATATACCGATCCTGATCAAGCTGTAGAGTTTGTAAAACGCACCGGTGTCGACTCATTAGCCATTGCTATCGGCACAAGTCATGGCGCTTATAAATTCAAAGGTGAATGCAACCTTGACTTCGATCGCCTTGAAACCATTTCCAAACTTCTCCCCGACTACCCACTGGTACTGCATGGCGCTTCGACCGTATTGCCTGAATTTGTAGGAAAATGCAATGACTTCGGCGGACAGATTAAAGGCGCACAGGGCGTACCTGAGGATATGCTGCTCAGAGCCGGAAAACTGGGAGTGTGCAAAATCAACATTGATACCGACCTCCGCCTTGCCATGACCGCTTCCATTAGAGAGCACTTTGCGAAAAATCCCTCCGACTTTGACCCGCGTCAATACCTCAAACCAGCCCGTGCAGCCATTAAAGGTATGGTTCAACATAAGATCCACAATGTCTTAAACTGTAGCAACCGCCTATAAAATCCCGGCATATAAATTCTATAATAGGAAAAAGTAATAGTAAGCCTATTATAGAAAGGGGATTTCTCATGCACGCTAACAATGTCAATTTTGCTACTTTGTCTACTGATGAGCTTGATACCATTAAAAAGTTTGAACAAGAGTTTGCCGCTAAATATGGTAATAACATCTTGCTGCTAGCCTTCAACCAAAATAAGTAAAATCATTTCAGCCTAGCTGAATAAAAAATAAGTCGCCCATTGGGGCGACTTATTTTTTATTCTATGAATTTCTCCGTTTGGCTGCAAAAATCTTCAAAAGTATTATTTGTAAAACAGATATCTGTCCCTAAAAAGCGCAGATAACGTTCTTTTTCTTCATCCAGCTTTTCCGATTTTTTGCCTGGATAATTATTAATCACCGTTATCTTTAGCTTATCAGTCCGGTTGGTCTGAATTCGTTTTATTAGATACTTAATATGCATATCAGCATCAGGAAACGAATACCCACAAAAAATGAGATGCCCAATATCGTTAAGGCTCATTTCCGTTTTATGCCAAACAATAGTTATAAAACTATTAGACATATCCTTAAAAAACGTTGGCGGCACAATCACAGGAGTTCTCACTGATTGGCATTGGGAACATCGTGCCTGAGAAGGATCTGTTAACAGATTAAGAATCCCCTGTTGCTCATCAATTAATTTCACTGAATTACAGGTAGGACAATAAGACCAGTTCAGCGAGCCATGCACTTTATAAAGAGTTACTGGCGACACGCTTTTGGGAGTTGATAACAATCCAGCTTCTTTCCTATCCTTAGTAAATTCAATCCCGTAATCGATTGTAATACCGTCTCTAAACGATAACGCCCGGTCAATCAGAACATCATAATTCGTTGATATAAAAGTTGTGTCTGTTAGACAGCCAAATTCATTCAGATGTTCAACCAATTCACGGTGAAATCCCCGGACAACTGAAGTTTTATCTTCCAGTACTTCAGCCATTAGCAGTACTAAATACTGCCTAATATAACCTATTCGATTAGAATTTTTGGCAAGATTCTCAAGATCAAAATTATTAAAAGACTGGCGCTTGCGCACTGCCAAATCTAAAAGACCAATCGCCTCCTCAAAAGTTGGAAAATGAATCTTATCCAAATCATCCTGAAGCACATCGATATAAAACATTTGTTTAAAGTACGCCCTTAGCTCACGTACCAGCGTACAGTCACTATAGTTGTTTTCTGCGCGGAGTGCTGTAAAATATTTTTGGAAAATCATACTTTGTACTGGTGCTCCCTCCGCCGCTGAAGCACCGCCGCCTAAAAAAATCGCCGTCTTCCTCATACAAATTTTTATTCTTTCCCAAGCTGCATCAAAGTATACATAAGATAAGACTTGGCTTGAGACAAGTCCTTTAGGATGGCCGAATTGCTATGCCATCCATGGCGCAATCGGCACTAGCGCCATCCGGGCGCGTCGCCGGCAGAAGCCGCCTGTGCCCTTTAGGGGTATAGTCGTTCAATCCAGGGAAAGTTATACTTTCCCTCTGAAAAAAAAGAATCGCACACATGCGATTCTTTTTACTGGTCGGAGCGGCAGGATTCGAACCTGCGACCCCCTGGTCCCAAGCCAGGTACTCTACCAAACTGAGCCACGCCCCGATTATATAATAGGCAGCTAATCAAATCGTCACATGAATGCCGAAAATACTGCATTTCCGTCACAAAATATCATCTTGCTGCGAAGACTATTATAACCTGTCAGGTCTTGTTTGGCAATACCTTTTCTTAGAAAACAAATAAAGTACTGACTACCGCCTATTCTTTGAATACTTTGGGTTATCTGATAGACTCCCTTCGACTTTTTGAGAATCCAAAACAATCTAACTTTACAATCTATGGGTATAATACTTCCCAATATAACGGATAGCAAAAATTTCGCATGACAAACCTCCGAAAAAATCGTACGCTTCGAAGTTTCGCAGGTAAAAGCACCACTTCATATTCAAGCCTATCGGCAAACTCAACCCTCAGCTTTTCAATGAGTTCAGTTACCTCAGCAGCTCCATCGTTGACAAAATCAATAACCGACCTTGCCGGGCGTTCCCCTTCGCTGAAATTATATAAACCCGCCATTAATGCGAATCGTCTGGCCTGTTATCCATTGCGACTCTTCACTTGCTAAAAACAATACCACGCTAGCGATATCTGCTGTTTCACCCAGACGACCAAATGCGTTTAATTTGCTGAGAGTTTCGATTTGCTCTTTGGTTTTCCCCACAGCAAAAAGTTCGGTATTAACCGGCCCAGGAGCAACTGCGTTTATCGTAATCCTTTTAGGTCCGAATTCTTTTGCCAGTTGACGGGTAATTTGCTCCACGGCTCCCTTGGTGCCGGCATATACGCTATATGCCGGGAACATCACCCCGGCCACCGAAGTGGAAAAATTGATGATCCGTCCGTTATTGACCATATGCTTAGCCGCTTGCTGACAAGCAAAGTAAGTTCCTTTTACGTTGATAGCAAAACTTTTATCAAAATCCTCTTCGGTCATAGTCGTGATCGGTTTTGTGACCATAATTCCAGCGTTGTTGACCAGAATGTCGATTTTCCCATAGGCTTCCACCGCTCTTTGGAACAGGCTTTCCACCTCAATAACCCGGCTGATGTCCGCCTGGACTGCCATCGCTTCGCCTGCCGACAAACAGCCTGAGCATTTCCGCTTTATTTATATCTGTAGGTAAAAATGCAACATCAATCCTCATTTAAAATTCCCCCTTCCATTGTTCGTTATCTAATCACGATACCTATTATGTCGGTCAGCCACGTTAGATCCTCCGCCAATTTAGCTAATGATTGGCTGGAAGAGGCGATTTCCTCCATAGATGCCGATTGTTCCTCCGTTGCACAGATACCGTTTGCGTTTGCCCCGCGGTGATCCTTGTTGATTTGGTTGATTTCCTTGATTTTGGCAACCACATTATTTCTGCTGCCCGCCATTTACTGGATTGCCGCTGAAATACCTCTTACCTCATTCATATGTTAAACGGCAGAAAGGTTATCCACGTCTGACAGGAATTTTATTCTCACAGGGCACTCCCGTCTGGCATTTGGCGCATCCGTAGCGAGGAGTATATAGTTCCTTCTCTTTTTGTATATACAGCATGCAAATTCCATTATCCTTACCTGTCTTATCAATGGCTTGAGCCGGACAACGTTTAGCGCAGGCTCCACAACTTGAACAATATTCATCAAATTTTGTATACGTCCGCTGGGTGGGTTCCAAATGGAAATCCACGATTACACTGCCACACCGGCCGGCCGAACCCAGTCTGGTGATTAGCGACCGGCTTAGGCTAAAGGTGCCAAGACCTGCAACGAACGCAGCGTGCCTTTCCGACCAATTGCTGCGCAGATCGGCTACGACAAAACGCTCATCCAGAAGAGGTGCCAATGCATGATGGCCGGTTTTTTCAACCAGGTCGACAATCAACTGGCGTAATGCCACATTGAACAATTCCCCTTCCCATCGCCCGTAAAGCCACTCTGTGGCTGTTACTCCCTTAATCCGGTTCGCCTCACGAATCCTTTGGGTATACGGCAGAAAGTAGACAATGACAGACTTGGCACCTGGCAGCCATTCGTTAGGCAACATGTGGTGGGGTCCGATAATATCGGGCTGTTTAAATGTTTCCCATAATGCATCGGTAGCGCTGGCAACCCCAATCAACGGCAAATCCCATATTTGCATCCTGGCAGAGGAAGTGGGGGAAGTCGAAATCATTTCCGGGTTTTCCACTATATTTTTCGGGTTGGTTAAAACGAATTCGTTGACTTTTTCCTGGATATCCTGTAACAGCATATCAACACCTCATTCCATTTTTCTGTAATATTTTAGCTGCTGGCTAATGCCGGCTATTTGGGCAACTCCTTCCGCCTGCTGCAGTCTCCAGGCTCATATACTCTGATAGGTTTCCGGGTTTCGCCTGAATCACTGCTGCTAATACAATCATGTTCATCCTCCTAATTTTCACTTCATGATTTTCATTATATGCCTTCTGATTTTTTCCCACGAGTATACTCTTACACTTTTACGCTTCAAACTATCTTGTACTATACGTTAGCGGATAAAATTAATAACTTCCTTTTCTTCCATTACTACCGGATGCACAGAATCTTTTCTAATTTGCTTCAGCATACCTGCAGGGTTGCATTCCTGCACCCGGACAGGAATTAACTTACTTTCCTTGCCTGTGGGATCGCCGGCAAAAGCGACTGCCATTCTGTCTGGGTATACATCGCCTCAAGATAATGAGGTGATAAAACCGCTATTATTTTATCCGCCCTGGCAGCAGCTTCGTCCATTTTCAATGCAAAATTTGAACCGGGAACAAAATCCCATGCCTGAATAATTGCAACATGTCCACAGTCTTCAAGCTGCCAGGCCATCCACTCGGCCCAGCTACGATCCGCCTTATTATAACTAACAAAATAACACGCCATTTCTGTCCCCTCACTATTCAATAAAATGCAATATTTCTTCTTTCTCTCCGAACTAGCCACTCGGTTCTCTTATTTAAGCAGAGTACTTAACGGAATATGTAGCAAAATATAACAATATATTTTATTTCGATGATGAAAAGGGAAATCCTATGACAAATTATATTACTTACAAATTTATTTGAAAATACGTGCGTTCTCCCTTTCACCGGACAAATATATACCCCCTATCGCAAGCTGCAGCAAGGCTCCTGGTAATGGCCAGTCCCTGCCATTCAAGCTTTTTATAGGGGGAAATTAAAAAGCGCATGCGAGGTTTTTATACCCTACACATGCGCTTTGCTTCGTCGTTTGCTAAATCCCCAAACCCAATAAGCCGGGACAGAACCGGCCCTCAACAAAAAAGCGGTCAGTAAAATATGTAAGCGAACATTTGCCCTTCCGTTGACAGAGTATCAGGAATAGACTTCGTCTTCTGCTGCCTGAAGTCGCACAGCCTGCTCTTGCCCTGCCAGCATCTCCGTTACACTCAGCGCCTCGCTTGTGTTCAAGCGGGCGACATTGTCATGGTCATTCTCTTTTATTAAAACTGTGAAAATCTCTACGGGAAGTTGGATAACATCACTGGCAGTTTTAGTAAGTTCCCGGACCAGTTGCCGCTTTTTATCCTTACTCATTTGCGGACCTTCTATTGTGATAACAGGCATATGCTCATCTCCTCTGTCTTATTATACCAGGCTCATCAGCTATTTACCTGGAATACGTTCAGCGATTTGCTTCCATTCATGCTTATCAAGAAAACTGCCTGGTACATTGTCTTCCATCTCTTTAAACATGACGTACGGCACACTAAAGGACAGCAGATCGGCGTCAATACGAGGACGTACCGAAATATCCGTCATCCCAATAACGGCCCGCGGTCGTTCCTCGGTTGCCTCACTCCAGGGAAACAAACAGGTAGTTTGGCAGCCTGCCGCAAAGGGTGCAATAACACTGTCATGCCCAGGACGGCCATAATTGGCCAATACAATGAGCGCAGTCAATTGGTCCGGATTGGCGTAAAAAACAACCACTTTAGGTTCTTCTCGGGCAGTATCCACTTCTGCCAACGGTGTAAATACAATGTATTGTTCCGATATATCAATGCTCGGAACTGACTCCATCCAGGCTTTTGCTAATTCAGGTGTTTTTTTGAAACCCTCCGGCTCGCGTATTCCCTCTACCAGAGTTAAATCCTCTTTTCCAGTAGACAGAAAGTACTCCATGCCTTCTGAATAGCCCTAAACCAACACCGCCCCCCTCACAGCCAAACGTGGTGCGGCTGAAAACAGCCCGGCGCCCTTTGGCCGCTGCGGTTAGCATGGCGGCAACACATCCCCAGCGCCCTTCCTTAAATTCCAATGCCCCCTGCGGTTTCTCGTTGGTAAAAAGTATGGCTACTGGAGAATACCTGAGTTTTAACCTCTGCGCAATTTCACTCTGCATAACTGATTTCCTCCTTTTTTGAGTTGAGTGCTTCCCTTAACGATCCCTTTCTTTTAACGGTAGGAATCATCGTATTGACTCGGGTCAATTATAAGGCAAAAAAAGCTGGCCAATTCTTTGGCGATCCTGCATAGCAATGGATAATCGGAGTGCAGTTCCTGATCCATCCAGAGAATTTACACTTAGAGTAACTCTCCAGATGGTTCTCTGAAAAATCCGGAGCTATTATGTTTTGGTAACGGTGAAAACCTCTAAACTAGTATTTCCTATCCTGTTTTCAAATACAAGCATAGATAATTCAGAAAAAACCATCATTGACCCTGGTCAATATAATTTTATATAAAAAGACTCTGTATTGTCAAGAAAAAAGTCCCTATTTCTCTTCATAACTACTATTGACAATACAACTGAAATTTTTATAAAATGATATTGACTCCGGTCATTCATGATATAGTTACAACTATTTCCGCATCTGTTTAACAACCGGATCGGAAATACCGGTAAGGAGGTACTTTTATTCCAAGAATCATAAAAGAAGCTGAAGTCCGGCGGACCGAGCTGATGGATGCAGCGCTGGAGCTATTTCGTTCGGGTGGCTATCAAAAAACGATGATTATTGATATTACCAAAAAAGCCGGCGCCGCAAAAGGCACCTTCTATCACTATTATCCTTCCAAAGAAGCCATTGTGCAGGCAATTTGCAACCGCTGGGCCATTGAAATGGTCGCTTCTTTCAAGTTGGAAAGCTGTCAGCTCGAAGCGTTACCCAAGCTGGAATTGTTTATTGAACGCCTGTTTCTGCCTAAAAAGCCTAATATTCTTTTTAAAAGCCTATGGGATGAAGAACATCTTAACCTGTATTACAAAACCTGGAGACTCTTAGTTGAAGACATCTTTAACCCGCTGCTTGCTGAAATAATTCAACAAGGGAACCAGGAAGGAAGCATGCATGTGGCCTGTCAGCAACAAGCTCTTGCTTTTTTCTGGAGTACCTTAGCTTGTGTGTGGGAAGCCATTTTATTTCAAGACCCGCCTGAAATCTTTGCCAGCAAAGCCAAAATGGCCACATCCTTATTAGAACGTATCCTGGGGATTGAGGAGGGTGCATTTGAAATATCATTGATCAGCTATGGGATTGCGTAAGAACTACGCATCTTTTTTTACTCTATGATTAACCCGGGTCAATCATAGATGCTGCAAATTATTTATCCGCTGTTTCTTCATTCCTTCTCACAAGCCTTTAGCCGAGAAGATCCGCCGCATTCTCTTAAGCGTTCCCAGCGTGCGCAAAGTCCAACTGCTGGGGGTGCAGACAGAAAAAATCTACATCGAAATCGAAAATAGCAAACTGGCCCGCTTAGGCCTTGATCCGGCCGCAATTACGGCCGCCCTGCAGGCGCAGAATGCCATGGCCGCCGCCGGCATGCTGGAAACGGTATCCGACAATGTTTACTTACGAATTACCGGCATGTTTGAAAATCTGGAAGACATCCGCACTACTCCCATTCAGGCGGACGGCCGCACCTTTCGTTTGGGGGACATAGCCAAGGTCTCTCGCGCCTATGCCGAACCGGCCGACCCGAAAATGTTCTATAACGGTCAGCTGGCCATTGGCATTTCGCTGGCGATGGAACCCGGCGGCAACATTCTGACACTGGGTAAAAATCTTGAAACCACCGAAACAGGAACTGCCGGCCGGGCTGGAAATCAATCAAACGGTCAATCAACCCAAAGTTGTGGAATCCTCCATTGGCGAATTTATCAAATCCCTGGTCGAAGCTATTGTCATCGTCTTGATAGTTAGCTTTGCCAGTCTGGGTATGCGGTCCGGCGTGGTAGTGGCCCTAACTATTCCCCTGGTCCCCTGGTCATTGCCATTACTTTTGCCTTACTTAATGCACCTGACAGGCATCGCCCTGCAGCGCATCTCGCTAGGTGCCCTGATCATCGCGCTGGGACTGCTAGTCGACGACGCCATTATCGCCATTGAAATGATGATCGTTAAGCTGGAGCAAGGCTGGAACCGCTTTGACGCCGCTTGCTTTTCCTATACCTCCACCGCCCATCCCCGTTTGACCGGTGCGTTGGTAACCTGCGCCGGCTTACGCAAAAAAAGGCTTTACGAAAGTATCGTAAAACCCTTGAAATATCAATGGCGACCCCGGCAGGATTCGAACCTGCGACCTTTTGATTCGTAGTCAAACGCTCTATCCAGCTGAGCTACGGAGTCTTTTTTATTATTACAGCCTTCATTTAAAAACCGTAAGCCAGTTTCTGTTTTAGGAAATTATTTATCTAACGCATGAACTGCGTTCTCCCCTTCGGTTTGATTCCCTACAGGAAGTTCCCCTACCAAAATTCGGGTTTCTGCCTCGTGGAGTTTACCACTTTTCACTAGACTGTCGCCAGTCTACTCATTCTCTGTGCACTTTATGGCTACTTTCGGCTACGTGAGTCGATTTTGCCGTCGTCAGGGCATTCGCCCTGCCCCACCTTGCAATGGGCACGAACATTACGACCATCTCAGGTCGTGGCAGTCTGGACTTTCCTCAATACTACAATATGCAGTACCGCAATTTCCCGTTTTTAAAAAAGGCTGGAATTTTTTTTGAGCAAATATCTTAAATCGCAACTAGTGGCGACATTTATATATATTATCACATGTAGAGTAACCTGTCAATATAATATTTTGCTAGCACCTGAGGCACTTTGAATATTCTAAGCCTTACAGCCATAAAAAAACACCTACAATATATAGTAGGTGTTTTAATCAACCAGCAACTTCCTAATCTCCCAGGCCGTTTCCAACCAAGTACCTTCGGCGTTTGTGGGCTTAACTACTGTGTTCGGTATGGGAACAGGTGGGGCCCCACAGCTATCGTCACTGGATATGTTACGACTGTTAATAACGCACCATCTGCGTCGTTGTCGCTCCGGTCGTTCCCTCCGACGTACTTTCCAGTACGACTCCGGGTACGTCCTCACTCCGCCTAGCATATGTCACGTTCTGAACAGTCTAAGGCAATACATTGTTAGTATTCCCTGAAAACTTCACAGAAGAAAGACTGCCGCATTAGGATTTACTAATAATGTTTGCACTTCATGCAAACGAGGTTTAAGTCAAGTCCTCGGCCTATTAGTACCAGTCAGCTGCATGGATTACTCCACTTCCACATCTGGCCTATCTACCTTGTAATCTGCAAGGGGCCTTACTTCTTTCGAATGACAGACCTCATCTTAAGGCTGGTTTCACGCTTAGATGCTTTCAGCGTTTATCCTTTCCGAACGTAGCTACCCAGCTCTACTCCTGGCGGAATAACTGGTACA
>NZ_LSLK01000073.1 GCF_002257705.1 Sporomusa silvacetica DSM 10669
TTTCCGGCAAGATACATTTCTACAATCCGCAATTTTTCTTCTGCCGGCAATTTCCCTTTTTGTGGCATAATTTTACCCCCAGATATTTCAGTGTTTTTTCACTGTCCTATCTGGGGGTAGCATATCAGTAAACGGCGGTCTTTTGATTAACCTTTAGGCCCGGCAGCAATAATTTTTTGGGAAACGTTTGGGGCAAAGCTGCTGAAGTTTTTAATAAACAACCGGGCAAGTTCCTGGGCTTTTCGTTCGTAGGCGACTTTATCATGCCAAGTATTATGCGGCATGAGCATTTCAGCCGGTACACCTGGGCAGCTTTCCGGAACATAAACATTGAAAATCGGATCCAGTTGGTAAGATACCTCTGTCAACTGCCCTTCAATGGCCGCTGACACCATAGCTCTGGTCTGGGATAGCTTCATACGGCTGCCAACACCATAAGGACCACCTGACCAACCCGTATTAATTAAGAATACATTGGTTTGATGATGTCTGAGTTTTTCTCCCAAAAGTTCCGCATATTTGTGGGCTGACAACGGCAAAAAAGGTGCGCCAAAACAAGTAGAAAAAGTAGCCTGAGGTTCGGTAATACCGCGTTCGGTACCAGCAAGCTTACTAGTGTAACCTGATAAGAAATGATACATGGCCTGTTCAGTATTGAGTTTGGCAATAGGCGGCAACACACCAAAGGCATCGGCTGTCAAAAATACAATGGTTTGTGGATGCCCCGCCATGCCAGGAATCAAGGCATTCGGGATATAGTCTACAGGATAGGCGGCTCTAGTATTTTCCGTGATTGAGCCGTCAGCGAAATCAGGTAGACGGGTTGCCGAATCAATAACCACATTTTCTAATACAGCACCAAACCGGATGGCTTCCCAAATCTGCGGTTCAGTCTCATGGGTAAGACCAATACACTTGGCATAACAGCCACCCTCAATATTGAAAATGCCCTTATCATTCCATCCATGCTCATCATCGCCAATCAATTGACGGGCCGGATCGGCCGATAAGGTGGTTTTTCCTGTGCCGCTTAGCCCAAAGAATAAAGCTGTATCCCCGCTAGCGCCAACATTGGCTGAGCAGTGCATTGATAAAATATTTTGTTCCGGCAAAATATAGTTCATAACGGTAAAGATTGATTTTTTCATTTCACCGGCATAATGAGTACCGCCAATAAGTATCAATCGCTTTGCAAAATTAAGAACGATAAGGGCTTCTGAGGCAGTACCATCAACAGCGGGATCAGCCTTGAAACCTGGAAGACAAATCACTTTATAATCGAAGTCCGCTTCTGATTGTATTTTTTCCGGGCAAATAAACAATTGATGGACAAATAGATTCTGCCATGCAAATTCATTGATAAACTGAACACGAATACGATTTTCAGGATCAGCGCCCGCAAAACCGTTAAAAATAAAAATTTCACGGTTTTGGATATATGCCTGCATCTTGCCATAGAGCTGATCAAAATTATCCATTGTAAGTGGCTTAGTTTCACCCCACGCAATCTTGTCATGCACGTCTGGCGAGTTAACAATAAACTTGTCATTAGGTGAGCGGCCTGTGTATTTACCAGTAGTAACCTGCAACGCTCCTCTAGCGGTTAGTTGCCCCTCTTTCCTCCGAATGGCGGCTTCTACCAACTGTGCAGGACTTAAATCATGATATACATTCCCACTCATTTCCTCGCCTCCCTCTATACTATATTAAATTATTTACTTTTCAATGCTGCTTTTACCACCATAGGCATATCTTGTTTACCGCATATAGTCGTATGACGAACAGCCTTGTGCTCAAGCTCAGTAAGTGCGGGCGGTACTGGTCTATCTATAATTTGGGACAGCTGTTTTAAAACTGCAAACTCAGACTTATCATTAACGCGTTCAGCTCCGACTAACGCGTTTAGTACAGTTTGATTAAATTTAAACGGACTAGCGGTAGAGACAATAATATTCATAGTAGTATCACCGGTCTGCTGGCGGTAGGTTTCGGCGACCTGCCAAGCCACTGCTGTATGCGGGTCAAGCGCATAGCCAAACTCCTTATGTACCCGACCAATAGTAGTTGCAGTTTGAACATCATCGACCCAACCTGCCGGAAACACCTCTTTAATAGCAGCTAAGTACTCATCACCAATGCGATATTCCCCGGTGGTATTAAGTTCTTCCATCCACTGGTTGACTTGCTTAGAATCCTGATTGGTAACTTGGTACAACAACCGTTCCAAATTACTTGAAATCAAAATATCCATCGAAGGTGAATACGTTTTATAGAATTGCCGATTACGACTATATACACCGGTTGTAAGGAAATCAGTCAATACATTATTACTATTTGAGGCACAAATCAGCTTGTTGATGGGCAATCCCATCTGCTTAGCATAATAGCCTGCCAAAATATTACCAAAATTGCCTGTAGGAACAACAAAATTCACTTTATCGCCTTGCGTTATCTGCTGATTCCGCACCAAATCGGCATATGCGCTGAAATAATACACGATTTGCGGCACTAACCGGCCCCAGTTAATAGAATTAGCTGACGATAACTTAAATCCGCCATTGGCAAGTTCCGCATTAAAAGCGTTATCGCTAAAAATACGTTTTACACCTGTCTGCGCATCATCAAAGTTGCCTTTCACAGCAAATACTTTGAGATTTTCCCCTTCCTGCGTAACCATCTGCAGGCGTTGAATCTGACTTACCCCCTCTTCCGGGTAAAAAACCATTACTTGGGTTTGTTCCACATCCATAAACCCTTCCAGAGCGGCTTTACCCGTATCCCCAGAGGTAGCAACAAGAATAACAATTTGGGCCTGCTCGCCGATTTTCTTGAGCGCACAGGACAGCAGTCTGGGTAATAATTGAAGTGCCATATCTTTAAACGCGCTGGTCGGTCCATGCCATAATTCTAATGCAAACGTCCTATCGCTAACCTTGACAACAGGTGCCACTGCCGGGCTACTAAACTTACCGCCGCCGTAAGCGCCAGCTACACAGCTTTTTAATTCGTCCTCTGTATAATCAGTCAAAAATAATTGCAATATAGCAGCTGCCCGCTCTTGATAGCTAAGCGATTGTAACCTTACTATAAACGGCTCATCTACAAACGGAATAGCTTCCGGTACAAACAAGCCACCATCAGGGGCTATCCCTTGCGCAATAGCCTGAGCCGCCGTCAAACGATCAACCTGGCCGCGTGTACTAAGATACATACAAAGTCTCCTCCCAATAAAAGCAATATTTATAATTATTCTTCAGCATTAACAATATGCTTCCCTGTTACAGTCCCGCCATTATAACAAACAAACATGTCAGCTGCAAAATCAAGTACATTATTCAATTCTGCGGCACTGACACTTTCATCGGCGTAAACAACAGCTAATAGCTTACGCGTTGCTAACGTAACTGCCGTCCGCCGTGAATCTGCGGTAGGATTACCAAATACCCCAAGACTGTCTGTTAAAAATGGTTTATCATCAGTGGAAACGTTCTTGCCAGCTATGCTAGTATAATGCCCCTCTGTTGCCAACATGTAACTACAATCGCCTACAATCTGCTCTAAATCATAGAGCCCAAAGGGCAATAAAAATTTGATGGAACAATAGTTGTTGACATCTACCGCGCTATTTACATAATACAAGTTTTTTTTCTGCAATACCCGCCTCACCAACGCTTCTGATGCGGGTCGATAACGTGACGGATCAAAGTGCAGTTTTTTGTACATATTACGTACTGCCAAAATCCGGGGAAGCTTTGGCAGTACCTCCATATTATATGCTTGGCCGACTGCTATTTGCAGCCTATCAAATTCCTGGCTCAAAGCTGGTGGCGTACCCTTGACAACAACATCATTAATAGTCAAATATCCCAAGCGGCAATTAGGTACGACCTGACTAATACTTTCTTGAATCGTAATTTTCATAATAAAAACAAACTCCTCCTGGACAGTTAGCTATTAATTTTTACTACCGCGAGTAATCGAACAAACCTGCGCATTTACAGCCTGCACCAAGTGTTCAGGTGAAAGGATAATCTGACAGCCCCGTATACCAGCACTAACAGCAATTACTTGCCACTTTGCTGCACTTTTATCTAAAAAAACCGGATAACGCTTTTTAGGTCCCAGCGGTGAAACGCCGCCGCGAATATACCCAGTGAGCGGCTGAACCTCTTTTAGCGATACCATTTCTACTTTCTTGTTGCCACTGGCGGCTGCCAAAAATTTAAGATCAAGTTCGGCAGCTCCAGGAATACAGGCCATAATAATTCCAGTTTTATCGCCTCTCAATACCAAGGTTTTAAAAATCTGATCATCCGGCATCCCCACTTTTTCTGCCACATTTTTTGCACTCAAATCAGTTTCATCAACCTCATATTCGCGCAATTCATAGACAAATTGAAGACCATCCAATATTCGGGCAGCATTTGTTTTCATAGCACTATACGTTCTCCTCTAATTATCTAACGCTATAATCATACTATACTATTAACAAGCATTCTATATATTTTTCACAGTATATTATTGATTCCTCTATTTGTCAATAAAGTGAGATTTGCTGCGGGTGGAGGGTTACCCAGCTGAAGTTTAGACGAACTTATCCGATGATAAAAAGATACGAGCGCGGTAAGCCGCGCCCGTATCCGCTAATCAAGATTCATATATTTTACTTTTACATTAGGAATTTGCTGCAATTCTTGTTCTAGCTGCTTTACTGGCACCTCCTCACCACATAACTGTAGTAAAATAATGCCACTGTTGGTACAAGAACTTACAGCCGCATCATGAAGCCCTAACCGTACCCGAATATGGCAGCCATAATTTGTAAGTACATCCTGAACCTTTACCGCTGTTTCCACACGATTGTCTTGAATAATAGCCATAATTATCGAGCAATCAGCCATTGTTAACAACACCTCCTATTATATTATTTATATACATTTTATCATAAATTATCATAATTCCTTCTTAAATTTGCTATAAAGAGAAATTTTTCAACATAGCTCCTTCATATACTTGAAGGATTTTGCCATATTATGTTGAATAACACTATTGCACTCCTATATATAGTACGCTAATTCTTATACTGTGAGGATTTATGAGCGATACAGCCGAAAACCGTAAAATAATCCAGCAGCCCTTTGAGTATCTTGTCCCCGGAATGCAGTTGTCCCGTGATGTCTGCTCCAGTGAGGGGAAAGTGTTAGTTAGTGCAAAAAGTATTCTTACTCAATGCACAATTGAAAAATTAAGCAATTGGCAAATACCCAATGTTTTCGTCTATACTGAGGTAACCACCCTCAACCCCCTTCTTGACCCAAAGTTGCAAAAATTTCTTAATACATATAACCAATCAGTTTCCGTTGTCCAACAGGCTTTTGACGATATCAGAGCTACCCAGGAAATTCCTCTAGACGCCTTTACTGCCACTGCTGATGAACTTGCTGCCGGTGTCGTCGAAGTTGGCAACGTGATTGATCGCTTATACAATTTACCGCCTTGTGATGACTATACTATCTACCATAGCGTCAATGTTAGTGCCATCTCTGCCCTTATTGCCACTTGGCTCAACTATCCGCCGGATTCCGTTAATGCCATCTCTTTAGCCGGATTATTGCATGATGTTGGCAAATCCCGCTTACCTTTGAATCTACTACATAGACCTAACCGACTTCCGCCAGACTCGTATGAACAATATATGAAACATGTTGCTCTCGGATATCATCTGGTAAGTAACATTTCTGCGATCTCACCCAGTATTACTGCTGCTGTTTTCCAGCATCATGAACGGCGGGATGGCAGTGGCTACCCTGGCGGTATCACTGACTACTACATCCATCCCTATGCCAAGATTGTGGCTGTGGCGGATTTATATGATGAAGGGATGACCATCAACTGCGAGAATCCACAATCAAAGCTAAGTCCCTATTTTAGCCTGCAGAAACTGCGTGATGAGGCTTATCGGCTAGACCCCAAAATCTGCATAACCTTTACTGATAATATGACGAATTTTTTATCAGGCAACCGGGTAATACTCACAGACGGACGCCAGGGCCGCGTGGTCTATATAAACAAGTATCAGCCTGCCCGCTCAATGGTTCAATTAGAAAATGGGATGGTCCTTGATCTATCCGAACAGAATGAAGTTACTATTCATTATATAGCACGTTAGACCAAACCGCCTTCTTGGGCGGTTTATTTACCCTAACAGAAAGTTTTAAAACTTTCTTAAAAACAGGATAAGTGCAACATCGGCTTCCGCTTTCGCCAAAGGCTCGGCGCAAGCCGTGTTTTCTATAATAATTATAAGTCTATCTGTTTAACATAGTTACAAATAATATAATCATAGTAGTAACTTTTAGAAGGACAAGTGCAGTCGGGCAGCGAAAAAAATACTACATGTCATATGTACGATAGAGGTGAATAGTTTTTGCTCAAAATTGCTTTAGGCCAAATGGAAGTTATTCCAGGCAGACCAGATTTAAATACTGATAAAATGCTGATCATGATTCAGGATGCCTGTAACCAACATGCTGACATGATTATTTTTCCCGAAATGGCCATCCCGGGTTATTTATTAGGTGATACCTGGGAACAATCGTCTTTTCTACAGGATTGCGAAGATTTTGGCCGTCAGATAATCGATGCGTCTCAAAATATCTGCGTCATTTTCGGTAATGTTGCTGTGCAATGGGACAAACATGGCGATGATGGCCGGGTACGCAAACATAATACTTGCTTTGTGGCTCAGCATGGCCAACTTGTCGCCACCCGCATCAAGACGCTACACCCCAATTACCGTGAATTTGATGACACCAGGCACTTTTTTAGTCTGCGTAAACTGGCCCTTGAATGCAAGCAGGATATTGAAACCCTGCTGATACCCGCGAAAGTTACTATCAGGAATAAAGAATATAGTCTGGGCTGCATTATTTGCGAGGATGGCTGGAATGATGATTATGACGTTGATCCTATTGCCGCCCTTCAGGCCAATGGCCCCCTTGATTTGATAATCAATATCTCTAGCTCACCATTTACTCTGGGTAAAAACAATAAACGTAACCGGGTATTTTCCAAACAAGCCCGGGAAACTGGCGTACCACTTATCTATGTAAACACTGTTGGCCTCCAGAACAATGGTAAAACAGTATACACCTTTGACGGTTTCAGTACAGTATATAACCGCATGGGTGAAATTATTGCCTCCTGCCAACCCTTTACGGAAACTCTGGATTACCTTGACCTTGCTATTAACGCGATTGGTCGAGACCTGCCGTCAATCAACATACCTAATGATTTTACCATTGACAGCTTATATCAGGCTGTCAATTATGGGATCAGAAAATTCTTACAGTCAATTGGTATGACCAAAGTTGTCATTGGCCTATCAGGCGGCATAGATTCAGCAGTAAATGCCTCACTATTTGCCCGTATTTTAAACCCGGAAAACATTCTGCTGGTCAATATGCCTAGTAAATTCAACTCCAAAACAACCAAGGACTTAGCCGCCCAGCTGGCAAAAAATCTTGGCTGTTTATACACAGTAATGCCTATTGAAGAATCAGTCGAATATACTGCCTCCCAAATCAGTGGTACACCAGTCACCAACCTGGCCGATGGCCGACAATTTAACTTTTTGGTATCTTCCTTTGTCCTAGAAAACATTCAGGCCAGGGATCGTTCTGCCCGATTATTGGCAGGCATTGCAGCTGCTTTTGGCGGCGGTTTCACCTGCAACGCCAACAAAACTGAGCTTTCAGTCGGCTACTCTACCCTCTATGGCGATCAGTCCGGATTTTTAGCCGCACTGGCTGACCTATGGAAACATCAGGTCTATCAATTGGCTAACTATTTAAATACCCATGTCTATGAACGGGAAGTGATTCCCCAGGCAATCATTGATTTAGTGCCAAGCGCAGAGCTTTCTTTTGAGCAATCGGTTGACCAAGGCAAAGGGGATCCCATCATCTATCCCTATCATGACTATTTGTTCCGCTCTTTTATGGAATATTGGAACCGCGCTACGCCGGAAGATATTTTAGGCTGGTATAGCCAAGGCCCTGCTGTGCTAGAACAAAAACTAGGCTGCCAGGCTGGTCTTGTTAAGCGATTATTTCCCAGCCCGCGTGAATTTATTGAAGATCTGGAACGCTGGTGGCGTCTCTATACCGGTATGGCGATAGCCAAACGCATTCAAGCCCCGCCAGTATTGGCTGTCAGCCGCCGGGTCTATGGTTTTGATCACCGCGAAGCACAAAACAGTGTGTATTTTACTCAAAAATACCTAAAAATAAAACATACCTTGCTAGTTGGAGATCAATAACAGCAATCTTATTAACTTATCCAACAGTAAATAAAAAACACGGCACAGGGACAATCCCTTTGCCGTGTTTTTACTACTATTTTATTAACATCCGTAATAGCCAAATGCCAATGAACGCGGCACCAACTACCAATAGGATAAGCAGGAGCACCGGCAGGAAAAAGAATAGCAATACGGCTAAAATAGCAGCTACCATCAAATTTCCAGCCCAGCCGTAAGAACCAAAGGAAAGATTGATTCGTTTAACCCGTGGCGCAGCGCCTGGTTCATAACTGCTCTCCTGCCCATGGCGGGCATGAACATTGTCGCCTTCAATAGTAATACCGTTAAAACCATCCCGTTCCTGACGGCTTAATACAGTAACTGCCAATGTATGGCCGCAGTGCGGACAGGTATCTGCTCCGTTTTGTATTAACTCATTACAGTAAGGACATTGCATGGTTTACCCCTCCTGACACTTATTGTAGATCATACAGCAAGGAAATCATGCCTTCTTCACTTAGGTATCTGGGATCATATTTTTCCAGTTTTAATACATTGAAAAGTTTACTGCTGCTGGCACTAATACTTGATTTACCTACCTTCATTTCTTCGGCTAATACGTTTATCGGCATATCGGCCTCACCATTATTAATATGGGAATAGACCTGAATGACAGCAGCAGCCCATACAGCTGGTTTTCGAACATTTACGGTGGTAATCCGAGAAAAATCCTGCCACATCTTCTGTGCCAAAACAGCATCATGCAATGAATAGCCAAATTGGGGCATATAAGTTGCAATGGATTTTGTCACTGCCATATTAACGGCTTTTTCATCAGTTACCGGTTGCGGAAAGTTGCGTTCCATCTGTGCGTAAGAAGTAACATTAACCCTCGCCCAGGTAGCTAAAAGATCAATCGTGTGTCTTACCGCATTAGCATGTCGTTCAATAAAGTCATCCCAGGTAACACCCGGTTGTTGCAAATCTAACATAGCTTTCTGGCGATTAATTTCTTCCTTGATCCTGCGGCGCAAATTATTACTAATTTCAACACTGGTAATGAAATTAATCATAACCAATTCGTGTTCCTCTTGTTGTAGAAAGACGTGTCCATAAAACAACAATTTTTTAACAAGTTTATAATCATAATTTGGATTAGGCAAACGAATTTTTTCGTCAGTTAACAGATTAATACAATCAACCCAATCCTGATTAACTACGCTCTCAACATAAAATACTGTAAACTTGGCTCCCATAAGTTCTTTCAGTATCTTTTGTTCCTCGGCATTCAACTGATTACTACAATCCATTTCAAACTGCGTTATCGGTGTGCGGTCATTTGCCAGTAAATGATAATCAAATAAAAAATAATCCCAAAACCCCAGCCAGAATTCATCGTCATTTTCATCGTCCGGCATTTGCCCAAGCGGTCCCAAGTACAATGAAAGCGCCCGGTCAAAATCCTCAATGAAATTTTCTCGTTGGAAATAGGAACTAAATTTATGCATCAACCGTTCTACCGCTTCACCAACTATGCTTCCAATATCTTTCGGTATAGTAGTAAGTGACGCTTCTTTGGGCAGCATGCTTTCCTCGTTCCCTGGTTCAATAAACTTAAGCTGCTTACCTCCAGTCATAAATGTCGCTGCCTGTTCAAGTTCCGTAGTATCAAAATGTATTTTTTTGGTGGCCAAATAGTCATAAAACTCTCGCAATACTTCAAATAAATGATTTACCATCTTAATATTGGGCTTAAAGCTTTCGGTTTGTACAATCATCCATTCAACAGCCAAACTATACTCGACAGCTGTCAGTTCATCAAGGGTTATATCACCTGAATAAGACAAATAAGATACAAACATTTGCAGATTGTGCCACCTATCACTTAATACCTGGTCATCGGCTCCCTGCCAAGCCTTATGGCGCAAAAAACCTTCAATCCATTCTCGTTTTATTGCTGAATTCCATTCCAGTTCTTCAAAAAAGACCTGGACTTCATCATAGACATTTTTTATGTTGGTCATGGTAAATTATTTAACTCCTTTAAGCACGTTAACGAACCTTATTATAACACGTTTACCCCCTCTAAACCAGTATTATTCCACTTATTGGAATTCTTTCCCATTAGTTAGTGCATTTAGGAATGTTTTTCCACTCCGTGTTTTAAGTGACAGATCACTAACAACCACGCGCATAACTGATATGCGGCCCTCATCTGTACTATATCCACCCAGCGAATGAATAGCATATGGGTGACCATCCGGTTCTTCACCCAGATAAATCATAACATGGCCTGGCATGTAGATAGCATCCCCTGGCTCCAATTTATTGATTTGTGTTACTCGATCATTTCCTGAAAATGCAATAGTACGGCCAGCGGCCAGCTCCTGTTCATCAGCATTGCGCGGCAGTTTTAAGCCAAAACTCCGGTATACATCAAGCACCAACGAAGAACAGTCCCAACTATCATGCATTCCGCCCCAGCCATAGCGCTGACCATGTAATTTAAACACCTGACTAATAATATTAGCTCTGGTATATGGCAGATACCCGCGAACCACCTGATTATCTATCGGCACTGCAGCCCGCTCGAAAACTAACTCTCCCTGAGAACCACATACTGGTAGCTTAACAGTATAATTACCGTCTGCCTTTACTTGTTTTTCGCGAAGCAAAGAAACCTTGCTGTCAGCCAGAGGCAGTTTGGCTCCCATGGCAAACACATTATCCCCGATGGTAATTTTACGGGCTGTCACTGTTAGAAATTCCGCTGCATCAAGATATTCCAGCCACTCCTGCCGATTGGCAGCAACAGCTAACGCCTTGGCCGGCAGCCACCCCCGATAGTTATAGGTTTGGACATAATACCAATCTTTGTTCAAGCTTTCATGCAATATAACAGCAGGTTCAGCCGGATCAATCGCCGTTTCCTGCAGCAAGTCAAATTCATGATCATCACTCTTGTCTGCCACAAAATCATTTGTAGGATAAGTCCTGATATTAGCACGAGCCACAGTGAACGCAAACCGCACTGGGGTGCTAGGTGCAATCGCATCTATATTACACTTAGCCGCAAGCGTACTGTAATAATCAGTTGTAACCGTTTTACCATTTACATATTCCATATCCTCGGGCGGCTTAGGTATAGCGATCAGGCTTACCAATTTCTCCTTTGACAGTTGGCTTGGGTATTGGCGCAAATCAAAAACTGTATCAGGTGACTTGTCGATTACCGCCTGATTAAAGGCAGCAATCTGCTTGTGTTCCAAAATTACTTGATTAGGTTCTTGCAATTTATTAATCCAAAAGGTTTCGTTAAGCATCATCGGGGCGACATTAGGCATCACCTTATATGCATCTGCCGCTGCTACCGGCCCTACAAAGGCTGCCATGGTAACCATAGTAACCATGGTAACAAACAACAACAATCTTTTCATTCTTTACTTCCTCCTTCATTCGGCTAATCAGCCACTCATTTCCATTAAAGCATAATTCACCAATTTACTCGCACTATCCTGCAAGCATTGACAGAAATGATTGTCAGCTACCGTAAAAAATGCTATTCTGAAGATATAGGGGGTGAGGTATGTCTGAACAGTTACTATTAGAAATGATTCAACGACTAAGCGTGGCCGCCACGCTTGCTTTTGTATTATCTCAAACTAGCATATTTCGACGTCTGATTAACCGCCGCAATACTTGCCAGGATGCCTTGCTGCTTACTATTTTTTTTGGTCTTGTCGGCATCTCTGGAACCTATGCCGGTATACCCATAAATGATGCTATTGCCAATTCCCGGGTTGTCGGAGTTATGGCGGCCGGCCTTATCGGTGGACGTTTTATGGGAATATCAGCTGGCATCATTGCCGGCGGCCATCGTTACCTGCTCGGCGGCTTCACTGCCTTGTCCTGCGCGTTAGCTAATATTTGCGAAGGCCTGCTGGCTGGCATGATTCACAAACACTACCCAGGGCGGCCAATTCCCTGGTGGCTCGCACTTGTTGCCGGCGTTTTCGGGGAAACCATGCAAATGGGTATTATTTTATTAACAGCACGTCCCTATTATCTTGCCGTAGAACTTGTCAGCGAAATTGCTTTACCCATGATTGTTGCCAATTCACTGGGCTTGATGGTATTTATGCTGATTATTAAAACAACCACTGATGCACAAGAAAAAATCAGCGCCGAACAATCCCATAAGGCACTTCATATTGCAAACAAAACATTACCTTATTTAAGGCGCGGCCTCACTGCAGAATCGGCACAGGCAACAGCCCATATCATTTTGGCTACTGCCGGCTATGATGCCATAGCTATTACAGATACCGAGAAAGTAATAGCGTTTACAGGAGCAGAAAGTTCTCATCATGCCCCTGCTGTGAATACCAGTCTGACAACAGCCACCCGCCAAGCGCTTGCCACCGGTCAGGTGCAGCTTGCCCGGGACAAGTCCGGCATCGGCTGCGCCCACGCTGGGTGTCGGCTTGCAAGTGCTATTGTTGTGCCACTAAAAAGCGCCGACAGAGTGATTGGTGCTTTAAAGCTATATTATACCCATAAGAGCAACCTCGGTCAGGCAGACATCGTTTTCGCTACCGGCCTGGCCCACTTATTTTCCACCCAGCTTGAACTTACCGAGATTGACCACCAGGCTAAAAGAGCTGACAAAGCCAAAATGAAAGCCCTGCACGCTCAGATTAACCCCCACTTTTTATTTAATACCCTTAATACCATTACTTCGCTTATTCGCACCAAGCCTGATTTAGCGCGAGATTTGTTAATCAAATTAAGTATGATCTTCCGTTATACACTGCATAAGACCGGGCAAAATATTACCATCTATGAGGAGCTGGCACAAGTCCGCGCTTATCTTTCTATTGAGCAAGCCCGCCATGGTGAAAAGCTGGTGATAATTGAGGCAATCGAGCCCGAGCTTGGTCATTACCTGATTCCATCACTTACCATCCAGCCGCTGGTAGAAAACGCCATAAAACATGGCTTGCAGCCCAAACCTGCCGGTGGCTCACTTACGATTAAAGCTACTGCTTGCGGGGACGATATCGAAATAAATATTATTGACAACGGTGTTGGTATGGATTTAGCAGCCCACAATCCACTTGAGCATCCAAGTGGTGAAAGTATTGGCTTAATCAATGTGCATGAACGCCTCTACGGACAATATGGCAGTAATTATGGCTTAACACTTACGAGCCAACCTGGCCAGGGCACCACAATTACATTGCGTTTTCCAAAACGCCTTACTGACGAGGTGGATGATTGTGCTTAAAGCGATTATTGTTGATGACGAACTACCGGCTCGCGATGAACTAAAATTTTTGTTGTCCCAGCTGCCAGCTATCACCGTGATTGGTGAGGCGGACAACGGCCCGGCAGCAGTCGGCCTTGCAGCCCAGTGTGACCCTGATGTTGTATTCCTGGATATTCAAATGCGGGGTATGAGCGGCCTTGATACCGCACTAGCCCTACGAACGGCCGCGCCACAAGCCCTTATTGTTTTTGCCACAGCCTATGATGAATATGCACTTAAAGCATTTGAAATAGGCGCTGTTGATTATCTGCTAAAACCGTTTGAAAGTCAGCGAGTAACAGCTACCGTACTGCGTTTAGAAAAGTATCATCCAGAAGAATGGCAAGTAGCCACCACACGCCTTGATCAAACATTGGCTTCAGCAGTTCAACAGCCAGTACACAAACTGGCTGTTGAAAAAAATGGCAAAATCATGTTAATTGATTATGATGATATTATCTATATTCATACCCTTACAGGTTTAGTTAGAATTATAACCGTAGCAGGGGAATATAGCTACTCTGGTACGTTGACAGAACTACAAGAACGTCTGCGGGACACGCCCATTTTACGCGTACACAGAAGCTACCTTGTCCATATGGAAAAAGTTAAGGAAGTCATCCCCTGGTTCAAAGGTACTTACTGGCTAAAATTGTCTACACCTGGTAATAGCAGCTATATCGAAGTACCTGTCGGTAAAGGCCAAATAAAGAAATTAAAGGAAATCCTGGGACTTAAATAAGTACCAAAACCCAATTTTAAAATATATCTTGACTTTATAAATATCTCATGATATATTATATAAGATTATTGTCCATGTGGTTATAAGCCTCTATTTAGAAAAAGTAGTTTTCCGAATTTCTCTTTGTTCTAATTAGTAATTGGTAGTAGTCGAAGGTAATTGCGGCTGATTACCCATTTAGAATAAAGGAGGAACCAGATATGAAACGTATTATATCATTAATTAAACGCCTAGCTTTTTTAGGCTATTGCACCTTTGAAATTGAAAGTATAATTAAAGAGGCTATTGGTATTGACATCGTCAGCAACTTAAATGGTATCCAAGAACTGGCTGTTATCCAACATCTCGAGATGTACGAACAATTAGGGCTAAGTTATCTGGATACTTATAGTAAATAAGTACGTATTAAAAAATCCGCGTTCACTAAGTGAACGCGGATTTTTACATGCGGGTTTAGGCGATCTTTTTTTGAAACTTCACGATGCTGATTGACAAAGCTACCAGAATATATACAATCAGGGCAAAGACCTGCGACCACAAGAAATTGATGCCAATCCCTTTAAGAACGATTCCTCGCAATATTTCCAGATAGAAAGTCAGTGGCAGCAAATGTCCCAACTGGTAGAAAAGCTGCGGCATAGCTTCCCGGGGGAACATGAAACCAGATAACAGCACGCTAGGCAGAAATACAAAAAAAGACATTTGCATAGCCTGCATCTGGGTCCTGGTTACTGTTGAAATGAGTACTCCCAAAGACAAAGAGGCAATAATAAATAGTGTGGTCAAACTGTAAAGCAAGGCAATACTGCCCTTCATCGGCACAGCAAACACCAATGCGCCTACTACCAGCGCTAAGGTGGCCTGAACATAACCAACAAAAATATAGGGAATGATTTTCCCCAGAATCAATTCATGGGATTTCATCGGCGTTACAATCAATTGTTCAAGTGTACCCCGCTCCCGTTCACGAACAATAGCCATCGAAGTAATCATGACCATGGTCATGGTCAATATAATCCCCAATATACCTGGCACCATGTAAAATGCAGAAATAAAGTCAGGATTATACCAGGGGCGAATGCGAATATCAATTGGCGAAACTACCTGTTTTTTCTGCGAAACTTGCATCTGTTTTAACAGTATTTCTTGGGAACGTATCTGCCCGATTAATTGCGCCGACGAAATGGCCGAAGAGGCTGCCATTGAATCAGAGGCATCGACAATGACCTGCACGGCTGCGCTGCGCCCATGCTTAATATTGTCCGTATAATCTGGTGGAATAATAATGCCTACCTTGGCCTTACCACTCTCAACAGCCTCGTTTACTTCCTGATAATTTTTTGCCACATACTTCATGTCAAAATACTCACTGGCTTGAAAGGCAGACAGCAAATCACGACCCTCTTGCTGCAGCGATTGATCAAAGACAATAGTAGATAAGTGCTTGACATCGGTATTAATTGCAAAACCAAACAGCAACAATTGCAAAATAGGCATGACTACCATCATAGCAAAAGTCAACCGGTCACGCCGCATTTGGATAAACTCTTTAATCAGCAAGGCTCTCAGGCGAATCATACGCTCAGCTCCTTACGTTTCGCTTTTACATAGTAAACAAAAACATCCTCAAGCGATGGAGTAATTACCTGATAGTCATAATTCTGATAATCTCTTAATTGCGCTTCATGGATAAGAACATGTACACTGGTTCCATAAGGATACACATCCAGGACCTCGCGCTCTTGCGCCACCAACTCACTAAACAGCCCCATAGGGTCCTCGGTCGGAATTTCAAGCAACGTTCCTGGCAAATCATGTTTAAGCTTGGCAGGTGTGTCATTCGCGATTAAACTACCTTCATAAATAAATCCGATAGAATCGCAGTGTTCAACCTCATCCATGAAATGAGTGGTAACCATCACTGTCGTCCCTTTGTTTGCCAACTCATAAATAATATCCCAAAACATGCGGCGAGACTTAGGATCAACACCACCTGTTGGCTCATCCAAAAATAGAATTGACGGCTCATGCAAAATAGAGCAGCCTAATGCCAGTCGCTGCTTCCAGCCACCGGCAAGGTTTGCGGTCATTTCCTGCTGACGGTCTTTCAGACTGGCCATGTCCAGCATATGCTCTATCCGTTCCTGCCGCTGAGGCCCTTTCAAACTATACAAACCGGCATAAAATTCAAGATTTTCAATCACCGTCAGGTCGTCATACAAACTAAACTTTTGTGACATATAGCCGATTTTCGCTTTAATCGCTTCGGCTTGTGCTGCCAAATCCAGCCCCAGGATCTGACCACTCCCACTCGTGGGGGCCAAAATTCCGCATAACATGCGAATGGTTGTCGATTTTCCCGAACCATTAGGCCCTAAAAAACCATAAATACTACCTTGTGGAATTTTAAGGTTAACCTGATTAACAGCCACAAAGTCGCCGAAAACCCGGGTAAGGTTTTCTGTTTCTACAGCATACATTACGGTTCCCCTCCCCCTGCCAGGTGAACAAATATATCCTCTAGCGTCGGTGGAATCTCACGGAGAGCATATCCTGTCACTCCGGCTGCCTTTAGCGCGGCTTCAACTGACAGATTTACTTCTGCATTAGGTGCAGTTACCAAATGGTAGTGATCGCCAAATGCATTAATGTCAAGAATCGGACACCCTGCCAGGATTTTTTTTATCTGTTTACCCTCCGCTTTAAGCTCCAGCAAACGGAATGGATATGCCGCCTTCAAGTGTGCGGGCGTATCGCAGGCCACAAGCTGGCCCTGATTCATAAATGCCACCTGTGTACACAGCTCAGCTTCATCCATATAAGGGGTAGAAACAAAGATTGTCATACCTTCTTTGTTCAGCCGGTACAGCATTTGCCAGAACTCTCGCCGGGAAACAGGGTCAACACCTGTGGTAGGCTCATCCAGAAAAAAAACTTTCGGCCGATGCATAAGCCCGGCAGCCAACGCCAGCTTTTGCTTCATACCACCTGACAGATTGTCAGCCAAACGGTCCTTGAAGGGCAGCAGGTTAGTAAAAGCCAGGATTTCCGTACCTAACTCATTTACCCGCTTCTTATTCGCTCCGTATAAAGCACCGATAACGCGAATGTTTTCCATAACAGTGAGATCACCGTACAGACTGAATTTTTGCGGCACATAGCCGATTTGAGCTTTTACATTCTCAGCATTTTCACTACCCAGCAAACTTATACTGCCTGATGTTACTGCCATAATACCAGTAATCATACGAATTGTCGTAGTCTTGCCTGCACCATCAGGCCCCACCAAGCCAAAGATTGTTCCGGCCGCGACCTTCAGATTAAGATTATCTACAGCCGTCAAAGCGCCAAACCTTCTGGTAACATTGGTAAGGGTAATCATTTAAGCACCACATCAGCCGGCATACCTGGCTTTAAAATCCCTTCGGCATTATCAAGCTGTACCTTGACCGCAAACACCAGATTGGCCCGTTCACTTTGCGTAATACTCTGACGGGGAGTAAACTCGGCATTTTGGCTAATTTCTTTGATTTCTCCGCGGAATACTCTGCCCGGAAAAGAATCTACTTTAACCTTGGCCTCCTGCCCAACAGCAATCAGTCCTAATTGGGTTGAAGACACATATATCTTTACCCAACAATCGTTCATATCCCCCACTGTCAAAATGGCGGCTCCGGGATTAACATACTCACCGTTTTCAAAATTTTTAGAGAGAATTAGTCCGTTGATCGGACTGATGACCACCGTATCTTCTAACAATACCCTGCTAGCTGCCAGCACTGCCTTACTGCGTTCCAGTTCCAGGCGCTGCGCTTCAATAGCTTCTGGTCGGTTGCCTTCATTTCCCAGACTTAGCCGCTGATTGGCTGCAGTCATACTACCATAGGCCACTTCCATGTTGGAACGGGCGGTATCCAGCTGCTGCAGCGAAATCGCGCCTGCCTGATACAGGCTTTGATAGCGTTCATAATCCTGTCTGGCCTTTTCATACGTCGAACGGGCCGAATCCAGCAAAGCGCTTAGCTCCTGCCGCTCCTGGCTGCGCGGCCCGGCTTCCAAATCCCGCAATTGCGCAGCCGCCTTGGCAAGTGCGGCTTCATCCCTGACAACCTGGGCTTCCAAATCCGCTCTGGTTATCTTGGCAACCTTTTGCTGAGCCTCAACCGCATCGCCAGCCTTTAACTGTAGTCCTGTCAAATATCCGTTCACCTTTGGCATAACATCAGCCCGCGTTACTTCGATTGTGCCTGTAGCCGTAATCCCGGTTTCCGCTGGTCTTAGATACTTATAAGCCGCCCCCCCTGCTACAAGCAGGGCAAGCAGAACACCAACCAGTATTTTTTTATTTATCACCACACTCTTTCACCCCACTCAAAAAAATTTCTACTGCTTGCACAACAAAATTTTCACCCTGCACAGTACCATCTGGCACAAAGCGCCGCGAAATAGGACGGGAAATAAAATAAAAGTTCAACATACCTACCAATGCCAAGGCTGCTGCATTAACATCCATATCCTTACGAAATTCACCGCAATCAATTCCCTCGCGTATTGTATTTGTCAAAAAACCGTAGACTCGATGAATATACTTTTGAAGAAGCGGTTCGAAGAAGCGGGAGGGACTAATAATCTCGCCCATAAGAAATTTAGTAAAAAAGGGCATTTTACCATGCACCCTGGCTACACCCTGCGCATACTTGATGATTTTTTCGGTTGGTGAAGCCTTTGTCCCCGAAACAGAGTCCAACAATATCCCAATAGGCGAAAACTGCTTTTCAAGAATTGCCGAATACAAACTCTCTTTACCGCCAAAATGATAGGATATCAAAGCACTATTTGCGCCTGCCTCTTGTGACAGCTCCCGTATCGATACCCCCGCCAACCCTTTTGCGGAAAATAATTTTTCCCCAGCCTCAATCAATTTATCTCTTGTATCTTTTTCCACAAATCCACTCCTCTCACCCAATTAATTAATCGATTGATTAAATTGTAGCCAGCAGCATTATCCTTGTCAAGAAAAATCTCACCCCTCTTATTGAAAAGCAAAAAGGAAGAGCACCTCCTGTACCCTTCCTTTTTGCCTTATACTGCTAAATCAACTTGCTGCAGGGTACCTACTGTACCATTTTCCCGTAGAAATACGCCTGTACTTCTCAGTTGGCCAAGCTGCTGGTTAGTACTGTCTTTCATAGCAAATTCTGTGGAAACATGCCCTAGGTATATGGCTCCCACACCCTTTTGGCCTAACGCCAATAGCTGGTCATTTCCCTGATCATCTTTTGTCCAGATGCGTAGTTTTTCATAAATAGCGTCATTCTCATCAATCCAGTTGTTGCCATCACTATCATATGCCGCCAAATCAGAAAACCCATTGCCACTTTCCGGACCAAACAGTTCTTGGCCATTATTAATTTTGCCATCACCGTTTGCATCAAGTGCAAGAAAACCGCTGCCTGGGCCAGTAAAAGATATCTGGTCAGCTACTCCGTCAGAATCAATGTCAAAGCTGTATTTCGTCGGCGTAAGTTTGGCTGCCGGAGCATCAAAATTGATTACCAGCGGATCTTTTAAAGCATCTCCTGCTTTAATATTGATGCTTTGTTCAGACATAAACTGCCTGGTCATATTTAACTGCACCGAAAAGTTAATTTCTTGTCCATCAGCCGTCCTCACAACTCCAGCCGCACCAAAGGCCACACTTTCTTTTTCCGAATGACCCTGGTAGGAACTATACCGTAATCCCCAGCCAAGATTAGCTTGTCCTTGGACGCTTATCTGTTGTCCCTGAAAAAGCGAAGCCTGGTTTACAGTTGGTTTTAGATTAAGTTCCTTTGTCGGGATGAGCAACTTAATCTTCTTTCCTGTTATCATTTGAATAAAATCCTGGATAAGCTGCAGCTTCTGTTTGTCCTTGTCGCTGAGTTCAAACGGCTCAGCCTCTGCCGTCTGTACTCCTGACATTTGCTTTGCCTGATCAGAAATGTCAACTAGATCCTGTGGCACAGCTAACAAAGCTTTCGGTGTCGGCCGCGTTTGCGGATCTGCTTCCCCTCCTGACCATACCTGCAGCGATTCCTGCTGCACATCCTGCTCAACCAGACTATGCTGGCTAGTCATGGCAATAGTGGAACTAGCAATCTTCACTGTCATCTCCTCCTTGAAATAATAAGCTAGGTAGTCCTTTACCCAGTTTTTGCTGCACAAAAATTACAATATTGAAAATAGCAGATAAATTCTTTCTAATAGTATCGGAGGAAATGAAAATTATCTTAATCCTATCTTATTACAATCACAGCCGTCAAAGAATTTCTCCCAAGCTTGACGAATCAAGAAAAAAGTAGGACTATAGTAGTAATACTATTGCATTTGGAGATGAAGTCTATGAATAAAATTATCATACCAGCCAAGTTTATTCCAGCCATCCTGATAACCGTCGTCCTCATAGCAGGGTTATTGGGAGTCCGCTACTTCGGTCTTTTTTCATATGGACATGTTGTGCCGCAACAAGGACCAGCTACTGTAACAACGGCACCTGTCAGTATCATAAATAAAGAAGTAGCAATCATACTACCCGGCTCTGTCCAAAGCCGCCAAGCAGTCATAATTAGTGCCGAAATCTCCGGGCACCTCAGTGATGTAAATGTAACCGAAGGGCAGCTGGTACAAGCCGGACAATTGCTGGCTCACATTGAAGGCTCAGCAGCATCTGCCGGCATAGAAACAGCTACTAATCCTATTCCTGCCAGCCAAAACGAGGGTTCTCGGCAGCAGGCCCAAACCAATTATGACAATCTTGCCAAAGAATATGACCGTTATAACAAATTGTATCAAGTAGGTGGCATTGCGCGCCGGCAATTTGAAGATGTGTCCGCCCGCTTACAAGCTGCGCGCGAAGCCTTATCCAGCACCCAAGATACAGCGTCTCCTAATAGCTCCAGCTCCACACGACAGCCTAGCTCAGCTAACCTTACTGCCCCTATTAGTGGCAAGGTCACCGGACTTGCCGCCGCCAGCGGGAAAACAGTCCAGACAGGCCAGCAACTAATGGTATTAGACACTGGTGGTGATGTTCGCGTCGTTGTTCACCTTGAGCAAAAGGATCTATATCTTGTCTCCTCAGGCACCCTGGCTGAAATCGTGGTTAATGATTCAGCACCTCAATCACTCACCGGTCAAGTCGAAGCCATTTATCCGGCGGTTGGGACTGACACGCCATTGTTCATTGCCCATATCAGGGTCGAAAATACCAATGGCCTTCTCAAAGCAGAACTCCCTGTACAAGTTCATCTGAAAACCGGCAATTCAGTACCTGTTCGTGCCGTGCCACTATCAGCAGTTTTTCAAGACCAGGAACTCAACTATTTGTACCTGGCCATTGATGGCAAAGCCGTCCGGCAGCAGGTAGATGTAGGCGCCACTATCAATGACTTCGTAGAAATCACTTCCAGTTTACCAGAACAAGCCCTCATCATAACCAGTGGCATAAATAATCTAAAAGATGGCGATGTAATAGCACTCCCTTAAAAAGCAAAAAAAATCGCCTCACCCAAAGGTAAGACGTAAGAGGTCATGTCATAGGGATGCGTTTCCTAATGACTTTTATAGCATACATGCAAATTGTTAGAAAAGAATTATAAAAGCGCAAAAAAATACAAAAAACTTTCTATTTTATTCATCTCATCAAGGAACAAGAAACCGCCAGACCTTACACAGGGCGGCGGTTTCTTATTAACTATGCAGTAGCACGTCCGCAGCCTTAGAAGCGGAAGTCGCGTTTTCCATCGTTAAGTTCTGTCAAATGCTCAATGGCAATCTTACGAACTTTTTCATTGGTAATCCGGGGAATTTCGTTGGCAATTACGGTCTCACCCTTTGCCTTGGTATCTGCCGAAGCATAGTCCTCTAAGTATTCTTTAAGAGTCATAAGGGCATTTGGCTGACAACAGTTAGCAATTTGTCCTGTCTTTACCAGACTCATAAACCTGTCACCAGTACGTCCTTCACGATAGCAAGCCGTACAGAAGCTAGGAATATAACCCAAAGTCAACAGCCAATTTACAACTTCATCCAAAGTACGGCTATCATTTACATCAAACTGGGCCGAATTATCGTCTTCTGCTTCTTTTTCATAATATCCACCAACACTAGTACTGGAAGCACCGCTGACTTGGGATATACCTAATTCCAGCACACGCTCACGAGTTTTTTGGGATTCACGGGTAGAAACAATCATACCGGTGTACGGAACAGCAATACGGAGCACAGTTACTATTTTGGCGAATATATCATCAGAAATAGCATTGCTAAAGTTTTCGGGGTCAATATCATCCGCAGGACGAATCCGCGGAACACTGATGGTATGCGGGCCAACTCCCATAGCCGCCTCTAAATGTTCAGCATGCATAAGCAGACCAACAAAATCATAGCGGTACATATTTAATCCAAACAAGACACCTACGCCAACATCATCAATCCCGCCTTCCATGGCACGATCCATGGCTTCGGTATGGTAGGCATAGTCTTTCTTTGGCCCGGTCGGGTGCAGCTCTTCATAGGCTTTTTTATTATAGGTTTCTTGGAAAAGAATATAGGTCCCAATACCTGCGTCCTTTAGTTTACGGTAGTTTTCCACAGTTGTTGCAGCAATATTGACATTAACACGGCGAATAGCACCATTTTTATGTTTGATACTGTAAATAGTTTTGATGCTTTCCAAAACATATTCAATCGGATTATTAACAGGGTCTTCGCCTGTTTCCAAAGCCAGTCGCTTATGCCCCATGTCCTGTAAAGCAGTTACCTCACGTGCAATATCCTCTTGTGAAAGCTTTTTGCGGGAAATATTTTTATTTTTAAAGTGATAGGGGCAGTATACACAGCCATTTATACAGTAGTTAGAAAGATATAACGGAGCAAACATTACAATACGGTTTCCATAAAGCTTTTGCTTGATTTCTTTTGCCAGTGACATCATTTTTTCATTCTCATCTTCTAAGTCACACTCTAACAGTACGGCCGCTTCACGGTGAGTCAGACCTTTGCAATCCCTGGCACGTTCTATAAGGCTGTCAATAAGTTCACGATTGCTTTTGTTTTGCTGAGCAAAAGCCAGCGTATCCAACACTTCCTGATCGTCAATAAATTCAGTAGCAATTTTTGATTTACAATTATACACTAGTAACACTCCTTTTATTATTGTTTATCTGCGAATGGAGATAGCTTAGAATACACGGTTTTACTATTGACGTGGGGAATCATTCCTAACTTGCCGGAGAGAGCGCTGATAATATCATTGGGAGCATCCATAACAATACTAATTACTGAAATATTACGTTTGGAATAAGGGATTCCCATTCTCCCTACAATGTGCTCGCCATATTCGTGAAGAATATCGTTTATCTTTTTGGCGGAATCCTTGTTTTCAACCACAATTCCAATAAGCGCAATCCTTGTTTCCATAAGCTTTTTTCTCCTTAAAATAAAGATAAGACTTGGGATGAGACTTGGCTTGTACCAAGTCCTTTAGGACGCCGGCAGAAGCCTTAGTCGTTGTTTCTTATTATCAGAAAGAGTTATTTTCTGATAATATAAAAAATCCTTGTGACCCAAAAGGCCACAAGGATAGACGTCAATAATTAAGGGAAGCACTATACGCAACTATGCTTCTCCATAAATTACACCTATTCTTTCGCCTTCTCATTTGGGACGAACCCTCATGCAATCAGAACGATACTTTGTTTTATAAATTTACCCATGGTTTGCCGTAAGATAAGACTTGGTTTGTGCCAAGTCCTTTAGGACGCCGGCAGAAACCTTAGTCGTTCTATCCAGGGAAAGATAAACCTTTCCATCTGGAAGAAAAAATGAAACTCATTCAATCTTAGACAGCTTACCTAAATATTGACTAAAGCGTAACATATTTTCAGATAAAAAACAATACTCACTTTATATAACCTGCGATACTTCAATACAAGGTCAAACTCCTGCCAATTATTACAATTTGGCAGGAGTTTGTCTACTGTCTGGCAGCCTCAGTGAGCCTGTCAGGAATTTTAATTACATTACTTCTTCTACATCTTTACCAGGTTTTATCGTAAACCATACTTTTACGGCATCAACGATAACAAAGACGATAAGAATCATCATTACTACACTGGCACCAGCCAATAACCATTGCGCTTTTGGTACATAGAATTCAAATATGTTGTAGAAACCTGCGGTCATTGCTGTTACGAGCATAAAGCAAAGGGGGATAAGTGTAACCCACAGGTATTTTGCTTTCCCCATCCGCAGCAACATGGTAGTGCCAATCGTTAATGCCATGCTGGCAAGCAATTGGTTAGAAAGACCGAATAATGGCCAAATGGATGCAATGGAACCACCAAATAGCAGGTAACCCCAGGCGAAAGAAATTAAAGCACTAGTGAAAATGATACCCGGAATCCAATGTGCGTCAGCAAGTGGCTTGTACACCATGCCGCCAACTTCTTGTAATAAGTAACGGCCAACCCGAGTACCAGCATCAATAATTGTTAAGATGAACAAAGCTTCAAACATGATCGCGAAATGATACAGGAAGGACATAAAGCTTTCTAATCCAGGGATTTGTGCAAAAATATGCGCCATACCTACTGCAAGCGATACTGCGCCACCTGGCCGACCAGCAATATCTTCACCAACCAGTTGTGCTAAGATTGGAAGTTCTTGAACATTCATACCCAGTTTTGCAAATACTGCAGGAGCACTGTTAATGGCAAAGTAATCGGCAGGAATCAAGCTGGTTGCTGCGATCAGCGCCATAATACTTATAAATGCTTCAGCAAGCATTGCCCCAAAACCGATTGGTAAAATTTCACTTTCGTTAGTAATCATTTTTGGTGTTGTACCAGTGGCAATAATGGAGTGAAATCCGGAAATTGCCCCACAGGCAACAGTGATACAAACAAAAGGCCAGACAGGACCGGGAACAACCGGGCCGCCACCACTAACAAACTGAGTGAAAGCCGGCATATGAATTTGCGGATTAACAATGATAATCCCTATAGCCAAAGCACCGATGGTGCCGATTTTCATATAGGTGCTCAAATAATCACGTGGCGCTAATAAGAGCCACACAGGAAGTGCAGCAGCGATAAAACCATATATAGGAAGAATAATATCTAATTGTGTACGACTAAGTGTGAACAAAGGTGCCCATGAAGAGCCTTGAACCCAAGCTCCGCCAAATACAGCAGCAACAACCATAACAACACCAACAAAAGATGCTTCACCAATGTGACCAGGACGTAGATAGCGCATGTAAACGCCGATAAAGAGTGCAATTGGAATAGTTGCACCAACCGTAAATGCACCCCACGGACTGTTAAACAAGGCATTTGCAACGGCAATGCCCATACCAGCCATGGTGATAACCAAGATGAAAATGACGGCAATTGCAGCTGCTAAACCAGCGGAATTGCCGATCTCAGCTTTGGCAATTTCTGCGATAGAACGACCGTCATGTCGAACAGATGCAAATAGGATAATCATATCATGGACTGCACCGCCCATGCAGGCACCAATAAGTATCCAGATAGTGCTCGGCAAATAACCGAATTGTGCTGCAAGTACCGGCCCAACAAGTGGACCAGCGCCAGCAATAGCGGCAAAATGATGTCCGAAAGTTACCCATTTATTTGTGGGTACATAGTCATGACCGTCTTCGTGGACAACGGCCGGTGTCGGGCGATTAGTATCAAGCGCCAAAACTTTCGCTGCAACGAAGGCGCCATAATAACGATAGCAAAGAGTTAACACCAAAGCTGCAATAATAACAAGAGAAAGACCATTCATAAAGCTTGCCTCCTTAAATTTATTAAATTCTTTTACTAAATTAAATATAAAGTAAAAATTTGCATTAATAAATATAATCTATACGAATGATCTAAAATGATATATGAATAGAAATTATCACCGGGTGAATGGAAATGAGCTACTGTGATGCTCTCACATTTACTTTGACATCATAAAATGTGCTTCCATTTCCCTTATCTGTTAAGCGCTGTGAAGTCAGAGTATTGACTGAACGATTGCCTGGAGCATGTTCAAGCCACCATATTCCTTCAGTAACAACAATCCCTGGCGGAATTTTAGCTGAAATTCGTAATGTAAAAATTACCTCCCCTCGTTCGTTGCTGGCAATAACAAGTTGATCATCTTTTAGCCCCATTTTTCCGGCATCATCCGGATTCATTTGCAAAAACATCTTATTGTTCTTTGTCAGGTCTGGTCTTTCATTAAACGACGAGTTTAACAAGCGCATATCAGGCGAGTTAACCAGCCAAAATTCGGCATTATCTCCGTGCGGCTTTGTATAGTTAGGCAAAATATCGTCTTCTTGGGGATTGAGAATTTCTATTTTTCCTGAAGGAGTCCTAAACTGAGTCTTATAACCATCAGGCAGCGATAATTCCAGTGGTCGTCCTTCCTGCAATGTTTCGAGCTGAGTACTTACCAGCCAGGAAGATGGTTTAGCCAAAATAGCATCAATTAAATCATCAGGTGATTGTTTAAAGAAAGGTTTATTGATACCCATTGCGTCTGCCAGCAAAGAAAATACCTCCCAGTTGGATTTTGCTTGCCCTACTGGCAAAATTGCAGGATAGGCGCGCTGCATTACATAGTTTCCGTAGGAGCGGTACATATCGCTGTGTTCGAGTGAGGTTGTTGCCGGTAAAACGATATCAGCATATTTCGCCGTATCAGTTATGAAACGTTCATGAACAACAGTAAACAAGTCTTCCCGCACCAACCCCTGTAATACTAGGTTCTGATCAGGCGCAATGGCTGCCGGGTTGGAATTATATACATATAGACTCTTAATTGGGGGATCAAGCACTTCATTTAGAGCCTGACCTAATTTATTCATATTGATACTTCGCGTTGGCTGTTCTTGAAACTCCTCATGAGTTACCATGTTAGTCGCAAAAGCCGCATCTGTAGATGTACCGGTCAACAGTCCTCCCCCCGGTTTTCCCCAGGCACCGACCACACCAGGCAAACAAGTGATTGTTCTAACATTCATTGCGCCATTGCTATAACGGGATAAACCGCTGCCCATCCGAATAAAAGGAGCCCCTGCTGTCGCATACTGCCTGGCTATCTCTTCAATTGTGCCAACAGCAATACCGGTTATCTCACTAACTATCTCAGGTGAATACTTCGGCAAAACAGTTGTTACTAATTCCTCATACCCTTGAACATGTTGACCTATAAAATCCCTATCCGCCAGGTTCTCCCGTGCTATTACATGCATCATACCAAGTGCCAAAGCGCCATCAGTACCTGGACGAACAATGATCATTCGATCAGCGATTTTTGCTGTAGGTGTCTCATAGGTATCAATTAGCCACACCTTGGCTCCTTGTTTTTTGGCAATATTTATATCATGCATACTATGGATATTTGTTGCCAGCGCATGAATACCCCAAAGAATAATCAGGTCGCTGTTGTGAATCTCATTGGTGTGTGGCGCCATTGTCTGCCCCATAACAGCATTCCAGCCGTACCCTTTGGCCGGGGAACAAATAGTTCGCTCCAGGCGTGAAGCACCTAAGCTATAGAAGAACGGATGTCCGGCGTTCCGCTGCACAATCCCCATGGTTCCAGCATATGAATATGGCAGTATGGCTTCAGCTCCATACTGAGCAATAATTCCATTCCAGTTTGCTGTAATTCGCTCAAAAGCTTCTTCCCAGGAAATCGGCGCGAATTTACCACTCCCCTTACTGCCAATCCGCCGCAAGGGCGTTATAATTCGCCGCTCTGAATGGACTGTTCGTTCATAATGAGCCATCTTCGGGCAAAGTGTTCCTCTTGTAAATGGATGATCCGGATCGCCCTCAACCTTGACAGCCCTGCCATCAGCTACGTGAACAAGTAGACCACACGTGTCCGGGCAATCATAGGGGCAGACTGAGCGTACTATTTTCTTCATAAGCAATTCTCCCTTACTATTTTTTCTGCAATGAAATAATTCATTTTCCTTGTTCTAACGGCAACAGTACAGTAATGGCCGTTCCTTGTCCAACATTGCTTTCTACCCGAATACTGCTATTATGCTGCTCGGCAATCCAACTGGCAATAGATAAACCAAGCCCGGTTCCACCGGTGGCCTTTGTACGGGATTTATCTACACAGTAAAACCGGTCAAAAATCCGGGTTTGCTCCTCGACTGGTATGCCGATACCGTCGTCCTGTACGGTGATAGCAAGCTGAGTCCCCTGGTGCTCAGACGTAATACGGATCGTTCCCCCAACCGGAGTATACTTTACACTGTTTTCCAGAAAAATCCGGAGCATTTGTTTAATCAAGGCTCCATCGGCCTGGATAATGGTTGGGGCATTACCGGCTAATTCTACCTGATGCTCAGGGGCAATTAGCCTAGTCTCACGCACAACTTCGTCGATAAGCTGTTCGATTGCAAGCGGCATTTTATTTACTACCTGCTTACCTTGGTCGGCACGGGCCAAAAACAGCAATTTTTCCAGTAATGCATGCATATTGATTACTTCTGACTTTATCGCGCTGATACCTTCTGTCAATATAGCCTCATCCTGTTTGCCCCAGCGGTCAAGCATATCAGCATACCCACTGATGACGGTTATTGGAGTACGCAGCTCATGGGAAGCATCGCTGACAAACCGGCGCTGCTGCTCAAAACCGGCTTGAATCCGGTTTAACATATGGTTAAACGTTGTGGCTAGTTTGGACAGCTCATCTCCCGCTTCGCTGACCTTAAGCCGCTTTTCCAGGTTGTCAATTTCAATCAGCTTGGCAGCTTCGGTCATATCACGTACAGGCCGCAGGATTCTGCGACTGATATATAGTCCGGCAGCAATAGCGATTACTAAACCAAGCAAGCTTGTTCCAGCAAGGCTGGCTGCCAAAATGCGAAGAAAGTGGAACTCAGCAGAAAGTGGTCTTATAAACTGCAAAGTGTATTGGCGGTCGCCAGACCACACGAGTTGTTGTCCATAAAGGTCATCGCCAGTATGGAAATTACGAAACTCTCTTTTCTTATCTGAAAACATCTCCCGATGCCGGGGCGGTCCATGCTCAAAATTTTTCAGATAGGGAGCGTTGTCTAACAGTAAGCGGTTTTGTTCATCAAATATCCGTAACAATACGCCTGTTGCTAACAAATCTTGCTCTAGCAACTGCTGATTAATTAGATTGCCTGCTGCTAGATAGCGAATAACATTCTCCCGGCTACTATCCAAGTCTTTTTGTGCTTGGGTGGCGAGAAAAAACTTTACTCCACCCATAGTTAACAAACTGGTCAGGAGTAAAATACAAAACAAAATTACAGCATAAATAATCGTTAATTTTATTGATACTGGCAATTTTGTCAACCTATGCTTAATCTTTGACCACATAACCTACTCCTCGGACGGTGTAAATATATTTTTGTCCAAACCTTTCGTCTAACTTACTGCGTAAATAGCGGATATAGACATCAACCACATTGGTATCGCCAGTATAATCATAGCCCCATACTTCGTGGAGGATACGCTCGCGGCTCATTACAATGTGCTTATTGCGAATGAGATATTCCAGCAAGTCATACTCCTTTTTTGTTAATGCCACCGGTTGATCGCTGACCTCAGCTTCATAACGCGCGGGATATAAGGTCAGATTGCCACTTGTGAGCGTGTCAGTCGTCAATTCATTGTGCGTTTCCTTGTTTTTGCGGAGTGCGACCCGAATACGGGCAAATAATTCTTGAACAGCAAAAGGTTTGGTCAAATAATCATCAGCACCAGTATCTAACCCCAGGACTTTATCCTCAATCGCATCTTTGGCAGTGACCATAATTATCGGCATATCAGATAACTCCCGGACACGCCGACATATTTCCAGCCCGTCAAGTTCGGGCAGCATAACATCAAGCACCACCAAATCAAAAGCTTCCTGTACTATCCGGTCCAAAGCGCGGCGACCATTGGTTTCAATCAGTGTCTGATATCCCTCGTGCTCTAATTCCAGTTGAAGGAACCGGGCAATCTTAAACTCGTCTTCGACGATTAGAATTCGTTTATCAGTCGTCATATATAATCCCCCCTTACTATATGAAACCATGTCTCCAGCTAAAAGAAAAGCGTAGTCAGCCATTTCTAATCTTATTTTAATCTTATTTTAATGGCAGTATAAGGATTATTCGTTATTCTATATTCAAAGCACAACACGAAAGGGGATTACGTTTAATGATTAAAGAATATTTTACCACAACAAAAGAAATGTTACAGCGCCACAAAAAGAAGCTGGGAGGCCTGGTGGTTGCTGTACTGCTGGTAACAGCGCTGTCAGCAGGAGCGCATGCCATGTTCCGTATCCAGGGTGTGGTCACCGGTGTTGACACTAATAGAGTTACTGTAGCCAATTTTTTCTGGACCCGAACAGTTGACTTAACTGGCGCTCCGGTAAATATCACCGCTATTAAGCCTGGTGACCGAATTCTTATTCAGAAAAATCTGCAGGGCAATGTCCTCTACGCTGCCAGCTTTGCTCCTGGCCCCAAATCACGGTTTGGACCCGATCATATGCGTGGACATGGAGATGCTCATCATGAGCTAGGTGGCTACCATGAAGATGGCCGTCGCTAAGCCACAGCCAACCCCGGTGTTACCAAGTCGCATTTGACATCTGGAGAAACAAAGCAGCAACTTCTTATGAAGTTGCTGCTTTGTTTCTCCAGATGGAAAGTATAAAACTTTCCCTGGATTGAACGACTAAGGCTTCTGCCGGCGACGCGCCTGGATGGCGCTAGTGCCGACTGCGCCATGGATGGCATAGCAATTCGGCCGTCCTAATGGACTTGGCACAAGCCAAGTCTTATCTTATAAGGCTGGAACTCTTGCCGAAAAATTAAAATAGTACCGTTTGCGAATTCTTCAAGGTTTTTGTTATTCGTTCTGTAATTTTATCAGTTACACAGGGTCTGCCAATAAGCAGTGGTGAATTGACATCATGCCGCTTCCTATTTTCAAGCACAGCCTTTTCGCTGGCGGTGGCATAGCAATAAACACAGCCATGCGAGCAGCAATCATAAGCGCCGATATCTATGCTATCAATGCACTGGCAATATTCACGCTGTCCCTTTACCTTTTTCACATCAATAGCATAGCCAATAATTGTCTCAATAGTGTGCTTATTAATGCAGGCGGAATGCCTTATGCCAAATTGACTAAGCTCAGTTTGCTCAGAGCAAGTTTCGAGGGAGATGTTATTCAGCTTGGCAATCTCAGCAAACTCTTCAGCTATTTTGAACATAGTTTGGGTATCAGTCTCGCTGTCAACAATACTTTTTGTACGCTTTCTTATTTTGGCGTATAAATCAATATAGCTAAAAATACACTTGTTGGTATACCCTTTGAGTAAGTGGCACATCTTTGCAAAGGCATGAACATGATACGCAATCGGGAACTGTCGACTGATAATGATAGGGTCATAGCGCCAGATGGTGCGCTGACTGCCTATTTTATCGCTGAGTGCTTTAAAGCTGTCAATAACCTTTGCTTTGTCAGGCAGATTATATTCGACACTTTTGCCGTATGGAGTCATAGTCCATTGAAAATAATACGGATAGCCAAGCGCGTCTATCGTATCTAACTTATCCATCATTGGTGCTGCGTTTTTTGTCCAAAACACAATACAATCAACAGCCTCGGTGTTAAGCGGTATTTTGCTGATTTGTTTAGGATTCATCGGATTCCTTACATATACATAACCAGCCTTCAAACGATTTAAAAACCACTCCGAATAGAAGGCCGGTATATCGGTCCTTCTGCTTGCACTGATTATCATTCTATTTCACCATTTTGTCAACCAGTTTTTTCACGCATAATTTTCGCATGGATTTTCAAAATCTTTTGTCCATAGGTCGTACCTGGTACAGCCCATTTACCATTAAGTTCAGTCCAGGTTTTCGCTCCGCCAAAGCTCTTGCTGCATTTTAAAAGATTGTACCGGGGATCAACAATTTCTTTCTTCGGCGGTTCTGTGGACGCATAACCTAATAGATGCTGTACCTGAGCTCTGACACCGATTTGCGCTGAAATAAACCATGCTCCTCGTCCCCCATCGCCAACTGTCCCTAAACCACAATAATTGTTCTGTAGCGGCATCACATCACCGCCATACTTAAAATTACCAGTTTCATTCAACGCCTGGGCAAATGCAACGTCAGGCCGGATGCCTTCGTCTGTAGCCTCAGTATAAAAATCGTCGACTAATTCTTCCGCTGAAACAGTAAGCGCTGGAAATGGATTCTTGCTAAACAGGTACTGCAAACATTGCTCCTTGGTCGCCAGCGGCGGCCCCATAATTGATAAATCAAACACCGTGTTGCTGTCCAGTTCATCCCCCATTAGCGGTGACCCAGCAAGCGCCACCGGCATAAAAACAAATATAACGATAGCAACTAACACCAGAATACGCATTACATTTCCTCCATAGATCCATTTTCATCAGACTATCTGCTTCACACCAATCTGCATTCTCTACAGAAAGCCTGCATTCCTCTAGCTTGTCCTGCCAGTTCAAATTAAAAATTCGCCTAAACCAAAAGTCTAGGCGAATTTAAAGAGAAATCATAGCTGCTTTATTTTAATTCATACTGAGCCAAAACATCCCATTCTATATCCGCATATCCACTTGATCCCCGGGTTCCGACGCCTGCTGCTTTTTAGCATCAGTTGCCGTAGTTGTCTCATCCCTTTTTACAACTTGTACGGTCGAATGAATTTCATGCACTATTTCTATATGATAGTATCGTACATTTTTCTTTGGTACATAAGAAGAACTTCTAGAGTATTTGGACTACGGATCAATTTGTACGCTAGTATTCAAATTTGCAATACTATTCGATACCACGATAATACTGGCCAAATTAGTAATCGGGTCTAAAGCAAGTTGTTCAAGAACCTCTTCTAATAATAACATTGTAAAAATCACAACAGAGTTGCCAGCAGCTATGGTCGTCTTAGTCGAATTGGCTAATCTTCTCGCTTTTTTTTCTAATTCCTCTAGGCACAAAATAGTACAAGGATCTGGAACGTTGTGGGATTGCATAAAAGTATCCCTCCTTGATTTAGTATATTCACTAAATTTTCAAGTGTCCCGTCACCTTAGCCTGCCTAGATTAACGAGAAAAGCGGTTTTTATGATACGGATTTTTCTCTTTGTCGCTAATTTTACCACCATTAAATAATTGTCGCAGGACATAAAGCGTTTCCGCAGGATTCATCTTGGCTTCATAGCCCAATTGCGCAAATTCATACCAAACGCGCTCTTGTACGTTTGGCGAAACCTCTGCTAGCTTGCCAAATTCGGAAAAAATATTTTTAATCTCAGCACTATCCATCAAATCCATGATCTTTCTACCTTTTTCCAAACCAATCATAAAAAGAAAAACCGCTACTTTTTGTAATGGGTTCAACATGTAAGCATCTCCCTACTATAGAACCATAAAACGAATAGGATCAACAGCAGTGCCATTTACTCTGACTTCATAATGAACATGTGGTCCTGTGCTTCTCCCAGTGCTACCCATATAGGAAATAATTTGACCCTTTTTCACGCTTTGACCAGCGCTAACTAGTAGGCTGGAATTATGTCCATATATTGTTTCAATACCATTGCCATGATCAATTTGCACGATATTGCCATAGCCTCCAGACCATCCACTTTGTACAACAACACCATCAGCAGTAGCAAAAATAGGTGTACCGATACTATTGGCAATATCCATCCCCGGATGTAATTCACTACCCCCACCCCAAGGCGAACTACGCCAGCCAAAACCAGAAGTAACCTCTCCGCTTGTCGGCCAAATAGAAGGCGTAATTGCTAGCTTAGCAACCTTCTTTGTAATACTTTCAATGTCTTGACCCTGTCCACTCACACTATGCTGAATTGGTCCCTGTTTACTAAGTTCCTGCTTAACAGGTTCCTGCTCAGTTGTTGGAATACTGCTCGCACTAGTTATCTGGTGATGATTTGTGAAAATCCCTACCCCAAATATAATAAGTACGCACATTAGCGAAATCAGCCATTTGACAGAAATAGCTCTCATCCACCTACTGCCTACTTTCTGCTCGTTATGCGTTTCATCCGAACTATGCATTACTGCATCTCCTCCCCAATAAATATAGTAGCCACAACATTTTGACAGAGCTAGGCAGCTAAATACTATGCCCAACCATCAAGGTAATAATCTGGTCAACTTACATTATAACGGAAACCCGTCCATTTTACCATTTGATGTTTTAGTCTGAATATTTTCACGCTCATAAAAATCAAACTGACGCCGCCTGAAGGGCGACGCCAGTTTGCGTAATTTCTTAACCAATAACCAGAGAATTTAATTTTTAGTTCTTTCCCGTCCAGATGGAAAGTATAACTTTCCCTGGATTGAATGACTAAGGCTTCTGCCGGCGACGCGCCCGGATGGCGCTAGTGCCAATTGCGCCATGGATGGCACAGCAATCGGCCGTCCTAAAGGACTTGGCACAAGCCAAGTCTTATCTTATCTTACCGAACAGATGCGTTGGAAGAAGAAGAAGAATCAACTAATTTTCTAAAACTTGTAGATGCAATCAGCAGTGCCAACGTAATCAATGCAATGGCCACAATTAACTGCAAACCATCAGTCAAAAAAGAAAAGCCGCCAGTGTAGATGATTTTATGAACGATACCATAAATTGACATACCCAGCGAAATCAACGTAACTACTAACATAAAGCACATTGGAATGTAAAGCATTTTCCCCTGACGTCCAGTGACTTTCATGAAGACAGCCAACGCAATCAGAACCAACGCAGCACACAGTTGATTTGCTGCGCCGAATAATGGCCAAACATTCATATATCCGCCCAGACAAAGCAAATACCCAGAGAACAGTGTTATTACGGTAGCAACGTATTTATTCGTCAACACACGCTGCATTGGCGACATCTTTGCCGGATCAGTCGTATCACCTGTAAACAACTCCTGGAAACACATCCGTCCGATACGCCCGACAGAATCCAGCGTAGTCAGAGCCAGTGCAGATACGCACATAGTGACGACACAGGTCGCTACAAAGCTGGACATGCCAAACATGGACAGAAAATTGCCGACAGAAGCAGAGAATATCTGGAATGGCGTACCTTTCGGCATCACACCACCAGTAGCGGCCGCGCCAACAACGATCAAAGCAACGACAGCCAGAATGGTCTCAACCATCATGGAACCATAGCCCACAAACAGCATATCTTTTTCATTGGAAATTGTTTTGGAAGAAGTACCGGAAGAAACTAAGCTATGAAAGCCGGAAACGGCGCCACAGGCAATGGTAATAAAGAGGATTGGAAACATCGGCTTGCCATTTACTTCAAAGCCAACAAAGGCTGGCAATTCAATCGTAGGATTGGTAAAAACAACGCCGATAACACCACTCGCAATCATACCGAGCAACAAGAACGAACTCAAATAGTCACGCGGCTCCATCAGCAGCCACATTGGCATAACAGCAGCCATAAACATATACGCAAAAACAACATAGATCCATGTTGTCTTGTCAAAATAAAGTGGATAAGCGATACCTGCTGCCAGCATACCGATAATCAAAAGAATACCAACTGCCAGTTTAGGCTTTTCTGACAAGGGAAATTTTTCCAGAAAAAGTCCGAAGAAAATAGCAACAACGATATACAACATCGAAATCGACGCAGCAGCGGCATTAGGGGTAGCCAGTGAACCATTGGGACTAAAACCATTAAAAGTGCTGGCAACAATGTCCGCAAAAGCGGCTGTTACTAACAGAGTGAACAACCAGGAAAAGAGCAGAAACATTTGTTTCCCGGTTTTACCGATATATTTTTCAATCAGCATCCCCATAGACTTGCCTTCGTTTTTGACAGAAGCGTACAGTGCTGTAAAATCCTGAACAGCACCAAAGAAAATCCCACCGATCATCAACCAGAGCATAACTGGTAACCAACCGAACATCGCAGCAATAATCGGCCCGGTGACTGGGCCTGCGCCTGTAATAGAAGAAAATTGATGCGCAAATACAGTGAATTTTGAAGAAGGAACGTAGTCATTACCGTCTTCTAAACGATAAGCTGGTGTTTTAGCACAAGGATCAATACCCCATACCTTTGTCAGCCAGCGGCCGTAAATGAAATAACCGCTTGCACAGACAAGTAACGCAATACCTAATAAAGTTAAGCCAGTCATAAATTTTTAATTCCTTTCCATTTTATGCTGCGTCTGCAATCCCGTGTCGCAGTAACGACGACTGCAGTCTGGCATTTTTTCAGAATATCCTGCAGTTTCTTTGCAAAACCCAAAAAGGCAACCCGGAAATTTTTCTAATCGCAAAAAACAAACAAAAAATCTTTCGTCTTCTTCGCGCATTAACGCATTGAATACGAAAGATAATCCCCACATTACCATTTCATTTGCTGATTGCGCAGTTACAGTCTTCCACTGCCTGACGGTTCTCTGCAGAAATAAGTTTCCCTACGGAGTTCTGCTCAGTGTATTTCAGATATTCTATTGGGGTATAATATATCACTATTTTTTTTTATTGTCAACAAGTGCAAACTCTACTCAAGTGCAATATGGGTAGACCAAAACCCATTTTCCGCGTTTCAATTCTCGCTTTGAACTGCAACCAAATTTCCTGCGCTGTATTTTTCCCGAAGTTTCGGCTTTTCAATTTTACCAGTGGGGTTGCGCGGCACTATATCAAATATAATCTTGCGCGGGCGTTTGTAGCGCGGCAGAGAAGAACAGAATGTCATTATTTCATTTTCAGTGCATTTGCCATCTGGCTTTAGTTCTATGATGGCTGCGGAAATTTCCCCAAGGCGTTGATCTGGCAGGCCAATCACTGCTACATCTTTAATCGCATCATGCTGATGAAGAAAATCCTCAATCTGTACCGGATACAAATTCTCTCCGCCACAAATAATAACATCTTTTTTACGATCAACCAAATAAATAAAACCGTCTTTATCCATGCGTGCCATATCGCCGGTAAAAAGCCAACCATCTTTTAATACAGCCGCCGTCGCTTCCGGATCATTATAGTAACATTTCATCACACCTGGCCCTTTTACGACAAGTTCTCCCACGTTTCCCTGCGCAACAAGGCTGCCCGATTCACCAATAATCATTGCTTCCCATCTAAACCCTGGTTTGCCGATTGCCCCGACCTTTTGAATGTTTTCTATACCAAGATGGACACAGCCTGGGCCAATTGATTCGCTCAAACCGTAATTAGTATCATAGAGATGGTCGGGAAAATATTTTTTCCAGCGCTGAATCAGGCTGGGTGGAACTGGCTGAGCACCAATATGCATCAGCCGCCACTGGTCAAGCTTATAATCCCCGAGCTTCACTTCTCCGCTTTCAATCGCATCAAGAATGTCCTGCGCCCAAGGAACAAGAAGCCAAACTATTGTGACGTTTTCTTCAGAAATAGCTTTCAGTATCCATTTGGGTTTAACTCCGCGAAGCAAAACGGCTTTGCCGCCTACCAAAAAGCTGCCAAACCAATGCATCTTGGCACCGGTATGATACAGCGGCGGAATGCAGAGAAAATTATCATCCCGCGTCTGCTTATGATGGTTTTGTTCGGTATAGCATGAAGATACTAGGCTACGGTGATTATGAAGAATCGCTTTGGGAAAGCCTGTAGTTCCAGAGGAAAAATATATTGCCGCGTCATCTTCATCTGTAAGATTAATTTGAGGCGCTTCAGCGGAGCAATCTGCTGCAAGCTTGTCATAGTTGCTAGCAAATGAAGGGCAATCTTCGCCTACAAAGAAGTACATTTTTACACTAGAAATTTTATCGATAATTGTTCCCATACGGTCAATAAATTCTGATCCGAAGACCAACGTCGTGGTTTCCGCTAACTCTAGGCAATATTTTATTTCCTCCGAAGTATAGCGATAGTTCAACGGTACTGCCACAGCGCCGATTTTAAGAATACCTAAATAAATCGGCAGCCATTCGATACAATTCATTAACAGTATCGCAACTTTATCTCCCTTATTTATACCACTGCGTAGCAGAAGATTGGCAAATCTGTTCGCTTTGTCGTCAAACTCACGCCATGTCATCTCTCGCCGAAAACTCACCGCCGGATTTGTTTCAATCAGTTCGTATTCACGCCATGAAACTACATGTTTTTCCTGTAATTCCGGATTGATTTCAATCAGGCTGGTATTATCCCCATACATAATGGCATTGCGAGCAAGTATTTCCGTTATTAACACGTTGTTTGTTCCCCCTAATACACCTTTGCTAAAGAAAGTGCAACTGATTTCTTCTATAAATTATTTAATAAACATAAAAATCCCGTCTCTGTATTCCTACAGGGACGGGATTAACAATCCGTGGTACCACCCTGCTTGCTTATAGCAAGCCGCTCTTTTAGGTACAGGAACTCCAAGTCCGATACCCTAGCCTTGCTAACGGTGGCACACCGGCGCAGTCTACTCATTTCTTTTCAACCTGCTGCTTATGAGTGTATTTCAGTTAATCTGCTTACCGGTTCGCACCATCCACCGACTCTCTGCCAAGCACAAAAAACCTACTTTTCTCAATCATTGCATTTATCTTTTGCTGTTAATCGTAATTATAACACAAAAATCCTTTATGTCAATAATTGAGGAAATTCAGTAAAAACTTCAACCTTATATCTTTATTGATTACACCTCAAATTCATCTCAATAAGGTGTAAATAAGGTGCAGTGCACCTTATGCATAGCTTCCATATATATAGGAAGCATTTGTCTTTCCGTTACTTCACAAGAGAGTAACTCTGCCCCTTTCATTTCCTGAATAATCAGCAGCACTGCACCGTAAAGTTCGTTTTGGGGAATGATATCTAAATCATTTATGATTTAGATAAATACTGAAATCCCTTGCCGATGGAAAATACAATTCCTAATGTCAGTATTGAACCTAGGATCCCTGCTATAGAAGTACCCGTATCAACTGCTGGCCAGGCTGGCTTAGAGTTATCTGCTGATTCGTCTTTTGATGATTGCTCATCATGTTTAAAGTTATAATCAGGCATTATAACAATCTTCTCTTGAATCTCAGTAAAAAAATTATGAATTCCTTCCGGAGCTTTTAGTTCTTCTTCGCCAATAATTTGGCCAACTGACCATTCAAGTCCATCCGGATTAGCTGAGGCGAACCAGGATAATGCGCCAGCAGTAACGAGTGTACCAAACAGGAGTGCAACTGTAATTCGCTTGATAGCAATTGTGCCAATAGGCTGATTCATGGCTGCTTTTTTAATAATTTCAGGAGATTCTTTCAGGATAAATAGAACAACAGTCGCAGTAATTAGTCCTTCAAAAAAACCAATTGCAAGATGTATCGGCTGCATGAGAAGAACAAAGGTGGTAAAAGGTAGTTCCGTGATTCCCGAAAAAAAGGTTTCCATTACCACGCCAAACGCACCAAATTGCAGCCCTATTACCGATGCTGCTACAGCACCAAAGAACAACCGCCCGCGAGAAGGATCATCCCCAACGAGCTGTTTGTAGATTAGTGGGTACCCAATATAACAGCCAAAGAAGCCCATATTAATGATATTAGCACCAAGCGCCAGCAAACCGCCATCTGCGAAAAATAGCGCCTGAACCGAAAGAATTGAAATCATGGTTAAAAAAGCAGCATGCGGTCCTAGTAAGATAGCAAGTAATAGTGCTCCACAGATATGTCCACTCGATCCTGTCCCAGGAATAGTGAAGTTAATCATTTGAGCTGCAAATACAAATGCCCCAAGAACTCCCATCAATGGAATTTTACGTTCGTCAATGTCATGTTTTACCTTGCCAGAGGCATAAGCGGCCACACCCGCCATTGCCATCCACATTGTGCCACCTACTGCGGGGGAAATTAATGCGTCTGCCATATGCATTGTCAAATCACTCCTATTTTCTTTTTGCTTAAGTCAATAAAAAAGACTACAAAGAACCCTTTGCTTTCTGTGCAAAGAGAGACCTTCGTAGTCCTAATTTAAGCGATATTAAGCTTTAAAACCAAACGAACTCAGGCATCTTCTGATACCTATATTGTGATATTTTTATCACAATATATATTGTTCGATGTTAATACAACAATTCCTGCTAATTAAATAAGATTTTCCTAAATATTTTTGAACAAGCTCTAAGTCAATTACTTTCTTCCTGAGCCGGTTCCAGAATAATACGATGGTCAACTAAGTTCAGTTCTTTAATTCTAGCGGCGATAGTTTTTCTCTGTCCCCAAATGCTTTCGAGATAGATTTCACCATTTTGAGGCACTACCCTATCAACCCGTTCCATCAATAACTCTTCTTTATCATCCTTAAGAAGATATGCATTAGCCTCGCACATGTGACTTATTCCCTCCCTCTACTTTGTATGTATTGTTTCATTTGTATAACCAACTCCTCCACCATGTGAGGTAATGGCTCTGAGTGTATACCAATTAGATCAATATTATTCCGATGAATTGGTAACAGAATCTTTCTTGCCTTACTGGTAACCACTCGCTTAGCCATTTTGGCTGTTAGCTCACCTTTCATTGAGTTAGGCAAGATTATACTAAGTGGGCCAAGTATTAAATCCACTTCATCAATGTTACAAATAACTGCATTCTCGCCAGTAGCACCTTCATTTGCCCCAGCGCGTAACATAACAGAAGTAGCCTGAGAATTCGTCCCAATAGCCAAAATTTCAACGCTATTACGAAATTCGTTTCGAACTCTATCAATTATGACCCTGCCAATTCCGCCCCCCTGACCATCTACAACAGCAATGTACACAAAACCCCTCCAAGCATTACAAAATCAGTTCTAAGATCAACCTCTATCACGCTGCACCTATTTTATATCAGCATTATTGTACATTACTATTTTATTCCTTTCCATATAACAACAAGTGAACTCCTGCATGTGAATGGTTCAACGATGGAACCATATTGGGCTACGAAGACAACTTAAATGAGAGGTTCCTTCTGATTTCGTACATTAGCGGCATAATACCGCCTAAAGCACTATGTCGCCTTCTACTATTAAGTAATCAAACAGTAGCCAAAAGCGTGAGCAGCGGCGCATACAAACGAAAAAAACCATGAAAATATCGCTTCACACGAAACCTTCATGGTTATATCTTCATTACAGGGGCTATTTCCAAGTCGTTCAATAAACCAACCGTACTTCATACGGCATTTGGCAGCTTCAGCTACCTTCATTATTCTGATTGTACCAAAATTCACTTTGAAATGTCAATACATAGTATGAATTATCTACAATATATATCTTTACTCAGAAATACTCATTGACAAGTTTGCTACAATTACGAGATAATATATTTATAAATTACACATATTTTAAAATTAAAGGTATGAAGCCTTGTTGGAGACGCAGTCCCCTTCAATTATTCATACCTTTTTTTAATTTGTAAAACAAAAAATTATAGGAGGTATTATCATGAACAATCGTTCTGCTGACTATCAAAAGGCTATTGACTTTCACGGACACTGCTGTCCTGGGCTGACTATTGGCTACCTTGCTGCCAAAGCTGCCTTGGCCCACCTCAAAGTAGAACGCGCCGCCGATGAAGAGCTTGTCACTATTGTCGAGTCGGACGGCTGCGGCATTGATGCTGTGCAAGTGCTATTAGGGTGCACGATCGGTAAAGGCAACCTGATCTACAAAGACTATGGCAAACAAGCCTATACCATTGGCAACCGTAGCACAGGCCAAGCCGTGCGAGTTGTTATGACTGGTGACATGGTGCCGCTGACAACAGAACAGGAAACCATCAAGGCGGCCGTATTCAGCGGACAAGCCACGCCGGAACAGGAAGAAGCCTGGCATAAGCTTCAGTCTGAACGCACTGCCCGTCTGCTAGCTACTCCGTTTGAAGAAATATTCAAAATTCAGGATGTTGAACTTAAACTTCCCTCAGAAGCCCAAATCTTTAACTCGGTCATCTGTGAGTACTGCGGCGAAAAAGTCATGGAAGCCCGCGCCCGTTTGAAAAACGGCAAAATTGCCTGCCTGGCCTGTACCGAAGAATATAGCCGTGGATGGTAAACTTGACCAGAAATAAACATATACTGACGACCATGCTGGCTGTGTTCCTTACCCTGCTCTGGGTGCTCGGCTGCGGCGGATCGCCAGCAGGGCCGGCCTCCTAAGCCCAAGATCAAGTCTATGCCATTGCTGATACCACCGGCGATTACGGCTTCCCTCACCTTTTGCTCATTATTCCCGCGGCCCCGGCTATATCCGTATGAGTATGATTTTTGATACTTTAGTATGGAAAGACGCTGACGGCTATGTTCCGGCATTGGCAGCTAAGTGGGCTATAGCAAAACTGGCGGCTACTGGGAACAAAACGGACAACCACTGGAAGTTGAACTACTTGTTAGCGCAAGCGCCGGTTCTCCCGGTTCCCCTGGTGAACGCCAAGGTGAATTTATTAAACAAATTTTTGCTGAAATCCAGACTGCCTTGGCCGCCGATGTACCGGCCTTGGCCTTATATTACCCCAATTGGTACTACGCTTACAATAATCGCGCCAACCTGTACTTTACTATGCAAGGCGTCGGTTCCGGCGTTCCTATACCACTTAATAAAATGTCATTTGTCAAATAGAGGTTACTATGCCTACCACCAAAACAACTGTTGACTACGCTATCGCGTTATCGGCTATTCTCGTTCTTAACTTCATATTGCCACGACTGCTGCCAGGCGACCCACTACAAGCCATTTATGGAGATGAAGCATTAATGGTCATGACACCGGCAATGCAAGCCGAGCTTATTCATCGTTTTGCCCTCGACCAGACCTGGTTAGAACAATTTGTTGCCTATATACAGGCACTCCTACGCGCTGACCTAGGGTATTCTTACTTTTACCACACTTCTGTTGTCAGTGTAATTGCCGGGGTACTGCCTTGGACACTACTGTTGACTGGTTTAGCTTTTGTACTTTCCACACTGCTTGGCAGCTTGCTAGGAATAGAATCAGGCTACCAGCGGGGTAGTAAACAAGATGGTCATTTGCTAGGAATCATGATGTTTATCAGCGGTTTTCCCGACTTTTTTGCCGGAATAGTGCTGCTGCTGATTTTTGGTGTCTGGCTGGCTTGGTTGCCCTTGTCTGGTGCGCTTACTCCCTATAGCGGGTTCACAAGTTTAAAGCTAGTTGCTGATATTGCGCAGCATCTAACGCTGCCATTGGCAGCACTAGTGCTTGTCCGGCTGACTGCCGCCTACTTGTTTTCCCGTGGAGCTATGGTTGGCGTTATGGGAGAACCCTTTATTCGAACAGCACGCGCTAAAGGCTGTCCGAACATAGCCATCCGCTATCGCCACGCGGCGCGTTCTGCCCTGCTGCCAATAGTTACCGCCGCCGGACTCAGCTTCACTCATGTGATAAGCGGCGTTTTATTTATTGAGACCGTATTTTCCTACCCTGGACTTGGCTCTTTACTTTATAAGGCTGTCCTTACCCGCGACTATCCGCTACTACAAGGAATTTTACTACTCGCCGCCGTGCTGGTGCTTCTCGTTAACTTTGTCACAGACCTGCTCTGCGCCCGACTTGACCCTCGCTTATCAACACCGTCGCCAAAAGCAAGGAGAGACGACCATGCATATCCGGTATGATATTGAGCTAACAGACAGTAGCTTTGGCCGTCTGGGTTTATCGCTGCTCTTTACGGCATTCATCGCTGCCCTACTAGCGCCAGTTCTTGCTAACTATAGTCCTACCGCTTATACAGGCGATATTTTTCACCCGCCCTGTACCAAATACTGGCTGGGAACCAATGAGGTCGGACAGGATATCTGGACTCAACTCATTTATAGTGCCCGTACCTCACTAAGTATTGCCGGGGGTACGGCATTTATAGCGGTAGCCTTAAGCTTGCTGGCTGGCGGCCTAGCCGCTCTCTACGGCGGCCTTTGTGACCGAGCCATTATGCGCATTGTTGATATATGGCTAGTTATTCCGCCTATTATTGTCATTATTTTGTTTGCCGCTTATCTACACCCAAGCATAGTTTTACTAATAACGCTATTAGCTGCCTTTATGTGGCCTGACGGAACCCGGATTGTGCGGGCTCAAACACTAGCCCTAAAGACCAAAGCCAGTTATGCTGCCGCCACTACTTTTGGCGCTACTGAGCAATATCTGCTCAGAAAACACGTACTCCCCGATCTTGGGCCTACGCTCATAGCACTGTTTATTCAATATGCCCGCCGCGCCATCTTTATGGAAGCCGGGTTGTCTTTCCTGGGAATCAGTGATCCCAGTCTTATCAGTTGGGGGAAAATGATGCAGCAGGCCCTGGCATTCACCTACCTGGACGTGTGGCAGTGGTGGCTGATACCGCCTGGTTTGGCAGTATCACTCACCATTGCCGGGCTATCCTTTACCGGTCTGGCACTTGAAACCGTCCTTGACCCCCGGCTGCGTCCTGAAAAGAGGTAATCATGGAACAAGGAAAAAACATACTTGACATTCAAAGTCTCCATGTCAGCTATGACGGAACAGGCATACTCACAGATATTAACCTAACCCTGAAGGCCAACCAAACGCTGGCTATCATTGGTGAATCCGGCGCCGGCAAAAGTTCACTGGCACTTGCCATTGCCGGACTTTGCGCCGGGAGCGCTACAGGCAAAGTCCTATTTCGTGGCAACAACCTATTGACAACATCCGAGGCAGAGTTGCGCTACATAAGAGGCAACGATATCTCCCTGGTTTTTCAAAATACCGATAATGCCTTACATCCATTGTACACAATAACCGAACAAATAGCTGAGGCCGTTAAGCTACACAAGCACTTGGATGAGTCATCTGCTTACCAATTAGCCCTACAAGCCTTAGCCGACACCGGGCTCACCGGCAGCTTGGCCACTTCGTACCCGCATGAGTTAAGCGGAGGTCAGCAGCAACGGGCACTCATTGCCATGGCACTTGTCAATAGCCCTGAGGTGCTGTTGCTGGATGAACCTACTGCATCCCTTGACCCGCTTACCAAACAAGACATTACCGCCCTCTTAAAACAGTCAGCCGCAGGACGTGCTGTCATCATTATCACCCACGACATTGCCACGGCCGCTGAACTGGCAGACACTGTCGCCGTGCTCTATGGCGGCCGGATTATTGAAACAGGCCCGGTCGGGACAGTACTAGAAGACCCGCGTCACCCCTATACCCGCGGTCTTCTTAGAGCCTACCCCAATATGACTACAGTCAAAGACCTGCAGGGAATTCCGGGAACAATGCAACACAACCTTCCCGGTTGCCCTTTTCAACCGCGCTGCACCCAGCGACAAAGTACCTGCCAGGACAGCGTACCAGAACTCGCCTTGATTGGCGGGCGCAAGCTAGCCTGTCATCGCGGTGGTATTGTACCTGTTCTTCACGTAACAGGGCTCACCAAGACATGGGGTCAACACCAAGCCATACAGAATCTAACACTTACTTTGTATGAAGGTGAAACCCTGTCCATTGTCGGTGAAAGCGGCTCTGGAAAAACAACACTGGCAAAAACTATCATGGGACTTACGCCCCCTACAACCGGTGATATCCACCTTAACGGGATTAAGATCACGGAACGCAACCAAGATTTTTATAAACAGATTCAGTTGGTATTTCAGAATCCCAAAGAGGCGCTCAGCCACCGTCTAACAGTCTGTCAGCTAATCAAAGAACCTCTTGACATTCAAAAAATCGGTTCTGGAACAGACAGACAAACCGCTGTCAAAAAATTGCTCAACGAAGTTGAACTACCAGCAGATGACGCCTTTCTCCATAAATATCCACATCAGCTAAGTGGCGGTGAAGCACAACGGATAGTCCTTGCCCGTGCCTTAGCCCTAAGCCCTAAAATACTAATTGCCGATGAACCGACCTCAGCGCTGGATGCTAGCATTCAAGCAAAAGTAATCAAACTTTTGCTCAATCTCCAGGAAAAGCGCGGCCTGGCCATGTTATTTATTACCCACGACATTGCTTTGGCCAGAAAAATCAGTGACCGCCTGGCTGTTATGAAGAATGGCAAAATCGTGGAAGAAGGACTAACCCATCTACTAATTGCCGCCCCGACGCACCAATATACCCAAAAACTGCTGGCTGTGGCGGCCCGCATCAACTGGCGGTAAGGCTAAAGATTTTAAATAAATACGGGGTGACTATCATGTACGATACTCAATTCTGGGCCAAGGCGTGGGATCAATACCGCCAGACTGGAAATAAGCGAAAGCCTGACCCGAAAGCCTGGGTGGAATTTTGGAATCATTTTTCCGAACGTTATGCCAAACATAATGATGATAACAGGCAAACCCACCAGGACATCATTGATAATCTTGCAGGCCAGGGAACTGTCAAACCAGGTGACACCCTGCTTGACATTGGCTGTGGTCCTGGTACCTATGCATTGCCACTGGCAGCCAAAGGCGTTAAAGTAACTGGCCTGGACACAGCCAGCAAAATGCTGGCTACTCTTCAAAACGCGGCTGCTAAAGCAGGCTTGTCAGATACTATTAACATACTGAAGGCTGACTGGAGCGACCTTCCCTCAGAGCCTGCCTATGATGTCGCCTTTGCTGCCAAAAGTCCGGCCATTAATGATTATAACAGCCTCATGAAAATGACCAGAGTAGCCCGCAAGGTCTGCTGTCTCATAGGCTTTGCCGGCCGACAAGACCTTGATCTCCGCCGCCTACTGTGGGAACAACTCCTGAAAGAACCTGCTCCCGGACCATCTTTTGATATTATTTATCCCCTTAATGTCCTGTATCAGGAAGGCTACCGGCCTAACTTAACCTTCTACAGCTATAGCCATACAGAACAGGAGCCGCTTGTTTATCTGCTAGAACACTATACCCGCTATTTTGCCATGCTGGGTGTAAGCGGCCCGAATGTTGAAGATAGTATTCGCGGCTTTTTGCAGGAACGCGCTATTGATGGCCTGTGTATAGAACAATCCAATACGACTGTTGGTGTTATGTGGTGGAAAATAAATTAGGAATTGCTTACAGAAAGGACTGAACGCATTATTGGCGTTCAGTCCTTTTATTAGTAGTTGAGTAGAAGTCCAGAGTAAATCAGTAGAGCTACGGCTAATAAGCATAGCTATTTGATAAAGAACATTTTATTCAAAGGAATGGGTACGCCCAATCCTATACCTTGTTTAGTAACGAATAAAGATATTTTAGGGGTATAGGCATAGTACCTCGTAGGATAATATAACGGCACAGCAGGTACTTCATCGGCGTACTCTGCCTGTATTTTATCAATTAGCTGTCTACGCTCAGTTTTATCTAAAATAGAAACCTGCTGGTTAAGTAAATTGGCTAAAGTCTCGTTGTCCTGAAAACGGGCGCTGTTAAAGTTTTTACCCATAATCTCGTTCTTCAAATAATCCGGATCAGCCCCTAAACCGCCATGACTATTTAATGCTAAATCAAAATTCCACTCATTGATACGGCTGTCGGCTGTTTTGGATTCTAAAATACGCAGATTGACTTTTATTCCCACTTTCTCTAATTGAGACTTAATAAACTCTCCGTGGCGTTCACCTGGTTCATCAACACCACCACTGCCGCCGCTATTCCCAGCCAGTAATTCCAGTTCCAGTATTTGACCGTTCTTTTCCCAATATGGGCCGTTTTTTACATAGCCTAGATTGCTTAGAATACTTTGAGCTTTAGCTGGATCATAGATATACAAATCTTTGAGAGCGGGATTGAACCATTCATTATCAGATGGCACTAACCCAGGATTTCCTGCAAGTCCCTCACCCCGTAATGTTGTTTCAATAAGTGCTTTTCGGTCAATTGCATAGGCCAAAGCCCGGCGAAATTCTTTGTTATTGAAAGGTTCCCTACGATGGTTGATAACCAGATTGGCAACCCAATCATGAGGCATCGCCATTACTTTTATCCCCGCTTGTTCTAACGGTTTTACTAACTCTGGCGGTATCTGATCCATGTCAATTTGCTTTTGCTTAAGCGCTGCTAAAACCATTTCCACATTCATCTTAACCATTTTGATCTGTTGAAACTTAGGCTTACCCTGATAATATTCATTGTAGGCTTCATATAAATAAGTACCATTTTCTTTACTGTAATCCACTAACCGGAAAGGCCCTGTACCAATTAAAGCTTCTTTTTGCCGAAAGTTACTGGGATCTGTTACCCCTTTCCAGATATGTTCAGGCAGGATTGGTATAGTACCGGCAATGGTATCCAAAAATGGAGCATAAAGACGCTCTAAATAAAATTTGACTTCATATTCATTCAGGGCTTCTACTTGTTTAATCATACTGATGTTAGTGGTGTAGTAGGGATGTTGCTTTAAATATTCAAATGTAAATATTACATCTTTGGCAGTAAATTTTTGGCCGTCATGCCAGGTAGCTTTTTTTTGCAAATGAAACACGTAAGAGTTTTCCTCTTTATTGTACTCCCAGCTTTCTGCCAACGCAGGAATATAGCCTTTATCATCCTTCCATATCAAGGCATCAAATATAAAGCTCATGCGTAGATAACCGGGACCACGAAAGTAGTGGGCAAACGGTGAAGGAAAGCCATGATCTCCCATATGGTCAGCGATAGTAAAAACCATATCTTTTGCGTCAGTTAAAACTGGTTGTTTAGAACTACTGCACCCACAAAGCAAAGCCGCAACCACACTTATACAAAAAATGACTCGTATTGATTGCCGCAGGTAACTTACATTCATTCTGTATCCCTCCAGACTATTTTAAAATGTCATTTTTATTGATAAAGTTAGCAATATAACTATTTCCATAAGCATAATCGGGCGTAACGACTTAAAAAAATCAGCTTTAAAATACTCTAGGGTCACCAAAAGGCATAAGTGTGCAGGTGACAACATCTGTCCGGCAACACCAGCTACATAACCGACTACAGCCATAGCAATATTACCACTAGAAATTGCTGCGACAAAAGGAAATGCGATCGCCACAAAACCCGGGGAACTACCTGTAAGTATTCCTGCAAGAAATGCAATACTACCGATCATTACCACTATGGGGATACCCATGCTTTCTAATACTAAAGCAACATCTGCAATAATACCTGTTTGCTTCAAGATGGCTTGAAAAAAAAGAATGCCAATGAGTCCCCATAATAATTTTCGGTCAAATGCGTGCCTGAACATGGTGATAATATTCTCCATTTGCATCCGCAACACTAATGCCATAGAAACAACCACTATCAGCATTGACATCGCTGGTCCAAAATCAAACCCGACGACTAGTAGAAAATTAGCAACTATCGGTCCGGCCGCTAAAAACAGATATCGGTAGTTATTTTTCCCTTCCGAACATGAATCAGTTATCATCTGATTTTCAATATTATTGGGCAACGGCGAAATGTAGACAAACCATCCGCCCACCAAACCTATAACTGCTACCCAAAGCATATTGATAATTAGCGCACTTACAGGAACTTGTGCAATTTGACTAGCCAATAATAAAGAAGGGAGTATTGGATTGGTACACTCCCACACGTGCCGGAACCAAAGATTAATTGATGTTTTCTTATCAGGAGAAAGATTATACTGTTTTCCAGCTTCCTCCACTAAAGGTGCGGAAAAAATAGCACCACCCAAGGAGGGTAAGAAACCAAGAAAGGCTGGCATTAAAGCCAATAACATTCTGTCACTTTTAAAAAACGCCCGAGATACGGTCATTAGACCATTGACAATTCCGCTTGTTCGCAACTGATATTCTAAACACATAACCAGAAATACAGCCAGCAAAATCTCCCACGTACTCGAACTATATAATAACTCTCTTCCTGCCACCTCAAATGTACTCCATTGAGGTGAACACATTAGAAAGACCATCCCGGCACCAATCATCATGGTATTGCCCAACAGGAATCTCTTTTGCATTAAGAAAACTATTACTGTTAAAGTTAACAACACCTTAAGCATTACGATCATAATCATCACCTTACCTTGTTTCGTCGTTATATTAACCAAACAATATATAAAGCTTAATTCCAAGCTCATTTGAACCGAATTTTTGAAAGCAACTAATGGTTTCACGGAAAGCAATAAATTAATACTTTCCATGAAACCATTGTTACAGCTAAAAATTAATGTTAATTAAAATTATGAATTAATATATAATTCATATTTCAAAATAAGTTTCTGTGTATACTAGAAATCGACTTTTTGATTATATAGCAAATTACACTGCTTGATGCGGATATATATTTTCATTAATAACATCAAAACAAGAACTACTTAGTTTACTATGGGTATAAAGTACCGCTGGACACCCATTCCTACACGAATCCCAGTTTTCACATGTTTTGCATTGGGTAGTAGCACTATTTCTTACGTTTTCAAAAAAAGAGCTAGTCCATGCATCTAAAATAGAATCTCGATAAATATTATATCGACTTTCTTTGGGAAAGTAGCTACAGGGTATAATACTTCCATTAGCAGCTACATAAAGTGCCGAATGACTGCAAACACAAGCAATATTTGGAGAAACGATGAATCCTTTGCAGCGAGGGAGATAATTGCACATAACTGTTATGACAGGATTCATCTTATTCTGCGGCAAAATTTTAATAGCATCGTTGAATGCTTTTTCTAATAGCAGATGTTCAGACATAAGTTCAAAGTCTGAACGACCGATGGGAAGAACAGCTTTAAGTTCGATTGTGGACACGTTCAAATCTGCTAACAATTGAATAATTGGATTAATTGTATTAATGTTTTCATTGGTTACTGTAATTCGGATGTATGTTTTAAGACGAGTGTTTGTTGCTAATTTTATATTCTTCAAAACCGTTGAAAGTGAGCCACCTCTAACCTTTTTGAATAGATCGGCATCTATAGAGTCCAACGAAATTTTTACTTCATCTAAACCAGTTGCCACTAATTTATCAAGGTATTGTTCGAGGAGAAGCCCATTAGTACTCAAGCCAGATGTAATTTTGAGTGACTTGCAAGTTGAAATAATTTTTAAAACCGTATCCTTTTCTAAAAGCGGCTCTCCTCCTGTTATCCATACGGATTTAAGATCTACATACGGAGAATTAGCATTTGAGTAAATAACGAGATCTTTTATAGTCCTACATGCTATTTCAGGATTTAATTTGTCACACGTTGTTTCTTCACCATTAAAACAGAATTTGCAAGACATATTACAGGAAGTTGTAAGCTGAAATTCAATCTTTTCAATCTTCTTTTTATTTCTTTCCATTCAAATTCCTCTCCTTGACATTTTTCAAGTATATAGTTCGCGCTTGCCTAATAATCCGCAAAATTAGTAGTATGAAGACTACTAATATGATCAAAAATATCCTGGCCATTGTGAAAGTCTATGGGGGTATGTGGCCCTCATGAAAGGCTTCCCTTTCGTTTCTAACTTGACTTGTTCAGTGAATTCTTTCAATCTGAAATCAGTATAATTATAAAATGAAGGCGCCTGCAAAATTGACGCATTTTCCGCACGTACATGTACAATAACTGGTATCATGCTCTCCTTTGCCAATGCATATCTTTGCTCCATAGAACACTGCAGTTGATCATCAATAGTTACTCTTAATGATTCTTTATTCAGCATGGAAGCATATTTTATACATAATTCTAAATCATCCACAGAGTCAGGAATGAGTCTTACTTGCTCAGGTGCTAACCACATTGGAAAGCAGCCCCTGTCAATAATCCTTGATAAAATTGCATACATAAATCTTTCAATTGAACCAATAATATTGGCATGTAATACAATGGGATTTGATCCATCTTCTTTCAAAATGCCAAATTTTATAGGATTGTCATAATCTAACTGAAAGGCTGATACTTCAAGTGGATTTCCTTCACCTACATCAAAATGATATTCAACATTAATCGGTCTTCCTTTTCGAGGGTTAGCTTCAAGAAGCAACGCTTCCCTTTCATGCAAACGAACCAATTGTAATATCCATTCCAAATTTTTTTCTAAAAAGTCGTTGGTAACTTTGTATGTACAATAGAAATCCAGGTTAAATTCGGATGCAAGCTCAAGTATCTTTTTATGTATCTGAAGACTTTCGTCAAGTGATTCATTCAGGTTATTAAATAATTCATGCATATCTATCATGGTAAACTCACACGCTCTACGTAATGGGCTATATCTTTCCTCAAGCCTACAGCATTTGGTCATCTCGAAAAGCTTTAGCGGTAGATGGCTGGAAGATAAACCATTTTCACCAACTAATCCCAACTGAGAATAAAGCACTCCTATTTTTGTAACAAGATGTCTTCCTGAAGAATTTGTATGATACGTGTTCTCTCCTGATTGCTCAACATGATTTGCAACAGCTAAATTCTCGAAATCTGTAAGCACAGGTGCCTCTATATAAAAACATTCTAGATCAGCATAAAGACCATAGATATATTCCTTAATGAGATTGAATAAAATAGCACCTCTTGGCAGGAAGATATAATGTCCTTTTCCAGATGTAGGGTCCTGCGTTACGATTTTCAATTTTTCTATATTTAAGTCATATTTATTAACAAAATCATCCTCTTGTTTTTCTCCTGCAAGCTTGTTCAATATTTTTGTAGTAGTAGTAGTAGTAATCGTTCCATCAATATTTAATATTCTCATTACCTAATCCCTCCTGTAATCATCCATTAAAAATTCGCTCATCCTTATAAGCACCCATAAACCACCCCTTCTTTGCCGATTACACAGTCTCGCAATAGACGCACTGACGCTCTCGAACTGCTACCTTATTAAAAACTTAACTATCAACACCTCCTTTATTAAATAAAACTATTGGTGACCTACGAGTTTCATTTAACTCAGAATACAAAAAAGCCATCGTAACCTTCTGCTGGGCATTACATGCCACGGAAGGATAGCGATGACCTTCAAGTCAAAATATTACACTTCGCTATGGTAAATCTCTTCAAGAGATTTGCTCAAACTTTTAGAATTTTAATCTTTAACATATTATATGGATCAATATACAAGATTTCAACACTATTTTAGTATTATTATAAAGTCATATGGAGCGCCGTGGGCAGCCACGTTTGCCAGTGTCACTAACGCAAACTCATTGCCTTTAAAAACCTTGTCATTCCATTCTGCCGGATTGCAAAGATCTGTTTTGTGCCAATATTGGCAGCAGAAATTTTGGCAAACAGCTTGTACGACGGCACAACAATAACCTTTTTATCTTGATTAATGTTAGCTGGAACAACCTGCGGATTCACTTCACAATAGGCACTTATCCCGGTCTTTTTATCAAAGAATAAAAACCACAGTGCTTTGTCCCGGGAACTATGCACCTCCAGTAAATTTGCTTTGCCAATATTTCAATTAAAGATGAATGCCCGTTCATCAGGCATAAGTAGCCATATCAGCAGTAAATTCTATAACGCCACTATAAATAAAAAGGTATGAGCGAATAAAGGACCTATTCACGTCCTTTACCGGCTTCATACCTTGAGTTACGTTATATCTGTATTTACATTTCCATATGACTAAATTTGTAATGAGTTTTCACAACTCTATTCACATATATTTTACATTATTTTAATATTTTTGTAAATAAATGTTTTTTAAAAATGGCGCGATCCACTCCTTTTTCCGCCACATAGCACCAGATGATGCATGTAGCAGGAAAAGTAAACCATAAACCCGAAATGTTTTTTCTAGCCTAAATATATTTTTAAGATAGGAGCTAATGTCATGCAGTATGACCTATTCAACAAAGTCGCCGTTATTACTGGGGGAACCTCCGGCATCGGTTTATCTACCGCTAAACTATTTTTATCCAACGGTGCAAAGGTTGTTATCGTTGGTCGTGATTCTACAAAGGGTCATGCAGCAAAGCAATCCTTGGCTGCAATTTCAAACACCATTGATTATGTGCAGGGAGATGTTTCCCACCCTGCAGACTGCGTTAACATAATAGAACAAGCAACCACCATCTTTGGAAAACTTGATATTTTGGTGAATTCAGCCGGTATCTATCAAGAAAATTTAATCTCTGATGTCAGTGAAGAAGATTATAATACTATTATGGATGTCAATGTAAAAGGTGTTTATTTCATGTGCAAATCCGCTTTACCTGAACTGCGTAAAGCCGGTGGAGGCTCTATCATCAACCTCGCTTCTGACGCAGGTATCAATGGCAATCTCTTGTGTACAGCCTACTGCGCTTCCAAAGGAGCAGTCATTGCTCTTACCAAGGCATTAGCTTTAGAATGCGCCCCTTATGACATCCGCGCCAATTGTGTATGCCCTGGCGATGTGGCTACACCTCTACTTGACCATCAGCTTACCGCTCCCAATAACATCTGCACTCTATCAGATATGGCAAATTTATACCCGCTTGGCCGCATTGCGCAGCCTTCAGAAGTTGCCCACGTTATTTCCTTTTTAGCCTCTCCTGCTGCATCCTTTGTCACTGGTGCAGTGTGGACAGTTGATGGTGGATTAACTGCCTGTTAGTTCAAAAATAAGTGAACATTGCTGAGTCATTTTTCATTGGCTGAACCGTTAAGTTAAGTCCTGAAATTATAGAACCATGATTGTTTTTATCCAAATCAGCAACAACAGCAATTTTAAAACCAGGTGGCAGCAAACCCTGATAGTTACCAATCCCTGTCAGCGGAATGCCCATACCGATAAGCAGCGCATTCCACTCGGTATTATAACCAAGAATTTCTCTAATCCAAGCCAAGAGAACTTCCACTTCATAGCCGACACCTTTCGTTTGTGATATGCGTTTTCCTAAAATGATTCTACCATGCGTAAATTTCTAACTTACGCTATTCCTATATTTTAACTAGCTCTTTATAGCTTTAATAAAATAGCGATCCTCGGCATCAATGATTTGGGTCACTTGATATCCGGCAGTTGTCAGCCACCCACTTACTGTTTCTCCAGGCGCCAGGCGGTCATTCTTGACAACCTCGCTGTCCTGATGGATGGCATTGACTTGCTGCCTGGAAATGTCATGCATAATGACCAACAATCCCCCTTCACGCAGCAGACTTCGCATGTGGGTCATAAACCTTTGTTTGTCCTTAATATGCGGAAAAAAATTAAAACACAACACGGCATCAAATACGCCGTGTTCAGGTACAAATTCCATAATATCGCCAACAGCAAACGAAATATCACCAAGACTGCCGTATTTCTCCTCAGCCTTAGCCAGCATATTGGCTGAAAAATCTACTGCCGTAATTTTGCCTGCCGAGCCAACAGCTTTTTTAATGAACGGCAACAGTACGCCTGTGCCGCTGCCAGCGTCAAGCACTTTACAGCCAGGCTCTAACCCAACCATTTCTACCAATTCAGCTATCTTTTTAGCATCAACCGAACGGGTACTGTCCCACTGTCCGGCAATTTGATCAAAAAAATCGCGTTCATTACCCATGTACTTTCACCTGCTTAAATATCCAGCAAACAGCCTCAAGTTTTTTCACAAGCAGCGGGACAAATAATAATTGTATAATAATCCCTGGCAGTCCTGTAGAAATGGCGCCAAGAATATATGTCAGGGGTTTCAGCTTAACGGCCACCACAGCAACCATACTGGCCACTACAAGCATAGCAGTCAAGCGGCCTGCCAGCATCGCGCCGATCAGTGACCATACCAGCGGCAGCTTGCACTGCCGGTACAAATATCCGGACACAACGCCATATACTCCTAATTCAACTGTAATAATCGGCAAAAATGGTATTACAGGTGGCATACCGGTGGCAAAACTGCTAATAGCAGGAGTCAATACTCCCACAATCAGCCCAGCTTTTACGCCAAGCATCAGGCCCGCCATAAGCACCGGAATGTGCATCGGTAAAAAAACAGAACCAACCCCGCCAACTAAATGGAAGGCCATTGGCAACATTACACCCAGTGCAATGAACATGGCTACATGAATTAATTTTCGAGTATAACTCATAAAAAACCTTCTCTCTGATGAAGTCGCAGTTATATTTTTTGTGTTAAATTAACATAGTACGAGCGTCCAGGCATTGGATACCCCAGTTGTTCAACATACTGTTTATCAAAAATATTATCTACATAGAAGCTGATACTTCTCGTCTTGTCAAGTTCTCTCACTATAGCCAGGTTATGTATGGTATAGCTGCCAATGGTGTTAACCGTATTGTTATACAGTGCTTTTTGCTGACCGGTAAAATTCACGCTGTATCTCACTTGCCAAGGCTTGGCATCATATTGGTAGGCAAGTGATGCTTTGTGCAGCGGACGATAATCAAGCGCATCTGTCATACCAGCGTCAGTACGGGTGGCTCCCACTTTCTCAGTATGTTGATTGGTATAGTTGAGGATTAGCTTATTCGAGTCGTCTAGCTTAAATACATTCTCCCACTCAGCACCCCATACCTTGGCCTTATTAATGTTATAACAAAAGTATGGATAAGCATGTTGAAAGTTAATATAGTCATTAATATCCTGATAGAAAAATGTAACTTTTGTGTTATATTTTTCACTGATCTTTTGCTCAACCCCGGTCTCATAGCTAATTCCCTTTTCCGGTTTAATCTGCTGTTGGTAGCCAGGATTGGTTGCTCCGGCTTTCGTTCCAGAATTGTAGTTTTGAGACCACCAATAGTATTCCGCCATGGATGGCGAACGCCACAGCCGGTTTACTGAAATAAACGTGTTTGTTGCTGCATTATTGCGGAACGATAAGCTCAGTTTCGGTGACAGGGAATCGGCATCATACTCACGCATCGTAGTAGCCCTGCTATCATCGCGACTGGCTGATAAATGATCATAGCGCAAACCTAAATAAGTTGACCATCTATCATTCAGTTTCCAGCTGTCGTCAACATAGGCTCCCCATAAATCGATCTTTTGCGAAGGATATATCTGATCAGTACTGCCAGTCGGCCGAATATCATAATAACCATATCCGTAGCGCAACCGCTTATATTCACCGCCATATCCAACTGTATGACCATCAATTTCCGTTTGACCTGATATGCCAATATTGTCAGATTGGTCACTTACTATGGTACGGTCAAGATCAATGGCCGTTCCTGCCGCATTATAGTTGACTTCGCGACGCTGTTCATCATTCTTCCAATATTCTATCTGCCAAAAACCGCTCTCTGTCTTATGTCTGTAGGCAAAGTCATAATACGTGTTATCTTTTTCCCAATAGGCACCCGGATTTAATGTATAGTTGCTAATGGACGGCGATAAACTCTCGCCATCACTGATCGGATAGCTGGAATCATAATTCGCTCCCGGCTTATTGGCAATAATATACCACCGTTTGGTTTCTGTGCGGTTAACACCGGCAGAAATGTTGTCCTCTTTAGTGATGTCATAATTCAGTCGCAAACCGTATTGTTTGGCATCATAGTCATTGTTGCGCAAATACGCGTCTGCTCCTGTTTTATTAGCAATAACATTAAAATTAAGCTTACCTACTGAGCCACTATAGTTAACTAAATAGTCATACCGACCATTGCTGCCTGACAAAATATTAATTTCCCCGCCATTCACGCCTTTGTCACGGGTAATAATATTGATAACCCCGCCCAGGGTATTGCCATGAGCAGCTGATTTGGCCCCTTTGATAATTTGAATTTTTTCCACTGTGTTGAGCGGGATGGTTGTCCAATCTACGTATTGTCCGCCCATAACCCCGGCAGAATTAATTTGTCGGCCATTTAAGAGCACGGTATAGCGCCGCGCATCAAAGCCACGTAGCTTGACTGTACCGTCCTGGTTGTCACCGGCACTGGCCCGTTGCTGAACATCAATACCTGCAGAACTGCGTAAGAGCTCGGGAATGGTGGCTGCCTTACCCGGACTCACTGATTTGACATTAACTGTAGTGTCCGCATTGCTTTTGGCGACACCCTCGGCCTGAATCACAATTTCTTCAAGATTGTAGGTAGGCACCGCTTCAGCCATAACCGGCATTCCTGCCATTAGTATTCCTGTCAGAGCCGCGGTAGCAAGTGCTTTTTTATTTAATTTCACTCTTTTCTCCCCCATCGTTACTAAGAAAAAGGCATGCAAACCAGCAGGAGCTTCACGCCCCCAAAGGTTTCATACCTTAGTCAACTATTTTCAATTAATGAGTGCACTAATACTAGTGCTGATACAGCTACCTTTTTTACACCTAATGCTTTAAGCTCATCCAATATCATAACAACCCGGCCATATTCGGCCTGCTTATCAGCCCGCAGAATAGCCTGTGGCTGTCTGCTAAACGATGAAATCATACCAACAACTGTACCTAGTAATCCCAACAGTGGTGATACGTGGACTTTATTTTTTTAACGAATTAAATCACGCCACCCCCCAAAATAAAAAACCACAACGATCTACGGTCATTCTTAACCGTAATACCTTCGTGGTTATTCACTCACATTATGTCATTGTCTTTTAATACTACACCGCACAACCTTCTTGGCTGTATTTGTTAAAATAATAACATAATCTTAATCAGTTTGACAATAGGGAATTTTTCTTAAATTCGGTAATAACTTTGAAACAGGTGCAAAACTTAATCCTTTATAATGTAATCTACTCCTTCAAAATTCCTCAAGACAATCTCCGAATCCGTATATTTTTTTATGTACTCCGGCCCTAGTGGAACTTTACCGCCTCCACCGGGTATATCCATAACATACAGAGGTAACGCAAACCCTGAGGTAAAACCAATCAGACCTTGCTGTATCTCTAATCCTTCCCGGATGGAGGTTCTAAAATGACTTACACCGCGGGAATAGTCGCAGTGGTATAAATAATAAGGACGAACCCGGTTTTTTACCAGAAGGTGCAGCAGTTTTTTCATTGTAGCGACAGAATCATTTATGGCTTTAAGCAATACCGTCTGGTTCCCGAGTGGAATACCTGCATCCGCCAGTTTCGCCAATGCCTGTTCAGATTCCGGCGTAAACTCAACAGGATGATTAAAATGGGTATTAATCCACAAGGGGTGATATTTTTTTAGCACATTCACCAGAGACATGGTAATCCGTTGCGGCATAACGACTGGTACACGGGTGCCGATGCGAATGACCTCCACATGAGAAATTGCCCGTATCTCACCAATAATTTTGTCCAGAATTTCATCGCCAAGTACCAGTGGATCTCCTCCGGATAACAATACATCTCGGATTTGAGGATGATCCCTGATATACTCTATTCCTTTGCAAATACCATCCATCGTTATTTTGATGGCCTGGTCTCCTACCTTGCGCTTTCTCGAGCAGTGCCGGCAATAGCTGGCACACTCCAGTGTAACCGTAAGCAGTACCCTGTCCGGGTAGCGGTGAATCAGGCCGGGCAAAGGAGAATATTTATCCTCGTTTAGAGGATCTTCCATATCTGCCGGGCTAAAGTTCAATTCAGCAAAATTAGGGACACATTGGAGCCGCACCGGGCATTGAGGATCATTTTTGCTAATTAAAGAAAAATAGTAGGGAGTAATGGCCATCGGAAAAACCTCTGCTACCCGTTTGATTTCTTCTGCAAGCTTCTTACCGATTCCTAAACGTGCAGATAAATCGTTCTTCCCGGATAATCTATTGTTAAACTGCCAGTGCCAGTCAGACCAGGCTGCGTTATTTGTAGCATCCTGGAGTTTATTAGCATCTTTTATCATGCCTTTTGGTTTGTCTTTACTCATCAGTTCCATCCTACTTTTTTAATCTATATACAACGCGTTAAAGATTTTTTTCAATACACCACCCGCCTGTGCCTGTAAACTTCCTTACTGCGGAATATATAGCTCACTATCTGCTTCGAGGATAATTTTTCTCACAAGCTCCTCAATACTCAGCCCTGCTTTTTGGGCAGACGCTACAAAACCGCTGTCATCCGCAATACAGGGATTGGTATTAATTTCAATGAGCCATGGAATACTTTGCTTATCCACCCTGAAATCGATCCGGGCATATCCTTTAAGCCGGTAATGTTTCCAGCATTTCCGGGCTATTTCAGACATTTGTCCGATCAATTCCTGGTCTTTTGGATATAGTGTAAAGCTGCGCCTGGAATTCTCATATTCAAAGGAGCCTTTGCACCACTTAGCGTCATAAGTAAGTATTTCTGGCAAATGCATTTTTTCATAGCCGCTGTACAGCATTTCAGCCACCGGCAGAACCACTGGCTCACCTTTATGTCCGAGTATGGATATATTAAATTCTCTCCCAGCTATAAAGCGCTCAGCAAAACATTCTCCCCCCCATTCAGCGCTCTTTCTTGACAACAGGGTCTGCAATTCCTCCGCAGACTCTGAGCGTACAAGGGATGAGTTATCAATATACAAGGAGCCGTCTTCATTGACAGGTTTTAGTATATAACGTTCCCCTGGAATAAAGGAGCCGCTGCCACTAATTTCGAGCCACTCCGGTGTGCGCACACCAATGCTGCTGAGCATCTTTTTAGTCAGCGTTTTATTGATGGTTGTGACCATAGCCCAAGAATCACTGCCAGTGTACTTGATATGCAGATTGTCCAGAAGACTGCAGGGCAGGAAAGACATTGCAGTGCTTCCATCAACTGTTTCAACCAGATTTACTACAAACAGGGGATTTAGCCTCATCAGATCAATAATCAATGCCTGAATTTCATAAAGATCAAAGACCCTAACTTCAACTCTGAACCCCAGTTTTTTTAAAGCTGCTGCTATAAAAAAACTCTCCGCCTCGTTGTCAAGCAAGTCTTCAGCCGCATTGACCGGAATTTTATCCCTCAGGATAAGCACAGTTTTATTGCTCATACATTCATTCTACCTTTCATGTGATGCTTTGCCATCCATGATTTCGGCATAGAATAATTTTATCAACTCCAAGGCTTCTGCGGCACTAAGCCCAACCTTTTTTACCATATCCTCTTCATCCTTAAATAAACTCGCTGGGCAATAAGATCCATCGATCCAAATTTCCAACCGATCATTCCAATCATAGGGATATATGCGGCATAATAAAGGCCTTATATCATGAGGCAGGCTGCATCCTGTTAACGTTACAAAACAACAGGTCTGGTCCGGATTTTTCCTCAATATGTTCCTCCGGCCCTGGTCGTCAAAAAGGTAAGTGACATAAATGTAATCATCTTCTGTATAGCAGGCTGGATTAGCATAAACATCTTTCAGCTCTTCCTCAACCGGTTTTAGTTCATAAAAATCTTCCTGCCCGGCAAACTGAGATATTCTTGCAATATCTCCGCCAGTAAGGGCAATCTTAGTTGCTTCCCGTTCACAACAAGTCTTCTGCAGCCTAGCACATTGGGCACAAGTATTCATACATTACCTCCTCATTGATTCACACGTTCCAGGGCAGAATCCATTATAGCCTTAATCAGCTCCTGGTACGGTATTCCATACAGCCTGCAAAGAATAGGCAAATCTCCATGAACCGGATTTAATCCCGCCAGCGGATTGATCTCCAGGAAATTTAAATGGCCGCCTTTATCCATTCTGAAATCCATCCGCCCGGCATCTCTGCAGCCCAGACCGCGCCACACCTGCATGACTTTTTTTTCAATCAGACAGAAAAGCTCTTTATCAACCCTTCTGTATTCAACCCATTCCCTATTATTGATGAACTTGGAGGCATAGGAATAGGTTTCCTGAGCATCATCATGTTTGAATACCACTTCCATAGCCCCGATAACTCTGGCCTTTTCCCCGGTCCCCAATATGCCTGCTGTAAACTCGCGTCCGGGTAGAAATTCCTCTACCAGTACAGCCTGCCGGTACTTAATTAAAAGATCGGTACAGACCTTTTTCAGCGAATTTAGATCATATACTATTGAGCTTGCGCTAATTCCCTTGCTGGAGCCTTCGGCCACTGGTTTGGCAAACAGGGGAAAAGGCATATCTAGATCATTTATATCTCCAATATTCTCAATAACTGCAAAGCCGGGGCTAGCGACCCCCAGATCTCTTACAATCCTTTTGGTCAGGGCCTTATGCAGAGTGACTGCCAGAACCATCGCATCAGAAAAGGTATGGGGAATACAATAGGCATCCAAAACAGCAGGCACCTGAGCCTCGCGGCTGAAACCAAAGCTGCCCTCACATAGATTGAAAACCAGCTGAGGTCTTTTTCCTGAAGTCAGTTTAAGCAGCAACTCTTCGAAACCGCCGATTCGTTCTACCTCATGCCCGAGATCCTGCAATACAAGTTCGATAGCTGCAATCGTTTCTTCCGTGTCAAATTCCGCAGCCTCTTCACGGGTATAACCGCGGCGCAGATAATCCTCCTGCAAATCATACGTCAATCCTATTTTCATTCTTACCTCTCCATTATCCGGCGAAAAAATTTAATGCAATCTGCCTCTGCTTAGCTGGTCGGCAAACTTTTAGCATAATAAATAAGGTCGACCCCATTGTCATAGAAGTCTTCTAAAACAGCCGTCTTATTATAACCCCAACTTTCATACATCGCCCGGGCCGGCAGATAATCCTCCTGGGAGGAGGTCCCAACAAATATCCTTTTTCCTCCTGCTTGGCGAACTTTGTTTTCAAACTCCTTCATGATTTGAGCCCCCAGGCCAGTTCGCTGAGACTCTTTTTCCACCACAAGCCAATACAGCTCAAAGCTGCCGTTTGTTCCTAAAATAGTAGCATAACAGGCATATCCTGCTATACTCCCGTTCTGTTCTGCCAGCAAACATTTATAGTAGCTTTGCTCTCCCTTTTCCAGGCTCTCCCGCAGCAATTCTTCGGCAACCGCCAGCTCTTCTTCATTAAATACAGCTGTTTGCTGAACAAGTTTTATTATGGAAGAGATATCTTTTTCAGAAAGAATATCCCTGAACTTTACAACTGCCCACTCATTCATATACTATCCTCCGGTAAGTCAAGGACTTTACCTCCTAAAAAACCTCAAACCAGGTTGGCGACAGATCCTCGATACGACCATTATAATTAATCGTGATCTCTTCTCCGGCCTCAATATCACACAGTGCAATATATTGCATACTTTTGCCCGCAAAATCCCGTTCATACCTGGCATTGGGATGGTAGGAATGGTTGTATAACGAGCCATATCCCAGCACTATGGCTCCCCATTGACTTTCCCAGGCATAAGTATAGTTGCCAAGGGCCGTTTTTTCCAGGTATTCCTCCTCCTCTGCACGATAAAGGATTACGGGAGCTTCCTCAAAAACCTCTCCGGCTACAATCTTTTTAATAGCTACCACACCAAGCCCTTTGTTCTTTATTTCTCTGAACTTAATTTTCATTATTTATTCTCCTGCTGCTAGCTGTGCCAGGCGTTTATCCATTTCCTTTTCCATTTCCACTCTGAGACCAGGATTTTTTGATATTACTCTTTCAAACTGCCGTCTCCTGAGCGATAATAGCAGGCAAGGAGTACGGGTGCGTACATTGGCGCTTCCCTGATGCCTTTCTTTCAGGAGAGCAAATTCCCCGAAATAGTCTCCATCCCATAAAACATTTACAATTTTCTCGCTGCCGTCTGCCAATGTTTTACGTATTTCTACCGTTCCGCGAACAATAACATAGAATCTATCACCTAATTCAGTTTTATTGATTATTGTCTTTCCCGCTGGATAATACTCAGAAACAAATAAATCAGCTAATTCTTCCAGCAGTGCGGTATCCAGATTCCTAAAAAGGCTGATATCAGCCAATTTTTTAGATTCCATTTCGGCATGTCCAAAATCATCCTTGATCGAAAAACCTTCTTGCTTTTGGCAAAGCTCAGCGTACAAACCCTGCTTTTCCATTAATTTCTGGTGCGTACCGGTTTCTACGACACGTCCTTTTTCTATAACATAAATAATGTCATAGTCTTGAATATTGGCCAAGCGGTGGGTTATGTTTATAATGGTCATTTGTGTGTGTAGTTTTTTAAGGGTTTTATTAATCGCTTTTTCTGTTTTAGGGTCCAGTGCTGAGGTTGCTTCATCCAGAATTAATATGGATGGTTTACAGAGAATCGCTCTGGCCAGAGCGATTCTCTGTCTCTGTCCTCCAGATAGCTGGCCTCCCCGTTCACCAACCACGGTATCATAGCCATTGGGAAGAGTTATGATGAATTTATAAATTTTTGCGGCTGCAGAAGCCACGGCTATATCATCATCGCTGGCCTCTGGATTGGCTATTTTTAAGTTCTCTCTAATTGAGTCATTAAAAAGGAAGTTTTCCTGAAGGACAATTCCGATCAGGCGGTGCAGTGATTCCACCTTAATGCTACGCAAATCCTGGCCGTCTATTGTTATACTGCCTGATTGAGGATCATAGAATCGCATAATAAGATTAAGAATAGAGCTTTTTCCTGATCCGCTGGGTCCAACAATAGCGACCGAAGCCCCTTTAGGAATTTTAAGATTAACATTGTTCAGGCATACGTCTTCATTCGTATAGCCAAAATTCACATTATGAAGTTCGATTCCCTGTTGAAACTCTTGAATCTCTCTGGCCTCAGGCAAGTTTTTAACCTCGGTTGGCTGGTCTTGAAAAGCTTGAATTCTCTTCATTGAGGCAGATGATCCCATCAAAACCGGAAAAACCCAGGTAAAACTATAAACGGCTGTGCTGAGACCAACAAAAAGATTGTTAAATGAAACCAGCGTACCGGGAGATATATAATCTTTAAAGGCAAAGTAGGCACCCAGACATATAATAATTACATTAAAAATCGCGATAATACTGTTAGGCGTTATTTCCATCAAATAATTGAGAAATAACGCCTTTCGAGTTATTTGAGAGAGCTGGGTGTTATGAGTTTCAAAAGATCGGTTTAATATATTTTGCAGATTGAAGGATTTTATTAGCTGCTGGGCATTAATGTTCTCTTCAATTCTAGACAAGAAGCTGGCCTGCATATCTTTCATGTGCTCATTGGCAAGGAAGGCCCTGCGGTTGAAAATATATGTCCCTAGCGAGCAGAGCAGCAAGCCGATTGACGAAATCAGGGCCAGTTCCCAATCCAGGTTAAAAATAATCACGGTATTGATCACAATACTAAGAAAGGCAGCAACACCAGCAGGAACTGCCAAGTTGATCATGTATTCGATACTGGCCAAATCATTGGAGAAGAGAGATAAAATATCTCCGGCTCTGGCATTAGAATAGTATTTCAGAGAGAGCTGCTGCATCTTCTGGAAGAGCTGGTATCTTATATTGGCCATAATTCCTGCTAGCATTTTGGCATACAAATAGCAGCGGAAAGCATAGCCAAACCTTGCTATCAGAGTTCCGGCCACCAGCAGGATCAGCACCATAATCATTACGTTTTGATTCTTGGGCATAATAGCATTGTCCAGAAGAAACTTAAAACTTAGGGCAATAAAGCTTTCAACTGCCAGATCAAAGAGTACACCAATAAAGTACACAGAAGCATACAACTTATACTGACTATAATAGCCCCAAACATTTTTTAGCAATAATATCAAAACTTTCACCTATACTTAACAATTATTTATATACTGATCTAACGTTCAGCGCAATTGATTGACCCATCTAAAATATTGATTACTGCATCAATTTCATTCGTTGCTTCCCCTGTTCCTAATAAATTATAGATTACCAACATTTTCCGAAAATCACAATAGACAAATGGATAGGATTAAATAAAAAAAAGGTATAGCTTTTACTATACCTTTGGTTACCGCATGGATTTGTCTTCACTCTGAAATGACAGTTTTTACTCATTTCTCCAAAAAAATAAGCCTCACAGGAAACCCTGTGAGGTCTTGTATTCTCTATGGAGCGGGTGAAGGGAATCGAACCCTCGTAGCTAGCTTGGAAGGCTAGTGCTCTACCATTGAGCTACACCCGCATTATACTATAAATGGTGGAGGGAGGTGGATTCGAACCACCGAAGTCAAAGACGGCAGATTTACAGTCTGCTCCCTTTAGCCACTCGGGAATCCCTCCAGAAGTAAGATGGAGCTGGCGAGAGGAATTGAACCCCCAACCTGCTGATTACAAGTCAGCTGCTCTACCAATTGAGCTACGCCAGCATGTGTGTGGTGCCTCAGGACAGAATCGAACTGTCGACACGAGGATTTTCAGTCCTCTGCTCTACCGACTGAGCTACCGAGGCAGATTCGACTGTCGACCTTAGACGTTCGATTTTCGTCTTACTTATCGAATGTCGCATGTCGAACAGCTAATATCGAAACTGGCGACCCTGAACGGATTTGAACCGTCGATCTCCGCCGTGACAGGGCGGCATGTTAGACCGCTACACCACAGGGCCGCATTATTCGATTTTCGACTTTAGATCTTCGATGTTCGATTTTATCGAATGTCGAACGTCTAGCATCGAGTATCGAGGATGGTGGGCGATGACGGGATCGAACCGCCGACATCCTGCTTGTAAGGCAGGCGCTCTCCCAGCTGAGCTAATCGCCCGTAATCGACTCTTGATGTTCGATCTTCGACTTTCGACAATGGTTTATCGAGCGTCGAATGTCTAGTGTCGAATGTCGAGATTGGTGACCCGTGGGGGAATCGAACCCCCGTTATCGCCGTGAAAGGGCGGTGTCTTGACCGCTTGACCAACGGGCCAGATGGTGACCCACCCGCGACTCGAACGCGGGACACCCTGATTAAAAGTCAGGTGCTCTACCGACTGAGCTAGTAGGTCATTAATTTGGGAAGGTTAACATTTCCTCATATTAGAGTATGTTCCCTAAAAACTTCACAGAAGATAAGCAGCGAACCATGTTATTAGGAGCGTCAGCGACGCTAGAACTTGTGTGAGTCGCTTAGTTCCAAGCGTTAGCGCGGAACTTCCTTACTCACGGCAGTGTTGTTAAGTCAAGTCCTCGGCCTATTAGTACCAGTCAGCTGCATGGATTACTCCACTTCCACATCTGGCCTATCTACCTTGTAATCTACAAGGGGCCTTACTTCTTTCGAATGACAGACCTCATCTTAAGGCTGGTTTCACGCTTAGATGCTTTCAGCGTTTATCCTTTCCGAACGTAGCTACCCAGCTCTACTCCTGGCGGAATAACTGGTACA
>NZ_LSLK01000074.1 GCF_002257705.1 Sporomusa silvacetica DSM 10669
CGTCAGACTTTCGTCCATTGCGGAAGATTCCCCACTGCTGCCTCCCGTAGGAGTCTGGGCCGTGTCTCAGTCCCAGTGTGGCCGTTCATCCTCTCAGACCGGCTACTGATCGTCGCCTTGGTGAGCCATTACCTCACCAACTAGCTAATCAGACGCAGACCCATCTCTAATCGGTAGCATATTCAGAGGCCACCTTTCTTATCTCAGTCATGCGACCAAGATACCACATTCGGTATTAGCACCACTTTCGCAGTGTTGTCCCCAATTTAGAGGCAGGTTGTCTACGCGTTACTCACCCGTTCGCCACTAAGTATCCATTGCTGGTTACTCCGTTCGACTTGCATGTGTTAGGCACGCCGCCAGCGTTCGTCCTGAGCCAGGATCAAACTCTCCAATAAAGTTTTTTATTGAAGCCATTTGTTGGCTCTATAAATCAAATTAAGAAATTGTTTTTGGTTTTGTATGTCGCAAGCGACATACAACCGCACATCTGGCTTTTTTTGATGCATTACTTACATTGTTCAGTTTTCAGGGAACATTTTGTCGTTCGCATTTCAGCGACAGCCTTTATATATTATCACATCAAATAAGATATGTCAATATATTTTTTGAATATTTTTTTTGGAATTTTCAATCGTTTGTTTTGCGACTTCTATATCCTATCACATATCAACTATTTTTGTCAATATGTATTCGTGATTCAAATCTATGAATACCTTGACCGAACGAAATTTATTCTACCATAATCATTTAAAGCCGTCAATGAAGAAAATACGGCTAGCATCAAGCCTTTGGCAAAAGAGCAAGACGATATTGCCCTGGTTCTTGCCGAAAGTTTAACTTTCGGCAAGGATAAGAAAGGACTTGGCTTGTGCCAAGTCCCTTAGGACGCCGGCTGAAGCCTTAGTCATTCAATCCAGGGAAAGCTAACCTTTCCATCTGGATAAAGAAAAGGACTAACCAATCCTGGTCAGCCCCTTACCACTATTCACGGTGGCGCATGTGCGGAAATAATATTACGTCCCTAATCGAATAGGAATCAGTTATAAACATAACTAACCGATCAATGCCAATACCCAACCCGCCTGTGGGAGGCAAGCCATATTCAAGGGCATTAATATAGTCCTCATCCATCATATGTGCTTCATCATCACCAGCCATACGCTGAACCAGCTGATCGGCAAAACGCCCATGTTGATCAATAGGATCATTTAGCTCTGAAAAGCCATTGGCAATTTCGCGGCCAAAGATAAATGCTTCAAAACGATCAGTAATTTCAGGATTATCTTTATTGCGTTTAGCTAAGGGTGATATCTCTGTAGGATGACCGATAATAAAGGTTGGCTGAATCAAATGTTCCTCGCAAACCTCTTCAAATACATTGTTCAAGATACCGCCTATTCCATGTTTCTGCTCATATTTAACACCAAGCTTGTCGGCAATGGCGCGAGCTTCAGCCACTGTCTTAACCACGCTAAAATCTTCCCCTGAATATTTTTGTATGGCTTCCGGCATGGTGAGTCTGTTCCACGGCGGTGTAAGGTCAATTTCCTGCCCTTGATAAGTTATCTTTGTTGTACCTAGGAGGGCCTCGGCAACTCCGGCTACCACTTCCTCTGTCAACCGCATAACATCCTTATAGTCGGCAAAAGCCTGATATAGCTCAAGTATAGTAAATTCCGGGTTATGCTTAATATCAATGCCTTCGTTTCTAAATACCCGGCCAAGTTCGTATACTTTTTCAAAACCACCAACAATTAGCCGCTTAAGATACAGCTCAGGCGCAATCCGCATAAACAGTTTCATATCAAGTGCATTATGATGAGTAATAAATGGGCGCGCTGCCGCACCGCCAGCAATCGGGTGCATCATTGGTGTTTCCACTTCTAAAAAGCCGCGTTCATCTAATTGTTGCCGAACCACCTGAATGATTTTACTGCGCATAATAAAGTTATTACGCACATCGGGATTGACAATTAAATCAAGATAACGCTGCCGATAGCGAGTCTCGACATCCTTTAACCCATGCCATTTCTCCGGCAGCGGGCGTAAGGATTTGGCCAAAAGCTCAAACCTATTTGCTTTTATACTGATTTCACCTTTTTGTGTAGTAAATACTATACCTTCAATACCTACAATATCGCCAATATCTAACAAATGAAACTGCTCATAAGCTGCTTCGCCTAATACATCTTGACGGAAGTAAATCTGAACTCTCCCAGAAATATCCATTACGTGGCCAAAACTGGCCTTTCCATGACCGCGCACAGCCATGAGGCGTCCGGCAATGCGGACAGTTTGTCCTTCTAGTTCAGCATAATCATCAATAATTGTTTTCGCATGATGAGTAAAGTCATACTTGCGTCCAAAAGGTTCAATTCCCTGGGCGGCCACCTTATCCATCTTTTCCCGACGAACCTTCATCAGTTCATTTAGTTCCTCGGTCGCTTGCGGGTTGTTATCTTGTCCTACTTCTATTTCTGCCATGAAACTTCTCCCCTGTCCTTTTTCAGCTAGAAATTAGTGGTGACGTCTAATCTCCATAATTTCATATTTAAGCATACCTGCTGGTACATTAACTTCTACAACACTACCGACCTTTTGGCCAATTATGGCCTGCCCAACCGGCGATTCGTTGGAGATTTTAAGTTCGGTCGGGTCAGCCTCAGCTGAGCCAACAATGGTATATTCGAGTTCATCGTCAAACTCCAAATCCTTAAGTTTGACAGTTGATCCCAAGGCAACAATATCTGTGCCCACTTCCCCTTCATCAATCACCTTGGCATTACGCAACATTTTTTCCAAGGTAAGAATGTCGCCTTCAATAAAGGCTTGTTCATTTTTGGCATCTTCATACTCTGAGTTTTCACTGATGTCGCCAAATTCAATTGCTTGCTTAATACGTTCAGCTACCTCCCGGCGGCGAACTGACTTTAGATGGTCAAGCTTCTGCTCTAACTTCTTCAGTCCGTCAATGGTAAGCATAACGTCTTTTTCCATGGTTCATTCTCCTCTTATTAGCTATTTGCCAAAAATATTTTGCAAATATTATAATTTTTTCTTTGTAAATAGTGTATTCATTTTGTTTTTAAAATTGCCCTTCTGATGAAAAAATCTTTACATGCAGGAATTAGACAATATAAATAGTGCCAAGTAGAACTTGACACTGTTTTATGGTAAGAGACACCTGAACGTTGTGTGCAGCATCCTCTATTTTTCATTATTATAGGCATAAATATGTCCTTTGTCAATATTTTCTAAAGCACTCCTTTCGAAATCTGCGAAGTTTTTGCAAATGCATTGGCTTTAATAGACGCAAGTTCCTGTGAAGTAACAGCTCGTTCAAAGCTGCGAAACCCTGCCAATTTAAAGCCATGCTTAGCCGCTAGTCTATCAATGGTTTCCACTTGCTTAACCGTTAAGTCCCGCCCTAACGTAAAGTTCTCATAGCGCCCCTCTAACGCTAATATCATGGTTTCAGCCATACACGCATAGGCTGTTTGCGGCGGAAACCCAAAATTCAGTCCAAATTGCACATCACCCGGAACCTCCACAACCCCGCCCTCAAGCACAAGTACATCATTGCGTATTTCCGCTACGCGGCGGGAAACATTGCGCGGTCTGGCAACATCACAGACAATAGCTCCCGTTTTTAGGTCCTCAGGCTCAATTATGCTATCAATAGCGCTGGTTACAGCTACCACAATGTCAGCATTTCTAATGGCCTGCTTAGTATTAGCCGTTACCCGCGCGGCTAATCCTGTAGCTCTCAAAATCTGCTTGGCAAGTTTTTCAAGTTTGACCTCATCCCGGGCCGATAGTGTCAAGTAGCGCACTTCCCTGGCTAAAATCTGAGCGCAGGCCGCGCCAATAGACCCAGTAGCTCCTAAGATAAGCACATTAGCCCGTGCCAAATCAATATCCATTGCTTTGGCAGCTTGGCGTGTGCCTTCCAGGGCGGTAGCTACGGTGTAACTATTGCCGGTTGTTACAGCAATGTTAAGGTTTTGGGCTATCGTTATGCCCGCGTCACCGACAACAGATGTAAACGCCCCAAGACCCATAATTTTAGCTCCGAGTTTTTCAGCTACTTTACCGGTCTTAATGATTTTATTAATTACATACGGTTCAGGCATGGCAACCATTTGCCGGGATGTCAGAGGACACCCGACAAACCAGCCTTCTGCCTTATTATGTCCGGAATCAATACCACTAATGTGAGAGACTTTGAACGGCGGTATGTATTTGATAATACCTTCTATTAACCCGTCAGGCCAGTTACGGGTAAAAGAAAACTTCCGGCTAAAATCACTTGCTTCCAAAGGATGAACTACAAAAGCAAACTTTTGCAAATACAAGCGCCTCCTTATGTAAGTTTTTTAAACCTTGGCTCAATCCCTGCTTGTTCAATAAGATCAATATAATTTTCTACCGTTAGCTGAGCTGGATGTTTGCCGGATAAGACCGTCAGCACTCCTTCTAACAGGTTAGTCCCGAAAGATCGGCCCCCCATTTCCGGTGTAGTTGTTACCAAAGTAGTAACTCCCCGCTCTTTTAGCAAAGCTTCATCCTCTTGTGTTACTGTGTTGGTAATAATCAGCTTATCTTTCATAGTATCTGGCATGTAGCGCCTAATAAAATGAAAATCACCAGCAATAATAGACGCACGGTGAAAATACTTCTCAAATTTAGGTGTTACCTGGGTTTGCTTATTGCCTGTAGGATAAAATAAACTAACAGGCAACTTAGTAATAACAGGAGCTACCAGATTAGCCAATCGATTCAGGCCGCCTAAGGTCGTAATGGGTATTGGCAATCCCAGGCCAAACATCAAATCGCCAAACACGGTTTTACAGCCTGCGCCTGCCAAAGCTTCGGCTAACCCGAACCGGTCAACAGCACATACAATAAGCGCCTGTTTATCTTTGAATTCAACACCGTATTTGTTAATAAGATAAGGTATTACCCGCCGCTCCAATGTATTCTTAATGGCGCTGCCATCAACTACTGGTGTTATTTTGGCATTAGCAGCTAATGCCGCTGACTCCCGGAACGTATACCGCTTTTTCCCAGCATAAATATATAAATCAGTACCGCCAAGACCAATTGCGTCCACCTGACCATCCAGCTCGCGGATAAGGTCTGCTGCTACCTGTTTATTCCCATCAGTTCCAATTCTCTTAATTTGAAATTGTTGACCACCAAATTCAGTAATAATCGTGCTATTACGTTTTGATGAACCCAGACTGATGCTTACCACCTGTTTCATCCTTGTATCCTCCTGGCTAAAACCTCAGCTGCCTAATAAGCGCACAAATATCTTCTGGATTGACATATTTATCTTCAGAAATTGGCGATTCTCCAATTTGCACACCAATTACTGTTTTGTCTAGTAAGGCTTCCATTAGTTTAATGCGCATATTTGAGCCAATAATAATTACTATATCATATTTATGGACATTGGATATTATTTCCATAATAGTGTTAAATAATTCTACGCCGCTTTTGGTTTGGACAAAATCTAAACGTTCCTGCTCAGATAAAACAAGGCAAAAATCAACGCCTTCTTGCCTGGCAACAGTATATATCTCTTGACAATTTTTTATTGGAAAGCCTATTAGCGCTACACGGCCGCCTTTACGAATCTCACCAATAGTTTCGAGGCGCGAAACAAAGGTGCGATCAACACCAGTTTGGCCTGCCACCTCTTGTTGTGATAAGCCATCTCGCCGCAATTCAAGAATTCGGTCAACAGTATGATGAATTTTCTGTCGATCAACAATCTTGTCGCCAATACGAAGCAACACGGCGCGCTCATCTCCCCTTAGTATATGTGCACACTATTGTGTACATACATATTTTAGCATTATCTTTACTAAATAACAAGTTTACCATATAGAAAACACGGTTTGCGCTGAGCCTTTGGCGAAAGCGGAAACCGATGTTGCGCTTATCCTGTTTTTAAGAAAGTTAACCTTTCTGTTGGGACGAAATAGAAACTGGGCAAAAGAAAAGCCGTTATTCCCAAGGTTCAAAAGGGAAACGGCTAATTACTCTTTTATAAGTTTCCAGCTTTAATACGGTATCATCATGGGCCATACCCTTTTTGAGTCCTTGTAGCACACGGATGCCCTGATTCATAGTAATACCAATATCATCAGTGAGCTGAGACATAGTAGCACGACGAGCTTTGTCAATCGACTCATTCAGCGACTTACCTGCCTCAATGTTGTTAACAAACTCTTGCGCTAAATAAAATTGGGCTAAATTAGTCATCGGATTCCCACAAGCCCCGCTGGCGGTCAAACCTAATGCCTCCGGCATGGTATGTTTAATGCTAAACTCCACTGATTTTTTTAACTCATCGGTCTCTCGGCCCATAGCTTCCACCAACGTTCGTGCAGTGCATAACCCATATGTAGTCAAAGCCCTGATAACCGAGTGTTCAATCGTATGAGCCTGTTCAAGTTCAACCAAGCCACCTAAATTAGCCGTTATGCTGACTTGCTCACCTGTCTCAAGATCTGAGCCGTAAATTGTTACAGGTATATCACTCTTATCGCGAAACTCAGTGTATCCGCCTTGAGGCGCCCAACCAGCACCTGAGATAGCTGGGTACTCCTTACGCATTTTTTTTAGGTTGATGTATTCGATATCATTTGAGTAAAGATAACTGCCCGCTGTCCGCATAGTATACCAGCGGGCATGACCTCTTCCTTCCAATTTAGCCATAAGTACCGGAGTTTCGACATTATTATTGTCTACAGCCGTCTGGCTCCAAATATTCATAATACGGACAATTACACCAATAGGGTATAAGGCTTGTTCTTCAACAATCCAGGGACAAATAAGGATTTCTCGTCCGACGCCCACATCAAGCAGTAACTGACCGCCGTTTTCGATAATAAACATACCAGTAATTGTTCCACCCTGCGGCCTTGGCAATATGCCGTTGGCGACAGGCATTATTAGCATATGCACGTTTTCCCCCTGCGGAAAACGATTATAAACGCCCACCTGCTTCGTTGCTCCTCAAAACAATTGCTTGCGTACGACTGTACGCGGCGCTGCTTGTTTTTCCGGTGCGCCTCACATCTGGACATTTCTAATCGTTTTCCGGCTTTTGCACAAATATTAAAGTTTATTATTCTTGCTTGCCACGCGCCTAGCATCTGGACATTTCTAAGCAGTTTCCGGTCTTTGCACAATTATATTTTTTTAATTTATACCATCACGATAGTTTTCCATAATGCGAATAAAATCTTCTCTGCTTGTTGCCTGGTTAAACCTTAGCCTTAGCTCGGCTGATTTGGGCAGACCTTTGGTGTACCAGGCGGCATGACTGCGCATTTCGCGGATGCCGATGAATTCACCTTTGTGTTCAACAAGCATGTCGAGATGTCTAAGCAGCATGTCGATCCGTTCATTCAGTTCAGGTGCTGGCAGAATTTCGCCTGTTGCAAGGTATTGGGCTATCTGACGGAATATCCAGGGATTCCCCTGGGCTCCCCGTCCTATCATTATGCCATCACAGCCAGTCTCAGTCAACATACGCTTGGCATCTTGCGGTGTACGGATATCGCCATTACCAATGACGGGAATCTGAACAGCCTCTTTTACTTCCCTGATAATATTCCAATCCGCAGAGCCAGAGTAAAATTGTTCCCGGGTACGCCCGTGAACGCTGACAGCTGCGGCTCCAGCTTGTTCGGCCAGTTTAGCAATCTCTACAGCATTCACTGATTTTTCGTCCCAGCCCTTGCGGAATTTTACAGTAACTGGAACCTTGCCTGCCGCAGCTACTACAGCAGCAATAATCTGGCTTGCAAGCTCAGGTTTTCGCATCAGCGCTGAGCCTTCGCCATTTTTAACAATTTTAAGTGTCGGACAGCCCATGTTAATGTCAATAATATCGGCCCCGGCGGCAGCAACAATTTTGGCCGCCTGTCCCATACTCTCAGGCTCTGAACCAAATATCTGCAAAGCTACTGGCCGCTCTTGCTCTTCGATTGCCAACATTTTTTTAGTATGGACATTATCATAAATTAGTCCTTTATCGCTTACCATCTCAGAGTACACTAAGCCGCAGCCCATCTCTTTAGCCAGCAAGCGAAAGGGCAAATCAGTAACCCCGGCCATCGGGGCCAGAATAACCGGATTTGCCAGTAAAATTTTACCGATATGCATAGGTCCCTCCTCGACAAGTAAAAGAAAAGCGGCCAATTGACCGCTACGCGAACTACACCTATAAAAACTCTAACGATTACGTTCGTAAATAAGCCTAAGACCATCTAACGTCAGAAAGGTGTCTACTTTATCAATTGTATGCGACTCCTGGGCAATCAGATTAGCCAAGCCACCTGTAGCCACAACAGTAGCCTCCTGGGACAGTTCGGCCCGCATCCGGCGAACAATCTCATCTACTTGTCCCACAAACCCGTAAATAATGCCTGACTGCATACTGTTTATCGTGTTACGACAAATAACAGTCTTAGGCTTAATAAGTTCGATACGGGGCAATTTGGCCGCCCGTTGGAACAAGGCCTCGGTGGAAATCCAGATACCGGGCGCAATGGCCCCGCCCAAATAGTCACCATTTTCGGCTAAAGCACAAAACGTCGTAGCAGTACCAAAATCAACAATAATAAGCGGCCCGCCATATTTGTCATAAGCTGCAATGGCATTAACAATCCGGTCTGCGCCCACTTCACGCGGATTTTCATATTTTATACAAATACCAGTCTTAATCCCTGGCCCTACGACAAGCGGTTCAACATTAAAATATCGCTGACACATTCTAGTTAAAGGCACAACGAGTGGTGGCACAACGGAAGAAATCACGATAGCTTCCACGTCCTCCATCTTCAGGCCGCGATAAGTAAACAGATTGTAAATCAGCACACCATATTCATCACCGGTCTTTTGCTTATCTGTGGAAACCCGCCAATGATAATGAAGCTCATTATCCTCGTAAACTCCTAAAACGATATTGGTATTGCCAACATCAAATACTAACAACATTAGAAAAATCCCCCTGTATGAACTACCTGGCTGCAACTAACGCGAAACAGCCTTGCTCATTAATCGCTATAATTGTACCTAAAAGCAAGGGAATTGTAAATATACCCTCCTAGTAATATCCTTGACCGTTACCTGGATACAACAGGACTGATAGACACATCACCAGCCAATACCCGTTCAACACCCTGTGGTGTCTTTACTAACAGCGCACCATCGGCATCAATATCTATAGCCACGCCACTGAAGCTGCGATCAAATCCCCGGACATCCACCTGCCGTCCCAGCGTAATTGATTCTTTGCGCCAAGCCGCAAGCACTGGCGCAAAACCGGACTTCTTGACAAGTACATACACATTTTCTAATTCAGATAGGATGGCTGTCAATAACTTCACCCGCGAAATTGAGCGGCCGGCTGCAACCGACAGTGAGGCAGCTATCGGAGCAAGCTCGCTCGGGAAATGCTCAATATTGACGTTAATCCCCATACCGATAACTACATAATTGATAACATCCATTTCGGCGCTCATTTCAGTAAGAATCCCCACCACCTTGCGATTATTCCACAAGATATCATTAGGCCACTTAATGCCGCAGCCTACACCTGTCACCACGTTGATAGCGCGATTTACACCGACAGCTGCCATCAACGTACATTTGGCAGCATCCATAGGACCAAACGGTGGCCGCAGCACGACAGACAGCCAAATCCCCTCGCCGAAAGGTGAATACCAGCCCCTGGCAAGACGTCCGCGACCGGTAACCTGGGTTTCAGCCACAACGATGGTCCCTTCCGGGCAACCGTTTGCGGCTAGCTTTTTAGCTTCATTGTTGGTTGAATCAACTTCACTGAAATAGTGAATTTCCTGCCCCAACACTGCACTGGTTAGCTGTGCTCTAATCTCAGCAGGTAACAATCTGTCGGTATTTTGCCGCAGTGCATAACCGAGCCGGGAATGGGCTTCAATGTCATAACCAGACTTTTTCAGTGCCTGAATATGCTTCCACACCGCCGTTCGTGAGACGTTTAGGTTGCGCGAAAGTTCCTCTCCCGAGATATATTGGCCTGCATTATGCTTGAGTAATTCAAGTATAGCTGTCCGCAATGTTTAATCCCCCAAATTGTATATTGTTATCCTTAACAATATACTTTTTTTCACACCTGTAGCTTAGCAACAATATCCTTAATCAAATTATAGATATGTTCCGCTAAAGGCACCGGTAGCGCACCTGTTCCGCAACTAGGCGTCCAAATTATGTTTTGGCGCAGAACATTGCTGTCAATGCCTCGATTGGTTAGTTCTGTGCATTGCTGTTCAAACCGCGCCAGGATGGATTCCGCTGTTTCCTGCCACGCTTCCTCAGAGGTTGGTACAAGTCCCCAAGCCAGCTTCCCACCCCGACTCAAATATCCTGCCAAACCCTCTGCCTGTAACGCCATACCAGTAAAATAATGATAGGCATCAAAGCTTATTACATCCACAGGTAACTCAAACAAAATGGACCAATCAATACCGGCACAGGCATGCACCCCTACTTTGACATCTTCGGCTTGCAAAGCCTCAATAATAGCAGCCAAGCCAGCCGAAGCCACTTCTTTGGTCAACGTAATATAGCTAGATGTCCCGATGAGGAATAAAGACGGATCATCAATAAAAATCATTACTGGTAACCCAAGGGTTTTAAGGCGTCTGGCCTCAAAAACGGCCTCAACAGCCAAGCACTTTATCAAGATATCTCGCAGTGTTTCATCATAAAAACAAGCCCGTCCTCGCTCATCCTTAATCTGTAGTCCCACTGTTAGCGGTCCACTAACATGCCCCTTCACACCTTCTGCTTGCGGAAAATAACTAGTGAAATTACTTAGAAAATTCTCCATACCAGCAAAGGCTTCCCCTGTCAACGCAAAAGTCTGCGTAGCAGCAGGATCGCCCTCGAGAAATTCCATATACTGTTCATAAAAGGCCGCTGCTTTCGTATCCCAATCAGCTTCCTGGCGGCAAAATACAGGGTCTTTTAATGGTTGAACCGTTAATACCCCTAGTTTAATGAGCGGCTGCACATATTGCACAATAAAGCCCTGTTCCGGAATCTTGGTTGGCAGTTGTGGCCAGTGCGGCCAATGCGGCATCGCTGCGGCAATTAGCTTGATTGCCGCCAATTCATCCTGATATGGCAAACTGCCAAGCCCCGTAGCCCGGCATGGTTTTATCCAATCCATACTTGCTCCCCCTGTTCTTTACTTTCTATTCAACAACATCGCTGTGATTATTGCGGTTAGTGGTATCGCGCAAATAAGACCTGATACTGTTTCTGCATAGACTGATCAAGTGGTCCAACAAATATCACGACACCCTTTTCATACTCCACAGGCGAAACGGCTGGTGCAGCCTGTAAAATGCCGGAAAACAATACCATAGTAATAAGAATTAATAAAAGCAGCCTCTTCAAATTAGTCCTCCCATTCTAATTTTAAATAACAAAAACAGCAGGGTATATCCCCTGCTGTTTTTTGACATCAATAGTGTTATTCAGCCAAACCAAAACTATAGACTATTTTGGGTCCGGCACCGGTATCTGGATCAGATTGGGCCGTAACTGGTGGTATGTCAGCAGGCGGCGAATTATCATCACTATCTTTTTGTTTTTCAGTTATTTTTCCTTGGTCTAACAGTTGTGCCAATTCTTCTCCCTCAAGGGTTTCGCGTTCTAAAAGAGCCTCGGCAACTAGGTGTAGCTTATCAATATTATCTCTGAGCATCTCTTCGGTTTTAACGTAGGCCGCATCAATTAACCGCCTAACTTCCTTATCGATGGAGGAAGCTACTTCTTCGCTATAGTTGCGGTCACGGGAAATATCCCGCCCCAGGAAAACTTGTTGTTCTTGACGGCGGCCAAAGGTAATCGGCCCTAATGCATCACTCATACCGTACTCGGTAATCATCTTGCGTGTCAAATCAGTAGCGCGTTCTAAATCATTTTGCGCGCCAGTGCTGATTTCACCCAATACAACAGCCTCAGCAACTCGCCCACCGAGTAGCGTATTAAGTTGCTCTAAAAGTTCAGTCTTAGTAGCATAGTAACGGTCTTCCTTCGGCAGCATCAGTGTATAACCGCCTGCCCGTCCGCGAGGAATAATAGACACTTTATGCACAGGATCGGTATGGGTAAGCATCATGCCAACAAGAGCATGGCCTGCTTCATGATAAGCAGTCAACCTTTTTTCTTTATCACTGATGACCTTAGATTTGCGTTCAGGTCCTGCTACGACTCGTTCAACGGCTTCTTCCATTTCCGGCATTTCAATACGCCGTTTACTACGTCTAGCTGCTAGTAACGCTGCTTCGTTAACCAGGTTGCTTAAGTCAGCGCCAGTAAAACCAGGGGTGCGCCGCGCCAAAACGTCCAAATCAACATTCTCGCCGACAGGCTTTCCTTTGGTATGCACCTTAAGTATTTCCTGACGACCTCTGACATCAGGACGATCAACCACAATCTGGCGGTCAAACCTACCTGGACGCAAGAGCGCCGGGTCAAGAATATCAGGACGGTTGGTGGCGGCAATAATAATAATGCCTTCATTAACCCCAAAACCATCCATCTCAACAAGCAGTTGGTTTAGAGTCTGTTCACGCTCGTCATGACCACCGCCCAGGCCTGCGCCCCGTTGGCGGCCAACGGCATCAATTTCGTCAATAAACACAATACAGGGAGCACTTTTCTTAGCTTGTTCAAACAAGTCCCGCACCCTGGACGCACCAACACCGACAAACATTTCCACAAAATCGGAGCCACTAATACTAAAGAAGGGTACACCCGCTTCACCGGCTACTGCACGGGCTAGTAACGTTTTACCTGTGCCTGGCGGCCCAAATAAGAGTACACCTTTAGGGATACGCGCCCCTAAATCGTTGAATTTCTTGGGATGCTTTAAGAATTCAACGACCTCTTCCAGATCCTGCTTGGCTTCATCAGCTCCAGCCACATCATTAAATGTGACCTTAGTCTTATCCTCACCATGCAGTTTAGCCCGGGATTTACCAAAAGACATAACCCGGTTACCGCCACCTTGTGTCTGCTGCATGATAAAAAACCACACACCAATTAACAAGAGAATTGGCAAAATAGATGAAAAAATTGTTGTCCACCACGGTGGCTGTGGCGGCTGTTCCGCCTTAATATCAACACCTTTTTCCCTAAGCTGGTTGATTAGCGTCGGATCGTTTGGAGTAATAGTAGAAAATTCCTGACCATCCTGTAGTTTGCCGCGAATAGTATTGTCAACAATGGTTACCCGCTCAACCTTTTGCTCTTCAACTTGTTTCAGGAATTGAGTGTAACTAACTTCCTGCTTGGGTGTCGTCCGTGATGAATAGTAGTCGATTATCGATATGGCTATAATGATAATCAACAAGTAAAAACTGACATTTCGAAAAAACTTGTTCAACAAGTAGCCCTCCTCTCGCTGGACCACACAAACGGCATTAGAGACCTGTTACCATTCATATCGCATAATTATAGCATACTAAATAAAAATTGACAATTAAGGAAAAGCATTTATCCCTCGTACGTTTCTGGTTTTAGTACCCCGATAAAAGGGAAGTTGCGATATTTTTCCGCAAAGTCTAGTCCATAGCCAACAACAAAGTAGTCAGGGATAGTAAAACCATTGTAAGCAATCGGCACCTCCACCTTCCGGCGATCAGGCTTATTTAAGAGCGTACAAATCTTAATACTAGCTGGTTTACGGGACCACAAATTTTCCATGAGATAGTTTAAAGTCAGCCCTGAGTCAATAATGTCTTCTACGATAAGCACATGCTTATTCTCCACATCCTCATCAAGATCCTTTAAAATCCTAACAACGCCGCTTGAGGAAGTAGTAGAGCCATAGCTCGATACAGCCATAAAGTCAATGGCTACCGGCAACTTGATAGCCCGAGCCAAATCAGCCATAAAGATTACCGCGCCCCGCAAAACACCAATCATCAATATTTCTTTGCCTGTATAATCTTGGGTAATTGCTTCGCCCAGTTCTTTAATCCGGCTAGCCACTTCTGTCTCACTAAATAATATCTTCTCCAGATCATCCATCATATTATTACTCATATTCAAAATTCCTCCTGTTTAGTAATGGTAAGCTGCAAGATTTTTTTCGTGGTTTCAGTAATCCGGGCATGCTCACTTTGGCGGTAACCGGCAACCCAGATGATTTCTTGTTGGTCAGCAACAATGGGAACATAGTCGCGCACTGCTTCAGGAACCTTATAATCAATAAAGAAATTTTTGAGTTTTTTGCTGCCATTAAGTCCCGTTGGACGAAATCTATCCCCTGGCACTCTTGATCGCACAATGAGCGGCAAGGCCAACTTCTCAAGATCAAAGGCTGCACTATTTTTCCTTTTTTTTAGTGGCAGTGCTGTCACCAGCTCTGCCACTATTGTACTGCTACCAATAGTCGTACTACCAGGTATCACCACCGTTACTGGCCCAAGCTCTTTTGTACACATAGGCTTAGATTGATACAAAACGCCGTTTTCCACCACAAGACCTGCATATGTTTTTCTGGCAATAAAACCACCTGGTAAGGTCAACAAAGAACCTACTGTACCGGAAAGTGCCATAGTAAGTAATTTTTCCACATGCTCAAAGCTTATTCCTGTCAAGGCACCACGTTTTTTCTCAATTGCCTGCCTGATTAACTCTCGCTGCAATGCTGTGGGTAAAGCAGCTAACCCCTGGCTTTCTATAGCTACGCAGTCTCCCGCTATCGCTACTTTGCCCCATAGCTTGGCAGCTTCCCCACGAATATAGTCGTGTTCATCACCTGCCAACGAAGCCAACCGCCAGATGGCCTCCCGAATGGCCGGATTGTAACTTTTTTCCAAAACAGGTAATAGCTCTAATCTAATCCGGTTCCTCCGATACTCTGTCGTAAAATTTGAGCTGTCACGCCGCGGCTGCAACCCCTGTTCCTCACAATAAGCCTCGATCTCCAGACGACTGACCGCAAGCAGCGGGCGCATAACATCACCGTTTAGAGGTTTCATCCCCCTAAGTCCACCACTACCCGCCCCTCGCAAGAAATTAAGCAGTACGGTTTCCACTTGGTCATCGCGGTGATGGCCTGTGGCAATCTGTGCGCCGCCCCACGTGGCGGCAATCCTGCGCAAGCACTGATATCTAAGTAGCCGTGCGGCCTCCTCCTGTGATGATATTTTATTAGCCTTACTATAGGCTGATACATCGATAGCCGTAACGAAACACTTTAGTCCAAGGCTAGTTGAAAAAACCTCAACAAATTCGGCTTCCTCGGCCGCCTCTGGGCGCAGCATGTGATTTACATGGGCCACAGCCAAACTAAAACCATACTCATCTTTCAACCTATGTAGAATATGAACCAAGGCCAGCGAATCTGGCCCACCCGAACAGGCAGCCAAAATTCGGCTGCCTGGCTTAACGAGCCGGTAGTTTTTAATCCATGTTTTTACCTTATCAAGCATCTACTATCCCCGGCTTCCTACTTGTGTTCGTCTTTGTTGACATTTTAGTTTTCCATTCGCGCCGCAACGCGAAATCTCCTGCCTTAATTAGCCACCATCCCTGCACCTAGTAAAAAAGGAACAGGGCGTATTCGCCCTGTAATTCAGTGCTCATGACCTTTGTTAATGCTGAATAGATAGACTGTCGATTTTGATAGTCTGTCGCAGCTTAGTCTGCCGATATTTTAATAAATCAATAAAAGCTTCCAGTCTTGTCATAATACCGGCCTCGCCAGTCTGCTCATCATAGGCAAGAGTAAGTACTGGCATATCTATGTCTTGACTAACCTTGGGCAAAATATTCTTTGCGACCACTTCCGGCATACAAGTAAATGGATAGATCTGAATAATTCCATCAAAACCTTGTTGCTTTTTTAAAATAGTATACGCAATACTATTCAGACCGTGGCCACCAACATAGTGACCAAGATAAGGCGCCGCTATAGCCGACAGCTTTTTATAAAGTTCCAAATAGCTTTGGCGGCGCAACAAATGTCCTTTAACATAATCGCTTAAAAGCAATGTCTTCGAGACCTCAACCCCCATGTCACCAAGACGGCGCTCCAGATTCTGATTGACAAAAGGTTCAAGCATTACATATATTTCCCCCACAATAGCAACCCGCAGCGGATTTAACGTTTGCACTACTCTTACCGCCTGTAATTTTTGCAACAAATCTTCCCGCAAGCCCTTGAGCGCCAGGCAGCTTTCTGCTAGATCAATCTCCCGGACAGCCTGTTCCCATAGCAGATTTATGGAACCGCGTACAGACTCACCAGCCCTGAGACGATTAACCTCGCAACTAATATCATCCAAAAGATTCATCTTCGCACCCGCCAGTTGAAAGGCCTTATATAGTTGGTGCCAGCTTGTATGGGGAGCAACGAACTTTAGCTGCCGGTACGATTCTATCAAGTTAGGCTCCACCGTAATCATCCTGAACTGATAGCCTAACTGTTCCAAAATTTTTTGTTGAACAACCCCATAATAGCCAAGACGGCAAGGGCCCTCGCCACCACAAGTTACCAACGTATCGGCGCCTTGCTCTAGGGCCTCAATAAAGTTGCCTAAGATCAGCTTAAATGGTAGACATACCGTTTCGGGTGAAACCCTTGTCCCAAGCTCCATCGTGTGTTTCGTAGTAGGCGGCGGCACCAAAACCTGACATCCCAGCTGAGTAAATAATGCCTTTAAGACAATACTCAGCGTTCCCATATGGGGAAAAGTTACAATCATATATTTAGCCTCCGCTTAACCATGTCGCTAAAGGCCTCCAGCCGTGTAATTAAACCAGCTTCTGCCGTATGCTCATCAAGTGACAGCTGCATGCAGGGGATATTCAGTTGACTGGCTTGTTGCCGAATAAGTTCTCCTACCAACGCATCTGGTCCACATGCAAAGCAGGTCATGAAAATAATGCCGTTTAAGGAGCGGCTCCCTGACATGAGTGCCATAGCCGCACCAGCGAGCGTATGACTATTAGACCAAAAAATTTTTTTCTCCAATCTTGCCGCAGCACGATTAATTTCTTCAAGTTCCACCATTTCAGGAGTAACAACCTGCATCCCTAGTTTGTTCAGTTTTTCCAAAGTGTTAAGACTAACCTGGCGGTCATAGATGATATATGGGTGACCGATAAGAGCAAGCCGTGGCCGCCCGTCATAAGCCCACCCCACAGACTGTGTTCGTGCCCGGTACTGCCACGCCTGAAACCAGGCATACAGACTTGCGACTACACCGCAGCCAAACAACTGTCCGATAGTAACAATAGCTTGGTACAATTGCCTGCTTTTTTTCCGCATATCGATATTTGTATCAATGATGGGCGGCAGCCGACCCACATTATTTCTAAGCACGTCAGGCATGCCAATAATCTTCGGACAAGTGTATTGCCCCTGCCGAATGCTAACAATTCGCGGCAAAAACAAATAGTCTACCTTATCACGCAACTGATAGGCATGGCCGAAAAAAACCTTTGCCGGTAGACACATCTCATCAAGAACACTCCCACAATCAAGTGTATGCCGCGAAGTTTCACCAGATAGTACCACTTCAGCTCCTAATTCAGACAAAAAACGTTCCCATACCGTTCCATACTGGAAATGCAATAACCCTTGCGGCACTCCCACACGCAGACTCATGTTCTCAGACCTGTACATAAGACTGCTGGGAGTATAATCAGATATATTTTCAAATTACTCAACTCCTTGACATTAATCAAATACTGCAATCACTTTGTTTCTGCTAATAGTTGCCACTTAGACCCAGCTGCAATTCCTAGTATGGCACAACGTTTCAGAATTATGCATCAGTAACTTGCATAATATTGTATAATATATAATAACCAATTAGCCCAAATACCTGCGAAAGGACTGAATTCACCTATGTCTATGTCTATTCGGCAAACTGAGATATTTTTTGTTAAGCTATTACTCTTATTGCTAGTCCTTTGTACTGTTCCGTTTCCCGCTTTTGCAATTAAACCTATCAATGTGGCCGTTTTACCGCCAATTAACACAGCCACCTTTCGTTATCTAGATGATATTCAAGTAATACAGAACACCATAATAAAACCTTTCAAGTACCCCTATTATTCATTGCTCCCTGCTGATGCAGTGCAAAAGGCTGCCAAAACCTATTTAGCTGAACATAAAACTTCCCGCCTAACTGATGAAAAAGTCATGGCCGAACTTGCGACTAATTTATCTGCCGACCTGGTCGTTGTTGTTGAATTGTCGCAAGTCTGGCAGGACAGAGTGCATACATTCGGGTTTGATGAAACATATATTGAATCTGATATTGTGCTGAAATGTTATGCTTACTCTTCCCTATTAAACAGAATTGACATGATTAAAGTAGTTAAATACGACAGAGAGTCAGAAAGCATTGATACAAATATAGATATAATTTTTAAAGATCTTACAGCGCAAATGTTAGTAAAATTACCTTATAAACGCATTCCGCTTGCAGGCTTTGAAAAGCCTGACCCGTTACCTTCTAATTGAAATAAAGAGACTCCCGGATTAATAAATTCCGGGAGTTTCTTTTCCATAGTTTCCATAGTTATTGAACAATTCCTGGCCTCTCCGTTACCCTGGCTACCAGAACAGCCATATCATCCTTTGCTATACCGCCAGACAAGTGAATGGCCTGCCGTAACAGCCTATCAGCAATATCTTGCGGACGTTCACTGCCTGTGCGACGCAAGAAATTAGTTACCCAGCTGTCATTATCAGTACCATGGACAGCATCCGTGACACCATCACTCACCATAATTACAATATCACCTGGAGCCAATACGCGTCTAACAGGCTCAATTTCAACATGCTCTAATATCCCTATAGGTGGTGATACCGGGTTGATTGTCGTCACCTCCCGGACTCGTTTAATATAACTGGGAGCTGAACCTACCTTCAAAAACTCGGTTTCGCCGGTAAACGTGTCGACTACTGCCATATCAACAGTAGCAAAGGTATCACCCGGTATATTTATCAGCAACATTGAATTAACCATCTTAACAGCCGTATCTACATCAAAGCCTGCGGCCAATAACCGCTGCAAAAAGCTAACAGCCTGACCACTACTGTTGGCGGCAGCTTCACCACTACCCATTCCATCACTCAAAATGAGTGCTGTTCGACCCCGACTGACTAACTGAACCACACAGGTATCACCAGAAACCAGGCTTGCTGCTTTGGCGGCTGTCGCCATACCTGTTTCCACATGATACCGTTCATCCAGTTCCATAGTTAGTTTACAATTTTTATGCCGAATTTTATTGCCACAGTCAGCATGTAGTATCATTTTCTCCTGTAACAAATTGGACGTTACCGGCAAAATCGTATTGATACATTCCCGTGTCCCATCACAGGCTGTTTTTTGTGCTGCTACCATAACCTTGCCTTGTTCACTAATTACCTGTACTGCGCTAAGCGGACACCCTAGCTCAGTTGCCTGTTCTGCCAGCATCTCAGCAATCTCGTTATCTGTCTGTGGGCTCCTTTTCAGTTCTTGTACCAGGTTGCCAATAATTACTCCTGTTGCTTGCAGCTGCTCTACAGCCGTCTGACGGCATTCTGCTATTTTTCTGTGCCAATACCAATGGATCTGGTTGCTTTCCGCGGCCTGACTAATAAGTTCAACTAGCACTTGTCGGTTCACACACGAGCTTTGGATGATACCAGGCATAGTACTATTTTTAAGCTTCCCAGCCTCAGCTAGGGCTAGCATATCCAGCATAGCCTGATATGTTAGATAAAAATCCTTATCCCAACACTCACTTCTCCGTACACAGGGACCGCAAATCCGTTCTCCAACAGCTGTAAGCACGTGCGCTAACTGCCCCTCTTTAATTTTATCATTATATGCAGCTGATTCCTCGTCACTGTCAGCACTGCAGGTTTTGGCTAAATCACCAAAAATACAGGAAATATTATTCAGTTTTCCTACCGCCGTATAAATCATTTGCTGGGCCACCTTACCCTCATCTACCTCATCAAGACATTTTTCCCGCCACTGGCTAAGTTTCGCAGCAGGCACCAACATAAAGACTGCTCCGGCAATTGCTACCTCTATCAGAACCAGCAACAACTGACTTGGTTGTCCCAAATATAGCACAGCAATGGCACTCCCGAGAATAAACCCAAGCAGTACTGCCGGCTTTCCCAGTTCTCGGAATACCCCACCAATCATTCCTGCCACGGCATACATAGCAATGGCTGTGGCTGCATCACCATCACTTAACCCAATAACCAGTCCGGTAGTTACCCCCACTGCAGCACCCAAACCCGAACCACCGCTGAAGGCCAGCGTCATAGCAATAAGTGAGCCCGCAATATTGCGTAAACTATAGTCATATACCGTCAAACTGCCCAACCCAGCAACCGCTATAGCAAGCATAATCGTGCCGCCAAGCAGATTTTCAGACTCGATCCGCTGTTCCCTTGTATTGGTAAGAAATAGCGGTACACCATAACGAAAAATAAAAGCCACTATCATACATAATATCGCATCAAGAATCACCAACAACATACCATACAAACTCAAATCCCGCCATGGCATAAGGGCTGCACCACTTAAAAACATGCACCCAAACAAAAACAACGGAACAGCTTGTATTTTTTTCTCATACCGCGTCAGCTTGTCTGATAAACGCCAGTATAAGAGCATTGATAGCAGATATATGATCGCCTCCTGGTAATAACCCGCACTCAACACACCGACCAACGCCCAAATCCCAACAGCTGCTGCCCGCTCTCTGGCCAAACTGGCAACAGCAGCAAAGAGCGCTAGCCCAAACGGAGCCACCTCCCCCAGTAACGATACCCGCCCAAGTAGGAGTGCCAGGATATGCAGCGGCAAATTGTGCTGATAAACCAGTTCCTTTCCTCTGGTCCTCACCCAATCAAAAAGTTCCTGCCAAGAAAAAAACGGCTTCTCCTCTTGCCTCAATTCTACTGACGGCCTCATCGGTGGTGCCTGTAGAATTTCTTCAGGCAGTGTAATAACAGATACTTTTGGCATGGTTCTTCACCCCTGTAAAAAAGTGTCTTACGCCTAATTAAGATTTTACATAAATTCCCATTAAGAGGTTTGTCTATTTACGCCACCGATGTAATAAAATAATCTGACATAAATTCAATACAAACGCCAAAAAACCACCTGGCTACTCATCACCAGGTGGTTCCTGCTTATATTATCATTAATTATTCCATTTTTTGTCGATAATGACAACTCATTATGACTAATCCGCCCTAATGCGCAACTCCACCAGCACCAGCGCCGCCGCCAGCACCGCCGCGACCGCCATTGCCGCCACGTTTAGAATCAGTACTGCGCTTCAAATCAGACTGGCGCTCGTCGCTGTCTTTTAAAAACTTACTTAGCTTATCCTCAAATGTCAAACTATTAACTCTATTAGAACGACGGAAATCGTTGGTATGCGGTTTTCTTGGCGCAGGAGGTTGCAGTTGCTTAATAGAAAGGCCGATTTTACCGCGATCATCTACTGATAAGACTTTAACTTTAACCTTGTCCTGCTCCTTCAAAAAATCCTTAACATCGCGGACGTATACGTCAGCAACTTCGGAGATGTGAATTAAACCTACCTTTCCACCCGGCAACTCGACAAAAGCGCCAAAGTTAGTTATGCCGGTCACAACTCCCTCAACAACACTGCCAACTTCAATGGACATACTAATCAAATTTCCTCCTTAAAATCTCTCGTACTTTTTTTATTTATTTTTGGAACCCGCAATCCATATTATACTCTTGCCAATGAAAATGTGTCAAGAATGACGTTTACCGGGAAGGAATATAAGGTACTTCTCCCGGCTTTACCAAACCCAACTGTTCGCGGGCCACCTTTTCGATATAGGCAGCTGTGCTTAGCTTTTCTTTTTCTGCAGTCAGACTAGTATTGCTCTCAACCGCATCAGTCATGCGGGCATTCACTAGCTGAGATTCTTGACGAATTTTAGAAAGCTCAGTTTGTTGACCAATAAAAACATAGCAAAAGTATCCGATCATAACCACAATACATAATCGAAACCAACTAAATTGTCTTGTTGTCCTGCATTTTTTGCTCATACACATCACCATATTCCTTGATTTTTATTATATTCGCCTTTTATATAACAAATCCTCTTGATGCTGGAAATTTTATAAATAATTCCGATCACTAGTCATGGTGGCAGTATTTCCTCGGGTGGCGGCGGTGGCGGCGGTGGCGATCGCCATCTTTTGTACCAGCATTTATACTTCCTTCCCATAATTTTAATTGGGGAAAAAAACATACGTATAATTACAACCAGCGGCCTAATAAAAATAAAAACAACTATTTTTTTTGCCATGTGTAAAAACTTGGCTGTGAGTTTAAACAAGCTTACAATAAGCTTCATAACATGGCGGCTGGCTAGGCGGTAATAAAAGAACAGTCCGGAAAATAGCGCAATTACCACATATAATCGGAGTTCCCCCCAGTTGCTAATAAGTAGTGCTGCAAACGCAATTGCCGCTGCAAGCAGGCAATAAATTAAATCTGTAACTGAGGTTATTAATAAGGGCGGACGAAACCGCCATCGCAATATCCTATAGGTATCAAAAAGTATGCCGAGAATTATGCCAGTAGCCATGATAACCCAAAATGTCTTAACCTGCGTCGAAAACTCCATCTTCTCACCCCCTGGCTGGTGTACTGAGCATTAACCTTTCACCATGACGACAGGACAAGAGTAATTGAGCTTTATCGCCAGCGGAAACCCCGATACCGCCGAAATAAATGCCTGCCCAATAACAATAACGCAAAGGCAGTCATCACGCTGCTCCAGCCCAGCACCTGCGCGACCTTTATCCAGTTTTCAGCTGTTAACCCAGCTGGCGGTAACCGTCCGTTTAGCTGATACCAATAGTCAACTACTCTTGCCACATATTCGGTTGTCTCAGCATAGGGCGGAATTCCGCCATACCTATCAACAGCTCCCGGCCCAGCATTATAGGCTGCTACTGCCCATTCTGTGTGGCTCTCATAGCGTTTAGCCAGTTGACTTAGGTAACAAGCACCAATTGCAATATTAAGTTCAGGATTATAAAAACAGTTACTACTACATTCCCCTTCATGACGGCCGCTGCAAACCAACGCCTGACGATTGACCAACCGCCAGGTACCTAGCATAACCTGCATAAGTCCATAAGCCCCAGCCTTAGATAACGCCCGGGGTTCGAACGAGCTCTCGGCCTTAATTACAGCAGCAATAAGCCCTGGACTAACCCCATACTTTGTGCCAGCCTGGTTAATGATCGCCGCATAAGGCAGGTCCTTCACCTCATGCAAGTTCGCTGTTTCTGCTGTAAATCTTGTATATAGAGCACCACGGCTATAGTCGACCAGAATGCTTGCCAAACTAGCTGCCACAACCTGAACCACAAATACAACCAGCAAGAACAGCCACAGCGACAACGCCCGGCTGCGCACTTTATTTCAAAAACCGTTCCAGCAGGCCTTTTTTCTGGCGTGACTCTTCTTCGTAGTACATGCCCTTGATTGTTCCTTCTATAACAATATTACCTTGCTCCAGATTGAGCTGCTTAATATTAAGGCTTTCGCCTTTAATGATCAATACACCCTGCTCGGTTTCCATGACAATTTCCTTTTCATCATAGCTGCCCAGGCTAACAACCCCATCCACATTGAGCTCCTCCCTGTCAACCAGCGTTAACTGATGCCGCCATTTAGGAGTCTTGTTATCTATCGGCATAAAATTCTCCCTCCTAGCCAATGCTATTTCAAATCAAGTTATGTATATGCCGAAAAACGAAGTAATAGTACAATGATTGCCCTATCATCTTTTTCAAAAACGCAACATTGGTATCGTATTTTTCACCACTGCTATTGTTTTCAAGATGCTTGGCTCAGTTTTGAATCAGTATATGCTCGCGGACGGGAAGCCAATTTTTGCTCGCAAAACGGCGGCATTTTATGCCGCCGCTGCGCTTGGTCTGTGGATTTTTACTGTACTAGCAAGGCTGTTTGTTTTAATTCCAACGTTTTTCTACTTGTACACCTTTGAAGTAATAGGTAACAATTTCTTCCGGCTTCTTACCATCTTTGGCCATCCGGTTTGCCCCCCATTGAGACATACCGACACCATGGCCATAGCCCTTACCTACAAAGGTTACACTTTCCTCGCTTACCATAACCTTATCTAGCAGCATTGACTTTAGTTTTGTGCTGTCTAATGCCACTCTAAGCTCCGGTCCGGATACCTCAACTGCTTTATTAATCATAAGTACCGTCGCCCGCCCTGATGGACCTTTTTGAGCAATTTCTACACTGCTGATATCATTTACCTTTTTTCCCATTTTAGCCATTGCACTTATGACATCTTCTTTAGAAAAAGCAACTGTCCAATTTTTTACGTCTTCAGGCGCCAGGTCGTCCGGGGACTGGACTGACTGGATATATGCCGGCTCGGCATCCCGGTAGTTAAGCCCTTCCTTTGCTGTTGCGGTAATGCCGCCTGCTGATGCGTGGAACCAACCTTTTATAGGTTTACCCTGGTAAGTTATAATCATGCCGCGCGTCATCTCTACAGCCTTTTTAACATTATCATTGACAGCCTTGGCATTATACGCTTGGAATTCTTTGATATCTGTGGAAGCCTGGGTGCCACGCTCAGGAACACCGCCTTTGGTTTCTATGGCCTCCACCGTAAAGGTTCGGGCAATAATGGCTTGCGCTGCCAGGGCTTCTACCGGCCACTCGGGTTTCATCTCTCCGGCCACTACTCCGGCAAGATATTCTTCCATCTTCATGGTTTTCTTTTCGCCTGTTTCATGCATAAATACAGTAATCTCAGGTTCATTCTGCTGGACTGCCTGATTCTGAGCCAATGGGGCCTGAGGCGTTTCGGGCTTTTTCTGTGGTTGTTTACTACAACCAATGAGCGCCATGCACAAACATACTAGTAACACCAAATAACCAATACTCTTTCTATTCATCCTAAAGCCACCTCACTAAACATTTTCTTTTGTCCTATATTATTATGGCAATTGGATGGCAGTTACATGCATTTCCAAAGACTTAACAGAATAATTACAAAGCCCAGCCTCCATATCTGTTGGGTTAATGGAACCTAGCAATTAAAGACGAGCTTACAAGAATTGATTAAGTCCCCAGAACCTTTTGCCGTTATGTATCTTGACCTTGCTAACTTTAAAGCGTACAATGAATATATGATGGATAATATTATTGACTATTAGATCTCAAAGCTAAAAGCCAGTATCAGCCATTTGATTTAACTAAAGGTTATAATGCCGAAGCGGCGTTATTTAGTGTCACAGTCAAATAAATTAAGACGCAACGCGTCGCGCCGATATTGCAAGCCCATTTCGCAATGAACGCGCGCGTTTTTTTATCCAGATAGAAAGTATCACTTTCCCTGGATAGAACGCCCCCCGCAAAAGAAACAATTATATTGAGGTTAATGACGAGGTGATCACTTTGTCGTCTACAAATAAACCAGCAAAAATTTTATTAGTCTCAGCATCTGTCGGTGATGGACATACCCAAGCCGCCCTAGCCATTAAAGCAGCTATAGAAAACCATGCGCCAGCCACCGTGCACGTGGTTGATTTTATGGCAGGTGAAAACTCCTACCTTAATACGCTAGTAAAAGACGCTTACCTCAAACTTATTGATATTTTTCCTGATATGTATGACCTCTTATACCGCTTTTCGCAAATGCCGCTGCCAGGGAGTAAAGTCCAAAGCCTTATGGCTATATCCATGAAGCGTAGTATGCTTACGCTGATTAATACCTATCGTCCGGATGCTATTATCTGTACCCATCCCTTTCCCTGTGGTGCTGCAGCCTACCTTAAACGTACCCACAGAATTACTCAGCCCCTTATTGGTGTTATTACCGATTTTGCCATTCACCGTTTCTGGCGCTATAACGAAACAGATATGTATTTTGTCGCTACCCCGGAACTCAAACAGCAATTAGCAACCCAAGGCATTAGCCTACCACGCATTCATGCCACTGGCATACCTGTTAATCCCAAATTCAGCTATATTCCTGAGCAAACAGAACTAGCTATTCTTCGCCAGCAGCTAGGTTTTTCCAATAATCAGCCGATACTACTTATCATGGGCGGGGGGTTAGGATTAGGCGATCTTGAACAAGCAGTACTAGCCCTTGATGCTTTATTTTTACCCTTCAACCTAGTGGTGGTAGCCGGACGCAATGCAAACTTGCGCCGCAGGCTTTTAGCCAAAACGTACGCTTTGGCCCACCCGCTCAAAGTATTTGGCTATACCCGGCATGTTCCCGAACTTATGTCAGTCGCCGATCTCTTAATTACTAAACCAGGAGCCCTTACCATCAGTGAAGCTCTTTCCATGAGACTACCCCAGCTATTATATCAGGGCATCCCCGGTCATGAAGAAGAAAATGCCACTTATTTGACCCAGAAAGGGGCGGCACAGTGGGCCCATAACAGCCAGACTCTCGCTACCACTGTCAATAAACTCCTTACAAACCCGGAGCAGCTTGAAAATATGCGTGAAATGGCTGCCTTAATTGCTCATCCAACAGCTTCCCAAACAATTGCCACCACCCTCTGGCAGGAGCTGTTTCAAACCGACACTGCACTGTCACGCTGACTTATCTAAGTGAAAACGGTTCTTTTGACATTATGTCAAAAGAACCGTTTTCTTATAAAAGGCGTTTTTGCTTTATATGGCGAATAGATACATAACAGCTCAAGGAGGTGTTTTTCCATGTCAAACACGGAAGCAGAATTAAAATTGCGGCTAGCTGATCCAGCCTGCCTGAATACTCTACTCAATTCCTCTTTGTTAAAGGAACTGTCGACTCAGCCAGTCTACACACAACTGCTCGATACCACCTATTATGATACTCCTGATCAGCGATTATTGAAGTCACGCCTGTCTTACCGCTTACGGTTAGCAGACAGTAAGTGGACAGCCACTGTTAAAGCTGATGGTACGAGCGACGGCGGACTTCACCAGCGTGCCGAATATAATATGGAAGTGGCCAACCCACTCCCCACCCTTACGCCTTTTATGCTTACCGATATCGGCGCCCGGCTAACCGCGGCGGTGGGAGAAATGCCACTCGAACCAATATTTCGTACCCGGTTTGAACGCCACATACTGAATATTACTACCCCAGACGGCAGCAGTATTGAATTGGCGCTAGATGATGGTGAAATTTTAGCTGGTGATAAACAACAAAAGTTATTGGAGCTTGAACTGGAATTAAAAGCCGGACAGCCGCAATCCTTGATTTGGCTGGGAGCGGCTTTAGCTGAAGAATTTCCGCTACTACCAGAGCAAGATAGCAAGCTATCCCGGGCAGCTATTTTGTCTGGTATAGCTGATGGACTTGGACAAGATAAACCACTCCCTTCTCCCTTGAAAAAATCCAGTGGATCCCAGCCAGCTCACCAAGTACTCCGTCAATTGATTATCTATAACCTGCATGCAATAATCAGAGCGCAACAAGCTTATTTAGCCAATCCTGATGGTATAGAAGCAGTACACGATTTCCGCGTAGCTCTTCGTCGGCTACGCGCACTGGTACAGCTTGTCAAGCCGCTGCTGCCAAACGAGGAATATGCCGCTTGGCAAACCAAACTCACTACCTGGAGTTATAAGCTGGCCCATGTTCGCGATCTTGATGTATTTAGTCTAATCTGGGACGAAATAACTTGTGCTGTAACAAATATACTTCCCCATCAAGCAAGCAAACGTGCTTTGACAACCTTAGTTGCTGACAAATGCCAATCAGCAAGAGCCAGCCTCTATACCGAAATTGCCACTGGTCAATGCACACCTGTATTATTAGGTTTATGGTCGTTTATCGAAAACTGCCCCGCCCAAGCTGCCACTAATCCGCAGCCAACCTGTAAAAAATTTGTCCTGGAACGCTTAACCTACTGGCTTGCCCGCTTTCTCAAGCAAGGCGATGAATTGAATATTAATGACCTGACTGCCGCCCACGAGCTGCGAATTGCCAGCAAACGCCTACGGTATACACTGGAATCGCTGGCACCTATCCTGCCTGACAATACCCGTTTACTCACCAAACGGTTGGAACAGCTACAAGATTTGTTAGGCCAAATTCAGGATACTGCCTTTACTCCACAGCTTTTGCAAGAGCTTGTCAAAGCCTCCGCCAGCCGCCTCACCCACCATGATGCCGGTCTGATTACCGGTTGGCAATTAGCCAGAGCAACCGCCGCCATGGAGAACTGGGATACAGCGTGGACTAAAGTAAAAAAAGCAGCAGCAAAAGCAAAAAAACTAAAACTACTTGAAGATGCTGATATTAACAAAAGAAGTCCTGAGCTATAAGCTCAGGACTTCTTTTGTTAATGACCGCTGCCAGCCATTTTCCGTTGGATATATTTACCGGGAAGTGTAAACATCAGGTTGAAAATCAAAATTGTAATGATTAACAATGCTCCTGTACCATCGGCAATTGCAACCCGGTCAGGTACAAGGCCAACGGCCATAACATACCACATATGCACCGCCAGTGTTTCGCCGCCAGCCATAAGATTAAAATCAGGCATGCTGCGTGATACCGTAGTCCCAGCAGTAAATATTAAAATAGCCGTTTCCCCCAGCGCCCGACCAGCCGTCAAAGTGATACCGGTAATGATTCCCGGCAGAGCATTCGGCAGTACCACCTGCCAAATAGTCTGCCATTTGGTTGCCCCCAACGCCAGGCTGGCTTCACGATAATACGGTGGTACGGTACGAATTGATTCTTCAGTTACCCGTACCAGCACCGGCAGATTAAGCAGCATCAAGGTAAGCGAACCACCAATGATACTAAACCCCATGCCAAACATATTAACAAAGATAATCATGCCGAACAAAGCAAGCACAATCGAAGGTACTGTTGCCAAGCTTTCCGTACTTAAGCGAATCATATCTGTCAGCCGATTATTACCGGCATATTCGGCCAGATATATGCCCGCACCCACCGCCGCAGGAAGGGAAAATAACATCGACAGTCCGAGTATATAGAAAGAATTGAATAACTGCGCCCCAACACCGCCACCGGCATTGATGTCACTAGATTGACCTGTGATAAAATCCCAGGTCAAAACTGGTAAGCCTTTGATCAGCATATAGCTTAGAAAAGCAACTAATATGAGTAAAATAAGCATACCAGCCAACCACATAATCGCGGTTGCCATTTTGTCCTGACTTTGTGCTGACGACATTATGCCATCCTCCTTGCCGCAATCTGCCTAATAAGCAAAATCATTGCCAACGATATAATTAACAGGACCAACGCCATTAAAAATAGCGAATTCCCCCAGGCCGAACCAAAGGGTGTATTACCCATTTCGACAACAATTTCACTAGGAAGAGTCGACGTTGGCGTAAACAACGATTTTGCCATTTGTGGCGTATTGCCAATTACCATTTGCACTGCCATAGTCTCCCCAATAGCTCTGGCCATAGCTAAAATGATGGCCGTCAAAATGCCTGGTAGTGCAGAAGGCAATAGCACCTTAGCTATGGTCTGCCAGCGAGTAGCCCCCAAGGCCAGCGAAGCTTCTTCCAACGTCTTGGGTACAGCCCTAAGGGCATCTTCGGAAATACTGATAATTGTCGGCAATATCATAATGGCTAGAATAAGTGCGGCTGCGAATAAGCCAAATCCTGTATTGACATGGAAAAACTCACGAATAAAGGGAACTAACACCGTCAGCCCAACATAGCCATATACAACCGAGGGAATAGCAACATATAAATCTGTGGCTGGACGCATGATCTCCCGCAACCACTCTGGCGCAATCTTAGCCATAAAAACAGCTCCAGCCAGACCCAAGGGCGCACCAAACAATACCGCCAGTATGGTTACATACACCGAACCCGTAATAAAGCTCAAAGCACCATATTGATTTTCTGTCGGGTCCCATTTTGAGGATAGGAAAAATTCCATTGGACTGATTTCTTTAAAAGTGGCTAGCCCTTGCTGTCCTACGAAAACAATGATTGATAAAATAATTACCGTCATAAGAAAAGCACTGGTAATAAATAGATAGCGTACATACCGGTCATATAGCAGCTTTCGCTGATGCTCCCGGTTGTCAGCAGTTGTTGCCATCAGAAAAGTCACATCCTGTCTAATATAGTCCTTTTCTCAATTATACTTCACTAGCATCTCCATTTTTGTTAATGCAATGTTAAGATTGTGTTAAGGTTGCAAAAGCCTTGAACCACAAGGTCCAAGGCTTTTGGTTACAAACTATTCAGTTGTCTTTACAAACTATTTCATTTTGGTAATAGGTACAAACCCGTTTTTCTCAGCATAAGCCTCTTGGAATTCTTTGCTTGTTGCATAATCAATGAAGGCTTTTACTGCACCAGTAGGCTCACCTTTGGTAAACATACGGCCATAGGTAAATACCGGATATTTGCCGCTGATCACGTCATTGATACTATACTTAACGCCATTATAGGCCAGAGCTTTTACAGACTGGTCGGCGTAAGCGGCATCAACATAACCAATAGCGCCTGGTGTACTGGCAATAGCGGCCTTTACAGCACCGTTGGAGTCTTGAATAACCGCATCATCAGTGAAAGCTGCGCCTTTAAGCACAATTTCAGCAATGGCCCCACGTGAGCCGGATGACTTGGCCCGGTGAATAAGGGTGATTTTTTGATCCTTGCCGCCAACCTCTTTCCAGTTAGTCACCTTACCTGTAAGGATATCAGCATATTGTTGTTGTGTCAGATTGTCAACAGCAACATCGGAATTGGTAATGAATACAAATGGAATACCGACAAGCTTGGTTTCTACAAGCCCTTTATCTTTGAGGCTATCTTGCAGGGGCACATCAGAGTTACCGATATTCACCGAACCGGCACCCACTTGATTTTGACCGGTAAACGATCCACCACCGGCAATATTAACCGTTACTTTTGCATTTTTCTTCTGAAATTCTTCTTGAGCCGGTTTTAAGAACGGTAAGAGAGCTGTCGAACCAGAAGCAGTTACCGTACCAGATAATTCCGCCTGTGCTGTGCCTGCATCTTTAGGAGCCTCTTTTTGACCACCGCAACCAGCCAGTAAGCCTACGCCCAGCACCATAGCCAACGCACAGGTTAGCATTTTTTTAGAAAATTTCATGGTTATTATTGACCTCCTCGAAGTTTGTACATTTGATATATTTATTGTAAATCACTTTACATGTTATTGTGTTAAGGAAATGTTAAGAGAATGTTAAGATAAGACTTGGCTTGTGCCAAGTCCTTTAGGACGCCGGCAGAAGCCTTAGTCGTTCCATCCAGGGAAAGTTATACTTTCCATCTGGATAAAGAAAACACGGCTTGCGCCGAGCCTTTGGCGAAAGCGGAAACCGATGTTGCCCTTATCCTGTTTTTAAGAAAGTTTTAACTTTCTGTTAGGGTAAAGAAAAACAAGTTGGTTTCCAAACACCAAGTACGGTATGATAGTACTATATGATGTAAGGAGGGATTTCATACATGCTTACCCGCAACCTTCGCAACCAGCTGGTTGTATCCTTTTTAGCGCTCATTCTCTTTACATTGGTAGCGCTTGGCAGCTATATATTATGGTTTTTTTACCAACACAATATTGCCAGTCTCGATTCTGCCATGCTTAACCAGGCTAAAATCATTGAAGAGTTAATCTACCGGGATATGTCCGGCCCGATCCAAAAAGGGCAAATTGATGAAAAGATTAAGGAGCTTAGCTCCCGTATTGACCTGCGGGTCACAGTTGTTGATACCACCGGCGTTGTCATTGCCGACTCTCAGCAAAATCCAGAACTCATGGAAAACCACCTGGACCGATCTGAAATAGCTGCAGCACTTATCGGCAACAATGGCTACAGCATTCGGACAAGCACTACCCAGGACAAGTCCTTGCTTTATGTCTCCACACCTGTTTTTTACCATGATGAGATTACCGGGGTTGTCCGGGTGGCGATGCCACTTGATCACGTTGATGCAGGCTACTACAAGATATTATCGGCTCTCCTTGTGGCCAGTTGCCTAACCTTCCTAGTAGCTATTGCCTTTAGTCTAGCCTTGGCCTATAAATACACCCGCCCGCTCGAAAAAATCATTGATACTGCCAATGAAATCGCGCAAGGTCAACTGAGTAAACGGGTATTTATCAAGACAGGAGATGAACTGGAAATCTTAGCTCATGCCCTCAACAACCTAACTTCCAGTCTGGAAGACAAAGTCAATGATATCATTGCCCAAAAACATAAGCTGGAACTCATTCTCCAAAATATGGGCGATGCCGTTATCCTGCTAGACCGATTTGGCAAGGTAACAACAGCCAACAAAACAGCAATAACAACTTTCGGTATAACCGAGCAAATGATGGGGCAGCACAATATTCAGGTTATTGGCAATAGCCTGCTTGACCAGGCAATCCAAGGTACTCTGCGGCTGCAAGAAAACAAGCTTATTGACCTAAAGACAAATATTCACGGCAAAAAACGGGTATTTCAGGTATTCCTGGCCCCCATCATCAGTGCTGAGAACGATTCTACCGGCATATTAACTGTTTTTCATGATATAACAACCCTCCAGGAAATCCATGACCGCCAGGCTGATTTTGTTACCAACGCTTCGCATGAACTAGCTACGCCGCTTACTGCCATCAGAGGCTTTGCTGAAACCCTGCTTGACGGTGCACTGGAGCAGCCTGAACTAGGAAAAAAATTTGTACGCATTATTTACAACGAGTCAGACCGCATGCATCGCCTTATCCAGGATTTACTCGAGTTAGCCCGGCTAAATGCCCAAGAATACCGCGAACAAATCAAGCTCGAACCAATTGATATTATAGCTGTGTTGACTGCGGTCAAACAGGATATGGCACCGCGTTGGCAACAGAAAAACCAGACAGTTACCTTAGAATACAGGCAAGCACCCCTTACTGCGTTGGCTCATCCCGACTGGTTCAAACAAGTTATTGTTAATTTGCTTGAAAACAGCATTAAGTATACTCCGGCAAAAGGCAAAATTATCCTTACCTGCTGGTCGAAAGATAATCAGGTACACATTGCTGTCCAAGATTCGGGCATTGGCATCCCGGCTAAAGACCTGCCTCTGATTTTTGACCGGTTTTACCGGGTAGACAAAGCCCGCACCCGTACGGCTGGCGGCACTGGCCTTGGTTTGGCTATTGTAAAGTTTATTATTGAGATGCTAGGCGGCCACATTACGGTTCAAAGCAAGATTGATGTGGGAACCACCTTTACGATAACTCTCCCAGGTACTGAAAAACTGAGTCAATAATAGCGCCATGAGTTTTAAGACAGAACAGGCGAGATTGCTTCGCGTTACTCGCAATGACATCCTATCCTAGTCATTGCGAGTGCCAGCATAGCAATCTCGCCTGTCTTATTGCACTACATTCTATTTTTTCCGCCGCCGCTGCCCTGTTACCAAATACACTGTCCATTCTGCAATATTAGTGGCATGGTCAGCAATTCGTTCCAAATAGCGGGCAACAAAGATGAGCTGTGTGGCTTGGCTAATAGTTGTGGGGTCTTCCATCATATAGGTCAACAGTTCTCTAAATACCTGATAATAGATATGATCAACCTCATCATCGTTTAAACACACCTGTTCGGCCAGTGTAATATCAAGAGTAGTATAGGCTTCCAGAGAATCCTTGAGCATTTTTTGCGCCATTTGCGCCATACGGGGAATATCAACAAGCGGTTTTATCAAAGATTGCTTGTTCATGGCTAGCGCTATTTTGGCGATATCATAGGCATGGTCACCCATTCGTTCCAAATCAGTAGTAATCTTAAGGCCAGTGCCGATAATCCGCAAATCGCGGGCCAAAGGCTGCTGTCTGGCGATCAGCACCATGCATTTATCTTCAATATCAATTTCCATCTGATCAATTTCATCATCAGAATCCATAACCTTACGAGCCAATTCGCTGTCCTGTTGAGCCAGCGAAATCACGGCTTCATCAATTGCTTGGTCTACCGCCTTACCCATATTTAGCAAGGCCTGGCGCAGGTCCGCCAGTTCCTGATCATAACTTTGTCTTGTTACCATTTTGCAATCCCCCCCTTTTACCCAAAGCGTCCAGTAATATAATCTTCAGTTCGCTTATCCTGTGGGCGCGTAAAAATATTGTCAGTTTTATCTTGCTCCACCAAATCGCCATTTAAGAAAAAGCCGGTATAATCAGATACCCGAGCCGCCTGTTGCATGTTATGCGTAACCATGACAATCGTATATTGTGATTTCAGCTCAGTTACTAATTCTTCAATCTTCATCGTCGATATCGGGTCAAGCGCAGAGCAGGGCTCATCCATTAACAGTACCTCAGGTTCAACGGCTAGCAAACGCGCAATACAAAGCCGTTGCTGCTGACCACCAGATAATCCCATTGCTGAGGTATGCAGCCGGTCTTTAACCTCATCCCAAAGTGCCGAGCCAGTCAGGCTCTTCTCGACAATTTCATTCAGCAGTGCGCGGTTGGATTGTCCATGAATACGAGGTCCGTAGGCAATATTGTCATAAATGGACATTGGAAATGGATTGGGGCGTTGAAAAACCATGCCCACCCGTTTCCGCAGCATAACTGTGTCGATTTTGGGGTGATATATATTCTCGCCGTCAAGCAATACCTCGCCCTCGATTTTTACACTTTCAATCAAATCATTCATACGGTTAAGTGTTTTGAGAAAGGTCGATTTACCACAGCCCGATGGGCCGATTAACGCCAACACACTGTTTTCCGCAATATCAATTGAGATCTTTTTTAGGGCCAGAACATCACCATAATACAGCTTCAACTTATTTACCTGGATTTTATATTTCATAAGCCAGTTTTGCCTCCTGTAGTTTCTCATATGCAATATAACATAAAAATAGGCGGCTGAATGTTAACATCTTGTTAAAATTTTTAAAAATTTATACCCCCTAAAGAAAGAAAGGCGAAATTGCTTCACATACGTCTGCAATGACACATGGAACCCAATCCATCGTCGTTGCGAGCGCAGTGTGGCAATTTCGCCCCTAGGCTTCTTTTTTATATTTTTACAGCCTTCTTTACTATAGAATATAGGCAACTAACCTATTCTACCAAGACTTAATTCTCTGACAAATCCTTAAACCGATACCCAACTCCGCGTACAGTTTCAATGGCCTCAGCAGCTTCATTCTCTTGGCCCAATTTTACCCTTAAATGCCGCACATGTACATCGACAGTTCTGGTATCACCAAAATATTCGTAGCCCCATACCTTTTCCAGCAGCTGTTCCCTAGTAAATACTTTGCCGGTATTTGTTACAAACAACTTGAGCATTTCATATTCTTTGGGAGTAAGCTCCAGCTTGACCGCCCCCAAATAGGCCTCATAACGACTAAAATTAAGTTTAAGCTTACCCAGAACCAATTCGCCACCGACTGCGCTTTCTTTGTTGCTGCGCCTGAGGACAGCTTTAACTCTGGCCGAAAGTTCGCGCGGGCTAAACGGCTTGGTGATGTAATCATCTGCCCCTAGTTCAAGCCCAATTACTTTATCGATTTCCTCACTTTTAGCGGTAAGCATAATAATAGGAATGGCGGCTGTTTCCCGGGAGTTTTTCACAATTCGACATACTTCAAGACCATCCATGCCTGGCAGCATCAGGTCAAGCACAATAAGCTCCGGCTTTTCGGCTTTAGCCATAGTTACAGCCACCTGCCCATCACCAGCCTCAATGATCTTATAGCCTGACTTCTCCAAAGTAAACTTTATAAGTTCACGGATATTAATTTCATCATCTACTATCAAAATCTTACCTGTCATAAATGATGTCTCTCCTCATTCGTGGATAAGATAAGACTTGGCTTGTGCCAATTCCTTTAGGACACTGGCAGAAGCCTTAGTCGTTCTATCCAGGGAAAGTTAACCTTTCCATCTGGATAAAGCAAAAACCAGGTTCAAAAAACCTGGTTTATTCTAGTCTTGTCCACTTTAGCTTTACACGTTTACAGTATCTTTTAATCCTTTTCCTGCTTTAAATACTGGGTTTTTGGAAGCTGGAATAGTAATCTCGTTGCCAGTTTGTGGATTACGTCCTTTGCGTTCCTCGCGAGTCTTCACTTCAAAAGTGCCAAATCCAATAATTTGCACTTTATCATCATTGGCTAGGGCCTCTTCAATAGCGGCGAATACAGAATTAATAGCTTTCTCGGCATCCTTTTGAGTCATATCAGCTTTTTGGGCTACTGCTTTAACCAGGTCAGTTTTATTCACAATCGTGTCCCCCTAACATAAATCGATTACGATTAGCTTTATTCGCTACGTAATTTTTTATTCCTGCTATGATTAAAAAAAATGGCAAAAAAACTCATCCAGCGATTTCTTTTTTCTTGGCTTCTTCCCACAACACATCAAGATCAGCCAAAATCGTATTTTCCCAGGCTATACCTTGCTCTTTGAGCTTAGCCTCAATATAATTAAACCGCCGCCTGAATTTATTATTTGTGCGGTTAAGTGCGGTCTCTGGATCGATACCCATAAACCGGGCCAAATTGACAACAGCAAATAGCACATCACCTAATTCGTCTTCCGTCTTCTGAGCGCGCTCAGCTTCAGGCAGCGCCGCTGCCTCTTTCAATTCGCCCAGTTCTTCGGCTATCTTGTCCCATACCGGACCAATATCATCCCAGTCAAAACCAACCTTAGCCGCCTTGGCTTGCAGTTTGTAAGCCGCCATAAGGGTAGGCAGGCCGATAGGAATACCATCAAGCACCCCTATCCTTTCGCCAGCCTTTTCCTGTTTTTTAATCTGGTCCCAATTAACAACAACTTCAGCCGCATCACGCACGGTTATTTTCCCAAACACATGCGGATGGCGACGCACCATTTTCTCGGTAACTGTATCCACCACATCCTGCATGGTAAAACCGCCGCTTTCTTCGGCCAAACGCGCATGGAATACAATCTGGAGCAATAAATCGCCAAGTTCTTCACATAACTTAACACCATCAGCCAATTCAATGGCTTCCAGTACTTCATACACCTCTTCCACAATATAACGGCGCAGACTGAGATGTGTCTGTTCAATATCCCAGACGCATCCACCAGGCGAGCGCAGGCGGGCCATTACATCAACCACCGGGTCAAGCGAAAATAGCTTACTGCGCGCCGGACGATGCGGTACATATACACTAGTAAGATGATCAATGCCATTAAGCCGGTCAAGTTCAAACAACATTATCTTGGTTATCTGTTCTTCCGGTAAACCCAGATGACGAACAACAGTAACCTGGTATTCGTCTCCAAAACAATCCATTAATGCTAACTTAGCATCTGACGCTACCTGGCGGCTATATACCTGGGTAATAATTAAACCAGTCACAAGATCAGGTGGTAAAAGCGCCAAATCAGCCGCATCCACAATGGTTACACCAGAGATTGGATCTACACCCAGTCTTGTATACAGTATCTCTAAAAAACTCATGGCCGGAATAATAGTAAAGCTTACCCCGGCTTCCCTGGCCTGTGCACTAATTAACTCTACCGTTTTTTCCGCTACCAGCGGACTGCCGGGAACGGCATATACAATATCCTGTCCTTGCTTTGCTTTTTCAATCACAGCAGCAGCAATTTGCTGATACAGACTGGCAAAGTCTTCGGCTTGCTCATACAAATAGTCAAAGCTGGAAAAGCTAACCCCGCGTGCTTTAAGCGTATCTACACAGGGATGCTTGGCCGTACGCAGCAATAGCGGTCCGTTCCCGTTCAATAGTTCCCACGTTTCCAGTGTTATGTGCTTAAAGCTGCCAGGACCAAGTCCGACAATAGTGATTCCCATAGTTTATCGCCTCAACAGTCTTAATTTCGTTAAAATAACCGCCAATTTTCTACCTACCCGTGGTAATTGCTCAATATCGCGGACCGCGACCCCGCCAACCAATAAAATAACAATGCCGAATACCATCCCACCCACACTAATAGCTCCTAATGTAGCCACGCTATTATGGAGCGTTTGGCTCATTATAGCATCATAGCTTAAGAGCACAACAGCCCCCATGACAACAGAGGCTATGATAGTTTTAAAAGCATCCTTGATATTGAGACTAAAACCGACATATCGGTAAACGAAAACCATATTTAAAAGTGCTGCCACGCCAAAATCAGCGACTGTGGCCCAGGCGGCCCCCATAATACCCAAGGCCGGTATAGCAGTAAGTGTCCAACTCATAATAATTTTTACTACAGCCGAAACTCCCATATTGATAACAGGAATAGCCGTATGACCCAGCCCCTGCAGCACACCGGTTGTTACCTGATGTATGCCTAGAAGAAAAATACCGACCGCTAAAATGGCGATAGACATGCCCGCATTTGGCGTGCCATACAACATCAGCGAAATAGGTGTAGCTAGTAAACATAATCCCATAAAGCTAGGAATGGTAATCAGGTTGGAAATACGCATAGCCGTGGATATCCGCTGATAAATTAGCTGCTTATCACCAAGCGTAAAGGCCTCCGATACAGCCGGCACCAAACTTGCGGCAAGCGATGCCGTCAAAATTGTTGCCAAATTAACCAGTGGCACCGCCATACCGGTGAGATAACCAAACAACTCGGTAGCCTGCTCTACAGTATAACCGGCCACTTCTAATCTAGCTGGCACAATTAAAAGATCAATATTTGATACCACTGGCAGCATGATATTCGCTAGTGATACTGGTAAGGCCAGCTTTACAATTCGGCTGACAATACTAACACTAGATTCCTGGATAACCATCGGCTGGGTTTCCATCTTATGCTTAAAGCCTGGTTTATGCCGCCAATAAAAATATAATAGTACCATCAATCCGGCGGCAGCACCAGGCCCGGCACCAAAGCTCGCTCCGGCTGCTGCAAACTCCAGACCATGCGGCAGCAGAATATAGGCAAAGGCAATCATTGTGACAACCCGGAAAAGTTGCTCAAAGATCTGGGAAACCGCCGTGGGTGTCATCATCTGCAGCCCCTGAAAATAACCTCGATAACTGGATAGTACGGTTACAAAGAAGATGGCTGGAGCCAATGCAGCAATGGCATAGTAAGCACGGGCATCACGGACAAAGTGATGTTCAATCAGCCACCCGGCACCGTAGTACAAAAGAAAGGTAAACACAATGCCGGTAATCGCCAATACCCCTAACGAAATCCGAAAAACGCGATTTGCGCCGCGGTAATCACTGCGAGCCAGTTTTTCAGCTACAATGATGGAAATAGCCACCGGAATACCAGCTGATGAGATACTGAGCGCCAATAAGTAAATAGGATAAGCCATTTGGTACAGGCCTACCCCCTCGCCGCCCAACAGACGGGATAGTAAAATGCGGTTAACTGAGCCGATAATTTTAACAACAATTCCGGCTACTGTCAAAATCAACGCACCTTTTAAAAATGTATCTTTACTCAATACCGAGTCATTCCTCTCCAAATCTGGTCTCTATTTGACCACTTTACCTATTATAGCAAAATCTACCTGCCATTAAAACCATAATTAACGAACCGTAATGAATACGCTAAAATAATATAAAAGTAGCGAACTTAACAGGAGTGTTATTGTCCGCTACTTCGCCTATTGTGTAACTATTATTGAGCCATTTGTTTTGCCAAAAATCCTGCTGCTGTTTCGGCTAGCTTAACCTCCATATCGGTCATTTGTATTCCCGGTTCCTTGGAGCAGATAATAACAGCACCAATGGCATCCCCTTCAACAAGAATGGGGGCAATGACTTCAGCTGTGAATTTACAGGTTTCATCATCTTCGCATTGGGAGGCGCAATCTTGACAATGTTTGGACTCACCAGGATTGCTGATTAAAGCAGTTTTACGTTCCTCCATTACTTTCTCCACTGCTGGGCCGAGGGGCTTGCTCAAAAACTCCTTTTTAGCGCCACCCGCAACTGCGACAACATTATCACGATCTGCAATCAAGATAATATGTCCAATAGCCTCAAACAGGGATTCAGCATACTCCTTGGCAAAATCCCCCAATTCCCCGACCAGCGAGTATTTCTTTAGAATAACCTCGCCCTCACGGTCGACATATATTTCTAGAGGATCGCCTTCACGGATTCTAAGAGTTCGTCTAATTTCTTTGGGTATTACAACCCGGCCTAGATCATCAATTCTGCGTACAATTCCAGTTGCCTTCACCAGTATCCCCCTTTCTATAGCTTTTGCAAACTAACCTTAATTCGAGACAATTTGAAGAGTGAACTCGTTTCAGGTGGAGAGTCTACTCCACTTGAACTAACGCCGCCTATAAGGCGAGAGACTTGACTCGTGTGCTAAGATAAATCAGATAATACCTTGCAAGGCGACAGTAAATATCTTACTCGTTCATTGATAGTAGTATATATCTGGGTGATGTGTTTTATTCATTTTTCTGCCTGCAAAACCAACGTATAAGTTACCACTTATTTCGAATCTGTAACTCCTGACAAACAGGTAAATAACTTCATCAATACCTCTATTAGCGGCAGGTTTAGGCGGGAAGTAGTAAGGCGCATGGTATCCGGTGGTCCGGGAAGAAAGGACAACTTACCGGGAAAAAGTTCCCTGGCTTTAACTAAGCCGTCGTCAGCCACATTAGGCGTATCACCAAAGGAAATTTCCACACGCCCACCCCGTTCAGCGATCAATCGAACACCCAACTGGCGTGCCAAGTTCTTGAGCCGGGCAACACCTAAAAGATTGGTAACCGGTAGCGGCGGCTCGCCAAAGCGATCAATAAGCTCATCAATAAGTTCAGTTAAATGCGCTTCCTGGCGAATAGCAGCGATACGCTGGTATATTTCAATCTTGTGCATAGCATCACTGATATAATCACCGGTAAGATAAGCATCAAGCGTAAGTTCTATTGTCGGTTCAGGCGGCGGCAAGACTATTTTACCTGTTTTTAGCTCCTCAACAGCTTCATCTAACAACCGGCAGTACATCTCAAATCCAACACTGACAATATGGCCATGCTGCTCTCGTCCTAAAAGATTACCGGCTCCCCGTATCTCCAAATCCCGCATGGCGATTTTGAAACCCGAACCAAGCTCAGCAAACTCTTTGATGGCCTGGAGCCGTTTTTCGGCTACCTCAGTTAATACTTTATCCTGACGATAGGTAAAGTAAGCATAAGCCATCCGATGTGAGCGGCCAACCCGCCCGCGCATTTGATACAGCTGAGACAAACCGAAATGATCGGCATCATAAATAATAATGGTATTGGCATTAGATACATCTAATCCATTTTCAATAATGCTTGTGCATAGTAAGACATCGTCATGACCTTCATAAAAATCAAGCATAACCTGCTCTAAGAGTTCCTCTGGCATCTGGCCATGACCTGTTTTAATGGTGGCATCTGGCAATATTTCTGTCAGACGCTGACGTATTTTATCAATAGTTTGTACCCGGTTATAAACAAAATACACTTGCCCGCCGCGTTTCAATTCTCGGACAATGGCCTCACGAATAATTTCCTCATTATATTCAACAACATAGCTTTGCACCGGAAACCGATCCTCGGGTGGGGTTTCAATAATACTCATATCCCGAGCCCCCACCAATGACATGTGTAATGTGCGTGGGATGGGGGTAGCGCTTAAAGTAAGCACATCCAGATTAGCACGCCACCTCTTCATCTTTTCCTTTTGCGCCACACCAAAACGCTGTTCTTCATCAACAATTAAGAGGCCAATATCCTTAAATATCACATCTGACTGCAAAATTCGGTGCGTGCCAATAAGGACATCCACTTGACCCATCGCCACTTTTTGCAAAGTGGCCTTTTGCTCGCGGGCGCTGCGAAAACGGCTGATAACGTCAACTACAGTACCAAAATCGGCAAAGCGTGAGCTAAAGGTCTGGAAATGCTGCTGTGCAAGCACAGTCGTCGGTACTAGCACCGCCACTTGCTTGCCACCCATAACAGCTTTAAAGGCAGCGCGAATAGCCACTTCAGTCTTGCCAAAGCCCACATCACCACATAACAGACGATCCATAGGCCGCGACTGTTCCATATCATGCTTAACCTCGGCAATAGCCTGCAGTTGATCTGGTGTTTCTTCATAAGCAAACGCGTCCTCGAATTCCTGTTGCCAAGGTGTGTCTGGGCCAAAAGTATACCCTACTTGCAGCTGACGCTTGGCGTAAAGTGCGATAAGCTCCTTGGCCATGTCGGCTACAGCCGCTTTGGCTTTGGTCTTAACCTTCAGCCAGTCGCTGCCACCCATCTTGCTAAGGCGGGGCACATCACCCTCAGAACCAATATACTTCTGTAACTGCCCCACCTGATCGGTGGGCACATATAATTTATCATCGCCGGCGTAGCGAATATGGAGATAGTCCTTATGAACCCCCCCCACTTCCAATGTTTCTACCCCAACATATTTGCCAATACCATGATTAACATGAACAACATAGTCACCAAGATTGATATCACGGAAATAAGTAATTTGCTGTTCTTTGCCCACGCGGAGCCGACGCTTTTTCTTTTGGCGTCCGAAGATATCAAACTCAGTCAGCACCACAAGCCTAGCCTGCGGGAATTCAAAGCCACCTGACAGCGCGCCTGTAAGTACCACAACAGCACCCGGTATAAGCGGCATGGCCCCGGACTGAGGCATAATCGCGGTAATCCCCTCATCGGCTAGATTCCGCTCAATATTAACAGCCTTATCCTGACTGGACATAAATATGACAATATTATACCGTTTATCCTGCCAGCTTTTTATTTCCGCAATCAGCAGCTCAATCTGTCGGTGAAAAGGCGCAATCCCCTTGGCTGTAATGCTAATAATCTCGGTTGGCTGCGTATGAGGAATCTTTTGCAACAATAAGGATAGATAAATTACATTATATGCCTGGCAAGCTGCTACCAGCTCGGCCCAGGCAAAAACCCGCCGCTTACTATCAGGATTTTCCTTAACCAGCTTGGTCATCTGTTCCCTAAGCCGTGCTGGCTCATCAAGTATTGTGGTAGCACTTGCCGGTAAATAAGACACAAATACAGCCGCTTTCCCACTGTGCTCGGTTTGTGTTAACGGCATAATATCGGCCAATACCAGATCTTGTACCGATCGCTGGCTAACCGGATCAAATTCACGCAGTGAATCAACCTCGTCACCAAACAGTTCAAGCCGGAGTGGTAAACTCCGGTTAACAGCAAATATATCGATAATGCCGCCGCGTACACTAAACTGACCAGCACTATCTACTTGGTCGACCCGTTCATAGCTGTATGCAACTAATGAGCCGATAAGCTCTTCCCGGCTTACCACACTGTCACTATGTATTGTTATGCGGCTGTTTAAAAACTCTTGTTTGGGCAGAACCTTTTGCATCGCAGCTTCGGCAGTAGCCAAAACAATCAGCTTTTCGCCTCTGGCCAAACGATTCAAAACATCCATGCGTTTTGCCGCCAGTTCAACACTTTTGGCGGCAGCAGCAAAGGTCACCATATCAAGGGCCGGCAGTTCTACTATCGGCACTTCTGGTAAGAGAACCGCAAAGTCAGTTCTAAACACATCAATCGCTTCATGATTAGCTGCTATAATTATAGTTGGGCGCGCAGCTGCCTGAAAAGCAGCCGCTAGAAACACACTCTTTTGCGTACCTGTAAGGCCATAAATCAAACTCTGTCCATCAGGTAACGAAAATGCTGCCTGAGCCTGGCGTAATGCTTTGTCCTCAGGTAAAGCGGTCAATAGCCTTAAACTTGTTTTTTCTCCCATAAAAACCTCATCCGTCCTGGTAGTACCAAAAGGGCTTTAGCCTAGGCTAAAGCCCTACATATTTATTTTTTATCTAATGCCATAAAGAACCTATATCTTAGTGAATATATCCTTTATTAATGGCTGACATACCTAGCGCGACGGTATCATCATCCAATCCTATAGCGGTTATGCAGCTGTCACACAGTGCTTTTACATAGATGGCATTTTGCGCGATGTCAGTCTTAATTATATCCTGACGTTCCTGGTCAGTCAAGCAATCAAAACCAAACTTAACTTCATCTACTGCTTCTACTTCTAATGTATCAATCAGTTCCCCGCAATATTCACAAGTATAAAAAATTTTCATGGGTTATCCCCCCTCTTTCCTGAATTGTTAGCCGTTTTATTCGCTAATAGCCGAACAACAGCAACATTATATGCCAAATGAAGTGCAATACCGGCAGCTAACCCCAACCACAGACTACTAGTCAGTATGAGAACGCCAGCACTACCTGCACCAAACAAACTATGCCCGACAATACTTAAAAACGATGCTGTAATTCCTCCACTTGTACTCCTCTGCAGCCAGTCATAGCCAGCCTCAATAACACCAAATACTGTATGTACTGTAATAAGGTCAGCTCCCATATAATAAGCAAACAGCGTTTTGGCAGCTTCCTCAACAACCGGACCTGCACTAATAATACTTACTGGTCCCAAATAACGTAGGAAGAGACGGTTAAGCAAAAAACTCAAACCGGCCATAAGAATGGCAATAATATAGGCCATGGTTTTCCTCGCAGCAGCGTATATGCACTCTGTATATTTTTACATCGGTACAACGCCAGGACTATACTTATTATTCCCCGAAAAAACAGTTGTGTATACAAACGGCTGTTTCAGTTTTTTCATTTTATATGTTAATAGGCGACAGGAAAAAGCTGCAACCATAGCGAAATTAGTAAAAAATACATAAACCAGTAATTTGGGAGGGATCATCTTGCAGAAATCTTGCAAATCATTATTGCGCCTAGCAGCATTGGCGCTAATCGTTATCTTGTGTCTACCAGTCCTGACAATGGCAAAAGCAAAACAACCTGAACTACCGCCAGCGCCGGTAAAAATCACGCTACTGGCCACAGCCAGGGTGAACGGCCATATTATTGACTGGGATTATAAATTTCCTAGAGTAGCTGAATTTGGTCTGGTAAAAGTTTCAAGTTTGGTAAAAGAGCAACGCCAGAGTAATCCTTATACCATCTTGGTTGATGGAGGCAACATGCTTTCAGGTTCTGCCTTAACCGACTACTTCGCGACTACACCATCTAAACTTCCTAACCCAATGTTCACCATGTATAACCATCTAGGTTATGACGCCGTAGTACTTGGTACAGGCGAGCTTGCCTATGGCCCGGCCTACTTAACAAAAGTACTGCCGCTGGCCAACTTCCCGCTTCTGTCAGCCAATGCCCAGACCTCAGATAAAGCCTTGGCAACCATTAAACCCTACACCATTAAGGAAATTAATGTAGGCAAAGACAAAAAGAAAGAAATAATCCGTATTGGCATTATCGGTGCCTCGTCTATCGGTCCCGATGCCACCGCCGAGTATACCGGTCTCAAATTTACGGACCCTGCAGCAGCCATTGACGCTGTCACCCAAAAAATCGGCAATAAGGTTGATGCCATCATAGTTATCAAAAATGACGGCTTACAAGTCAACGGCATTGACGCCGCCACTCATGCCAAATTTAGCGTTGCCGCCGCCACCCCTGGCAAGTTCGGCAGCAGCCTAAGTAAAACCGATCTAACCTTTGAAAAAATAGGGAAAAAGTGGTTTCTTACCCACACTGATACAGCCAGTAATTACATGACTGTCACCAAGGCAGATAAAAACATGAGTGATGCTGCCTGGCCTTATCATGATGCAACCTTGCAACACCTGGAAGCTACGAAAAAACTTGCCGAAAATACAAAATCATAAAAGTAAAAACAGAGAATGCCACGTCCATGCGACGTGGCATTCTCTGTTTTTACGGCAAAAATCCCATTGGATCTACCGGCTGACCATCTTTTTGAATTTCAAAATGCAGATGCGGTCCTGTCGAGTTACCTGTGCTGCCCATAGAGGCAATTCGTTGACCAGCCCGTACATATTGACCCATCTCAACAAAGTAATCATCCAAATGCCCATATAAACTTACATATCCACCGCCATGATCAAGCATTACTGCATAACCATAGCCGCCCCGCCAGCCAGCCCAAATCACTCGACCAGCCCTTGCAGACATAACATAGGTGCCCATATCATTAGCAATATCAACACCCGCATGCAGCCGCCCCCACCGCCAGCCAAACGATGAGGATATTTCACCTTTGGTTGGCCAAATAAAGCGGCTAGCCGAGGCGCGGGCTACCGCTGTGTCAGCCCGTCCCCAGCGCGCGCCAGGAATAAAAAGCTTTTCACCAACATCTACCTGGTCACTGGCTTTAGCATTGGCCGATTTAATTGTTTCTACCTGTATACCATATGTATAAGCAATATCCCATAAGGTATCCCCGGTACTTACCTGGTGAACAACGCCTTTCGTAGGCAATATGACTAACTGCTCACCGGGGTGAATAAGTTCGCTGATAGCAGGGTTTGCTGCCGTTAATGTTTCTACATCAATACCATAGTGCTGAGCTATCCCGGATAAGGTATCCCCAGCTTGCACAATGTAATGACTGATAGCCATAGCTTGTGGCGTCGAAATAGCTGCTGGTGCCTCCATAATCTGATTCTCGGTTACAGACGGAGCCTTGATAGTTTCCAGCAACACCGGCTCGGGTCCGTCAGGAAAGGACCATATACCGGCCAAGAGTGCCATTCCCCCCAAATAAGCCCATTGTCTAGCCTTGCATTTCGGCAGATACATACATATCACCTCGCTACTGGTCTAATTTTGGCTAACAGCTTGTAAAACAAGCTGGCAACACGAATTATCCCCAGTATTAGCATAAGCAACAAACCCACAAATTATGCATAACTTGGATTATTTTTCAGAAAATCTGTCTATCGTGTGTTGTTTTTCGAGAGACGGAAGTCTTGACTCGTGGGCTGAAGAAAAAAAACCGAGATTGCTTCATTGCAAGTGCAGTGAAGCAATCTCGGTTTTTACAATAGTTATACCCGTTTAATAAGCATGGGTTTTTTATCAAACTTATGGATAGCGTCAACAAACCGGACAGTACCTGTCGTGCCGCGCATTACAAGCGAATGAGTGCGGGCACCACCGCCAAAGTAGCGCACTCCGTTTAAAAGATCGCCCTGGGTGATGGCTGTTGCCGCAAAAATCACATCATCCCCCTGAACCAGTTCATCTAAGGTAAATACCTTATTTATATCAGTAATCCCCATAGCTTTTGCCCGTTCGATATCGGCATCGCCTTCCGGCCATAATCTGCCTTGCATGTCGCCGCCCAGGCATTTAACAGCAGCAGCAGCCAATACGCCCTCGGGAGCGCCGCCGATTCCCAAAAGCATATGGACGCCTGTACCTTCAATAGCAGCATTGATCGCCGGAGAGACATCACCATCAGTAATTAGCTTAATCCTCGCCCCAGCATCACGGGCTTCTTTAATAATAGCAGCATGCCGCGGACGGTCAAGAATAACCACCGTTACGTCTTCCACCGTACGGTTAAGCGCCGCGGCAACGGCTTTAAGATTTTCTGTCACTGGCGCATTAATGTCTATTTTACCTTTGGCCATCGGACCAACGGCAATCTTATCCATATACATGTCAGGCGCATGCAACAGGTGGCCGCGCGGGGCGATAGCCAAAACAGCAATAGCGCCTGGCAACCCTTTAGCTACTAAGTTAGTGCCTTCTAATGGATCAACGGCAATGTCTACTGCCGGACCGCCATGTCCTACTTCTTCGCCAATATACAGCATCGGCGCCTCATCCATCTCGCCTTCGCCGATAACCACTTTCCCATTAATGCTAACGATATCAAAAGCAGCACGCATAGCATCCACAGCCGCCTGGTCGGCGGCAATTTTATCACCACGTCCCATCCACCGGCCGCAGGCAACTGCGGCAGACTCGGTAACCCGTACAAATTCTAATGCCAATTCACGTTCCATAATGTACATCTCCTTAATTCTTGATAGAAACAATTATACCGGGCACCTGCCCGGCCAGCATATCTCGATGTTGAGATTGCTTGTTACGCTCTCTCGAAGTTATCCTACCTATTAGCTTTTTGCCAATCTTCAAGAAAACGTCTAATGCCCGCATCTGTTAGCGGATGATATAACAGTGACTTCAATACCTTGGCGGGAACAGTGGCAATATGCGCTCCAGCCAGGGCCGCCTGGGTAACATGCTGGGGATGACGGATACTGGCAGCAATAATTTCGGTCTCAATACCATGAATGGCAAAAATATCAGCCGTATCCTTAATAAGTGCAATACCGTCCTGACTAATATCATCAAGCCGGCCAACAAAGGGACTGACAAAAGCTGCTCCTGCCCGCGCGGCCAATAGTGCCTGATTTGCAGAAAAAATTAGCGTAACATTAGTGCTAATGCCCTCAGCGGCCAAGGCACTGGCTGTTTTTAGACCATCAACCGTTACCGGCACCTTGATTACCACATTATCACCAAGCTTGGCTAATTCACGCGCTTCCGGTAGCATTTTTTCAAACTCAGTGCTGATAACCTCCGCACTTACCGGCCCCGGTGTTAATGAGGCAATCTCCTTGATTACTTCCTTGATATCCTGTTTTTCCTTGGCAATAAGCGATGGATTGGTAGTTACTCCGGCCACAACACCCATTGGTAAAACTTCCTTGATTTCACCAATATTAGCTGTATCGAGAAAAAATTTCAAGGTAACTCACTCACCTTTTCTCATTATTGTCTATAGTAGCGACCCTATTCATTTACGGCTGGTACGCCTGAGAGGAGCTATTTCAATAACCCCCATAGCTGATAGTCTCGCTAAAGCTTGTTCATCCTTGGCTGAAATTAGCAGTCTCCCTTCACACTGAGGACAAGACAGCTCAACAGCGTCGACAAGCACATCAACATCAACATCAGTATTACCACAAGAGCAGTATACCCCCCCCTGTTCCGCAATATCATGAATTTTATTTAAAATTTCCAGCAAAATTTGCGAATTTTCGATTCCGGAACCGTCTGATTGCCCCGCCATCTCACTGGCTAAGCTAGCAACCTCTTGCTTATGTCTAGCAATAGTCGCAGTAATCGCTTCCGTTTTGCCAATAAAACCCAGTTCCAGGTTTGCCTGGTCGCAATATATTTTACTTACTTTTGGCTGGCGAAACAAGTTACTATCAAGGAAAATTAGGTGATTGGTTTCGCATACTACGCAAGGAATATCAAGTAGATATTGACGCCGTCCCGCACTAGATATAGCCCCTTGTACTTGACCGCAGCTGCAAACAAGTTGACATGCAGCATTATTGATCGCAAACCGTGAGACATTATGAAGTTCAATTTTGCCACATCGCGGACAATACAACGCCAATGTAGAGACAGCGCTAATGACCATGGATATCCCCCCTTTGCTTCCTGTATTTCGCCACCTACGAAAAAAATCCTGCCTGCTTACTATAACTTAGCAACATCAGGTGAAAAGTCAATGACCAGCAATAACCCCGGGTGGCTATGCCCCGGGGTTATCTACCGTCTATTCAGCCAATCATACACCGACGATTTTCGTCAAAGCTAGTACTAATATTGTCGTGAATAATCTGGCATAGGGACATAATGTCAAATGGTTTGGTGATATAATCACGCATGCCTATTTCCCGGGCCTCATTTACCATGTCTAACTCACCATACGCTGTCATCATAATTACCTGATCCCCCTGACCCTGGCGTTTCAGCTCTTTTAGCGCCGTAATACCATCCATGCCAGGCATCTTCATGTCCATCAAAATAACATTGGGATTAGTTTTCTGTGCAGCCTGTATACCCTCGTAGCCATTAGTGGCTGTAATTACTTGATAACCCTCGTCCTGGAGAACCTCAGTTAGCAATCTACGAATCCCAGGTTGGTCGTCAATTACCAGAATGGTTGCTTGGGAATTGCTCATGTAACCACCTTACTTTCTCGCAGTTTTGACGGAAAATTTAAATTATTGCTTCCTAATTTAATCATATTCGTAGTCAATTTAAAATATCCTGCTAAATTATGGTAAAAATAGGAAATTTATTTTGTTTTTTCTAATTTCTGTGAAAAAATTTCTAAATTCACCAAAGTTGTGCTAAACTTTGTAGTGAAATCAATTCGTGAGGTAGCTATATGCAAAACAAATTACTGTTACTACGCAAGTTGTTCCCCTGGCTTACCAGCCATAAATCGGCTTTATTTTTTTCTTTTCTGGTAGTTGCTTATGTAACACCTTTTGTTGTTTTACGGCAAAATGCCCATTTTACCATTAATGATAACCTTGACTGGATTACCTCTTGGATAGTGCTTGTCAAAAGCGGTAAGGTATTTGCACTGACCGGAACCATCAATCAAATGCTGGGAGAACTGCCCCGCAGTTGTCTGCCCAGCGGGTTTAATGTAATTACCTGGCTCTACCTTATCCTGCCTCCTTTCCGCGCATATCTGATTAATCTCTTACTTGTTCATCTTACTGCTTTCATTGGCATGTATCTTTTGCTTACGCATTATGTCCTGCCAGCTAACCATCAGCGTTGGTTAGCTTGGGCCAGTGCCGCTTCGTTTGCTACCCTCCCCTTTTATACAGTCTATGGCCTGTCAATCGCCGGACAGCCTTTACTATTCTATGCTATGCTTAATGCTTATTATGATAGAAAAATAACAGTTAGTATCTTCATTATTGTTATTTTTGCATTGTATTCATCGTTACCGCTTGTCGGTGTCTTTATTTTAGTAGCTCTTGGGCTAGCCGCTCTCTATGATTACTGGCTCCACCGCAGGCTGCGCCCGAAGTTTTGGGGAGCGATCGCCCTCTTAACCGGTTCGTATGTTATAACAGAAATATGGCTGATTTATAATGCCTTTTTTAGCTCAGGTTTCCTATCCAGCCGCGAGGAAATCAACCGGTTGATCTTAGGACAAGCCCAAGACTGGAGCGGCGTTCAAGCACTTATTGTCGACAACTTGGTTAATGGTCAGTATCATGCCGTCAGCCTGCATAAATACATTCTTGGTATCGCTGTGCCGCTGGCACTTCTTACAGGCTGGCGGCATAAACGCGAATATAAAGGTATATTGCTGTTACTGACACTCGCACTCAGTATATCGATTTTTTATGGATTTCGCTATTCGGAATTTTTTATTTCAGCCGTAGCAGGCAACAGCTTTTTAAATTCATTCCAAATTCAGCGCTTTCATTGGCTGCACCCGCTGTTATGGTATACTATCTTTGCTTTATGCCTGGCGGTTATCGCTAATATCCGCTATATTGGCAAAATACTGGCGGTTCTCCTGATTACTTTGCAACTTGGGTTTCTGTTTGGCAATAACATTGAGTATGACTTAGTGTTAAAAAAGCAAACAGGCATCTCAGTTATCGAAAACGGTTGGCTTTACGAAAATATTAGCTATGGCGAGTTTTTTGCTGACAGCCTATTTCAAAAAATAGACAACTACATTGGCCGTCCGAAAGAGGACTACCGTGTGGCGTCTATCGGCATTTATCCGGCTATAACCCAATATCATGGCTTCTATACCCTTGACGGACGGCTTAATATTTATCCGCTTGCTTATAAACACGCCTTCCGCCAAATTATGGCCAAAGAACTAGACAAAAACCAGTTTTGGCAACAGTATTTCGATTACTGGGGCATAACCTGCTACCTCTTTCCCGCTGAACTTGAGTACTATGAGGTACGAAAGTCTTATCAATTAAAGCTCAATCATCTGGAGCTGGATAGTCAGGCTTTTAAAAAGCTAGGCGGCGAATATATCTTATCCGCCGCCGAAATAACAAACTATCAGGAAAGTGGGCTTGAGTTCTTACAGCATTTTAGTGAAGGCTGGTCAGTCTGGGAAATTTACCTATACCGGGTACGCTAAAAATGAAACGGAAATTGAACTAAGGCTGAGCCGAGAAAAATAACAGCCGCTATAGTAACGCCAATTAGCGCTAGCAGGGGAGCGAGGAGCACAAGCACGGCTTTAGAACCAGATAGCCCATGTGAGCCGCGAATAGCGGCTACAGTCAAAAGCAGTGTCCAGACAGCTACAATCAAACCGATGATACCAAAAGCTACACCACTCAGGCTATCTGGCAATAAGGCAGCAATAACTCCTAGCGGTATTACGACTACCCGTGGCAAATGTGAAAAACCCAGGGCGGCAAACAGCCCGGTAGCCGTTCCCCGGCCGCCTGCCAATTCAGCAATAAAGTTCAGTACCGAGGCTCCCAGTATCCACAAAAACAAACTGCCAATAAATTGTACGGCAAACATACTGCCTAACGCCGCTACACCTGGGGAGCCTTTCATGCCCGTATATATTGCCCATACCGGGACAAGCATACCAATGGTGAACATGACCAATGCCTGCCCGGTTAATTTTTTTTCGGCAATATATTCCATGGCCGCTCGCGGTTTAAATAACACATCATAAATTGTTTCCAGAAAATTGCCCATTTAAATCCCCCCTTAATAGCTCTGGGGTGCGGCCGCAGGGCCGGCCGAAGAGAGTATTTCTGTAAGCTGTTTAAGCATCAGTTGTTCGGGTTTATGAGTATCTTGCGCACCGAACAAAGATTCAATGACATTTTTCTTGCCATATTCAATAATTTCAGGTTCACCCTGAATACCCACCATATTGGCCGCACCGTCAATCGCATCATACATATTTCCTAATTCATCAACAAGCCCCGCTTCTTTGGCTTGGCGACCAGTATAAATACGGCCATCAGCTAACTCACGCACTTTGTCCGGGTCCAGTCGGCGTCCTACCGCAATGACCTCAACAAATTGGTTATACATATCGTCAACCATAACTTGAATAATGGCTCTTTCCTCCTCGGTCAGCTGACGATCTGGTGATAAGATATCTTTATGCGGGCCACTTTTAATTTTTTCCTGACGTACCCCAATTTTTTTGTATAATTCCTCCCAGTTAGAATAGGGCATATATACACCAAGACTCCCCGTGATGGTAGATGGATTGGCATATATTTTGTCAGTACACGCCGCCAACCAATAACCACCAGAAGCTGCCATGTCAGCCATAGAAGTAATGACCGGTTTGCCGGTAGCGCGGATTTTCTTTAGTTCTTCGCCTACTTCCTGCGAGGCCGGAACTGTACCGCCAGGGCTGTTAATTCTAAGGATAATAGCCTTAACAGATGCATCATCGCGGGCCTGATGAAGCTGACGAATGAGCGTATCTGTCCCACCGCCCTCGGTTAATAAACCAACCTGTCCCCGACCACCAACAATCATACCATCAACATAGACAATAGCAATTTTATCATGGCTGACCAATTTGCTCTGTTTCACCTTAGGGGCAAGGAACAGTGCTCCCAACATGGATATGCCAATAATAACAACCAGCAAGATTACAACTGAGCGTTTAAACATAAGCTTACCTCCCTTATGCAACTTATACAACATGGTAAAAACTCTGCACTAACTTCTTTTAGGCAAAATATAACTATTTGTAAAAGAAAGCTGTTGGATAATCTCCAACAGCTTTCTTCTATTACCCTAACAGAAAGCCATAACTTTCTTAAGAACAGGATAAGGGCAACATCGGCTTCCGCTTTCGCCAAAGGCTCGGCGCAAGCCGTGTTTTCTTTATCCAGATGGAAAGTGTAACTTTCCCTGGATTGAACGACTAAGGCTTCTGCCGGCGTCCTAAAGGACTTGGTACAAGCCAAGTCTTTTCTTATAATCCCATTAGCAATTTACTATTACTTCCCCAGCTTATTTGCCAACGTTGCTTTGATAAAATCCCTAAACAATGGGTGCGGGTTAGTCGGACGCGACTTGAATTCCGGGTGGAATTGCGTACCCACAAACCAGGGATGATCTTTTATTTCTACAATCTCAACTAAGCGCCCATTAGGTAAAGTACCACCAATAACAAGGCCAGCGGCAGATAGTCTATCACGATATGCATTATTAAATTCAAAACGGTGACGGTGACGTTCATAAATAATCTCGTCCTGATAGGCTTGATAGGTTAGTGTACCTTCTGTAACCTTGCAGGGATACACGCCAAGACGCATGGTACCGCCCTTGGCTTCAATAGCTACCTGCTCAGGCATAAGGTCGATAACTGGGTGCGCTGTATCTGGATTAAACTCAGTGCTGTGCGCATCTACTAAGCCACATACATTACGGGAAAATTCAATGACGGCAGTCTGCATCCCCAAACACAAGCCAAAGAACGGCACCTTGTTCTCCCGCGCATAGCGAATGGCCTTGAGCTTACCTTCAATCCCGCGGTCACCAAACCCACCAGGCACCAAGATACCATCAACATCGCCTAAACATGCAACTAGATCAGTGTCCTCCGCCTCAATATCTTCGGCGTTAATCCATTTGATCTCAATTGCGGTATCATTAGCAATACCACCATGGCGCAGAGCTTCTGACACACTCATATAAGCATCCCGCAGGGCGACATATTTACCGACAATGGCAATCTGCACACTATACCGCGGATTCATGATCTTATCCACCATGTGTTTCCACTGCGTCATATCGGCTCCAGTGTCTTCCAGGTTGAGCTTTTCCATAGCAATACGGTCAAGACCTTCCTTTTCCAACATTAGTGGAACCTCATAGATGCTGGCGGCATTTTTGTTCTGGATGACTGCATCACAGTCAATGTCACAGAATAAGGCCAGCTTTTCTTTCATCTCCTGCGATATCTCATGCTCAGTACGGCACACAATGATATCAGGGTGAATACCAATACTTCTCAGTTCTTTTACACTATGCTGGGTAGGCTTGGTTTTAAGCTCACCGGCTGCCGAGATGTAGGGTACAAGGGTAACATGAATATAAAGCACACCACCCTTTCCTACTTCCTTTTTAACCTGACGAATGGCTTCTAAAAATGGCTGACTTTCAATATCGCCAACAGTACCGCCGATTTCGGTAATGACAACATCAGCATTGTCTTCTTCGCCTACCCGGTAAATGCGTTCTTTAATTTCATTGGTAATATGGGGAATTACCTGGACAGTGCTGCCCAAATAATCTCCTTTACGTTCCTTGTTGATAACTGACCAATATATTTTGCCAGCTGTGACATTTGAGCTTTTGCTTAAGTGAATATCAATAAACCTTTCATAATGGCCAAGGTCAAGGTCGGTCTCGCCACCGTCTTCTGTGACAAATACTTCGCCATGCTGATAAGGACTCATGGTCCCTGGATCAAAGTTGATGTACGGGTCAAACTTCTGGATGGTAACTTTGAGCCCGCGGCTTTTCAAAAGACGCCCAAGTGATGCTGCCGTGATTCCCTTACCAAGTGAAGATACCACGCCGCCTGTAACAAAAATATATTTAGCCATTTAAAAATCCTCCTACTAACTTCCCACAATTAACTGTTGACAACCCTAATTATGCCAAAAATGCAAGTTCTTTATCCGATAACTAAGAGTAGCGGCCTCGTGCAACTACACCTCAGTTTCTTCGTTTTCTTCTTCTAATTCGGTCTCGCCTTCCAACAAATGGTCAGGATCAGAGTTACTGGCAGTACCTTCATTTTCAAAATCCTGTTGAATAGCAGCAAACAACTTGGCCCGTCTTTGCATGTCTGGTTGGGCAGTTGCTGTTTCTTCTGCTTCGAGCACACTAATGCGCTGTGGTGACCACTCATTCAGGCCCCACATACTTTTGCCTGTATGCACAAACCGGCTGTCCAGATTAATCCGAGTATGAACATCAGCAATAGTATGAGCTGATGCGCGTGCTGTACCACCCTTGGCGGCGATGGCCTGATCAATTAATTCCCGGTAATATAACGGATGTCCTGCTGCTTTTAAAACCTGATATGCTGAATCGACTTCATCAATAGAATTCTTCGGTATAATATATGCCATAATTTTAACCTCCGCACTTAACAATCCGCGTTTTATATTCAACACACAGAGGTAAATTCCTCCCGATTGCTGTAAAACATTCCGGAGAGTAAGTGATTTACATTTTGTCGGGAGCAGCAACTCCCAGGATACCAAGTGATTGTTTTACTGTTGCCCTTACCGCTGTCACAAGTGCCAGACGGGCGGCCTGTAAGTCAGGCTCAACGCCAATAATCCGACATTGATTATAAAAGGTATGGAACAGGCTGGCTAATTCATGTGCATAGCGGGCAATCCGGTGCGGCGCACGCTCACAAGCTGCACTGGCAACCTCTTCTGGGAACATGGCCATTTTTTTGATTAAATCAATTTCCGCCTGCTCTGTTAATAGTTCCAGCTTAATTTGGTCCCAGGCCGCAGGAACAGGTAAGCCCGCATCTGCCACTTGGCGAAAAATACTGGATATCCGGGCATGAGCGTACTGGATGTAATACACCGGATTCTCATTGGAATGAGATTTTGCCAAATCAAGATCAAAGTCAAGCTGGCTGTCAGTAGAACGCATAATGAAGAAATACCGGGCGGCATCGCGCCCCACTTCCTCAATAAGTTCACTCAAGGTTACGCCTTGTCCTGTCCGTTTGGACATCTTGACAAGCTTACCCTCTTGATATAGGCTTACCATCTGCAAAATCATTACTTCCAGGTTATCTGCATTATACCCCATGGCATTGATAGCAGCCTTAACCCGGCAAATGTAACCATGGTGATCCGCCCCCCAAATATTAATAACCTTGTTGAAACCACGGGCAAATTTATCACGATGATAGGCTATATCAGCAGCCAGATAGGTAGGCACCCCATTATCGCGAATAACTACCCGGTCTTTATCATCACCATAGGCCGTCGATTTTAACCATAAGGCGCCATCTTTTTCATAGATATTGCCATTGGCCTTTAACAGCTCACAGGTAGCTGCTACAGAACCACTGTTATGTAGTGTGCGTTCGCTAAACCATACGTCAAAATTGACGCCAAACTGTTCTAAATCTTCTTTAAGCGCAGCCAACTTTTCCTTTAGTCCCACTTCCTTGAACGCGGCTAAACGCTCTGCCTCCGGCATACTGAGATATTTGTCGCCATGTTTGTCAATAATCCGCTCAGCTGTGTCAATGATATCTTTGCCATGATAGCCATCTTCGGGAAAATCAACTGACTTCCCCATAATCTCCAAATACCTGGCGTTGACAGAAGCTGCCAGGTTATCCATCTGATTGCCGGCATCGTTGATATAAAATTCCGCCTCCACCTGGTAACCTGCTACCCGAAGCAGATTAACAAGGGCGCTACCTACGGCTGCCCCCCGGCCATGACCAACATGCAACGGCCCGGTGGGGTTCGCACTGACAAACTCTACCTGTACCCGTTCACCTTGTCCGGCGTTAGTCTGGCCGAAATTTTCCCCGGCAGCCAATATATCCGCTAAGTCTTGGTATAGGATATCTGACTTAAGATAAAAGTTAATAAACCCAGGCCCAGCTAGCGAGGCTTTATCCAGCCAAGGCTCATCAAGCCGGTCGATAATAGCCTGGGCAATCACCCGCGGATTCATCTTAGCCGCTTTGGCCGACTGCATAGCAAAGTTAGTCGCATAATCGCCAAACTCCTTTTGTGGCGGCACTTCCAGTGCTATCTCAGGCAGGCGCTCGGCAACAAATACGCCGTCCGCTACAGCTTGGGTCGCTGCTTGTCCAATGGCGGCAATTAGCTGTTGTTTAATGTCCATTCTTCTTATCCCCCTGTATAAGGACAGCAAGTGTATTGGCGCTTTGCCACTGTCCATCTATTTCCAGCTCATACTCAATATGTATTCCGGTAACCTGACTATTATCCTCAACACGAGTTATCGCCAGCCGGGTTGTTTGTATACTAATTTCCATTGTGCCGTAAGGTGTGACATACCTAGAACGGGAGCGCTGCCCCACACGAAATTCCTGCCGCTGGTCAACGCCGCCCCTACGCACCAGAATAACATAATCTGCATAAACTTTTAAGAGTGTTGAGGCGCCTTCCATACCACTAATCTCGCTTTCCTGATACGTGATGTAGTGGACCCCATTTTTCGCATACCGCCGCCCATGCGTAAATAATTCAATTGTATCTTCTTCGCCATGAGCATCCTGTTGTGAGCCTTTCACAGAAATAAGCACATGGCTAATATCCGTATTACTCTGTTTAATCAGACTCAATCCCTTCACAGAACCTTAACTTTATTATTATAGCGTAGTCGAAAGCTATTGCCAATATTCATAAGACTAATATTGCAAAAAAACGAAAATAAATTGCGCCGCCTGTCCGTGCGTACCAGACAAGCGGCGCCGTCCCCGGGAGGTAGCCGCCATACTACCTCGCGTAATTAATGTATGCAGAAATTACTATAAAATTCATCCATATAAAGTCAGTGAATAATTTTTTTCATTTTACAAATCATTGCCATAACTTTTTCACTTCAGTGCCAGGATAATAATACCTGATAATATCCTCAGCCTGCTTGCCCTCTTTGGCAAAGGTATAGGCACCCCACTGGCACAAACCAACACCATTACCCCAGCCGTTACCCTTAAAAATGAAGTTACCACCTTCAACATTCATTTCCGTAACTAATGTGGATTTTAGAACATCATAGCCGATAGCCCTGCGAAAATCAGCACCATACATTTTTTTATCACCAGCCCCAATATAGAGAATCCGACCAGATGGCCCTTTCTCCAAAATGCGTATATCGGCTGGGTTACCCGTATAGCCGATGGCAGCTGCGACCTGGGAAGCCGGAATTTTTACTGTCCAGGATTCTATTTGTTTTGGGGCATAGGTAAAGCAGTTATCTTTGACAGGCTGGAAATAGGGCGTGTCATGAGGAATTTCCTTAGGAAAGCTTTCTTCTCTGGTAGCACCAATTTGCCCATTACAAGAACTATAGATAGCATTAACAAGTCCACCGGCATATAACAGCACTTCACCGCGTGTCCGTGCTACGGCCTGCCGCACACTGTCGTTGACTTTCTGTGGAGCAAAAGCCTGAAGCTCCTCTTTCGATGTACTGACATCGGCATTATGTAGTTTTTTTATTGTGCCAGCCTCAATGGCACTGATTGTCAGGGTACGTGAGGCAATGGCTTGTGCCGCCAAGGCTTCTGTTGGCCAATCTGGCTCCATCTCCTGGGCAATAACCCCTTCAATGTACTTCTCTAGCGGCATAGTCTCGATCGAGCCTTTGTCTGCCAGATAGACTTTTACTTGTGGTTCATTAGCATATTTAGCTGCATCAAAGGGCGCAACCCCTGGAATCGGCTGTGGTACCGGCGCAGGTGGCGTCGGGGCCGGTTCCTGCTCAGTCGGTGCCGGTATTGGTGCAGGTGTTGGTTTTTGGGCGGGAGGCTTGAGTAGTGTGTATGCTCCCGTGAGAAATGCTAGCAAAATTCCTACGACTAGTGCGGTATTCAATGTCTTGTTTTTCATGCGCTCCCACCTCGTGTTTAGTATGGCTGGAGAGTTTCCAGCTTATACGTCAGGCAATCCCCATAGTTCCACCGTTAACTGAGAACCTGCCTCATCGGTAAAAACACGGCTTATCAATCGACGGCGCGTGGTGTTGATAAAACGAAAATCCTTATCTGTGTAGGTAGTGGCATCCCTGCCTGGCGGTACATATTTTACCGGCTGGGAATGAGGATGACGCTCGGTCACTGTAAGATTTGCAGCCAATACCGCATTATATAAGGTTGATGACACCTGGCACATGCCGCCCCCAAGCCCCTGCTCTGTTTTCCCCTTATCGCCAAAAACTGTTGCTGGTTGAAAACCCCGGCCGGTCGTCGGTTCGCCTGTTAGTCTGTTGAAGGAAAATTCTTGCCCGGATTCAAGAACTGTGTTGTTGATTAATTTGGCTGTCAGACGGATATTGGCAAGACGCCCTGGGCTATCATCCAAAATTTGTGTACTATAACGCCCCAGCTTGTGACTACGAGCCAGCTTGTCCTTGGTAATATCAGGAACAAACTGTTGATAGATCGGTGCAACCTGGCTACCAGGCGCTGCCGCAAGCAATTCGTTCAGAGTGTCCGACACATTGAGACGCTGACCCGGACGTTCAGTAATAATCTCACCAGTTTCAGGGGCAAAGCCGGCATTTACGGCTGGCACATCCTTGGCCTTGGCCAAGTTAATCAAAACTTTGCTGGCTTCTTCCACCGTCATAGCGCCTACAGGCTGTCCTTCAATGGTAACCTGGTCAGCCACTAGGCGAACTTCCGGTTTGGGAGCAGGTATTTTTAAACCACAGCCTGCGTTAAGTGCCAGTAGCATAATAAGCATGAGTGACAGAAATTGCAAAAGTTTTTTTATCGCGTTCACCTCCTGCCTGTAATGGGAATATCATGGAGTATCTTATTTGCTGACAAGGAGGAAATGATATGCAGGTACTTGAGAATTGGGTTAGCAAAGCAACGGGAATTACCTGCCATTCTGACAAGGTACAGCCAGGGTATATTTTTGTGGCTATCTGTGGCCGCGCCGTCGATGGTAATACGTTTGCCCAAGCTGCCGCTGACCGGGGAGCACTGGTCATTGTGAGCGATTACCCAGACCATCTGCCGCCGCTACCCATTCCGGTACTTGTTGTAGCTAACGCCAGATTGGTTCTGTCTGAGCTGGCTGCGGCCTTTTATGAAAATCCTTCACACAAATTGAACCTTGTAGGTATAACTGGCTCTAATGGTAAAACTACCATTGCCTGCCTGCTTGAGCATATTTTTATCCGTAATGGCTTCCAGACTGGACTTATTGGCACCGTCCGGGTCAATACCGGAAAAAACGCTATCCCCAGTACCCTGACAACACCAGATGCGGTTTCGCTTCAACACTATCTATCACAAATGCTTAGAAACAAAGTTACCCATGCCGCTATGGAAGTATCCGCGCAAGGCGTTGATATGCATCGCGTTACCCATGTTCGTTTTTCCACAGGCATACTTAGCAATCTATGTGCCGACCACCTCGATTTTCATGGCAATTTTGCTAACTACCTTGCGGCCAAAACTAAGTTTCTGGAGTTGCTTACTCCTCAAACACCCCTGATTGTCAATATCACTGATCCCTACTGCCAGGTCATGGCTTCCCATTTTACCGGCAGGCTTATTACCGTTGCGGTCAATAGCCCTGCCGACATCTGCGCCAGAATTACCCACCTGACAGCCTATGGCAGTGGCTTTACCCTTACAATCAGCAGCCCGTTGGTCGCACTCAATGGCCAGCAGTTACCAGCCGGCCAATATGCTATGACATTAGCCATTCCCGGACGCCATAATATCGAAAATGCACTACTGGCCGCGGCCGCCGCCTTGCTACAAGGCCTGACACCAGCAGTCATTTCCCAGGCGTTAGCCGATTTCCGGGGCGTTGAACGGCGTATGGATATCTTCCATATCGACGGACTCACTGTTGTTGATGATACGGCTCTAAATCCAGGCAGTATTGAAGCTGTATTCGATACAACAAACACGTTGCGCTATCAGCAGCTTGTTGTTGTTAATGCCATTCGCGGCCAGCGCGGTCCGGCAATTAACGCTGCCAATGCTGCAACCCTTGCTGGTCTCAGGAAAAAATTACCATTTAAATTAATTATTACCGACAGCGCCGACCAGGTTGGTCCACCAGATATAGTAACCCCCGAAGAAAGGGTGGCTTTTCTGTCAACACTAAACACACTAGGAACCGACTATACCTACACCAGCACTTTGTCTAGGGCGATCAAAGCTGCTCTCAGTCATGCCTGTGCCAGTGATCTTATTGTATTAATCGGTGCCCAAGGGATGGATACTGGTCGGCAAGTATTGACCGCAATGATGAAGTCCGCCATAACTCAAGATCACTGTCAACCCCAGTCTTATCAGCCAACGTTAGCCTTAAACCTTGATACAACGCATTAAAGTTTTACTTTACCTTAGGTTCTTTGTTTATATAGCCTGAAAACATCGCCTGCAGCTTGGCAGGTTCTTCGGTAAATGCCAAATATAAATGTAACGGGATGGTTGCCAAAAAAAACATGGTAATGCTGTAAAAAATAATTCGGATCCCCGCAAAACCGCCAAGCGGCCGACTGAGCCAAGTAGCATACTCTGGTAAGAAGTACGGTAATGCAGCAACTCCCGCTAACAGGGTAACTAGTCCCCAGCAAGTAAACAGCACCTTTTGCCCCGGGTTATAGCGCCCATAATTCGGGTGATGCTCAGTGATAAACAACGCGTATCGAAAGAAGCTGCGCAGGTTGGGAAAATCATGCGGCGTAAATAGTACTTCGGTATATTTACCGGTAACAAAATAGTAGTAACTCTGCCCCCATAAATTTAATATAAGTATAATACCGGCAATAGTATGTGTTTTACGTATTACGCCATAAGATAGCGTCCCCCAGGGGTCATGCAGATACATTCCTGTTGCAACAAGATAGCTAATGGTAAGAGCCATAATCCAGTGAAAAATACGCACAGGCAAGGGATGTAATAATAGTTTCATAAAAATAAAATCCCCCAATTGGGGGATTTTAATGTACTCATAATTTCAAATTGACTTTGGGAATATTTTTCCCATAAAAAATCTCAGCCATTTCTTTTTTGAGACGTTGTTTAATTTTTTTCTTCTCGCCAGCCATGAGTTCTTTTTTGGCGGTTCCAAATAAATAATTATCCAGGTCAAATTCTTTTAATAACATCTTGGTGTGGAAAATGTTTTCTTGATAGACATTAACATCAATCATTTGGTACATGTCCCGATTTTCGCTGGAAATATAGTTTTGGATAGAATTTATTTTATGATCAATAAAATACTTTTTGCCATTCACATCGCGGGTAAAACCTCGCACCCGGTAATCGATGGCCGTAATATCAGGCTGGAAAGTATTAATCAGAAAGTTCAAGGCCTTCAGCGGCGAAATATGACCGCATGTCGATACATCAATATCTGCCCGGAAGGTGCTGATACCTTCATCTGGATGGCTTTCAGGATAGGTGTGGACAGTAATGTGGCTTTTATCCAGGTGGCAGACAACAGCTTCTGATTTAGACTCACTGTTAAGTTCACACTCCCCGCACTCCTCGCTGGTTACGGGCTCTCCCGGTTGATTAACCGGCTCTTCCGAAATCAGCATGGTAACACTGGCACCCTGGGGATCATAATCCTGCTTGGCAATATTTAAGATATTAGCTCCAATTATATTGGCCACTTCTGTTAGAATATTGGTCAACCGTTCAGCACTATATTCCTCATCAATATACTCAATATAAGAATGACGATGCTGCGGCGTCTTCGCATAACAGATATCATACATATTAAAGCTGAGTGTCTTAGTAAGATTATTAAAACCATACAGTTTTAGTTTTTTAATTGCTTTAATTTCCATCTTGATCGTCCTTCTCCTCACTGAAATGATTGACTATATCCAAAGCACCATACTGTTTCGAATACAACACCTGTCTGCACCAACAAGAGCAACGAAAAATCCTTTAACGATTATACCACAACCAAGCTAAAAGTATAGCGGTTTACCGAAAATTTTTAGACCTGCAGCCTACAGCCACAGGTCTCTTACAATAGTTTACCCGATAGCTGGGTTACTATTTTAGGATAGCAATAAATTTTTCTACCATTTTCACTGGACAATACGATTCCTTGGCTTTGCGCAACCCCTCTAATCCCATATCCTCCTCACGATTGATATATGACAGTTTTCGCCAGGCATTGGCACTAAATTGTTGATTAATCACCGGATAAACACCACGAATATCCGGATTGGCCTTTTCGACGTGGATAACCGCAGTATCACTGTTTAGTTGCTCACCAAAGCTAAAAGCCTCCACTTTTTCATCAATATAAATTAAGCCGCCAGTCAGCTTAAGCTCGTTCCAATGGATAAGCACTTCAATAATCGCATCCCGCTCCCCTTTTAGCATCGCATCGTCATCACAGCCTTTTTTTCTACACCACTCCAGTTGGGTCTCAACACAGCGCGGCACCCACTCGGATGTCAACGCGATATACTGATAGTTACTGTAATTGCGGAGAAAACTATTAACATGATTTTTCTTACTATGATATTTACGGCCTTTTAATTCAATCAAATCCTTGCTATTATAAACATAATCGTAATTGTCCCGGTCAGCGGTAATAGCAAACTTCCCTGGTCGCCATTTTTCGAGGATGTCTATCATAAATTTTTCTATCCCCGATAGTTTAAAAACCTGGTTATTTTCTGTACAATAACCAGCCATTTCCGCAAGGATTCTTTCTATCCCGGCGTCAGGGCCAAACGGCTGCAGCATAAACTGTTTCTCACCGCGACCAGCCTTAATAACCAAGTAGCCATCTACTTCCGCCCATTTAATGGAATATAAATTGCGCCACATATATAAATTAGTGAAATTATAATGAGCATTTTCGTAACGGCGCTGACTAAAACACTTATCAAACAAAGCTTTTTGCTCCAACGAAATATCCTGGAAATTGATACTAAGACCCCCCAAATATGTTCAATACTGCTAAACTTAAGCAGAAATATCCGCATATTATTTTTAATTAATACCCTCTATTATATGCTTGTTACAAGCAAGACGCAACAAAAGACGGAGGTGATAAGAAAGCTGTACTTTCTGTTGGGACGGTGAAGAACGGTTCTTGTCTGCTGGATTCATAAACCAGCACAAACAAGAACCGTTCCTTTTTATTACAGACTTTGTACAAATTCCAATCGTTCATCATCAGGCCCGGCAAAAAATAGAATTTTTTTGCCGCTAACCACCTTGGGCTGATCAAATAATAACGTCACATTATGCTGCCGGAGCTTGTCCATTTCGGCAGCAATATCAGTTACCGCAAAGGCAATATGATCAACAATACCCGCACCGCGTACCTTTACACTATCTTCTTGATATTGAATAAGCTCAATTGTTTGCTGACCTGCTTTGATAAATGCCAGGTGAACACGCTCATCCTGGTAACTCTCCTCTAACGCACATCCTAAAACAGTGGTGTAAAATTCCAGAGATTTGTCCATGTCTTTAACTACTATCCCGATATGAGCGACATTATACATATAGGTTTCCCCCCTGCTACTATTTAAAATAATTGACACCGGCGCTAAACAGACGCTGATCTTTGCTGCCTGGAATATTGATGGCAACATGGTCGCCAATACGCTCAGAATGAGCCATTTTCCCAAGTATCCGCCCATCTGGGCTGGTGATAGACTCAATAGCATGGAAAGACCCATTGGGATTAAAACTAGCGTCATAGGTAGCAAGGCCATCAAAATCAACATATTGAGTCGCGATTTGGCCATTAGCTGCCAATTGTGCAATTTCCTCAGCAGTGGCATAAAAACGTCCCTCGCCATGCGAGGCAGGAATGGCAAATACTTCACCAGCCTCAACATTACTCAGCCATGGTGATAAAGTGGATACTACCTTAGTATTGACCATACAGGAAACATGACGACCAATTTTATTAAACGTCAGCGTCGGACTATGCTCAGTTAAGTCCTGAATTTCGCCATAGGGAACCAACCCTAATTTAATAAGTGCCTGGAAACCGTTGCAGATGCCAAGCATCAGGCCGTCCCGTCGTTGCAACAGTTCAGTAACCGCTTCCTTTACCCGGGGATTGCGAAACATAGTGGCGATAAATTTACCTGAACCATCAGGCTCGTCGCCAGCGCTGAAACCGCCAGGCAACATGACAATCTGGGCACCAGCAATGCCCCTGGCAAGTGCCGCAATTGATTCTTCAATATGAGTGCCAGAAAGGTTACGAATAACCAGTGATTCCGCAATGGCTCCAGCCTGCTCAAAAACCTTGATGGTATCATATTCACAATTGGTTCCGGGAAATACCGGAATAAGTACCCGTGGCTTAGCTATGGCTGCCCTTGGCCGCCGCTTGTTTCTTTCCGTATAAGCAGCAAAGCTTAGCGGTTGACCGCTAATAAGCTCAGGGCGGGTAGGAAATACCTTCTCCAACGGCTGTTCCCAGGCAGCAAACGCTTCCTCTAAAGTTATCGTAACTTCATTAATGCAAATAACCGGGCTTAGCGTTGTCTGGCCAAGTAACTGATATTCTATATTGCCAAACGCCTGGTTAAGATCTAGTCCGGCAGGTAGTTCGAGAACCAGCGAGCCATAGTCTGGAGTAAACAGATCTTGGACAGCTACTTGTTTCCCAAACTCAATACCAATACGATTACCAAAGGTCATTTTGCTGACAGCCTCGGCAATACCGCCTGCTTTAATCGTATAAGCTGAACATATTTTGCCAGTTTGAGCAAGCTCCCTCACTTTGTCGTAGGCGACTGCTAAAGCGGCAAAATCGGGTAAATCCTCGTTGTCCCGACTAAGGCGGATAACAGCCACTTGGCTGCCAGCTTGCTTAAATTCCTGTGAGATTACTTCCCTTATGTCAACAGGTGTTACCGCAAACGCTACCAGCGTCGGCGGCACAGTAAGCTCATTAAAGGAACCTGACATACTGTCCTTACCGCCAATTGCTGGAATACCGAGCTGTTGCTGCGCATAAAAGGCACCTAGTAAGGCACTAAAGGGCTTGCCCCATTTGACGTTGTCTTGTCCCAGTTTTTCAAAATACTCCTGCAAGGTCAGCCGCACGGTCCGGAAATTACCGCCTAAGGCCACCACCTTGGCTACAGCCTCCACAATAGCATAGACAGCACCATGAAACGGACTCCAGCTTGAAAGATTGGGATTAAAGCCATAGGTCATGATTGTCCCAGTGGTAGTATTGCCTGATACCACTGGCAATTTAGCCACCATGCCTTCGGCAGGGGTAGCCTGGTGTTTGCCGCCAAACGGCATCAAGACAGTGCCTGCACCAATGCTGCTGTCAAAGCGCTCCGCCAGACCCTTTTGACTACCAACATTGATATTTTGCAGAGTCTTCAGCCATACGTCTTTGATATTTTGAGCAATTACATCACCCGCGATAGGCGTATCTGCAAAGTAACTATTACTAACTGGCGCAGTCACCTGTACGTTTGTATGCTGCTTGGCCCCATTGGTGTTTAAGAAATCACGGCTAAGGCTGACAATTGCCTTACCGCGCCACAACATAGTCAGGCGATTATCATCAGATACCTTAGCAACCAGAGTAGCCTCCAGATTCTCAGCATCAGCAGATTCAATAAATTTTTGCGCATTGTCAGCGGCAACCACTACCGCCATCCGCTCCTGGGACTCCGAGATAGCAAGTTCTGTCCCGTCAAGCCCCTCATATTTTTTGGGGACAGCATCCAAGTTAATCTCCAAACCATCGGTAAGTTCTCCAATGGCTACAGACACACCACCGGCACCAAAATCATTACAGCGTTTAATCATCATACTAACCGCACTATGACGGAATAACCGCTGGATTTTACGTTCTGTCGGTGGGTTACCCTTCTGGACTTCCGCGCCGCAAGTCTCCAGTGATTCTTCCGTATGGGCTTTGGAGGAACCAGTAGCACCGCCACAACCGTCGCGTCCGGTACGACCGCCAACTAATAGGACGATATCGCCAGGCTCTGGTGCTTCACGAACAACCTGGTGTTTGGGAACAGCCGCCATAACAGCGCCGATTTCCATGCGTTTAGCAACATAGCCTTCATGATAAACTTCGGCCACTTGACCTGTTGCCAAACCAATTTGGTTACCGTAGGAGCTATAGCCAGCCGCCGCACTGGTGGTAATCTTACGCTGAGACAACTTGCCTGGCAGCGTACATTCCAGTGGCACACGCGGATCGGCGCTGCCGGTAACACGCATCGCCTGGTAGGCATAAGCACGGCCTGACAAAGGATCTCGAATACAACCCCCCAGACAGGTGGCCGCCCCCCCGAAGGGTTCAATCTCTGTGGGGTGATTATGTGTTTCATTTTTAAACATAACCAGCCAGTCTTCTGCCTGTCCATCAATATCAGCCTGCACAACAATACTACAGGCATTAATTTCTTCTGATTCATCCAGATCTGTTAAGTGCCCCTGTTTTTTTAATTCTTTCATGGCAGTTGTGGCAATGTCCATCAAATTGATATCACGTTCAGCCGCTTTTTCCCCATAAACATAATTCCTGGCTTTGCGATATTCTTCCCAAGCCTTGGTAATAGGCTGACTATAATGACCTGCTTCAATTTCAACTTGTCCAATCTTGGTGTGAAAGGTGGTATGGCGACAATGATCTGACCAATAGGTATCAATAACTTTTATTTCGGTAATTGTCGGATCACGCTTTTCCGCATCACGAAAATAGGCCTGACAAAAAACCAAATCCTCCAGACTCATTGCCAGACCCCGCTCCTGTAAAAACTGGGTCAGTGCCGCCTGAGGCAGGTTGGTAAAGCCATCAAGTATAGCCACATCCTCCGGCATGGTAGTCGGCACCGCCAATGATGCCGGTTTTTCCAATAAAGCTTCCCTGGCCTCGACTGGGTTAATACAGTATTCCTTGATTTTAGTAAGGTCTGTTTCGGAAAGCTGTCCCCCTAACACCAGCACCTTGGCTGTACGAATCTCCGGACGTTCTTTCTGAGTAAGTATCTGGACAGACTGAGCCGCCCAATCGGCCCGTTGATCATATTGGCCTGGCAAATATTCCATAGCAAACACTTTTGCCCCGGCAGGCACAACAAATTGCTCAAGATAAACAACATCCACCGGCGGTTCAGAAAAAATAGTATGCAGGGAAGCGTCGAACTCAGCTTTGCTTATCCCACTAATGTCATACCGATGCAAAACACGCACTTCCGTCAAACCAGTTATCCCCAGATGGTGTTTTAGATCAGAATATATTCCTTCGGCCTCAACGGCAAAACCCGGTTTTTTCTCTACAAATATACGACGAACAGTGTTCAAGGCAATACCTCCTTAAAAATACAGGCAAAGAATCTATGAAAACCAACTCCCAGCCTGGAATATTATTAGTATTGGATAAGATAAGACTTGGCTTGTGCCAAGTCCGTTAGGACGCCAGCAGAAGCCTTAGTCGTTCAATCCAGGGATAGTTTTACTTTCCACCTGGACAGGATATTATTATCATTATAATGAGTTGGTAATTGAATGGCAAGTTGTAAGAAAGTTATGCATTCTATGAGCTTATCCAACTTTTAAGAAAGCAAACCTTTCTTTTAGGGAAAAAAGCAGCCCCGCTTACGCCGAGCTGCTTTTGTAACTTATGATTTGAAGTTTAGATATGCATGAATAGCGATAAAAATTTATACATAAGTCCACTGGTTATCGCGCTGAACGGAATAGTTAAAACCCAGGCAAACAGCATTTGCTGCGCCACACCCCACCGTACAGCCGTCAAGCGTTTAGAGGAGCCTACTCCCATAATTGAACCAGATACCACATGGGTAGTACTTACTGGCAGGTGAAGATTAGTAGCCGCAAAAATAACAAGTGATGAGTTCAAATCAGCAGCAAAACCGGTAATCGGTTCAAGCTTAAATATCTTGCCCCCCATTGTTTTAATGATTTTCCAGCCGCCAACAGCCGTACCGCAAGCCATTGCTGTCGCACAAGAAAATTTCACCCACAACGGAACCTCTAATGTCGGTATCTGTCCAGAACTTAAAAGCGCCAGCGTAATAATGCCCATAGCCTTTTGCGCATCATTCGAACCATGCGAAAATGACATCATACTGGCAGATAAAAGCTGCATCTTTTTAAATCCGGTATTTAGTTTTCCTGGCTCGTACCTGCGGAAAATCCACATCATGGCAATCATGATAACATAACCGCCGGCCATAGCAAGCAGTGGTGATACCACTAGTGACAGTATAATTTTTTCAACACCAAAGACGTTAATAGCCTCAAATCCTGCCCCTACGGTTACCGCCCCTAGAACGCCACCTACAAGCGCATGAGAGGAGCTGCTGGGAATACCAAACCACCAAGTAATCAAGTTCCAGACAATGGCCCCAAATAGTGCCGAAATTATAACCTGCTGGTTAACCATCGAGGCTGATTTCACCAAATCGCCACCGATAGTTTTAGCTACACCAGTACTATAGAGCGCCCCGGCAAAATTGAGAATAGCTGCCAACACGACGGCATATTGCGGTTCCAAAGCCCGGGTCGATACTGAGGTGGCAATCGCGTTGGCCGTATCATGAAATCCGTTGATATAATCAAATGCTAAGGCAAAAAATACTACGACGTAGAGTAACGTCAAATCAGGCATATTTTACAATGACTCCCTTTAACAAATTCGCGATATCCTCGGAAATATCCAGTGTCTCTTCCAATTGAAGCAAAATTTCTTTCCACTTGATGATCTCAATAGAATCAGTGACTTCCCGAAACAACTTAGCCATTTCCTGGCGATACAGCTTGTCACCCAAAATCTCATACTCAATAATCTTGGCACAGCGTTCTTCAACTTTTTCCCGCTGCTTCTTGATTTCCGGTAAATAGGTAAATGCCTTGTCAATTTGTTTAGACGCTTTGACAATAAGTGCCCCCAGTTCTCTGGCGCCTTCTGATGCAGTGCCTGCATTATATAACTCCATACGTTCAATAACTCCCTGGATACAGTCAATCACATCATCCAGTTTGTGGGCAATAGCATAAATGTCCTCACGATCAAGTGGTGTAATAAAGGTCTTATGTAACAAGCCGATAATTTTGGCAGTATTTACATCGGCTCTTTTCTCAAGCTCATCTATCTGAATCATTAGTTCAGGTAAATCACCTTCTCGATTTAAAGCCACTTGTAGTACCTCAGCTGCATCGCGAATCAGTTGAGTGTTTTCCAAGAGATACCCGTAAAATTTTTCTTCACGCGGTTTTAAGCCAAATCCCATACATAGCCTCCTCAATTCGTCGGATTCAATCTGATTATAGCATAAAACCCCGACCTTTGTTAACTAATTGTAAAAAAATGTTAAGATTCAGTTAATTCAATATTATGACTTAGCTACCAATATTATGCCGCTTAAAATAAGCACAAGTCCCCCCAGCCTAAGCACACTGATTGACTCATGAAAAATAAAATAAGAGGCAATAAACACTAGTATATAACCAAGGCTAATTAATGGATACGCGTAACTCAGTTCCACCGTACGGAGGGCATAAATCCAAAGCAGCGTACTCACTCCATAAACTGCCAAACCCGCGATAAGCGGCCAAGCAGCTATCGCCTTTTCCCATAAGGAACCGGTATCAGGAATTCGCATAGCACCGTATTTTAAGCCAACCTGTCCCACAGCACCAATAAAGACAGAGAGTAATATTATATATAATTCTTTCATGCTGACACCATCCTACCTGCAAAACCACTAACCAAAGCTTTCTTGATTAGTATATTCCCTTTGCAAGCAGGTATTCCTGCCAACTAAATCGTGAAATCTTTCCCCCGCATCAATAGGCATTATTTATAGTATGTCGCATTTAGCGTTAATTTTCATCCACAGCAAATTAACTCACCCCAAAGCAACCGCTTGACGACAATTCAATTGTCCTCTATTGTTAGAATATAATAAGCTACCGTTTAAAGGAGGCTGCCGCTTTTGCCGCAAGCTGCCCGCATCACTGAACTAGATTGTTTACGGGGAATTGCTATCCTGTTAATGATACTATTTCATATAGTTTTTGACTTAGCCTACTTTTACAACTGGTCACTTGACTATCTACATGGTTTTTGGTACTACCAGGGCAAGACTGCGGCTATCGGGTTTATGCTGGTATCCGGAATAAGCAATACCCTCAGTCGCCGGCCAATACGTCGTGGCCTTACCGTGTTCGGCGCAGGTATGCTTATTACAATAGTAACCTATTTCTATAATCCAGCGATGTATATCCGGTTTGGAATTTTACACCTGTTGGGATTTAGTATGCTTACCGCCCCCTGGTTAGCCAAACAATCTGCTCTACTGCTGACACTGGCAGGCACTACCTTACTTATCATGAGCAACTGGACTGCCAGTCTAACGACAACATCAGCCTGGCTACTGCCACTTGGCATCACCCCCACCGGCTTTGCCTCACTAGACTACTATCCGCTACTGCCTTGGTTGGGCGTAGTGCTCTATGGTATGGCTGCAGGCAAATTACTGTATCCTGACAGACAACCCTTGTGGCCATCAGCCGCCACCTGCGTCCCAATCCGCACCCTAAGCTGGCTGGGCCGCCAGTCGCTGCTTATTTATCTCGTGCATCAGCCGGTCATCCTGGTCGTATTGAGCTTTCTTCACTGCAATCTTTCCGGCAAAATGTAGCCGACAAAATTTTTCTTACTTAGTTCTGTAAAGGTCATCTTGTCGATTTCCGGTGTGTTCTTGTTCCCCATGAACTCCACCTGGATTTGTCCATTTGCTACTTCCCGGATAATACCAATCCAAACGATATTAGTAGCGCTATTCGACCGCACTAGTATTGCACCGACTGCTGGCTGCGCTGGATCGCGCATCACTTTCCAACCGGCCTGTTCGGCTTTATCAACCCATTCCTGGGCATTGCCCCGCCAGTTCATTCCTGGCGGCGGAGCAATTATGTCAAATTCATGGAGCACAAAAGTTGGTTTCCAGGATTCACGATAGCTTTTATAAGTTGGTTCAAGCGGTGGCGGCTCTTCATCAGGAACAGATGGCGCATTGGCAAGCTTTGCTGGCAGAATTGGGGCTGTATCAATTGTTATCCCGAGCCTTTCAAGCTCTTTATTGTATTGTTGCACAAATTGATCGGTGGAAAGGCCGAATACGTCAGCAAATGCTTGTTCAAAGGGATATCGTGACTTCCTATTGCGTTCTTCCATTGTACGAAATAGTTCCAAGAGTTTATCTGAACCGTAGGAATCAGCCAAACGTTTCACAGCCTGGTAAGCGAAGGCATAGGTAATACTGGAATTTTTGGCGCGAATTCTTACGTAATTCCATTCGGTATTTGTTTTGAGAAGGAGTAACAGAGGGGCGTGTTTTTCCTCTTTGAGTATGTCCAAGTAACGTTTTTGTATAGCAGAATTTGCTGTCGGGTTCAGTTCAGTTACCGCCATGACGCCCCAGAAATCAGCTGTGCCCTCAATGTACCATTGGGGAATATGCTGTCGAGTACGCGGAGACATCAAGTTTTGATATTCGTGGGCCATTTCGTGACTCGTCACAAAAGCTACTCGCTCATCTGACATATTATCATGGATTTTTATAATTATTGCTGAGTCAAAAGCATATCCCCCTGACATTTTCGCTTTTTGAGATACAGTGGCGTAATTGCGGTAGATTCCAGTACTGGCCATGAGCAGTTCATTTTTGTAATCGGCATCATTTCGTACCAACAACAGTTTAGGGGCGTAGCGAGATAACTCCACTCCGTGTGCCTGGAAATACTCGTGAAGCCGGCGGATCGCATTGGTAGTAATAGACGATTTTTGCTTTGACACATCCGGATATGCCCAAACTTCAACATTATTAGCTTTTTCTCTTATTGTTCCAGGAAAGCCGCTAGCTTCAGCCGGAAGAAAGTATAAGAAGATAACTGTGGTAAAAATAAGTGCAGAGAGTTGTTGTAAAAGACGCAGTTTCAAATCATAACACCTCCGTGGATTGGACAGATTGCTGATCAAAAATATGCCTTAAATATGTTTTCGGCTAAACCCGCTTTACACTTTCACCCGCAAAACTGTTCATTTTCTGTTAACGAAAACGAAATCACAGAAGTTGTCTTAGTGCTGACGCACAGATACTTATCAAAATGTTTACCGGTAAAAACAGGTTGTACGCCAAATGGAGAATCATTGGCGCGATGATGGTATTGTATCTGTTATACGCCCAAATGCAGACTAACGATAATAGAAAATTAGCAGGAACGGCGGACCAGTGGGACCACATAAAGAGCAGCGAAACTCCAACACAGGCATAATATTTGTCATATTTAGCCAAATAATTGTACCATGCTAGCCGCCATAATTCTTCAGATGGTGGAGCAGCAGGCCCCGCTAACCAACCCCACAACACAATTTGGATATCCACGGGATTTTTAAAGGATTGTACTGTTAGTTGCGGCGATAACAGGTTTAGCCCAAAATAATAAACTCCTGCACCTATAAGAAATCCTACAGTTAGCTGCCTGAATGACAGGTCCCTGGCAAGGCAATTCATTTGTTCTTTTACCCATTGATATCTAAGCCATAGGTTTAGAGGTAACAAAGTGGAGTAATGAAAATAGCACAAGATTATACTCATCAACAGATATCCCCATATTGTTACACCAGGCATGCGATATAATGGAGCGATTATAAACATCGGCAACATAAGTAACTGCTCTATCAAGGTGACTGATATCACTTCGTCCAATGCATAAAACTTTTTAAAATAACACTGGTGGAGACTATTATCCGCAGCTGAATTGTACTGAACTATAAGCTCTGAAGACAGCCGCTCCCCATTCTCTAATTCTTGAATTAAGTTTTCCAGTGGGGCAACTAGCAGTTCTATTACTTGCGGTCCTAACTCCCGACATTTGTTCAGTAGTGCTTTGACTCCTTCATAGTCGCCAAGCATGGTCAGCGTCCTCGCCATCCAAAAGTTAGCCGTAAAGTCCTGCTCATTAATGGCTAACGCTTGCTCAAAAACATGACTAGCTTTTGTAAAATCTTTTTGCTGATATTGCATGACGCCTTGTTCCAGCAGTTTACCTATTTTTATAAACTTGAACATCAGAAGCTCCTCCCGCTACAAACGAAACACTAATCTTTCGTATAATCAAAAATTCTGTAGTTCTCTACTGTATTTCTCTCCCATTGGCAATAAAAGAAAAAATATGAATTCTATTTGGGATAGTTGAGGTTTCGTATTTTTAGTGTTATGTTTTTTATTACCTAAATAGTTAAATGTTTATTATATTTACAAATATTTCTATCAAAATGATAAAACAAGACAGAACAAAAATCAACATAAAAAAATAAACTCAATAGTATACATTAAGTTTATTTTATTTCTATTTTATTCAATTTCTACTTTTTCGTTTTAAAGGCTTGACTTTAATTAGCTGCTCTTTATCTTGCTCCCCTTGTCTTGTCAAAAAAGCTACTTTTTTTAAAAGGATATCCTAAAAAAATGACGAACTATCGAAACGATAACTATTAAATTGGCGAGGAGAGTTAATTATGCAACATGAGGATCAACCCGCAACCAATGAGGCCATTTTAGCTGCCTTTAAACTGGTTCTCCCATACCTAAATCAAATAGTTAGAGAAGACATGGCTGTTGGACTTACTGATTTAAAAGAATATCTTGGTTATTATCGTGCCAAAAAATTTGAACTAGACCTCCCTGCAGGCAAACCTATTCAAGGAATACGTACCCTGGAAGAGTGTATCCGTACCGGTACCAATACCTATGACGATATCCCCCCTGAAGTCTACGGGCGCCCAATAAAAACAATTTTTACGCCAATTTATGGGGTAAATAAAGAAATTATTGGAACATTAAGTTCAGGCATTGATTTTAATCATAGCCTTGATTTGATTAAAAATGTAGAGGAAATGGTTAGCGCAACCGCCCAGGCAGCTGACAGCGTTCATCAAATCGCAGGCAGTGCCAGTGAACTTGCATCCTCCGGGCAACGCCTATTCCAATTATCTAGCGATTTAGCAGATAAAAATAAACATTCTACAGAAATTTTGGAATTCATTAAAAATATTGCAGCGCAAACTAACTTGTTAGGCTTAAATGCAGCCATTGAAGCTGCCCGGGCCGGTGAACACGGCCGGGGCTTTGCAGTTGTTGCCGAAGAAGTCAGAAAGCTTGCCGACCAATCCCAGGAAGCCACAAAGAATATCCAGCGCAATTTACAGGAAATGACCCAAGCTGTTGCTGAGCTTAATACTTCGATAGAAGCATCTGGAGCAATCAGCCAGGAACAAGCAGCCACCACCCAAGAAATATCGGCTGTATTGGAACGTCTCACTGCCAGTGCTAAAATGCTGGAAACTCATGTAAGCCAATACAGATAGTTGTCTGATGAACCTCTAAAAAAGCCTTACTAAAATGGAAGCCTATCGCCTATTTTCGAACGCAAAAAAGCCCCTGCATGGGGCTTTTTCATTGTGTCCAAAAAACTTCTGCGTCTATTCTCAGATAGAACTGACACGATAGGAAGCTCTGATTCTCCCTATACTCGGACAATTTCGTACCTGTTACTTTTAGCCCCGGCTTGGGTATCTGCAGTTTGGTTAAAGGCAAATCCAGGATTAAGAATATTGACAAAGGTAGCCAGCCATTCATTATAGAGCTTTTTCATGATTTTACCGTCAGCCCCGACCCGTTTCCAGTTGGGTTCCTGCAGACAACCCGCATTCTCCCACACCATCTTGTCGGAAGTGCTTTCTAGAATAGCATCTGCTTGATCACAAGGCATACCATTGAGATAGTAATCGTTAATCGCTTTATAAATGCCGGGCGCAGTAGATGTTTCGTATTTACCTTGAGCATCAGCATGCCGAGCTGCGTGGACCCCATGCTCACGGAAGGCTGTTTGCGCTACATCAATGGCAGCATCACCGCAATTGTCTACTAGCGCCTGGATAAAAGCGGCTTCCCGGCTTTCGGCCACATTAATTTGACGCTGCAGCCAGCCATGGATATTGCTGTGGTCAATCTGTTCTTGTAAATCCGTTTCAGGCAAGGGCTCACCATAGCTTTGCCAAGCCTGCGAACGGGCTTCTTCTGCCGTACCGCCACAGAGGTTCTCTGCCGCCTTAAAGATAAATTGCTCACGTTCAATAACACAGCGGATTTTATTATATAACCAGTAATGGATCGGCGCTAAAAAGGCGCTCATACTATTCTCCTCCTTATATTCTGGACTAGTTATTGGCTGGAACTACTTTGTTGAGAGCGGCCAACAGTTCAGGCATGTTGATACCATGGATTTCTGCCGCTTGCGTAACAGGCTCACCAGCTGAGGACGGACAACCAAGACAACCCATGCCGAAGGATCGGAATACGGGAATTGTCTGTGGATATACCCGGATAATATCACTAATAACACTATCACCAGTAATCTGATCGCCGAATACCAAATTTCCTTCTGTCAGACCACCCGGTAATGGTACAATTTTTTCTCCCGCTGCAGACTGTGACACCTTAGGCTCAATAGGGGCACTTTTTTCACCATAAAATTCTGCCAGCACATCGGTTTTGAATTTTTCCAGGCCGATACGTTCAATAAATTGGCCAATACGTTCAATGTCCGCATGTTTCTGATAGTAACGCATAACTATGTCAATAATCCGCAAAGTATCCTCATAATCCAGGCTTTCCATGAGCTTATCGGCCAAACGGGGATGTGAACCAGCGCTGCCGCCGACGTAGACATCCCAGCCTGCATCGGTACCAATGACACCGACATCTTTGACGAACGACTCGGAGCAAGAGTTAGGACAGCCTGATACTCCCAATTTAATCCGGCTGGGCATTTCTTTTTTGATATACCGTTTGTCAAGTTCTAAGCCCAGCTTAATGCTGTCTTGCTTGCCACGTTTGCAAAAAGCATTGCCTGGGCAAATTTTGACACTGCGCACACAATTGGCAAAGCCTAAGGCCGGCTGCATCCCCAGCTCCTCCCAAATACTTTCAATATTCTCGGCTTTAAGCCCGGTTATCATAATCCGCTGGGCAGAAGTCAGTTTCATTGTCCCACCATATTTTTTGGAAACTTCAACGTATTTTTGCATAACCTCAGGTTTGATAAAGCCGCCCGGAAGATGCGGGGTTATAGCATAGGTACGATTTCCCTCCCGAATTTTTTGCAGGTTTGCTCCTTTGGGTAGCATACTGCCACCTCCTCAATTTAAGCTTATACCTAGTTTGCCGTTATCAGGCCAAAACTAAACTTAGAAAAAGACAATGTCCGGCAGATAACCTGCCGGACATTGTCTTTTATTTTATACTGTTTGGTAACCTGTTTGCAAAGCTAATTTGTTCATTTCCTCAGTACCTTTAGGAACGCGAGCAAGCACGGCTTTTTCCATAGCCTCAAGGCTAACAGCACTCGTAAGTTTGGTAATTGTTCCTAATGCAACAATGTTGGCGAACAGTTCCCGGCCACACGTCTCTTTCGCTAATTGAGTAATGGGAACTGTATGTACATTTTTAAACCGTTCCGGTACTTCCCTGACAAGTGTGCTATCCACAATGAGCAGTCCTTCGTCCTGTAAATCTGCACCATATTTATTCAGTGCTTCCTGGGTCATGGCCAGCAGTAGATTGGGGTTGGTTACTTTGGGATAATGGATGCGTTTATCACTGATGATAACCTCTGACTTACTAGATCCACCACGAGCTTCCGGTCCATAAGACTGAGACTGTATCGCTTCTTTACCTTCATCAATGGCTGCCTCAGCAAGGATGATGCCGGCAAGAATTAAGCCTTGTCCGCCTGAGCCGCTTAATCTGATTTCCATCATATTAACGCTCCCCTCCCATCGCTTGTTTGATGACCTTGGCATATTCAGTAACATATTCAGGGGCAGCTTCCTCATGCAACAGGCCAATGAGGATTTTCCCGGCCACTTGTTCGGGGTTAAGCTTAGCGGCGGCTTCCACGGTAATAGTATTATCCCGCTGCCAGGCTAAAAGGGCGGCAGGTTTTGCCATCTTGTTCTGCCTACCAAAAGAAATCGGGCAGCCTGTCATCGCTTCTACAACCGAAAAACCTTCATGTAAGATGGCCTTGGCAACAAGCTCGGACAGCTGTTTGGCGTGATAGGTCGTTGACCGGGCAACAAAGGTAGCCCCTGCGCCTTTAGCCAGCTGAGCTAAATCGAAGGCACGGTCGACATTACCATATGGTGCCGTGGTAGCCTTAGCCATATGGGGCGTTAATGGTGAATATTGTCCGCCAGTCATGCCATAGATATTGTTATTATATACAATAAGCGTAATATCGATATTTCGTCTGGCAGCATGGATGAAATGGTTGCCGCCAATAGCAGTTGCATCGCCATCGCCGCTGATAACGATAACTTTGTGGTCAGGTTTAGCCAGCTTAATCCCGGTAGCAAATGGCAGTGCCCGGCCATGCGCGGTGTGCAGCGTATCAAAGTGCAGATAACCAGGTGCCCGTGATGAACAGCCAATACCTGAGACGATAGTTGTTTTATCCTGATCAAGCCCAAGCTTATCAATTGCCTTGACAATGGCGGCTGTTACAATACCATTGCCGCAGCCAGGACACCACATATGAGGCAGCTTAGGACGATAATATTTTTTTAATAATTCTTCCATGGTTGTTCCCTCCTTAGTTGGCATTTTCCTCTTTAATAACGGCTAACATTTCAGCAGGTGTGATTGGATCGTTATTCCACTTGGCCAAAGATACAACCTTGGCCTGACCGGCAACAATCCGCTCTACCTCACCAACATATTGTCCGTAGTTAAGTTCGGCCACAATGATAGTTTTAGCCATTTTTGCCAAAGCTTTAAGCTGTTTTTCCGGCGACGGCCAGATGGTAATCGGCCGGAACAAGCCTGCCTTAATACCCTGCTGACGTGCCATTTCAATGGCAGCATAGGCTGTACGGGCAGTGCCGCCAAAAGCCACCACGGCAATGTCGGCATCGTCAAGATTCTGTTCTTCAAAAGTAACGATATCATCAACATGATCATTGATTTTGGTATGCAGTCTGGCAATCAATTCATGAGAGGTGCTGTTAGCGCCACTAGGAAAACCGGTATAATCATGAGCCAGTCCGGTAACATGGAAGCGGTAACCGTCACCATAGGCCGGCATCGGTGGTACACCGTCAGCCTCTGGTTTGTAAGGAAGAAACTCGCCTGGCGGCAAGGTAGGTTTCTTACGATTAACAATTTTCAGACTAGCTTGGTCGGGAATCTCGATTTTTTCCCGCATATGACCTACAATTTCATCAAGCAGCAGTACCACTGGTGTACGATATTGTTCGGCAAGATTAAATGCTTCTACTGTCAGCGTGTAGCATTCGGGCACACTGGACGGACTAAGCGCAATAACGCCCCGGTCGCCGTGTGACCCCCAGCGAGCTTGCATGATATCAGCCTGCGCCGGTGAAGTCGGCTGACCAGTACTGGGGCCGACCCGCTGCACATTGACAATGACACAGGGAACCTCAGCCATTGATGCATAGCCAATTAATTCCTGTTTTAAAGAAAATCCTGGACCACTAGTGGCCGTTAGCGACTTAACTCCGGTTAATGCGGCGCCAATAGTGGCTGCCATACCGGCAATTTCGTCTTCCATCTGGATAAAGGTACCGCCAACCTGCGGTAACCGTTTGGCCAACAACTCAGCCACCTCAGTAGATGGTGTTATCGGATAGCCGGCAAAAAACCTGGCTCCAGCGGCAAGCGCGCCTTCTGCACAAGCACTATTTCCCTGCATAAGTAATGCTTTTGCCATAAGTATATTCCTCCGTTCGTTATAAGTTATTTATCTGTAATTAGATAGATAGCATAATCAGGGCATCTGAGTTGACATTGCCCACAAGCAACACAATCGTCAGGTGTGCCAACGACAATCTTGCCAAGTTCATCAAGCTTTAATACCTTTTTGGGGCAAAGCTCAACACATATTCCACAACCTTTACAATATTTGGGCACAGTTTTTAGCATTTTGGTTCCTCCAATATAATAATTTCTGACAAACAGCGTTATGCATTAAATAGCTTGCCAGGATTTAGTAACCCTTGCGGGTCAATAACTTTTTTGATGGCTTTGCCAACAGCAAACCCGGTTTCCCCTGTCTCCCATTGTAAGAATGGGGCTTTCATATAACCAATACCATGTTCGCCTGACAGCGTGCCACCAAGTTCTAAAGCAACCTTGAACAACTCCGCTACCGCTTGTTCTACTCGCTCCATTTCTTCGTGGTCATGCTTATTGCTTAAAATATTGGGATGAAGATTACCGTCACCGGCATGACCAAAAATAACCATCTTCAAGTTGTATTTTTCGGCGATCTCTCGCAGACGGCGAACCATGGTCGGAATCTGGCTTCGCGGCACAGTGGCATCTTCGGAAATTTTCGTCGGATTTAACTTGCCACAGGCTGGAGAAATGGCCCGCCGGGCCTGCCACAATTTATCAATATCTTCCGGCGTGGAAGCGGTCTGGATCTCGGTCGCGCCGCATTGCTGGCACACCTTAATGACATGTTCAGCCTGTTTGATAATGGCCTTCGCACTACCATCAACTTCAATTAAGAGAATGGCTTCCGCACTCACCGGCAGCCCAACCTTAAGATAATCCTCTACCGCGCGAATTGTCAGGTTATCCATAATCTCCAATGTAGTTGGTATAGTACCTGAGGCAATCATCTCACTTACTGTGCGGGCAGCATCATCCAGGCTGGTAAAAACAGCCAGCAGGGTTTGTTTGGCACTTGGTTTGTCAACAAGTTTCAGATAAATCTTAGTAATAATACCTAAAGTTCCCTCAGAGCCAACAAGCAACATTCCCCAGTCCGGACCGGCCATCTCACTATCAAATTTATTGCCCAATTCGACTACACTGCCGTCAGGCAAGACTACTTCCATCCCCAATACATAGTCCCGGGTAATGCCATACTTAACCCCGCGGGGTCCGCCAGCACATTCAGCAATATTGCCGCCGATGGTTGAGGTTTTAGCGCTGGCAGGATCAGGAGGATAAAAGAGACCGGCCTGAGTTACGGCATTAACAAAATCCTGGGTAATCACACCTGTCTCAACTACAGCCACCCGGTTTGCCGTATCAATATCAATAATCTTGTTAAGCCGGGTTAGGACAAGACTAATTCCACCTTTTACCGGAACTGCCCCACCAGATAAGCCGGTGGCTGCTCCTCTAGCCGTTATCGGCACATTATATCTCCCGGCTAACTTGACAATAGCTGCAATTTCGGCCACGTTACCTGGTTTAACGACTACATCAGGGGGAAAGTCCCGGAAGGTGGCATCAAATGAGTAACAGATTCGATCTTCTAGCTGATCCATAACATATTGAGCGCCAACCAAGCGTCTTAACTCAATAATTACTTGTTGCTGCATCTTCTCGCCTCCTAATCCAGGCCATAAGCCTTAGCAATAATTTCGGCAGTATGTACTACTTTCATGTGGCTGCCCCGCTGACCTAAGCCGTCAGTAATATGCATTCGACATGCCGAACAGCCTGTTGCCAGAATTGTGGCCCCGGTCTCTTCCGCGTTGTCTAGTTTCCAGTCATTGATAGTACGGGAAATATCATAGTGAGCCATGCTGAAAGTACCACCTGCCCCACAGCATTTGGCAGCATCCTTCATTTCTGCATAGTTTACACCTGGAATGGCCTGCAGTAGCTGCCGTGGTTCCTTTGATACCCCCATGCCTCTAACAAGATGACAAGGGTCATGGTAAGTAATTTTAGCTCTTACCTCCCGTAAATCCTGCTTGATTCCTCTAGAAACAACAAACTCTGTTATATCTTTTATTTTCTTCGACAGTTCTTCCCATAATTGTTTTACTTCCGGATCTTCAATTATCGCACCATACTCGTGCTTTAAAGCCGCACCGCATGACGCACATCCAGTGATGATACTATCATATTTTCCGGCAGCTAGCAACTTAACATTTTCTTCGGCCAAATACCGTCCTACCTGATAGTCGCCAGAGGTAAAGGCCGGTGTACCGCAGCAGCTTTGTTTAGCAGGAATAATAACCTCGACATCATGAGCCTTAAGAATTTTGACAATAGCTTCACCTGCGTCGGGATAGACATAATTAAGCATACAGCCTGTATAAAACGCCACTCTGGCCTTAGGTGAAGCTACCTTATTGATTTCCGGTAACCGGCTTCGTAAGGGCTTGGTAGCTAAAGGGGGAATGATTCGCCGCTGTCCAAGTCCGGCACCAGGCAGAGGAATCCGTGCCACCTTGCCCCGGCCATCAGGAGCGTCTTTAAAGACAATACCTTGGAACAACGAGCCGATTTTGAGTCCCAGATCAAATAGTTTGCGATAGGTCAGACCAGTAAATGCCAGCCTTTTCGCTAGTGGCAGACCATTTTCCACAGCCAGCGCTCTCCTGGCGCTTAGGAATAGTTCGTCTGTTTTAACGCCTGACGGACAGCCTGCGGCACATGCCTTACATAGTAAGCATTTGGACATTCGGGCTTGTAGTTCAGTAGTTAGCGTCAGTTTCCCTTCACTAACAGCTTCTAATAGTTTTACCTTGCCTCTAGCTGTGGTATTTTCATTATCTGCGACTTGAAATACCGGACAAACAGAGCGGCACGTGCCGCAGCGAATACACTTAACCAGTTGTTGTTGCCATTCTTCGTACTTGTGCTCCATTTATTGAACCTCCTGTAACATCAGGCGGTTCAATATCTGTTTTGGGTCAAATGCAATTTTGGCTCGCTGTTCAAGTTCTGCCAGGATTCCGCTTGGTCCCTTGCCGGTAAGACGGTCATGTTTGCCGGTAGAGATGCCGCCAGAGTGCTTAACCACTGTGACAACTGCCTCGATAAAAGCGTTGTCTGGCTGAGCCGCTGCAAAAGCAATATTGAGCTTGCCTTCCGACACCTGACCAAACATACCGGCTTGAACACCACTGCTGCTAGTTATATCGTAAAATGCTTTAATAAATTCTGCCTGTCGGGTAAAAGACAGTTTATATTCATCTGTTAATACATACTTGTCTGAAGAACGATAGAGATCGCCCCACTTGGCCGGCATTTTCCCGACTCCCTCATAGGATTCCCTGATTGTCCCGTTATACTTCTTGCTAAGAATTGTTGCACTATGCTGTTGTTCTTCTGCGTCTTCCTGCACGCCATCAAACTCCAGCATAACAAGCTGCCCTTGCAAATCATTTTGAAACATAGCTTGCACCTTGCGGTCAACCCACAGCAAGTAGGCGGGAACCATTTTGCTTTCCTTCAGGTCTTTGACAAAACCCAGCATTTCTTCCACTCCGGCAAAGGTAATCGACATACCTTTACGCGTCTCAGGTAAGGGCAGCAGTTTTAGTAGAAATGTAGCCGTTATACCATAATCGGTATATGGGGCATTAAAAAAACGGGTGAAATCATAACCAGTAACATTCTTAACGGTTTTTCCACCTGTTTTCAATAACTCACCTGTCGGCAACACAACCTCTGATCCCATCAGGAAATGTTTGGCACTCCCATACTTTAGGCTGGATAGGTTAGAACAGCCCTCATAAAATAATTGTCCCACTGTTTTATCCTGGTAAAATGGGGTGTCAGCAGGCAAAAAACGCAGACCTTGCTCGGCTAACCTGCCGGCCAGTATGCCTAATTTGACACCTGGTCTGACAGTTGCGACAAGGTTAGCTGCATCAATTTCTAAAATTTCGTCTAGCTTTGACAAGTCGATGGTTATTCCTCCAGGCTTACCTTGCCTGTAAACATATAGCAGGCTTCCAGTATCAGATGCTGTTCGTAACACGTGCTGCAGTTCCTCAACAGACTGAGGATATACTGATTGACTCACGTGAATACCTCCTTTTTTCACAAGACAGCCGTACCTTTCGGTACGGCTGTCTTGTTATTAGACTTTAGTTCCAGAGCCGATATTCCGTCTGGTAGTGCTGCTATATTTTCACAAAACGCACCCGCAAAATACCTTCCACACCACCGAGAAAATCCAGAGTCTCTTTGGTAACTACTGAATCAACAGCCAGCACCATCATGGCTTGTTGTTCTGTAAGCTTGCGTCCAAGCTGCATTGTGGCAATATTGACCTTGGCAACCCCCAATAAGGTTCCCATTTGTCCGACAACACCTGGTTTATCATGGTTTTCGGCCACCACCATATATGGGGTAGGATTAACATCAAATTCGTAGCCATTGATTTCAACAATTCGCAGCTCCCCTTTGCCAAAGGTGGTGCCGCTAATAGTAAACTCTTTATCTTTGGATATAACCTTAAGCGTAATCAACGTCAGGTAATTCTTCACGGTAGATTCTTTGCTTTCGGTTACAGTGACGCCCCGGCTGTCCGCAATGACATTGGCATTGACATAATTTATCCGTTCTTTAAGTACAGGCTCAAACAGACCCTTCAATATGGCAAGTGTGATAACCGAAGTTTCCAGTGCCGCTACTTCTCCCCGATATAGAATCTCTACTTTTTCAATGGCTTCTTTTTCTAACTGGTAGTACATCTTGCCCAAGGTCTCACCCAATTTTAAATACGCTTTTATCGTATCAAATTCCTGCATCGGCAAGGTAGGAAGATTGACAGCATTGGGCACTATTTCTCCCCGCAGCGCGGAGATTACCTCTTGCGCAACAGTAATGCCAACATTATCTTGCGCCTCCACCGTGTCAGCGCCAGCATGAGGCGTTACAATGACATTGTCAAGATCGAGCAGCGGGGAAGTGGCGTGAGGTTCTCCCTCTAGCACATCAATTCCGACCCGTTTGACGATTTTTTCTTTCATGGCTTCGATGAGCGCTTCCTCGTTCACAATCCCGGCCCGGGCACAATTGATAACAGTCAGCCCTTTTTTGGCGGCCTTAAATTGTTCTTTGCCAATTATACCATACGTCTCTTCCGTTTTAGGAGTATGCACAGTAAGGATATCGCACTGCGCCATCAGTTCTTCCAGTTTTTCTTTCTTCTCTACACCATACTTTTTAAAGCGGGCATCACTGATATACGGGTCATAGGCAATAATATTCATTCCAAACGACTTCATTCGCGTTGCGACCAGAGAGCCGATCCGCCCCAAGCCTACAATACCTACTGTTTTACCCTGAAGTTCCATACCTTTCAGACCGGCACGATCCCACACCCGCTCTTTCAGGCGGTTATGGAGCTGCGGAATGTTGCGGCAAGTCGCAAACATCAGACCAATAGTAAGTTCGGCCGCCGACACAACATTTGATTCAGGGGTATTAACAACGACAATGCCGCGTTTGGTAGCTCCCTCCATTTCAATATTATCGACACCATTACCCGCACGTCCCACCACTTTTAACCTGGGAGCGTGTTGATATAATTCTTCATTGACTTGGGTGTTGCTTCTAACAATAAGACCGTCATACTCGCCAATAATTTTCAAAAATTCCTCACGTGAGAGACCAGCCTTTACATCAACACTCACACCTTCTTGCGTAAGTCTTTCAATACCCTTTTGCGCAATCTGTTCAGAAACTAATACTTTCATAATCTTACCTCCATTTTTATACTCTGCCCTTGGGACCTTGTTGTTGCATTAGTTAGTAAAAAAAACTCACCCCATGGTAATTGGGGCGAGCTTTTAACCCGCGTTGCCACCCAGCTTAGACCGTAGAAACAATATAGGTGTACCATAAGCGGATAAGATAAGACTTGGCTTGTGCCTAGTCCTTTTGACGCCAGCAGAAGCCTTAGTCGTTCAATCCAGGGAAAGCTAACCTTTCCATCTGGAAATAAAAAAGTTCTCCATCCCTCCAGGGACGAGAACTATTCCCGCGTTGCCACCCATGTTGCCTTCCGGCCAACTTTAGCCGCTGTATTGGGCGGATCCCATTCTGATTCTTCACCAGTCACTCCCAGGCGGAACCTTTCTGTTCGGTGGACCGGCTCGCACCAACCGCCGTCTCTCTGAACACCTTACATTTGGCTTCCTGTTCATCATGTTGAATATTACGTTGAAATGATTATACCTTGTGTGAAACTGTAAGTCAAGTGTATTTTTCACAAGGGCATTCTTCCGTAAGAATGTCTTTGTCTTTTATCCAGATGGAAAGGTTAACCTTTCCCTGGATTGAACGACTAAGGCTTCTGCCTACGTCCTAAAGGACTTGGCACAAGCCAAGTCTTATCTTACAATCATTATCTTTCCTGATAGCGATCAAGCCTTTTTTCATCCAAAATAATAATCTGCTGCTCAGCAAAGTCAATGACTTTATCCTTTTTCATAGAACTCAGCACCCGGCTCACAGTCTCGCGGGTTGTTCCCACCAAATTGGCCAAGTCCTGGCGTGTCATATCAATAGCAATCTGAACCCCATTAGCAACTGGCTGGCCATACTGCTGGGATAAGCGAACAAGAATTTGGGCGGTACGGGAAAGGGTATCTGACAGAGCCAGAGTTTTTATCTTTCTTTGCGCATGAATTAATTTTTTGCTCATCACCCGGATAATATGTAGTGCAATACGGCTATTTTCGGTCACCACGTTTTCCAGGTCATTATTTTTTATCATGCCGATAACAGAGTCCTCGATAGCAACTGAAGTAGCTGGGTAGGAGCCACGGTTAAATAGCAATACTTCAGCAAAAACCTCACCTGGTCCCAAAATATTAATAATATGTTCTCTGCCATCCTGCGAAATCTGGACAATCTTGACCTTACCGCTTTTAATATAGTGAAAGCCCTCACCTGGCTCACCTTCCATAAAAATAATCATATTCTTCTTGTAGCGCCGCTCAATAGTAACTTCAGCTATGGCAGCCAAATCGTTTGGAGGCAACTCCTCGAAAATAGGTATATTTCTTAAATATTCCAGTTCCGGCACGTAAATCTCTCCTCTCGCATCCCACTCACATTTGATCGATGATCAAGTTGCTCTACGACTCACTTATAGTTGTTTTTTACTTACTGTCATTATATATAAGATAAGACTTGGCTTGTGTCAAGTCCTTTAGGACGCCGACAGAAGCCGCCTGTGCCCTTTAGGGGTATAGTCGTTCAATCCAGGGAAAGTTAACCTTTCCATCTGGATGAAAAAGCCCAGCTCGCAAGCTGGACTTTTATCACATCAGGCAAAACTACTACTCACCTGGACTAATGGCGCCTACCGGACAAACTTCTGCACAAGAGCCGCAGTCAACGCAAGTATCTGGATCAATCTCATACTGGTCATCGCCTTCTGAAATAGCATCTACCGGGCAAACCGGCGCGCAGGCACCACATTTGACGCATTCGGAACTAATTTTATAGGCCATATTTTTTCCTCCTTTTGCTTACAGCCGTCTTCCCACGGCCTACATTAACTATACTTTTCAACAATCTCTGAGTCTGTGACAAAAATCATAGATTGGTTATTGCCTGCTTAAATAATAGTATCTACAACTTGGCTTGTTTTTAGGAAACCGCAAGCAAGGAAATTGTTGCATTTTATGATATAATTAAATATATTTTTGACAATATAAAGGAGATATATGCTTATGCGCAACCTCTTTCACCTGATTACTACTATGATAGTAGCCGTTCTTCTGATAAGTCCGGTTAATGCCGCCTCGATTATTAATGGAGAATATGCCAGCTTTGCCCCTGGTCCTGATGATGATGTCAAAGTTACCTGCTATATTGACGATGACTATGACCGTTTCACTGATTACGCAAACGGCTATTCCCTGCTTGTCCCGCATGGACTGACGGTAGATGCTTCTTTATCGCCGGTAGTCACTGTATTGTCAAATGATACTCTGCGTATGGAAATTTTTTATGATAATTTCGCCGGTACTGCAAAAACCAGCGCCGAATATATGGAATATAGCAACCGATTCATTAATAACACCCGCGACCATACGCTGCTCACAGATGAAACTTATCAACAAGACGATTTTACCATCCATCTGCTAAACTGGACGCGCCGTAAGCTCGTCCATGTACCTAACGACAAAAATTATTATGCCAGTATTGAGATCGCTAAGAATATACATGAAGTTTACACTGTTGTTATTAAATCCACTCAGCCTATTGACAATGCCGAGAAAATTGCCGCCAATTTTACTTTAACACCACGCCAGGGAACACCGCACTTTAATCGCCCGACCAGCCAGGGACATACACCCTTCAATGCCGAAACTCAAGCGTTTTATGATAAGTTTTTCAGCACAACCAGCCCGCTGCGATGGGGTATTTTTGAACCAGCCGCACCCCAGACCTTTGAAAAACTGGATAGTATAGAACAGCAGCTTAACTATACCTTTCCGGTATTACTTCGCTATCAGTCGTTTGATGAAAGGCTGCCTGTCCAGGCCCTTAATGCAGCCTATGAGCGGGGGCGAACTGTCGAACTGACACTACAAACCACTTACAACTTTACCGATAACTCTGGTGCTATCTACGACATTTTATCCGGAAAGTATGATGACTATTTCAATATATATGCTGAACAACTAAAGGCCTTTGGCCATCCTATTCTTTTTCGCCTAAACAACGAAATGAACGGCGATTGGTGTTGGTACTCGGCCCACCATTACAGCAAAGATGCTGAGCTGTATAAGGCCATGTGGCGGTATATCCGTACCGTATTTGATAATCACGGTGCTGACAATATCATATGGGTGTGGAATCCCCACGATTTATCTTTCCCTGGTTTTAAGTGGAATCACTATTTGATGTACTATCCTGGTGACGAATATGTGGATGTCGTCGGTCTGACAGGTTATAACACCGGCAACTATTTTGCCGGCGAAAAATGGCGGGAATTTAGCGATATTTATCCACAAACTTATCGTGAGTACGACCAACATTTTACCAAGCCATTTATGATTACCGAGTTTGGTTCCAATTCAGTCGGCGGCAACAAAACTGTGTGGATCAATCGCATGTTTGACCAAATCGGCCAATTTAATAAAATAAAAATTGCTATTTGGTGGAACGGGATTGACTATGATCCGCAGGGCCAGCCTGGTCGCATTTATCTGCTGGATGAAACTGAGGAAACGACAGCCGCTTTCCGGCAGGGACTCATCAAGTTCAGTCGTCAATAATAATACTACTCAAATACTCACGGTTTTTGGCGCTGGCGTTTGATTGACAACATAATAAATTTGCGGGCCTCGACCCGGTTAATGGCTTTGCGATTTTCCATATCACGGTCAGCCCTCTCCCAGACCGACGTAAGGCTTTCCCCCTGGTTAGCCGCAGCAACTCCGGTGGTTATACTCAGCGGTAACCCTGGCTGGCGTAAATTATGAAGATCAATATAGTATTTGATATCTTTTTTGATATCCGCAAACACATCTGGCGAAACATCTGTAAGCAACGCAGCAAAGCGGTCACCGTCGAGACGGGCGGCTGTACAGGCAGGACCGGCAACTGTTTTTAGAATGTCGGCAGCCACGTTAATAAGAGTATCACCCGCTGGGTTGCCTAAAAAATCATTAATTACCTTCATCCCGTCAATACTTAGTACAACGATCGCACTATCAGGCTGCCCTTGTTGGGCAGCTATTTTTTTCTCAAATGCTGATTGGGTGTATAAGCCTGTTAGATCATCAATAACAGGCAAATTTGGTATAAGCTCTTGTACTGGTTCTTGACCTTCATTAGGAACCGCCTGCAAGACTGCAGCTGGCATCGGCTTTCGTTCTTTTTTGGTTGCTGACTCTATTCCTGTTCCTTTGTAGGCGGCGACCGCCCGCACTCTGTCAATCATCGCAGCCGGTGTCGCCTCAACCATTTCCGCAGCATTTATCTCGGCTATTTTTTTGACAGCAGCCATTTCAAACGCTGTAGCCTCTACAGACTTTTCTTTCGCGGCAGGTATTGCCTCAGCTGTATCAGCAGCAATTATCTCCGCTATCTTTCTGACGGCAATGGTTTCCGGAGTCTCCACAGCTGTTGCATCTGCAGTTTTTTTTCTTATTGTAACCGTTTCTGGGTCCCCGACAAGCGGTGGTCTTGGCCTATCCGTAGGCGCTTTAACTATTGTCCGTTTGTTGCTGGCATCCGGCTTTGGTGTTACAGCAGCTGCCGGTTCCCCGCCAGCTAACTTGTGGTGGTGCAGTAAGTAGACCAACATTAATAGTGGTATGACTCCTAAGAAATAAACTCCCCCCAGCCATGCCAGCCAGCGGCCAACCTCCTGCTGCTCACCACCACCAGCAGGTACCAGCTTCGCGATCACTGCCGTAATGGTCTCCTGGGGAATAACGCCATAAATAACACCGATTACTGCTCCACTAGCAGTAACAGGTACAGCTACCACGGTAACTTCTTCGTCCAGCTGCCAATCAGTACCTGATACCTGGCCTGTAAACTCCCGCCCGGCAATCGCTTCCGCAAAATAGTTTCGACTAGAGATATCGCGACCACTACTGCCACTGGTATCTACCTTAATTTTGCCATCATTCCCCGCATAACCAAGGGTCCTAAACTCAGTAGTAAGCAAACTGCGAAATTCGTTATTCACAATTTCCGGCTCATCAACAGTAAGTGCACTCAGTTTTGCAATACCTCTCACATAGGCTGCTTGAATGGACAGCCAGGCAGTTTCAGCCTCAGCTCTACGGTTTATAAGCTTTTCAATCTGTACCTGACTACTCTCTTGTGTATGTTGACTTTCCACATAAGCAACTTCAGCAATAAAAATTAACGGTAGCAGCACAGCTGCAACTACCAGATACTTTATGTATTTACCTGTTGTACCTATTCTTAGCATATTATCCCCCTTGTATGGTTCCCGCCTCTAACTTACTCTTAATCCCCGGATACTGTGCTATCGTCTTGCTAATGTGTTCACGTCTGGCTTGACCATGGAGATACTTATCCTGATACATATGGCTGGTTCAGCGATACGCTGCTGGGCTTGTTGTTGTTCGTGCATTGCCTGCCTCTTCTTAAAGATATTTAAACACTACCTAATATCCTGCCAAGATTAACTTCTAATTCCTTCCCGGCATAGAATATATAAGATTATTGGGAGGTGCATATAGTATGGCTTTGTTCCGTGCTTATAAAAAATCGTCTAAACCTAAAATTCTTACAACAGCCGACCTGGAATGTTCTACAGAAGTCTGCCCCAATCACCCGGATTTATTGCTGCTACGGGATGCTGCCGCCGACGAGCGTAATGCTATTGCCTTTTACCTGGAAGCCGCGCGGGCTTCCTGTTTGCCCTGTTTGTTTCTGGATGCGGCTGAAGATGAAATGAGGCACTTTGTGGAAATTATGCGGGAAATTTCCCGTTTGGATCCTGTTCAGGCGCAACTGTTCAGCGATCATGATCTTGATATGCTGTTAATGACCCGGCCATTATTTAAGCCCAAAACAAAAGCAGCTATAATCAAAGAAAATGAGGCCGGTGATGCCCAAATTGTCCCACCAGATCGCAAGAAGATGCCGACCGTAGTTCTTTTGACCAAAGCCCTCAATGATGAACTCCAGGCTACTAATAAATATCAACGATACATGGAAGCTGCCGAAACGCCTGCCGTTCAACGATTATTCTGTCACCTAATGAACGAGGAAAAAGAACATATTGCCGAATTTACTGCAGCATTATTTGAGCTCACCCATGAACCACTGCCACTAGAGCACGACTAGTAAAGAAAACACGGCTTGCGCCGAGCCTTTGGCGAAAGCGGAAGCCGATGTTGCACTTATCCTGCTTTTAAGAAAGTTTTATACTTTCTGTTAGGGTAAGTGAAAAGGATAGGCAAAAGCCTATCCTTCACTTACCACCGCGGTGTACAGGCCGATTTCCGCTTGGTTCCGGTTTAGTTTTAACTTTAGCCGGTACTGCTGTTAGTATTACCTGATTGCCCTGGCAAGAAACCTTTATTTGATAATCCACAATTCCTTGCTTGTAGAGATTGAGTTTGAGCTCAAGTAGCGCTTTGCCTACCGACTCTTGGAGCTCTGGTGTAAAGTAGGCGCTGTTAATGTCTGCTGCTGAGTCCTTCTTCGCCGACTTGACCGACAGCCGAACAGGCTCATCATCAATCTCGGTCTCAAAGGTTGGTTGTTCGTGCCAACCTTTAAACATATCGCTGTCACTAAGATTTTTTTTGATTTTGGCCACAATAATTACCTCCTGGAAAACATACACCTAAATTCTGCAACCACAGCTGCTAAATTTAAAATTATCAAGCATTCATTCTAGTATTTCTTTACTTGCACCAACAAATCCTGCTAAAGAAAACACGACTTTCGCCGAGCCCTTGGCGAAAGCGGAAGTCGATGTTGGCCTTATCCTGATTTTAAGAAAGCTAACCTTTCTGTTAGGGAAAAAAAATAGTGGGAATTCCAGCTATCGCCAAAATTCCCATTACTCATAGTCACCTAATCAATCTTCCTGAATAGTACCATCGGTGCCAATTATCACAACACGCCAAGGAATCATTTTGCCGCTCTGCACTAGTGCCTCTTTGACAGCATTTTCTAAGCCGCCGCAACAAGGCACCTCCATTCTCACTACAGTAAGGCTTTTGATTTCATGCAATTGCAATATCTCTGTTAGCTTGGCGGCGTAATTGACCTTATCCAGTTTCGGACAGCCAATAACAGTAATCTTGTTACGCATAAACTCAGCATGTAGATTTGCATGGGCATAAGCCGCACAATCCGCCGCCACCAGCAAGTGCGCATTATCAAAATACGGAGCATTTGCCGCTACTAATTGCAATTGACATGGCCATTGCCGCAATTCTGAACCTGCAGCAACAGGCTCATTCCGGCTAGTTGCTGCTGTTTTTTTGAGCTCTTTGGCCATACTTCCCGGGCAGCCACAGGGCATTTGCGGTGAACTGGCCGGAAGCTTGTTGGTAATATGCTGCTGGACAGCGCCTTCATCGAAGGCAGGTGCTTCCCGCTCAATAATGTTGATGGCCCCGCGGGGACAATCAGGCAAACAGGCTCCTAAGCCATCACACAAGTTGTCTGATACCAATTTAGCTTTTCCATCAACCAACTGCAGGGCCGCTTCATGACAGGCCCCAATACAAAGTCCACAACCATCGCACTTCTCTTCATCAATCGTAACAATTTTTCGCAACATAGTTTTTCTCCTCTATCGTTTATTTATTGAAATACGTTATTTACCTCTAGATAAAGGATATCCTAAAACCAGCCATTTATCGGTGATTAAAATCACAGCAAGCAATTGAATGATCTACCAAAAAGAAGCATTTCTTGTCTGGCAACAAAGAAATGCTTCTTTCTATTCTACCTATTTCACTAATTTATAGTTCATTCAGGACAAGAATACGGAACAATGGTCACAGGACACTGAGCAACGTTAACCACGCCGTAACTGACGCTGCCAAGCACCCCACCCAGCATCGGATTCATTCCGCGGGATCCCATTATAATCATCCGTACACCATTTGGTGAACAGCTGCCTGCTTCGATAGTATCGTCAATCCCTGCTTCTTGGCAAATCTGATCCTTAGCATCACCGATTCTTAGTTTTAGTTCATAGGCTACACCTGAGTCTTCCAATACCTTTTTGGCCGACACAATTATCTCTTGGAAAAGTTGTTGCTGATAGTCGCGAATGGTATTTTCATTGAAGAATATTTTGGTATGGGCAGTATGAAAGCTGGATTGAACATTCAAAACAATAATTTTTTCCTGCAGCGCTTTTGCCATCGTAACAGCCCAATGTAATGCTTCAATGGCATTTTTTGAGCCATCAAAAGGAACAAGAATATATTTCTTCATAGCAATACCTCCCGTGTTATTAGTCTATACACTAAAGTAATTCGCCACAGATTATCAATATTCCTTTCTTTTAGCGCGAAAATTGCCTCAATTTTCCGCAAAGACCGATCCTATAGAGAAGAGAACAAAATAAAGCCCTCCAGGTAAACCCCTGGAGGGCTGATTAGTCTTGAAGTATACCTTATTCTCGCAACTTGCGGTAATCTATCAAATCATCCACTGTGACCACTGGCATATTGTTCTTTTTCGCAAATGCCACGATTTCAGGTAAGCGCGCCATGGTTCCATTCGGATTTGTCAGTTCGCACAATACACCATATGGTTTGAGACCAGCAAGCCGCATTAAATCAACATTGGCTTCTGTATGTCCCGGTCGTTCTAATACACCACCAGGCTTAGCTTTTAAAGGGAAAACATGCCCCGGATGGCGCAGATCTTGGGAACAAGCCTTATCAGCGATTGCCGCTTTTATAGTCGCAACACGATCAGTAGCTGACACACCGGTGGTAACGCCCTTGGCAGCTTCAATTGAAATGGTAAATGCGGTTTGAAAACTACTTGTATTGTTATCCACCATCATTGACAACGCTAATGCTTGGGCTTTTTCCTCCGGCAGACACAAACAAACTATACCACTGCATTCACGAATTAACATCGCCATCTGTTCTGTTGTCAGCGACTCGGCAGCAAAGAAAATATCACCTTCATTTTCTCGCTGTTCGTTATCTGTTACTAAAACGCCCTGACCATTGCTGAGAGCATTAAGCGCCCTTGCAACCCGCTCCTCTGCATTGCCAAATTGACTTAACAAATTCTGATTCAAAGTAATGCGCCTCCTATACTAATAGTAGGACTTACTAAATCAGGGCAATAGACAGACAGCGACTGAACTAAATGCAATAGAACCTCAGGGTTCCTTGTATTGATGCTGACCGCCTTATCCTCTTTCGTCCGGACTATACCGTCGGCACTGGCATTTCACCAGTTCTGCTGACCTCTCCCCTAACGGGAAGAGCGCTCGCGGGCTCCCCAGTAAAACTGGGATACCGCCGGTGGGGACTTGCGCCCCGCCCTGAGAATAAGTCTCATATTTGTAATTATACTCCTCAACCATTATTTGTCAACATAATCAGTCTTTCAGAATTACCTATTGATGATTTCATGAAACAAACGAACTTCTTCTTGCGACACATTGGAATGCACAAAATCAGCTCTTACACAATCCTTAATCAGAATTTCGCTATAATTGCTGCAACCGTAGGCTATGCTGGCGCTTATTATTTCTTCGCGCAATGTTTTTGCCGGCTCAATAGCTGCCTGCGGCGTTGCCGGGTCTTTAATTACCGCATCAAGATATATGGCGCGCATAGCATGATGCATTTCGGCAACAATCGCCGCATCAAGAATTTTATAGCAGGGACTTTGCGGAATACACACATAGGTTCGGCAACTTGCCGGCCGCTCATTGTAAACAAGACATCTTGACAACCCATCTAAGTGGCGACATTTCTTTTGCCCGGCAAGAAGAAATATCTCTAGTTTATTTTGGCCCACGTCAACAAACAGTTTGGGAATTATGCGTTCAAGCTTTCCTTTAGACAGTTTTTTAGCACTGATACTGTCCATATTGATTTTGAATCGGCCTTTACAGCAATGTTGCTTGCACGTACCGCATGGCAGTGGATTTTCAAGCAAAAATTCATCGACAGCATCAAAAAATTCCTGCACCGTAGATCTATTATTTAAGCCACTAATATCTACTTCATTTTCCTTGTTGAAAAATAGTTTCAGTTTGACCATTCCTTTCTCTACTTTTACTTCACACCAACTACAATCACACCATTGCTAATTTCAATCACTTTTACCGGCAACTCAGTCATTGTCAGTGTATCGCTAGAAAACAACAAAAGCAATAAATATTTGCATTTTATTCAGACCACATGCTACGGATACACTGCTGTTCGGTTCCTCATACTGCGGTGTATTCTTTTTTTGTTTTCTTAATCCATTTATCAGTAGAAATAACCTTAGAAAACCGCATTGCTTGCGTTATAAGAATCGCCTTGTGGAGTTCCGCTGCCGTTATTTTCCCAGCATCATTTGCTACATCTAAAGTACCTGTAGCATCTGACAGAAATTCCACGGAAAATCCAAGATGGACCGCCTGTCTGGCCGTCGTATCGCAGCACATCTGTGTCATATAGCCACAGATAACAATTGTATCTATACCCATACCCCTTAAAAAACCCTCAAGTCCGGTATCGGTAAAGCTTCCCGGAAGACTTTTATCAACAATACGTACATATTCTTTTTCCAGCAGCTCCTCACGAATTTCCCAGCCCTTACTGCCTTTTACAAAAGCAGCAGCCTGTTGTGTTGCTTCATGTCTGATAAGAATTACCGGAATGTCATTTTGATTGGCTGCCTCTACAGCCTGAAGAATTTTATCAAAACTTCCCGCTGGGTACATAATCGGCATTTTTCCGGTAAAATATTCATTTTGCACGTCAATTACAAGTAACACTCTTTTCACTGTCAATCCCTCCAAAATTTCATTATGGATTACGCTGCCATCCTTTGTTATACTAATTATACAGACAGCTACAATTGTGCCGCAAAAGTATTAAACCATTTTCGATTTCCTCAGGAAAGGATTTAACGAAAAATGCTTGATAATACTGATTTGGCGATCATAAAACTATTAAAAGCCAACTGCAAAATGCAACTTAGAGATATCGGTGAAGTAGTTCACCTTACTGGCCAGGCCGTTTCCAAGCGGATTTCCAGAATGGAAGAACTAGGTGTGATACAAGGTTACTCAGTTTTGCTTGATGATAAACTACTGGGAAAAGCCATAACAGCATATATAACCATCTTCATGAAAACAACCAATCATCGAGCTTTTCATGTATTCTTACAAAGCCAGGAAGCAGTGGTAGAAGCTAGCCGGATCAGCGGCGAAGGCTGTTATCTACTGAAAGTTCAGGTTAATTCGCAAGAAGCTTTGAACTGTTTTTTGGATTCTGTTTTGAAATATGGCAATTACCGGGTAAATATTTCTATTGGAAAAATCAAATAGTACACAGTATATCTCCTCTATAATCTGATGTTTTACCAAAGAAAGATGCACGGGTCAGCATCATAGGGATGCACTACGTTTTTCAGACGAAATTCGACTGGGTCCATTTTCAGCCTTCTTGTCACATTATCCACCCAAACAAAAAAACGCCCACCAGGACGAACCCGGCAGGCGGCTATGATTAAAACGAATATCTTATCCCCGCTTTTGCATGATCATGCTTAAAATCATACCCAGCAACAGCACCTATATATTTGCCGTCCTTAGTAATTCTCCGGCTAATATCACCCGTAATTTCATCTAGCTTACATTTGCCCTGGGCCAATTTACCTAAATTCGGGTACATATTAACGCCGCGAATAACTTTTTTATAGGCGAACACATTGTACTGATTTAAAGTGACTGACGTATCTTCCGGCAGGCTTGCGACTTCCTGTAAATTAACCTGCTTATCCGGATTAACCGAATCCGTAACTATGGCAAAATCAGCACCCGATTTTTGTCGCTCCACTTCAATAGTTTTGGTCACTTCATATGGCACAGTCTTAACAATTGTGTCCGGTGGCTTGTTTTTTAGTTCAGCAATTTGTTTAGCCGCTTCATTTAGTTGTGATTGCAACATAGTTACATGCGCGTTCTTGGCCGCCAGATCCATCCCTTCTGGTGTTTCGGCCTGTGCTTGTGATTCGGATGTTACCGGCTGCGGTTGGTGGTAGTGCTGGTAGAGCAGCCAGCCAGCTACGCATAATAAAACAACGCCAAGCAGTATAGCCGCCTGGCGTTTGGTTAAACTAACCATAATTCGTTCCTCCCCTTTTGCGCCACCTGTTCCCGAGTGGCGCTATTTTATTGCCATTACACTAAGACTCAAATGCCTCCTCGTATGCCGCCGTCATACCGGCAATGTAGTTTTCCAACGTATCACCGAAATAGCAGCCGTGTTGGAGAGAGGCCGCGTACTGAGGTATGCTGGTTGCTTCATAAATGCCGTCCTCTTCATACAGTTTCAGGTACCGGCCAAAATAATCGGCATAGTCCTCGGGAGTAGCAAACTGCATATAATAATTCTCGCCGTCCGGCTGCGGGGTATCGTTTAGCTCTGTTTGGGTTATACCGCCCAGGTTGTTGTACTGAGTACACATATCGGACGTAAAGCCGCCAGTTTCATGCACCCATTGAGAGTAAACAAACTCTGCCGGCAGACCGGAAATACTTGCGGCCTGCTGGGCTAACCCCCAATAGTATTCATTAATCATGATCAGCCCACCTCGCCTCATAACCCCGAGTGTCGACATGGACAAATAGGCTGTCATAATACCTACCTATTCCGTCAGCCCCGCATTGCTCTGCAACTTCAGCTAACTGGTCAACCGTCATGCCGTCCGGTAGTAAAACATCAGCTGCTGTGCCGTCAACGTGCTGGCTGTTTTGCACACCACCAACCTCTGCATTGTGGCTTGGGCAACGATACGCGCAGGAAATACTTACAGGAACGCCTACCGCTTCACGGATTGCATCAAGCACCTGCAACAATCTTTCATCAATGCCGTTCCCCGGCAGTTGCCCGCAACACTTGCAGGCGAGTTCGGAATCTGAAAAATATTTACTTCCCATCGTTTTTACCTCCCAATTGTTTTAATAACGGTATTTCTGTATTTAGGCCACTCTCAATAGCAAACTGCCCTAATAACCATTTGTATAGATCAACCAGCTTATCTAAATCGAACTGGTAGCCATACAAAGCTTTAAGTACCCACCCCACCAGCCAGACAAATAAAAATAACGCCAAGTAAAATTTGACGTTAAGGTGGGATACCGCGTTTTTTAGTTTTTCGAACATTATTTCATTGCCCCCTGAACATGCTGTAACTGTTCAATATACCGTCCAACAGTCACCGCATAGGTTATAGCCGTTCCAGTTATAGCAGCCGCACCAGATAGTATCGGGATAAGCCACGTAAGTATTTTACGCCCGCCTTTGATTTGATTGCTGTCATTTTCGAGAACACATACCCTGCTTTCAAGTGTTGACTCATTGCCAATATGAGCATCTAGTTTTGCCTCAATACGCGCCTGTCCCTCGATAATTTTCAAAAATACATCCATGGGTACAACAATCTGATTATCACCCAATCATCTCCACCCCAATTTTACATATAAAAATACCGCTCTTAGCGGCAAGGTTCACGTGATCTATACATGGTATCACCTCGACAAAAAAAATAGCCGCTTACCAAAAGGTAAACGGTTATTTTTTTATCGGCATCTTTCTAAATCAGCTCTTCTTGGATTGTGTTTTCCTTTGTCCTTTATCTTATATCAAAATAAGTTACGAACCCAATCAACCTATTTTTTCATAGTATCCCTCTTTTAATTTTAATATACAAACTTTTGTCATTATGTAATACGTTTTTATGCTAAATACTTTATGAAACCTTTTCAATCTTAACAATAGAGTAAGTTTCAACTACACCACTAATTCCACAATACGCTCCAAGAGCACTAGAGCCACCATTTGTTAACTGAATCCAATGCTGCAACTCGAATACTTTTGCTGCAGAAATAGTAAATTTTGTATACAACGTAGATGTAGCTCCACTAGTATAATTACCCGCCGAAGTAAGACAGTTAGTCCCATATGCAATAGTAGTTGAATCAGTAATATTTTGGAGTCTGCAGCGGTTATTACCTGCTGACCAAACAGGGGCAACAGCTTCAATAATATATGTTCCAGCTTGTAATGTAATTTGGTTACTAGCTAATGTAACAATACTATTATCATTTACTTTAAGGGTATTAAGTGTACGAGTATTCCAAGTACTAGCAGTAGCACTTCCTCCTCCAGTTCCAGACGTTTTTTCGTCAGTAATAATTGCGTATGATGGGGCAGTAATAATTCCTAACTCTGTTTTAACTGCGGCAAGGGATTTTGGCCTTAGATAACCATCACCACCTGTTTCTACCCAATAGCTAGTTGCTGTTGTCGAGGTATCAGGGGTAGTAGAATTTATATACCCGCACATCATATATCCACTAGCGTTAGTACGGGCAATTTGGTTAGCTACATTGTTAACTCCTGTACTATTTACAGCTAATCCTCCTGCTGTTGTTGCATTTGCAGCCGTAGCAGATATTCCTAAGTATCTAGTGCTTAACAATGCTCCTGATTCATATACAGAACCAGTAGTATATAGATTAGTTCCTAAACCACATAGAACAGTACCATCATTAACAAGATAAACCCCATGTCCACCTGCTAAACCTCCGTATTTATATGCTAGTCCATATAGATTTCCAAAATCTGCTCCATCAGCAGCATTCTTATAGGCAGTTCCCATAGACCATATATGCTGTGTTTTTGTGCTATCATATGTTCCAAAGATTCCATCGTCCCTATTTGCAGTAGGAACTACTAACGCACCAGTTAAATTTCCTCCTAATACACTATAAGCACTTGTTGCTGTCGTTGCTGTGGCAGCGTTCCCAGTACACGCCGCTGCGGTTGTGGCTGCTGCTACCGTACCAGTGACAGCTATCGTAACCTTATCATTGGTAGAATCACCCGTTAAGGCTATATTAGTACCTGCTGTTAAAGTTAAAGTGTCGCTCTCAACATCAGAGGCAATTGTTGTAGATCCGACAACAATATTACTAAAAGCATTTTGATTTACCTCAGCTCCACTTGCTATACCATTTAACTTGGTTAATGACGCAGGGCTCATAAATCCGCTTGCAGAAGTTGTAGCGTCAGTGTGTGTATGACCGTTAGGGGTAACTGCTATTGTAACAGCGTCATTCGTAGCATCGCCGGTGAGGGTAATTCCACTTCCTCCTATTAAGGTTAACGTATCACTCTCTAAATCTGCCGCCACAGTAACCCCATTTGCTACGACATTGCTAAAAGCATTTTGGTTTACTTCTGCTGCAGTAGCTATACCATTTAACTTAGTAAGAGAAGCTGCCGACATAAAACCACTGGCACTGGTAGTTGCGTCAGTATGAGTGTGACCATTTGCTGTAACAGCTATAGTCACTGCGTCATTTGTTGCGTCTGGAGTAAGAGTAATCCCGCTGCCAGCAGTCAAGGTTAACGTGTCAGATTTTGCATCGGCAGCAATCGTTGTAGTCCCAACTAGGATATTGCTATACGCGTTTTGGTTTACTTCCGCTGCAGTAGCTATAGTATCTAATTTAGTTTTATCGGTATTTGACATTAAGCCGTTTGAACTTGTTGTAGCGGCAGCGTGAGTATGACCAGAAGTAGCAAAGGCTGAAGCAAGGTTTCCACCTAATTTTTCAGCATTTAAATTTGTGCACATTGTTCCGTTTGCGATTGGAATATTCCCTGTTGCGTTTCCGGCAGTTAAATCAAGTAATTTTGCCGCATTGACTATTTTGTCTTCTTTTATTGATCTGTCATTTTCGTTAGTAACAGACGGTATATCAGATATATATACGTCGTCTGACATTTTACTATATGCCATAGTTATAATCGCCCCTTTTTTTTAAAATAAAAGAGATTCCCACTCTCTCAGTAAACTAATATCCAATTGCTTGCCATGAGATTTTACCGCCAACATCAACATTTGACATAGTAAGCACCTGAACCACAAAACGATCCTTATTTACTGTGGTTATTTCGGCTCGTATTCCTGCTCCAATCACATGAGCAATAACGGCAGGGTACTCCCAATAAGCTTTATTGTAGGAAATAGGATTACGACAAGCGCAGGAACGGGGATTTCTTTTTCACATCGACGCCAAAAGGGTTGTTGCTCCTTCACTTCGCTATGAATCCGGCTGGCATCTTCACACGATATTTTGTAGTCTGGCAGGTTGATCCCATAACGCCGGAAAACTTCCGTGGACAGTCCCCAGCAATCAAGTCCTACAGCGGGGTCACGCCCGCCATCAATAAAAGGCAGGCCAATCAGATCGGTAAGTTGTTTATTCATACTACTACCCCCCAAATAAGATAAGACTTGGCTTGTGCCAAGTCCTTTAGGATGCAAGCAGAAGCCTTAGTCATTCTATCCAGGGAAAGTTATACTTTCCATCTGGATAAAAAATCGCCCTGCGGCGATTATGTTATAACGACTTCTCTATTTATGCATACAGTTCGACGGTTACGCGTACAGCCCACCTTCCGGTATGCTGGGTTCGCCTCCGTATCGCACCGAATTGCCACGATTGCGACAGGACTGGAGAGTGCCGTCACACGCCGGCAACGATCCGGCGTACCCGCACTCAATTCCTTTATATTGATCACGCCAGGCGCAAAAGTTCTTCAGCACCCGCCGAAACGGAAACCGGAGCTGGGTAGATATGTCGGAGCCCAGGAAAAAAGTTACCCATTTGCTGTCACAGGTGGTTGACTGCACGGTAAAAATTTCTTCTACCTCAGGCAAGGTATTATCAAGATGCTGGGAATGCACTACCCGCAAAGTTACGGTAGTACCGGTCAGACCGTTGTTTTCTTCCACATAGCCCTGGACAATCTGCGTGATGTTGGAAACCTGCAGCGGTATCGCCTGGGGTTTGCCTTTATTGTCTTCGGTGATTTCGCCGAGCTTAAAGTTAAAGGCCGTCCAGGTATCGCCATTCCAGACAATGTCTTCATTATTGCGTACCAGCCGCAAAGGTTCTGCGGAATCGGGAAGGGCCACTTCCACCAGCAATAGCCACACGCCGTCACTGGCAAACTGGCTTTTTTCCAGCACGCCGGCAACTGAAAGATTAAGCATGTTACACCTCCTGGATTGTCAGGGTACCGGCATAGTATCCCGGCGCTGACAAGTCGAAACTAATGTCCCCGCCTGTAAACCGGACGGAAAACAGGTTCCCGGAATACGAGTCATTGGGAACCGTTGGATAGTACCAGTCAAAGGCCATACTGCCGCCGTAAACCGTTTTGCGATAGAAATCGCGCAGGGTTGCGTAATCGGCAGCAGGCAAAGCCGTCCATTTCAGGACAAAGGTCTGGGGTATCCGGGTAAACTTGGCCCGGGAAACCACCAGCCCGTTTTCCATTTCGGACTGCAGCGAAGGGTCTTTGATTTTGGTTGTAAAGGGGTATACCGGTTGTTGGATATTGGGAAACTGTGCCATGTTTTTACCTCCTAGGTTTGCTTTTAAAATTTACATTCGTGGCGTAGGTGGCGGGATAACCCCGGAACCCAGCCTTCCACGAGTACTACCAGCGGAAGATTCAGGAAGGCAAGACCAAGAAGCAGGCCCTTGTGTACGTCATGCGCCGCCTTTTCAACATCGTCTACGGGATGATGAAACAACGGACGGCCTATGTGATTCCAGAGATGCCAAAGAAAAGAGGCAGTTTGACAAATGTGGCAGCATCCGCGAGAGATGCTGCCATGTGTTGGCATCTGTTTTGTTATCCCAGGGGAGCGACATTTGCGTCAGGTGCAAACATTGACGCTCTGGACGGTACTGACGCTTTGCTAGTGGCGTTGAGGGAGACTGTACTGCAGAATTAGTATTCTGCGATCAGTTGCTGCGCCTATTTTTGTCAGAAAGTTAGCAGCCACAAGCGTTTATGTGATGCAACCACCAGTTTCCGTCGTTTTACAGTGAGTTTGGGTTAAATTTTGCAGTGAGAGAAATTGCTCACTTCTCATCTGCCTTCTTATCTCCTGCTCATTACTTATAACAAAAATGATTTAGGAAACCTATCTTGACGAGAAATGGCCAATAGGCCAATCATAAGATTCATTTTTCATTAACTCTATTATTTGAATATGCCCATTGTAAGCTCTCTCCCATGAAAGAACTCAATAACATAGTTTTCTCCCGGGCAAAATATCCACGTATCAAAGCTAACCGCAGTAACATCATCTATTACCTCTAAGATTTTCTTCAAATTAGCCTTTACGGCAGGCAATGTAATTTCATCCCAAAAAATGTATACTTGTATATCAATATTTTTGTTACACTTACTAAGCTGCGTTAGTACATCTGCTTGATTAACCTTTTCCATTTTGCATGTTGTTTTTTCCAAATCAATTCTCCCCCATGAAGTCATAGGAAATAGCTTTGTTAGTTCTTTAAAAATAATTTTACCTTCCGAAGCATTTACTACCTCCCCCTGATTACCTAAAGCTACCATACACTCTTCAAATAATGTCATTATATCCACCTCCTATCTGTTGAAATATTTCAAAAGTTCTTCAACTGTTTTAATATCACCTGCAAATGGAATTGCTACTTTTATTGCATTATCGCCTTTTCCATTACGAAAATCTTCCACATTAATGTGCGGGCCTTTTTCTGGGTCATAGTCTAATCGCCATCTTACTTTGCCATCTGCAGATTGTCTTCCAACAATACTCCCTTCACCTGTTCCAAGGCGTCCAACATAAGGTTTAGAATCAGGCCCTAGATTTCCTACCAAATCTAGGGCTTTGTTTCTGGCTTGTTCATAAGATTTTACTTTTTCTAGCACTTGTTCCCCAGTTCTAGCTTTACTCAACCCCTGACTAGCAATATTTTTAAGACCAGTCATAGCTACGTCTGAATTCATCAAAGTTTGAGCTGCTAATGGTAGCATATATTTCCTTACGTCGAGTAAATCACCTATTCCATCAAGTAACTCATTAATTTTATCTAAATTTATATTGGACTTGCTTTCGGAATAGCCTTGTATGATTTCTTGCTGTTCATAAAACTTTTCTAAATCATCAGGATGCGGTATCCCGCCGGCGTTTACCCTCCATAATATTCCATTCGAATTATAATCTAACGTATAACCGTTTCCAATATCTTCGCAGTTAATTGTTGCATCAATAAACGCAGAATTTGTTGGTGCTATTGCTGTAAATGGTTTTATTATATCTCCCCATATTTGATTTAATGTTAATGGGGCCGGTTTGACTATCATCTCAGGAAAGGCAAACTGCGGCTTTGTATTAGCTTCATCGCTCATGTATTCAACTCCTTCCCGCACTTCTCTTATTGCACCAAAGTCCTGTAAATATGGTTTAGCTAAAATCATATTTACAGGACTTTTCGGTTTGGTATTTATAAATCTTAACCTTTAGGAAGGAGACTTCCTATACTGTCGCATAAGAGGCATAGCCCTTAACCAAAGTTGTTACGAGGGCACTGCCGCCGGTACCGCTATCATAAAATGCCTTAAAGGGCAAATTGATATAGATCCCTTTTTCGCTTTCAATACCAGGTGATGTTTGCTGAAAAATGACTTCTTCCATAAAAAACTGTAAGCTATGGGCTGCATTAATAAATTTAAACTTTAACGAGGATTCCGTGTTATTAATCGCCTTATTCAATAGCACCGTATCCTTAAACAGTGCCTTGATACTGCCGGAGACTTGAAGGATACCTTCAGGCAGGTCGGTTCGATAACCGTTGCCGCCAATGGTATAGGTATTGCCGTCCAGACCGAAATCTGCGTTCAGGCTGGCTTCGGTCACAAGGGCCAGTTGCGATCCGCCTTCCTCAATTGTCCCTTGAAAGTTACTAAACTTTAGGAGCGAGAGTGCGGTCAACGGTGACGCAAAGGGCGCAGCACCAATGGTACGTTTGGCGCCGAGGATATCAATAGTGGCAGTCAATTCCGTATCACCGCCATAGGTAAAGGAGAATTTGTTTACTTTGCAGCCGTTAAACATTTCATAGGCCGGAATATCCGGATATTGTTGCTCCAGCACCAGCGACGGCTGACTCTTAGTCACTTTAAATACATGGGTGTACGGATCACCGGAGCCGGTCGTCGTCGGGTTGCCAAACATGGCCCGCAGCCAAAATCCAGCACCGATTTGATCGATTGGCACGACAATGCTGCCTGATACATCAGTATTGCCGATTGTGGGCTGGACCTGGTCGCGACGGCCGCGAATGGTAGTGGACGCTATCTGATTTTGACTAATTGTAATTTTCGATTGATTAATAGGCACATTATAGCCTTTGGGCGATGCCGGCGTCAGTCCATAGGCAGTCTCATAAGCCAGTGCCAACTGAGAATTAAGTCCCTTTGCTCTTGACTCTTGACATGGTAGAACCTCCTTAGAAATTGATGTTATAGCCATTAACAGGTGCTATTTTCACAGTAATCTCCATACGTCCGGGAAACCGTGGGAAGTAGGCAACTGGCTCGATGGTGTAATTCAATACACTAACCGGGTTGTCCGGGCTTAGTTGCGCAAGTTCCAAATAGATTAGCTGGCCAAGGGCATCACATTCCGCTATGCCACTTAACTCGGTTACATTATTGGTTACGGTAACTGTGTTTTGCAATATCGTCCAACCAATCGTGAGTTCATACGTGTACTCTTGCAATTCCAGCCCTTCTGATTTAGCACCTGGATAAAGAATGATCATCGGGCAATTATCTGCTGTTGGCGGTGTTTTGCCGTTAATGCCGACGAAGATGTTGGGCACCTTGTTATAATGGGTTGTGCAGAAATCTTGTATCGGCTGGCTGGCTTGCAAGGCATCTCGCCATTTATTGATAATATCGCTTAGTTTCAGTGTGGGAATCATGTGGTCACTTCCTTTCTTTACTTCTGGTTATGCCGCCTTGTCAGTGATTGGCGGCATATACTCCCATTTGATACATTGCGCATTTACCGGTAGTTCCGGTAATAATCCACCATGCGCAGGCCTCCTCCAGGCATTGACAAAACGAAACCATATTGTTTTCAGGTTTAATACAAAGTAAAGGACAATACATTTTCTCACCTCCTATTCTTTATCCGTACTCAAAGGCTGAAAAAGGATTAGGTACAAATTAGATATAATCTAGCGACACAGGCGTCACGCGGCATATAATCATCCCAATAAAAAATAGAGCCCCTTGGCTCTTACGATGCGGTAATCTCAGTTGTTGTTATTTCAGTAGTTGATGTAGTGGTTGTTTATCCAATCGCCTCCATATATATTTTTTAAAATTAGTAGTTTACAGCGTTAATTTCATCAATCGTTTTTGCATCCTTAATTGTGTTGTAAGCTTCCCTCAGAGTTGACCGGAGGGCTTTAGTTTCATAGTACTCTGCTTCAGTTAGTTCACCGTCGACAAATTTAAGGCATTTATAGTCAGTTGCAGATAGTTTTGCTTTTATTTCAGCGAGTTTAGTGGACTTAGTTAAACCTACAGTTTCCTCTGTGGTAGGAACATAGGGATTATAGGTATGTGCTCCATCGACAACCTTATAATTTCCCGTCATCGCTTCTTGATGTTGTTCCTCAGTTAACTCAATATTAGTTACTGGAATATCTGTGTATAAATCAAACATGTCTGAAGGGTAGAACCCCATATATTTACCATCAGTATCGTACGCTGCTAAATAATTCATATTTACCTCCCTTAATATCCCATTGCAGTCCAATAAATATTGTTATTTTGCCCACCTTCGCCCTCGTCATTTGCACCAATAACCATACCTGTTGTTGTAGCATTATACATTACAGACATACGGTTTCTACCTGAATCACCAACCGTAGCAGAACCACTAAAAAATTCATTAGGAAACGCAATTGGAAAAGTAATTTGATAATGTCTGCCATATGCGGGAGTTGCATCACCTGGTATTCGCTTCCCCCATTGCAGTATTAACCCATTTGCAAACTTTTGATAACCATTGGTATTTAAACTATGTCCACCATCAAAAGCACTGCTTACACCTAATTCAGACTTAATATTAGCAAGTGACTTTGGTCTTAAATACCCATCCCCACCTGTTTCTACCCAGTAACTTGTTGCAGTTGTTGTTGTATCTGGTGCAGTAGAATTAATATAGCCACACATCATATATCCACTTGCATTAGTTCTTGCTATCTGGTTAACTACATTATTAACGCCTGTACTGTTTACAGCCAAACCTCCTGCGGTTGTTGCATTTGCTGCAGAAGTTGCAGTAGTCGCTGTAGCGGCGTTTCCGGTAATACTAGTGGCTAACAAATTTGTACTTGGATTATAACTTAATGCTGTGTCTAAATTTAATCGTTGATAACCAGCGGTACTACTATCAACAAAAGTTAAATATTTTGATGCATTTGTTGCCGCATCTTGTTCAATATAAGGTTCAACAACAATTGCTGCTGAACCATTAAAACTAACCCCGTTTATTGCCCTTGCGGTAGCTAATGTTGTTGCCGTTGCCGCGTTGCCTGTACAGGCTGCTGCGGTAATAGCCGCCACAGTACCAGTTACCCCTATTGTTACCTTATCATTGGTAGAATCACCCGTTAAGGCTATATTAGTACCTGCTGCTAATGTTAATGTATCGCTCTCAACATCAGAGGCAATTGTTGTAGATCCGACAACAATATTACTAAATGCGTTTTGATTTACCTCGGCTCCACTTGCTATCCCATTTAACTTGGTTAATGACGCAGGGCTCATAAATCCGCTTGCAGAAGTTGTAGCGTCAGTGTGTGTATGACCGTTAGGGGTAACGGCTATTGTAACAGCGTCATTTGTAGCATCGCCGGTGAGAGTAATTCCACTTCCTCCGATTAAGGTTAACGTATCACTCTCTAAGTCTGCCGCAACAGTAACCCCATTTGCTACGACATTACTAAATGCATTTTGGTTTACTTCTGCTGCAGTAGCTATACCATTTAACTTCGTAAGAGACGCTGCCGACATAAATCCACTGGCGCTGGTAGTTGCGTCAGTATGAGTGTGACCATTTGCTGTAACAGCAATCGTTACCTTATCGTTTGTTGCGTCAGGAGTAAGTGTTATACCGCTGCCAGCAGTCAAGGTTAACGTGTCAGATTTTGCATCAGCAGCAATTGTTGTAGTCCCAACTAGGATATTGCTATACGCGTTTTGATTTACTTCCGCAGCAGTAGCTATCGTATCTAATTTAGTTTTGTCGGTATTCGACATTAGACCGTTTGAACTTGTTGTAGCTGCAGCGTGTGTATGACCCGAAGTAGCAAAGGCTGAAGCTAAGTTTCCACCTAATTTTTCAGCATTTAAATTTGTGCACATTGTTCCGTTTGCGATTGGAATATTCCCCGTTGCGTTTCCGGCTATTAAATCAAGTAATTTTGCCGCATTGACTATTTTGTCTTCTTTTATTGATCTGTCATTTTCATTAGTAACCGACGGTATATTAGATATATATACGTCGTCTGACATTTTGCTATATGCCATATCTATAATCGCCCCTTTTTTAAAATAAAGGAAATTCTCACTCTCTCAGTAAACTAATATCCCGTTGCTTGCCATGAGATTTTACCACCAACATCGACATTTGACATATTACGCACCTGAACCACAAAACGATCCTTATTTACTGTGGTTATTTCGGCTCGTATTCCGGTTCCAATCGCATGTGCAATAACGGCAGGGTACTCCCAATAAGCATTATTGTAGGAAATAGTTAAACCGCCTACTGGTATTGTGGCGGTTCCTGTTTTGGTTGTGTCAGGCACATCAATATTAATATTGAGTTTATTTACTTCCGGCGTTTTTGTAATATCCGTAGTAGTCAAAACTACCCTGAACATTACATACCTAAATGTAGCTAAAACCGGCTTAAAGTCTAACCAATCCGTATAGGTTGTGCCATCCTGGCTGGTACAGTATTGTAGTTTTGCGTTACCTCCAACACCAACACCATCAGCAACGGATAAATTGCTAGTTGGATAAAACACAGTAGCAATACTAGCAGTAATAACTCGCCCAACGTCTTTAGTCTTGCATAAGTAAGTACCGGAAGGATAATAACCTCCACCCCAAACACCTACAGTAAATAAACTGTTATCCGCCTTTTTATAAATTCTACACCATTCAATCTCGATTGTATCGCCAACAGCATATGAGAGATGAGGGAATAAAAATCTTCCTGGTTCTGTTCCTGTGCTTGATGTGGTAAATTCGTAATAAAAGTTTTGCATACTGGTAGTTAATGTACATGACGCACTATTTGGAGTACACGCCCCTGCGGCATAATCACCTGTTTGCGAAATAAAACCTGTACTTGTAGCTACAGCTTTACTAGCTTTTGCTCTAAATTCAACAGCATAAACAGTAGCTGCGCTTAAAGGACCGGTAAAATCATACGTCAATCCAGTTGCAGTAGTTGATGTTATTGTTAATTGCAAATTACCAGAACCGTTTTTAGTTATTGTTCCAGCACCAGAATATGAACCCCATTTTGATACATCGCTCGTGTCAAAATTACCATCAGTAATTAGGTTGGCATTAGCAAGTTTTAGTACTGTTTGACCACCAACCTCAGACGCTTTCGTATTCGGATAATCGCTTGCTTTACCGCCTAAATTACTCACATTGATTAGGCTAGTCCCAAACGCGGTATTCATAGGTGTTCCGCTTTGTAGCGAAATTTCGTCATAAGACAGAATAACATTCTTTGGTGGCAAGTTTTTGACAGTAATACTCGCTGTGGTTGATGATTGGCTATACTTTCCACACCGATTAATTGCTTTGATATGGAATTTATATTCCCGCTCGGTATCAACTTTTGTTTCGTAATTCGTTACCGTTGTACCATCAGTAATTAGAGTCCCGCTGTCATAGCTCGCGCCCTCAATAATCCGATAACCTACTACGTCAGCGTCCGAAGATTTATCCCAGGCTAATGCAACATACTCCCCGTTTTGAATAACTTGCAAACCTGTTACGTTTGACGGTTCCAAAGCAACATAATAATGAGTAAATATTTCGTCTGAGTAAAACCCTGCCGTATTTTTTGCTTTCAGCATAAACTTATAATCACCGCTAGACGTAGGGTTAAAGGCAAGAGTGTTTTCTTTCGTTGTTTTTATAATCGAAGCAGTTTCCCAGGTGTTGCCAATACGCAGTTCATTTTCATAAAAGTCGTATTCTCCATTACCAGTCCAGCTAACAATTATATTGCTTCTCTCTGTTGCGTCTTGGCTAACAGTTAGACCGCTAGGTGCTGTTGGATTAAGATTAAAAACTATAGATGGAGTAGATACCGCATTTTTACTATATTTACCTGCCAGATTAACGGCCTTAATCCAGAAAGCAACCTTACTCTCGGTATTGATAGTTGTGGTATACGTAGTACCTGTTAGCCTCGTTCCTACTATTATACCTGAGTCCCACGTTGAACCCTGTCGCAACTCTACATAGCTAACATCTAATTCCGAAGGTTTGCCCCAAACTAAGTTTAACTTACTTCTATCTACCAATGATTGACTAACAGCAAAACCAGTAATATCCTGCGGTTCAACAGTTGCGGCAATCGTAAAGTAAGTCGCTGTTGAGTAATATCCACCTACCGTCTTGCTTCTGATAGCAATTGTATATGTCCCGCTACTAGCAACGGAATATTGATACTCGTTATTTTTAGTGGTTATTGTGGTAGAGTTAATAACAACTTCAAATGTATAGAAATCGCTATCCGCTGAAGCGTCCCAGGATATATCAAGCTTGGTTTTATCTTGGCTATTTTGGGTAGCTACTACGTTTGTCACTACCGAAGGTTTAAGGGAAATTGTTGTGGTTACTTTTGCTTCCTCAACAGAGTACTTTCCCGCCTTATTCACTGCTTTTAGTAAATAAGTTTCGGTTCCTTCTGCACTTGCTGTTACGCTATAGCTGTTTGTCGTGATGTTGCTTTGGACTAGGGTCGCGGTATCCCAATTCACGCCTTTTTTCAGCACATAGTAGGCATGGTCGCTATCTGTTGAAGCGTTCCAGACAAAGTTCAAAATTCGCCTGTCTAGCGAATTTTGCGTAACCGCAAAACCCGTAACGTCACTCGGATTGATCGTTACAGTAGCAGTTACAACTAACGCACTCGAATAATACCCGCCAACGCTTTTTGTCTTAATCAAAAATGTGTACGTCCCATCAGACGGCGCAGTGTAAATAACTTTAGACTCTTTGGTCGGGGGTAACACAGTAGCTGTTGCCCAGTTAGTTCCCACTTTGACCTGATATTCCAGGAAATCAGCATCCGAAACAGGAGTCCAGGAAACAATTAAATTAGCCTTATTGGTAAAGTCTTGATAAGCCGAAGCACCCGAAGGAATTGAGGGGATTACTACAATGACAGCCTCAACGTAGGCATAACCCTGACTGTAAAAACCGGCAGTGTTTTTCGCCTTTATCATAAAGTTCAGAGTACCGGATATCGTTGTACTATAGTCAAAGTAGTTTGTCTGTATGTCTTTTCCTACCAATTCACTGTTTGTCCAATCAACGCCGCATCGAATCTCGTAGGTTGTGTTTGCTACAGCGTCCCAGTTAAATTTTAATACCCGCCTGTCAGTATCAAGCTGCTTAACGGTAAAGTTGGTAATATCATCTGGTTCCACGGTAACAGAAACAGGAATATTTAGTACAGTAGAATAATACCCGGCAAAGTTCTTTGACCGGACCATGATTTTGTAAGACGTACTAACGGTAAACGTATACTTTAATGAGGTCTCTTTCGTGGTTTTATAATCCGTTCCAGTTGACCAGTCAGTTCCAATTTTAATCTCGTAAAATTCCAGGTCTTTATCTGAAATTTTGTCCCAGGAAATTGTCAATATGCTTGGATTCGTTGCATTTGCTTCGTACCTACCGTTAGTAGGTGCATTAGGTTTTAGCGTAATCGTATCACAGAAAGCAGCTGGATTAATTGAGTAGTTGCCTGCGTTATTTACCGCTTTAATCATAAACGTTTGGCTACCTTCTGTTGTTAGCTGGTACAAATAACTGATCGCCTTGAGCTGTGTAGCAATCACTGTTCCTGTATCCCAGCCATCGTTTCCTGTACGAATCTCATAATAGGCAATATCCGTTTCCCTGTTTGCAGCCCATGACAACAGTAATTTGCTCCGGTCCGTCTCTTGAATGCCACCAGAAAAACTCGTCACCTGTGCCGGTTCTACGGTAATACGTATGGATTTTGTCGCCGGTATCTCTGATGGATTGCCGCTATTGTCTATGGCCCGGACGCTGAAATTATGGTCGCGGCTTTGCGTCGCGGTATAGCTATACTGCGTGTCTGATATCGGCGTGGGCGTTAGGACTGTGCTTCCTTCCATTAGTTGGTAGCCACGAAGGTCGATATCGGTGACGGCAGGCCACGTGAGGGTTATTTTTGTGCAGTCGCTCAGGCTTATAGTAGCAGACAGGCCAGCCACATCGGCGGGAGGAGCGTCTTTGCCGGTAACATATACCGAAAGGGATACAACCCCGGTTGAGACAACGCCAACATTATTAATGGTGCAAACCTTTACTAAATAGGCAGTTTGGGTTTTAACGCCGCTAATTTCGGTACTGAGTGCTGTTATGCCGGTTACCCATTCGCTCCAGGTCTGCCCGTTATCACTGCTGTACAAAACTTTATAACCGCTAACCAGTTTATCGCGCTGAATATTCCAGGCTACATTCAGATTGGAAACCACCGTGCCGTCTTTTTGCCGGTAGGTTTCTTCAGCCGCGCTCACGTTCACGACTTCTGTAGGGGTTACATCAAGCGCGCTGTAGTTGACCTCCGGTATATCTGTTGCCTCTGTGTAGACTTCTTCAATATATTCGATACAGGAAATTTTGCGCCGCAAATCTTCGTCCCGACTGATGCTGAGCACCCGGAACGGCTTAACAACTTTGTTGGTTTCGCCAAAACTGTATAGGTCCCAGTTCTGCGGCACACTGGTCAGTGAACTGGTGAGCGTCACGGTATCAGTACTGATTTCGTTCACCACCCCCTGCACACCGACGGTGACAATGCTTTGGGCGGCCTGGCCAGTTGTTGCCGCCGGGTTGGTAATCTGCACCGAGACCGCATAGGATTTGCCTGGTTTTAAGGTTACCTTGCGGTCCAGCTGAAGGGTCGTGGCCGTAGCGGCTAGCAGCCGTCCGGAATACCCCCACTGCGGCACATCGTGCGCCAGCAAAACCACATCGTTAATCTGACAGGCGATCGCATCAATATCCGCGCTGTGCTCCACCGTCCGCTGCAGGTATTGATTGAGTCGCAGCCGGTATTTGGCTTCCCGGTAAGCCTGATCAATGGTGGTGGCACCGTCAAGGGTGATTTGGGTAATGTTCGGCTCGGTCGTACTGTCATAGTCGTCGGCATATGCCGTGATAACTTCCTTCTGATAGGCTTTTTCCTTGTTGGCAAAGGTAACTTCTATCGCGTTGGCCCGGTCCTTCATTCCCACGAAGCTTTCTTTGAATTTATCGGTGAGAATATTGCCGACTGTAAATAGCTGCACCGGTTCGCCAGGAGCATCACAGACACACCCGTACCGGGTTCCCCGCATGATCACCTTGCCGCGTCCGACACCCTCCGGCTTTTGCAGTGAGGTCCAGAGATCGGTCGCCGTATTGAAGATATAATTGAAAGTCAGGCTGCGGCTGTCACAAAATGCCGCCCAACGGACAAAATCCTGATAGACTGCCCGCGAAACCGGCGTACCTTTGACAACAAATTCCAGATTGCCGCTATGGATGTTTTGGATTTGCCGGCAGCGGTGGATCATGTCGTAGGCCGCCCACGCCGGATTGGTAGCCGGCTTTTGTTCGTACTTACCGGAATCGGCATTCCATACCCAAACCTTGTTTCTGGTTTGCAACCAGGTTATGTTGGGCATGCCCCCGCTCAGCTGGTTGGTTGCCAATGCCTTGATGCCTACAAGCACCTTGCCCGGACGGGCAAAATCGTCATAGATAATGTTTGACAACTGCGTCCAGAACACGCGGGTGGAGTAGCGGTTATTCGTCCCGCTTTTGGCGATGCACTTAACGCGCACCTCATATTGGGCAGCAGGGAGACTGTCCACGCGATACGTGCGGAAGAAGGAAGTATTCTTTGCAGCCGAAGTTTGCAAGTTACTATTGGGAGTTACATTAATGGTAAAGGTATCGCCAGACACAAAGCCCAAACCGCACTCCATAATGGTAAAGGCTATTAACCCGTTATTGTACTTTCTAAAAGTTTGGGCATTTGATTTCACACCAGATACAGACCCGGATACGGAAAAATTCCCATGGTCAACATAGGTAATGGTCCATGTTTCTGTTGGCGCGCCTGAGTTAACAGATGTCATCATTAATCGCCCTTTAGCGTTCTGAGTTACCGCCCACGACACTCCGTCGGTGAAATTACTCCAATTGGCATCTCCTACCTTATGGTACTGCGCTTGCAGGGTGACCGACGCGTTCCCCAGGCGGCCGTTATCTTTGGCATAGTACAAGCCGTAGGGAAACTCCAGTGTGATTTCCAGGCCTTCCACTGCGTTCCCTTCGGTTTGCTGGGTGGTCCAGGTGTTATCAGTGTTTATTTCATAGGCCAAGGCCTGATCAACATAGGTGTCATTAAAATTGGCGATGGCCGTCTGGTCATTGGTACCTAGCTGGGTTTCAACAACAATGTCTTTGTAGTAGGATATCGGGTTATCATTTATCCGGATATCGCTGATATTGTCAAGCGGTCCTTCGCCGCCGCACAATAGAAGATTCAGGTACTGCTTCTCACCATCGCTCGACACATGCTGGGCAAGTACCTGTCCGGCCGTGCGCATGGTGCCGTAGGTCACAGCCAGGGCATTGCCTTGATCGGTCAGTGGCTGGGCATTGCTCCAATTGTAGGACGGATTGACTTCGTACCGGTCTGGCTTAGCCGCCGGAAACCAGTGATTGATGAGGGTGCCACCAACCACACCAACAGCGCCAGCAGCCATGTGGCCCCAGAATTTTCCTCCCCATGTTTTTGCCAACCCGCTAACAGCAAAACTCAGTGCAAGCATACCAATAGCTCTGAACCAATCCTTGCCGCTTTTACCGACAACCGGGCAGACGGCGATCCAGTCATCCTGATTGACAAGCTGCTCTTTTACATTTTCAATAACATTGCCGTCAATGCTGACAACATATTCATCCAGTCCCATGATATAGGGCTGAACATATTCATAGGCCGTTTTGTCGGGAATATGTTCGCAGGTATGGATTTCCTTATCGGTATGGTTGAACGGGTTTTTCAGTACAGTTATTGTGATCATTTTGTCACCTCCGGTACATAGAATCCTTCGATACGGTTTGCCCAGGCGGGATTGTCGATACGGTCGATATTAGCGCCGATTCGCTTGCGAGTGTGGATAAACCGGCCCTGGCCGAGGTATACCCCCGTATGGTCACAGTAGACGGAAAACCGGATTACGACAAGCGCAGGAACGGGGATCTCTTTTTCACACCGGCGCCAAAAGGGTCGTTGCTCCTTCACTTCGCTGTGAATCCGGCTGGCATCTTCACAAGATATTTTGTAGTCAGGCAGGTTGATCCCATAGCGCCGGAAAACTTCCGTGGACAGTCCCCAGCAATCAAGTCCTACAGCGGGGTCACGCCCGCCATCAATAAAAGGCAGGCCAATCAGATCGGTAAGTTGTTTATTCATACTACCCTCCAAATAAGATAAGACTTGGCTTGTGCCAAGTCCTTTAGGATGCAAGCAGAAGCCTTAGTCATTCTATCCAGGGAAAGTTATACTTTCCATCTGGATAAAAAATCGCCCTGTGGCGATTATGTTATAGCGACTTCTCTACTTATGGATACAGTTCAAAATTACGCATACAGCCCGCCTTCCGGTATGCTGGGCTCGCCCCCGTATCGTACCGAATTGCCACGATTGCGACAGGACTGGAGTGTGCCGTCGCACGCCGGCAATGATCCGGCGTACCCGCACTCAATTCCTTTATATTGATCACGCCAGGCGCAAAAGTTCTTCAGCACCCGCCGAAAAGGAAACCGGAGCTGGGTGGATATGTCGGAACCAAGGAAAAAAGTTACCCACTTGCTCTCACAGCTGGTTGACTGCACGGTAAAGATTTCTTCTACCTCAGGCAAAGTATTATCAAGATGCTGGGAATGCACTACCCGCAAAGTTACGGTAGTTCCGGTCAGACCGTTGTTTTCTTCCACATAGCCCTGGACAATCTGTGTGATGTTGGAAACCTGCAGCGGTATCGCCTGGGGTTTGCCTTTGTTGTCTTCGGTGATTTCACCGAGCTTAAAGTTAAAGGCCGTCCAGGTATCGCCATTCCAGATGATGTCTTCATTATTGCGTACCAGCCGCAAGGGTTCTGCGGAATCGGGAAGGGCGACTTCCACCAGCAACAGCCACACGCCGTCACTGGCAAGCTGGCTTTTTTCAAGTACGCCGGCAACTGAAAGATTAAGCATGTTACACCTCCTGGATTGTCAGGGTACCGGCATAGTATCCCGGCGCTGACAAGTCGAAACTAATGTCCCCGCCTGTAAACCGGACGGAAAACAGTTTTCCGGAATACGAGTCATTGGGAACAGTTGGATAGTACCAGTCAAAGGCCAAACTGCCGCCGTACACTGTTTTGCGATAAAAATCGCGCAAGGTTGCGAAATCAGCGGCAGGCAAAGCCGTCCATTTCAGGACAAAGGTCTGGGGTATCCGGGTAAACTTAGCCCGGGAGACCACCAGTCCATTTTCCATTTCGGACTGCAGTGAAGGGTCTTTGATTTTGGTGGTAAAGGGGTATACTGGTTGTTGGATATTGGGGAACTGTGCCATGTTTCTTTCCTCCTTGTTTGCTTTTAAATTCACATTTGTGGCGTAGGTGGCGGGATGACCCCGGAACCCAGCCTTCCACGACTCCTACCAGCAGAGGATCTCTGAGGACAAGACCAAAAAACAGGTGTTGATATGCGTCATGTGTCGCGTGGTCAACATTGTCTAAGGGGATGCTGAAGCATCGAACGGCCTATGTGATGCCGGAGCTATCAGAGAAAGAGGCCGTATGATGGAAATAGCAGCATCCGCGAAAGATACTGCCATCATTTTGGTTCTTTGTGTTGTCGTCCCATTGGGATTGTCGTTGCATCACTAACGCTTTTGGCGGTACTGACGTTTTGCCATAAGCTTTGATGGAGGCTGACTGCAGAATACTAATTCTGCGGTCAGTTTCTGTTCCCTCCGTTAATGAGGAAGCTATGTGTTACATGAACTCAACATTACAGAGTTCAACTCTCCTCGTTTTGCAGTGAGTTTGGATGTAATTTTTCAGAGAGAGAGGTGTTTCCCCTTGTAGTCCCATTATCTCGCTTACTCCGATTTCTGCAATAACTTGGGAGTTAATTAAACAGTTCGAACAACCCCCCATAATCTTTTCCTCTTCATGTCGTCTACCCAGGCAATGCATCGGAGGTATCAGTAATTCCAAATTTTTCTGCAAATCTTTTTATAAGCAAATTTATTTTATCAAAATCCTGTGGATTGTCTTCAGAATAGGATTTCGAAGCTTCTTTTAGAAAACGATATGTTGTTGGATAATCAGCAATTACCTCCTCATCAAAGACTGAAAACATTATCCCGTCAAAAGTATTTTCCCATGGGTCCAAATCACCTGGAAATTGACAATTCACTTCATTATAGGCTGTTCCAAATCCCATACTCATTCGTTCAATTGTTTCAAGATAATCACGGTCAGGAATTGCATTAAAAAACGCAGTTATGGGGAAATATCTCTTGTCAAGGTCGTCTGTCTGGTAAATTCTAAAATCTCTTTTCACTTCTTTATGCCTCCTAAATATTTGTCTTAGAAATCAGGGAAAAAGGAAGTAATCTCTTCAGCATCATTTAGGTATCCTCTGAATTTCAGACCATTAGATGCAGTTCCGCTCCACTCTCTCCCAATTAAACGACCAGCACTTGCTGCTTCACCAGCTGCTTCTTTCCCCCATTGAATAAATTGTTGATCAGATATTATATTCGGGTCATAAACAGTCTTTTTATAAACCTGGGACTTCCATCCAATTACTTCCCCTGTTTTGCCATCAAGTGCAGGGATTTTATATTCTATAGTTTTAATTCCATCTATAGTTGGGTGATTAATAGTATTCACGATATTAACATCGTTCTGAGAAAATTCTGCAAGGTTATGTGCTCCACCTACACCTCTACTTCTTGGAACACTAGTATCTGTCTTAATTATATGCTCTTCTAGTTTTGAAGTAAATTTTAATTTAGCTTTACTCAACCCCTGACCAGCAATATTTTTAAGACCAGTCATAGCTACGTCTGAATTCATTAAAGTTTGAGCTGCTAATGGTAGCATGTATTTCCTTACGTCGAGTAGATCACCTATTCCATCAAGTAACTCATTAATTTTATCTAAATTTATATTGCTCTTGCTTTCGGAATAACCTTGTATGATTTCTTGCTGTTCATAAAAATTTTCTAAATCATCAGGATGTGGTATCCCGGCGGCGTTAACCCTCCATAATATTCCATTTGAATTATAATCTAACGTATAGCCGTTTCCAATATCTTCCCTACTAATTGTTGCATCAATAAATGCAGAATTTGTTGGTGCTATTGCGGTGAATGGTTTTATTATATTTCCCCATATTTGATTTAATGTTAATGGCAATGGGGTCGCTGTGACTATCACCTCAGGAATGGTAGGCTCTGTATTAGCTTCATCGCTCATATCTTCAACTCCTTCCTGTTCTTCTTTAATTACACCAAAGTCCTGTAAATATGGTTTAGCTAACATCATATTTACAGGACTTTTCGGTTTGGTATTTATAAATCGTAACCTTTAGGAAGGATACTTCCTATACTGTTGCATAAGAAGCATAGCTATTAACCAAAGTTGTTACGAGGGCACTGCCACCGGTACCGCTATCATAAAATGCCTTAAAGGGCAAATTGATATAGATACCTTTTTCGCTTTCAATACCTGGTGATGTTTGCTGGAAAATGACTTCTTCCATAAAAAATTGCAAGCTATGGGCTGCATTGGTAAACTTAAACTTTAATGAAGATTTCGTGTTATTAATCGCCTTATTCAATAGCACCGTATCTTGAAACAGGACCTTAATACTGCCGGACACTTGAAGGGTACCTTCAGGCAGGTCGGTTCGATAACCGTTGCCACCAATGGTATAGGTATTGCCGTCCAGACCGAAATCAGCGTTCAGGCTGGCTTCGGTCACAATGGCCAGTTGCGATCCGCCTTCCTCAATTGTCCCTTGAAAGTTACTAAACTTTAGGAGCGAGAGTGCGGTCAACGGTGACGCAAAGGGCGCAGCACCAATGGTACGTTTGGCGCCGAGGATATCAATAGTGGCAGTCAATTCCGTATCACCGCCATAGGTAAAGGAGAATTTGTTTACTTTGCAGCCGTTAAACATTTCATAGGCCGGAATATCCGGATATTGCTGCTCCAGCACCAGCGACGGCTGACTCTTAGTCACTTTAAATACATGGGTGTACGGATCACCGGAGCCGGTCGTCGTCGGGTTGCCAAACATGGCCCGCAGCCAAAATCCAGCACCGATTTGATCGATTGGTACAACAATGCTGCCTGATACATCGGTATTGCCGACTGCGGGTTGGATCTGGTCGCGACGGCCGCGAATGGTCGTGGAAGCTATCTGATTTTGACTAATTGTAATTTTCGCTTGATTAATAGGCACATTATAGCCTTTGGGCGATGCCGGCGTCAGTCCATAGGCAGTCTCATAAGCCAGTGCCAATTGAGAATTAAGTCCTTTTGCTCTTGACATGGTAAAACCTCCTTAGAAATTGATGTTATAACCATTAACAGGTGATATTTTCACAGTAATCTCCATACGCCCGGGAAACCGTGGGAAGTAGGCAACAGGCTCAAGGTCGTAGTTCAATACACTAACCGGGTTGTCCGGGCTTAGTTGCGCAAGTTCCAAATAAATTAGCTGGCCAAGGGCATCACATTCCGCTATGCCGCTTAACTCTGTTACATTATTGGTTACGGTCACTGCAGTTTGCAATATCGTCCAGCCAATCGTGAGTTTATATGTGTACTCTTGCAATTCCAACCCTTCTGATTTAGCACCTGGATAAAGGATAATCAGCGGGCAATTATCTGCCGTTGGCGGTATTTTGCCGTTAATGCCGACGAAGATGTTGGGCGCCTTATTATAATGGGTTGTGCAGAAATTTTGTATCGGCTGGCTAGCTTGCAAGGCGTCTCGCCATTTACTGATGATGTCGCTTAGTTTCAGTGTGGGAATCATGTGGTCACTTCCTTTCTTTACTTCTGGTTATGCCGCCTTGTCAGTGATTGGCGGCATATACTCCCATTTGATACATTGCGCATTTACCGGTGGTACCGGTAATAATCCACCATGCGCAGGCCTCCTCCAGGCATTGACAAAACGAAACCATATTATTTTCAGGTTTAATACAAAGTAAAGGACAATACATTTTCTCACCTCCTATTCTTTATCCGTACTCAAATGAAGAAAAAAGGATAGGTATTATTTAGATATAATCTAGCGACACAGGCGTCACGCGGCATCTAATCATTCCCATAAAAAATAGAGCCCCTTGGCTCTTACGGTGCGGCAGTCTCAGTTATTGTTGTTTCAGTGGTTGATGTAATACAACAACCACACGCCGTCACTGGCAAGCTGGCTTTTTTCAAGTACGTCGGCAACTGAAAGATTAAGCATATTACACCTCCTGTCATGGTACCGGCATAGTACCTTGGTGCTGACAAGTCGAAACTAATGTCCCCGCCTGTAAACCGAACGGAAAACAGTTTTCCGGAATACGAGTCATTGGGAACAGTTGGATAGTACCAGTCAAAGGCCAAACTGCCGCCGTACACTGTTTTGCGATAGAAATCGCGCAAGGCTGCGAAATCGGCGGCAGGTAAAGCCGTCCACTTCAGGACAAAGCTCTGCGGTATCCGGGTAAACTTAGCCCGGGAAATTACCAGCCCGTTTTCCATTTCAGATTGCAGTGAAGGGTCTTTGATTTTGGTGGTAAACGGGTATACTGGTTGTTGGATATTAGGGAATTGTGCCATATTTTTACCTAGCAAAGCGTCAGTACCGTTTGAAGCGTCAAAGTTACATAGGTTGCAATGACACTCACGTGCGACAACAAGCAGAATGCTCCAAACAGTAGCAGCACCTTTCGTGGGTGCTGCTACTTCCGTCACATGGTCTCTGTCTCAGACAACTCCAGCATAAGACCTGATACCGTGCCCTCAATGGACAGGAAATACAAGATCGTTAAATTAAAAAAGCAAACCTAGGAGGACGAAATGGCTGTAGGATTCAGATTTTGCAACAGCAATCCCCTTGCTTCTCCAGATCCCTTCTAAAAAGAGCCGTTGCAATTGCTGGTGATTTGAGTTCGCAGCGCGAGAAGACTAGATCTCTATTATTTATATTTGAATTTTGCAGAGTTTTCAACTCTGTTTTCACTCTATCAGCTAAGTCAGGTGTTTTTTCACCAGGTACAGTTGACGTAGGTATTATTAATGATTTATGCCTCTGACCATTATATGATAATACCATCTTGATTATTTTTCATCAAGACGATACCACCGTCCTTGTCTTTCGTGTTGTCAATAACCCCGTCCCCTGACACCCTATAGTTTCTGTGCCCTATGGTTGCCAGGAAGCTATGTGGCACCAGCATTTCTTCGTTGGTGTGGTACGCTTCCTTCCTTTTGCAGTGAGTTTGGACGGAGTTTTGCAGGTGTTAGGTCCGCTAGCGGTTGTCAACGCGGCATTCCGAAAGAATGCAGTTAGGGGTAATAGCCTAATTTTTGGACTGACGTTTTGTATTCCTCTATTTCAATCACTAATCGGTCAGCTATCTCATTGCCATATACGTAATGATCTTCCTCCGGTTTAAGAAACCTGATTCTCTCTAAATCATTTAATGCACGTTCTAATATTATTCTAAAATTTTTCCCACCTCTAGTTGCTGAAAACCCGGTCTCAAGCCAACTCTGAAAATCTTCTATGCCATACTCATGATTTTTAAAACGTTGGCATGCCAGCTTCATTCGATCAAATCCGTCCATATCAATCTCCCCCCATTCTAATGTTTGTACATTATCGTAACAACCGCCCCTATGTCATTGGTGATAATCTCCAAATCGCCAAATCTGTAGGATAGTAACCCTTGGCTTGGTACCGGGGTGGCATTTTTTAATACTATTTCGACATATTCGGGTGATACACTTCTTCCATAGTCATAGCTACCTCCCGCCTGACGTATAGGTTCTGCACCTTCTTCTCTATATCTAAAACCACTTGGTTGCATTCTATCGACTGCGTGTCTAGAATACAAGCGGTCACCCACCTTGGCATAAGTTTGATGTTTACCATCCACTTCCATTATAACCTTTTCGTAATCATTCCAGCTACCCCATGGAATTTTTTCTCTGCTAGCTATATTTACTTCTGTTGCCGCTTCTTTTGTGGATAGACCTCTGAAAGCTTGCGGTAAATTGGTGGTAAGCTTGGCCGCGTCCCGAATGATCGTTATTGTGAGACCTATATCTATACCGAGTTCAGTTGCTATCCTGTACGTATTACAGTCGTCGCCTACAGATTCCGCGTATTTCATCTCATGATAGCGTTTGATCCAGTCGCCGATTGTCGCGTTGTACAGCGTGCCCCCGACTTTTGCCGTGACTCCGGTAATGCCTTGGGCTTCTAGCTCATTCATCAACTTGGCAAATTCGCCTGACTTATAGAACGTATAGAATTCATATACAATTTTTGCTTGTTCAACCGGGTTTTGCAGTTTTGCTAGCTCATATATTCCACTCGCTAATTCCTTGCCTTTATTGACAAAACCATCCCAGATGCCGCTTGAAGCATCCATCACACTTTTGTACCATGGTTTCTCTGAATCTGATACACCACCCGAAGCAAAGAGCGTGTAAGGCTTATACCCGAACATGTAATCCTGAGCATTACTCGACTCCTGAACGATAACATCTTTATTGGCGTAGTAAACCGACGTACCATCGGATTGAATATATCCAAACTTGAATTCCAATGGATCACTGCCTGCTTTAGTGTCTTGTGCAACATTTCTATCCTCAGCATTACTCGACCCCTCAGAAATGTCAGCCGCATCATCAATACGAATTTTATTCAAATTTATATTGCTTTTCAATTTAGCATCTAAATTATCGGAATAACCTTGTATGATTTCTTGCTGTTCATAAAACTTTTCTAAATCATCAGGATGCGGTATCCCGCCAGCGTTTACCCTCCATAGTATTCCATTCGAATTATAATCTAACGTATAGCCGTTTCCAATATCTTCCCAACTAATTGTTGCATCAATAAATGCAGAATTTGTTGGTGCTATTGCTGTGAATGGTTTTATTATATCTCCCCATATTTGATTTAGTGTTAATGGGGCCGCTGTAACTATCTCCGCAGGAAAGGCAAACTTCGGCTCTGTATTAGCTTCATCGCTCATATATACAACTCCTTCCAGTTCTTCTTGTATTACACCAAAGTCCTGTAAATATGGTTTTGCTAACATCATATTTACAGGACTTTTCGGTTTGGTATTTATAAATCGTAACCTTTAGGAAGGAGACTTCCTATACTGTTGCATAAGAAGCATAGCTATTAACCAAAGTTGCTACGAGGGCACTGCCGCCGGTACCGCTATCATAAAATGCCTTAAAGGGCAAATTGATATAGATCCCTTTTTCGCTTTCAATACCAGGTGATGTTTGCTGGAAAATGACTTCTTCCATAAAAAACTGTAAGCTATGGGCTGCATTAGTAAACTTAAACTTTAATGAGGATTCCGTGTTATTAATCGCCTTATTCAATAGCACCGTATCCTTAAACAGAGCCTTGATACTGCCGGATACTTGGAGGGTACCTTCAGGCAAGTCGGTTCGATAACCGTTGCCGCCAATGGTATAGGTATTGCCGTCCAGACCGAAATCAGCGTTCAGGCTGGCTTCGGTCACAATGGCCAGTTGCGCTCCGCCTTCCTCAATTGTCCCTTGAAAGTTACTGAATTTCAGGAGCGAGAGTGCGGTCAGGGGCGACGCAAAGGGCGCAGCACCAACAGTACGTTTGGCGCCGATGATATCAATAGTGGCAGTCAATTCCGTATCACCGCCATAGGTAAAGGAGAATTTGTTTACTTTGCAGCCGTTAAACATTTCATAGGCCGGAATATCCGGATATTGCTGCTCCAGCACCAGCGACGGCTGACTCTTAGTCACTTTAAATACATGGGTGTACGGATCACCGGAGCCGGTCGTCGTCGGGTTGCCAAACATGGCCCGCAGCCAAAATCCGGCACCGATTTGATCGATTGGCACGACAATGCTGCCCACTACGTCGGTATTGCCGATCGCGGGCTGGCTCTGGTCGCGACGGTCGCGAATGGTAGTGGAAGCTATCTGATTTTGACTAATTGTAATTTTCGATTGATTAATAGGCACATTATAGCCTTTGGGCGATGCCGGCGTCTGTCCATAGGCAGTCTCATACGCCAGTGCCAACTGAGAATTAAGTCCCTTTGCTCTTGACATGGTAGAACCTCCTTAGAAATTGATGCTATAGCCATTAACAGGTGATATTTTCACAGTAATCTCCATACGTCCGGGAAACCGTGGGAAGTAGGCAACTGGCTCGATGTCGTAGTTCAATACACTAACCGGGTTGTCCGGGCTTAGTTGCGCAAGTTCCAAATAGATTAGCTGACCAAGGGCATCACATTCCGCTATGCCACTTAACTCTGTTACATTATTGGTTACGGTCACTGCGTTTTGCAATACCGTCCAGCCAATCGTGAGTTTATACGTGTACTCTTGCAATTCCAGCCCTTCTGATTTAGCTCCTGGATAAAGGATAATCAGCGGGCAATTATCTGCCGTTGGCGGTATTTTGCCGTTAATGCCGATAAAGATGTTGGGCGCCTTATTATAATGGGTTGTACAGAAATTTTGTATCGGCTGGCTGGCTTGCAAGGCGTCTCGCCATTTACTGATAATATCGCTTAGTTTCAGTGTGGGAATCATGTGGTCACATCCTTTCTTTACTTCTGGTTATGCCGCCTTGTCAGTGATTGGCGGCATATACTCCCATTTGATTCATTGCGCATTTACCGGTAGTACCGGTAATAATCCACCAGGCGCAGGCCTCCTCCAGGCATTGACAAAACGAAACCATATTATTTTCAGGTTTAATACAAAGTAAAGGACAATACATTTTCTCACCTCCTATTCTTTATCCGTACTCAAAAGCTGAAAAAAGGTTAGGTATTATTTACATATAATATAGTGTAAAATCCATCAGTTGGTTATTGCTATAAAACCGGCGATTACTTCGAGACCAGTAAACATCCAGCGTGTTTAGTAGCCTGTGCAAATTTTTAGCCTTTTCTTTTGCTTCTTTTTCAGAAAGGCTGGGTTCTTGGCACTGATAAATATTTTCCAGCTTCTCCAATGCATAATATTTCTTCATTTTTTTGCACCTTTCTTTCTGCAGTACGAAGTATTGAGAAAATCCATTAACCGGAAGACCGCTTGCTGGAGATGGAACTTTACTGTTACCGGCCTGATGCCAAGCATTTTGCCAATTTCTACTACTTGATATCCCTTTTTCAGTAATCTCAACACTGTCGATTGTCGCGAAGATAATACAGACACTCCCTGATCAATATCGGCGAGCATACACACAAGGTCATCATTTCCATGTGCAAAGCCACCACCGCTGCTAATTTGTCGATATTGTGCAGCAGTAATTTCAGCTGCACTTCTCAATTCCTGATAATGACAAATAATATTCGCAATCCGCTTGGAATCGTACTCATTTTCATTTACAACGTATTGCTCCCTCTTTAAATGTTGCGTTACTGTTAGTCCGGATTTACTGCACATACAAATACCTCCTCAATATGTAAATCTACAACTATGTCGCACAGCATAAAATAACTTTATCGGTAAAATAGTAAATCATTACATTGTGAGTGAACTCGTTTCAGCATAGCTGAAACATTGGGGATTCAGGTGGAGAGTCTACTCCACCTGAATTAACGCCGCCTATAGAGGCGGGAGTCTTGACTCGCGTACTAAGATAAAATCTCTTCCGTAATCATAATCGCATAAAAATAAGGAGCTAAGGCGTGTCTTTGCCTTTTGCTCCTAGCATTGTCGTTCAAGATTATAACTTCTCTTCTGCAGTTTAATTTACAAACTCTCGAATCCCTATAACCTCATACCTTTCCTCATTTTTCCATACAAATTTTCTCCCGGAATTAATCCCCCCAAGATTTATAGTGTGAATTATGTTTTCTATCTCCTTCTTTCGTTAAACGTTTTTTGTAAAATTCTATAGATTAAGGAAATAGATGGATATATCTTTCTATTCTTTATCCGTACAGTTTAATGCAAATAGTGATAGGTCTTTCTTAGATTTTTATTAAGATTCCGCCAACATTTTCGATAAAATCCAGGCAAGTGCCATATTTTTAGCCCACACGTCAAGTAAATGACAGGAATTTTTTCCCTAACAAACAAAAATAGGGCCAAACCGGCCCTCCCTATAAATTCAAATTAATATAAACTTCTTCAAGTGCTCTTTGGTAATGCCAATATATAAGACAGTGTTACATTCGGCACCAAATGCACAAAGCAGGAATTTAGAGTTATTTCTAAATTCCTGCTTGCACATGCCCCTTATAGACGTATATTACTTACAGCATCCAACCCATTTTAATGGAGAATATTACCCAATAACCTTGCTTGCTACTGCTAGCAATTCTCTGTGGAGACGCTCGTCTTCTGCAATAATACCGGCTACTTTTGCCTGCATATCCTGTTGAGTGGTTTGGTCTTTTATACTGCTTAGATTAATTTTGACATTATACAGCGCACCATGTAGTCCGGCATGAGCCATCAGTCCGGCAACGGACGCGTCGCTGGCGGCATTGCTGTTGCCAATGGCTAATACCCGCACTGCCAGGGACAATACCTTTAAGCAGTTGCCAGCAACGCCCAGCGGCAGCCTGGCGGCAGCTACCATGGCCTGTTGAATGGCTTCACTGCGCGCGATTTTTTCAATTTCTGTTGCTTTAGGAAGCTTATAGGCCGCCATTACCTTGTTAAAGGCTTCCGTATCGGCATCAACACAGCAAGCAAGCTCACTGACTAATTGATCAGCTTGAGACAGAATACCGGCTATTTCACTTTGTACTTGGGCATATTTGCTATTGCCAACTGTCAGTCGGCAGACCATTGCCGCCAAAGCACCGCCAAGCGCACCAGCCAACGCCGCAATGCTGCCGCCACCTGGTGCCGGGGAATTTGAACCCAGCTCTTCTAAAAACTCAGTCAGTTTCATTTGCATTAACATATTATCTGGCCTCCCTTACCCAAGGTTTTCTTCCAACACCTGTTTACGCTCAAAGCCCTCCAGCCGCAGGTAGAAATCGGCTGTATCGATGAGTGCCTGCAACGGCACCATACCAACAATTTCACTGCCAATGATGTTCACGCCATAACGCGCCGCTTCGGATTTAACAGTCTCAAACACCCGGTGCAGCGGCGTACCGGTATAATCCACCATATTGATGGTAACTTGGGCCATATTCCGTTCTTCAATCATGACCCCCATAGCCCGGCAGTACTTATAACCGCCTTTAGCTTCGCGGATGCTGGTGGCAATTTTTTTAGCGATCGCGACATCACTGGTGCTTAAGTTAATGTTATAGGCGATTAAAAACTGTCTGGCACCAACGACTGTAGCACCTGCTGCCGGATGCATACGGGCAGGGCCGTAGTCAGGCTGACGTTCAGGATTGGTGATTGCTGTTTTTAGCCCTTCATACTCGCCTTTACGGACATCAGGCAGTTTGACACGGGCAGGGGTTTTGGCAGCTGCTTCATACAAATATACCGGGATATTCAGTTTTTCACCAATCTCCTGGCCCAGTTCATTGGCAAGCTCAACACATTCTTCCATAGAAATGTCACTTACAGGAATAAAAGGAATGACATCAGTGGCACCCACGCGGGGATGTGCTCCCTGATGCTGTTCCATATCGATAAGCTCAGCTGCTTTGGCACAGGTATTAAATGCAGCCAGCTTGGCAGCCTGGGGATCACCGACAAAGGTAACCACTGTACGGTTATGACTGGCATCGGAATTAACATTCAGCAGTGTAACGCCTTTTACATTCTTTACTTCATTAACAATCGCCGCAATAACCTCCGGCCGCCGTCCCTCACTAAAATTAGGTACACATTCTACAAGTTTTCCCACAACGAATAACCCCTCTCAACTCTATTTTTGGTCAGACTTACGCCAAACAAGCCGACCCTGTTTAATTACTTTATCTACAATATTCATACCGGCATGATACACTAAAAACAAATGTGACGGATATTCCAGAATAGCAATGTCTGCCTGTTTGCCGATTTCCAGACTGCCTACCCGGTTTGCCCGGTTTACCGCGGCCGCCCCGTTAATGGTCAGTGCTGTTACAATCTCAGCCGGTTCCAGTTTTAATTGAATAGCAGCAAGCGCCGCTACCAGCGGAATAGAATGACTAAAACAACTGCCAGGATTGTAGTCTGTCGCCAAGGCCACCGCTGCCCCGTTGTTAATCATGGTTCTGGCACGTGCATAAGATTCGCGCAGGCAAAAAGCCGTCATAGGTAATACCGTAGCGACCGTATGGGCTTTTCCAAGAGCTGCAATACCAGCGTCTGATGCCTGCAGCAGATGGTCAGCCGAGCAAGCGTTCAGTTCGGCAGCCAGCTCAGCTCCGCCCAAAGCGACAATTTCATCGGCATGCAGCTTTGCTTTCAGACCCATAGCTTGAGCCGCTTCGAGAAGCCGCCGTGACTGCACCAGCGAAAATACTCCCTGCTCACAGAATACATCACAGAATTCAGCAATCCCCTGTTTGACTACAGCAGGCAATACTTCTTTAATAATATAATCAACATAGTCATCAGTACGGCCTTTATATTCAGGCGGCACCGCATGCGCCCCCATAAAGGTCGGCACGATTTCAACCGGCTGTTCCCGGTTGAGTTCATCCATTACGGCCAGTTGCCGCAATTCTGTCTCTTTATCTAAGCCATAGCCACTTTTACCCTCAACAGTAGTAACACCCATTGCCAGCATATTGTCCAGCCGCCCAAGAGTCATTGCTTTTAGTTCTGCCAGACTAGCTGACCGGGTTGCCTGAACTGTGTTCAAGATACCGCCGCCGCGCTCTAAGATCTCCAAATAGGGAGTCCCCGCCAGTCGCCAGAAAAACTCCTCAGCCCGGTAGCCGCCAAATACCATATGGGTATGAGAATCAACAAACCCAGGCATAACACATTGCCCGGTAGCGTCAATAACCTCCCACTGCGCCTCGCTCTGTACCGGCAGTTCTGCTGTAGGCCCTACCCAGCTAATTTTGCCATTTTCCGCAAGTAATGCGCCATCCGGAATAATGCCAATATCAGCCATCGCCGCCCCCATTTTGGGAGCGGCTCCGGCGCAAGTAACCATTTCAGCCGCATGTTTAATAAACAATTTTTTCCCTGCCATCATTTTGCTCCTTCCTCTGCGCTATTATCGCTACTTAGCGGCAAATACTTTATCAACAATGCTGTCAATCAGGCTTTCTGACGGAATATAAGGCAGGGTTGCGTGCCCCTTACCAGCGTACTGCTGGTTAAATTCCACAATGGTTTCAATTGAATGTTCGTTTCTGGCCCAGGCCCGGCGGGCCACACCACCAATAACATCCCACAACATTGCCTGACGCAAAATTCCATCAACCCGTTCACTGCCGTCAAGCACCATGCCAAAGCCGCCATTGATCGATTTACCAATGCCAACACCACCACCGTTGTGCAGAGCAATAAGACTCATACCCCTTGCCGCATTGCCGGCAAAACACTGTACCGCCATATCGGCCATAACGTTACTGCCATCCTTAATATTAGCCGTCTCTCTAAACGGTGAATCGGTCCCGCTAACATCATGATGGTCGCGTCCCAGCATAACTGTCCCGATTTCCTTATTGCGAACCATCTCATTAAATTTCAGCGCAATCTTGAGACGACCTTCCGCATCCTGATACAAAATCCGCGCTTGTGTCCCTACAACCAGTTTATTTTTCTCGGCATCACGAATCCAGATATAGTTATCCCGGTCTTGTCCGCGCCGGTTGGGATCAATGCATTCCATAGCCGCCTTGTCTGTCTTGTGCAAATCCTCGGGCTTGCCGCTCAGACAGACCCAACGAAACGGGCCATAACCATAATCAAACAACTCCGGTCCCATGATATCCTCGACATAAGACGGGAAAATAAAACCGTCACGCTCGTCATATCCGTTCCGGGATACTTCTTTAACACCTGCGTCATACACCGCTTTCAAGAAAGCATTGCCATAATCAAAGAAATAAGTTCCCCGTTCTGTCAATATTTTAATCAACTCAAAATGCCGCCGTAAGCTCTTATTCACCAATTCGTGGAACTGTTGCCGATCTGTTGCCAGGAGTTTTGTCCGTTCATCAAAACTCAGGCCCTGCGGGCAATAACCGCCATCATAGGCGACATGACAGGAAGTCTGGTCAGAAAGCAGAGGAATGTGCTTATTATTTTTAACTGCATATTCCAGCAGATCCACCACATTGCCATGATAGGCGATGGAAACTGCTTCTTTTTTCAGACCGTACTCCTCGGCCCAGGCAAATACTTCATCCAAATTCGCCGAAACCTTGCTAACCCAGCCTTGGTCATAGCGGGTTTTAATCCGGGAATAATCTACCTCAGCCACAATCCCCACACCGCCGGCAATCTCAATGGCCTTAGGCTGTGCGCCGCTCATGCCGCCTAAACCGGAAGAAACAAACAAATGGCCGCCCAGATCGCCATCGGCCGGTATACCAAGCCGCTGACGGCCTGCGTTCAGCAACGTATTGAAGGTACCATGAACAATTCCCTGCGGTCCAATATACATCCAGCCGCCAGCCGTCATTTGGCCATAATTGGCCACACCCATTTGTTCGGCAATTTCCCAGTCTTCTTGGTTGTCAAACATCCCGATCATCAGCGCATTGGTGATAATGACCCGGGGCGCTTCCGGCCGGGATGGGAATAAACCCAGCGGATGGCCGGATTCCATAACAAGAGTCTGGTGGTCAGTCATAACTTCAAGATACTTTTTAATGAGCTGGTACTGTAGCCAGTTTTGACATACACTGCCTGTTTCCCCATAGGTAACCAGCTCATACGGGTAGAGGGCAACCGCCGGGTCTAAATTGTTGTCAATCATAACCTGAAATGCTTTGCCTTCTACACAGTTGCCTTGATAGTCATCAATTGACTTGCCCTGGATTTTTCCCTTCGGCATATACCGGTAAGCGTAAATTCGCCCGCGGGTGCGCAGCTCTTCCATAAACTCCGGTGCCAATACTTCATGAAGTTCTGCCGGTACATAACGCAACGCATTTTTCAAAGCCACCTTGGTCTGAGCTTGCGTCAAGCGAAACCCCCTGTTGGGCGCCCGCCGAATTCCCTCTTGGAATACTGTCATTTCCGGTAACACATTATCCAGTTTAATTGTCATAGCATTTGCAATTCCGCTGTTATTCAAAGACATCATTACCCCTCCAAATTACCTTTTGCAATCACTATAGCATGCTTGCGTCTACGAAACGTCAAAACCATCAATAACACGATTTGTAGACGTCTTTACTGCAAATTAGTCAAACGACCAAAACCGTCTCCCCTGGCTTTGGTCGTTTGACACCTTATTGCTTATTCGCTGCTGCATAGATACTGTCCAGCATGTTTTGTTCAACTTTATTTCCGGTTTTACCAAAAAGTTCTCTCCCTTGTCGATAATATTCCTCACAGGATAAGTTTATATAGTCTGCAAAAGCTTCGTGTACTTGGGTATCTTGCTGCATCTGGATACTAACCTCCAATTTTGCCCTGATGATAATCCCGGCCTGATAGGCATCTTGGTATTTCTCCGAAAAATCAGCCGCTTTTTCCAAATAACGGCGTCCCTTTTGCATGCAGTTGTCTCTAATGGCTAATAAGGCCAGAATACAATGCAACGTACAATAGCTTCTGAGGCACCAATAACCCTGATACTCCCCAAGCTGTCCTTCAATAGCCCGCGCCTCTTCCAAATAAGCAGCCGCCTTGCTATATTCCCGCAGATCATAGGCTGTATACCCGGCATTAACCAGAAAAATAGCAACCCCGGCACTGCCAATGCCCCGTCCGGCCACCCTTATTGCCTGTTCATAGTAATAGAGTGCTTCAGGCAAATTATCTGCCATTCGCCTTAAATCGCCAATATAGTTATAACCAGCGGCAATATGCAGGCTAAACTCATCGGGTCGTTCACTCAGACGCTTATACTGAGAAATTGATTGGCGGTAATACTGTTCTGCCAGATCTTTTTCCTGGCGTAAGGCATAGGCAATGCCCATAAACCGCTGCATCACAGCTTTTTTTTCTTCCAGGTTGGCTTCTTTTGCCGTATTGAGCAGCTTATTGGCAAAAAGCTCGATAAGTCTGGGTCTGCGAATCTGAATGGCACAATACACAACTTGCTGACAACCTTTAATAAAGTAATCTGCAAATCCTTTCTTAGCTGAAAGGCGTAGCAGCTGGTGAATCGCTTTTAATCCGCTTAGGTGATCGCCACGCCAAATATGATAGCGTCCCAACATCTCCAGGTAAGCCGCCCGAAATTGGTTCAGCCGCTCCCAGGGTATTTGCTCGGCTGCTAAAGCCGCCAATAAATCCTTGATTTTATCCAGATAGCCCATAATCTGCAATTTATTTTCAAAAACAAACCCACTATATGTTCTGCTCAAATCAGGAAATAATTCATACTGTGGACAACAGTATTTTTCAGCAAACTTAATGGTATATTCAAGCACCTTACTCTTTTCGTTAATCTGCGAGTAGTGATAAAGAATTTCAGAATACACATCCCGCCCAAAGGAATCCTTATCCATCAGTTCTTCCAAATAACCGCCTGCCCGTTTATGGATCAGTGTTTTCCTTGACGATGACAGTTGCTCATAAACATAACTTCTAATGCGAATATGGCTGTATTTATACACCGGTGCTCGTAGTCCCATTCGTGAATCATTCATTTCCTGAATCAATCGCTTGTGCTGCAACTCTTCGATAGCTTCCACAATTTCAAATTCATTCATCCCACACACAGCTAGTAGCTCATTATAGCCAACATTACTAAAAAAGGCGGAAATGACATCAAGCACCTTTCTGGCGTTATCTGAAAGTACATTAACCCGTTCCTGCAAAACACTTCGCAGCCGCGGCGACAAACAGTTCACATTTTGCCCCATTTTGATTAGTTTACAGCTCTCTACCAAGAACAAGGCGTTGCCCTCAGTATACTCATATAGTTTTTGCTGCAGTCCTGTCGTCATTTTATCTGCTGGCAGCATTAGCTCAGAAAACCGTATTACTTCCGCCCTGCTGAAATTTTCAACAGTAAGCTGCTCTACCAAATCATTCTGGCTAAAATACCCTGCTAACAAGTCTACCTGGTCCTGATATTCACTCCGGCAGGTTGCGATGCATAAAATGTTTCGCCTGGCTGTCCGCAATAGCTGCCGCAATACTGACCGCCCCTGATTATCCAGCCATTGAATATCATCCACAAATAGCAAAACTTTTCTTCGCGTGGAAATCTTTTCCATGATGCCGCACATGACCTCTTCAATTATGCCGGAATGAATAGCATAACCATTCACGGCCTGATTCCGGCCAGCCAGCGCAGGATTACTGAGAACTGCCGGAAAAACGTACGAAATCACCTGATACCAGATAGCAGGCAGTAGTTCACCGCGCTGAGTAAGCAGCTCCATAACCTGGCATATAATGGAGTTCCAGGCTTTATAGGGATAATCCAGCTCCGCTTGATAGCACTGAGTCCGTAACACCGTTACATCGTCAGCAACCATCATCTCCTGCATTCGCTGAACAATCATGGTTTTCCCAACACCTTGCTCACCGCTCAAAATAACGCACGCACAGGGAGATCGTTCTGCACAGAAATCGGCCACCCTATTTCGCAGCCATGTTAATTCCCGCTCCCGACCAAAAAAGCTCTCAGCCGACTGTTCTGCAGGTACTACTGCCAACCGGCTGACCAGTTTCGACCTTACACGTTCATAGGCTTCCTGCGTCTTACCTTGTGGGCTAATTCCCAATTCACTGCTAAGCTTACCTGCTAAACAATCATAGAACTCTATCGCTTTGGCAAAAGCGCCAGAGCGTTCATAAAGTTTCATCAAGGTTCGGCATGCACTCTCATTATACTCATCCAAAAGCAGTAACTGTTTGAGATAACGTTCCGCCGCACTATAATCCTTATTATTTAACCGGCTGACAATAACCTTGGTAAGCCGGGCAATTATATTCTCTTTAAAACTGTCGCGCTGTCTGTTTACCCAGTCTTCGAAAGGATCGGCATCCTTGCAAGCAAAGCCTGCCAAAAAGTCTCCCCTGTATAGCACCAGCGATTCTTCCTGAGAGACCTCATTAAATTCCTGAATATCGGTAGTAATACTGACAGCATCAGTATTTAGCAGCACCTTCGCCCGCGAGGGTGTTACTACCAATTCCTCCGCTGTCAGCTTTCTCAGCAAATAGAGGGTATTGCGCAGATTTTTTCTGGCTGCCGCCTCCTCCTTATCCTGCCATAGCAAAGCTGCCAATTCTTCGCGCGTCGAATGCTTCCTCACCAATAAATAATACAACAAGGCTTCGGCCTTAGAAAAAGGGAAAAACAATCGTTTGCCATTCCAGTAAACTTCGGGACTTCCCAATAAAACCGCATATAACTCGTTCATCTCAGCAATCCTCTTACCCCTATACGTTAGCCACAGTGCATTTATCACAGATTTTTTCGACAAACACAGTAATAAATCCTGTTGGACACCAAAAGCGGTAGCGGAAAAGCAATCTTATCTAGCCAAATTACAGCACTCTGCCAATCCTTTCTTCAACCAACGCCACTAGCTTTTGCGTATGAATCAGGTGTCTTAGGTTATTAATATGGGGATATAGGTAGATATCCTCGTTCATGACAGGTACCGTACGGGCAATTTCCTTCAAAACAGTCTGGACAGCCGTCGCAGGCGCTTTGTCATCCTCAATAAATTGGTGTGCCTGATAAACAGACAGCAGCTCAATGGCCAGAATAAACTCCAGCTTCTCAACAACCTGCCTAGCTTTTTTGGCAGCATTATAGCCCATCGCCACATAGTCTTCCTGATTACCACAGGTAGGTATCCCATCAACAGTTGCCGGATGTGATAATATCTTCATGTCATTCAATAAGCCCGCCTGTGTATATTGCGGTATCATTAACCCCGAATTGAGCCCAGGGTTTTTAATAAGAAAACTGGGATATCCTGAAAGTTGTCCATCAACCAAGCGATTATTCCGGCGCTCTGACATTTTAGCGAGCACAGTAGCCGCAATACAGGCAGAGTCCATCTCAATCCCTACATAAGAAGAATCGGCGTTACAGCCGGAGATAGCCTCGCCATCGTCATCCTCTGGCCACAAAATCGGGTTATCACAGCAGGAGTTCATTTCTATCTCAATGGTTTTCATTGCATCCTGCAGTGTTTTCTTGGCAGCACCGTGGAGTTGGGGTATACAGCGAAGTGACAGCGCATCCTGCAAACGATGATTGCAAAAGTGTGCCGCAATCTCTGAATCGTTTAATATGCTTCTTACATTGGCGGCTGTACTGCGTTGCTCTTCATGAGGCCTGACGCTCATCAGCCGCTCATCAAAGGCGCGCGTAGTCCCTTTTAGCACCTCTAGTGCCATAGCGCCAATAATGTCAGCACATTTTGCCGCATTTAACATGTCGTAGAGCGCAAGCGCCCCTAGCGCAGTCACACTGGTAGTTCCGGAAACCAAGGTTAATCCTTCCTTGGCTGCCAGTTCTGTCGGTAAAAGTCCCACTTGCCGCAATGCTTCTCCAGCAGGCAGCAGCGCACCATTCACATAGGCTTGTCCCTCACCAATCAACACCAACGCCATATGCGCTTCCGGACTAAGATAGCCTACCGAACCCTCCTTGGGAGCGAACGGCGTAAGGCCGCGATTAAGAAACTGCCGATACAGTTCTACCGTTTCCAGTCGGGCGCCGCAAAAGCCCTGCCCTACATTTTGCAGCACCATAAATAGCGTCGCCCGTACTTCTTCAATGGATAAGGGCTCTCCTACAGAAGTAGCGTGTGATAACACGATATTACGTTGCAGCTGCGCCGTTTCCTCTGGTGAAATTACCTGCGTGCATAGCGAGCCAAAGCCAGTAGTAATGCCGTACATCACCCGGCCCTCACCAACCCATTTCTCCACAAGTCTCCGGGATTTGTTCACCCGCTCGCAATATTCCTCAGAAAACTCCACTTGAGCTCCCTGCCGAGCCACTGCCACCAAGTCCTCCATTGTCACTTGTCCACCCAATACAACAGGTGGTACATTATCAATATTCCCTTTTTCTTCCATAACGACTGCCTCCTAGTGAAAGGGAAAAGGCAGCTTGCCTTTCCCGTCCATAATGCTAGTTCTATTGCTCAATTTTATCAATAAAAAATACTTTAATGGTGGAAAACACTTGCAGAACATTGCGACAAACAAAAGGCTTTAATGGGCTTTTAATCATCAATAATGCCCATCTACAGCCTTTTGTTTAACTATTCCCTACTTTTTTTAAATCGTTCTATGCATTCCACAGCCATCGGCGGCAACTGGGCAATAATGTACTTTCTTCCCCTCAATGACTTCGTCAAAAAAAGCAATCCAATAAGGTCTAAACACACTATCGATGCTAAGCATCTTAATTTCAGGAATTCCGCCAGCATGCCTGTGCACTACCTTTAACGCTATCCCTCGTCCTTTATTGATTATATATTCATCGTCTTTCTCCACATACTGAACTTGGCTTTCAGCTACGTTATCCAGCATCACCATTCCCGGCATACTATCAACCCAAGCTACTGAACCGTTGGTTCCGTCAGCCAGCATAGTTATCTTCTGTTTTTTCTCCTGTGATTTGCGGAATATAAATTTTTCCAGAAAATTTGGACGATGCGTAATCTCATAAGTAATTAGTTTGCACTCTACAAAATGCAATCTGACTTCAGAAATAGTCTTCCCGCCGCAAAGCAATCTTCGCAACCATTTTCCGCGAGACTCCGCTAATTTAGTCGCTTCTTCTTTATCAATTTTAATAGAAAAAGCTTTAATATCCATAGCCTTTACTCTCCCAATCACGCTGATTTATCATTTCCGCTCTAGATTCTTGTCCTGTTGCTTGTTAAATTTAAGAACAATAAGTAAATAATTGATAAATATGATTGTCACTGTAATCATAATTCCATATGGTATGGCTTGACCGACAATCCAATCATTTTGGGCTGTAATGGCATAATAAATAATACCAACAGCGATGAAATAAAGTACAACTAAAAAGCCGTCAAGTCCTAACCAGGATATCTCCAGACTTTTTTTCGCAGTAGACATTATACCGCCTCCTCTGATTTTTCTTGAACAGTTTTACCAAACTGATTGCCGATAACCCATAATGCAAATGATATTGGCAAGGCTGCAACCAGTGGCTCCAGTTCAAAGGCTTCCAGTGGGAAAAACTTGAAATATGAAAATACCAGCGCTCCTGTGATAAGTCCCAGATAACCACCTAAAGCCGTTTTTCTCCCCGGCCATACCAGCGCGCCTACAATCGGGACAAACCCCGCAGCCATCCAAAGACTGCTAACAAAAATGAAAGCGTCTTGGGCCGTTGGAAATTGGAAAGCTACCGACAATGCCAATACCGCAACAATGACAATACCCACTCTGCTAGCGGTGACTAATTGCTTCTGGGTAAGACTGTCTTTCTTTAATCTGGCATAAAGATCATTGGCAAGTGTCGCCCCACCTGAAAGAAAATATCCATCTAGAGCCGAAACTGTTCCACCCACTAAACCGATAATAAACAACGCTCTTACACCTTCCGGCAGGCTTCCCAAAACAAGCTTAATATAGCCTTCGGCAGGTGCCATATCAGGATATTTAACCTTAACAATCAACCCTGCCAGTGTTAATACAATATCAAAACAAATCCAGATGACAAAACAGGACAATAACGCCCGCCGGCCTGCTTTAGGAGAGTCGGCTGCTGAAAATCTCTGGTAAAAGGTTGGATCTGCATATACCCCAAAAGACAATACGACCAACATAAACGCTTTCATTGGCGTAAGTCCACCCAGAGGTTCTAGCATTTTGGGAGTACCGGCAAGAGCTTGCTGCAGCCCCGCCCAACCACCAACATCTGTCCATTGTCCCGGCATAACCATGGTTAAACCAAAACACATGGCCCAGAAAAACACCATATCTGTTACCGCAACCCCCATAAGTCCACCTAATACCGCCAAGATTACAACCAGGCCAACACAAAGAGCACCAGCTGTCACATTACTAATCCCCCAAGCGGCTTCGCCAATAAACCCCATGGCCGTCACATTTCCCACCTGTGTGCAATATATAAACATCAGAAGGGCACCAAGAACAGCCACACCTTTCCCATAAGTACTTTCTAAAAGATCAGGCACTGTAATATCAGTTCTAATATGAATTTTCGGTCCAACCCATAAGGCTAGCGGCATCCGCCCAGCATGAGCTGTCACACACCAGATTACCCAAACGGAAAGTCCATATATAGCGCCATATTCTACAGTGCCTATAGTACCTACCCCACCATACCAGGTAGCAACTAGAGCGCCTACAATTAAAGACCAAGGAAGATTACGGCTGCCCAGATAAAAACTTTCCATATCTTTAACCGCTCTCGAGAAATACACCCCAATGCCTACAATAAAAATAGTAAATACTCCAATAACTACATTGTCAAATGTCGACAACAACAACATAAACACCTGCCTTTTGAAATTAATATATTTTCTTTATGTCCCTTGCTATGTCTAGCTTACCCCCCACCTCCTTCGAAGGAATATTCTATTATACTTTTATAGCAAGATTTGTGCCAAATCTAAGACCGTCTTTATTTAATAGACATTTTATTGAAATATACTGAATTAAAACACTTTTTCCGCTATTTCTATAGCTTGCTAGAAGAATATCTGCCATTTTACTAAAGTCTACTATCATTTTTGGTAAGCTTATCATGAACTTTTCATTAATATAGCAAACAAATTGCTATCGCTTCAATTTTCGCAATTATGCACCGCCAAATTTTTCTGCACTATTTTTTTTAGTTTTCTCAAAAGGCTTGCTATCGCAAACAAAATAGACGCCAAATAATTCGGCGTCTATTTAAGAAAAATTTTGCACTAAGAGCCATATAGCTGTAATTTCTTCATCCGGTACTGTAGGCTTTGCCTACTCATTCCCAGTTGCTGAGCGCTATGAGTGATGTTTCCGTCGTTTGCTGCCAACGTCTGAAAGATTAATTCGTATTCAAACCGTTCCATATGTTCATCAAAAGTCCCTGTGCCCTCTGTTGCATATACTTTCGCAGCCAGTTCCGGCTGTGTTATACACCCTAGCCTTTCCAGCGGTCGTAAATAGTCAGGAAGGCAATCAAGCGTTACTATACTTGCATCATCAGCAGCGCGGTTAAAGGCGTATTCAATAACATGATGAAGCTCTCTTACGTTTCCCGGCCAATCATATTGCTGAAACACAGCAAGCACCTCTTCCGCAATCGTTAGCAGTTCCCTACTATACTGCTTACACAATTCGCACAAAAAATTTTGCGCCAGCAAAAGGCTATCCTGGTTACGATCCTTTAAAGCAGGAAGATCAATTTTAATGGTCGATATCCGGTAATAGAAATCCATACGAATTTTTTGCTGCTGCATAAGCGCGTTAAGGTCTTCATTTGCTGCCGAAATGATTCGCACATCACATTGTATGTATTTGCTGCCGCCAATACGTTGAAAACGTTTTTCCTGCAATACCCGCAAAAGCTTAACCTGTATCTCCGGACTAATGGAATTAACCTCGTCCAGAAAAATAGTCCCGCCATTGGCAGTTTCAAAAAGACCCGGCTTGCTGACACTGCCTGTAAAAGCCCCCTTTTCCGTGCCAAAAAATATGCTTTCAAACAGATTACCGGGCACAGCACTACAATTAATATCAATAAAGGGCCTATATCTTCTGGAGCTAAATGAATGTATGCCTTGCGCCACAAGCTCTTTTCCCGTTCCAGTCGCTCCCACAATTAAGATTGCTGAATCAGTAAGCGAGACTTTTTTGGCAAAATGAATCACATCTTTCATATTGTCCGCTTGGTGCACAATATCATCAAAGGTGTACATCGCGGCTTGGCCGTCAGGCACTGTACTGCCAATATACGCTTCCAGATTGAACGTGCGTTTTTCCAGCCGTTTTAATACCGACAAATCGCTTTCAAATACAACTGCTCCATACAGATTGTTGTCAACAAACAATGGATAACCGAAATTAATGGTTGTCAATGTTGTGCCCTTCTTGGTCTTGAAGCGGTCACACCGGTTGGCAACCGGCTTTTTTGTCCTTAAAATTGTCAGAACTGTACTGTATTCTTCGTTAACGTCATAAATATCAAGCAGATGCTTTCCCTGATAGGCCAGGCTGTCATACCCTTCCAAGGCCTCACTGGCAGGATTGGCAAATAAAAAATACCCGTTACGATCATATATCTGAACCCCTTCGGACATATGTTGAAAAATTTGTTTATAAAAATCAAGAAGTATTCCGTCACTGCTTAAATATAACACTTTCCCCGCCGTTTCGACGATACACTGATATCGGTAAAATTTATTATTAAGTTCTACCATTCCGTGCTCCGTTAGAGCACCACCCAATACATGGTCAATTTCCTGATCTATCAATCCGGCATAACTATTCTCTTCATACAACGCAGCGTGTTCGCCAACCCGCTGCACCGTCTTGATGCGAAGTTCAACGTCAAGTTTAATGATCAGATCAAGCATTTCCATTCAACCTCCATCTTGTTCACTTAATACCGGAATAAATTCAAGGAATTACGCTGTCTGTTCTTGTTTTAGTCAACTGGTTCATAATGAATCTCCCACGTCAGCGTGCCTTTGCGGCTAACATCCCTAAAAATGGGCCTTTCGTGCATACTGTACCCCATTACCAAAATTTTCACAGCTCTTCTCTCTGGTGAAAACTTTTTATTCTTTGTACCAGGATATACTTTTTCGATCTCACCATTCTCCCATACAATCGCAATTACTGATTTATCAGCATGCTCGCCGGTCGCTTGGAAGTTGACAATAGCTATGTCTTGGGCAGCTTGGCCAGCAATGGCTTGCCGCAATTCTATTTTCCCTTCAAAAGGTACCTCTGTTCCCCGAACAATCCGCAACGATGGCAGCGGTGTAATTGTAACTTTATTAGAAAAGTCCTCGGTATCTACGACGCTTTTTTCAGGAATAACGGCGCGCCTTTCCGTTCCTGCAAATAACATATAGCCAACTATTATAATTACCAACATAGCAATAGCACCTATTGCAAAACTTTTCCACGACTGTACCATAACCCCCACCCGCCTCTTAGAAATATAACCAGCCTACTTTATTGCTTTGCTTGCCAATCCTTTTGATTACTGACATTTTGAGTATAGCATCAAAATATCAAAGAAGGAATGTCCCCTTTTAGAGGAACATTCCTTCTTTTTATCCATAACTCCTTCGTTGCACCCTAGTAAATCAGCACACTACTTATGTCCATTGCCTTTATCATTATTATGCTCAAGAACTTTTTTGTTATCTTTCTTATCATCTTTATCTTGCTGCTTATCCTTGTTACTATTTTGGTCATGCTTATGCTCATAACGTTCATCATCGCTACGATCCGGATTCTGACCCTGTTCGTAATATTCATCATGATTTCTGTTTGGCTCCCGCCCTTCATAACGTTCATCATGATTTCTATCGTTGTCACGATCATGCTCAGGATAGTTGTCGTATTCGTCTATGTAATTTATAGCTATCTTATAGAAATGCGCCTCATCGACAAATAAATTATACCTGTGTTTTAGTTCCTGAACTTTAAGTCCGTGCAGTTTAGCTATCTCACCCCAGCCCATATGCTTCTTACGGAGAACAACAATATCATCGATAGGTAAACCAGCGTAGTCAGCAACAGCATACATCATTGATATATCACCAAAACCAAAATCAAAATTAGCTGTTAGTCGAACTACTTCAGACGTTAGAATTGGACGATCGTAATAGGACGACAGAGCGTGGGCCAATCTCATGCTATCAGAATAAGTTTCGGACTTGTAAAAACTGGCATCGCCAACACGGATCGCTGTTGTCGACGTTGTAACACTGGCAGCAATGGCACCTGTCGGAATGATAAATGTCAGGGCCGTGGAAACTGCCAAAACAGTAGTATAGCGTTTTAATAACATAAACAATCCCCCTTTTAAAACAATTTTATCATTTAGACTAATCGGTCATCTATAGGTCTAAAGTCCTATATTAATTAATCGGTTCATAACGAATAATCCGTAATGATGGCAGCAGTGCCCAGGTTACGCTGGAACTACTTATGTTTAGCTCCATTGGTGTTAGCAGGCTCTTGCTCGCGGGGTAATTTAGTCTCAGTACTTAACTCTTCTGCCGTTTCAAACTGCATATCTGCGACGCGCAGCCCCCGGTCTGTCCAACTCTTTTTATCTGTTTCCCCGGTTATAAATTTCTTACTGACAAAATAAATTAACGAATATAACGCTACAAACCCCAGCCCGGCGAACAACCCTGCTCCCTGCCCGGGAATTAACGGCATGCTGGCAATGATACCTCCGATACTTACCAAGGCCACCCAGGAGGTAACAGGAAACCCAGGAAGCTGGCATTTTCCCCGGGGCGGGCACCCCTGTCGCTGCCTCAATCTATAGTGTGTTGCCAGAATAACCATATAGGAAAACAGCAAGGCGAACCCACCAGAACTAACTAAGAAAAGATATACCTGCGCGGGCAGGAAAAGCCCCAGGCCAAGCCCGCCAAGCATTGCCGCACCCGAAAAAATAATACCGCGATAAGGGATATCGCCTTTATCTCTCACCCAGGACGGTGCATGACCTTCATCAGCCAATGATCGCAGCATTCGCCCTAATCCAAACATAGCAGCCAGCATGGTTGATAGAATGGCCGTCACCAGTACAATGCTAATTGTATTGCCTGCCCATTGCAAGTTCCAGGCTGTTAGTGCAGTCACTAAGGGACTTTGGTCTGTTGTTAGTACCGTAGTCGGCACAAGCAGCAATAGCGCTGTGATGGCAGTCACATATAGACCAACTAAGGCAAAAACGGTGTAGGTAATTGCTTGTGGTACTGTTTTATCAGGCTTGGCTGTTTCCGAAGCAGCCAGACCAATAACCTCAAAGCCTGCATAAGAAAACATGACAATTAGCATACTCCCCGCAACGCCTCCGAGTCCTGCCGGGAATACCGGTTCTGTTGCCAATGCCCCTGCTTGTACTTGCGCTGATCCTGGCATTAACCCACTAACAATAGCTATGCTCAAAACCACAAAGCCGATAATCGCAATCAGTTTTACAGCCGCAAGGCCCCCTTCCAGCTTACTTAACTGATCTGCTCCAAACAAATTGAGAATAGTAACAACGATAATAACAGCCGCGCCGAGCAAAGGAACAGAAACTCCCTGTAACCACGTCTGTAGCAATGCCGACACGGCTACTGCCTCACTCGACATCGCCAGCACCATTCCTGTCCAGTATACCCACCCCACAACAAACCCGACAGCAGGACCATAGGCCTTTTCAGCAAATGTGCGAAAAGAGCCTGGCGCTGGATCAGCTACCGTCATTTCCGATAAAGCATAAAGAATGGCATACACGAGAGCGCCGCCCACTACAAAAGACAGTACGACTGCTGGTCCCGCAGCTCGAATAGCAACCGCTGACCCTAAAAAAAAGGAACCTCCAATTACCGTTCCTAACGCCATCATGGTTAACTGCCAAGCTGATAAACCTTCACCTTGCTTTTTCAACCTAACCCCTCCCTAGTCGACCTACGTATCTTCATTTACAAGTATCCACCAAGGAAGGGTATGTTATTACTCTATTTTAATAGTACCGCCTCACAACTCTGGAATTTCTTCAAGACTTATGGAATTACATCGCAAAAAATAATTATCTTTACTATGCATCATATAACAAGATGGTAGATAAGATGGCAAACATATAGCCTCTGAAATCACAATCATTCTCCATCCCTGTCGGTATGGTACCAGACTAGCAACGCTGGGAGGTAACCCTAACGAAAGACAGCCACTCGACCAAAAGGTTGAGTGGCTGTCTTTCATTTATAACCGGACATTCTGTCTGTATCTTTTATGCGGGCTTCCCGTCTGCTATATAGCGCGCATACTCCTATCAGTCACTTTCTGTATGCGGTTTATCAATAATCAATACCAGAATTAAAATAATACCTTCTATGATATATTGAATACCGATAGGCAGACGGCTTATTACCATAAGTGTTACCATCAGCGTCAACATAAGTGCACCAAACGCTGTTCCAACGGTGGATGCTTTGCCGCCTGAAACTAATGTGCCGCCAATAACAACCGCACCAACTGATTGCAGCATATAAGACTGTCCCATTTCCAGAAACGCACCATCAATTCTCGCCCCGATCAAAGCTCCTCCCACAGCAGCCAGCAAACCACTTATCATATAAGCAATCATAATCGTCCTATTTACATTAATCCCGGCAAAAAAGGCGGCAAGCCGGTTTTGCCCTACAGCAGTAATTGCCCGCCCATAGGACATCTTTGCAAATACAAAAGCAATTATCAAAATCAAAGCAAGCACAAACAATATAATAAGCGGAATTCCCAACAATCTGCCATTGGCTATTGTTGTCAAAACAGCACTTGTTTTGTTAGACGAAAAACTCGACGAGTAAACCAATACACCTGAATTAACAATGAAACCAATCGCCATTGTTGCAATAATCGGCGGAATTTTGAAAGTGATAATTGAGATAGCATTCAGAAAACCGATTACGATTCCGACACCTGCTACCACTGACATTCCCAGAATCAAGTTACTTTCAGACCCTTGGATGATGCCAAAAGACAAAAAAGCAGCCAGGGTAATTGTGTAGGGAATTGACAAATCAATACCGCCATCGCCTGATGTCATAGCAAACATCTGTCCTAAAGAAACAATAGTCAAGAGCGATGCCAGTGCCGCATTGACAAGCAGTGACTGAAAATCCAGCTTCGACAATAACAAGCTTGTAAGAAGCCAACAGATCAAACTACCGAGACAGGCCCAAAACCAGGGGGTATTTTTGCCTATATTATTAATAGCAAGTTTCATTATTCTTCCTCCTAATGGCAATACGGATTGCCAAAATGATAAACATTAGGCAGCCTTGAACAGCCGGTTGGTAGTTGCTTCCAATGTGAATGAAGCCGACAAGAGCACCGATAAGTGAGAGTGTTACCGCCCCGAAAACCACACCAAAAGGTTCGACAATTCCGCCAACAAGCTCTCCACCCCCCATAACCACGGCCGCAATACTTAAAAGCGTGTAAGAAGAGGCCGCGTTGGCATCGGCAGCAGTTGTTATTCCTGTTAGTGATATTCCGGCTAGTACTCCAAAGAATCCAGCTAACACATATAAGGATACTTTAGCTTTCAGTGTTGACCAACCACTTCTTGCAACTGCTTTGGGATTATTGCCGAAACCTCTCAGAACAGTGCCATATTTAGATCGTATAATGATAAAATACGAACTAACGGCAATGGCCAGTGCAAGTATTATCGACATAGGTATCAGCGGGAAATCTAGATTGAAAAATTCAACCAAAGCCGCCGGAGCACTCCCCCCCGGTTTTTCCATGACGCTTAAAGCAATCCCCAGCCATATAAATGATGATCCCAATGTGACAACAATAGCTGGAATTTTACGCACATGAATGATTGCCCCCAAAACCCCATAGCCCACAATTCCCAAAACCAGAATTAGCATCCCTAAGACTGGATTAGCAATCAATACTGTAGCGCTGATAACATTAGCAAACCCCAGATACGCTCCCATTCCCAAATCTATGTCACTTGCAGCAATGATAAACATTTGACTAATTGACGCCAATATTAGCGGTATGGCTGAACCTATCAGCAAATTTATGCCAAAATTTGATACGGCATGCGGATTAACAAAGCTTATTACCGCAATAATCAATAGTAACGCAATACATGGCATTGCGGTTCTTTGTTTATTGAAGAAATCCGCAATTGTATGCTTCTTTTTCTCACCATTTTCGGTTTTAGCTTTCTTGTCATCTTCCACGGCAATAAAAGAGGCATCAATAATATTAGCTTTTGTAATCTCACTGCCTGCCAACTCTTTAACTAGATAACCGTCATGCATCACAAGTACTCTGTCGCATTCTGTCAATTCCTCTTCTTCCGTGCTGTACCATATAATTAGCTTGCCTTGTGCTGCTGCTTCCCGGTAAAGCTGCGCAAGCTGCTTTTTGGTTTCTACATCTACTCCTCTGCTCGGATCGTCCAACAATATTATGTTAGCATCTGATAAAAAAGCCCTTGCAATCAGTGCCTTTTGCTGATTACCGCCGCTCAAACTGGTTAACGGAACATGTATGTCAGACGCTTTAATTTTCAGACGATCATACCAGGTTTTTCCGCTTAGTTCTTCTTGCTTTTTGTCGATGAGAATATCCTTTTTAAACTTTGTTAAGGTTGTTATCGTCATATTGGTCAAAATAGACCATAACGGAAATACGCCTTCTTTAGCGCGGTCACCCGATACATAAGCAACTGTATCATGAATTGAAATACCATCCGTTTTATCTGTTTTTCGACTGGTCTGATATAAAATGTTCAAAAGGGCTTTCTGACCGCTACCCTCAAGACCAGTCACCCCGATTACCTCGCCAGCATACATTTTAGCGTTGATGCTATGCACTTGGTCGGTTTCTAAATTATTTATTTCAAGTTTCAAGTTTGCCGCGTCATAATTTGCAGTTCGCTTTCCAGGCTTACTTTCTAGGCTTTTTTCCGCAACGCTCACGCCACCCATTTGTTGAATAAGAATTGATTCATTTACAGAGCATGCTTGGTTATTGCATTTTAACTGGCCATTATTCATTACCGCAACATTGTTACATATTTTTAATACCTCTTGCAGTCTATGGGATATGAAAATAAAGGACATTCCTGTTTCTCTTGTTTTTAAGACATACTGTATCAGTTGTTCGGTTTGTTCCGCGCCTAGCGAAGAGGTAGGCTCATCCAAAATAAGCAATTTCAAATCAGGATCACAGGCAGCTCTTGCAATTTCAACCATTTGACGCTGTGCAATCGATAAATTTGACACTGTTTCGGTAGTATCAATGTTATTGCCTGGAAAAACTTTGTCTAACGATTTACGTGCCGCTTCATTGGCTGCTCTTCGCCAATTGCCCACTGCAAAGATTTGATGCTGTTCAATAAAAAAATTCTCATATACCTTTAAATTGGTGCAAAGCGAAAGCTCCTGATATACCACTCTAATACCAAGTTGTCGAGCAATTGTAGTTGAATACTCTCTTATATTTAAATTATTTCCCAAAAATGCAAGTGTTCCTGAATCAGGCTTTGTTACTCCTGAAATAATCCGCATCATGGTGCTTTTGCCAGCGCCGTTAGCACCGACTAAGCCTAGCACTTCCCCTTTATTTATAAAAATAGACATTTTGTCCACGGCCTTGGTAGCACCGTATGTTTTAAGTATGTCTGACGCTTCCAACAGCACTTCTTTTTTGTCTGGCGTCTGCAAATCATTTGTGACCATGAAGAACCTCCTGATCTATTTTAATTAAAGACGACTACACGTAAATTTTCACGGTTCTTAACTAAGAAAATACGTCGTTCCGTAGCTACACAGTTTGAAAAAAAGAACCTTGAGTTGTTGCTCAAGGTTCACTACCTACACTTACATTATAAGAGTTCCTTTATCCATCTATTGAACCTTATTCTTATTTAAAAGATTCTGGTAAACCCAATCCTTTGTGTATTCCGGACTTACAATTGTACCTGGTTGCATGCTTTGATATTTTTCAAGATCTTTCTGTGAAATTTCCGCAAAAGGCATAATCATATCTTTGGGAACATTTTCACCATTAGCCAAGGCAACCGACAGCCACACAGCGGCACTTCCAATCCCCGGAGTAGAACATTCGCCCCAGGTTGTATATCCGTTTTTCTTATTTTCTTCACTCCACCACTTCACAAACTCGGCAGACCCATTGGCCAATATCTTAGGAACTGGTTTTCCTGCTGTTTGGAAGGCTTGAACGGCGCCGTAATCATCACCGCCGCTTTGCAAAATAACAACGTCAACATTGGGTAAACTCGGGAGTATGCTACTAATTTGGGAATTTGTCACAGAGGTTGTACACTGTCCGTAAACAGTTCCGACAACCTTCATGTCCGGGTAATTTTTCAGTACCTCCATGGTCCCTTCGTACATATCATTATCTGGAGCTGAACCAGCAACACCACGAACAATCAAGACATTCGCCTTGCCATTAAACTGTTGAACTGCATAATTCGCCATATCTTTTCCGAATTTTGGGAAATCAAAATTCAACTTATAATTATCCTTTTCAGTGGCAATGGAGTCAAAAGATAGTACCTTAATACCCGCTTTTTCAGCTTTTTCAATTGCACCATTCATTGCAGTAGGTGAAAAAGAGTCTATAGCGATAACATCAACATGTTTTAAGATAAGATCATTCATTTGAGTCATCTGCGTCTGTTGTGTACCATCACCGTTTAAAATTATATAATCGGCGATCAAGCCTTCCGCTTTAGCCAGTTTTGCGGCAGCTTCAAAAGCATCAACCATTTGATGCCTCCATGTGTTGCCGTAAAATGAATTTGACAGTGCAATAACAGGTTTCTTTCCACCCGCATTTGGTGCTGTTTTAGTTGCTTGTTGGGAATTGCCGCAAGCAGCGATAGTTAGCATACCAACTACAGCCAAAACTACTAACAAAAAACGACTTAGAAATTTTTTCATAATAACTCTCCCCCTTTTTTTATAAACTATTCAGTATCGCATAGTTAGCCAATATCACATCCCCTTGTATTAACGTAGGTTTTATAGCATTAAAAAACTATCTAAAAAAATACAATTCAGATAATTTAAGCAAAAGAAAAACAGTTTAAATAGTAAGTTTGTAAATTTCTATTGCATTTAGAGCAAATACTTTATTCAAGTCATTCTGGTTTTTAATCACAGACCGGTATTTTGCCAATTCAACCGGAATATTGTTTATTGAGTCGGAAGAAAACATGATTTTGCCGCACCCAACCTGCTGAACCATTTTTTCGAGCCCGATTACGCCAACCCAACTCGGTTCAAGATAAACATTTTCATATTTTTTCGCAATAAAAGTAGCCTGTTGATTATGCATTTCCGAACCGGCATGAGCAAGTACAACAATTACATCCTTAAAGCTTTCGATAGCGTTGATCACACTTATCGGATCAGAAAACGGTACACCCGCTCCTGTATGAATCATTAAGGGAACATTAAGCGCTCTTGCAATTTCAAAAGTATGCAAAGCATCTTTGGAAGATGGGTGAACAGCATGTGCGATCGGTGTTATTTTTAAACCTACAAATCCTAGCTCTTTGATGCACCTAACCGCTTCTTTATCATAGTCCTCTGCTTTAAAATGTGGATTTATTGATGCCATACCCCAAAAACGTTTATCTTTGTTTTTCGTTAGTTCATAAATACGGTTATGAATCTGCCGGGTATCTTCAAGATAGGGGCGACAAATATATGGCTGAACTATAGCTCCATGAATGTTATGCTCATAATAACTAGTAATTAATTGCTCCTCAGACTGCTCTTCATCAAAAACAACGTCACACCCTAAATGTGCATGTATATCAATTATCACACGATTCACATCCTTTTATATAATTGGAATTAGTGAGTTTATTTACTATATTTATACATTTGTTAATTATCACTCAATTTCCTTCGGAATTATTTGACCTCCATCATAAAAATATTACACACTATATCCCATTAAAAAGTTAGAATTCAGTCTGAATCTGATTTGCCAAAAATTAAAGAAGCTTATTATAGCTAAACATTGGCTTTCATATAAGGAAGATCCATCCTCAACACTTTTCATCATGATTTTCAAAAAGGTAGCTGCCTATAAATACCAAAATCTACCGAATGATGTGGGGCACCGCCGGTTTGAATTCAGGAAGCGGCTTGTCGGCTATCGAAATACCTTTAAAAATATGTGCATGTGCCGCCTACATTGCAGCATTGGAACCAGGTAGCCTGCTGCTACCAAAGGTTAAAAAGGATGTATGGGGTGACTTAAAGATAGGTTTGTTGGTACCAAAAACAGGTATTGTAGGTTCTCTTGCTGCTGCAAGAATAAATTTATCACTAATTACTGAAGATAAACTTGTCAAAGAATTGCAATTCCGGATTGATGAACTACAAATCAGCTTTGATATGGTAATGACTAATTTAGGTTAAAACCCGGGTTTTTGTTACCAACTACTATAATCTATTTCCATCAACTTGTGTTTGACACTAAAACTATATTGTATACATTATTTTACCCATTGTGTAAAGCGCAACATTCTTCTATAATGTAATTCAGTGAGTATCAAGTTAAAAACCATCAAGGGTTTTACGAAGGTACTTGATCCACTACTACTTGCAAATGGAGGTCAATACCGATGTTTAAACGTGTACTCATTGCCAACCGCGGCGAAATCGCGGTACGTATCATCCGGGCCTGCCATGAGCTGGCAATTGAAGCAATTGCTGTGTATTCTGACGTAGATGCTGACGCGCTGCATGTTCAATTAGCAGATCGTGCTTATTTGATTGGCTCGGCTGATGCCACCGAAAGTTATCTGAACACAGAGGCTATAATCACTGCGGCAAAAGTATCGCAGGCCGATGCTATCCATCCCGGCTATGGCTTTTTATCAGAAAGCGCCGACTTCGCCGAAAAAGTAACTAATGCCGGTTTTGTATTCGTTGGCCCCCGCGCCGAAACCATTCAGAAAGTAGGTAATAAGGATGCGGCCCGCGAAGCCATGAAACAAGCTGGCTTACCCATGGCGCTTGGCAGCGATCCCATACACGATGCAACCGAAGCCTGCCGTGTTGCCAAAGAAATTGGCTATCCGGTAATCCTGAAACCAGTATCCGGCGGTGGTGGCAAAAGCATGTTTATTGCCAATAATGCATCTGAACTATTAAATGCCGTAAATAAAGTAGATCTAACAACTACCGTTTTTTATTTGGAAAAATATATTGCCGATGCCCGCCATATTGAAGTGCAAATTGTAGCTGATAATTATGGGCATGTCATCCATCTAGGAGAACGTGAATGTTCGTTGCAGCGACGCAATCAAAAGATTTTGGAAGAAGCACCGTCAAGTGCTCTTTCTCCGGAAATGCGCCAAAAAGTCGGTGCCTTAGCCATCCGCGCTGCCAAGAGTGTCCACTATACTAATGTGGGAACAGTAGAATTTCTCATGGACAAAAATACTGGCGATTTTTATTTTATGGAAATCAATCCGCGTATTCAGGTAGAACATGCCATCACCGAAATGATTACAGGTATTGATCTAGTAAGAAAGCAGCTGCGTATTGCCTCTGGCGAACCACTCAATGTTAAGCAAGAAGATGTTACCTTCACCGGGCACGCGATCGAATGCCGCATTAATGCCGAAGATCCAACCCAAAACTTTTTACCCTCACCAGGACAAATTACTTTCTATTATCAGCCAGGTGGTCCCAAGGTGCGCATCGATAGCGGCGTGTGTGCTGGTTCGATCGTACAGCCTTACTATGATTCCTTGATTGCCAAAGTAATTGTGCGCGGCCGAACCCGCGGTGAAGCGATCAAGGTTATGCAATGCGCTTTGAGCGAATTCCGCATTGATGGTATCAAGACTATCATTGATTTCCATCTGGATGTACTAAAAGATCCGTATTTCTGTAGCGGGGATATTGATACCCAATTCATTTACAAACGTATGATTTCGTAACAACGCTGTAAAGAAAACACGGCTTGCACCAAGCCTTTGGCGAAAAGCGCAAGCCGATGGCCCTTATCGTTCTTCTATTCCCGCAATAGGTCAAAAAAAAAACGCCAATATTCCACTCGTCGGAATATCGGCGTTTTTTTGACCTATCGTCCAAGTTTCCGGTCAACCCAGACTGAGAGCAAGCGTTAATAATTACTTTTTAAATACGATCAAATTCAACTACAGGGCTTGGTCTAGTATATTTCTATATTCTCTAACCTAGTTCCCAAAGACTTTTTCGTTAACAATGCATGTATTAACGTGTAGTATTCAGGTAAACTATTTTTTGACCATTTTAAATCAATTTGAAGTAACTCGGATGTAATTGCTGTAAGGTCAAACCCAAAAGAATCTAAAGAATAACGCATTTTTTCAGGCTGCTTGCAAGGCAAATTATCACGCCTTTTACAACGTTCACATAGATAACAACCACCAGACGCTAAACTAATACTATCAGGAATTTCACTTTCTAAGGAGAGCATTTTATCTGAAAGTTTGTTTTTTACTTCACGCAAAGAGCGTGTGGTAATTTCTTTGATTTTTTCAGCTGTATTGGCTAACTTGATGGTTTCCGTATCATAGATCACCTTAACACCTATAATGTAGATATAATTAAAGGCTTGTAGAAACTGAGTAGCATCTATTCGGAGCGGCGGACAAGACCAGAGGGTATTATAATTAGGACATTCTTTGCAAAAAGCCATAAATTTTTCTTGGTTTTGATATTTTTTGATAAATTCAGGTATCTGTAGTGAATTAATTTTTGTGACAGTATGAACCATGTCAATTACCTCATTTCATAGTGTATCATTCCTGCTTTGAGCAAGCAAGGGTGATACTGCCTTGGAAAAACCACTGTCAGCCCTCTAGTATTTGAGTTATACCTTTTCGGTAAAACTACCCAGTTTAATCGCTGGGAGCTTGGCAGTAATGGCTTTGAGAAACTTCTTTACGCCGCCAGACTGGCCGCCTGGGGGCATAGCCGCCAAAAAAGCGTCAGGATCAAAGTTAAGATTCCTAAGTTGAATCATATCTACCCCTGTTTCGCTTAAGAATTCAAGCCAGGCAGCCTGTTCCTCGGTCCGGTCATTGAGCCCGGGAAATAGCAACATATTTAATGAAACATACACCCCATGCTGTTTGGCATAAGCAATGGAACGTTTAACATCGCCCAGACTGTACTTGGCTTGGTAATAGGCTTGGTAGGTGGCTGGCACAGCACTGATAATACTTACCCTCATACTATTTAAACCAGCATCCACAATGGTTTTGATGCCCTGTGTAAACCCGGCGTTAGTGTTAATATTGATTTGTCCGCGGGCTGTTGTATCACGTATTTTTTTTATGCTGGCAGCAATGGTCTCGGCAGCCAGCGAGGGTTCACCCTCACAGCCTTGCCCAAAGCTGATAATTGGCTCCGGTGCCTGAGTTAGGTGATATACTCCAATAGCAGCAACTTCTGCTGCCGTAGGTGCAAAGTTTATTCGGCTTTGCGGAGCCGGGCAACACTCAGCTGGCTGGAGCGAGATGCAGCCCAGACAATTGGCGTTGCAAGCCGGGCTAACCGGAATACCTGCTTCCCAGCGCCGGTAAAACAGATTCTGCGCCGTACAGCAATGCCAGGTAAGTGAGCAGTTCGCCAAATGCTCGACAAGTCGATTGTCAGGCAAATCACGTTTTACCCGCGCAACCCGTTTCTTTAAATCCGGCGTATTGTAACAGTAGGGATGCCATTTGGCGTTATCTGTAGTTTTGATTGCTGCCACATAAATTTCATCGTTGTATAAAGCTGCTGCGGTATAACCATAAAGCGGCAACAACGGCGCATTTCTCTGGCGTTCATAGGCTGGCAGCAACGTGCGAGTATAGCCTACTGGCAACATGACGGCCACAGCTAAGCGTCCTTTCAACATTTGAGGCGTATCGCCTTTCATCTGTAATGCGTTACGTCCTGGCAGAAACATTAGTTCCGCGCCTTCCGGCAGGGGAATCATATCTTGTGGTCGTAAGGTGAGATAGTCTTGTCCCTGACGGCCGACAGCATGGCAGCCGGGAGCATCAAATATCTCGCCATTTTTATCCGCATAAAGCGTTGTAATCATACTTTTTACCCTTTGTTAAATTTATTCATAGCCTTATTGAAGCCTTCTTTTATAATGCATTCCACCGCATCAGCCGCCTGGATGATGGCCTGGCTCATAGCAGGAGCTTCCTCCGGCGAAAACCGGCCAAGCACATAGTTGGCTGTTTCCCAGCCCTCAGGTGGCCGTCCAATGCCTATGCGAATCCGGGCAAAATCATCTTTACCTGATTCGAAAAGCAAGGATTCAATACCGCGATGACCACCTGAGCCGCCTTTGAGTCTAAGCCGCAGCCGCCCTGTCGGCAGATCGAGATCATCATAGATAACAATAATATCCTCATAGGGAACCTTATAAAAAGCCGCCAGCGGCACAATCGCCCGGCCGCTTAGATTCATAAAGGTTTGAGGCTTTACCAATAATACAGTTTCCTCACCCCGGTATTCAGCCACCGCAGCATTATAGCGCTCACGCCAAGCTGTAACTGCCCACCGCTCGGCCAGCTTATCTACCGCCATAAAACCAATATTGTGGCGGGTGGCACTGTATTCCTGTCCGGGATTCCCCAGGCCAACTACAATTTTCATTTATTCCTCCGACACTTTGAGAATTTCATCAACAGTAACAAATTTGTAGCCTTGCGCTACCAATTTGTCAATGATTATGCGAGTAGCTGCTACCGTCTGCTCTCTCGGCAAAGCGGCAGCAATACCATCGCCATCATGGAGCAGAATGACTGAGCCATTTTGCACCTTACCCAGTATTCGCTCAGCAATAACCTCGGCTCCAGGGTTCACCCAGTCGCGGCTAGCAACTGACCATTCGACCACCTTTAGCTGATACTCGGCCATAGCATCCATAACAACGGCATCACGGAAACCATGCGGCGGTCGCACCACATGGGGTGCATAGCCTACAGCATCAGCAATCACTTTATTGGTCTGTGCTATCTCTGTTATGATAGCTTGGCGGTCCAGTTTTAGCAAATCCACGTGATTATAGGTGTGATTACCCAATTGATGGCCTTCGGCGGCAATCCTCCGAATTATGTCAGGGTATTTGGCGGCATTTTGACCAATGACAAAGAACGTAGCAGGTACTTGCCGCTCTTTTAGAACATCCAGAATTTGGCCGGTATAAGGCGGATAGGGGCCATCATCAAAGGTAAGCGCCACCAACTTCAGAGTTGTCCTGCTTTCAGAAAATACCGGACCGTAAAAATGATTAGCCGGCAATACGGCATTTAGGGTTAAAATAAAACCAGTAATAATACCCAGAATAGCTACACTAAGCCCAAGCCGTACTGGTCGTCTGAGTATCCGCAGATAGTCCAAAAGCAAGCTAATAATCACTACTATCGTAAGCAATCCCAGCATGCTAATAAGACGGATATTGGTTTCAAACATGGTACAGCAACCCCGTTTCAGGAAATTTCCTTAAACATGATAAGCCAGGGTCCCTGAGAATCATTGGTAGTCCCCCCCGGATAGTAACCTGATTTTTCATAAACCCGGATAGCCGACTGATTATCTGGCCGTACTTCCAGCCGCACTCTTTGCACCTTATTATCCTTAAAATACTTATCAGCTTCAGCCATCAAGGCACTAGCAATGCCCCTACCCCGGGCAGCTGGTGCAACGGCAATGGATAAAATACGGGCATTGGCTGTCTTACCAGGAGTGGTGGCAGAACGGAGAAAGGCCAGCTTGTTAAGTACAATTATTTTAACAGGACTGAGGCCAAAGCCATACTGACCTGTAAGCCAGCGCCAAGCCCATTTGATTAGGTGCCCGCCTGTAAGGGCCTGCCACCAAAGTTGGCTTAAGCCCACTGGGGCAAAACAATAACCAAGCACTTGTCCTGCTTGCCCTTTAGCAAGTAATGCCGCTGCCGGCTCTGCCTGATAAACCAGCGTAAACACATCCTGCATAGCCTGCGGGTTAGGCAGGCGGCCACCACAATGATGCAATACACTATCCATAAAGCTTTCGGTAAACAGACGGGCAATATCCGACACATCTGTCAGTCGGGCCCGCATAATTAAATACTTATTCATATAATAGTTTATTTGCAAATAGGGCGCGATATTCGCGCCCTATTTGCGTACCTCCCATTACAGCCGGTCATTGCTACCCTATGCTCACAAGGACCGGGGTGGAGTAAATTAATTGTCAAACAGTTTGCTAACCGACAGTTCGCCGAAAATCCGAATAATCGCTTCGCCAAGAAGCGGAGCTACTGACAGCACCTTAATCTTGGGAGATTTCTTTCCTTCTACCATCGGAATTGTATTTGTAACAATAAGTTCCGTAATATTGGACTTCTCAATACGTTCTACCGCAGGGTTGCTTAATACAGCATGGGTACAGCAGGCATATACGGCTTTAGCACCCATTCTGGTCAAGGCATTTGCCCCCTCTGTGAGCGAGCCGGCTGTATCGACAATATCATCAACGATGACAGCAGTTTTTCCCTCAACATTGCCGATCAGATTCATAACTTCGGCTACACCGGGGGCTGGACGACGTTTTTCAATAATGGCAATAGGCGCATGCATCCGGTCGGCAAACAGCCGCGCTCTCGATACGCCGCCAAGATCAGGCGATACCACAACAAGATCTTCCAACTGTAACGACATAATATATTCAGCCAGGGTAGGAACACCTGGCAAATTATCCACAGGAATATCAAAGAAACCCTGAATCTGTCCGGCGTGCAAATCCATAGTAACAACCCGGGTAGCACCGGCTACTGTCAGGAGGTTGGCCATTAGCTTAGCCGAAATGGGTTCACGGCCGCGCGTTTTTCTGTCCTGGCGGGCGTAAGCATAGTAAGGAATGACTGCCGTGATATTTTTTGCCGAAGCTCGTTTTACTGCATCAATCATAATTAGCATTTCCATCATATTATCATTGACCGGATAGCTTGTCGGCTGAACAATAAACACATCTGTGCCGCGCACGCTTTCGTCGATCATCACCTGAATTTCACCATTGTTAAACTTACCAACAAACGCATCGCCTACTGTCAATCCAAGATAGGCGGCAATCTCTTTGGCCAGTACCGGATTGGCGTTGCCACTAAATATTCGTAATCTCTTTGTATCTTCCATTTATCTTACCTCCGCTGTTTTTCCACCCAGCCCTCAATATTACTTTGACGGGCGCGTGCTACTCCCAGAGAACCAGGGGGAACGTTTTTGGTAATGGTCGAACCGGCAGCTACATAAGAGCCGCTGCCAACCGTCACTGGCGCTACCAAATTAGTATTGCAGCCAATAAATGCATCATCTTCAATTGTTGTACGATGTTTATGTTTACCGTCATAGTTCACGGTAATAGTGCCTGACCCGATATTGACGCCAGCACCCATATCGGTATCACCGATATAGCTAAGATGTGGCAGCTTACTTTTCTCGCCAACAACACTATTTTTTACTTCAACAAAATTGCCCACCTTTACCCCGTCTTTAAGCCAAGTGTCAGGCCGCAGGTGTACATAGGGACCAAGAATCACATGATTACCCACAGTACAGTCATGGGTATAGCTAAAATGAATAGTAGTCTCATCCCCTACCGTGGTATTGGTTATGCGGGTATTGGGACCAATTAAGCAATTAGCACCAATTATACTCTGGCCCTCAATCCAGGTAAACGGATAAATAATGGTATCAGCGCCGATCTCAACCTGAGTATCAATAAAAGTGCTGCCCGGATCCATAATAGTAACACCATTTTCCATCAGGTTATCAAGTTTGCGCCGCCTGATAATGCTTTCGGCCTCTGCCAGCTGCAAGCGGGAATTTATTCCCAGTGTTTCGCGGTAGTCGGCAGCTTGTACAGCCCCTACTTTTTGGCCTTGTTTGTTTAAAATCGCAATGACATCTGTCAGGTAATACTCCGCTTGCGCATTATTGCAGGTTAAACCGTTGAGTGACGCAAGCAATTCCCTGGCCGCAAAACAATAAATGCCGGTATTAATCTCACATACCGAAAGCTCTGCCAGACTGGCATCCTTTTGTTCAACAATTTTTTCAACTTGTCCAGCCGAATTACGAATAACCCGTCCATACCCAGACGGGTCAGACATGACTGCCGTAAGTACAGTAGCAGCGGCTTGTGCTTGACCGTGCTCAGCGTACAGCTTGGCCAACAGTTCTCCGGTCAAAAGCGGCGTATCGCCACATAATACCATAACTGTGCCATCAAAATTTGTTATTTCTTCCTGGGCCTGCATGACTGCATGTCCTGTCCCTAGCTGCTCAGTCTGAACAACAAATTCAGCCTGACCAGCTAACGCATCAGCTACACTTTGCGCACCAAAGCCTATGACAACAACCTTCTTGTCCGCTCCAGCAAACACGGCTGCATCTAGTACCTGCTGAACCATAGGTTTACCGCCTACCTGGTGGAGAACCTTAGGTAAGGCTGATTTCATCCGAGTGCCTTTTCCGGCTGCCAGGATGATAGCCATCAAATTTGACATCGATATACCTCCATTACTGACTGCTAGCAGCAGTTCAGGCTCGGTCTATTGAGGAACTATTCTCCTTTCGACACAAAAACGCAAAATCCTCCAGGTAATAAAATTAAAGCACATATACCGCAGTAACTACTCATATTCTTCGCTAGTTTGATGTTAATACCGGTCTGATGTCTGTTACCTTAGTATGTTCATCAACATCATGTAAAATAAGCAACGACAAATAGTCTTCCACTAATTTATGCTTAGGTTCAGCGGTCGCTACCAGCACCCCTATACCGACAACCTTAGCCCCAACCTCATTTGTTAAATCAACCATGCCTCGTGCCGTAGCACCTGCTTTCATAAAATCATCAATAATCAACACTTTGGCTCCATTCGGCACCGCCCGCTTGGGCAACGACATGGTTTGAATACGTTTAGAAGAACCGGAAACATAATTTATACTAACAGCTGACCCCTCGGTCACCTTGCTGCCGTGTCTTACAGTAATAAGTGGCAGATCAAAAGCCCTCGCGGTCATAAAAGCCAGGGGAATACCTTTGGTCTCTACTGTTAAAATGTAATTAGGCTCCAAATGTGCCAGCCGCTGCATAAATATTTCTCCCACTTTTACCATCAAATGGGGAGTAAATAACAAATCTGACATATATAAAAAACCACCAGGGATAATACGGTCAGGTTCAGCCAGTCTAAAAGCCAGTTCATGCAAGATTGTATCCGTATCTGTGTCCGATACTTTGGGAATAAACCGGACACCTCCCGCTGCTCCGGCTACTGTCTCAATTATCCCTAGCCCGAAATAACCCATGGTTTCTTTTATGGTTGTAATATCTTCACATATGGTTGACTTAGCAGCCCCAAACAGTTCACTAAACTGACTAAGCGAAAATAGATGCCGCGGCCGATCTGTCATAATCTTAGTCAATGCAGCTACTCGCTCCATTTTCCGTACTTTATCCATACTTACTTCCTCCACAATCAGGGAAATACCGAATATTATCTCCTAAATATATTTTTTTATTCACATTCTCTATAGAAATCGCAATTCCTGCCACTCATAAGAATTTTGTATTATACAATAAGATAAGACTTGGCTTGTGCCAAGTCCTTTAGGACGCCGGCGGAAGCCTTAGTCGTTCAATCCAGGGAAAGTTAACCTTTCCATCTGGAAAATAAAAAACGCGGGAGATACTCCGCGTTTAATTAGCAGTTTGGGCAAAACAAATTCTTACTAACTCTAAATCACTTGGTTTATCGACATCAATGCCAAGTTCCGCATAGGGGGAGCGAATCACCGCACCTTTAATTCTCAGAATATCACTTACCCTGGCTTCTACCTGCGCAAGCTTCAGTGAGCCTACAATAAATTTCACAACAAAATTCCAACCTAACAGGAAGCACAGCCTAACAGGATTTTTCCGATTAGCAATAATACGCTCGGCGACTTGTACACATTGCGGAACAATCCGGGGGTTGACAAGAAAGATGTTGCCCCCGGTAAATGTTCCTTCCTTCAAGCGCACATAGGTCCGTTTATTACCTGGGAAACGGCGCTCATGATCACACTGAGCAATAACAGGATAATATACATCCGCATCCACACTGGCACATTGGCTAAGAAAATCATCAATAGCTGCCGCTGTCAGTAGCGGAATATCCGCAGTTACCACCAAAGTCAGGTTTTCATGTCCTAATGCCTTCATTCCCAAGCTGATGGTTTCCATAATTGTCTGACCGCCATTTAGGATGACGGCCTTTTCGGGGAACGAGCATTTGCCCAGTTCTTCGGCTGGACCAGCAACAAAAATGCGGGAAACATGGCTACTGGTCGCAAGTGCCTTGGCCACATACTCCACCATTGGTTTGCCAGCAATATCAATCAGGGCCTCATAGGGCTGCGCTGTATAGCGATTTAGATGCTCATTATTTTCTCCACCAGCCAGGATTATGGCATCATACATTAAGTTACACTCCTTTTGAAATGTTAGGCCTGACGGCGTTCGTTCAAATCCTGCAGCAATGTCTGTTCTGAGTTCTCCATATGCTCGCGGGCAATTTGCTGGGCCAGCTCGGTATTACGGCAGGCAATAGCCTCAACCAAGTGGCAATGTTCTTCAATAGATACTTTCATCCGCCCCGGATACTGGATCGAGATTGCCCGGAAGCGGGTAAACTGTTCTCTGAGATTGCTGATAATACCAACTAAACGTTCGTTACGGCTGGCCTTGTATAAAACATCATGGAATTGGCTGTCAACCTCGACTATTCTATCAATATCGTCTCCCTCGATTAACTCACCAATTTCCACCAGCAGTCGTTCCAGTTGTTCCAATTCATCTTCAGTAATACGCTCGACCGCAAGGCCAGCAGCCAGCACATCAAGTGCGGTACGTATTTCAAAGACCTCATTAATGTCTTTAATTGACAGATCAGCCACATAGGTCCCCCGACGGGGAATCATAACAACAAAGCCTTCCAGCTCCAATTTGCGAATGGCTTCCCGCACTGGCGTGCGACTTACACCCAATTCTTCTGCCAGCTGAATTTCCATCAACCGCTCGCCGGGTTTTAATGTTCCACTAACAATAGCTTCTCTTAATGTTTCGGCTACCACTTCTCTGAGTGGTTTATAACTGTCTAATCTAATCGGTATTAATCGTCTCTCCACAATCACTCCACCTTTGAAACTGTTTCTGCTACAAATATTTCAGGTACGCCCTCAGCCTTTAGCTGGCAGGCAATAGCGTCTGCCTGCTCCTGGCAATGAGCAAGACCAAATACGGTTGGCCCACTACCAGACATAAGCGCCGCCATAGCTCCATATCTAAGCATAGACTCTTTAATTTTAGCAATTTCCGGGTATGCGGGAATAGTTACACTCTCCAATACATTAACCAAATTTCGGGCCACTCCTGTCAAACTGCCCTCTGCAAGGCAGTTACGCATAGATGCAATATCCGGGCGTCGCGAAACTTTGTCTGCCTTGAATTGCTGGTACACCCAGGAAGTAGGTACTTCAATTGCCGGCTTGGCAAGTACAACATAACAGGATTTGAGCGGCGGCAACGGTTCCAGTAGTTCTCCCCGCCCTGTTGCCAGCATGGTAGAATTATATAGACAAAATGGCACATCAGAACCAAGCTGGGCAGCAAGCTTACTAAGCTCAGCCAAACTCAGATTGAGCTCCCATAAGCGATTTAGTCCCTTAAGCACAGCGGCGGCATCCGCGCTACCACCGGCTAAGCCTGCAGCGAGCGGAATCTGCTTGTCCAACCGGATATGAACCCCTTGCTGCAAAGAGGCGTATGGTTTGAGCAAGGCAGCCGCCCGATAAGCCAGGTTGCTGGCATCTGCCGATAAACCGGAAATATTGATACTCAGCACAATATCGTTGGGCTGACTTGTTAACGTAACCGTATCTGCAAGTCGGACGGCCTGCATAACCATAGCTACTTCATGGTAGCCATCAGGGCGTTTATAGAGGACATCAAGCGCCAAATTAATCTTTGCATAGGCGTTAAGTATTAGCATGTCCTATCCTTGCAAAGTAAGCTGCTTCAAATTAATGGTTTCTTGCGAACTCAAAACTTGATCAATCTCGAGCAAGATAAGTAACCGATCCTCTAGTTTACCTATTCCTTGGATATATTTAGCATCAAGAGCAAACGACGAAGGCGGCGGCTCAACACTGGCGGCAGCTATCCGAACTACCTCAGCAACGGCATCAACTATAACGCCAACTGTCTCGCCACTAACTTCAACAATAATAATTCGGCTTTCTTCAGTGTATTCAGAAACGGCAATTCCAAAACGTTTTCTTAGGTCTATTACCGGAATAATCCGGCTACGTAAGTTTATGATGCCTTCCATAAACGGAGGCGTTTGTGGTAATTTGGTGATCGGCACCAGACGATTTATTTCCTTCACCTTGGTAATGGGTAACCCATACTCTTCTTGGGCCAATTTAAAAATTACTAATTGAAGCTCCTGGTCAACAATTGTATCGTTCTTTTCCATCCATGACACCTCCACAGGCAGTCTATATCATATATATTCTACCCGTTCGGGTAGTTGCCTGCAACTACCAACTTGCTTTCAATAATTTTTTCATTATCCTTTGATTCGCATTCCGGCGACCACTAATTTTTGGAGATCTGTTCTACACAAGTAGCCTGATGTTTGTCTCTGCTCAAACCCAGTTATCGTAGTCATGACAACATCATAGTTTTCATAAAAAATGGCAATTAAATCATCTGCGGCTGCTTGGTTCAAAGCAGTAGTCACTGCCTCGCATTCATCAAGGATGGTGGTTACCTGCGTAGCAGCAATCCCTGCTTCCAAGGCACCTTGCATTAGCAGGGCCGCTGTCTCACCCGGTTGCCGCCCCCGCAAGTCACAATCTTCTTTAATATATATACTGTCAAATCCCTGGCCAGCAGCCCGACCAAGGCTGATGATAACGTCATCCCTTCGGTCCCCAGGGGCCGCAATGACTCCAATCAATCTTCGTGGCTCAAGGCGCCTTAAAGTACTTGCCAACGCCTGACAACCAGCCGGGTTGTGAGCGTAATCAACGCAAATCCGAAAGCCACCTATCGCCATCAGCATAAGTCTCCCCGGGTTTTGGTTAAAGCTGGTCACGCCTTTATGAATAACCTCTAAGGATACCTTCTGCGACCAACAAGCCGCAACGGCAATAACTGTGTTTTGGATATTGTGACATGCAAACCCCTGCAAGGTAAGGGGGACATCAACAATGGTAATCAGAACTTGCTCTTTTTTTCCCTCTGCCAGATAAATGGCATCATTTTTGACAAAACAGGCCCTGCCCCCTTCACCTAGATGGCGACGAACAATGATATTGTCAGGCTGAGTACTAAAATAAATAATTTCACTCTTTACCCGTACCTTGAGAGCTGCCACCCGGCTATCATCTGCATTTAAAAGCACAAAACCATCTGGCCGCACGCGTTCAATAACCAAGGACTTAATATAGGCCAAATCCTCAAGATCTTCAATACCATCCTGCCCAATATGATCTTCAGTAATATTCGTAATTATGCCGACATTAGCAAAATCATAACCCAAACCACCTCGGATGATACCGCCACGAGCGACTTCCAATACAGCCACTTCTACCGCAGGATCTGACAATATCATGGCCGTACTGGCTGGACCAGTTGTGTCGCCTTGCACAATACACTCCTGATCCACATAGATGCCGCTAGAGGTGGTCATACCTGTTTTATAACCAGCTTGCCGAAAGATATGCCCAATAAGCCTAGTAACCGTGGTTTTGCCATTTGTACCAGTGACGGCAATTATCGGTATCCGGCCATCGGCCCCGTTAGGAAATAGATAATCAACAATTACTGCGCCTAAATCACGGGGCATCCCGGAACTTGGATACAAGTGCATTCTAAGACCAGGCGCAGCGTTAATTTCGATAATGGCCCCTTGCCCGGCAGTCAGTGGCTGACAAATATCAGGCATAACCAGGTCAACCCCCGCCACATCCAGACCAGTAAGCCGCACTGCCCGCTCCACCATCTGGATGATATCCGGGTGAATACTGGCAGTTACGTCTTTGGCTGTTGCACCAGTACTCAGATTCGCATTGTCACGGATATCTACCACCTGCCCGGCAACAGGAATAGACGCTGCTGATAGGTTTTGCCTAGACAGTGTCATAATGGCCGCGGTATCTATTCGCAAACAGGTTAGCGGGCGGCTGTGACCGCTACCACGAGCCGGGTCTAGATTAACCCGTTCAACAAGTTCAGCAATTGAATGGATACCATCGCCAACAACGTGGGCCGGTATCCGTTCAGCACCTGCCGCCAGTTTACCATTAACAACACACAATCGATACTGACGGCCTGCTACATATTCTTCTACCAACACCCGATCATCATACTCGGCAGCCAATTGATAAGCCCGTTCCACCTCTGCTTTATTCCAAATATTTAGAGTAACCCCATTCCCGTGGTTACCATTGACAGGTTTAATAACAACCGGCGCACCGATCATCTCAAGGGCAGCGACAGCCTCTGCCAAGCTTGTAACAATATATCCCTCCGGTACAGGCACAGCATTTTGCCGCAACAACGTATTGGTAAGGAATTTATCTCCCACCAAATCAACAGCCAACGAACTTGTTTGTCCTGTAATACTAGCCCAAACCCGCTGTTGCTTATTGCCATAGCCGAGAATAAGAAAGTTAGCTTCATAATCTGGGCGAAAAACAGGAATACCCCGCCGCCGCGCCGCTTCATAAATAGCCGCTGTACTTGGTCCCAATCTGCCCTCTTCTCCAATTCTCTTTAGCTTCGCCACTACCTCTGGCACATTAAAAGCTTGTCCATTAAGCACAGCCACAAGCAAGCGGTAGGCACCGTCAGCGGCAGCTAACCCTACCGGACCGGATTTACAACCAAATATAACCTGATAAACGCCCCGACGCCCCGATCCGCGGGTCTTACCAAAAGCAGAGGCATATTCATCACCGCTCAGCGACTGTAGTTCAAGTGCTACATGCTCAAAAATGTGTGCTAGATACGTTCCCTCGTGCAAACGTTCTACAAAGCCGCCAGGATAACCCCGTGAGCAGTTATGCTTGTGTAGCCCTGGCAATAATGCTAATAAGCACACGACAAAACCAACCATTCCACTGCTGTCTATATCTTCATAGTTGCCAATATCAATAGTCGCTTTAATAACCGGACGATAACTGTAGATGTTAGGTCCGGCAATAAAACGTGTAGATAATAAATTCATGTTGCAATCCTCCTTTAGCTAGTTAGTAGCAAGCTGCAGTGGCAGCCTTAGATTTAAATCAAAACCAAATCCTGCAGGCAAAATGTGTAATAGTACATTAGATATGGCTAATGGCTGATAGCGATTGGACTCAGAAATGTTGGAATAGATAATACCCTTACCGTCAATAATGGTCACCGTCTGTGAGCCAATTACCTGACAAAGCCGGTCGGGTCCAACAACAAGGGCTGTATCCTCGTCAATGCCGATTCCCAAAACATGCGGATTTTGGGCTACTGCTTCTAGCAAACGGTTAATACGCCCACGTTGGGCAAAATGCTGATCAACTACCCCCTCTGTTAAAAACCCCATGCCCTGAGCCATGATTAGGGAAGACTTCTTAGGCGTATCATTGGAGTTACCGGCTACAATCATGGTCTCGCTCATGACAGCTGCCCCTGCACTTGTCCCGGCAATGACAGCTCCTTGCCTGAAAGCAGCCCGAATGGCAGCGTCAACTGCTGACCCTCCAAGAATACTGGTAAAACGCAGTTGGTCACCGCCTGTGAAAAATATGCCGGTAGCCTGCTTTATAATCTCAGCCTGTTCCTGTTGGTTTGCCGCCTCCCGGTCGACAATAGCCATAATGGTCACTGTCGCCACTCCGAGAGAAGAAAATAGTTGTCGGTATTCATTACCCACAAGGCGGGGTTGGCCGGTGGCAGTAGCAATCACTACAATCTGGCTATTTCTGCCGCCAGCCATATCTATAAACTGACGCAAGATCAAGCACTCGCCTACTTTATCTTCATGACCACCAATGATAAGTAAACTACCGCACGGTTTGTCTTTATTTGCTGTTATTGTGTCATTCATCCTAACATAATTCTCCTGTTTATCCTTTGCTCCTATTTTTACCAAAATTGTATAAAATTTATTCAATAGGTTTTCATTAACCAAATTAACTGGTATTGAATACAATGAAGCAGAAAAACGGGAGCAAACGGAGGTCGAAGCATTGTGAATATTAGAAGGATTTATTTGCCCGAATCTTTAAAAAATATTACGCTGGCAGCAGGCGAAAGCTATATCTCCTACTGTCAAAACCTGACTGCCACCACTGAGGAAGTAATACCAATCTCCCCTACCAGAGCTAGTCACATACTGCCCCGAGCTAATATTCTCCTGGTTAAATCCCAGCGCCAAATAACCTTATTTGATGGTAATAACCCAGTCCGGCAATACCCAGTTGCCATCGGCAAACCGTCAACCCCAACACCTACCGGCAATTTTGCCATTGCCACGAAAATTACCAACCCGGGCGGAGTGCTCGGGACACGCTGGATGGGCCTCAATTATGATGCCTATGGTCTTCATGGCACCAACACACACTGATTATAAAAACATGACAAACTTAACTATTTGCTCCTACTTTTATAAAGAAAAAACCGTACCCCGAAGGATACGGCAATAAAGGCTTAATTACTTTCGCCAGAATGAAACTAACTAGCTTTCTTATATACGGGGAATTTTACATTTACGATTTCTTTACTCCTGCTTTCTTTCCAAAGCGCTCGCAATCCGTTGCAGCGCTTTATTTATACCTGTCAGTTGCATCAGTGCATAGACAACTACAACACCGTATATAATCACGAATATCATCCCGAACGGGGAAAAGCCTCCATAACCATAACCCATCAAGTCCAACCACTCCTTTCGGTTAGCTTGAGCTAAATATTACGATGCTATACATAAGATAAGACTTGGCTTGTGCCAAGTCCTTTAGGACGCCGGCAGAAGCCTTAGTCGTTCAATCCAGGGAAAGTTATACTTTCCATCTGGATAAAAAACCGCCCACCAGGACGATAAACCCGGTAATGCTTTCTTCAATGCCGATTGGTATTATTATGATATATACATTATTTACCATCCATAACTAACTGTTTACTTTTTCTGGCGAAAGAGATATAGCTACCCAAGTATTCAATTAGCTCTTGGTAGTCTTGTTTATTTAGTTTTTCAATTGGTTGATCTCCAGTTACATCATGTATAAATGCGTTTACTTCCCCCTCTACATACCCTAAGTCCAACATTTGCTTCTTCAAAGAATAAATTTCCTCGACCTTTGTGCACATTTCCATCACCTTAAAATTATTTTTTCATCTTGTTTCGACAACATTTACCATATGGCCTTGCGACAAATTTGCTAATTTTATAGGCTAAAAGTCCTGTTACGATTGATTGCCGCCAGGTTTGGAACTGAAAGCTTTGTCATTACCTGGCCTTTCGATCAATCCGGGCAGCATAGAAAGGCATCCTTCTAATAGTAACTCATGCTTGACTAGCAGCTTGGTACTGGACTTATCAGCCCGCACATTTTCAAAACACCTCCATACTATGTAATATATATCCTTTAAATTAAGATTCCGGGAGGTGATACCAATGGATTATAAAAATAATAATTGGGAAAATCCAGAAATACATGAGTTAGCTGATGATTACACTACGGAAGAATTTTCTCGTCCTGTTTGTGCACCAGTACAATTTTGCAACCCACGTGTTTCATGCATGCCCCACTGCTTTCCTCGTCAAGTATGTGCTCCGAGGCAGTCTTGCAACCCACGAGTTTCGTGTATGCCTCTGTGCTTTCCTCGCAGAATGTGTGCTCCTAGACCTTGCATGCCTATCTAAATATAATCGTGATTTAGTCTACGGTCATTGCACCGATATGATTACACACCAGGCCATTAGGTCTGGTGTTTGTTTGTCTTGGTAATGCCTAGTTACCACCCACTATCTGTGCCTAATATAATTCACCTCTCATAAACTGCTAATACAAGACTTAATCATTTATAAATACCCTCCCTTTCCATGCCGCAAATGGTGCATATCCTTAAAGCATTACTCGTATAATGAATCAATTAGGAATCAGTTTTAGGGAGGATTAATTAGATGGATAATCAACAGATTGCTACATTAACTGCTCAAATTGTTGCATCTGCTGCAACTAATACACAATTATTGGTTACTGCAACATCGATAACAAATCTCTATCAGCAGGTATTTAACGTAATTAAGCAAATGGATAAAACAACTTGATTTTGCCGCTGCGCGGCTTTTTATTTTTTCAATAGCTTTTTGCTTTTTCAACATGTCGATGCTTCGCGCCTTATCAACTCCTTCCCGCATCTAGCACAGTACATGGATTTTCACCCCCGCTTGTCCCGCTAATTTGTAGCCGGAATTATCCGGCTTTGCGATTAGTTGTCTCATTGATCATCTTAGCTTGTTCCTCTACTGACATGGCTTCCCATCTAGCCAAAATGATTTTTGCCATTGCTGCTTCAAAGGCTTCTTGGGCTGCTTCGGTTACTGGGAAACTAGAGCTTTCTTCGTCAATCACGCCAATCATGTCACCACCCCCGGTAAAATATATGCGGTTACTGGTTGTACCCTTGCATTTTTTGTAAAGGACAATGGCCACTATGTTTTGCGTTCGGCTAATTCACAATATAAAGACATTGCCTTAATAGTAGTCATAATAATTGCAGCCATGATTATATTTGTTATGTGATACGTAGTAAATTTATCCAGGAGGCACCATGAACGCAATTTATGCCCGTGTCAGCACAGAGGACCAGGCGAAAACAGGTTATTCCCTGTCAGACCAGATTGCATCATGCAAAGCATTATTATTCAAGCAAGGTAAAACAAATGTCGTAGAATATGTAGATGAGGGATATAGCGGCGAATTTATCGACCGTCCGGCGTTAACCAGTCTTCGTGATGATATTGCTGCCGGTAGAATCGAAACGGTTGTCGTGTATGATCCTGATCGACTAGCTCGTAAACTATCCATTCAACTGCTAGTAGCTGAAGAAATGGAGAAGGCAAAGGTTGAATTACGGTTCATTACCGGTGACTATGACGCCAGCCCGGAAGGCCGTCTATTTTTCTCTATGCGCGGTGCCATAGCCGAATTTGAAAAGGCAAAGATACTTGACCGGACATTACGCGGCAAAAAGAAAAAGGCGTCCCAGGGTAAGATCATTCAAGATTTTGGATTGTTTGGTTATAGCTATGATAAAGCTAATTGTACCTATACCATTAATGAGGCACAAGCTGCTGTTGTTCGCGAAATCTACCGACTTGTCATAGAAAATCAGATGAGCATTGAACGCGTGCAAAAAGAGCTAAAGAAAAGAGTTCTTTTATCTCCTACCGGCAAAGCACTCTGGCCCTCATCCTCACTTCATAACCTGCTAACTAACCGAACTTATACAGGTACCTTTCATAGTATGAAGAACCGGCAACAGAAAACCGGAATAGATACACGTAAGACGATGGAACGCCCAAGAGATGAATGGATTGCTATTCCTGTGCCATCTATTGTCGATGAAGTGACTTTTGAACGCGCACAGCGTCAGTTAATGCAAAACAAAGCAGACGCCAAAAGACCATTTATCCATCCCTATCTTTTTGCCGGGATAATGTATTGTGGTATTTGTGGCCGTCGCATGCTGGCCCATCATTGCGCATTCAGAGACGGCAGTTATAAGCCTTACTACCAGTGTGCTACGCAGAGATACAGCGACCTACGCAACACAGATCTAAAATGTGCAAGCAGGAGCCTCCCTGCTGAGGCTTTAGATGCCGCCCTATGGTCTAAGCTGGTAGAGGCCTTAAAAAACCCTGAGAAGGCTAAAAAGTACATACCGAAACAAAAGCCGGTAACAGATAATAAAGCAGAGATTGAACGACTCAATCAAATGGAGTCTGAACTTGTAAAGCACCGCGAAACAATTGCTAAGTGGTTTAGACAACAAAAGCTATCAGAAAAAGATGCCGATGACGAGCTGGAGCAAATACGGGCACAATTAATTGATATCGAAGAACGAAAAAATATACTGAAACCTGTCGAAGCTCCAACTGCAGCAAAAATGAGTTTCGCGGAAGTTGCCGCCAAGCTTCGCCCCCTCATTGAACATGGAGATTTAACTGCAGATGAAAAGAAATCGATTATCAGAGCTGTGCTCACAAAAGTTACTGTGGTAAGGACTGACAAGCCAAGTGGCAAAAAGCCGCCAGTGTTTAAAATTACATGGGAAACGGTATAATTTTGTCATGTTTATCTGCCCAGGGTATCAACGCCCCCTGGCTAATAGGTCAAATGGTATCTAACGGCTGTATCCGGATGCATAACGCGCATGCTGAAGAGATATTTACCTTAATAAATATCGGCACTCCGATGTATATTCGGGATTAGCTGGCTTAATTGTTCTGCTACCCAGCAGGCTTTATCACGCCTGCTAACAAGAAATTCAAGTAAAGCCTGCCACTCCGCCTTATCAGGCAGCCACTCCTCAGGAATACTATCCATAAACTGAGTAAATTTCGCATCCTCAATATTCTTAACTGCTGCGGCATACTTGAATAATTGCGCTGGCCTTAGATAATATTTCAAAAGCACGCCATAGGAACGGCGATGATTTACCGTAATCGTATCAGCTAACTCTTCCAGCATACCAGTTGTCCATTTGCCACGACGAAACAAATGTGAATTATCAATCGCATACAGCTTATAGCCATCACGTTCTTTGCGAATTAGCAGATTTTTTCTATTTTCTGTCCGGTCAGGATTATGGAACAAGTGGTCAAACAGCATAACGCCAGCCATTTGATCTTTATTTACTGCCTGATGCAGATTGTATTTGTTTACATAGCCAACTCCTTGTAAATACTCACACCCAAAGTGCCAACCCGGCAGTACGGCGGCAGCAGTCAAGCGCCGACTACTGGCCAATACCTCCGGGGAAATGTTAATAAGTCCCCCAGGAGGAAAACAAAGCTTTAGCCAATCGCCAAAATGAGCGGCTAGCAACTCATTTACCAGAACCTTGGATCCAAGACGATTGGATGATAACTTAACAACACATACCTTTACTTCTCCACAGTCATTTTCGGCGCGAAATAGTTGTGGAGATGTGGCTCCCAGCCCCACCGGACCAATATATTTTAACGCCCGATACATTAGACCATCTCCTCTCACCGCTGATACCTTTCCATCTGGACCAAAAATCCCGGCAGCTTAGCGCCTCCGGGATTTTTGTGTGAGCTAATTAAAACAATACCCAGGGATGATTACTATCCCTGGGTCGCTATTTTACCCTAACAAAAGGTTTAACTTCTTTAAAACAGGCTAAGGGCAACCTTGGCTTCCACTGTCCCCTAAAGCTCAGCACAAGCCGCATTTTCTTTACCCTTTTGCATTAACCGTAGTGCTATTTACCAGCCAACTCGCGATCCAGCCAGTGGTAGTACCATCAGTAAGCACTACTTTGTACCAACCAAAAGCCTGCTCCTTAACAGTTAATGTTGTGCCTTTGTTAACCTTTGTTACAACAGGGAAATTTGTGCCAGGTCCACTTCGGATATTAACTGTATTGCCAGTTACAGTTACCGTGCCGGTGGCACTAGTGGCTGTACCAGCGGTCGGTGTCATCGGACCGGTGACGATAACATTTTGTTCGCCAAACCCTGCTATGTTTCCACCACCAGTTTCTGCGGCTGATACATTTTCATCAGTAAATTGACTGGCACTGACTTTGTCTGTTGATTTAGTACTTTCAACTACACCGATTTCATCGATAGGACTTAATGCATATACATCCATCTCGGTGGTAGTAACTACCCGGGCCCAAACCTTAAGTACAATAGTAATATGCACCTTGCGCCTGTCATGATGACAATGGAAATCATAGTCAACAAATTCCACAGTTGCATCGGCAGTTGCCTTCATGTCAGGTTCAGCACCATCAATCACAATATCCCGCGTCCAACGGATGTGCCTTTTTTCAAACGCGTGTACAGGCTGATCGGGTAAATCAGCAACATACATTACCTTTACCTCTAATTCACCACGCACAATGACCTTGTCAGGAATAACATCAACTTTGTTAATTTCCAGTTCCTTCACATATACGTCAACTACTTGTTCAATATCTGGTTTCTGCGCCGGAACAAACAAATCAAGTTCCACAACCCGTTGGGCCATTTCAGCACCTAGGACTTGTTCAACCTCAATTGTCTCTGGACCTGGTTCCGGGCAGCCGCATTCCAATTCAGCACTATCAACAGTAGTTACACCTGCAACTGTTTTCACAGTCATGCCTGAAGTATTACTTGAACCAGAAGCTGCTCTCGTTTTATCATCCATGGTTTCCCCCCCTCTCCGTTGATACCTAAAGAAAACCCTAACCTTTGGGTGTAGTTGGCAAAGTTCCCGTTCCAATAGTAACTTCCCGATCAGTCATAACTTTGGCGATGACTTTTAAAATAACTGATACGTCAAATTCCCGGCAGTTGCGATGGTGATGATGTCCATGGTGGTCACAATCATGGTCATGATCATGGTCGTGGTCATGGTCGTGACAGTCATTGTCATTGTCATTGTCATTGTCATTGTCGTTGTCGTTGTCGTTGTCATCATCATCGTCTTCCTCGTCGTCATCACATTCGATAGGCTCAAAATTTTTGTATTTATAGGCACGGTGATGGTCTTCAACATCATAATCCACAAACTCAACAACAACGCTAGCCTCAGCATCCATCCCCCGGCGTGCCCCAGGAATATCAATATCAAGAGTCCACCGATAATGCTTAACTTCTACAGCATGAACAGGCTGCTCAGGCAGAGCGGCTACATAAATGGCTTTAATCTCGAACTCACCCCGAACAATAACTTTATCGGTAATTACGTCAACACTATTTACTTCTACTTCTTTAACAAATACATCAACAATTTGCTCAATGGAAGGTTTTCTTTCCGGAACAACCACGTGAATATCCAGTGCTTTTTGTTTTTCTTTTTCTCCCACTATTTGACGCACGATAATAGTTCCGGTTTCAATGCCAAGAGTGCACTTGTTATTGGCTCTATCGTTCATGCAGATTCCCCCCTTTGTATATTCTAGTTATATATATGCCTGCACTAATTTTTATGTGACAAAAAATGTATTACTGCAGGCAAATCTCTAAGCTATAACTATGACTAATGTCCGGAAAACATACCCCGAAATTTCCACTGTGTAATAAGAAAAGACTTGGCTTGTGCCAAGTCCGTCAGGACGGCCGAATTGCTATGCCATCCATGGCGCAATCGGCACTAGCGCCATCCGGGCGCGTCGCCAGCAGAAGCCTTAGTCGTTCAATCCAGGGAAAGTTATACTTTCCATCTGGACAACAAAAAAGCATTTGTAGTCAATAGAACTACAAATGCTTTTTCCTGCCTTATGCTTGTTTCGCTTACCTTTTAGGGCACAACAATTCTCTTTTTCCCGTTTTTCCTTTTTCCTTACTTTCATAGATTTCTATCTCAAGGAAAAATCGTTCTACGATTATCTTATTAATCATCTCTTGTACCTGTTTGGCGGTATCGTCAACACCTGTTTCAATGGAAACCCAAAGTGCTTTTCTTTCTTCCAGGGTTAACGTTGATGGTACGACTAAGTTGAACGTAGGCTCAAACCATTTATTGGCATAATTATTGATAAAATTCATCATCCGCGAGGCCACAGTCTCAATGAAATCCTCATCTTCTGACACATTGAACAGCCATTCCCGAATGAGCTTCTCCATTTCCGTTAAGTTGGGTTCAGATTTAGCAGGAAACGGAATGACCTGTGCTGCCAAAGTATATCCCTCCTATAGCCGCCAAAAAATTTGTTAAAATTCACTATATATATATGTATTTTTATTATCGCATGTATTTATTTAAAATATATTTGTCTGTCCAACCAATTATGTCTGCCACTATTTTCTAAAGGAATTCTAAAATTATCTACTTATACTGATACCTACAATGTGTTGAAATAAGAAAAGACTTGGCTTGTGCCAAGTCCCTCAGGACGCCGGCAGAAGCCTTAGTCGTTCTTATGTCAACAGAATTTAATTATAAATTCTGGTAGACTAAAAAATTACGGAAGATGTACGGTGCCTTCCTCCACAAGCTTGATCCGTACATCTTCCGTTAATATATACATAAGAAAACCCAGTAACCAGCTAAACTGCTCCAAATAGAAATTCATCAGTTGCCGTGAACCTAGTAAATTGGAGGGGATTGATTATTTATCAAACAGCACGCAAATTGCACCTATATCTGGGACTTATTCTGGTTATCGTACTGCTTTCCGAAGCAATTACCGGCTTAATACTGGCTGAACCCGGACTAGTAGGGCAAGAAAAACCCCCAATGCCTGCAGTCAGGCAATCCAGTAAACTAGCACAAGAAATAGCGCCAGAAAGTAAAGGTTTGACATCGCAAAGTCAAGATCAGCTTCAGTCAAACACAAAACCAGTTGCCTCTGGTATCTTTGGAATAACCAGGGGACTCCATCAGGAGAAAATCGGCAATCTGGATTTGAAATGGATTGTTGACCTTGCGGCAATCGGTCTTATACTTCTCACGCTAACAGGAAAATATCTGTTATTTCCTGCCCTTAGATCGCGACGAAAAAATAGATAATTTTACTTAACTACTCTTTCTAAAGAGGCTGAAATTCTTGATTTTATAAAGATTTCGGCTTCTTTTTTGCTGATATAAACACTATCCCAGAAAACAACATAACATTTTTTCCCTGTTATTCATAGTATATATCAGATGCTCTTCCCCCTAGGGAAGAAAGTATGCCATCTAAATATATAAGGAGGTACTATAATTAATGAAGGCTTATAAAAAATATCCCTACTGGAAGTGCGATGATGATTATGGCAAATACGGCTGTCACGACAAAAATGAGATGATGGATGATGACTGCCACGATATGGATATGTCGTGCTGCACTCCCAAAATGAAATGCCAGCCTACTAAAGAATGCGTTAAAACCTATAAATGTTACTATAAACTTTATAAAATCTGCACCTATCGGTTATATAAAGTATGCCCTTCTTGCGGTCATGAATTCGATTACCATGAGCATCGTGGTGCCTGCCCGAAGTGTATGTAATTGGAATAGCAAAATCCGCGCCAAATGGCGCGGATTTTGCTATTCCAATTACAAGTATTCCTATTTTTTGATAAACTCTTGCACTACATACACAGACCCTGCAGTATTAGTACGAACGCCAATACCCACATCAGTATAGTTGGAGTTCAAAATATTGGCACGATGACCGGAGCTGTTCATAAAGGCTTTTTCAGCAGCCGTTACATTACTGTTGATGGCCAGATTCTCACCGGCAGCGCTGTAGCTAATACCCGCTTGCTTCATACGATCGAAAGGGGATTGTCCTTCCGGATTGTAGTGCGAAAAATAATTACGATTAATCATATCCTGTCCATATTTTTCTGCTAAACGCACCAGGTTCATGTTGATTTTGAGCCCTGGCAGACCATTGGCTGCGCGGTCAGCGTTTAATAATTGAAACGCTTTGGCTTCATCGGCTGTAAGCCCTGAGGTAGTTGTTGTCGACTGAGATGTTGAGCCTGTAGTAGAAGTACCCGGCGTAGTAGTAGGTGTCGTCGTCGGAGTAGTATTTTTTGTTGTTGACTCACTACTGCCACCCTTTTTTCCACCAACGACCATAGCCAGTAAACCAAGGGCTACTAAACCGCCAATAGCTGCCTTGTCATCTCCATTTTGAACAGATTCTTCTTTTACCTCTGCCGCATAAGCAGTTGTCGCCCATGCACCACCAAAAGAGGTAGTAAGCAGCGACATTATCATCAACCCGAAAATTGTTTTAGTTACCCTTTTTTTAATCTTCATTAATTTTACATAACCAACCTTCTAGTGTTTGTTTTTAGGGATATAGCGCCATTTATATTGGCATTTATTTAGTTGCAAACTGATCAATCAGTCTGATGTTATGTAATATTCGACCCTTTTGTGTAAATTCCTGTTTCTAGGCATATAACAATTTATGTATGAAGGAAAGAGGATGTTACTATTAACATCGCCGCTTCGCCGATTTGCCCTTGCTAATGCTCTGCTCAATATACAGACTATCGCCTACAGATAACCCATATATCTCATAGACTACTTTATTCAGTTCATTATAAATACCATTATCTTCAATTCCCCAGCCACCCTGCTCAGCCAACTGTCTTGCTAACTGAGCTAACGAACTGGCACGCTGCTGGTCAATGATTAGCGGCAGCTTTTCCACCATTTCAATATCCACTTGCGCCATAGATCGCCCTTTTTCCAAAGTCACAGTCTGGTAGTAAAAATTCATTAACCGGGAATTAAGAATAGCCACCAAATATTCTAAACTAAGCTCACCTTTATCTACCACCAGCGAATGAATATTATTCAGATGGTAATATCCCGATTTGTCTACAGCAGCAATTAGACTATCGCCTGTCTGCCTGAGGAAAATCTTGGGCCCAGCCATGACCTCCCCATCCCAACCGCCTTTATTTAGTTTGGTCGGATCAACGTCCAACCAGTCACCCTGATAGGAAAGGGCAAAAGGCAATACCTGTCCTGAGGATATCAGCCCTGGTCGCCAGGTACTGCCTTGCCTCATCTTACTTTTTATATCTGCCTGCACAGTAAGCGAACGCATGCCTGTCCTGATTTTTGTTATATCTCCAAACCGACAGGGGGCTTGATCCAGCTTATCAACAATATCTTTATCCCTTGCCAAGAAAAACAACCGAAACCGTTTATACACCTGCTCAGAAAAATACGCCTGCGGATATTGATAGGCAGTAGGCTCGATCTCTGCTTCATTAATCTTCTTGACCGTTACTACGGCCGTTGATTTGGCTTCCTCGCTACTTTCTTTTTGCAAAATGGTAATAGCCGGAATTCCCACTACCACGCCGTCAAACACCTTCGCATTCACCAATGCCAGTTCTTGTACCCTACAATTATCGAGAATAAACTCGCGAATTTTAGAATAGTAGCGCCCTAGCAGATAGCTGTCAGGCGTAATATAGCCGAGATAGCCCCCTGGCTTTAGCGCCAAAATACCACGTTCCAAAAATAGCGCATAATAGCTAAGTTTATACTGCGCCGAATGGGGATAGTTCATCCGCAAATACTGCGCCTGCTCGGCAGTCACTTTACCTACCCGGTTTAATCCAAAACTGATATAGGGTGGATTACCAATAACATAATCATATTTTCGCGTCCAGAAATCGGCTAGCCGCAAACGGTCATTGTCGGTACAACCGTCCATCTCTATCAGATTATCTTCCCATTTGATTAGACTGTCACCGGTAAGCAAATTCATAATATCCGCATCAAGTGACGACAATGCTGCTTGCTTTTCCACCAATCGCTCTTGCGCCCTATTTATTGCAGCTTCATCCATATCAGCTCCATATAAACAATAGTGGACAATGTGGTAATGCAGGTTCTCCCTACGCCAGTAGGATCGGCCATCAAGATAATATTCGGTCATAACGGTCTTGATCATGTATCGCTGCTCAGCATACTGGGCGCGCAATGCAGGCAGGTTCTCAGCAAACTTAGCCAGCAGCAAATCATAGGCTGCCACCAAAAAGTTGCCTGACCCACAGGCTGGATCAAGAACCCGCGGTACCGGATTTGCCACTATATCATGATGCGCCAGCGTCCGTGCCAGAATATAGTTCACAATATGTACTGGCGTATAAAAAACGCCGCCAGCCTTACAGGCATTCCTACTGCCTTGTTGCTCTCCTATTACTACCACATTAGACCTCCACATACATTTAGTATTTCAACAAGATAATAGGTTCGTTAAAATAGTTATCTTTCCCTTTTTACTGCGGAATATATAGGTCTGATGTTATTTAATAGGCGTTTTCGGCATACCTAACCGGAATGTTCCTCTGGTCTCCAGACCACCTACGCCATCAACTCCGGTTACTGATGCCGTAATAGCGTCACTTACATCAACTATCCGGTTTATCGGTGTGAAAGCTACCTTTTCCGCAATAAATACCGGGTCATACGCATGAATAAAAATGCGGTTAGGTGAGCTGGCGAAGTTGGCGCCCGCGGATAAAATAGCTTCAAAATGTGATTGACAAGCTCCGGCAAATATAACTAATTCATCGCGGGAAGGCTCAACTAGGCGGGCTTTTTTTACAGCTGCCACAAAGTGTTTCGAGTTGCGGTAGTTATTGATATCATTTATATCCTTTTTACCATTGCCAATTAAGGCATCATGACCTGTAAACACCAGAATATCCGGCCGGATTTCTTCTAATAAATTGATAATAACGTCCGCTTGTTTATTTTCTTCCACCCAACGGCCCTCTGCCTGAAGATTAAGTTGGTTGTAGGTTTTCAAGCACATTTTAAGGTATTCCTCGTCACCGTCAAGATGCAATACCCGGCCAGGCAAATCAAAATAAGTGAATTTCTTGGTGGCCTCAGACCGCTTTAATTCAATTTGTTCCCGTTCACGGCTGCGGCGTACCAGGACCTGCCGCAGGGTATTGTTATGCATAGTTTCCATGCGAACAATTTCATTGCGTAAATGTTCTGCTTCAATCGGCTCTAAATCATCGATAGGCGAATCAGCCATTAGCCGTAAATGTAGTCCCTTTAGCACGCAGTGTGTTTGTTGGGTATCGTCGACAAATATGTCAGTTACCTTAAAAACAATATCGCCGCCATGAGATTTTCTAATAACTAGGTCGCCTATTTGAATGTCCACCTTAATCCCCCCCTTAGCCAGTGGCTATAACTATTACATCCTATGTAGCGCTTAGCTAAAGTGCCACAAAATTACTGGCTGCACCTGGTGGCAAATGCCGTCTCTCCGTTATATACTATAGTGAGCCCTCATAAGGCTGCTTTCAGCATACATTTCTACACGCATCCTTACTCCGAGGTGATGGACGTGATTTGCGTGGTCGTTCCGGCCAAAAATGAGGGAGGGCGCATTAGCACTGTATTGCAAAATCTGGGAACATTGCCGATTGACCACATTATTTTAGTGGCCAATGGCTCCAAAGACAGTACAATGCGCGAAGTTTTACAAATGCGTCTTCCAAAACTCCAAATTATCTATTTCCATGAATGTTTAGGCATTGACACGCCCCGCGCCATTGGTGCTAAAGTGGCTTTGTCATTGGGCAGCGATGTTGTCATTTTTGTTGATGGCGACATGGTAGGTACTTTTAATGAGAATTTGATGGAGCTGGTTGATGGCGTATTGTTGAAACACCTGGATATGGCCTTAACCAATTGTTATCCTTCTCCGCCTCGCCATATCGAACGCTATAACCCTACTTTTCAATGGCGTCTTAATCTTAATAAAGAGTTGGGACTTGATAAAAAAATTAATTTAGCCAGCCCGGCCCATGGCCCCCACGCCGTCTCCCGCCGTCTCCTGGAAACAGTGCCCTTGCGTGAGCTGGCTATTCCCCCTGTTACCATGGCGCTTGCGCGCATGCACAAGCTGAAAATTGATGTAGCCACTATCATTCCCCACTACCGTCTAGGCTCCTCTGTGAAAAATCAAATTCATACCAACAAAATCATTGATACCATTGTCGGCGATTGCCTGGAAGCCATTGCCGCCTTTCATGACCAAAGTCGCAACCGTCAATGGCAGAACAAAACCTACCTGGGTTATCATATTGACCGACGCTTAGATTTGTTAGATACGTTTCTTAACGAAAAGCCCTGCTCAAAATGAGCAGGGCTTTAAGGTTTTTTAATTTCACTTAGCTATCACTTACTAATTTTGACCAGGCGTTAGCAATAGCGGCAAACTCGGCCAGCGATAATTGCTCGCCACGACGCCCACCATCTATTTGGGCTTGCGTCAGTACTTGCTCCAACTCTTCTTTGCTAAGGCCAGCCGCCTTAAGGCCATTAGCCAAGGTTTTCCGGCGCTGAGCAAAAGCGGCCTTAACAACCCGGAAAAACATTTTTTCACTAACAAGCTCAACCGGCGGCACAGTACGCACAGTACAACGGATAACGGCCGATTCTACAGCAGGTTTCGGAATAAAAGCCTGCGGTGGCACAATAAACATAATTTCCGGCTCTGTATAATACTGAACAGCTACTGACAGTGACCCATAATCCTTGCCGCCAGGTTTGGCCACCATACGCTGCGCCACTTCTTTTTGTACCATAGTGACAAGCAGTTCGACAGGCAGCCTTTCCTCCAGAAATTTCATGATAATAGGAGTCGTAATATAGTAGGGCAAATTAGCGACAACTTTGTATTTTTCTTTGTTTATTTCCCGGGAAATGTCAATTTTTAAAATATCACCATGAATAACCCTGACATTATTATACCCTTCCAGCGTCTTACCAAGGATCTCCAGCAGACGACGGTCAAGCTCAACTGCAGTAACCTCGGCCCCCGCTTCGGCTAGTCCCTGGGTCAACGTGCCAATCCCCGGTCCAATCTCAAGCACAGGTTCACCTTCACAAACGTTAGCAGCCGACACAATTCCTGCCACGACATTGTTGTCAATCAGGAAATTTTGCCCTAATTTTTTGCTCATATGAATACCAAAGGTTTTTAATATATGTAAAGTTACCTCTTTTTGTGCAATACACGGCTTAATCGCCATAATATGGTTCCTCCACACCGCTACTTCGATTAGCAGCATCATCCAACTTATTTAATGCCCCGGCAAATTCGGCGCGGGTAACGCCATAATGATTGAGCCGATAAAAAAAACCCTTAGCATTAGCATAGCCGATACCCAGACTTTCACCAACCGCCGCCCGGCGGATAGTGGCGTCCGGCACACCAGTCAATCTATTTATTATAATATCCTGCCAGCTAAACTCACTTGATGGCTGCCACTCATGCAGCCGCACTTTACTAAGCGCATCTCGAATGGCCTCCGGCGAGGCCTGTTCAATGCCAATATCATCATTCGCAGAGGCTTGTTCTCTTGGTACAAACGCATGCTTAGCTTCGGCAAAGCGTTGGGCTAAGTATTTACGAATGCGCTCACCCGCACTGTCCGGATCAGTCAGAATGATAATCCCCCGCCGTTTATAGGCATCATCAATCCGGCTTATGGTACGCGGCAATAGGTTAAACCCATCTGTAGCAATACATTCTGCATCCACTGCCCGCTTAACGGCAGCAATGTCCTGTTTGCCCTCAACTACTATTACTTCTTTAATCATTTCGCTCTCCATCTTTTTAACGTAACACGCAATATGAATATAGTATCACATTTAGCGCTTTTTTATCTATAGTGTTATAAAGTAAGCATACTCCAACACCCGGCTCCATCCAGGGTCAATTTCTTTTTGTGATAGCTGTTTAGCGTACCCCGGTGACCAACGCTGATCATGGCCGTATTTTGCAGATGTTCACACAGTAATTTGTACAATACACGTTCTGTAGGTTCATCAAGAGCTGATGTCGCCTCATCCATAAACAGCCACTCAGGCTTATGAATAAGAGCCCGCACAAAAGCAATCCGTTGCTGCTCGCCCAGCGACAGCACATGTGACCATTCTTCCACCCTATTAAGCTGATCCTTCAGCCCCTCCAGTTTACACAGGGACATAGCAGTATAAATGTCTTCATCACTAACCGGCTGCCGAGGGCCCGGGTAGAGCAATACCTCCCGCAACGTGCCAAGCGGCAGGTAGGCTTTTTGCGGAAGAAACAGGGAACTTTGGCCTTCAGGCACAGTTATATCTCCCTGAGCATATGGCCATAAGCCGGAAAGCGTCCGTAGCAGCGTACTTTTACCGCTGCCAGAGGGACCGGCCACCAGCAGAGAATCGCCTGCTGTCAATGACAAATTGAGTTTTGACAACAACAGCCGTCCATCTGGCAAATAAATACTCAGGCCAGACATCGTCAATGCCGGAGTAGGCACATGATGGATATCGGCACCGTTATCAGATAGCGCATTTACTTTCTCCATATTACCAACAAAGCCGGTTAGCCGATCAACCACCGACTTCCACTCGGCCAGCAAGGGGTAGCTTTCAACAAAAAACGATAACGCATCCTGCACTTTACCAAAGGCTGCTGCAGTCTGGATCAAGCCGCCAAGCTGAATCTCTTTGGCAAAGTACCGCGGAGCAGCTACTAAAAACGGAAAAATAATTGCAATTTGTGCATAGCCTGAGGTAAACCAAGTCAGTTGTTTCTGGCGTTTCATAATCTGCCAGAAATTATCCAAGACGCTTCCGAATCTGCCCATAAACGACTGACCTTCCCTGGATTCACCGCCATAAAAGGCAATGCTCTCACTATTTTCTCTCAGTCGTACCAAACTAAAACGGAAATCAGCTTCAAAGCGCTGCTGATCAAAATTGAGCTTGGTTAACGGTTTACCAATCTTGTGAGCCAGCCAAGTTCCGACAACCGCATACAATATGGCAACCCATACCATATACCCGGAGATCGTCACTTCTGTCCCGCCTACAGGAATTGTAAGTGTACCTGACAACTGCCACAAGATAGCGATAAAGGATACTAGTGTAACCACGGCTTTTAAGAGACCCAACGACAGCCGCAGGGTGTAATTGGTAAACAGTCGTAAATCTTCACTAATACGCTGGTCAGGATTATCGGTGCTATTCTCGATAAGCTGCAGCCGGTAATAGGTCTGTTTTGCCAGCCAACTGTCCAAATATTGCTGCGTCATCCATCGCCGCCATTTTATCTCCAGCATCTGCTGCAGGTAAAGCTGGTACACAGCGACAATAATATAAATACCAGCCAATACGCAAAACTCAAGCTGGGCGCTGAAAAATTCCTCTATATCTAAATTCTGCAGGGCGTTATAAAACCGGTTATTCCATGTATTTAATAATACCAAAATATAGACATAGGCTAGATTCAGCGTCACAATTACCGCCGTTAGTCCCCATGCCCGCCACTTCTCCTCTGAAGACCAATAGCCACGGGCCAATTGCCAACAATCTTTCACAAAACCGAGGTTAATGCCAGTCAATAACACCATTCCCTTCACCACAAATGTAATTGTTCCTATTTCGTTGCCCGAGTTAGCTACTCCTTCTAAAGGCTGGAAAAATATAATTCAAAAAGGAAATGGCAGAGCACAAGACTCTGCCATTTCCTTACTCATCTAAGATATATACCTTTACTGTCCGGCGGCCAAACCGGTAGGCTTCACTGGCACTTTCCATACACAAATCAATTTTGTCACCAACAATGGCACCGCCAGTATCGGCTGCCAGCCCCATCCCATAGCCAGGAACATACACCCGGGTACCTAACGGAATAACGTCCGGATCAACAGCAACAATACCATGACCGGCAGCAATTCCGGTGGCCGTCAATCCCTGGGATGATCCATCTGTGGGTAAATAGGCGCTGGCTTCCATATAGCGGACACCCCTAAACCGCATCGCCCCCCGCGAGGTGTCTACCATATCCCGGGTTCCAACCCGGATGATTTGCGGTTTAGCACTTACTGCCACAACCTCGGACAGAACATCGGCAGAAACTTTAATACCATCTTCAAACTTAACGCGAACCGTGGCTTTCTTAAGACCATTCTCTCCTGCCTGCACAGTTTCTTCCACCCCTTTTTCCAGGGTAGGATCAGGTTGGCGAATAATCTGGTACAACTCAGGAATTTCCTGCTCCTCAATCTTCTCACTTAATGTAATGGCCTTAATGTTCATGCCGGCAATCGGCTTAGTGTCATCTCCCGGCATCAACCTTACCTTTTCTTGCGGTATTCCCGCCTGATTGGCAATATCGCGCACCGTGGGCTTAGCTGCAAGTAAATTAATATTTTTCCCTTGATATATAACTGTTACAGGTACGGCACGAAATACCTCAATGACTGTTCCGGTAGCCACACTGGTTGTCGACAACCTGATTTCATCTTCGGGACTAAGTGTAATTCCAGCTTGTTGCAAGATTTTATACGGACTTGAGTACAAGGTACTGACAGTATAGTTTTGACCATCGGTAATAATATGTACCTGTTTATGTGCCCAAACAAATCCGGTTGCCACCAGTGATGCCAGCAGTAGCGCAAGAATCAACACTACTTTTCGCTGACCATACTTTGCTAGTATAGACCTTTCATCACTCATGAAATACCCCCTTTCTGCGAGCCATAGGATTATATCATAACTTGGTTAATAAGTCAATAAATTAACCATAATTATCCAGATATTGCTCGTATTATTCCCAATTGTTTTAAATTTTATCCTCATAACTTATATTCCGCATGTCCAATCAAAACAAACATAAATATTTACAAGAGACATGCGGAATGTGTGAGTCATAAAATAAAGAAATTCAGCGATATTCTATTACTGTAAAATATTCGCTGAACTTCCATTTTATTCCTGCTTGTATAAATTTTTTATTTTCCTTCTGACAGATACAACTTACGCAATGCCAAAAAGCCGCTTAGTATTTGTTGTCGCCGCCGCCGCCAGAGCAGCAAACTCCATATTCCTGACACAAGCCACTTCTTCTGCAGTAAATTTGACATACGCAGGCTCATTGCGCCGACCCCGATAGGGCTTAGGTGTCAAATAGGGGCAATCTGTCTCTACCAGCAGCCGCTCAAGGGGTACGTTTGCCGCCACCTCTTTGAGCTTGCCGTCTTTGGCGAAAGTAATCGGTCCGGCAAAGGAGATGTAAAAACCCAGCTTGATAACTTCCTTGGCCATCTCTAAGCTACCGGAATAACAATGCAGCACACCTGTCAAACCCTTGGCTTCTTTTTTTATAATCGCCATCAAATCACCATGGGCATCCCGGTCATGGATAATAATCGGCTTATTGCATTGGCGCGCCACATCAAGCTGACGGATAAACACCTGCTGCTGAAGCTCGCGCGGTGATAAATCATAATAATAATCAAGCCCAATTTCGCCAATAGACACCACCTTGGGTTTACGGGTCCAATCAGCTAGCTGCTCGTAATCACTGTCCTTGGCTTCTTTGGCATCATGGGGATGGATACCAACGGCGGCATAAATAAATGCATGTTCTTCTGCTAATGCGATTGAACGGGCCGAGGATTCCATACAAGCACCAGCGTTCAATATCCCCACAAGGCCGGCTTCCTGGGCCCGTGCAATAACTGCAGCCCGATCCTCGTCAAACCGGCTATCATCAATATGAGCATGTGAATCAAACAGCATCTTACTTCACCCTGCTGCCAGGCGGCATATCGGCAGTCACAAGCTGCAATTTTTCATCACAGGAGGCTGCCAATACCATGCCGCGGGATTCTATGCCCCGAATTTTGGCAGGCTTCAGATTGACTACCATAACAACATTTTGCCCCACGAGTTGCTCAGGCTCATAGTGTTTGGCTATCCCTGAAATGATAGTACGTTGTTCTGTTCCCAGATCTACCGTTAAAAGCAATAACTTATCGGCCTTTTTAACCTTCTCGGCCGCCAGTACCTTGACTACCCGCAAATCAATTTTTGCAAATTCATCAATGGTAATTTCCGGTATACCCAGTGCGGCCGGGGTCTCAGGTTGGGGTGCAGGCACAGTCGCTGTTAATGGCGATTGTGTTTCAGCCTGACAGTCCGGTTGCTCCTCAATGCGGGGAAAAATCGGCTCAGCTTTTGCTACAACAGTGCCAACTGGTAAATGGCCCCAGGCTTGAGCCTCATTAAATTGCACACTGGCAAAGTCAGTTTGTAGACCAAGCTGCCGCCAAATTTTCGGAGATGTTTGCGGCATAAACGGTGAAATCAAGATAGCCACAATTCGTAGAACCTCGGCTAAATTATACAGTACAGTATTTAGACGGCCTTTTTGGGCAGGGTCTTTAGCTAGTGCCCAAGGTCCGGTCTCATCAATATATTTATTGGTACGCCCAATAAGTGCCCATACTTCCTTGAGAGTAGCATTAATATCCTGCTGCTCCATATGTTGTTCATACCGAACGGCCGTGGTGCGCGCTAACTCAATAAGTTCCTGATCAATAGCCCCACTCTCACCCGGTGCTTCGATAACGCCGCCATTAAAGCGGCCAATCATACTCAGACTGCGATGTAGCAGATTTCCCAAATCATTAGCTAAGTCGGCATTAATCCGGTTAATGAGTGCCTCACGCGAAAAATTGCCGTCAAGCCCTAAGGTAATTTCCCGCAGCAGAAAATAGCGGATAGCATCGGCACCAAATTCATCAATCAAGGCCAACGGATCAATCACATTGCCCTTAGACTTAGACATTTTGTCACCCTCGACTACCAGCCAACCGTGACCATATACCTTCTTAGGCAATTCTATCCCCAGTGCCATCAAAATTACCGGCCAGATAATGCTATGGAAGCGCACAATTTCCTTACCTACCAAGTGGATATCTGCAGGCCAATATTTAGCGAATTTTTCCTTATCATTTAAGTAACCGGCTGCTGTAATATAGTTGGTCAGCGCATCAAACCATACATAAACTACATGCTTGGTATCAAATGGAACCGGGATTCCCCAGTCAAAGGTTGTCCGGGACACGCACAAATCTTCCAGACCGCCCTTGATAAAATTAAGCATCTCATTACGGCGCGAAGTCGGCTGTATAAAATCCGGATTTTCATCAATATATTTCAGCAACCGGTCCTGATACTTAGCCATCCGGAAAAAGTAGCTTTCTTCCTTGACAATTTCGACTGGCCGGCCGCAATCCGGGCATTTTCCGTCAGTTAGCTGACGTTCCATCCAGAAGGTCTCGCAAGGCGTACAGTACCAGCCCTCATATTCCGCTTTATAAATATCACCCTGATCATAGATTTTTTGAAAGACTGCCTGTACCAACTCGTGGTGCCGCTTTTCAGTCGTACGAATAAAATCGTCATTGGATATATCTAATTTTTCCCATAGTTGTTTAAATGAAGCCACAATCTTATCCACATAAGCCAGCGGCGTAGTATTAGTCTCCTCAGCCTTTCGCTGAATCTTTTGGCCATGTTCGTCAGAACCTGTTAAAAAGAATACATCAAAACCTGATAACCGCTTATAACGGGCAATACTGTCTGCAATGGTAGTACAGTATGCATGTCCAATATGTAATCGGTCACTTGGATAATAAATAGGTGTAGTAATATAAAAGGGTTTCTTTGACATAATGTCCTCCTTCAGTGAACGCACTACTTTTATTTTCCAATTATAGGCATTGGAAATATGGTTGTCAATAGTTGTATTTTTCGACAGAATGTAGTAGTATATGACAATGAATAGAAATTTTATTCCTCTCAAATGACATATTTGAAAAAAAAATCTTCATTTTGTAAATAATTGGGTTGACATGCTTTGTAATATTTGGTATTATTTAGTTGAGCGATTTTTGTCGAATATTGTTATTCGATGTTCCTTAGAAAATTAATTGTAGAGTGAAGGGAGACAGGAAAATGAAATCAACTGGCATTGTACGTAAAGTAGACGAACTAGGTAGGGTGGTTATTCCTATCGAATTGCGCCGCACTCTTGATATCGCAGAAAAAGATGCTCTCGAGATTTATGTCGATAGCGACCGCATCATTCTCCGCAAATATGAACCAGCCTGTGTGTTCTGTGGTAATGCAGCTGACGTAACCAACTTCAAAGGTAAAAACGTTTGTAAAGATTGCCTCGAATCTATGGGACAAGCAGCTGTCTAATCCGGTATTTAAGAAAGTTAGCCTTTCTGTTAGAGAACCAATGAATCTGTAAGAACAGCTTGGTATACCTGTCGTTTCGGCAGACCATTTTGCGACGCCACCTCACGGATGGCGTCCTTTTTATTTACGCCCTGTTGGATTAACACTTGCACAGCTTGCACTATATCAGGTGTTGACAATGCAGCGGCCGGCTGATTCTGCGCTTCATTGTCAGGATTACCCTCTACAATAAGGGTAAATTCCCCGCGCGGCTGATTTTCGCTAAAATGTTGCCTTAACGTATACAGACTGCCTCGGACAAATTCCTCAAATTTTTTAGTAAGTTCCCTGGCCGCTACCGCTTGACGATCACCAAATGAAGTTGTCAATTCCTCCAGCGTTGCCCGCACCCGGTGTGGCGCTTCATAAAACACCAATGTATACGGATAGTTAGCTAGTTTCTCAAGCAGTTGCCGACGGTGTTTTGTGGTTTTTGGTAAAAACCCAACAAAAGTGAATAACGTAGTGTCCATCCCTGATGCAATCAAGGCCGTCAGCGCCGCGTTAGGTCCAGGCAACGGTACAACAGGTATATCGTTAGCTATCGCCAAACGAACCAAGTCCACACCAGGATCAGAGATCCCAGGCATACCCGCATCACTGACTAACGCAATACTCTCGCCGAGCAGCAACTGGTCAATAATCTCCGGCCCCCGCTCGGCTTTATTATGTTCATGATAACTAATAAGTCGAGCATGAATGTCAAAATGGTTTAGTAGGTTACGTGTGTGTCTGGTATCCTCAGCCGCAATAGCAGCCGCCTCTTTCAAGACCCGTACAGCCCGAAAGGTCATGTCCTCCAGATTTCCCAGGGGAGTTGGACATAAATAGAGCGTGCCCGCTTCGGTCACTCAAGTTCACCTGTCCTGCTCATAGAGCTTCATAATATCCTCAGAATAGTTTCCATCAGTAGTATATACAAGTAAAGGCGGCAATACGTCTATTCCCGGCTTTGCCCCTCGTACACCCTCAATAAGCACCATGTTAGGCTTCTTGTCCACTCGTGGATAAACAAATTGCAGCCGTTTGGGCTCAATACCGGCCTGGCACATTGTTAGCATAATCTCTGCCAGTCGTTCAGGCAAGTGTACCATCGCAAACCGGCCGCGGTATTTAACAAGATGCCGCGCAGCAGCTACAATGTCAGGTAAGCTGGCTGTCAATTCATGCCTGGCCATAGCAACCCGGTCATTAGGGCTTATATACCCACCCCCGACCGGGCGGTAGGGAGGGTTAGAAACAACCAATTCAAAGTTACCACCTGGCAGCAAATCATGAACTAGACGAAGGTCACTGTTTAGAATCAGCAGTCTGTCCTCCAGCCTGTTAAGCTTAGCACTGCGGCTCGCCATGTCCGCCATGACCGGATTGAGCTCAATACCAGTAACTGCTGCCGCTCCACGTGCTAGTAATAATAAGCCGATAACACCGGTACCTGCGCCTAGGTCTGCTACTACGCCGTTTTGCCGCATACTGGCAAAATGAGCCAACAGGACCGCATCAAGCGAAAAACAAAATTCCTCCGGGTGTTGAATAAGCTTTAAGTTGTTAATAATCAGGTCATCCACCCGTTCGCCAGGTTTCAGACCTACTTTGGCAGGTGCCATTATTCCTTTTCCACCACTTCGTCCCAGGGAATAATCATGGTTTTCCCTTCCGCTAAACCAATGGTGGCTGTCCGTTTCTGCCGATTGAGAGATATGACCTTGCCTTCGCCATCGATTGTAATTACTTCCTTACCAACTGTCGGCGGCATAACCTTTTTCGGGCAGCTACAGCCACTATAGCAGTCGTTTTCGTATTTAAGACAACACATCAACCGGCCGCAAATCCCTGAAATCTTGGCTGGATTGAGTGACAAATTCTGTTCTTTGGCCATCCGAATAGACACCGGTTCAAAATCTCCCAAAAAGGTAGCACAACACAGCGACCGGCCACAACAACCAATCCCATTCATCAATTTAGCCTCATCTCGTACTCCAATTTGCCTAAGCTCAATCCGGGTACGAAAAACACTAGCCAAGTCTTTTACCAGTTCACGAAAATCAATCCGGCCTTCGGCAGTAAAGTAAAATATGATCTTATTGACATCAAAAGTATATTCCACATCCACCAGGTTCATAGGCAAACTATGAGCCTCTATTTTTTGCTCACAAATCTTAAAAGCTTCTTTTTCCTTTTTCCGATTGTCTTTAACTTTTTCTTCATCCTCAGCAGTCGCCTTACGCAATACAGGTTTTAACGGAGCAACAATCTGTTCTTCTTCCACCTGCCGCGGCCCAATAACGACATCACCAAACTCCAGTCCTCTTGCGGTTTCGACAATTACATAATCGTCTTCACGAATTTCAATGGCATCTGGGTCAAAATAGTATATTTTACCCGCTTTTTTGAAGCGGACACCCACTACTGTCAGCATGTTACTCTCCTTTTTCTGGCCAATCCTTCAGATTTATTAATAACTCCTCAAGAGCTAAACGGGTGTTGGCGTTGCCCTCAATGGCACGAATGGTATTTTTAACAGCAGTTATAGCTGCCATGCAGCGGCATTCAGACCAAGCAGGTACCAAACCAGCAAGTTCCTGCACAAGATCAATATTATATAGTAGTTGCTCGCCATACTGACCTGTTACCATTAGTAAATCCCGCAACAGATACAAAAAAAATCCCAGCACTGTTACTATATCCTTGGTGTCGAGACCAGCAAGCTTGGTTGTTTGCTCCCAAACGACGGTCATGCCCTCTTGCCCTATACTAGCAAGCAATTGCAGTGCCATATCTCTGGATACCAAACCATCCGGCGCCAGTAAGGTAAGTGCCTTCCCCATCCTGCCACCACTTAAACGGGCGGCAATAGCCGCAGCAGCCGGTTCATATCCTCTATGTACCAGCGCTTGTTCCAGCACAGAGGCAGGCAAAGGGTGAAAAGAAACCTTCCGGCAACGCGATAATATTGTCGACAATAGCGGTTTACTGGTTCCTGCAATGAGAATAAAAATAAGTCCAGGAGGCGGCTCTTCTAACAACTTGAGCAAACTGTTAGCAGCTTGAACAGTCATCAATTCAGCATCCTCAATCAGGCAAACCCGCCCTGCACCAATAGCCGGGGTTAACGCAGCAACGTTTTTAAGTAAACGAATCTGGTCAATTTTGATAGTAGCACCGTCAGGCGCAACCTGAATAAAATCAGGATGCTCACTACGGCCAAACAGCACGCAAGAGTGGCAATGTCCACAAGGTTTTTCACAGTCACTGCTACAAAGAATGCCGGCAGCTACCAGTTTGGCTAGTAAGCTTTTACCAATACCTGCCGATCCGGTAAACAATAAAGCATGTGGCATTTTTCCGGTAGACAACATGGCTTTAACCATGGTCACCGCATCCTGATGGCCGATTACTTCATTCCAATTCATCATCATTAGGTGAACAAATCCACCAGCATGCCCCGCACTGCGTCATGTTTGGCCATGATGGATAATTGTCGTTCTTGGCCGACGCGCACATCTTCTGCCATTTCGGCTAGTTTTTCGTCAACCTTTTTAATGGTTGTATACAATTTCTGTCGACCATGACGATCCCAACCAGCGCGGGCTTCGAGGCTGTAAGATCGCGAAACAGCCTCACCAATAAACTTACGAACCAGCTCCCGGTATGACTTAAGCTCACTATAAGTCGGCATCTGCGATAAACGGCGTCCACTTTCATCAATCTGGGTCATGAGCGTCTGTAGACGTTCCGTTGACTGTGTTTCCTGCGATTTTAACAGATCCGCAGCGAAATAGTCCCCTGACTTTTCGGCCTTGTTCGGTATCTCGCGATCAGTCACTACTGACTGATTGCTTACCCCAAATGTATTTACTTTCATACCCATTTGATTTTACCCTCCTGCCCCAAAATACATGGCAGACCACATTCTTATTATCCTTTAAATTATAAATGTTTTTCGTAAAATAATCAAATATTTGCCAGAAATACACCAAAAATCAAAGGCAGAGCCTATATTATGCCCTGCCGATAATTTCATTGACAATTGGGTAGATTTCACTATGAATTTGCTCAATTGTCTTTACTTGCCCCTTATGAATGCACGCCACTTTATGCCAATCATAGGCATCAGCAATATCACAGGCATTTGTGAAGCAATATGACAGATACTCGCTGCTTTGTTCATGGATATCTTGTGCCCCACCGGTCTTGTTTTCCCGCCCCCGCATAAGCTCCTGGCTAACAGCAGGCGGCATAGCCAAAAAGATAACTTTATCCGGTATCGGCAAACCACATTTTGTGAACTCAAAGTCCCACAGCCACGTAAGGTAAGCTTCTTTCTCGGACCGGTCTCTGATTTTAGCCGCCTGATGAATCATATTCGAAGTGGTATAGCGATCGGCGATAACAATGCCACCACTTAGATAGAATTTCTCCCACTCTTTTTTATAGGAAGCAATCCGATCTACCGCGTAAAAAGCAGATGCCGCATACGCATTGACATCTTCCGGGCGGTTACCAAATTCACCATTTAAATACATCTTGACCAACGCTGACGATTGACTCTGATAATTGGGATAATCCACTTTGCGCACATTCACGCCCTCGGCTTTAAGTCGATTGACAAGTTGTCCGGACTGAGTGGCCTTACCGCTACCGTCAGTGCCTTCAATAACTATTAGTTTACCGTGCATTTAATCCACTACCTTTATCGTGTTAAGCAAATAATCTTCCGGACCGGAAATATGCAATCCAGCATCTTGCAAGGTATGACAATAATCAAGAATCTCTTGCGTAATCCGCTCACCCGGACAGAGCATAGGAATACCAGGCGGGTAGAAAGTAACAATTTCGGCACAAATCATGCCAACCGCATCATCAAAGGGCACCATGCAGGTATTGCCAAATAACGCCTCTCTTGGCGATATAACCTGCTCAGGTGCTACCGGATGTTTTCCACCCCGGGTTATTTCATTGATCGCGGAAAAATCGCGCGTACCATTATGCGTAACTGCCATATCCCTTAACGCCGCCACCATCGCCGCCACCTCAGTCATACTATCGCCTAAGGTGATAAGAAATAAAACATTATATACATCAGATAATTCTACCTGAATTTTATAAGTATGCCGCAAAATCCGCTCGGCTTCCGCGCCGGTCAGCCCCAAGCCTTTGACAGTCACTGTCACCTTTGTTGGATCTATACTATAAACGCCCGGATTGCCTACTTTTTCATTACCAAAACAGTATAGCCCCGGAATCTTATTTATCTCTTGTCTAGCCTGGTTAGCCAAATCAACGGCACGTTCAATCAACGCACGCCCCTCTGTCGCCATCTGCATGCGGGCAATATCCAAAGAAGCCATTAATATATAGTTAGGGCTAGTTGACTGTACCAACTGCAACATAGCTTTAAGGCGAGGCACCCGGATAAGACCCTGGCGGCAATGAACGATAGAACACTGGGTCATGGCCCCGATAATTTTGTGCGAGCTTTGGGCCACAATATCAGCACCGGCATCTAGCGCCTGGATAGGTAATCGTGATGAAAATTTAAGATGTGGTCCATGGGCCTCATCAACAACAACCGGAATAGCGTAGGCATGAACAATATCCACAATTTTTTTCAGGTCGGTGGCTACACCATAATATGTGGGATTAATGATCAATACCCCTTTGGCGTCAGGATGCTGTCTGAGAGCCTCCGAAACCGTCTCTGGTGTAACCCCCATCGTCAGTCCCAACTCGGTATCTACCTCTGGTTGTATAAATACAGGAATGGCTCCGCTCAAGATAATGCCCCCAATAATAGAGCGGTGAGCATTACGCGGTATAATAATCTTATCGCCAGGCCCCGCAATGGTAAGAATCATGGCATAGATACCGCCAGTTGTCCCATTTACCATAAAATAGCTATAATCAGCCCCATACAGTGCAGCGGCTAAATCCTGTGCCGCCCTGATCGGTCCATGCGGCTCATGCAAATCGTCCAGCTCGGCCATATTGGCCAAATCAAGTTTCAACCCTTTCTGCTGCACTACCTCGTTAAAGAGAGGATGCATCCCCTTGCCCATTTTATGTCCAGGGGTATGAAAGGGAATTGTTCCGTCATCTATATACGTATTCATCGCTTTCAATAATGGCACTTCTGTCTGATCAAGCACGCCGCCACCGCCTTTACCTTCCTGCCTCTATTATACCCTCGCAGTTTGTAAATATTTTAGCACACAGCCTTACATGGTACAAGCTTTTCATGGACTGTCTCGCAAATGGAGAAAACAAAACAAAGCTTCGCGGCTAACCGCAAAGCTTTGGTAAGTGCAAGCCAAAACCTGCACCAAGTCAATGATCTTCAGCTTCTTGCAGTTCCAATCGATCGCCCTTTTGGGTATAGGTAGCCGCAATTGTTCCTGCAGGCAACTCAATGACATAGTTTGCCCCCCACTGATTCGCCAGGCGGCTAGGTTTTAAACCAACCACAACCTTAACTACCCTATCAGAATCATCCACAAATATCACATCAATAGGATATCGCATACCCATGGTATGGACACTGCTGCATGGTTTGATCATAAGACCCGCACCATTTGGCAAGCTAGCTGTAGCCAAAAGTCCGACCAACCGCGAAAAAAAGGTAGCAGCTACCTTGATGTTATCACCTAATACCTGCTGCTTAGTTACATTAATAATTCGCATAGTTCCCCCGACTGTTCTTATCCGCTCTCTCCAAAATTGCTTTGTATATTCATTTAAAAATTCTTTGCTAAAATATAAAAATCCTGCATTTTTTCTATTATCTTACATGATATTGGGGTGAATACTTGCAATTATTTCCGGAAGAAAAACTTACTTAATCTAATCTTACCCTTGCGCCAGGTGTAGATTGACAACAGGCAGCCAATTATTGTTGTTAGTAACTGATATTGCTTAATTGTTTCAAACGTTGCTAAGATATAGAGCATTATAACAATCGTGGCAAGAGCGACTATCCCATACATTTTTCTCAAAAGCTGAGTTCTATCAATTTTCTTCTTTTTGGGAAGTAGATTAGACCACAGTATGGGACTAGCCTCCTGACGCCTACTAGTTAACATTCCATCACTGATAACCGGCACTGGCATAGTATCATCCAAGCTACTTCTTAGCATTCGACCACAATGCCGGCAGTACTTCACATTACTAGCAAGTTGCTTTCCACAAAAATCACAGTACATGACTATTCCTCTCACAAATTTCTTTTTTCTATAGTGTTCCCAAATATTCACTACATTTTCTCATCGGCATCGCTTTCTATTTTACTAAACATGCTGAATACACTATAATAACAATTATAAATTTTTTATCAGGAGGCTTCGCCATTATGGAACAATTTGAAAAGGTATCTATTGTTAAAAAAGCCAATGTATATTTCGAAGGAAAAGTAACCAGCCGCACAGTGATTTTTGCCGATGGTAGCAAAAAGACGCTAGGCATCATGCTCCCAGGTGAATATGAATTTGGTACAGCGGCAGCTGAGATTATGGAAATTTTAGCAGGTGAAATGATAGTATTGTTACCAGGACAGAGCGACTGGCTTACTTATAAAGCTGGAGATAGCTTCCAGGTCCCGGCTGAATCACGGTTCAAACTTAAAGTACTACTAGTAGCGGACTACTGCTGTTCCTATATCGAGAACTAGCAAACACGTTAGTGAATCAGACTCTGGCAAAATTCCTTTTTGATCTCTGCTAGCAAGCCGGCCTTAGTAATTAAGTCATAACCAGTTAACGCCATGGCTTTAGCTGCGCGCAATAGCGCCTGATGCGCGGTAGGCGTAAAAGTAGCTGCCGCCATTTCTACAGTATGGCCTACTAATGTTTCATCGCCAATACCAATATAAGGGTGAATAGCCGGTACAACATAACTCACATTGCCCATATCAATAGAACCAAAGGTCTCTGGCGGCGGATTAATATTGGTTTCTCCTACTGCCAGCAGATTGGAGCCAAAAGCTTCTGACAATTTCTGATTGGTATTCATATCCTCATAGGAAAGCTCATAGTTGCTTATGGTTAATTGTGCACCAGTAGCCAGCGCTGCTGCCTGCGCACAATTTTTCACCTTCTTTACGACTTCATCCAGTGCCTTGCGGTTTCTCGCCCGCACACAAAATTGGGCAACAGCATGGTCTGGCACAACATTGGCTGCTACCCCGCCTTTGGTAATAATCCCGTGAATCCGTATATCGGATGTAACATGCTGGCGCAGCGCATTAGTAGCATTAAAAGTCTGAATAACTGCATCTAAGGCGTTGATTCCTTTTTCCGGAGCAGATGCGGCATGGCTAGTCTGGCCTTTAAACTCAAACTGAAGAGAATCCATCGCCAGCGATATACCGCTGGCATGAGTTTTATTGTGAGGATGAACTATTATCGCCGCATCAATCTCAGCCAAAGTCCCTTCACGAGCCATGGCCACTTTAGCACCCATAGTTTCCTCTGCAGGTGTTCCCAAGACGGTTACACGGCCACCAATATCAGCAAGAACCTTACTTAAGCCAATACCAGCACCAGCCGCCATGACCCCAATCATATTATGACCGCAGCCATGGCCAATCTCCGGCAGGGCATCATATTCGGCAAGAAAAGCAATCGTCGGACCGGTTTTTCCCGAATCATAGACAGCCTTAAATGCTGTTTCATAACCACAAATATTCATTTCAACCGTAAAACCATGTTCTCGTAACAATCCGGTGAGTTTGGCGGCAGATTGAAATTCCCGCATGCCTAACTCAGGATTGTGACCGATTGAATCACTAAGGGTAAACAAGACATCTTGTAGGTGATCAAGTTCTTGCATGATTTGATTCTTCATCATGTCAGCTCCTTATATCCTAGAACGGACCCCATTTCATTAGAATAGCCGGTGTAATTGCTAGTATGCACAAAACAAATGCTATAGCGCTCCACCCGAAAGATATTGCGCTGTCAGCACATAATAATCTTACAGCCTATCAATTAATAGTTCAATAAAATTTGGTATCGTCTTACTACTTCGCATTACGCGTGATACGAGATCACTGGTAATGGAGAAATTTTAAATCCTGCAAAGCTATACTACTTTGCAGGATTTTTATGGTAACTATAATTTGATTTCATTGCCAAAACTCAGTTTAGTTATTCATTTTAGATGATAGCAGTATCCATAAGGCTCACTTTAGCAAACTATTGAACATCTGAATAACAGCTGGCCCTAAGAGAACCACAAATAAAGAGGGAAAAATAAACAGCACCAGCGGCAACAGCATTTTGATAGGTGCCTTCATTGCTTTCTCCTCGGCCCGCTGGCGACGTTTTTGCCGCATCGATGCTGACTGTACTCTGAGTACATTACCAATGCTAACCCCTAACTGGTCGGCTTGCACTAACGAAGTGGTAAACAGCGAGAGATCGGGCACTTCACAGCGTGTACCCATAGCAACCAGTGCCTCGCGTCTGGCTATACCCATACGGATTTCCTGCAATACCCGGTTGAACTCATCCACAAGTGCACCTTTCATTTTTTCCGCCAGTTTGGCCAGTGCCCCGTCAAACCCTAACCCCGCTTCCACACTAACTGTTAAGAGGTCTAACACATCTGGCAAATCTTTTTGAATGCTTACTTTGCGGTTGGCTATTTTATGGTTTAAAAGCAGAAATGGCAGTAATTGACTGACTAAGAAAGCCATGAGCGCAAAGCCAATTACTTTGCTGCTAGCTATGCCGGCCAGTACTCCCAGTGTGCCGGCAATGACAGGCAGCGCCAAAGCCAAAAAGCCCATCACCAAGAGAAACTCATCACTGGTCAGTTTGGCAAAACCACCCGCCCTTATCAGTTTTTGCTCAATGTTGGCGCGCACTGCTTTGGGCGTAAGTTTAGTCAGGACTGTTGCCGTATCGCCGCTTAGCGGGGCCAGGATACGCTGCCTAAATGGTTTTGCCAGTTCGTCATCAATGTCAGTTCGTCCTGACGCCATGCTGTCTAGCGCCTTAAGTCGCATCTCAACCGGGCCAGTAATCGGTATAAAGGTGTGAAGCACCAAGTATAGGAATACAAATGCCGTTATGAAGGTTAATGCTATGATTGCAATAAGCATAGGTGGTTCCTCCTTTATACAATGCGTAACATCTTGCGCTACACCCTCAGCCTGCGCCTGTAAACTTCTTTAATGCCACTTCCTTACTTGGGCCAGAAGGTCTCATTCGGCAACTGGATGCCGTTCGCCGCTAGTTTTTCTAAGAATTTAGGCCGAATTCCTGTTGGCTTGAAATGACCGGTAATTTTCCCATTCTCATCCCGGCCTGTTTGTCCAAATACAAAGATATCCTGCAGTGTAATGACATCCCCCTCCATGCCTTGTACTTCGGTCAAATGGGTAACCCGTCGGCTGCCGTCCTGCAGCCGCGACTGTTGAAGAACAAGGTCTACGGCTGACGCAATCTGTTCTCTGATGGCTCTGACCGGCAAATCCATACCGGCCATAAGTACCATGGTTTCCAGTCGGCTAAGCATATCACGCGGCGAGTTAGCATGACCGGTAGTTAATGAGCCGTCATGACCAGTATTCATAGCCTGCAACATATCAAGCGCTTCTCCACTCCGGACTTCGCCAACAACAATACGGTCAGGACGCATCCTAAGACTGTTGCGGACGAGATCGCGCATGGTAATGGCACCTTTTCCTTCGACATTGGCAGGCCGCGTTTCCAAGGTAACGACATGTTCCTGCCGCAGCTGCAATTCGGCTGCGTCCTCAATTGTAACAATCCGTTCATCATGGGGAATAAAGGACGAGAGGATGTTCAATGTAGTTGTCTTACCTGAGCCAGTACCGCCTGACACCACAATGTTAAGTTTACCCTCAACACACGCCCGCATAAACTCAGCCATTTCCTGGTTCAGTGTACCGAATTTGATGAGATCATCAATCATCAGCGGGCTTTTAGCAAACTTGCGGATAGTAAGACACGGCCCCTTTAATGCCAGTGGCGGAATGATGGCGTTAACCCGCGATCCATCTGGCAGCCGGGCATCCACCATTGGTGAACTCTCATCAATACGCCGGCCGATTGGCGCCACAATTTTTTCGATAATATGCATAACATGGACGTCATCGCGAAACCGCACATCGCTAAGCACTAGTTTTCCTTTGCGCTCAACATAGACTTGGGTAGGACTATTGACCATGACTTCCGAGATTGTATCATCTTTTAGCAGCGGATCGATCGGCCCATAACCTAAAACCTCATCGACAATTACAGCAATGATCCGCGAGCGCTCGCTTCTGGGTACTGGTACTGTTTCCTCATCCATCGCAACAGTAGCAATACGGGCGACCACCTCTTCAAGCATTTTGCGATCAGCATTTTTATCAACAAGAACCTTACTTTCTTCTTGACTCATTTCCTCAACTATCTTTTTGTGAATCTTGCCTTTGAGGCTTTGATATGGATCGACTTTGGGTGGTGCTGCCATTTTAGGCTTTTCCACGCCTTTGGATGGCTGCTCCTGTTTTATCTGAGCTTCTTCCAAGCGTTTTAACAGCGACATATTGTTCCTCCTTGCCTTGTGGCTGATAGCGTTATTCGACAACAGTATGAGCCATGAACCATAGTTGCCGCCTCAGCGAGTGCCGTGTTCACTGCGCCGCTAGTTGGCCACTACTGACTCATAAGGAACAAGTGCCGCACTATACACGCCGTAATCGGTCGCAGTACCAGACGAATCGCCGGCGACTACAGTCTGCATGAACTTGCCGCTTACAAGGTTTTGATTTCCTGATCCAGCTACTCCCTCCAGGAAAAAGCCGGCAAAGCCAACAATCTTAACATCATGCCGGCCTGTATCATTGGTAATTGATTCAATCAATGGCACAATTACTATCCGTGGCGAGCCTGTCTCTACCGTATTAAAGGTGGCATAAGGATCAAGATCTATGCGGTAGTTAACGCCTTCACTGGTACCACCTGACATATTACCGGTTTCGGTTGATACCCATTGATCTACTGACAACTTGGCATCATAGCCTAATTTAATATTATCGGTATAAGTACGTGAACCGGTACTACCCAAAGCCAAAGCATCGTAGTTGCCGGCGGAGCCATCACCAGCACCGACTTTCAGAGCATAAGTCGTGCCGTAAACAAACTCCTGCCAAACTACTCCGAATGGCACCACACCAATAACACCACTGGTTGGTCTCAAAACGGCTGCAGCTTTGGCCCGGACATCAACTGAGTTCAGACCAATTACTTTGGCAAATGTCATGTTAACTGTCCGTTTGACGGTAACAGCAACCGCCTTGTTTGTAGGAACAGTGACCTCGACCACATCGCTGGATTGACCGTTTTGGGCGGCGTATTCTCTGCCACTGGCCTCGGCCTGAGCAGTATCACTCGGCAGATCCTGGACCCCGGCTAAAGCCGCAGCATCAGCTATGTTAACAAGTTCAGCCCTATTCACATATAAAAATCCGACATCCACAACAAGGGCGGCAAAACCAAGCAGGACAGTGATCGCCAAAACAGTCAATACTGTTATCGAGCCCTTTTGATTAGTAACAAATGTCCTCATGGCAGCTCCACCCGCATCACCGACTGCCCGGTAAGTACCGGGGCGTTCGGTGCAAAAGCACTGTCAATAATATCCTTGATCACAGGTGTCGTTACTTCAATCGGTTTACTGACTGTCACAGTGACTGATTTGCCCTGTTCGCGTTTGCCGCCTGGATAGGCAATGTTGACTTGCAGACTATTATTACTAATGCTGGCAACAGCCTCATCGACGGCAACTCGTGCGGCGGTATCATCACTTACCGCAGCAGTTCGCGCACCTTCCCTGGCAGCTGCCGTCAGTACCAGATACTGATTCATTACCATTCCAAACTCTAAGATGGCAAATAGAATTAGCACGATAACCGGTAAAACGATGGCGGTCTCAACCATGGCCTGACCACGGTTTTGCTTAAGAGGACTGGCAGTATTCATATCATCACCCCTGACAAATGTTTATGGGGTTACTATCGTTAATTCAATTATATCATCACTATGCTGGTGATAATATCATGCCTGAGTCTTATCTCACTAAGGCACTTAGTCCTGGGTAACCAGGATCATCGTCCTGTATGTTGACACATGTCAATGGCACAGCCTTTCGGGACACATAAAGAATTAACCTCCGACCAAGGAAGTCAGGAGGTTAATGAACCGATAGGCATATACTGTATTTACTATAGTTATAAAATTCGGCTTGCTAGCTACTGGTTAAACAATGTTTATTTGTTGAGTTCGGTAGTAGCGTCAGTAAGCTTACCACCAATCGCGGTGCCCAGATTAGTAAAGGCCAGTATACATCCTACAGCAACCAACGCCAGAATAAGTCCATACTCTACCATACCTTGACCTTTCTCGTTCAAGTAACGGGCCGCAAACATTTTCCAATACATTCTCAACATCTTCCATACCTCCTACTTTTTTATTTATTTCATTAAAGTAATCTCGTCTGGTTATGATTTCATTATACCAGCAAGAAGGTATGGTAACATCGTCCGTTAGTCTCAATTTTATTAGGTATCAAGGCTTATTCTGGCCAGTCTGCTGGTAGGTGCTGGGTCCCGCACAATCAAGGCGAAAAGTCCTAGTACAGGCTGTCACTCCTATTCCTTAAGTGGTACTGTAACAAAAACCAGTGTGCCTTTACCTATCTCCGATTTTATCGTAAGTTCGCCACCTAATAGATTAATCCGCTCCCGCATCCCCATCAGACCAAAACTCTCATTGCCGCTGGCGCTGGCCGTGTCAAATCCCTGCCCGTCATCTTCAACTACTGCCGAAACCACACTTGGTCGAAAGTCAATACGTAACCAAATTGTGGTAGCTTTAGAATGTTTTTCGACATTGTTGAGGGCCTCCTGGATAATGCGGAACAGGCCAATCTCAACATAGGTATCCAAACGCTTCTCCTCACCCAGTACCTTAACTTCGGAAAAAATACTGCAACGCTCTTTTATTGTTTCCAGTACCCGCCTAATGGTTGGCACTAATCCTAAATCATCAAGTGTCATGGGTCTAAGGTCAAAAATAATGGTCCGGGTCTCCCGCAAAGCCACACGAACTTGCTCGCGTAGATCCTTAAGCTCATTTTTGGCCCGGCCCAGATCCACATCTACCAGACGTTCGCATACTTCTGCCCGAAAAACGATATTGGCCATAGCCTGAGCTGGGCCATCATGGATTTCCCGGGCCACCCGCCGCCTTTCTTCCTCCTGGGCTCGGATAATTTTGGCCCCAAAAATCTGACTGGCCTGGAGCGTCTCAATCTGAGTCACAACCGCCCCCATCTGATTGCTCAAATATCCCAAAACGGCACCAACCTGAGAAACCAAACTTTCGGCTTTTTCTACTGTATTTTTCAGTGCTTTAAGCCGCAGTTCTAAGTCGTCGCGCTGACGACGCAAATTTTGCTCCTGCAACTTGGCCATAGCCAGCTCAAGCTGAACATGGTTGGTATCCTCATAGGCTGCTTTGATATCCGCCTCCGCATATTTCCGGAAATTGCGGCTAACTTCCATCAACCGGAGACGAGAACGACGTTCTTTTTTCTCAAACTCGTCTACTTTAAAAATAGCATCTGCAGTTTCCGATTTTATGCGCTCAACATCCCGCCTGACCTTCTCCATTTCAACTTTTGCAGCTTCATATATATCAAATAGTTGTGTTTTACTTTTTTCTACGGTTGCAATCGTCGTTTTGACAATCTTGTCGAGAACTTTCACATCAAGGTTTTTCATTCATTCACCACTCTTGCTTTTCAAATGCTATAAAGCAAAGTTCGCCATAGCAACGACATATCCTGCTAAAATTATACACCAACAGAGGGTGGAAATATCCCCCTCTGTTTATTAAATATCAATATTGACGATTTTTTGAATGGTCACCATTCCCAGCACCTGTCCTAAAACGGCTGCCCCTAGCATGACTTGACCAGTCGGATGAGTAAACAACAGGTCAATATATTCAGGATTAATCATCTTAAGAGCCAGCAGCAAGGCTACCGGCAGCAGGCTAACAATGACCCCAGACATCCGTCCCTGAGCTGTCAGCGTCTTAATCTCCCCTTTAATACGTATCCGCTCACGGATAGTACCGGCAATACTATCAAGCACTTCTGCCAGATTTCCACCTACTTGCCGTTGAATTAATACTGCGGTAACAACTAAATCAAGGTCATCACTATTCACCCTTCTCGCCATATTGGTCATTGCTTCTTCCGTAGGTACACCTAAATTCATTTCCTTCAGGGTCCGGCCGTACTCAACCGAAATTGGCGGCAGCATCTCACGGGCTACCATCTCAATGGCCTGCATAAAACTATAACCTGTCCGCAGTGCATTGGCAATCAGAGTTAGCGTATCACCTAGCTGATCGTTAAAGGCTTTGGCCCTCCGTTTAATTTTTATTTTTAAAAACAGGAAGGGCATACCATAGCCGCAAATACCACCAAACACCATACCCAGCAAACCACCTTTCAACATAAGCAGCAAGGCGCTAGCTACGGCGGTTCCCAAGCAGATAACTAAAAACTCCTGGCTCTTTAACGGCACTCCCGCCTGAACAAGCCGATGTTCCATTCGCCTTGTCCACGAGCCGTCAGATGACGCAAGCTGCTGCCCCAACCATCTGATAATTGCCCGCCAGCCGCTAAGCTGACGTGTGGTGCCGGCCTTATCTTCAGTTGATTTTATTTTATGCAGAGTAGCTGGCGCAAGATATTGTTTCATTCGTTGGTCAATAGCCACCTTACTACGGCTCTGCCAACGAAAAATAATCAGACAAATAACCAGTAGGTTAAGAAACAGCAAAAACCCGATTACAAGCAGCATGCTCTCTGTCCCCTCTCTAGCCAAATAGGCGTTTAAAGCGCCCAACAACCCCTGTTGTCAGCTGTTCTTGCCCTTTCTTTTGCCAGTCACCGCCAGCAACCAATTGGGCTAATTCAAAGAGGCTCTGCGCTACCGGTGTTTCTGGATGACTAACAACAAAAGGGACACCTCTATTCACCGAAGAAACCACCACTTTGCCATCACTGGGAATTAATGCAGAAAACTTATAATGCAAACTGGCTTCCACTTCACCAATGCTAATATCGGCATTCGTATCGGCTCTGTTTAGCACCACCTTGACTTTATCTTGTCCATAGTTCAGTGACTCCATAATTTCTAAACACAGCTTGACATTTTTAATTGTGGGTAAGTCCATCGCAGCCACTACCAAAACAATATCTGAGGCATCAAGCACAGCGAGCATACTATCAGAAAAAGTAGGGGCCGTATCAATTATCGTATATTTGAAATTGGAGCGCATGATCTTAAGAATAGCCGACAAGTGACTGCCTGTCACCGTTTCTGCCTGTTCGGGGCGTATCGGCGCCGGCAATAGCTTGACATTGTCGCTATACTGCGTCAGATAGCCTGCCAACACATGATTATCCAGGTTGTCGATGTCACGCACCAAATCAGCAATAGTCGCACAAGGTACAAGATTTAAAAATAATGCCACATCACCAAACTGCAAATCAGCATCAACGATCCCCACATTGGTTTCTGTTTTTTCTGCCAAGGCTACCGCCAGATTTGTCGAAATAGTGGTCTTGCCAATACCGCCTTTGGTGCTAAATACTGTGATGATTTTACCCTGTCGCTCTGGTTTCGGCTCAAGTTTAAGTACATTGCGGCGTTTTTTTTCGTTGATAACTCCCTGCTTAATAGCCTGGATCAGTTCATCACCACTAAAGGGCTTAACCAGATAGTCTTTGGCCCCAGCAACCATGGCCCGCCGCAAGTATTCCTGTTCCCCCTGTACACTCATGATGAGGATGCAGGCGTTAGGCACTTCACCGGCAATTTTTTCGGTAGCTGCAATGCCATCCATACCTGGCATATTAATATCCATCAGGACAACATCAGGCTGTACTGTTTTTACCATTGCTATAGCCTCAGCACCAGATTCGGCCTGACCAACAACCACCATCTCAGTCTCAAACTCTAGCAATTTACAAACACTTTCCCGGGTAGCTGCAATATCATCAGCAATAAAAACCGTTATCTTTTCACTCATCAAGCTTACCCCCTAAATGGGTTTTTTTTAGCAAACTCTTTCATTTCCGCGGTTTGTGCCGGAATGTATTCGTCAGGATTGACAATAGTCGGTGTAATAAAAATGATTACTTCCGTTTCTCCCCGACTAAACGAAGTGCTTTTAAATAAGTTACCAAGGATAGGTATGTCACCCAAAAGTGGTAGCTTATACACATCTTTGGTAACCTCACTGGAAATCAGACCACCAATAGCCATCGTTTGGCCAGAGGACATGGCAATGGCAGTTTCGGCCTTACGCAGTTTTACCGTTGGAATTTTCATGCCTAAACCAAGTTCAATTTTATGTTCGTCCGCCCAGTCAAGGGTGCTAACTTCTGCTTTTATCTTACTTTGTATAAGTTTATCGGCATTTACCTCAGGCTCAATGTCCAGTTTAATGCCGTAATCCTTCCACTCTATTGAAATCCGTCCATCATTGAGGCCAATAGGCACTGGGATTTGACCGCCAACCATTATATTGGCCTTATCACCACTCAAGGTGATCATATTAGGCTGAGATAATATCTTGGCCACGCCATTGTTGACAAGAGCGTCAAGCTGAGCATTGATAGGGCTGTAGGTACCTAAGTTACCAAAAACCTTTGGCGCCAGGGAGTTTATGGAAGACTGTCCAAAAGAAAAGTTGCCTGATGTTCCTGCATCGTTGCCCGACCATTTAATTCCTAAGCTTTTCGCCGATTCCCGGTTAATCTCCACTACTTTGGCCTCAATGCGTACCTGTACCGGATGGGTTATTTCCAAAAGGTTGACTACCTTCTCGGCATACGCTGATGCCACTTTTTCGGCCCGGTTTTTCTGGTACTGATCATTGACTGTACCCTCAAGAATAATCGTCTTATTCACTTTGCTCACCGTAATATCAGACAGCCCCAAAATATTCTTAATGTCATTGGCAATGGTGACATCCGCCGCCCCGACTTCAACCAGATAACTATAGCGGCCTCCCCCGGTCCAGATATGAAGAGTTGTTAATCCCGGAGCCTTGCCAACAAGCAGCACCTCAAGCCCAGACACCACCACTACGTCGGCAATCTCAGGGTTGGCGACAGCTACCTTTTCAACGGCATTGAAGCTCAAGACCCGGGACTGGTTAACAGCTACCGTCATTTTCTCCTCGGCGGCCACCATTATGCCATTGGCCAAGATACTAGCAATTACTAAAACAACAGCAACAAATAACTTCAGCTTGTTCATCAAGACTCCTGCCTTTCTGCTAGCCCTCTATTCCTGACACTTTGACGGCTAATTAACGGATACAACCTCGGTTTTCGTGCCCCTAATCATTTGAATACCGCCTGACTGCTTAACTGTTGCCGGGGGCGGCGTTGTTGGGGGCGACGGCGCCTTCTCTGTAGGTTCTTGAGGGGAAATGGGTGAGTTATGTATACCGACAATGTCTTGGGGTGTAATCGGACCGGCAGTGCTGACACCAGCATTCTGCATGAATGGCCTAAGCACCAAGCGCACTTTGCCTTTGTCCTCCGACAGAGTTAGTTTTGCTGCTTCATCAGGCGTTACAGCCAACGTAACAGAGGCTGTTTTGATGACCTCTTTTTTATCCTTGGAAGTAGTATTGGTTGCCTCAATGGCTCCACCCTCGGTTTCCCGGTTAGCAGCTAATACCAACACATTCTGTAACGCCAGCTGGCTGACATTGTCGCCAGCCATACTTTTTTCAAAGGTGACAACCACATCCACATAATCGCCTGCTTTAACAAAGCCGGCAACACCAGTTACTTCATTAACCCCCATTGTTATGGCCCGTTTATCTGGTGGAATCAACCCGGTAAACCCCGCCGACTTACCTTCGCCAAGTAACCGCCGTGCCGTTATTTGCTCACCAGCTAGAATCGGTTCCTTAGACAACATACCGATGACCTCTTTTACGTCTTGTACACCGCCTGGCTGCAGGTAGGGAGCAGGAACCTTTGTCACTTGTACCATATCGGCAGTAATTCTGGTCTTAGCACCAATATCCACCTTAGCTACCACCACGGCTACGGTATTGGCGGGAAGATTACCACTTGTTTTCTTTAGATAGCTATACACAAGACCGGTTGTTAGCAAACTTAAAACTATAGCAATCATCCAAAGCCCTTTATTAGAAAGCCTGAGCATATCGTTCCTCCTGCCATGTGCGATTGTTTAAAATTTAAGTACTATTATATTTCTATGTACTTAAATTTTAAACCCAAACCAATGTAAAAACTAGCGAGGAGATTCTCCTATCTTTCTTTAGGACTTAGGTCAAACAGCTGCTAGTGACTAGGACTTTTATCCCATTATAACCACTTTTTTTGGCGAAAGTAGCGTACCATCAGCAAGCTTATGAACAGCATAATGGATACAATCATTGGATAACCATACTCCCACTCCAGTTCCGGCATATGCGTAAAGTTCATCCCATAGACCCCGGCAATAAAGGTAAGTGGAATAAAAATAGTTGAAATAATTGTCAGCATTTTCATAACCTCACTCATACGGTTGCTGATACTGGATAGGTAAATATCAAGCATACCTGACAGCATATCCCGGTAAATCTCCACTGTTTCGATGACCTGAATCACATGGTCGTATATATCGCGCAGATAAACAACCGTCGAATCCTTGATATGAGACGTTTCTCCCCGCTCTAGCACACTCACTAACTCTCTAACAGGCCATATCGATTTCCGCAAATACAGCATGTCATGTTTAAGCTCATGTAGATCCTGCAAAAGCTCAGGGCGCGGCTGGCTAGCAATCTGGTTTTCCAGCAGCTCGATTTTCTCTCCCAAATGTTCCAACACCAAAAAATAATGATCCACAATACTGTCAAGCAAGGCATAAAACAAATAATCGGCTCCCAGTCGACAAATCTTACCCCGCCCGCCCCTGACACGCTCATAGACACTAGCTAATACATCCTCGCCGCCGACCAGGCTTTCCACAAAGGATATTACATAGTTTGGCCCCAGAATCAGGCTGACCTGTTCGGCCTCATAGTCGTCTATTTCAGCTTTTACTGTCAACGACTTTACAATTACACATAAATAATCTCCATAGTCCGCCAGCTTAGGCCGCTGATTCGTGTGCAGTATATCTTCCAATACAAGCGGATGGATAGTAAACTGCTGGCCAATTCCCTCGATGGCTTTAGCAGTAAGCCCCTGTACCTGTATCCAGGTAACACCCTGCATATCTGCTAACTTCTTCAAATCACCTAGCGGAACATCCTTTGTTTCGGTATAACCATCACCATCATAATTCGCCACACTAATATAAGCCTTATCAGCGCGCGTATCACCGACATGCAGCAACGTACCTGGCGGCAAGCCAACCTTGGAGGATAAATTTCTTGTAAATTTCGGCATAACGCCCACCTCGCAAAAAAAATATGTAAAGAAAGACGTTCTCCTTCCTTACATATTTTACCTTTATAAATTTTCCTTATCATAGTGAGCTATAACTTTTTTTTGCAAACAGACCAGCTCTGTTTCCAGCCAGCCTAACCGTTGATAAAAACCAAGCGCCCGGTTGTTACGCCGATCGGCCAGCAAATCGACGCGTTTAGCCCCCTGACGGGCGGCCCACTGTTCAATTGCCATTAGCAGTTGCCTGCCCACTCCCTGTCTCCGGCAGCTTTCAGCAACTACTACATCTTCAATTAGTGCTTTTATTCCGCCTTCAGCTGTGGACACAAGCAACTGCGCCGTGCACATGCCCACAACGTGCTGTGCACGTTCCGCCACCAGCACACAGCTGGTATTTTCCGTCTGCAGTAAGAGAGTTAACCCTAACCGTTGCCTATCGCCGTCAAACACAAAGTCAGTCTCAATAGCGAATAGTAGTCTAAGTAATTCAATCATGGCGTCAGTATCCCTAAAAGAGGCTTTTCTTACAACTATGTCCGATTCCATTTTAATTCACTACCTTTATGTCCCAATCATTAGCCACCTGGAACTTTAGTCCCCTTAAGCTCATACTGATACACAGCCAGATCAAGCCATGTACCAAACTTATAGCCAACTTTGCGGATAGTGCCTGCGTTCTTAAAACCAACTTTTTCATGCATTATTTTACTACTCTCATTACCATCGTCAATCTCGGCAACCATTGTTGCATAGTTGCTTTTATTGGCAATTTCTATTAGCTCTTTTAATAATTTTGTGCCGACATAGTTACATCGGTGTTTCTTATGAACATATACTGAGTCTTTTACTGTAAATTTGAAGCCAGATAATGCGCCAAACTGACTAAAGGTTGCGAATCCCAAAACTGTACTATTCTCCTCGTAGACAATTACCGGAAAGTCGATTTTTTGTTTTTCTCTATACCATTCCAAACGATCTTCCAAAGTCCGGGGATTACACTCATAGACTGTTGTAGTGTGAATTATGGCTTCATTATATATTTCTAGAATTTCCGGCAAATCTCGTTCTTGTGCATGTCGAATCATAATTATCCCCCTTATATTCCCACACTGCAACTGCACAACCCCTCTTATTAACCATTCATAGGTGTTATATAGGCATAGACGCCCCTGCAATATGCAAAGACGTCTGCGCCAGTGAATAATTTTTTTACATTATTTTTTTGTCCAATAATCTAGACCTAAATCACTCAAGACCTTAACGGCTTCCTCATATACATCCAGATATTCCTGTGTTGGCACCAATTTGGCTACATCATAGCATTCTTCAAATGATTTGCCCTTCGGTGCTGTCTTATACTCTTTTTCATACATCGCAACCAGTTTGTCCAGCATTTCATTTACTTTTTCGGTCTCCATTCCTGCTACCGCATGCGCAACTTCGGCCATCATTCTGGCTTCCATTCCTGTCGTGTAGTTGGTGGTTACCCCTTTGCTGGCTGCTACTCCTGATAGTATTTCCCGGCCGCTTGCCGTGTCTGTCATCGCTTGCGCTGCTGTTTCCAGCAGACACATTACGGTACATGGGCCTGCCACTGTATAATATTGGTTACCCAGCATTAAATTAGTATTGGCTTCGATTGCCATGGCGGCGTGGCCTGCTACTGCTAGAGCCTCTCTGGCTGTAGTTATGCCCCAACGCACATGAACCGGACCATCCAAATGCCAGGTTGCTTGCGTCATTACGAAGGAGTTAATGGTGGTTGCTACATCCACTATCGTGGTTTCTTCCAAGCCACCGGCATAGCCTCCGTAGATAGGCATCTGCTCACACATGATAATATTTCCGGCTAGTACATAATGAGCGGTAAAAACTAATGCACCTACATCAATTTTCAGCTCATTTAGCTGGGATACTTCATGGCTGTCAGATGGCCTCATTCCCCCAGGAAAATCTGCTGCTATTACTCCTGCGGGTGAAAGTGATGTTTCATTCCCCTAGAGCCCCATACCGGTTCGGCCGGCTCTGTCTTGAGCCGCTCGCACCATTATGGCTTCTGATTTTACAGCCGCTATCTCCCATGGGCTTTGCGGCACAGGGTCATGCCCTTTTATGGTTTGCAGAACTCCGTCAACTATGGTGTCTACTAATGGTTCCTGGGCATAGGATTGATGGATAGCCAAGAAGTGTTCTTCGGAACAGGGCGCTCCGGTTGGGCCGCCTTGGATCAGCGGTGGTCTCTTGTCTGTATAGCTGCGGCAAGAGAGTTCTCGGGCTTGTTTGCCTTCGCCGTAGGTGACACGTTTAGGTGCCGCCTTGATCGAGGCCCATACTTCTTCTTCGGTGTATCTGATTATTTTATTGGTATCAATACAATAAACGCCGCATTCTACCAACATTTCCAGGCCTGCTTTGAACAGGTTATTGATGAGTTCTTTGTCGGTTGGTATGATCTGTTTTTTGTCCATCTTAATGTTGTATTTTTTCTTTAGTCTGCTTGCCGTTTGCGGTATGGTTTTAAAATCCCATTCTTTTTCTTCGACTTTCGGACCGACTTTCGCCCGTTCATAGATATCAAATACGGTTAATGCTTTTGCAATTGCCATTTACTTCACACCCGTAATTCTGTTACTAAGATTTTTGCTTTCTCTACCGCTTCTGAAGCGGTCTCGGCGTAAGCATCGCCGCCAATTTTTGCCACCCATTCAGCTGATACCGGCGCCCCGCCAAACATGCATTTGAACTGGTCCCGTATTCCTTCTTCTTTAAGCAGGCTGACGATGTCGCGTTGGGCTGGCATTGTCGTGGTCATTAGCGCGGCACCGGCGATGATGTCTACTTTGTATTCTTTGGCTTTAGCTACTACTTCTTCTACTGCCACATCTCGCCCAAGGTCGATGACTTCAAAACCACTGGCTGACATCATGGTCTTAACGATATTTTTGCCAATATCATGAATGTCTCCCTGTACCGTATGCAACAGTACCTTCCCCTTGGATGACTTTGCTTTATCTTCCTCTGACATTGTGCTTGTCAGGATGGCAACCGCTGCTTCAAAAGCATCCGCGGCTACTACTAGTTGGGGGACAAATGCTTCCCCTTCATCGAACAGGTCACTCATGGTCTGCATCCCAGCTGCTAGTCCATCGTTGATAGCTTCTATGGGATCAATCCCCGCGGCTAGCGCTTCTTTTGCTGCTGCTTCCGCCATTTCTGTTTCCATTTCTTCTACCGCTGTTTTCAGCTTTCCTAATATCTTTTGCTTTTCTTCCACTGGTTCCACCTCCCATTTTTCCATTCCAAGTGTTACTGTCTTGCATCTATTTGAAAACTCTTTGGAATAGCTCTGTAAATAGCCTTACTATCCTTTTGCTCTCTTTTCAGCCATCAGCACTCTGGCTACTTCAATGGCTGCCGAAGCACTTTCGGCGTATCCATCTGCACCTATACGCTTTACCCATTCAGAAGATACAGGTGCACCACCAAATATAATCTTAAATTGCTGGCGAATACCCTCTTCCTGTAAGCATTTAATAAGTTCTCTTTGTGCAGGCATGGTGGTTGTCATCAAGGCAGCACCCACGATAATATCTACCTGAAGTTCTTGCGCTTTAGTAACAACTGCCGCTACTGGCACATCTCTACCTAAATCAAATACTTCGAAGCCACTTGCCGACAACATCGTTTTTACTATATTTTTGCCAATATCATGAATATCTCCCTGCACGGTATGAATGAGCACTTTTCCCTGAGAAGACTGGGTCCTGGCCTCCGGCGGCATAGATTCTGTCAAAATAGCAACACCTGTTTCAAAAGCTTCGGCTGCTACCAGAAGATGTGGAACAAACACTTCCCCTTCATCAAAAAGATCACTTACCGTCTTCATGCCGACCGCCAATCCCTCATTGATTGCAACAATAGGATCAATGCCACCCGCGACTGCTTCCTTAGCTGCCTTTTCAGCTAAAGAAGTTTCCATTTCTTCAACCGCTCTTCTGAGTTTTTCTAAAATTTTGCGTCGGCTCATATATACGCCTCCGTCGGGTTAATCTCTCAATGTTTTAAAAGCCAAGACAAGCTACAAAGACTTTATCGAAATCATCACGATTAGCAAGCTCAACCACTTCAATGTCGCCTACTAATTCTTCCATTTCCTTACGATAGGCAACATTTAGCAAGAATGCCCGCCCACCCGACTTTGATGTATTACCGATAAAATCGATTTTACCCTCAAATACACTTGGCAATAGACCAATATTAATCAGACTCTTTGCTCTAAGGTGATACCCAAAGGACCCGGCAATCAGCACCTTATCCACTTGTTCTGCTTTAACCTCGTTACTCTTTAGCAAAAACTCTATTCCTGACCGGACAGCACCTTTTGCCAATTGCACTTGGCGGACATCTTTTTGCGTAAGAAATACACCATCGGCAACTTCGAAAACCGGCTTACCATCCTGCTTTACCAGCCTTTGCTTTAATTCTGGTTTTAAATCAGCCGTTTCCGGTGAAACAAACTTGCCATTTTTTCCGATTACGTGATTAGCTACAAGTTCGCCGATAATATCTAAAAGCCCGCTGCCACAGATGCCAATAGCCTTGGCCTCACCAATCGTCTTAACAACAACACCGCCATCTTCCTCAATGTCAAAGATTTCGATCGCACCTTTTGCAGCTCGCATACCATGCGTAATGTTCATACCTTCAAAGGCAGGACCTGCTGCTGTTGATGCGGATGAAAGTTTTCCGTCAGTACCTATAACCATTTCCCCATTGGTGCCAATGTCCACAAAGAGAGTGACACCCTTCCGGTCTTGTAGCCTTGACGCCAATACACCCGATGTAATATCCGGACCTACATAAGAGGAAATAATCGGCGGAAGATAAACCAAACCGAAGCTGCTAATATTGAGATTATGCTCAAAGGCACTGATATGGCTGCCTCCCCGTATCTGTGGATCATACGGATATTTACCTAACGAATAGGGGTTAACATTAGCCGCCAAATGAATCATACAGGTATTGCCACTGAAAATGACTTCATATATATTTTCTTGGTTGATGCCTGCTTCCTTGGCAATCTCCAAAATCATCCGGTTAATTTCTTTAATAATGTCACTGTACATAGTCTTTAAGCCCTGTTCATCAGAAGCAAATTTTATCCTTGATAGCACATCCTGCGCTTGCAAGCTTTGCGGATTCAGCGCCGAAACAGATGCAAGTTCATCACCTGTACCAATTTCTACAAGTGACGCGACTACGGTAGTCGTGCCTATATCCACTACTACACCAAAATTCAATGCTGCTGTGTCACCTGACTCTTCTCCTATAACCTTGCCGCCAGCATACACGATTGTCTTGGCACTGCCATCATACTCTTTTTTTATAAAGCTATCGATTTTAATATCAAAGCTTTCACCATGATCTAGAATTTTCAATGTTTTATTTTGGTTTTTGGAAATAACCTCTACATCAATGTCTCCCATAACCTTTGCCTGACAAGCCAACGCAAAGCCTTCTGCTATCTCATCTTTGGAAAGATGATGTTCGCCATCTTGAATCAAACAATCAAGTTGCTCGGGATTAACCCTTACTTTACACTTGCCACACGTACCAACAGCATTACAAGGCGACTCGATCATTACGTCAACTGTGCGTGCCGCCTCCAGGATTGTAGTACCAGTTTCTACTTCTGCAGTTACGCCTTTTCCAATAAAATTGATCCTAACCATAATTAGTTCCCCTTTACCGTCTGTGTCATAGAAACAATGTTTTTAAGCGGGGTAGCAGTACCAAGACCGCAGGCTGGCGCAATAATATTTATTCCATCATTGATAAGCCTTTCTGCATGCCGGACAACTGTCTTTTCTTCCCCCAGCTCCAACAAAAATGTGCTCAAATTTCCCATGGTAGTCAGTCCTGGATACTCTTCTTTAAGTGTTTTTAAATTAACCATCGCATCAGTACTGATGGCATCTGACTTGATTTCAGCCACATGAGCCTTAACAGCATTTACATTGCCGCAGATGTGCACAATAACATGTGTGTTCATGGCGTGAATGGCCTCAACCACTTTGTTAATATTCCTTACAGCAAAATCATTAAATATTTTAGGACCCAAAATCTCTCCGGTAGCGGTAGGATCTGCTATCGATATAAGCGTAGCACCATTATCAATCATTAATCTTGCCAGCTCAATCAAATGATTGCTCACATAGTCGACGACCTTATGAGCGTTAGCCGGATCTTTCCTTAGCTCTCTTAAAAATCGCATCGGATCAACAAGTGACGCCGCCGTGCTGATCGGGCCGGTCAGATTACCAATTACAGGAACATCCGGATACTTTTGTGCTAATGCATAGGTTGCCTGGATGATCGTATTGACACGTGCATTTTTTCCCATAGCACTGATGTCTTTAAACTCCACCGTAGAAACCGATGGAAAGACTTCTTTTTCAATTTTCGGTTCACATTTAAGCGAGCCATAGTTAATTTCACTGCCCAACACTTCCGCTTCCACTGTCATGCAAAATGGTATGCCGAAATTTTCGAAGCCAGTGTTTTCATGCACATCATGAGCTAATTCCGCCATCAATGTTGCATCATGATGACCTGCTGGCAACGTATGACCAGTCTTATTCATAACGTCCACTATTGCTGAATTCATCATGCCACCAGGACAAATAACAGGTGGTCGTTCTACTTCTTGTTTATTTAAAACTCTTAGCAGCCGCTCTTTCGGGCTAAATGCATCCACAAGAACCCCTCTTCTCTTTATAAGTTTTAACTATACAGCTTACCCTACGCTTAATAAATCTTTCGATAATTTTACAGCTTGTGCAGCATTGCTAGCATAGCCGTCTGCGCCAATTTTGTCGGCAAAGCTTTGAGAAATTGGGGCACCACCTACGATTACCTTAAATTGGTCTCTTATATTTTCACTCTTTAAGATCTTGATTACTTCTCCCATGCCATCCATAGTCGTTGTCATCAGCGTGCCAATTGCAATCATCGCGGCCGCTTCCTCTTTGGCCTTATCAACAAAGGCCTGTGGCGTTACATCTCGTCCCAAGTCAATGAGTTCAAAACCAGATGTTTCAAGCATAAGTTTGACTAGATTTTTGCCAATATCATGGGTATCTCCCTCGACAACACCAATAACCACCTTTAATTTTTCCGCTTGTTCTTCAACCTTAAGATGTGGCTTCAGTACGTCTAGTCCGGCATTCATAGCATCAGAACACATAAGTAGCTCTGGGACGAAATATTCTTCCTCCTCAAAAAGCTTACCCGCTCTATACATCCCATGGGCAAGCCCCTGATCAATTGCCTCAAAAGCATCTACGCCATTTTCAATAACTTCCTTTGACAAGGTAACTGCGAGTTCTTCCTCCATCTCTAACACAGCATCCGATAATTTTGCAAAAAGCTCTTCCTTATTTACCGACATGATATATATCCCCCTTGTTTTCCTTATATTTTTTAAAATTACATCTTGTAGTTATGTGCAGTATCAACCATAGCTTTCAGGTTTTCAAGTGGTACACCAGGTGGTAGATCGCATCCTGGCATCATCAGATAACCGCCGTCAAGACCAGCTTTCTCTATACACTCTCGGCAAGCAACGGCAACGCCGGCAGGTGTTTCGTCTTGCATAATGGCAACAGGGTCCATCTGCCCGGTAAATGCTATTTTTCCATGTAAAACTTCTCTTGCTTTAGCTAAATCCACTTTGTAATCAAGGGAAACCACATTAACCCCTATTTCCGGGATCAAATCCAAAAATTTAGTAATATCACCACAAATATGGATCATTGTCCCTCTGACTTTATCAGCAATTCTGCCTCTTATTTTTGTGGCCGCCGGCATAGCAAACTCCATAAATTGTTTGCGGGCAATCATATCACCCGAAGCCGTGGGTTCAGCCATTGAAACAAATTCGGCACCGGCATTTACGAATAGTTCCCAGTAACGATAACAAAGTTCTGATGTAAACTCTAGCATGGCATGCACTGCTGGTTTGTCTTTTATCATAATACGCATTAGATTTTCAGTTCCTAATATCAGCCCAGCCAGCGTCAACGGTCCCCATTGGCTATTGCCGATCATCGTCCTGTCACCGATATTCTTTACTAAAATTTTAGTTGTTTCCAGCATGGCCTGGATACCCGCATCATCCTTCAATTTATCCACATTGAGCTTATCAACATCAGCTGCTTTTGCAATCAAAGGTTCTGCTATGTCCGAGGCTGCACCAACTTTGTGGAAATTAGCTTTGCCGCCAATGGCTCGTATAGCCAGGTTATTACAGCCAGCTGCCGCCCACACAATGTCTGATCTTACTTCTTCATTCGTCGCGGCAATAATTTCTGCAGCCGCTTGTGGTGCTAGCTTAAACGAATCTCCGAGCGACATTCCCTTTCTGTTGAAAACCCATACACCCCCTGATAAGATGGTGACTGGAACTCTTGGCGTTTTTTCCAGTTTAATGGCCTTAATAAATATTTCTTTAGAATTCACCGCAATCGCCTCCCAATTAGTTTTTGTTATTCATTGGCGTAAAAAAATAAAAGGCATTTATTGAAGCTCTATTTTTATAATAGAACCCAATAAGCGCCTTTGCTTATCCAAGCTTTAATAATTAATCCAATAATTTTTTACCGTTATCACCGCCAAGAAATTTACCATTTCCTCAATGTAATGCCTCTTTAAATAACGGTAACTATTTATTTGTAACTTTATGATTCGTATTATAGCACCTTCATTTTATAAATGCAATACCTTTTATAATTATTTATTTTTCGTGAATTTACAAGGCTTTTCCTCATTTTATCACCAATCCTATCAATTAATTTATTACCTTTAATTAATTATATTAAATTTAATTCATCAATCATACCGTCAATAAATATAACGGTATCTATTTAATTGAATATCATTTTCGGCATTCTAAAATAGGCAATAAAAAATCAATGTCGACAGTCCCGCTGTTTAACATTGATTCTACTGCCTATAGGCTATTTTTTCGTTTTTAAAATATCCATTCCATAACTATCAATAAAAAAGATGCGCTTATTTAAATAATAAACGCATCCCTACTCACGCTGTATTTTTGAAGGTTTAATATACAAACTATGCTTACTTGGTGGCATAACTATGGTCTTTCGGTCAGCAGACTTTAATATCTGACGAACAGTTTCAATAGAAATTGAACGTCCTATCTTTTCTTTGACAAGCTCGGTTAAATAAGACAATGTCCAATTTCGGGGTTCCTCCGGTTGACTGCAAGAAATTCGAATTATTTCCAGTCGTTCTTCTTCCGTAAAGGTATCCGGTGCCCCACTTCTTTCCAAATCAAGAATTCCATCAAGTCGCTTTTCCGCAAACCTATTCCGCCATTTACGGCACGTTTTTTCAGAAACATCCAATATTTTTGCAATTTCCGTACACTCTTTGCCTTCTGCCGCCAGCAGAATAATCTTCGAACGAATATAAAGCCGTTTTTCAACTTTATGGCCTTTACTATTTTTTTCTAATTCTGTTCTTTCCGCCTCGGTTAGTTCAATTTTGACCGCTATCCTAGCCATACTATCAACCTTTCATTAGCTTGCCCTAAAAAGAGCATATGCCAGCCAACCATCAGTAGTATAGTTTATGAATTTTTACTTGTCAAGCCTATTGCTACAAATTGGCCCCCCATTTCTGAGTCATCATTGTACTGGTATACTTCTCAATTTTCCAGGCCGGTATTTTACATGTTTTGCAGGCACAAACACACCACTTGTTGCGCAACCATCTGGCAGCACGGCTGGTCCGGGAATTCCATACGACAAAGGTTTCGTCGCAATGAGTAGTAATTTCGGCAATATTACCAGTAATCTTGATTGTCTTGATACCATGCAGAGTCCCTGAGCGGGAAGGCCATAACTTTAGCTTCTCTACCAGCTTAAAAAAATCTACATTTTTTCTATAGTATTTTTTCTTTTTATTAGTCTCATTTAGCGGAGATTCCGCAGGTAAAGTAAACCCTTTATTTACAGCCATATTAGTCACCCTCTATACTTTTAGTCATCAATAACTGTAAACAACATGGTAGCCACACCAATTTCCAGGACATCATGAATTAATTTGCCTGAGAGTTTTTCCACACATTCTGAATATAAGCCCAAGGGTATACCCGGCGCGGCTACCATGCTATCTACCGTAATATATTTGCCAGCAATTACGTCAACAGCAGGAGTTGCCTCTACCACCAAGTTGCATTCGGCCAAAGCGACAGACAGGTTGGAAACGACTGTCACACCATCAATGGTTTGTCTCAATTTCTCCGATTTTTCTAAATCAATATCATAAACTGAAACCTGCGCCCCCTGCTGTGTTAAAAATGCGGCAGCGCCTGTTCCTACCGGCCCGGCCCCGATTAGCAGTACTTTTTTCCCTAATAAGCCGCCAGCCATCAATGCCAAGGCTGCTGCATAGCCACGTCCTGTTGCCTCGCCATTATCAGCCACTTTACCACCCGCAAGATGAATAGCCACAAATTGGTCATCATCTGCAAGGAAAACTACTTGAGCGCCTCGCCGCACGGCTTCTGCTAGTCCCCCTACATCACTTTGGGTCGCAACGAAAGAACGAAAGCCCAAAAACTCGACAATCTGTTGTACTGTTTGCGCGAAGCCGCCAATCACGCCTTGCCCGCAGGAAACAGGAATAACTCCTATTGGAACATTGCGCTTCCCAGCAAATTCTTCCGGTTTTTTCCCCAAAGAATACGCTGCAATTTCCGCCAAACTTTTTCCCAAAATATGGCGTAGATTTTCATTATATTCATATAGTTTTTCACTAACAGTATCGATATCATCTTCACGAAGTCTCGTCATAGCCTCATCCCTTACACAGTTAATATTTACCGGTATTAGGCAATAGCGGCGGTGTCAAATCCTGATATTGCTTAAGACCACAGGAATTCATTATGTTCTTGATGACGGCATTGCAGCGTTGCAAGGCCTGATCGCGATTCTCACCAGTTACCATCAAGGTGGCCACCCACTCCTGTTTATCCTTATGATAATTGGTAACGACTTCCTCTGCACCAAAAAAATTGGGTTCTAAGTGAAGCGGCCCAACATCCCCCATGATATGTTCACCACATACCTCTATTTTGTCGCTACCCACCTTAATATGTTCATAGATTGCACCCCGGGCGGCCAAGGTCGTAAATTCTTTTTCGTCCTTGCTAGTGCCAAACCCTGCCCCAAGCACCTCTAACACATTAAGGCCAGTAGACTTAAAAACCGCAGTAAGTGTTTGGCTAGGCAAGCGGGCATCAATTTCCAAAACCTTGAGCTTACCCTCATGCAAAATTACTTCTACATCCATAATGCCGTTTAACTGCAATTCCTTTGCTATTATAAGCGCGCAATCAGCTAACTGCTGAACCATTTCCGCTGCTAGTATTGCTGGCGCGAGCACCCGCTTACAATCATAGCCTGCATCCATTTCCAGCTCTGTGACTTGGAAAGTCCGGTAATCATTATTAATCCCGGCAATTTCAATCGAGTACGATGGGCCTGCCAAAAATTCTTGTACTACCCATTCACCCTGTTTGTTGATTTTCTCCAGCAATTCGTTAAATTCACTGAGCGTCTGTACTTGATATACCCCTTTGCTGCCACTAGCCTCAGAAGGTTTTACCGTAACTGGAAATTGACAATCAGGCCATGGTTTCGGTGCCGGAATTCCTAATTTGGCAAATAATTTATCTGATTCCAGTTTGGAAGCTGATAGCCTATAAGCCTGCTGGTCATAAAGGACCTTAACACCGGCAGCCTGTGCACATTCATATATAACATCCAGAACAAGCTTGTTTTCCAGTGCGGGCACAATAAACTGTACCTCCCGCAATACCTGGGTCAATTTATCTTTATTTAGTAAATCAAATGGCAAAAAACTATCACACATGCCAACAGCTGGAGCCTCCGGATTTTTATCCACCAACAGGACATCCCACCCCGCCTTTTTGGCTAAATAGCAGGCTTCAACACCCTGTAATTTCCCACCCAGCACCGCTACCTGCATACTGCTTCCCCCTTAACATGGCCTCCCAGTTGATTTTCCATCCAATCAACATATTCGGCAAGAGTGGCAGCAACAAGGCCACTTTCAGCCAAAATAGGGGTTACTCCCGCTACTGTACGGTATCCTTCCGAGATATCCAACGTACTTTGCGAAACACCCATCAACCCTGATTGTGGCGGGATTATAGAAGTTACAACATTCGCCCCGGCATCTAAACGCTCTTTTAAGCCGCCCACTCCTTCAACATCCAAGGAGGCCGGTATCAATTTATTGGGAAACAGCAACCGCATAACCGCAATAATATTAATTTCACGGCAATTATCGGGAATAGCCGTATTGTAGAGCGGCGTTCCTCTTTGTGGCACAAAACTCATGGTACGGATTTGCGCCGCACCGAGTTCCCGCATCTTCACTAAAGAATGAGCTGTATCCTGCGCACAATCACCAACCCCAACAAGCAAGCCTTCTTCAACAAGCATACCGATAGTTTTGGCAAATGCCTTGCTATTCCACCGTTTATCATAACACTGGTTAAGCCGCAGACTATTAAATAATTGGCGATTATGCGTCTCCTGATAGCAAGCATACCAGTTGGCTCCAGCCTGCTTTAATTTAACCAACATATCATTCGAGACAACTCCCGGCGAAATCATTACAGGCAAGCCTGTCTGCTGTTTGACCAGCCTAACAATTTCTATTAATTGCTCATTTCCTAAGCCATTATTAGCAAGAAATTGAGGGTCTTCACCCATTGTCAGATCAATCAAATGAACGCCGGCTTCAGCCAATGCACACGCTATTTTCACGATCTCCTGTGTACTTTTGCGGTAGCGGACAGGTTCACCATTCGACTTACGATAAAAGCAAAAGGTACATTCATTGCGGCAGTAGGTGGAGAAATATACAAAGCCATAGAGAAAGACCTTGTTGGCAAACTGCCTTTGTCGCTGTATTCGCGCTGCCGCAAATAACCGTTCTCGCTGCTCAGAATCAGTAAGCTGCAATAAATGTAAAATCTCTTGCTGTTTGAGCGGCATATCCTGTAAGGCTTTATCCAATATTGCGCTAGTTTCTTTCATTAGTACAGCCCCCGTCCGTAGTCCAAAATCAAATATTTAAGCGTACTCCATCCAAATAGGAAAGGCTCTTACCGACGCTGCGGACATTTCGTCCACCATCTTTAACCATTGCCAGACGTTCCAACCCGAAACCAATTCCTACCCAAGTGCAAGACATACCCCACTTCCCATCCAGAAAGTGCGGTCCCATGGCGGCTGATCCCAACTCTAAATCACCCTGCATCACATCTATGGTATCGCCATATACCACTGACGAAGTCAGTTCAAGGCGGTATCCGGAAATACCCACCGCCCGCATAACAATGTCAGCAAACTCTCCAATTCTTTCGTGCCGTTGCTCTTCTGGTGTACCCCACTCAACCAAATTTAGCATGGTAAATTCATTTAAATGATTATTCCCCTGCGATTCTTTCCGAAAGCAAGAACCGATTTCAAAAATCCGTACTGGTTTTTCCCATAAACGCACTAAATCCTTCGAAATATAATACAAATTAGGAGCGAGCATCGGCCGCAAGCATCTCTTTTCATCAAGCCAAAACACCTGCGAAAAAAGGGCATGCTGCTCATCAATTGTCATCTTAGCCAGCATACTTTTGGCCATAATAATCGGCGTAGTAACTTGCACAAAACTCTGACCAGTCAGGGCTGAAACCAATTGGCTTTCTACTTCACATAATGTTGGTCGTCTCTTTTCTGTCCGCAAGGTATTGAGCTTTTGCTTTCCCGCCTTCACCAAGCAAACCTCTTCTTTTTTGAAGGCATCGTCTCTTACTTTTTCTGTAGAAAAATATGGTTCAGCATAAACTGCATCGGAATTCAACTCACTCAATCTTTTCTTTTGTACATCTGTCCAGGGAAAAGACATATTACCAGCCCCTCACGTTGCTTATATAAGTTCAAGCTGCCAAACAACCGGATTTTGCATAGATACAGGCGTGCTTTTTAAACAATTATGTCCTAACATTTTTATCTTGTTTTCTGTTAATAACCAACAGATCATTTCCCCATAGGTCAGGCCACGCTCGACCACAACAGGCTTTACCCTGCAAAATCCGGTTTTGGCAAGCGAGCTGGACGTCCGGCCGCATAAATGAATGATCACACCGTTTAGATGTTTTTCTATTCGTCTTAGTATGCTACAGGAATTGTTGCCGCTTAATTGTGCATACATCCGGGGCCCGACTATCTCCAGCACTCCGGAGGGGTCGGCATAGGATATGATTTTGGCCCCCTTTTCGATACCAGCCAAGATATAGTTAACAACGTTGTCCTCAATAACTTGCAAGGTCTGTTCGATTAATTCACCATGCTTACTCAAACCTTTATATATCGCCATTTGATCAATAAGCATCCCCAATATAGTAAATGGACCCTCAACATTTAGAACAACAGTATTCCCGCTTTTCTTTAATAGTGCAACCCCATGCAAGACCTCACTAATTCTGCCGCGACGAAAATCGATTTTCCCAATTTGTTTCAACTGCTCAATACTAGTAAACTTATACCCGCCAAATCTAGGCCCTATTTTATCATCCGGAATAGTTACGATGGCCCCTAACGCTTCCGCTTCTACCGTTACACAAAAAGGAACTTTGCACATACAGTCCTTATGCATTGCCATTTTTTGTTTAGCAACAGCCGCTATAGTATTTCTATCGGTATAGGCATCATAAAAATTTTTACCGACCGAACGTACAAAAGACAGGGGTATTTCTTCCGGAATCTCACCTTTGCATATAAAATCAACTGGATAATCCATCGCGGCCACCCTCCCCTTGCTTATTTGGCTAGATCGGAATTGTATTAAGTATCTGTTGAATATGTGGAAAAGTATCTTTAGCATGCGGGAAAAACATTGCATCATAGAAATTAGTTTGAAATTCACTCTCTGTTGCTGTCTCAACAAACTGTATAAAACCGGCTACATGCTCGGCCTCCGCACGTTTATCCACATTCATTAATGCCAACTTGGCCCCTTCACCGGCCGCATTACCAACAGCAGTCACATTCTCTAAATCACAATCAGGAAACATTCCGATAACCAGTGCATTCTCTTTATTAATGTAATTACCAAAAGCTCCGGCCAGGATAACTTCGTCTACTTTGTCTACGCCCTTTTTATTCATAAGAATTTTTGCCCCAGCATACAGCGCGGCCTTAGCAAGTTGGACAGCACGCACGTCTTTTTGCGTTATCGTAATATCTTGGCCAATCGCTGTATCCTGGGCCCAAACCAACACATATTCAAACTTTCCATCTACACCCTGACGCACTCTAGGCGATTCAATTTTTTTGTTAAAAGTACCATCAGAACGAATAATACCTGCTTTAAACAATTCAGCAACAGCATCAATAATCCCAGATCCGCAGATACCTTTCGCAGCAACTTGGGAGGATAAGCTGCCACATATACTTTCACCAATAGTATTCACCTCAGCTTCCTTAGTAAAGCCGTTTATCACTACCCTTTCTATGGCACCCGGCGCGGCCCGCATACCAAATTTTATTTGTGCCCCTTCCAGCGCCGGGCCGGTGGCGCATGACGCTGACAGCATACCTTCTTTATTGCCAAAGTTAATTTCCCCATTTGTTCCAATGTCAATGACCAGCATCATTTTGTCTTGTTTGTATGGTTCTTCAGCAATAAGTACAGCTACATTATCAGCCCCCACAAACCCCGCTTCAATCGGCAAACAATGAACATAACCGCTTTTAGCAATTTCTATACCAAGCTCTTTGGCCTTAACATTAAAAGATCTGCGAATAGCTGATGCAAACGGAACACTGCCTATATATTGGGGATTTATATTCAAAACAAGGTGGTGCATTACTGTATTGAATACAAGCACCATTTCCAAAACCATTTTCGGTTCAATTCCTACTGTCTTTGTCAGCCTTCGAACAAGTGTATTTATGTCCTCAATAATGATTTTGTTCAGTGTTGACAGACCGTCATCATTCATCATGCAATAAGTTATGCGGGATATTACGTCATCGCCATACCGCACCTGACTATTAATTAAAGATTCCCGGGCTATAATTGAGCCTGTAGTAAGGTCGCATAGGGATGCAGCAATAGTTGTAGTTCCAATATCAATGGCAATACCATACAAACCTTCCTCTCCTTGCGCCTGCACAGCAATAATTTCCGAATCATTCCAAACCACGACATTGACCTGCCAGCGATTTTGACGTAAGATGTCGGGAAGCTGCGTCAAGAGACTGTAATCTATATCTACGTTTTTGTCAAACTGAATAAACCCACTGCCCAAGGCGTCTTTGATACGGCTAAAATCATCTCGATAATCCTCTAAAGTAGGCTTATTCAGTTTTACACTATATTGGGCTATTGCCGGTTTTAAAACAAAGGCCTTTTCTCGGCCACTTTCCAAAATAACTTGTTCAGCAGCTCTACTCTGTTCTGGAACATAGATTAAGATATCTCCCTGTATTCTGGAACAACAGGCCAAGCGATACTGATCAGCCAATTCTTCCTGACTTAATAGCTTTCTCTCTTTTTCGGTTATTGGTGATAAATTGGTTAGTCGCGAAGTTATCCCTAAGCTTTCGAAGAAACCCGCTTCAACTCTGATCTTGCATTTGCCGCACATACCTGTTTCACCACAAGGTGCTTCAATATCAACGCCGACTTCCCTGGATATCTCAAGTAAACTCTTGCCTGCTATAGCAGTTCCACGCCAGCCTGCCGGTTGAAAAATCACATTATATTGCATAGCTTTTCTCTCCATATATACAATGTGTTATTTTGCAGGCAGATGAAGTGCTATAATACACCGCCTATCTGCGCCTGCATTTTCTTGCTGTGAAATATTTTAAAAATAATTGGCGGAGAGTCCGGGAGTCGCACCCGGCTACACGAATTTAGAGTCCGCGCGATCTCTTCGATCCACCCTCCATATAATCAATACTATTTTCAACCCAGAATGGTTTACTGCTGATAAAATCAGAGAGGAATTCCAGGCTCAAAGAGCACGGAATTCCTCTCTAGTGCTCTATCCCATTACTTTTTTGTCCAATAGTCCAGACCCAAATCACTCAAGACCTTAACGGCTTCCTCATATACATCCAGATATTCCTGTGTTGGCACCAATTTGGCTACATCATAGCATTCTTCAAATGATTTGCCCTTCGGTGCTGTCTTATACTCTTTTTCATACATCGCAACCAGTTTGTCCAGCATTTCATTTACTTTTTCGGTCTCCATTCCTGCTACCGCATGCGCAACTTCGGCCATCATTCTGGCTTCCATTCCTGTCGTGTAGTTGGTGGTTACCCCTTTGCTGGCTGCTACTCCTGATAGTATTTCCCGGCCGCTTGCCGTGTCTGTCATCGCTTGCGCTGCTGTTTCCAGCAGACACATTACGGTACATGGGCCTGCCACTGTATAATATTGGTTACCCAGCATTAAATTGGTGTTGGCTTCGATTGCCATGGCGGCGTGGCCTGCTACTGCTAGAGCCTCTCTGGCTGTAGTTATGCCCCAACGCACATGAACCGGACCATCCAAATGCCAGGTTGCTTGCGTCATTACGAAGGAGTTAATGGTGGTTGCTACATCCACTATCGTGGTTTCTTCCAAGCCACCGGCATAGCCTCCGTAAATAGGCATCTGCTAACACATGATAATATTACCGGCTAGTACATAATGAGCGGTAAAAACTAATGCACCTACATCAATTTTCAGCTCATTTAGCTGGGATACTTCATGGCTGTCAGATGGCCTCATTCCCCCAGGAAAATCTGCTGCTATTACTCCTGCGGGTGAAAGTGATGTTTCATTCCCCTAGAGCCCCATACCGGTTCGGCCGGCTCTGTCCTGAGCCGCTCGCACCATTATGGCTTCTGATTGTACAGCCGCTATTTCCCATGGGCTTTGCGGCACAGGGTCATGCCCTTTTATGGTTTGCAGAACTCCGTCAACTATGGTGTCTACTAATGGTTCCTGGGCATAGGATTGATGGATAGCCAAGAAGTGTTCTTCGGAACAGGGCGCTCCGGTTGGGCCGCCTTGGATCAGCGGTGGTCTCTTGTCTGTATAGCTGCGGCAAGAGAGTTCTCGGGCTTGTTTGCCTTCGCCGTAGGTGACACGTTTAGGTGCCGCCTTGATCGAGGCCCATACTTCTTCTTCGGTGTATCTGATTATTTTATTGGTATCAATACAATAAACGCCGCATTCTACCAACATTTCCAGGCCTGCTTTGAACAGGTTATTGATGAGTTCTTTGTCGGTTGGTATGATCTGTTTTTTGTCCATCTTAATGTTGTATTTTTTCTTTAGTCTGCTTGCCGTTTGCGGTATGGTTTTAAAATCCCATTCTTTTTCTTCGACTTTCGGACCGACTTTCGCCCGTTCATAGATATCAAATACGGTTAATGCTTTTGCAATTGCCATTTACTTCACCCCCGTAATTCTGTTACTAAGATTTTTGCTTTCTCTACCGCTTCTGAAGCGGTCTCGGCGTAAGCATCGCCGCCAATTTTTGCCACCCATTCAGCTGATACCGGCGCCCCGCCAAACATGCATTTGAACTGGTCCCGTATTCCTTCTTCTTTAAGCAGGCTGACGATGTCGCGTTGGGCTGGCATTGTCGTGGTCATTAGCGCGGCACCGGCGATGATGTCTACTTTGTATTCTTTGGCTTTAGCTACTACTTCTTCTACTGCCACATCTCGCCCAAGGTCGATGACTTCAAAACCACTGGCTGACATCATGGTCTTAACGATATTTTTGCCAATATCATGAATGTCTCCCTGTACCGTATGCAACAGTACCTTCCCCTTGGATGACTTTGCTTTATCTTCCTCTGACATTGTGCTTGTCAGGATGGCAACCGCTGCTTCAAAAGCATCCGCGGCTACTACTAGTTGGGGGACAAATGCTTCCCCTTCATCGAACAGGTCACTCATGGTCTGCATCCCAGCTGCTAGTCCATCGTTGATAGCTTCTATGGGATCAATCCCTGCGGCTAGCGCTTCTTTTGCTGCTGCTTCCGCCATTTCTGTTTCCATTTCTTCTACCGCTGTTTTCAGCTTTCCTAATATCCTTTGCTTTTCTTCCATTGGTTTCACCCTCTTATTTCATTACTTTAACCATCCATCACTTCTTGTCAGATTGTAAAGCGCGCACTTACTACCTAACTGGTGATTTAATAAGATAAGACTTGGCTTGTGCCAAGTCCTTTAGGACGCCGGCTTAAGCCTTAGTCGTTCAATCCAGGGAAAGTTATACTTTCCAGCTGGATAAAAAAGAAGCTTATCCAAGTTCTATCTAAAAATAGAACTCAAATAAGCTTCTTCGCTTAACCTTAAGACATCAATCTACTATTTTCTTCGTTATCAAGCATCACATCAACCGACTATTTCCAATTATAAATAGATAATTCTCGCACTCAGCATAACGGTAATTATTTATTTGTGTTTTGACGTGTTTTATGGAACTGATTATAGCACACCGATTTTTGAAATACAATACCCCTTTAAGCAATTTATTTCATAGGTTAGCTAATTGTCTTTTTATAGATTACACATTCTACTAAACATCTACTGATCCAGTACTATTAATCAACCTTAATCACTTATAATCTTTAACGTCACTGCTTTATTCAATAAAAACCAAAATTACTGCAACCTCTTCAAGAATCAATATTCTAAATGTTCTAAATAAAAAAATTATAAAAAACCTATTGCATTTGAAAATTAAAGGTGCTATAATTCACGCCATAACATACATCAAATAAGTAATTACCGTTATGGTGATAAACCACAAATGATTTACCACTAAGCAAAGACGCTTATATTTGGTCCTCTATATCTCAGGACTGATATAAGCGCCTTTTTATATCCTTTTAGGGACAATGATGTCCTGGAGGCCAGCCTCCAGGACATTTCATTTTCAAACGCTTACTATCGGGAGGTGTTTCATCATGAAAGATATTCTTTGCTTCCTTCAACGATTGTTGATTTAGCCCAAACAGCAATATTATGCAGCAACTTTGAAATTCATCAGATAAGGAAGGTGACTAGTGTATGAAAAAGCTATCTACTATATTGGGTATATTCTTGATTTTAACTTTATTCCTAACTACTATTGTTTTGGCTGCCGAAGGCGATGCCTCTGCAGCGCCGGTTGAGCCACCAAAAATCGATACCGGTGATACAACCTTTGTACTAATCAGTGCAGCACTTGTAATGTTAATGACTCCAGCCTTAGCACTCTTCTATGGAGGAATGGTCCGGACTAAGAATGTATTGAGTATTATAATGCAAAGTTTTATTTGTCTTGGCGTAATTTCAGTTCAGTGGGTCCTCTGGGGCTATTCACTCGCCTTTGGCCCGGACATCAATCACCTACTAGGTAGTCTTGACTGGATTGGATTAAGTGGTGTCGGCACCGATCCTAACCCCGATTACGCTGCTACTATCCCCCAACTGGCTTTCATGATGTTCCAAGGCGTATTTGCTATCATTACTCCGGCAATTATTTCCGGTTCTGTTGCCGGACGGGTTAAATTTCCCGCGTTCGTGGTCTTTGTATTACTTTGGGCTACGCTTGTCTATGATCCTGTTGCTCACTGGGTTTGGGGTGTCGGTGGCTGGTTGCGCGAATATGGCGTACTTGACTTCGCCGGCGGTACTGTAGTACACATCATCTCAGGTGTATCTGGCCTGGTGTTTGCCTTGATGGTTGGTAAACGCAAGGGCTATGGCAGCGAAGTAATGGCTCCCCATCATCTACCTATGACCGTTTTAGGAGCCGCCCTGTTGTGGTTTGGCTGGTTTGGATTTAATGCCGGCAGTGCTCTTGGCGCTAACGGACTGGCAACTGTTGCTTTCGTTACAACTCACGTCGCTGCCTCTGCAGCCACAGTATCCTGGGTAGTCGCTGAGTGGCTTTATAATGGCAAACCTACCCTGCTTGGCGCAGCTTCCGGTTGTATCGCCGGTCTTGTAGCTATCACTCCAGCAGCCGGCTTTGTTACTGTACCGTCCGCCATTATTATGGGGCTCAGCGGTGGTGTAATTTGCTTCTTTGCTGTGGCCATAGCCAAAAACAAGTTGGGTTATGATGATTCTTTAGATGCGTTTGGAGTTCATGGTGTAGGTGGCACCTTTGGCGCTATTGCTACCGGCTTCTTTGCCTCCACTGCAGTCAATCCCGCGGGAGCCGATGGCTTATTCTATGGAAATGCCGACCAGGTTTTAAAACAACTTGCTGGCGTCGGTACAAGCTGGATATTTGCCGCCGTCATGACCTTCCTTATTGTCAAAGCTATCGGCTTATTCATGCAAATCAAAGCCGACGATGAACAACAAATTCAAGGAATGGATATTACCGAGCACGGCGAACGCGGCTATGCCTATCAAGATCTCATGACAGGTTCTCCGCTCAATATCCCAGTAACCAGTATCTCTAGTAATCAAGTAACTGTTAAAGAAACCACACTGGCATAACTTCACGTCCAGTGTAATTGGAGGGAAAAACATGAACCCAATAACCAAAATTGATATTATTACCCGGCCGGAAAAATTAGAGGCGTTGAAAGAAGCCATGAATAAAATTAATGTAACCGGCATGACTGTCACGCAAGTATATGGCTGCGGCCTCAGCAAAGGACACAAAGAATTTTACCGTGGTCAAGAATACTCTGTCAATTTGTTGCCAAAAGTAAAAGTTGAAATCGTGGTCTGCGAAGTTCCGGTAGAGCGCGTTATCGAAGCGGCAAAAATAACCTGCCGAACCGGAAAAATGGGCGATGGTAAGATTTTTGTATACCCGGTTACCAATGCAGTTCGAATTCGTACAGGTGAAGAGGGCGACATTGCCATTATTGACCCCCAAAACACGTAATCACCTACCAAGGAGCCGCTTTTCTTACAGGCGGCTCCTTACCTTTGTTATATAATAGGCAAACAAAAACCCTTCACACGGAAGGGTTTTTCCTTTTAAGAAAAGCTATTTCATTACCCCGCAGTAGCTAACTCAAGCTTGGCCTGAATTGCTTTATATACTTCTTCCCACACAACAATTTGCGTTTTGGCAAAGCCATTGAATACTGTTGCCGAAGCCGACGTATAAGCCCCGCAGTTAGGTACCAGAATCAAGTCGCCAATCTCCATCGGCACAGTATGTTTATCCCGAAACATAATGTCCAGCGAATCACAGCTTGGACCAGCAAAGGTGGCCGGAATCATTTTACCAGTCTTAAAGGTCTCCAGTTCAAAATCCCAGTGATCAAAGATAACGCCTGAAAAAGTCCCATACAATCCATCATCCAGAAAGTACCATTGCTGGTTATTGCGCACTTTGGTGCCGATAACCTGGGTAATCAGATTAACCGCCGTACCACAGATATACCGCCCTGGCTCCGCCCAAATCTCAGTATCAGGGAAATATTGTCTAATAACTTTATAAATAGCGGCTGCCATTTGCGCCACATCAGGCTCTTCGGTCAATGTAGGAATAGGAAAACCACCACCGATGTCAAGAATATGAAGGTGCATGCCTAACCCTTTAGCCGCATCAAAAAGTTTACGGCAACTTTTGAGCGCAGCAAGGTAGGCTTCACTACTTGTTGACTGGCTGCCCACATGGAAGCACAACCCAGCCACATCAAGTCCGGCCACCCTCGCTTTGGTCAAAAGCGCCAGCGCCTCATCCGGATGAACACCAAATTTTTTATTAAGATCAACCAATGCATGCGGGTTGTCCACCCGGATGCGCAGCAAAGCAGTGCCACCGGGAATAGCTGTTGCTATTTTTTCAATTTCGCTTTCACTGTCAAAAGTAAATTTATGCACCCCAACATCATGCGCTACTTTTAAGCCGCTGTTTGTTTTCACCGGATTAGCATACACCATGCGGTCAGAGTCAATACCTAACTGATTCAACATACGCATCTCCCCGTCAGACGCGACGTCGAAATAACCACCAAGCGTGTCAAGCTTCCGGATAATTCGTTCATCCGGATTGGCCTTGACGGCGTAATATATTTTAACATCTGGCATATTTTCAGCCAGTAGCTTGTAATTTAATTCAATTTGTTCTAAAGACAGCACCAACAAGGGAGTGCTGTAGGTATCAGCCAGTGCCTTGACAGCGTCCTGGGATAACCTAAAATATTTCACTTATCATCGCTCCTTTTTACCTGCTATTTTTTTTGAAAAGTACTATATGATTGTAACATAATTGACCCAAAGTGCAAGCAAATTTTTTATAAAAGCAAAACCCACGTACCGCTATAGGATACGCGGGAAAATCGCTTCTTAATCATGAGATTGTAATGCAATTTTACCTTCCTATATACAACTTATTATCTTCATAGCTAGATTCTTTTAGGTCAATATTGGCAAAACTATTGAGGTTCCAATAAATTCAGGATAAAATGTATATATACCTACAAACTCACGAAAGGCAGGTATCAGTATGAAACACGTATCTCTGGCTTATGGGAAAGGCAATCTCTCTATCATGGTGCCTGATCGGGCAGTAATTATTGAATCCCGGCATCTGGACGGCCTGAACGCTGACAAGGCAGCTGTACAACAAGCCTTACGCCAACCACTTGGAACACCACCCCTCAAAGACATAGTTACAGCATCTGATACTATCGCCATTGTCATCTCAGACCTGACCCGCCCCACACCCAATCACAAACTTGTGCCTTGGCTTTTGGAAGAACTAGTTCATGTTCCCAAAGAAAACTTTGTCATTATTAACGGCTTAGGCAGTCATCGTGCCAATACCAACCAGGAGCTTGTTCAAATGCTTGGCCAGGAAGTCGTCGATACTGTCCGTGTTATTAACCACAATGCCTTTGACCCTGACGAACTCGTGCTGGTGGGAAAAAATAGCTATGGTTCTGATGTCTATCTTAATAAAACCTATGTTAACTGTACTTTTAAAATCGTCACAGGTTTTATTGAGCCCCATTTTTTTGCTGGTTTCTCCGGTGGCCCCAAAGGTATCTGCCCCGGCATTGCCGGTATATCTACCATTCAGGACTTTCACAACGCACAAATGATTGGGCACAGCAACAGCACCTGGGGAATCATTGATGGTAATATTGTCCAGGATGCGGCTACCCAAAACTGCTTGATGGCCAAACCAGACTTTATGCTTAATGTCACTCTTAATGGTCAAAAAGAAATCACTGGCGTATTCGCAGGCGAACTGCTTAGCGCTCATCGTGCCGGCTGCGCTTTTGTCAAAGACCATGCCATGATTCCTGTTGACCAGCCTTTTGACATTGTGATTACCACCAACTCTGGCTATCCGCTTGACCAAAACCTTTATCAGACCGTTAAGGGCATGAGCGCTGCCGCTCAAATCGTTAAACAAGGTGGTGCTATCTTAACTTGCTCTGAATGCTCAGACGGTGTACCTGCTCATGGCAACTATGGTAAAATTCTTACAATGAAAGCAACGCCACAGGAACTTTTAGCTATGATTAACACACCTGAGTTTAGAGTATTTGACCAGTGGCAGGTTCAGGCGCAGGCTATGATTCAGCAGAAAGCCGATTGTTATCTATACTCCACGCTTGATGAACAAATCGTAAAAGCCGCCAAGCTTATTCCGGTTGCTAACCCTTGCGGTGCCATAACCCAACTATTATCAAATAAACCTGGAGCCAGTGTGGCCGTACTGCCACAAGGACCACTATCAATTCCTTATGTAAGATAAGACTCATTATATAAACATATATGTATATCAACAGGGGGGACCAATTATGACAAACCAACTTACCTATGAACAATTTTCCGCAGAGGCCGCTAAACTTATGCCCCAAAATGCCTTTATGACAACTGCCTATGGCGGTAAAACCAACACTATGACAATTGGCTGGGGCAGTGTCGGCATTATGTGGCGTAAACCGGTATTTACCGCTATGGTACGGCAATCACGTTATACTAAAGAGCTTGTCGAACAAAGCAACGAGTTCACTATTACCCTGCCACTTGCAGAGATGAAAGAAGCACTAGCACTGTGCGGCTCCAAATCAGGCCGTGACCTGGACAAAATTGCCGCTGCCAAGCTTACCCTTGCTGCCGGCCAGTCCATATCTACCCCGGTTATTGCCGCTCCCGGCCTGCAACTGGAATGCAAAGTACTGTTTAAAGAGACCATGACACCAGCAAACCTGGATTCAAGCACCCAGAGCACCTGCTATGCCGATGGCGACTACCACACCCTGTATTTTGGTGAAATTGTTGCCGCCTATAAAACTGAGTGAGAAATTAAGGAATAGCTATTAAAAAAAGCGCTGGCGGTCATTACCGTCAGCGCTTTTATCTGTATTGTGTCTAGGCTATGGCGTTAATCAGCCACCGCTTCTGCCGGTACCTTTTCCCCATCCCGGGCGGCTTTGGCCTCATGCCAGGCAGCTCTTGCCATTTTAAATACCCTAGGTTCCAGCTTGGCTGCCGGATTGCCGACAACCTTACCCAAATATAATAAAGCTTTTTCTGTTTGATCAGTCCGCCGTGCCAACTCACCAATTAAATAGCTGACTGCCGCTTCACTCAATGTACCGATAGGCAACCGTTCTCGAAATAACGCCTGTTCATACTGTTCACAGGCAATCGCGAGGGCGGATTTTTCGTCTGCTCCGTTTTCCCCCTCCCGATACAACCAACTGAGCTTAAGATACAAATCTGCCAGTTTGCTGGCCGGAGCCGCGATAAGTTCAGCAAAGAAAATAGCTAATTTATACGTCGATATAGCCTGCTCACGGGTACGGTTGCCACTGTAATTTACATTTACTGCTCTGTTTGCCAGAAATTTGGCAATCTTATCTTTAGCGGCCACTGATAACTCTGCAAAATAAATGTCAGTTGCCGCATAACCGCAATGAGGACACACCCAAATCGTATAATAGTATGGATTTATATCTTGAAAGTACGAACAAAAATCACTGTCCTGTTTCACTAAGATCTGTCTGCCGCGTGTGCGGGTAACGTTAAATTTCTGTTGACACACTGGACACTCTTTTTCCACCGAGTAGGTCGGCTCTGTCATAGTATCGCCTCCACTGTATACCTTACCATAATAGGGAAGCTACCTCAAGCACTATTTAGTGTATCTTGTTGTAGGGTCCACATCTGATAAAATAAGCCTCTCCCAGCCAGCAACTGCTGCCGGGTTCCCTGTTCAACGATTTTGCCATTGTCAAGCACAAGGATCTCATCCATGACCTCTAACCCGATCAGCCTGTGCGTTATCAGAAACACCGAACGGCTGCCTGCTGCCTGCAAAATATGCTGCATCACCATCTGCTCGGCTTCAGCATCAAGCCCGACGGTTGGCTCATCTAAAAGCCATATTGGCGCAGCCTTGAGTAACGCCCGGGCTAGGGCAATCCGCTGGCGCTCGCCACCGGATAGAGCTAGTCCGTTTTGCCCTGTCCGGGTATCCAGACCGTGAGGTAACCGGGCGATAAAGTCGCTGAGCAGAGCCCTTTCAATGGCGGCCGCAAACTCAGCTGGTGTGGCCTCCGGGTTAGCCAAAAGAATATTATCCCTTATGGTCGCATTAAATAAATAGGTGTCCTGACTCACTACGCTAACCAGCCGGCGAACCGCCTCAGGATCATATTCCCTAATATCAGAACCATTTAGTAAGAGCGTTCCCTGATTATAATCCAAAAACCGCAAAATAAGCCCGGCCAACGTACTTTTCCCGGCCCCACTTGCGCCTACCACCGCCAGCCGTTTGCCTGGCGGCAGGCTAAAGGATATGTCTGACAGCACCGGCGGCTGCTCCGGCTGATAAGAAAATGACAGCTTATCTGCCGCCAGCGTCAGCGGCCCGCGCGGGACAATACAGGCTCCTCTAGCAAGAGCAGATGCCCCTTTATAGGTAATATCCTGCAGGCGCGCCACAGCTGCCGCACTTTCCTGCAAATAATAGACTACTGCAGGTAATGGCAAAATAGCCTCAAAGCTGGCTTGCACTGCCAGCGCCACGACAGCCAGATAAACGCCATCAAGTTGCCCGGCTCCGACCAATGGCCCAGCCAGCATAATAACAATAAGGACAGTTAGATTTACTCCCAATCCACCCATAGCCTCAGCCAATGCCGTCGTAGCATTGGCCTTTTTTTGACCAGCCCGCAAACTTGCGGCTGCCGCAGCAACCTTGTCCGCCTGTGCTTTGGCCTGCCCCATAGCTGCCAATTCAGTAAGGCCGTCAATACTGTCAGCTAATACCTCGTTAAAGCCAGCTCTGGCGGCAACAACTACTTGGCCGGCCTTGTACCCCAGCCAATGAAGAAGTATAGGCAAAATGCACCCTGTGAGAACAATCAAACCAAGCACCGGCCACGCCAGCCAGGGTGCCAGCCATGCTACTAACACCATTGTCGCTATAACCACCAATACGGCGATCACTACCGGAAACACGCCACGCAAATAAAAGAACTTCAAGGTCTCCACATCGGCTACCAGGCGGCTAAAAATATCGCCTGTGGCAAATCGAGCCAACCCACCTGGTGCCAGCGGCTCAATCCGGCTATACAACCAGATCCTGATTTCAGCCAATAAGCGGAAGGTAACCTCATGGCTTACATACCGTTCCCCATAGCGGCAAATAGCCCGCGCCAATCCAAAGAACCGCACCCCTACGATAGCTACCGCTAATTCAGTTACTGACGGATGCAACGCAGCAGTTGAGATTAGCCAAGCCGAAGCCGCTAACAATCCAACATTGGCATAAATCGCAAAACTACCAAGGATACAGGCTGCAGCAGCCATGATGATAGTCGCTCGCTTGCCTGCCAGCAGCTTAATCATGGGCCACCTCCCTGGCTTGAGAAGCTGCCACCAACCGACTGTATATTCCGTTTTTCGCCAGCAACTCTGCATGCGTACCAGCCTCGGCAATCTGTCCGGCATTCAATACCATGATTTTGTCTGCCTGACGCACAGTGGTTATACGGTGCGCAATAATAATCGCGGTCCGCCCAGCAAGCAGTCTGGAGAGCGCCGTATCCAAAGCGACCTGGGATTTGACATCAAGACCTTTGGCCGCTTCATCTAAGATAACCAGCGGCGCATTCTGCAAAAAAGCCCTGGCAATCGCCATACGTTGGCGCTCACCACCGCTGATTCCCCGGCCGCCTTCGCCCACTGGTGTATCATAGCCACTGGGCAACCGCATAATAAAGTCATGCGCCCCTGCCGCCTTGGTGGCTGCTACTACCTCAGCAAGCGAGGCGTCCGGTCGTGCCAACCGAATATTGTCAGCTACCGAACCTTGAAATAAATGCGGTCGCTGAGGGACAAAGGCCACCTGCTGCAACCAGTCACTAGCACATAACGTACGCAGCACCAGGCCATTCACCAAAATTTCCCCTGCTGTTGGCGCCAGGAAATTTAGCAGCAAGGAGGCCAGCGTACTTTTACCCGCCCCGCTTGGTCCCACAACAGCCAAGTGCTGACCGGCTTCTAGCGTAAAAGATACCCCCGCCAAAGCAGGCCGCGCCCCTTGTTGATAATCAGCATAAACCTCCCTGAATTCCAGTCCAATCTGTTGTTGCCGCGCCAAAGGCGCTGCGCCACTTGTCATTACCGGCCCTTGTAGTGCCAGTAACTCGAAAATGTCAACCGCTGCTGATTTTCCGTCCATACCAGCGTGAAACTGACTGCCTAGCATGCGCAGCGGCAGATAATATTCAGGCGCTAATAGTAGCACAAACAAAGCTTGCGCAAAGGTAACCTCCCCATATAAGAGCCGGAGACCAACAGTCACCGCTACCAAAGCGGTGCTGATGGTAGCTAATAATTCCAGGGACAAGGCTGACAAAAAAGCTACCTTGAGCACTTCCATGGTAGTATCACGAAATTCATTACTGACCCGAGTAATGATTGCTATCTGTTCCCGGCTCCGGCCAAACAGCTTTAGCGTAGTTAATCCTGCCAGGACGTCTAAAAAATGTGCACTCAAATTATTGAGTGTCTCCCATTGCCTGAGGTTCCGTTTCTCTGCCAGCTTGCCAATCAGAATCATGAAAACTGGAATTAAGGGCGCAGTCACAACCATAATAACAGCTGTAGTACTATCGAGCGGCCCCACCACCATCAGAATAAATACGGGAATAATAACAGCCTTTGACAGCTGTGGCAAATATTTAGAAAAATACGCGTCAAGGTTTTCTACACCCTCACTGATAATATTGATCAATTCGCCTGCAGGCTGCTGCGCCATTGTCACTGGCCCCAACGCCAGTACATGACTGACCAGCCGCTGCCTGAGAGCTGTTTTTATCTCTGCTGCCAGCGTAAAAGATAATACCCCTTCGCCATACATAATAATTGCGCGCAGTAGCGCCAATCCTGCCAGCAACCATAAAACAGGTGCAACAACGCCTAACTCTTGTTTACCTAAAAATATCTGATCAATGACCTGCGTAAGATAATAGGCCTGGCTAACCGCCAGTACCCCACCGCCGGCGCCGAGAATAGTAACAACAGCTAGCAGCCAGCGCTGCTTTACCGCTTCTTGGACTAACTGTTTATCAAGCAATGTTATCACCTGCCTATAAAGAAGTACAAATAAAACCGCCAGCGTATGGCGGTTTAGCTTGTCCAGATGGAAAGTATAATTTTCCCTGGATTGAACGACTATACCCCTAAAGGGCACAGGCGGCTTCTGCTGGCGTCCTAAAGGACTTGGCACAAGCCAAGTCTTATCTTATTACTTAGAATACTACAAATAGAGCCCAATTCCTGCTCATTAGCAAATTTCTCCTGCTACAGCTTCATTTAGTGCAATTGTTTTATCGGTCCTGTTTCCTCAAGCTGGTCAATCCCAACATGTATAGTATTATGCTCTTCCAGATAGGTTACATGCGCCGTATTCCGGCCTTTATCGACATCCTCAATCCAGACATAATTATTACGGTACATCACACCAATGATATCTGCCGATTTCATAATTTGTTCGGCGCGACTCGCATCCATGAACACCACTCCTTTTTACAGGTAGTATTTCACAAAGCGGCCACATAGTATTCCAGCTTCGCCAAGTACAGCTGACGCAGCACCCTTAGCATACGGCAATTCGCACCTTATAACCGTAGCGGCGGACATTCGTCCGGAAGCAGCCCAAAGAGTTCAAGATCAACATACTTACCCGCGAGAAAAGCCGCCTTGCGCAATGTCCCCTCATAACGGTAACCACATTTTTCGGCCACCTTGCGACTGGACTCATTGCCAGCAACTACCGTAAGTTGTAGCCGGGGAATGGGTTTAGACTCAAATAAAAACGCAGAAAACAACGACAAAGCCTCAGACATGTAGCCTTTACCTCTGTCAGCGCGCCGGAAAATCTGGTACCCAACCTCATAACCAGCCCGGTAATCGGCATTGCGATAATAGATAATTTCGCCGACAACTCTACCCTCATCCTGATGATCAGTAATAAGCAATCGGCCAAAGTGCTCATGCCAAAAACCTCTATCGGCAAATCCCCGTCGAAATGCCGGTTCGGCCGGAATATCAATTAACCAATACTCACCCTTTTGCGATACATCAGTCATTAATCTATAAATTAACTCAAGATCAGATTCGCGTACTGTCCTAAGACAAACTCTCTTACCTTGAAGCACACAACCACACTCCACACAACCAACGCCCTTCATTTCCACTTTTCTATCCATTGTACAGCAAAGAATACAGCGCTGGGAATTAGCGAGTCTCTACTGCCTCCTATACTGGTAATACCTATAGTATTCCTTATTATCTAATATTATCATCAAAAAGTAAACCCTGGAGGTTAGCAACGTTTTGATTGTTAAAAAATTTCAAGTACTGGTTTTTATCTCCTCAATCAACAAATACTAGAATAATGTTAGTTGATTTATTGTTCGTATATCATACCGCAAAGCAATCGTTACGCTGTTAGTCTTGCCGGGATAAATGCGGTTATCCGAGTTGTCCCGCTAAGGTCGGTGGACTAAGTAAAGGAGGTCATACAATGAAAGCATTAATCAATAAACATTTTTTCTTGGACCAAGCTCTTCCTATCATTGATTTTGATCGCATTACACTTGCTGCCTATGGCGGTGTCCTATCTGTGGCCAGCTTTGGAAACACAGTTAATTTCCGGGTACCTGCTTACGTTGTGGATCCTGGCCAAGCATTTCTTTCGCATGCCGAATGGAGTAACCTTGTTGACAAGATAAACTCCGCACCAGAAAGTATGGTAGATATTGAATTGTGAGATACGCCTAATAGCTTCTCTCCCGCCTCAACAGTGCGCGTTCATCTTGCGCGGCTAATATTATCAAACAAGATCCAGGTAAATATTACCAATGGAATAAAAGGGCTCATGTCTAGAAATAATAAATATATTATACTGCAAATCTGGGGGCCTACATAATGAGAAATCAAGTACTTTTATGGTCGATGTTGATTTTACCTTGGTTAACTTTATTCTTTATGCCGAAAGAAAATATCAAAAGGTGGATGCCTGTCGCTTTATTCTCCGCACTTACTAGTGTATTAGCAGTAGAGTTAGGAGAAAATCTGGGGTGGTTTATTTATGGAGAAGCTGCTTATCCACTAAGAACATCTTCATATATTATTTTGGGATTAAATATCGTCATTACTATGTGGTTGTTCAATTTTTTATATGGTCAATTTTGGCGATATATTATAATAGATACAGTACTAAACTTTGGATTCATATATTTATTTCATGTCTATTTTCTTGGCAGTAGAGGGCTTTTTCACGAGGTCGGTATTACTCCTTTACAAAACACGTTAATTGTTACTTTCGTTGGTGTTTTAGCATATGGCTATCAAATGTGGCAAGAGAAAATCTTCGCACGTTCCGCAATCAAATCAGCTAGCTATTCTTCGAATTTACAACCGGCAGCAACCAAGCCATTCCCCGAAGATCAAGACAATGAAAAAAGTGAATAGCCTATTAGATTGTCGCCGCTTTAAAGCTCTATTTCTAAAAAAGAAGCCGAAAGTCTGAGAATTTTCGGCTTCACATCCTTATTTACTGTGCGTTTTGGTGCACTGTGCCATTGGCCTTGGCTTCCTCGGCCATCGCCTGTTCTCCTCGCTTAATGGCCTCACGTACCATGGAACCTACTTCACCTGTGGTAACATCGCTCCAATCATGGTCTTCGACCTTCTCGCCAAAACCAAGATCATGAGCTAATTTATATTTTGTTTCTTCCGACATAACCTTTCCCATATACAGCCACCTCCATCAATGATTTTAGAAGCCTTTGTATAATATGTGCCGTTATATCAAAAGCTATTCATTTATAAATTTTAGATGATATCTGCTAAGGTACCTGCCGATATGCAATTTGATAAAAGCACACATCTCCTTCATTGCTTGCCGGACTTCCGGAATGAAATATCTCTCAAGAAGCTTAATAAATTGGCAATTGATGCACACCCAAAGGATTCATATTTCAGCAAATACGGTGAAATTCCAACTCGTAACATTTATAATAAATTGTCGATTAATAATCGGTAGCAACTACTTTCCCTATTTGAAAATGAGAATTAACTAAAAAAAATCACCCCCAAAAGGTGATTTTAACAAAACACATAATCTGTTCATTATCTAATTAAATAATGTCGGCGGTAATTCTAATGATCAAAGTGGAATTTAATGTGACAATTATCATTATGGCTGCCAGACTTAAGCCGGTCAACATGCTGATTAATTAGAAAACCAGACAATTTTAAAAATGCTGTGTCATCATGTAAAAGTTCATCTTGTGTTGGTCTTGTATCTGAAAATTGCATCAATGTACCCTTATAGTAAAGCTCCACATCCAAATTAAATTCATCGAAGCTGGCAGCTACTTTGACCGCTTCTTGTGATAAACCTAGATTAGCTGCAGATTCCATAAACTCATTGAGTGCTGTCGACGCACGATTAATAATTTCTTTTCGCGCACCCCATGCAGCCCCATTAGCTTCCATGAAATCGGCAATTTCTTCCGAAGTAGTAACTCCAGGAGTCATTTTAGTCACTTGCTGTTTGGCAACACCGATACGAAATAGCAAATTAAGAGAAATAGCCGTTATAGTCGAGGCAGCCAACGAGGATTTGAAAAATGGCTGGATATAAACAGGTAAGGATGATTCAAAACCGGGGAACATCTCAACAGCCAAACCGGTGACGAAGGCCAAACCCAAAACGAAAAATTTTCGTGCATCCAGCATACGCGAAGTACAAATCTGCATTCCCGACGGAACTACAAATACTATTGACATCATTAGGATCGCCCCTATGACCGGTTCTGGCATGATGGTAAATACGGCTGCAATTTTGGGAAAAAAGGCCAATACTATGAATGCAGCGCCCACACAATACCCAATATAGCGGCTGAGGGCTCCGGTTGCGATGGACAGCCCCATACTGCTGGAACTGGTTGTTTGCCCCATTGTTCCACATAAGCCGCTAATCATTGTCCCGAGGCCTTCAGCAAGTAAGCCGCCACCGATTGTATTCATGTCTGGTCTGGTCCAATTCGCATCATTCACTTTTTGACAAGCAGTTATGTTACCCACCGTTTTTATGCTGGAGCAAAATGCCACAAGTAAAAACGGTAATACCAAGTCTATGTTCAAAGACCACCCAACATGGTTAATACTGGGGAAAGCTATAGTAGGCGCTGCCGTTATTTTATGTAAATGTTCGTCAGTAAGAACGCCAGTAAAATAGGAGAGCAAAAAACCCACTGTAATGCCGGCTAACACCGAATATTGCCGCAAACTTTCTTTTCCCCACACATGCATAAACATAATAACTCCTAAGGTGGCAAACGCTATCATTGCTTCCAACCCGTCAGCACCTTTTCCGTCTCCGACGAAGCTGAAAAAGGAGTATTTGATGAGAGAAATTGATAGCATCAAAATAATTAAGCCCGTTATTTCCACCGGGAACAGTACCCGCAGTTTGTGTACGACTCTGCTAAACAATACTTGAGCTATTCCCGCCATGACTGTCATTCCCAGCATCAGGTGGAGGCCGCCAGTCTTAATTGCCAAAACGGAAACAGGAAAAAATAAGACGTTAGTCTCCTGGGCACAAAAATACCCGGATCCCACCGGGCCTTTATTGCATGACTGTAATATCGTCCCAACTCCCATAGTGATCATCATCAGACTCACCAAGCTCTGTGCCAGTTCTGTTGAACCGCCAATTGCGGAAACAATAAGCACCGGGAACATTAGATCAACAGAGAGTGTGATAATTTGTTGAAATACCAAAAGCGTTAATGCTTTAAACGGCGGTGTATCATCTACATCGTAGATGATACCGATGGGTTTCTTGCGCTTCACTAGCCAGCCCCCTTTGCAAAAAAAGAATCATTTTCATTTTCTACGCAATCCATGAATTTCCTGCAAAACCATAATGAGTCATCTGCGTTTTAAAAAGGCACAAAAAAGACAATACCACCATCCCCTGTCTCCACTGACACCAAAGAAGATGACAAAATCAATCCGTTTATCTATACCCTCCCAGTAAATATTGATAGAAAGGATTATCCACCCAAACTGTTTGTTGGGCAACTTGCATATCAGGGCTAATAGCCATTAATCCTGATAGTACAGCAAACGAATTTTCCTCCAGAGAAAATGTATGGATTTCGTAATGACCGTCAGTAATAACATGATCTGTAACCGTTTGATAACCGCTAATGGGTGTTACTGATGTATACAGAGGCTGCCACCATGCGTCATAAATTAAGCCCTGCTGATTTTCACGGTCTTTCTTGGCATACTTAAAAATAATGGTTTGAAAAGCCTGTTTCTGTTCGAGCGTTTGAAATTCAAAAGAGATATCATATTCTTTAGCATAAGCAACGTAAATGCCGTTAGCAAACTCTGCAACTGTAAAATCAGGCGTAATGCTTGGTTTGCCCCATTCTTTCAGATAGATGTAGGCTGAAGTTTTTGGTTCGAACTGTACTTTGGCATTTAATCCTTCACTCTTTAACAGCGCAATCAGCTGCAACGCATGCTTAATACTGCTATGACCATAGCGGATAGTACGACGCTCATCAAATCGGTGTACATTATCCTTATCTCGAAGGTTGTAGCCATTTATCAGACCTTGCGTCACTCCCTCGTTTACAACCTCCAGCAATTTTCTATCCTTAATCAACTTTGCATTTTTCCATGTCGTATACACTTTACCGTATATATCCTCATCTGTGATATACCCAAGATAGTTTGCCGGTAAATATTCACCGTGAAAAGCCAATACCTTGGTTAACAGCACAGCAGCTAATTCTGGTGTAACCGCTTCATTTAGATGGATATTTTTGTAACAAGACTGTGGCAGCAACTCGCTATCAATCGCAACTGCTAACTCGTTCATCAAAGATGGCTGAAGCTTGCTACCCGACAACCCCAGTTTGCTAATCGCCACATCAGTCTTATGGCGGTTATAAGTATCAACAACTTCTTTTAAGCCAGCTGCCCGTACAGCCAAAGCCACTGCATTAATACTAGTTAGGCGACTATCAGCATCCAGCTTGCTCTCTGTCAGCACACCGTCTTTGTACAAAGCATTCGCCGTTTTGAAATACTTTGAGTTTGGCGTAATGCCTTCAATCCGGCTGGACTGCTCAGTATAGTCTAAATTCAGTACTTTTGCCAATGCAGAAATAAACTCACCGTTATTAATTACACTCCCAAAACAAATCGAATATTTCTCTTCTAAGAATTGTACTTCCGGACCGCGATACCTATTCCCAGTCTCTCCAGCCGCTCTATCCGGTATCGTTATCATCCAAGCTACTAACACCGTTACGATTAAAAACCAGGTAATCTTTTTATTCTTAAACTTACTTGTCATCGGCAAATCCATTCCTTCCGCAAGAAATAATAGAATCGTCCGGCTGTTTGACCTAAATTACTATTCCATTCCTTACAAATAGAGAGAACTCCTGCCAAATCTACACGCCTGACGAGAATTCCCATCCCCTAAGTGTAAAAGAACCCCTGTATAGATTAATTCTACACAGGGGCCAAAAACCATTTTCTATTTTTTGTTTTTCCCACAAAATGCAGGATTCTCCTCTATGGGCCTATTTTTATCATACAGGGTGTAAGTTCGAACCAGGACTAATAAAATGATGAAAACGTAGCTATCCCTAGATTTACGTTGTTTTTTAGTTTGAAGGAGCTGCAGTTTTTTCTTTTTCGCTCTGTATATCCCAGCCAGCATCAATCAACAGCGGCATAGGGTCAATACAACCGTTCTTATACGGATCATTGGTTTCAGAATAACCTACATGTAAGTGTGGCGTGCTTGAATTCCCTTCGTTTCCAGAAAACGCAATCGTATCTCCTTTATTAAATGCGTCGCCAATCTTGTGAAGGCTAAAGCTACTTTGCAAAATGTGACCATAGATTGTCTGTTTACCGCCGCCGTGATCTAGTACAATATAGTATCCATAACCGTCCGGATCTGTTTCCATAGCGATAACGGTTCCCGATAGTGGTGCGGGAATAGGAGTACCAATAGGCATAATTAAATTAACTCCGTTATTAAACCATGTATGTCCGTCAGGATCTGTATTCCAGCCAAACGGCTGGAGAATGTTCCAGCTAGTATTTGCACTACAAACTGGAATTGCTAAACAGAAAATCAGCAGTAGACAAAGAACTACTAGTTTTTTCAATTGGATTCTCTCCCTTGGTAATTATATTTTTTATTAGTCCCTCTAAACTAACGGTAAAATATAGGCATGTCCATCATACTACTCTTACTCCATTTTTTAAAGGTGAATTTATGCGATTACCCCCTGGGCATATTATCTGGCGACAAGTTTGCTATATGTTTCATCCATTCTTCATGAATCATTTGTTGGTTTATGGTGTTTTCGCCATTATGTAAAAATAGCCAATATAAAATCCTGCGAACTTATATAAATTCGCAGGATTAATACCATCATTTCATGTTCTCTTCTTAGAACCCCTTGCAAACCTATTTTTCGCCGTATCATTGGTATCGGCGAATTCTTAAGTTCATACAGATCAAATTCCAAAACTGCGTATTGCTAGCATAGCGACCATACCGCCTCCCATGGTCACCAGGGGCGGTTGACGAAAGTAGGCTAAAAGCGTTGCTATTGTGCCGGCAATAAGATAGCTATTCCCTGTTGAAATTTCAATGTAACCTTGTGGCGCAAAAAGTGTTGGGGCAATTAAAGCAGTAAGTATCGCCGTTGGTACATGCTTCAAAAATCGTTTAAGACGTGGGGAGATGCCCGCACTTCCAAAAATTGCAAAGCTACCAAACCGCGTAAAGAAAGTAGCAATAGCCATAGCAACAATGGTGATAACAACTTCAGTTCTCATCACTTTCAGCCCCCTCCAAAATTCCACCAGCCACAACCGCGGCCAAGCAGGCAATAATGATATACCATTTTCCAGGGATGGTAACCGCCGCCATTATGCTAACCCCAGCGGCAACCAAACATACCAATACATTAAGTTTGTCAGTAAGGCGCGGAATTAATAAAGCCAAAAATGTTGCCGGCATGGCAAAATCCAGTCCCCAAGAGAGTGGGTCACTAATGCGACTGCCAAGAAGTATTCCTCCAGCGGTTGATACGGCCCAGGTAACATAGCCAGTCACGTTACTTCCTAGTTGGAAAGCGGCACTATAGCCAGTTGCTTGTGCACGACTAATCGTTACCGCATAAGTCTCGTCAGCCATACCAAATGAGAGGAGAGCTTTCTGGGGCAATGATAATTCAGTCATATAAGGGGCAAGAGACATCCCCATTAACAGATGACGGAGATTTATCAGCAAAGCGGTTAGAGCAATCATGGCCATCCCAGCTCCTTCCGCAAACATGGGGAGGCTGATAAACTGGGCTGCCCCAGCAAATACCAACAGCGACATTAATAACGTCTCGCCTGGAGTAAGTCCGATGGATTGAGCAACGATACCATAAGCAAGCCCAAACGGGAACATCCCCACCATGATGGGAAGGGTGTCTTTAATTCCTTTGAAGAATTCTTTTGTTTTCATTGATGTCCCCTCCGCCCAGCTTGCTTTAAACTATTGATAATTTATAGTGTTTTAATTATCATAGTCGGCAGGAATACAATTGTAAATATCCAATATATCAATAAAAGAATACCAATTACTCTTTTTCAAGGAGAATAAGATAAATGGATATTACCAAAATGCTAAGTGGGGTTCGGATTGACCCAGAAGCGTCAGCACCCATATATTTGCAAATCGCTAATAGCTTAGCAGCCAAAATTAAAGAGTGCACACTTCCCGTTGGCACCAAGTTATTGCCAGAACGCGAACTCGCCAGCTTGCTTGAGGTAAGTCGCACAACGATAATCAATGCCTATCGGTTACTGGAAGAACGCGGGTTAGTATCAACACGGATCGGTAGCGGAACCTATGTGGCAAATTCGAACGTCGCTGATCAACAAACCAACGATATGCCATGGGGACAGTTGTTTAGCCCCCACTACAAATCGCCATTATCTTCTTTACTTCGCTCGTTAGTCGCTACACCAACGGCTGATGAAACTATTTCTTTTGCCGCAGGCATGCCAGACCCAGCCCTTTATGACCTTAAAATTATTGAAAAAGCCCTCATTAATGGCAATCCCGGCTTAGAGGCAGTGGACTACGGCCACATACCGATTGAAGGATACCCACCCTTTAGACGCTCCTTGGCAGCCTGGCAAACCTCCCAAGGCATACGCGCCACCCCTGATAATATTCTTATTGTGTCCGGCTCACAGCAAGGACTCTATCTCATTGTTAAATCCCTCATAGAGCCGAGAGATTATGTTATCGTGGAGTCACCTACATATCTTGGGGCCATCCAGGTGCTAGAAGCTGCCGGAGCCCGCATTTTATGCTTGCCCCAAGCTAGCTCTCTCGATTTAGGAGTGCTTGAGGACTTTCTAATACGCTATCGCCCTAAGCTTTTCTATACGATCCCTACCTTCCAAAATCCCACAGGGCAGGTCATGCCTCTTCACCATCGTCAGGAGTTAATCCGTATTGCCGCGCGCTATCGCCTCGCCATTGTGGAAGATGACCCATATAGTCAGCTATATTACGGACAACAGCCCCCACCTTCTCTCAAGAGTCTTGACACCTATGGCGGAGTAATTTATCTGGGGACATTCTCCAAGATCCTTTTCCCCGGGCTGCGAACCGGCTGGGTAAACGCCGCTCCTCAAGTCATTAATCGACTGGCTCAGGAAAAACAATATGTCGATCTCCACAGCAATAATCTTTCCCAAATAATTCTTCACAATTGCCTAGAACAAAATCACCTAGCAGATCATATATCGTTTGTCCGAGGAGAATATAAAAAACGTCGCGATACACTTGCGGGAGCTATCAGGCAATACTGTAGCACCAATTTAGATTTTGAACTGCCAGAGGGCGGGTTTTATCTTTGGTGCAACATCCGTCCCCCCGCCTCTCCGCCTGAACTCCTTCGCCGTTGCACTGCTGCAGGCGTCACCTTTGTACCTGGCGAAGCGTTCTATCTTAACAATACTGAAAGTCGCCAGATCCGACTCTGCTTTGTGACGCACAGCGAGGATCGATTAAAAGAAGGTATTCGACGACTAGCGAGAATTATCACGTCGGGTGCTGCCAACACTATATCTCCCTCAAGAACAGCTGGTCGCCCTCTCATTTAGTAATGCGGTTTCCTTTGCCCTGTTAATTTTTTCCAAAAACCTTTAAGAAAAAATTCGGTATTACCCCCAGACTATACAAATGTTAATATACACCCACTTCCCTCCTGCCATCTCCGGTGCGATCCAGCTATCTGTTCAAAATAATTCCTAAAGTTATTTTACTCAAATTGAAAACCTGAAATATTGTATTTTCTTGCTATTTCTATAATTAGCGACAAACCTATTTTCAAATTAAGTAGGCCGATTCCGTTCTCTGGGACTTCCCCTTTTTCTCTCGATAAAGTTGCCAAAAGAGAAGCGTCCCTACTGTCCACCTATGGTTTAGGGTTTGACTTTAACTAGCGGGTCTTTGCCCCCTGCTGCCTGAATAACAAAAATTCTTCCAATACCTCCCCAAATCTCTGGATAGTGTCCGTTGTATCTTTTCCCTCTTTATACAGCCGATCAAGTTCTTCAGATAGTTCCCAAATTTCATCATATAGCTCAGTCTCTTGTTTCTTAAAATCCAGGTATCTGATATTCATAAGTCAGTTACCGTAATAACCGCATTTTTCTGTTCCTTTGCTTTATACAAAGCTAAATAATATCCAGTTAACCCTATCACTATTCCAAACAAACTTACCACCCCTCCTTATTTTATCTGGAGGCTTCTATGCCCTCCTGTAATCACCCATGAATGGGAATTTTACAGGAGGAAATTAAAAAGGATCACATATGCAGGATTATTTCTACCCTACACATGCGATCCAAATCGATCTTTGCAACAGCATCAAGCTACAGGAAGCAACCTAAATAACAGAACCCGTCAGCGTGTCCTGCCAAACCTGTATCAAGATATGATACCATCGAATATTGCATGCAGTCGCACAGCCATCTACCTTTCGCGCCAATCATTACACCCCAATTGTCAAAACTTGTAATTCAGCTAGCAACCGGGTATAATAAGATTGTCGTCGTGGACAGTTTGCTGTTACGTGTAGGTGTGTACTCACCTGCTCGTGCCCATAGGTGTTGCAGCACCTGTGGGACACGGCGACTTTACTTTTTAATTTCCACCTATTACTAATAGTAGTATCTTTTTAGTCGCGGTAGGTAACAGATTGCTCCGCTTCCCCCGCACAGATCCCGGCGTGCAGTTTTCCCGCACCGGGCTCTTCAGGGAGTACTCGCTTCCGTACTCAGGGTTAGAAACTCATCGCTATCTGTCGACTCTGGGTAATGCGCGGCTTCGACACTTGGTAACGCTCCCACAGCTTTTCGTACTCTTCCCAGCTAAGACTGCTCCGTTGACTCCTTCGATTTAACCATTTGAAGAGAATCCGCTTTGCCTGATAATAGAATTGAGCAAGATTTGCAGAGTTATCAATTAGTCCGTAGTAGTTCCTGTAGCCTCTTAACTGGCTGCTCAACTGACGAAATATTTTTCTCAGTCGACTGCTACGAGCTCCTTTGCACCATGCCGTGAAGTTTGCTACGGATTTTTTCAGCTTCTTCCGCGATGTCCGTCTTTTGCGGTCCTCGATTTGGTCGATAACCATAGCTATTAGGCAGAAATTCCTGCTCGTATATAGCTTCTAATATGTCCGCTGCTGCCCGTTGAACCACTTTGTCTACAGTCGCCGGCAAGCCTAGGGGACGCAGCTTTCCTTCCCCCTTTGGTATATATACCCGCCTCACCTGCTTTGCATGATATCGCTTATTCTTCAGGTCATCTACGATTTTCTGAATGTTGCTTTCTAGGTCTCTGCCATAGTCGCCAACGCTTGTTCCATCGACTCCTGCTGCCGCCTTCTTGTTCAGTTTCTTCCACGCTTCTGCCAACAGGTTAACATTAAGCATG
>NZ_LSLK01000075.1 GCF_002257705.1 Sporomusa silvacetica DSM 10669
GCTGCTGGTCTTGACGTTGCTGGTTTTGACGCTGCTGGTTTTGACGCTGCTGGTTTTGACGCTGCTGGTTTTGACGCTGCTGGTTTTGACGCTGCTGGTTTTGACGCTGCTGGTTTTGACGTTGCTGGTCTTGACGTTGCTGGTTTTGATGTTGCTGGTCTTGATGTTGCTGGTCTTGACGCTGCTGGTCTTGACGCTGCTTTTCTTGATCCTGTTGCTGATTATCCTGTTGACGATTATCTGCAGCAGATACTATTGAGGATAAACTTAAAATAAGCAGTATGAGAATAGAAACTAGAATTTTACGCATTTCATAGACCTCCTCATGTTAATAACCCATAGGTATTCGTCTAAAATACGGTGAAGTAATTAGTTTTAGCCATAAAGATAGTACTCCCCTCCTTGCCTAATAAATTTCCCGCAGTATACGGAGAACATAAATAGAGTTTATTAATAATGATTTTATTTACATGACATCTCGTTGTCGACCATCCAATATTAACCTCCACCCTTTTTATTATAATACCAGTTGGTACAATTGTTAATTGGGTGGCGACAAATTCTTGCGAGTTTGTATTTTCTCAACGTGTAAAACGTAGCCCTTCGTAATAGGGAGATCATATCTATGAAAAGTGCTAACTTTTCGGCAGAAAGTTGTAATTCTGCATACATCCGTCGCAGATATTGCATCGCTTCGAACTTAGCAAATCATTCATGTAGATTTTACCGAATATATTTCCGTTGCCAGACACTGGCCAAGTGCATCTTTACAGTTATCATCTCGCCAGTAGATATTTATTCCCGCTGGTGGGCTATCGTGATCTAATTTACGCACAACCCTCTTGTTGCTTTCGTTGGGGTAATAAAATAGGTTTCTCTCATGCTTATATGGATCGCGAACATGGTTCTTCCTAGTCTTATTATTTACTATAGTCATAATCACGTGCGCATTCAGCGTACCACGATCAATCTCTTGGCTTGACGCTTGGTAAACACTATCTTTAATGGCTTTCTTCAGTTCTTCAACCGTTATATCTTTATCGAAATCTAACATCTTATATAAATCGTTGAAGTATTGGATAACTGCCTTACCATCGCTCAAAGCTTTCACTCTTTTCCTCTTGATAGGACTGGAAGTCCGACCTGATAAAGGTAAGAAAAGACTTAATCGTATGCTTAGTATATTCATAGACTGGCTCAATTCGCCCTGTCGCTTCCCATTCCAGAACATTAACTAACTGAGCCGAAACCGTGTCCCTTGATTCTTCGTCGGTGGTTCCCCATGTCATTTGCTGGCAAGGGATGACTATACCAGGAAAATGTTTTGTCAGTTTAACAAACATTTGCTGAAATTCTTCCTCGGCCCGTTTCGTGGTCTTTGGCGCTAGAAATATTAACGCGATGACCGGTTGTACCGCATTCTCTGTATTAACAGTCCCCGTATAGCGATTTCTTAAGCCGACAATCTCCTGAAATAGCTGATCATCGCCTCGGACAATTGCACCATCACGGATTTTATTTTCTACAGCAAAAGCATACTGTGGCATCTTTGTATGTTGTATCGGTTGGCTGGTATTGAATAATTCAATCAGGATATCTATGTCGCGAGCCTTTCTTTTTCCCTCATTCTCTAAGTTTACCGTTTCTTCAGCCCTAACCCTAATTGTAGCTGCTCGCCGTTTTTGTCCGCGCCTTGCTCGCAACATGTGCCAAAATCTGCCCGGCATTTTTGCCTTGTAACGGTTTAAAAATTGGCATCTGTCGGCAGATACCAATTTTTAGGCCGTTATGGAAGTTCACTCTCGATGACGAGATGAATCAGATGGTCATCAATAAGCTTTTTGTTGCGCTGCGCCGCACTCAGTAAACTGTGCATACAGACTTTGTTAACGGCACGAAATGCGCCGGATGAATATTTGTAGACTTCGTCAATGGCTTTGTCTGTAAAAATATCTTGCTGCCCATCGGCATAAGCAAGGTGCGCTTTGATGTAACCTTCTGTTTGTGAGCGATCAAGCAATGGCAGATTGCATTTTAAATCGATTCTTTGGCGAACGGCAGCATACGCCTGTAGATTCAGCTTGTCCCATAATTCATTCTGACCTACGAGAATAAGTGCCATTGGATTTTGCGAATCCCATTTGGTAATTTAGCATGAACCGAACTTCTTCCAGTGTTTCACGTTTTAAAAGATGTGCCTCATCTACAATAGTGAGAACTTTTTTGTGCTTGACTTCGCGCACGTATTCAAGCTGTTGATGCAGGCTAAGCTTCGCGTCACCACGATAAAATTTCCCATCAGCACCAAGTTGCTGCAAAAGTCCGTTGTAAAACCAGCGCGGTGTGAGCTGGGAATCGGAAAGATAAAGCACCAGATATTCTTCCGGGTTTAAGCTACCGGAAAGCCTTCGGATCAGCGTTGTTTTTCCGCATCCAACTTCGGCAGTAACCACGGCAAACAGTTGATTTTCCGCAGCGTAACAAAGCCTGCCAAGGCATTCATGCACAGCATCTGACATATATTATAGGCTGTCTACCGGAATGCTGTTGGTAAAGGGCGTATGCTTCATGGAAAAGAATGCTTTATACATTCAGCGTCAGCTCCTTTGCCATGCTGCTAAAGCTTGTTGCAACGGTGGTTTTAGGCTGTACCGATTTGTTTTCCAATCCTTCCAGCATGCGTGAACTCTGGACTGTTACCTTTTCCGGTTTCTCAGGAAACAACTCCACTTGCCGGCAGTTTTCGCCGATCTGCAGTCGTTTGGCTTTAAACGCGGGAAAATCGCTATGATGAATTTCTAATTCGTCCTTCCATGTAGGATCATAGAGGACTTCGACTTTGCGGCCAATTAGTTTCATGCCTACTTCATATTTGCTGCCATTGAAGCTGATGCAGCCGGTCTTGTCTACCTCGCGTTCCTCCGTATGTAAAAATGCCTCACGGCAAGCTTCGATGTCTGGAAATCGAAGCGGTTTCTTGTCGGTTAGATACGCAGTTTCTGGGGAAACACCGTCCAGTCCGGCATGGGAATCCTTATGGTACTTTTCCTGTATCCACAAGTCAAGGTAATGATTGAGTTCCTCCAGGCTTTGTGGCTTTTGCAAGGCAACCTCAGCAAGAAAAGAATCTAAGCGGCGATTGAATCGTTCAATTTTCCCCTTCCCTTCGGGATGATACGGTCGCGCATGCAGCAGCTTAATCCCAAGTTTTGCGCAGGCCTTGGTCAGCCAGTTGCTGCGATATTGTTTACCATTATCTACATAGACAGCATCTGGCATCCCATGAGTTAAGATGGCATCTCTGAGCGTATCTTCAATGATGTCGAGCTTCTGGTTTTCATAGAACTTCGCACTGACAATGAAACGTGTGGCGTCGTCAATCCAGGCAGCAAGGTAAACCTGCTTTTTGGCACCATCCCTGCCAATGGGCAAATACGGTCCATACTTGATATCCCCTTGGTAAGGCATACCGCGATGCGGCTTGGCAAAACGGCGAGCTGCCGGGCAACTGATACCTTGGCATAAAATTATCCTTTTGACACATTATGCAATATTCCCGTAATTAAGCAAATGTCCTGCCATAAATATGAATTCATTAGGCCCTCATTTCAAACTTAAAAAACCAAAAATCGCTAATGCGGTTTCATTTATCCTATTTCCAGTTTCTATATAGTATCCTCCATAACTAAAAAAGCCGTTTCTATATTTATGAATCAAATTATTAAGACAACTTTACCCCTAAAATTGTTTCCAATTCTTCAATTTTAGTTTGTCTTTCTTCACTGATATAAGGCGTGTCGCGGGGACGGGGTTGGCGACAAGACTCTCAACTATTCCAATGTCGATAACCCCGTCCCCTTGACACCTTCCAAATCGCACAACCGCTTCATCGGGTTTATCCGAAAACATATTTAAGACATATTCTTTATCAACAATCTGTCTGCTCTCTGTATATTCACTATAGCTACTCCATTTATATTTTGTTATATCTTCTACTATTTTTGCCTTTATGGGGTTCTAGTGAATATAACGCAGTACTGTTAAAAAAATAACTGTCCGTTTCTGCAGCCTCGCTTTAGACTTTGGACTAGGACGTGAAACACTCGCCACTCCCTGGATTACGTTGAGTTATTAGCCCCCGGTCTTGGTACCTGTTGGGCTGGACTTCTAAAACAGGACAATCAATAATTCAACTGTAATAAGTCGTTCACAACATAATGTACTCCGATCATTGGGCTTGGAATTTTAATATTCAAAGCTTGCATAAGATTTAACATGAAAGCAACTACTAGTAAAACAGAACATATCCAAAACTCTCGCCAATATTTTTTTCTTATTAGCATAGATCCTTGAACAAAAGCAACGATTGCGTATATTCCACATAGCAAAATTATCATCTTAATATACTCCTATTTTATGTTTGATCATTATTTAAAGCATTCTTAGGGATTACGTCACTATTGGGTAGATTGCGCATGGCAGCAGTAAGCAATAATATAGACGGAAACACAACTACAAATAGAGTTGCGACTATTGGCCAGGTGTTTTGAGCACTAATACTATGATCAATCGTTGATTCGTAGACAATCATGGATAATGTAACAGAAATGCCACCGACAGGAATTATTACAGGTAAATATGTCCGTAAACACAACAACTGGGAAAAAGAAACTACGACAGCATGATAAAGTATACTGCACTTGACAAATAACAGAATTGTATGACCAATTGCTATTAAAATATCCATTCTGGTTAAAATATTTCCAATATTAATCAGTCGCGTTGCCTGTAAAGAGGGAGAAGACCAAATAAATTCCGTGCTTCCCAATATAGCTGTGTTTCTTATGGCAATTATCAAAAAACTTATTCCGCCCAGTACAAGTCCTATAGTGGTGCTTTTTGCTACCGAATTTATGTTATTGACGTATGGAAACACCATCAGAAATACTACAATTTCACAAAAGGGCACTACGGTAACAACATGTATTCCATGCAAAAAATCTTGCCAAGGAATAACAAATATCGGCAGAAAATTGGAGAAATTCATATCTTTAAGTAAGAAAAGAAATGTGCTACAAATAGTTAATAAAGCGACTACTACAAACAAAAAACTGAGTCTTGCCAGTACCTCTATTCCTACTGCCAAGGTATATGCACACACTGTAATAAATATAACAATAAAAAAAACCGAGGGTGTTTCTGGCATAAAAAACAAAAGAAAATCACCTAACCCTTTTAAATTAAAAACAAGCAACATCCAGAAAAAACATAAATAAAGGATAGAAACTACCTTTCCCAAAAACTTTCCAAACGTAATTTCTAAAATGGCTATAAGATTTAGACCAGCAAATTTTTTCCCAAGCACAATGTAGATAGCAATAATAGGAAAACTTATTATAAACCCTGATATTATAGCTAACCATGTATCATGCTTGGTCAAATTACCAATAAAGGATATAAATATTACAGACCCTTGAATAAAAGCGCCGATTAAGTAAACCAACTCGCTCTGCGAAATTTTACTTGCTTCATAATTCATAGATTCTCATTTCCTTAGTTGCACTGTATCAGAGAGAGTGCCAGTGCTACGTATTTTAGCATCAACATCAATAACACAATCAATATCGGTATACACTTTATCCCATTGATGCCGAAATATTTGCCAGTCATTAGGAAATTTTCGGTATACAATATTACCAAAACCAAAAATATCACTATTGAATTGTTTCGATTTATTTAACGCGGCAAGAATTTCTTGTTTTATTACATTAGCCTGCAGCCGTTCTACATCTTTAACAAACTCTAAAGTAGCAAGATTTTTTTCCGTTGTCTGTTCCGCTAATGCTGCACTTTCCGAAATCTTGATATGCATTATAACTTGTCCATTTCTAATTTCAGGCTTAATCTCACTATCGGCTTTTGAAATCTCGAGTGACACTTTTCCCTTGCCATCTGGGCTATCAATCAGGATACTCCCACCCTTTACGTCCCCTTTTACCCAAAGGAGACCACGTGTTTCGGTTTCATTTAGTATGCCGACCATTTTACCATATTTAAATACGGCCATTCCTAAAGCTTCAACTTCTTTGACTCCTCTCGACTGCGTGATTGAGAGCAAAGGAACTACTGGTGTCGTTGTTTCACTCATAAGCTGTTCAGTTAGGTCAAATATCGTAACTGCCGTAAAATGTGACGCATATTGATGCGCTCTGATAGTTTTGATTATATTGGTAATTGGTAATTTCTCTGTTTCAGAATCTACTGCAAAAATATCGGCAGCATTCTCTGTTGCAACCGCAACCAACATATTAGGGCGTAATTCATGATCACGTAGAAAAAAGTCAATAACATTCTCAAGGCCATCTTCTGCTAAACTTCTACCTAGAATGACAATTTCATTATGTGTAAAAAAAAGCCTTTTTCCTATAATATGAGTTGTTTTTCTAATCGCTTCAAAAACTGTATCTCCAACCATTGATATGTTTGAATATGCTTTACCCCCACTTCCTTTTTTCCCATCTGACGACGCTCCCTGCACAGCTTCAGGTTTTGCAACTTGGGCTGTTAGTAATAGATGATCTAACTCTGTCGTTTTATCAATACCTACTCCCATGACTAAGGACATAGTATTCAATTCCTTCGCACTCCAACAACCGGTAAGGGTTATTGCCGCAATCAGCATTCCAATAATTACTATTTTTTTCATGCAACCTCTCTTACTCCATAGAACTGTGTTTATCATTTTCTGAGGTGAAAGACCGTGTAGGAAAACTTTGACGCATTATATCCGAAGGATTTAATACGGTAGGGCGTTGGGCCATGGCCCACAAAGGAACTCGAAAAAATGCATCCTTTAGTCCTGAAAGAGATAGCGGCGCAAAAGGTGATAAAAAGGGAACTCCGAAAGATCGTAATGAGGCAAGATGTAAGAGAACAACCAAAGTAACCATCAGTATGCCAAAACCACCGGCTATCCCCGCAGCGAGCAACAGGCAAAGTCGAATAATCACGCTTGAGTCAGCTTGGGCAGGTATTACAAAACTTGCAATTGCCGTTATCCCGACTATGATAACCATGATCGGGCTTATTAGTCCTGCGCTTACTGCCGTCTGCCCAATAACTAATGCTCCAACAATACTTATCGCTGAACCAATTGGCCGCGGTAGCCGCACTCCAGCTTCACGTAAAATTTCGAAAACTGCGCCCATGGCGAGCGCTTCAAAAGCTGCAGGAAAAGGAACTTGCGCCCTACCTGCTGCAAAATTAATCAATAAGGGAGTCGGAATCAACTCCTGATGGAAGGTAATCAACGCAACATATACAGCAGGAGAAAACACACTAGCAAAGTATGCCAGGAATCGGATCAGTCGTAGTAGTGATCCAAAATAGGGTCTAACATAATAATCCTCTGGACTTTGAAAGCTTTCAATAAAAAGTGTTGGTACCGTAAGAACAATCGGACTGCCATCAACTAGAATAGCGGCACGCCCTTCGAGTAATTTGGCCGCAACGATATCTGGCTTTTCACTATATGCTATTGTTGCAAAAATAGAATAGGGACTATCTTCAACAAACGCTTCAATATACCCGGAATCAAGAATTGCATCCGTATTGATTCTGTTGAGACGAATTTTTATTTCTTCAATCAATTTGTCGTTTGCAATATTTGATAAATAGGCAATACATACATCTGTTTTTGTTTGATCACCAATTTTTATAGTTACAAAGCGAAGGTGTGAATTGTGAATTTTGCGTCTCAACAAAGGTAGATTAATCATGATGCTCTCAGAAAACCCTTCTCTAGGCCCTCGAATAACATTATCCATATCGGGTTTTTCTACACCGCGAGTTTCCCATTTTGCACTATTAACAATTAAAGCCTCAGATATACCGTCTATGAATAGAAGCGATTCTCCAGATAGCAGATAAATCTTTAAATCACTTATCTGATCAGATTTTTTGATATCACCTACGGTTAATAGTTTTTTTTGTATGATATCAATTGTAGGTAGATGGTACTTATCCTGGTTTTCTCCTCCCATCAGCGGGCTTAGAATATTATTATTTATGATCTCTTTATCTGTCAAACCAGCAACATATATCAAACCACCCTTTCGTTTTGTCAAACCAAAATCAAATTCACGAATTACTATATCACTACTTGCGAGTATACCTTTCATGGTTTCTAAGTTTTTGGACAAGTTGGATGAGACGGGGGAATACTCAATTTGTCCTGTACTGTTTCTTTCATATGCCAAGGCTAGCGGTGAAAGTCGTAAAAGTTGCCTTTCTAGAACTTCTAATTCTGCCTTAATTATTTCGATTTCGGTATTCACTTGGCTACTCTTCAAAAGATTAGCTGCCCGCTGCATTACTTCCAATAGTCGTTCTGCAAAAGTAAGTAATGCCTCTAATTTTTTTGCAGAGTATACCATATCTGCATCTGGCGAATTGAGAAGGTATTTTTGCGAACTATAATGCTCAGGCATCTGGCTTTCCCCGAAATTAAAAATTACATTTCGAAAATAATTATATATTCTCGAAACTATCTTTTGCATAAATAGACATCCTTATTGTAAAAGTATTTACAGTATTCCCAATATACTTTCTGCTATTCTTGATTAAGTTTGCTTAACAATTGCAGCGGCCTCTTTAATGATGCCAAAGATGGCTTGCTACTAATTAGTGCTATGCCTTAACCTTGCTCAAGGGGAAATTTCATCTTAATCATCCGCCATTATGCTAACAAACCACTTTTTGATTTAGCGCTATTATCTCACGGGCTATCACTCGATTCTATCCACTGTCTTATTGGGCGGTTACGATATTGTAAAGTCCATGGTCAAAAAAGTGGTCATAGAAACAGAAAAACCCCAGGATGGAAATCCTCAGGCATTATTAACGGTTCATTATATGTCTTTAGTAAGGATGTTCTACACACGGACATGGATTTGATGCAGCGATGAGCATGAGCTTGGCGGGGTAAGACAAGGTAGCATTAACTTGCGAAATAGTTACTGCACCATCCTTAAGCGGCTGATGCAGGACTTCTAGTACGGTTCGGGGAAACTCAGGCAGTTCGTCCAAAAATAGCACGCCATTATGGCTTAAGGTAACCTCCCCTGGTCTTAGCACACTTCCCCGCCAATCATGCCTGCGGTTGGTACTATATGGTGTGGAGTGCGAAATGGTCAATTGCGGACTAACCCAATATTATCTTTCTTAATATCAGCTGGTGCTAAATTTACAGTAATGCGCCGGGCAGAAAATTCGAAGCCACTATTATTAATAGCAGCCCGTACGCGTTCCCGCGATTCACGCACAGCAGTGTCCGGCAATCCTACAATATCAAAGGCTGGAATACCGCTGGCAATATCCACTTCAACATTTATTAATATACCGTTTAATTAATGTTGTTGACCCAAATGTTTGCGCAAACGCAAGTTACCCCCACCGCCATTCATCTACCAAACGCATTTATTATGTGATTGCATTGAATTGATTCTTTTACTAGATACACTTCCAGAATATCAAACCTGCAGGCACTATCGGTGATTCCTCGCTGATTTAAAAAACATAATGCAGTATTTATTATTTTCTGCTGTTTCCTAAAGGTAACGGCTTCTGCCGGAAACCCATAAATCGTCGAACGTCTAGTCTTTACTTCAACAAACACTAGGCAGTCTTTATCTTTCGCAATGATATCTATTTCGCCAGTTTTAGCACGATATTTGGTAGCGATAATTGTATATCCTAGTTTACTTAGATAACTAGCAGCAGACTGCTCGCCTTTGTCACCTGTCGCGATATGGTTCATTATCTCCTCCAATAACTTTAGAACTGCCGTTTACCTAAACGCTGGTCCAAACGATAAATATACGCTAATACTTCAGCCACCGCTTGGTATAATTCCGGCGGTATTTCTCTGTCTAGTTCAACAGCCATCAGCATGCCTGTTAATGTCTTATTCTGATATATAGGTACCCCATGCTCCATAGCTGAATGTATTATTTTCCCAGCAACAACACCTGCCCCTTTTGCTACAACTTTAGGTGCAATACCATCCTGTTCATTATATTTGAGAGCAACTGCTTTAGGTAGTTTGTCACGTTCTGTATCTGGCATAGTCTCATCTCCTCAGTAGTACAATTACTCTGCATAGCCAGTTGCAATCGCAGCAGCCTTAACCGGGGCAAAGCTCTGCCGATGGTATGGACAAGGTCCGTATTTAGCAAGCGCTTCCATATGTTCTTGGGTACCATATCCTTTATGACGGCTAAACCCATACCTTGGATACTGGCAGTCAAGCTCATTCATGATTTGGTCCCGCTCTACTTTCGCGATGATGGATGCCGCCGCAATGGAAGCACTAACCTGATCGCCACTGATAATGGATTTCGATGGTATAAGCAATTCAGGTAATGGTACCGCATCAATTAATACAGCCTGAGGTACTGGTAACAAACCAGCAATCGCACTATACATTCCTCTTATTGTAGCTTGATAAATATTAATATTATCAATTATTTCAGGGCTCACTGCACACCGATTTACCGCAATCGCGGTATTTTTTATTTCTTCATACAATTTTTCACGTTGAGACGATGTTAATTGCTTGGAATCATTTAACCCTGGCAAGTAACAATCTGGTGGTAAGATAACAGCAGCAACCATCACAGGGCCAGCCAGTGGTCCCCTGCCGGCTTCATCAACTCCAGCCACCAAACTGTAGCCTTCATAATTTAGCTGTCGTTCATATTCATATAAAGTTGCAATCCGTTCACGCTCGCGCTGAGCCTTCCGGAGATGAGTCTCCCATCTATCAATAAGACGCTTTACCGAAATACGAGCATCTATTTTAAGTCTATTTATTGTTTCTAATGAAATTTCCTGTTCTGCTAATAACGCAGTAATCTGCGCGACTGTCATCTGCGCTGTGTCCAAAAGTAAAATACCTCCAATTTCAGATGTTTTAATTATTCTGCGATAAAGACTGCAAATCCTGCTTATTTAAAGGAAAAAGTGTATGCAGTTGTTTTGTATTAAATATTTGGTAATTTTTAGAGGAGTTTTTTTGTTTACAACGAATAATAATTAATAAGAAACATATTCTTTGGTTAAAACTATCTTATAAAAATTAGGGAGGTTTTATCAATGGCTCAATTAGGTGAAGTATTTGTTTGTAAACTTTGTGGAAATGAAGTTACCGTAACAAAAGCTGGGGGAAATCCTTCAATCCATTGTTGCGGACAGGAAATGACGAAAAAATCCAAATGAACACAAAGTAAGAACCACTCTTTTCGGGTGGTTCTTACTTTGTGTTCAGCTAGAGCGGCTATTTCGCAATAATCCACTTACATGGGAATAGCTCCCCACCGCCCACAGCAAACGCAAAAAAAAATAGCCCAGCTAAGTCGCTGGGTTGGAAAAATGTTCATGATAGGTATGGTATATTTAGAATTATATATCCCTATTTTTAGAATTTCCTTAGAAATGCTTGGAAATTGATAAGTCTCCTATTTAGATACCAAAATCTAAATAGGAGACTTTTTTGATGCTGATTTTTAGGGAATTACTTTGTTCATTCCGCATACCAACAATATTACTATAAATATACAGAATTTGTTTCGTAAGCCTTCGTGGCAATAGCTGAAAGATAATCGATAGTCCTGCTTGTTTGGGCATTTGTATTATTCTGAGTCGAACTATGACTTGAGTTAGAACCGGAACCGGAACTGGAACTGCTTAACGTTATTTTGCCGCACTGCCCACAACCTGTGCAGGTACTATTGCCTAAAGGACATGAACTACTGGCTGATGCCGTGCCGCCGCCTCCACCCGCACTTTGAGTAGCTGCAGCGCTGCTGGCGGAACTAGTTGCTGAAACCGTGTTCACGGAAAGTACATTGTTCATTGCCGTTTCAAATTCCGACGCTGTTAAGGAGCCCGAACTGTCCGTATCAAAGCTGCTATAAAGATTTGCAGCCATCTCTGCCGTCACGTCACTAGGACGTGCCGCTGCGAATTCATCGGCGCTTACTGAGCCATCACCATTGGTATCCATACTACTAAACATTTCCGAAATCGATAGTGTGGCGCTTGTGCTACTTGTCGATGCGCTGATCGCAGAAGTCGCATTGTTCATTGCCGTTTCATATTCGGATTCCGTCAGCGATCCGGAACTGTCCGTATCAAGGCTGCTATAAAGATTTGCAGCCATTTCCTCAGTAACATCACTAGGACGTGACGCCAAGAATTCTGACTCGCTCACTGAACCGTCGCTGTCGGTGTCCATGTTACTGTACATTTCCGATGTCGACAGCATAGTCGGCGCTGTCGCCCCAGACATTTGAAAAGTGTCACCATCGGAATTGATGGATGTTACCCCTTTCAAACTAGTAACAGTTGATGTGCTGTTACTGCTATTCGTGTTGCTATTGGAAGTTAGATTCTGATAATAATACTGGCTTAATAGCCCCATCATACTACTACTGTCTATAGATGATACACTCATATTATCACCTCCTTTTTTTAAATTTTATCATCTAAATATTACAATAATGTTTCATCTTTTACAAATTTTGTTTAGTCATTTTATCTCAAGACATTTCCACCGTCCCTTTGTCCTTCCACCTTTATCTTTCCAGTTTGGGTGCCGGGAAAGTAGCGCCGCCGTTTATGTCAAAATGTTGTTAGTTTTCTAAGGGATATAAATCAACCCAGCTAGGAAAGTATCACCTTTGTTGAGTAAAAAATTCTTAAACTCCTGCAAAGCATTAAATAATGGTGTAAACTTTAGGCGCAGCCAAAAATGAAAAAATGTATGCGTCCCGCCTCCGAAAATAGGAATTCGCTTTAAGGTATACATTGTACAATTCATCCTATCCCGTCCAAAATTCACAGTAAAAGCGGCTCGATACCCAGCTTCTTTTGCTAACTGAATAATTCGTTGGTCGTATTTTCCTCCCGGATAGGCTAAGAATTCAACTTTTTTCCCAAGCCTCCATTCCAATGCCTTCTTAGAATTAACCAATTGGGCATAAACCTCTTCGTCTGAAGCCTTGGGCAATATAATATGACTTAACGTGTGATTTTCAAAATTAATACCGTTATCACTCATTTCCTTTATTTGCTTCCAAGTTAAATACCTGCTATTATTCCCTGCGAAATCAGTAATTAAAAATATCGTCGCTTTAAAATGATATTTTTGCAGAATTGGATAGGCCACTTGATAATTATCCGCATAGCCATCATCAAAAGTAATCAAAATTGGTTTATTGGGAAGCTCTTTTCCATATTGCAAATAATCCGCTAGCTGTTCTGGTGAAATAGCGGTATACCCCTCTTGATATAAATACTTGATTTGTGCTTCAAACTCGGTATCGCTAAGCGTTAATGCGTTATGGCTTTCGTTATTGATTTGATGGTAATTTAGAACTGGTATACCTTGAAAATAAGTTAAAGCGATATAACTCAGTCCCAAGATAAAGAATAAAATTAACGTTACTACTCGGTTCATTTTTTTCGAAAATAAGTGCAAAAAAAAAGCATCTCCTTATGTGTTCTTAAGCTATAACTATAATTCTAGAGCTATTTGGGATTACCTTCTTATAGGTTAATTCATCTTGTCCTGGTATGCTACAATCAGGTAATAAAAGATACCCATTATTTTATCAGCTATTCTAAGTGTCCAACAAGTCTGGCCTGGGTCATGGGAAAGCTCTCCATTCTTTCTTGACTTATTATTATCACGGGATTTTTTAAAGGATTCAGCCATTCCAGCAATTCAGCTAGGTCTTTCTCGCTCATCGCAACACAGCCTAATGTAGGACTATTACAACTCCGCCAAATATGTGCGAATATAGCACTTCCCTGGCCTGATACTCTTGATTCAGTATTATATTCAATAACAAAGCCTATTTTATATAAATTATCATCGCGCTTCATCTTCTCGCATGATTCCACAGCTGGACATTGCCGAACTAATCGATTATAGTTGGCAGAAGCCGGATCATCAACCCAATAATCATTTTGAGTCAGATGAATATATGGCAGTTTTGTAATAAATGTGTTATAGCCAAATGCGCGTTTAATGTCATAAACGCCATCCGGTGTATACCCATCCCCTTCTTTCTTTTCCGCGGCTGAAATTATCCCGTTTCTTCCCAGAGATACTTTTATTGTTGAAGGTATTTGTTTCCATTTTTCTTTTTGTTTTTCCCAAGAAGTTAATATTCCTTGCTTTTCTTCATTATCTCCCGGTTGAACCAGTATAACTTGACAAACTCTCTCGTCTATTACTACCATAGCAAACGTCATCTCCTTGGTAAGCCTCTTACCTAACTTTTCCAATTTATAACTTTTACACAAATATATATAATTCCTGCCAGATTCATATGGAATTGCAAAAATTATTATTTGTTTCCCCATGTTTCTAATCCCCAAAAGGATAATCCTCTAATAATAGCACTTGATAATTGTCAATAGACCTTTAATATATTATAATGCTAGTAGCATAGGAGGTGCTAACCATGCCCAAGAGTAAAAAAATAATACAATGTGGAACCATCAATCCGAACACACTGAAAGTCGCCGGTAAACCCAATCGAGCAATGACCCCTGAGGTCAAACTGGCCCCTATCTGGATCGATCGAAAAAACGACTATCGGCGTCATAAGGAAAAGCAAAAAATCCGCCATTATTCCGATGATTATGGAATTAGGCGGATTTTGCTTATATATTGGGAACCTATTGTTTTCTCCCCAGAATATCTTGCAACAATACTCTTTCATTCCAAATTACCAATCGCCTTGGTATCCTGCCTTCATTCTTCGTGGCAGTGATTTATATACCAGTTCATAGGAATGGTCGATTAACTCTCTTATTTCTCTTTCTGGAATACTACCGTCGATTATTAACGTATTCCAGTGGCGTTTATTCAAGTGATAACCAGGAGTTATGCTTGGATATTGTTGTCTCAAAATCTCCGAATAGCTAGGATCACATTTAAGTGAAAGATTGTCCTGTCCATTTCTGCGTGCCAGTAGTGCAAATATTTTGGCTGCTACCTTAATAACAACGACATCGGGACCGAAAGGATAATCCTCTATGGCACCTGGTTTAGTTAGGCAATATGCAAATAGGTCTTTAGATTTCATTTGTTCTCCTATCACAAATCCGACTCATCGCAATATCAAGTGCCTCTGTAGCAGTATTTGCGTAGTCAAGTTTAACCCACTTTCGCTCATCCAGATAGGAACCCTCGTAGGCCATCCCCCGCACTCTTGAAGCCCACCCACCAGAAGCTTCGACAATTATGACAGGCTTACGGTTTAAATATGCTGCGGATAACTCGCCCAGCGTACCATTGCCTCCGGCTATCATGATTATTACATCAGAAGAATGCACTAAGATTAGACTTCTATAATCAAAACTTAGTCCCGTCGAGATCGGGATATCTATATAATCATTCGCAACTTCCACGTTATCGCCAGGAAGAATACCCACGACCAACCCATTTGCTTGTTTCGCTCCCCGTGATACTGCACCCATTACCCCACTTGTCCCGCCAGTAATAAGAATTGCACCGCGCAACGCAATTTCCTTACCTATTTCTTCAGCTAATACACATGTTTCTTCTGGTATTTCGCCTGACTGTCCAATTACCCCGATCCGTATCAAAATTATCCCCGTCCTTTCGAACTTATTGTTCAGTATATTATTCCACAATATTACAGCTGAACCCTGCAAATTAGTAAGTAAGCTGATACCATACCAAATCAGTATCTGCCATATTCTTACCTTGGCACTATGAAGGATTCTACATTAAAACAAAGAATTGTTTAAAGAGGAGGAATGTACAATGAAAAAAATTTTACTTTTGATTTTTTTTACCATGTTAACCAACGTATGTTTTGCCGAAGATGTATACACTGTTACAGAAAGTGGTTATACTAAGTATCTTCACACCGAATCATTAAAAGCGAAAGTTATTTCTAAGACTGAGCAAGAATCGTTTTTCGAAATGACATATACTTTAATCTGCATACCGGATAAAGATTCTTTAGCTAACTTAAGAAGTCAAACCTTTGATAATAAAATCAACTTTGAAAAACAAACTTTCACTTTTAAATGTTCTTTTAGCAAAAATAGCAATCAATGGAACCAAGACGGATCTGTTTGGCTGACTAATAATCAACTTTGGGGAGATTCACCAGAAAAATGTTTGTATGAATCACATGGCAACATGCCAGGCGGAGCCTATTATGGAAACACTCCCGAAGCAGTCTTTAACAGAAATATTATTATCGCTGCTTACAATTATGTTATTGCCCATAATTTAATTGAATATTATTGATACCAAAAAGTTCTAACGGGTTATTTTAAAAAAGTGGAATGGCTAACAATTGTTAACCATTCCACTTTTATTATTGCAAGAATACTATTTCATTCATTTCTCTGTTTCAGGATTTCCTGGTTGTGCAGGAATATCTAGTGTGAATTTTCCCAGCTTCCCGGAGCGAAAATCAGTAAGAATCATTCTTCTCGCCTTCTCATAGTCTACCGTACCGCCACTCCGTAAACAGCCTCGTTTGGCACCGATTAAAGCAAGTAGCTCATTTGTATCTTCAGTTAACTGCTCCGGGGTTAGTTTATAGCGTTCACATAAGCGATCACGGTAACGCGAATTAAGTATTTCGAGTAAATTCAGGATAACTTTCTCCATATCATAGATATCATCCTTAATTGCACCAGTTACAGCCAATTTAACGGCAACTTCCTGATCATCCATCCTAGGCCATAATACGCCCGGAGTGTCCAGTAACTCAAGATTTTTACCAACTTTTAGCCATTGCTGTCCACGTGTCACACCGGGTTTATCCCCTGTTTTCGCTGTCGCTGTACCTAACAGGCGATTGATAAGTGAAGATTTGCCTACGTTGGGAATGCCTAAAATCATAGCTCGTACAGCGCGTCCTTTTATCCCTTTGGCTGCTAGTTTAGCAATTTTTTCACTGGCCTCTTGTTCAACCTTATTCACCAGTTCTTTGGTTCCTTTACCACTGGCAGAATCAAGAGTTACAGTAGTAAAACCCAGATTGCGGAAATGGCTAACCCACTCGACTGTCCGTACTGGCTCCGCAAGGTCGACTTTATTTAGCGCCACTACTCTAGGTTTACCCTCCACAAGTTCAGCAATAATAGGATTCGCACTACTTAAAGGGATTCGGGCATCTAATAGCTCTATTACAACATCAATCAGCTTCAGCTGCTCGCGAATCATACGTTGCGCTTTGGTCATATGACCGGGAAACCAGTGAATGTGCATTGTGTCATACTCCTTACTTGAAAAAACAGATATTATCTATAGTGTATAGTTACGGCAATGTTTTTATGTGGTCAAGAGGCCAAAAAATAGTAACTGCTTTTCCCTTTATGAGCTCCAACGGTACAAAACCGACATCTTTAAAACGACTGTCTTCGGAATTGTTGCGGTTATCGCCCATTACATAGATATGCCCTTCGGGAACGGTTGCCGCAGGATAAGAACCCTTAATTCGTTCTAATATGTAAGGCTCATTTAAAAGTTGCCCATTAAGAAATACTCTGCCGTCTTTTATCTCGACAGTATCCCCAGCTACTGCTATTACCCGCTTAATAAAATCGCGGCTGGGATCGCGGGGATAGCGAAATACCAGTACTTCGCCTCTTTCCGGTGTCTTAAAACGGTAAATAAACTTATTGACAACAAGACGTTCGCCATCTACCAGCGTTGGTCGCATCGACGGTCCTTCGACCATATATAGTTCTACAATAAAATACCGGATAAAAAACGCCAGCAATATGGCTATGAGAATAGATATTACCCAGTCTTTTATTTCCTCACCCAAATTCGTGTTACTCACAGCGTTCCTCCTTTGAAACAGGTATGGTCACTGTCACTCTGTGGAGATCTAAAACTTCTAATAGGAGAATTAAGAAAAGGGACTGAAATCAGTCCCTAGACACATTGAATTAGCGTTTTTCTTTGATACGTGCTGCTTTACCAGTAAGATTACGCAGATAGTATAACTTTGCTCTGCGAACAATACCGCGACGCATTACTTCAATTTTTTCAATACGGGGAGAATGTACTGGGAAAGTACGCTCTACACCAACATTATAGGAAACGCGTCGTACAATGAAGGTTTCTCGTACACCGCAGCCCTGACGGTTAATGACCACGCCTTCAAAAACCTGAATACGTTCACGAGTACCCTCCACAACTTTTACATGTACGCGCACGGTGTCACCTGGTTTAAAGGACGGGATATCCTGACGCAATTGTTCTTGTTCCAAAATTTCAATAATATTCATTTGATTTTCCTCCTTATATCAGACGTTCGTACTATATGCTATATGCAGAGGACCGTCCGTATTTCACAAAACGTATTATATCACATATTACCCAGCAACTCAAACTAAAATACTGTGATTTACGTATTTTTCCACCAGTATTCACCTAACAGGCGGTCCAGAATGATCGCGACGGCCGCACGGACAGGCAAGTGGTTATAATTTCCTGGTCCATAAATAGGTTCTAATATATAATCAAATTGCTTCATTACTGAATTCTCTAGGCCCCAACCAGTACCGAACAAGAGTAAGCACGGTCTATCGGTATCACTAAGTTGTTGGCGGAGTTTAGCATATGAAACAGTATTGTCATATTTACGCGCATCGGTAGTAACAATTATGGGCGGCTTGCCTTCCTTTGCTGTAATATAATCAACTGCCGCAGCAATATCTGGAATAACTTCCACTATGCTTAGCGCTTCTTTACGGTCAGGATTATATTGTCCCCCATAACCCTCTTGCCAATAACTAATAATTTCTTCAGCTAATGCCTTTTGTGCTTCAAGGGGGTGAATAATAAAATACTTTAGCACGTTATAAGTTCGAGCCGTACGGGCAATATCATGGATATCAAAATTAGTAATAGCAGTCGTAACTATTTCATTATTTTTATTATATATCGGATAATGCACTAAACCTAAATATACAGGCATTGCCATATTCAGCCTCCCGCCTGTTCAGACTTTATTTCCTGCAAAAGTTTATCATCAAGAGGATTTAGCTCAACGTTATTCATTAAATCAGGTCGACGTTCAAGAGTTGCCCGCAGCGATTCTTTACGTCGCCATTTTTCAATTTTTGCATGATCTCCGGAAAGCAGTATTTCCGGTACTTCCCAACCGTTAAATTCACGCGGTCGCGTATAGTGCGGATATTCCAGCAAGCCATTATAAAAAGAATCGTGCTGCGCACTATCGTCAGCGCCAAGAACCCCTGGAATCATACGAGCCACTGCATCAGTAATTACCATAGCAGGCAATTCGCCACCTGTTAGTACATAATCGCCAATGGAAATTGCTTCATCAACCACATGTTCACGAATCCTGGCATCAATACCTTCATAGTGACCGCAAAGAAATATCAGCTGTTCATACTCGGCAAGTTCCCGAGCTTTCGCTTGGTCAAATGACTGTCCGCCTGGGCACATAAGAATTATCCGCCTGCGTAAAGCGCTATTGGCATTTACTACACTTTCCACTGCACGGAATATTGGCTCAGGCTTCATAACCATGCCTGCCCCACCACCAAATGGAGAATCATCTACAATACGATGTTTATCATAAGTAAAATCCCGGGGATTCGTTACATGAATAGCGATAAGCCCACTGTCCTGCGCCCGTTTTAGAATGCTATGACCTAGCGGACCTGAAAACATCTCGGGAAATAGTGAAATAATGTCAATACGCATAACTATCCTCTGTTTAGTCCATTTCTTCCTGCAGTTTTACTATCATCTGCTTACCTAAAATGTCAATTTTCTTAACAACGTCTTTAATGGCAGGGATTAACAGTTCACCCTTGTCTTGTTGCTTAACGACATAAACATCATTGCTGCCTGGTTGCAGTACATCAGTTATCGTTCCCAGTAAATTGCCGTCTTCAGAAAATACATTGAGCCCAATAATATCAAAAATATAATATCGGCCTTCAGGCAGTTTAACTACATCTTCACGCCTGATTTTAATCAATTTGCCACGTAAGTGCTCAATATCATTGATAGAATCAAGCTTGGCAAATTTGAGTAAAATAAACTTTTTGTGTTGTCTGGCCGACTCTAATTTAAGCTCACCAACATCATCAACAAACACATCATTAAGATCATAAAATCGGTCAGGAAAATCGGTCAGCGGTACTATACGAACGTCACCCCGCACACCGTGCGGGGCAACAATTTTACCGATGGTAATCAATTCGGTTTTAGGCATATTAGCTACGAAAAGCAATGATTTTGCCATCTTCAAGCAAAATTTCAGTTGCCATCAGTTTATGAAGATCATCGCCAACATTTATAGTAACGACTCTATCCATAGTACCCTGAACAATTTCCGCACCGATTTCCAGTTGGGCTGTATCTTTCAACTTATCCAACATATGGTTTTTAAATTCAAGGCGTTTTTGCCGCTCAGCATCAATCTGCTGGCGGAGACCAACAAGACCTTGAGCATCTTGCTTTGCCTGTTCGCTCATCATACGTTTAGCATGAAAATCAATTTGCTGGAGTTCTAGATCTGCCTTTTTAATGGCTTCTTGAATTTCAGCTGCCAATTGTGCTTTAAGATCTTCGGTTACTTTTGCTTTAATGGTCACCGGACACTTAATTGTCAAGTTCTCGATATTAGCCATTTGCTCCACCTCTTCGGTCATCAGATTAACAGTTTACTTATAGTATTTCTACCATTACTCGTTTGTTTTCCCGGGTGGCGGCAGCTTTGACCACAGTGCGAATAGCTTTGGCGATACGTCCCTGCTTACCAATTATCTTTCCCATATCTTCAGGGGCCACATGCAGTTCATAGACTGTACCCGCATTATCATTTGTCTCGCTAACATTGACTTGTTCCGGGTTTTTCACTAATGCTTTGGCGATAACTTCGACTAATTCTTTCATGTAGTTATCACGCCTCGTTTCTATGCTTCTTTCTTAGAGCGCTTTACTTCATCCCATTTTTTCAGGATGCCAGTTTGGCTGAATAGATTTTTAACAGTATCAGTAGGTTGAGCACCTTTTTGGAGCCATGCGATGGCTTTTTCCTCGTCAATCTTGATAACTGCTGGTTCAGTAGTCGAGTCGTAATGACCCAGATTTTCAATAAATCTTCCATCCCGCGGCGAACGAGAGTCAGATACTACTACACGATAGAAAGGACGTTTTTTTGCGCCCATACGCTTTAAGCGAATTTTAACTGCCATTATAAGTCACCTCCTTTACAGAATATCTAACTATTTTAAGAAAAATCATTGCATAAAGGGAAGTTTAAAACTTGGTTTTTTGCCACTTTTTTGCATATCTTTCAGTCGTTTCATCATCTTTTTAGCCTCAACAAATTGCTTTAACAAGCGATTGACGTCCTGAACCCTTGTACCGCTGCCGATAGCTATGCGCTTGCGACGACTGCCATTAATAATAGCTGGGTCACGACGTTCCTTAGCTGTCATAGAGTGAATAATGGCGATGATATGCTTGACTTCTTTATTATCGATATCCAATCCCTGCAGCCCTTTGAGCTTACCCATGCCAGGCAACATACCCAGGATTTGATCAAGTGGCCCCAATTTGCGGACTTGTTCGATTTGCTCCAAGAAATCATCTAATGTAAATTCTTCTTTACGAAGCTTCTTTTGCATTTCTTGTGCTTTTTCTAAGTTAATGGTTGATTCAGCCTTTTCAATAAGGCTGAGAACATCGCCCATACCCAAAATTCGTGAAGCCATACGATCAGGATGAAATTGTTCCAACGCATCCAGCTTTTCACCCATACCAGCAAACTTGATTGGCTGACCGGTAACGGCCTTGATCGAGAGAGCAGCACCACCACGGGCATCACCATCAAGCTTAGTCAGGATAATACCATCAATGCCCAGGTCATTATTGAACGACTCAGCAACATTAACAGCGTCTTGACCAGTCATAGCGTCAACTACCAGCAGGATTTCGTGGGGCTTAACTGTTTGCTTAATGGATTTGAGTTCATTCATAAGTTCTTCATTAATATGCAGACGGCCTGCCGTATCAATAATTACTATATCACGAGCCATCATTAATGCCTGATCGACAGCTTTCTTAGCAATGTTGACTGGATTGTCCTGCCCCATAGTAAATACGGGAATCTCAAGTTGTTCGCCTAATACTTCCAGTTGCTTTATGGCGGCCGGACGATAGACGTCAGCAGCTACCATAAGCGGCCGTTTACCTTGACGTTTTAGAAGATTTGCCAACTTTCCGGCGGTTGTCGTCTTACCTGCACCTTGCAAACCAACCAACATAATAATTGTCGGCGGCCGTGATGCAATAGCAATACGACTTTGAGTCCCCCCCATTAGATTGGTTAACTCTTCATTTACAATTTTTACCACATGCTGAGCAGGTGTCAGGCTTTCTAGCACTTCTTGGCCAATAGCCCGCTCTTTAATTTTAGCAACTAAATCTTTTACTACTTTAAAGTTTACGTCAGCCTCTAAGAGGGCCATCCGCACCTCTTTAAGTGCCTCTGCAACATCACTTTCTGATAATTTGCCTTTACCGCGCAGCTTCTTAAAAGTCTGCTGAAGTTTGTCAGCCAAACTTTCAAAGACCATGTATATGTCACACCTCCCGGGTGTCTTCTAACAAAGAATTTAACGTAATTATTGCTTGATTTAATTCAGGCAATGTCTTTACAGAATATGGTAGTTGTTGTAAACTACCAACAACCTCAACTAGTAGTTTTCGTTCTTGACTGTAACGAGCAGCCAAGCCTAGCTTTTGTTCATATTCTTCCAAGGTTTGTTCCGCTCGCCTTAAGATATCATGTACTGCTTGCCTTGATACACTGAATTCTGCAGCGATTTCTGCCAGCGATAAGTCCTGTAGATAATGCATATTAAGACAGTCACGCTGTTTTTCCGTTAAAAGTGCATTGTAAAAATCGTACAACTGTCCCACTCGTAAAACTTTATTTAACATACGGTCCATACATTCACCTGCTTACCTGGCAAGTAAAAATCCTTTACACCGCAGATTATATCAAAAATAAAAAGCTGTGTCAAGCAAGATTACTTGTCAGAAAATAACGCAGCGGCAAATTCAGCAGCAACAAATGGCCGGAGGTCATTGACCCCTTCACCCACTCCTATCCATTTGACTGGCAAACTAAGTTCATTATTAATGGCAATTACTACTCCACCCTTAGCGGTACCATCTAGTTTAGTTAGTACTACACCTGTAAGGGCAACCGCGTCACCGAAGAGTTTTGCCTGGCTAATTGCATTCTGACCGGTAGTAGCATCTAGCACGAGTAGGGTTTCGTGTGGTGCCGCTGGTATCTCTTTTGCTATTACTCTATTGATTTTCTTCAGTTCTTCCATTAAATTTGCTTTGGTATGCAAACGTCCGGCAGTATCAATCATTACAATATCAACTTTCCGAGCTTTGGCAGCCTGAACAGCATCAAAAGCCACTGCTGCCGGATCTGATCCTTCGGCATGTTTAATAATTTCAGTACTGGCCCGCTGTCCCCAGATTTCGAGTTGATCAATTGCTGCCGCCCTAAAGGTGTCTGCGGCAGCAATAAGTACCTTTTTCCCGGATTCATGATAATAGTTGGCTAATTTACCGATAGTTGTTGTTTTCCCAACTCCATTTACACCAACAATCAGCATAACAGTCGGTGGATCATATTCTATTGGTTCAGCATGATGTTTGCAAAGCAACATAGCATTAATTTTATCTTGTAAAAATGGTTTTAAATCATCAGGAGAATTAATCTGTTTATTTCTAATTCCATTACGAATTTCTATCATTAATTTGGTGGTGGTTAGCACACCAACATCTGCAGAAAGTAACACTGCTTCCAAATCATCCAGTAATTCGTCTTCAATGGTAGCATAACCAATAACCAATTGTTCTATTTTCTCCGTAAAACTTTTTCTCGTCTTTTCTAACCCAGCTTTCAGTTTGTCAAAAAAACCCATTTTTATTTCCCCCAGACTAATAGTATATTTTATCCTGCTTTGTCAATAAATTTCACTGAAACTAATCGGGATATTCCAGATTCCTCCATGGTTACACCATGTAATACACTCGCCGCTTCCATAGTGCCCTTTCGATGGGTAACAACAATAAATTGCGTACTTTTGGCATAGTCTTGCAAAAATTCGCTGAACCGCTCTACATTGGCCTCATCGAGTGCTGCGTCAATTTCATCAACTACACAAAATGGGGCTGGGCGATACGTTAAAATAGCAAATAGAAGCGCTATTACCGTAAGCGAGCGCTCGCCACCTGACAAAAGTGCCAGGTTTTGCAACTTCTTTCCTGGCGGCTGCACAATAATATCAATTCCTGTACTGAGAATATTACCTGGCTCAATAAGCACAAGTTCTGCTCGTCCTCCACCAAACAACCGGACAAATACATCACCGAAAGATTGGCTAATGGCCTTAAATGCCTTATTAAACTGCCTTGACATAGTTGTATCAATATCGCTAATTATCGATGTCAAATACTCTTTGGCTCGCAGTAAATCGCCGGTCTGCTCTTGTAAAAACGAATACCTTTCTTGAACCTTATTATATTCATTAATAGCTGCCGGATTAACAAAACCAAGGGCCGCAATTTGACTTTCCAAATAAGTTATTGCCTTGAGCAGTTCGTCGATACTGTCTGTTTTCTTTAAAGCACGAGCCTCCTCAATAGTCAATGCAAGCTGTCCATCAAGTTGCTCACGGCAATTATCTGTTTCATAACCATATTTGGCGATAAGTAGCTCTATTTCATGAAGCCGTGCTTGCAGCTCATTACTCTGACGGCGTAAATCTTTAGTTTCTTTATCTAATTTTTGCATACCTGACAATAGCTCCAGTTTGGCAGCATACTGTGCCTGGCGTGTATCAGTTAATTGACATTTATCACGCTGCAGCTTTTCCTTGCATTCTGCCAATGAGGCAAGCTCGATTTGCGCTTGTCCAGCCTCAGCTTGAATTTGTTTTTTTTCATTTTGGAGACGAGACAATTGCGTAGTCATCAATATTAGCGTATCTTTAACCTGCTGACAGGCTGAATCAGTAACTGCGATCTCTTGGGTAGCTGCACTCAGTTTAATCTTTGCATCAGTTAATTCTGTATTCAATACCTGCTGTTCATTTTTCATCGACTTAACTTGGTTTTGCCAATCAACAACCTGAGACTTATGACTAATTTCCTGGTTTTCCAAATGAACAAGCGCTGACTTACTTTGCGCAATTTTATCCTGAAATTCAGCAGCCTGCTGCTGACACTCGGCTATCTCGCTGCTTATTGTTTTAAGTGCCAACTCACATCTTTTTGCATCAACTTGATTTCTATCAATATGAATTGCTAGTTCGGCTTGACGAAGTTCTATTTCTTTTAGTCTAGCTTCAATGCAAGCAAGCTTGGAATTAACTTCAGCTATCGCAGTGCTACTAACATTTTTTTCCTGTTCAAAATTTATCCGTTTTTCTCTTAACCTTTCTAAGCTACATTTAAGTGTATCTATTTCATTGGTTCTAGCAATAAAACTGGCTTCTTTTCTTCCCCTGCTTCCACCCGTCAATGACCCGCCGGGATTCACCAACTCACCATCCAAAGTTACAATTCTCACTGAAAAGCCACTATTACGAGCAATTTCTAGAGCCGCATTAATGGTTTGGGCAATAATTACCCGTCCCAGCAAATAGTTAACTACAGGCTTATACCGCTCATCAGTACTAACTACCTCTGCAGCAAAACCTAACGCGCCTGGTTGACTAGCCGCCAACAATTCCGCATCTCTGGGTTTAGTGATTCTAATTGTATTTAAAGGTAAAAACGTTGCCCTACCCAAATTTTGTGTTTTTAAAAGGGTAATCGCCTGTTTTGCTGTTTGGTCAGTATCGGTAACAATATGCTGTTGAGCACCGCCTAGTGCTACTTCAATCGCATTGACATATTTATCAGGAACAGAGAATAACTGCGCAATCGCACCACAAATACCACTTTTCCAAGAATACTGGCTCTTTAGTATGCCCTTAATGGCCCGCCCAAACCCCTCTAGCTCATGCTGCATACTTGTCAAAATAGTTAACCTGGATGACTGCTCCTGTATAATATCGGCAATTTGCCGCTCCTTCTCGGTTATAGTGGCAAGCTGGTTTTCCAACTGAGTTGCATCCTTACGTAGCAGCGCAGTCTGTTCTTGCAGTTCCTTTTGCTTTGTAGCCAAAGATTCAGTCTCATTTTGCAGTTGACTTTCCTTAGTGCTAAATTCAGTCTGTTGCTTTAAATAATCGGTATATTCTTTAGCAAGAATATCCTGTTTTCCCATCAACGCGACTGCATCACGTTCAAACATGCGTAACGAATTGCGCGCATTAACTACCTGCTGTAAATGATCGAAGGTCTGCTCCTGTCCATCCTCTAATTGACTTTCCATTTGCTTAATACTGGTAAGCAGCTCATCATTACGAATATTCTTCTCAGCTACCCATCCCTGAATAATAAGAACTTGTTGCTGTTTGACCTCTAGTACGCTTTGCAAATCAACAAGCTTCGAACCTGCTGTCACATGTTCGTTTGTTATTCGGTCAACTTCACCACTAATTCTTGCTTCAGCCTTATGAGCCTGCTCAATTCGTTCTGTTAGTATTCCGCTTCGACTGTCTATACGCTCACTTTCGGTGGTCATTGCCGTTATTGCTTTGTCACTAAAGATAATCCTCTCTTCAGCTTGAGCAATTTGCAATGTCAACGACTCTTTTCCATTATCGGCTGAGGTTAGCCGGGTCGTAATGGCAATACTCTGATCAGTCAAATGGGTCTGCTCAAGATTAGCACTTTCAACCAACTTGTCGGCTTTTTCTAAGCGTTCCAAAAGCACGGTCGCCTGACAGGCTATTAGTTCAGCACTTAATTTATTGAAAGTAACAGTCCTGGCGGCGCTTTCTTTTAAGGGTTCAAGCTGAGTTTCCAGTTCCGCAATAATATCTTGCACCCTGGTAAGGTTTTGTTCCGCATCCCCTAGTTTACGTAATGCATCCCGTTTACGTTGCTTATACTTAGTTATTCCTGCGGCCTCTTCAAATAACAACCGTCGCTCCTCTGGCTTACTACTCAATATTTCATCCACTTTATTCTGACCAATTACCGTCATTGACTCGCGGCCTAACCCTGTATCGGCCAGCATTTCATGAATATCCTTTAATCTGCAGGCAGTCTTATTAATATAATATTCGCTATCGCCTGATCTAAATACACGTCTGGTAATGATAACTTCATTAAACGCTAGCGGTAATTGCCCATCGCTATTATCAAAAACTAAGGACACCTCGGCTACTCCTAATGGCCTACGTTTAGTACTACCGGCAAAGATAACATCTTCCATTTTTGTGCCCCGCAAAGTACGCAAACTCTGCTCACCGAGCGCCCAACGAATAGCATCAGAAATATTGCTTTTACCACTGCCGTTTGGGCCTACGATAGCTGTAATTCCTCGCCCAAATTCCAATTCAATTTTCTCGGCGAACGATTTGAAGCCATAGGCCTCAAGTCTGCGCAATAGCACAATAATCACCCTTACCTGTTATTTAGGTCAATCAAAATTTTACCACGAGCAGTAGGGTAATACAAGTAATATAAAAAAGCCCGCTGCATTTGCAAACAGGCTTCTTCACATTAAATTCCCTGTAACTATCGGGGCTCAACAATAAATTTAATAGCAGTACGCTCTTCCCCGTCAATCGTAATTTCCGCAAAAGCGGGTATGGCGACCAAATCAATGCCATTGGGAGCGACAAAACCACGTGAAATCGCAATAGCCTTAATAGCCTGATTAACCGCCCCTGCACCTACTGCCTGCACTTCTGCGGTTCCTTTTTCCCGCAAAACTGCTGCCAGAGCGCCTGCTACGGATTTGGGATTTGATTGTGAAGATACTTTAAGCACTTCCATTTTTCGCTCTCCTCCTTTGAATTCCAGGGCCTATACTATAAAGGTATTCTGCGTATTTCCTAAAAATTCCTTCTTTTACATGATTTTTAAATACATTTTATCAAATTTTTATTAAATAGAACTACCCGGCCATGATGTTCAAGCAACAAGCAGCCTTTTTTTACAGAAGAATCAGCATAGAGGGTAGCCTTTGTTATGTTATAAGCAGCCGTAAGCTTATTAATATTATTATTGCATTGCCCTCGCACTTTAGAACAATCCTGTGGATGATGGCGAATAATTAACTTCTCTTCTGAAGCTCTCCATTTTTGTTCCATAAATCCGGCTAACATTAAGTAAAAGATATACGAATCTACCAGTTCGCCAAAAGCAGGATGATACGGCCCGGAAATAACATTTGTTTTGTTATCAAGTTCCGCTGAAGCCTGCAGTCCTGTACGAATAACCTCGATACCTTGCTGTTCAAATACTAACTTCATATAAGCCGAACGCGCCACTGCCTGTTCCAAAGACAACGGTTGATAACTCCCTTGACTATATAGTCTGGCAAGCACAGTATCAGCAATAACTATGACCGGATAAATACGAACAAACTCAGGGTGCAACGTAATCGCCTGACGCACAGTCTTGATTAGGCTGACCCAATCTTCGCCTGGTAAACCTGGCATAAGCTGTAAGCCACAATGTATTCCCGACTCTTTCAATAATTTTACTGCATTAGTCACAGATTGACTATCATGTCCGCGTCGCGCACTAGTAAGCACATGATTATCCAGTGATTGAACACCTAATTCAACAATAGTTACGCCTTGCCGAATTAAATTGGCAATAATATCTTTATTTATACAATCAGGTCTTGTGGAAAGACGAATAGCATGAATAGATCCATTTCGCAGGGCCCGACTGGCTGGAGCCAGCAATTCATTCTGAATATTTTCGGGCAAAGCCGTAAAACTGCCACCATAAAAGGCCACTTCAATCCAGCGTTTTTGGTTAATGGTGTTCAACCGTTCATAAATCATTGTACTTACTTGGTTAGCCGTAACCGGTGTTTGACAACCAGTTATTTTTTTCTGATTACAAAAAATGCACTGATGTAAACAACCTAGGTGGGGAATAAACACAGGGATAATATAATGCTTCATAATAACCTCTACTAAAAAGGACGGCCGATACGGCCGTCCAAATCTATGTTATTGTGCTAACGTTCCAAGCTTTACTAATGCCTGCTTAGCCGCATGCTGTTCAGCTTCTTTTTTACTTTTACCCCAACCAGAACCCATACGTTCACCATTAACTAGTACAGCTACTTCAAACGATTTATCATGATCCGGACCGCGTTCGCTTATCACTTCATACGCAATTTTGCTGTCGTTATTTTTTTGCACTATTTCCTGTAACCATGTTTTATAATCTTTTAAGTAATCACCGCGTTCAACTAGAAATAATTCTGACTTAAGTTGATTTAACACATACTTGGCAGCACTTCTAAAGCCGCCATCAAGATATACAGCACCAATAACAGCTTCAAACGCATCGGCAAGAATTGATATCCGTTCCCGACCACCTGACAAAGCTTCTCCTTTGCCTAAGAGAAGGTATTCTCCTAATTGTAATTCCAATGCTCGCTTGGCCAATGTATGTTCACATACAACTTGAGCCCTGGCCTTGGTAAGTTCGCCTTCTGGTAATTGTGGACACTGGCTAAATAAATAGGAGCTAATAATTAAATCTAAAACAGCATCGCCTAAAAATTCCAAACGCTCATTATGCCTAATAGTAGCACCTTTGGTTTCATTGGCATAGGAGGTATGGATAAGGGCTTGGTGCAATAGCTTATAATCGCTGAACACAAATTCTAGCGTTTGGCACAACTCGGATAATGCCTGTAGGCGGTTAGCATCCAGCATTCCTTTAGTGTGTTTCATAAAAGCCGCTTACGCCTGGTATTTTTTCACCAGGATAGTTGCATTATGGCCGCCAAATCCAAATGAGTTTGAAAGCGCCACGTTAACAACTTGCTCCTGTGCTTTATTAGGTACATAATCCAAGTCCAACTCTGGATCTGGATTCTCCAAGTTAATCGTTGGTGGAATAATACCATTTACAATAGCAAGTACTATTGCTATTGCTTCAATACCGCCAGACGCCCCTAAAAGATGCCCTGTCATCGATTTTGTTGAGCTAACCTTAAGTTGTTTGGCATGCTCGCCAAACAATGATTTTATTGCCAATGTCTCATTTTTGTCGTTAAGAGGGGTCGAAGTTCCATGAGCATTTATGTAGTCCACTGCGCTGGGCTCAATTCCAGCATCTTTAAGTGCCATAGCCATACATTTAGCCGCTTGAACACCCTCGGGAGCTGGAGCAGTAATATGGTAAGCATCCGCATTTGAACCGTAACCGATAATCTCAGCATAAATTCTAGCCCCACGTGCTACAGCATGGTCAAGTGCTTCCATAACAATTATGCCTGCACCTTCCCCCATAACAAAACCGTTACGGCCAGCATCAAAAGGGCGAGAAGCCTTTTGTGGCTCATCATTATGAGTAGACATAGCTTTCATTGCACAGAACCCGGCTACGGCTGTTGGCGATATAGCCGCTTCAGTTCCGCCAGCCACCATAACGTCTGCATCACCACGTTGGATAATTTTAAAAGCATCGCCAATCGCATTGGTTCCTGTTGCACAGGCAGTAACTACACAACTGCAAGGACCCTCTAAGCCAAAAGTAATTGAGGTTTGTCCAGCAGGCATGTTGGCAATCATCATCGGTACAAAAAATGGGCTAATTCGTCCAGGACCTTTATCAAATAAAGTTTTAAATTGGTCATGTAGCGTATCCATGCCGCCAATACCAGTACCGATCAGAGTACCCATGCGACTCCGGTCTTCTTGTTCAAAGTTAATACCAGCATCCTCAAACGCCATTTTAGCGGCTGAAACGGCAAATTGAGTGCATCGGTCCATCCGCTTAGCTTCTTTTTTCTCAATATATTGGGTAGAATCAAAATCTTTTACTTCTCCCGCAATCTGCGTAGTATATTCACTAGGATCAAAACGGGTAATACGACCAATACCTGATTTCCCAGCAATCAAAGACTGCCAAAAGGCAGCTGTTCCAATACCTACGGGTGTAATGGCTCCCATGCCTGTAATTACAACTCGGTTCTTCAAAAAGGTCACCTCACTAGTTTATTTCTTCAACTTCTTTAAGAAGTTTTGCAAAAATTTCTTTAACAGGTAGTATTTTATCTATTTTATGAATATACTCGCCAGTAAATACCAGCCCGGTGTCAACATCACCCTGTTGAGCCCGAATAAGTGCGCTGATTATGCAAAAATTCCTTGCGCAATGTTTTAGACAGCCCCCACAAGTTTCAGGTTCATCAGCAGTACATTCAAGAATTTTCTTAGCAAAGGGATTTTTTATCGCACGCCCTGGCAATCCTACCGGGCTTTTGATCAATACCACATCTTCCGGTTTAGCTTTTAAATAAAACTCCTTTAAAGCTGGAGCGGCATTTGACTCATCACTAGCAGCAAATCTTGTGCCCATTTGCACACCATCTGCCCCAAGTTTTATTACTTCAGCAATATCCCGGCCAAACATTATTCCACCGGCTCCAATAACAGGAATACTCACTGTTTTTTTGATATCAGGTAAAATATCTCTTAATGATTGGTCTGTTCCTAAATGCCCACCAGCTTCCTTGCCTTCGACAATGATGGCTGCAGCACCTAGTTTTTCTGAAATTTTAGCAGCTTTAACTGATGATACAATTGGCACGATTGGAGTACCAGACTTTTTTCCCATAGGAAATACGTCGCGAGAAAAACCAGCTCCTGCTACTACCAAATCAATTCCTGCATCAATAGCAGTATCTACATAACGTGCAAATTCTCTTGCTGCTACCATAATATTTATACCGATTATTCCCTTAGTTAAGCTACGTGCCAAACGGATTTCATAACGCAACTCATCAAAGCCCATGCCAGATGCTGCAATAAGTCCGATCCCACCCTCTTCAGCCACTGCTGCTGCCAAGCGCGCAGTTGATAGTCTTATGGCCATACCACCTTGGATAATAGGAATCTTAGCAACATGTTGGCCAATTTTAAGCTCCGGAAGTTTCAAGTAACAACTCCTCCAATCAATAACCATACCCTTAGCTACATCCTGCCATTACCTTTAAGAAAGTCCCGCGAAAAAAGTTTCCACGGGACTTTCTTCATTTTCATAAGGTAATGTCATTAATTACGACACCAGCAAAGCAGTGTTACGCTTGTTTTTCCTTGTCTATGTACTCCACAGCGTCTTTTACTGTTTTGATTTTTTCAGCTATTTCATCCGGAATCTCGATACTGAATTCCTCTTCAAAGGCCATAATCAGTTCAACAATATCCAGTGAATCAGCGCCAAGATCGTCAATGAAAGTAGAATTGATGGCTACATCAGCTTCATCAACGCCAAGTTGCTCAACAACGATTTCTTTAACCTTGTCAAAAGTTGTCATGATGGTGTTCACCTCCTTCCAAGGCATGTAAACTTAATTTTTTAAAGTCATATATTACATTACCATACCACCGTCAACATTTAAAGTCTGTCCGGTAATATAATTTGCAGAATCTGTTGCTAAAAATACTACAGCGGCAGCAACATCTTCCGCACCACCTAAACGATTAAGAGGTATTTTTGCTATCAAATCAGTCTTAACTTGTTCAGATAAGGTATTGGTCATATCTGTAGCAATAAAACCTGGTGCAATAGCATTAACGGTAATACCCCGTGATGCCAATTCTTTGGCCATAGATTTAGTAAAACCAATAACCCCAGCTTTGGCAGCGGCATAGTTTGCCTGCCCGGCATTGCCAGTAATCCCAACAACCGATGTCATATTGATTATTCTACCGCTTCTTTGCTTCATCATAATCTTAGCTACTGCCTTCGTACAGTAGAATATGCCTTTAAGATTCGTATTTATTACAGCGTCCCAATCTTCGTCCTTCATGCGCATTAACAGTGTATCTCGGGTTATACCCGCGTTATTTACCAAAATGTCAATTTTCCCATAGGCTTCGATTGTTTTTTTTACAAGCGCTTCAATCGCCCCATTATCAGCAACATCGGCCTGTAAGGTAATTGCTTGACCACCATCGTTGGTAATGGTTTTACAAACCTCTTCAGCAGCCTTGGCATTACCCGCATAATTGATAACAACCTTTGCGCCGACTTTCGCCAAAGCAATGGCTACTGCCCGGCCAATTCCTCTTGAAGCCCCAGTAACAATTGCCACTTGTCCATCTAAATGCATTTTAGCGAACCTCCTTGAAATAATCAAGCACTTTTTCGCAAGAAGCCACATCTTCAATATTCAAGGTTGCTATTTCTTTTACAATCTTCTTAGTAAAACCGGTAAGAACTTTACCAGGACCAACCTCAACAAACGTAGTAGCGCCAAAGTTCACGATTTGTGCAATACAGTCTTCCCAAAGCACTGGGCTAGCGGCCTGTTTGACTAGCAATTCTCGTAATTCTCCACCTTTAGTTACAATCTGCCCATTAACATTTACAACAACCGGAATTTGTGCATCTTTAATGCAAACTTGAGCAAGCTCGGTTTCCAGTTTCTTGGCTGCCGGTTGCATGAGTGTGCTGTGAAATGGAGCACTTACAGGTAAGGATATTGCCCGTTTAGCGCCAGCAGCTTTTAACAACTCATTCGCTTTATCAACAGCTTGCGCCGTACCTGCGATAACAATTTGACCTGGGCAATTAAAGTTTACTGCTTGCACAGCACCAAGTTCGCCTTCCACTTGCTGACAAATCTCAACAACTTTACTGCGTTCAAGTCCCAGGATAGCTGCCATGCTGCCTTCTCCTAGTGGCACTGCTTCCTGCATGAACTGGCCGCGTTTTCTTACCAACCTCACAGCATCAGTAAACGCTAACGCCCCTGCAGCCACCAATGCTGAGTATTCTCCCAAGCTATGACCAGCCACAATATCCGGTTTAATACCTTGTTCCTTTAGTATTTCATAGCAAGCTACACTAACCGTCAAAATAGCCGGTTGTGTATTATATGTTTTTTTTAGTTCTTCTTCAGGACCATCAAAACACATGTCGGTAATTGAAAAGCCAAGCGCCTCATCAGCTGACTTGAATATGGCCCGAACCGTATCAAATTGTTCATATAGGCTTTTACCCATACCTACGGTTTGAGAACCTTGTCCAGGAAAAACGAAAGCCAGTTTTCCCATTTCTTTCCCTCCCTATGTATCTATCTATATTTTCTGTGAAAGTTCAGTCATTACTTCAGGAATGTGCTGAACTATATCCTGCATAATTTCATTTACCGGGCGTATAGTAGTAATCATACCAGCCACCTGCCCAATCATTACTGAACCATAATCCACGTCGCCATCGCGCACAGCTGCTTTGAGCTTTCCGGCACCCAAACGTTCCAATTCTTCTGTTGACGCACCGCACTTTTCTAATTCAGCAAAATCACGGGTTAACTTATTGGCAATAACTCTAACAGGATGGCCTGTTATTGCACCAGTAACTACCGTAGCACGTTCTTTGGCTTTAATAATGGCCGCCTTATAATTAGGGTGAGCAGTACATTCAGCTGAAGCTGCAAACACCGTCCCCATCTGAACACCTTGAGCTCCCAGAGCTAATGCAGCCACTACGCCGCGAGCATCACCAATGCCGCCTGCAGCAATAACCGGCACAGAAACAGCATCAGCAACCAATGGCACTAATGCCATTGTTGTTACTTCACCTACATGACCGCCGCTTTCCATGCCTTCAGCAATAATAGCATCAATACCTACCCGTTCTAATCGTTTGGCAAGCGCTACTGAGGCAACAACAGGAATTATCTTTGTTCCAACTTCCTTTAAGGCTGGGATATATTCTCCCGGATTACCTGCCCCAGTAGTAACAACGGCAACGCGTTCATCAATAACAACCTGCATTACCTCTTTGACAAACGGCGACATGAGCATAATATTGACACCAAAAGGCTTGTTTGTCAAATTTTTGGCTTTTGCGATCTCTGCTTTAAGTGCGTCAGGAGGCATATGTCCCGCACCAATTATCCCCAAACCACCGGCATTAGACACTGCCGCCGCCAATTCAGCTGTAGCTACCCAAGCCATTCCACCCTGCAGGATTGGATATTTTATATTTAATAGCTGGCAAATTTTGTTTTTTAACAATTAGTGTTGGCCTCCTTGCCCCATTTCATAACCGCAGAGGCCCACGTTAATCCAGCGCCAAAGCCAACAAGCACAACATGATCACCTTGTTTGATTTTTCCACTATGCACAGCCTCTTCTAGCGCAATAGGAATAGATGCAGCCGAGGTATTGCCATATTTATCGACATTAACCATAACTTTGTCCATCGGCAATTTAAGCCGTTTCGCTGCCGACTGGATTATACGAATATTGGCTTGATGGGGGATTAAACAATCAACATCGGCAGCACTAAGACCAGCAGCCTCCAAAGTCTTACTAGCAGCTTCCCCCATTATCTTAACAGCAAATTTAAATACTTCATTACCACTCATATGAATAAAGTGCATTCTTTGTGATACAGTTTCATCGGTTGCCGGATTACGTGAACCACCAGCAGGAAGCTTTAACAAATCGCCACCTGCACCATCAGCCCCTAGCTGTGAGGCTAAAATACCATAGCCTGGTGACATCTCAGCCAGTACGGCTGCACCAGCGCCATCCCCAAACAAAACACAGGTATTACGATCAGTCCAATCCAGTATTTTAGAAAGAGTTTCTGCGCCAATAACTAATACCTTTTTATATAAACCGGTCTTAATAAATTGGCTGCCGGTTACCATTGCATAAACAAATCCAGAACATCCTGCTGCCAAATCAAAAGCAGCAGCGTTAGTAGCCTTAATATTGGCCTGCACCAAACAAGCTGTAGACGGAAAGAACATATCCGGTGTAGCTGAAGCAACAATAATAAGATCAATTTCTTCGGCAGTAACACCAGCATCATCAAGAGCTCTTTGTGCCGCCTGGCTGGCTAGATCTGAGGTTGCGATATCAGAAGCAGCTATTCGCCGCTCACGAATACCAGTTCGATCGACAATCCATTCATCAGAAGTTTCTACAATGCTTTCTAAATCTTTATTTGTCACTATCTTTTCAGGTAAATAAGTACCAATACCTATAATACCAACTGCTTTATTTTCACTCATTAGTCAGAACCCCCTCTTTAGCAATGGTTTCGCGAATATGGGCAACAACTTCTTGTTCGGTAAATTCTTTAGCTACTCTAATCGCACTCTTTATAGCCTTTGCCCGCGAACTACCATGACAGATAATAAAACCACCGTTAACACCCAGCAGCGGCGCACCGCCGTATTCGGCATAATCAAGCTTTTTCTTTAATCCCCTCAAAGTAGGCATTATAAGCATAGAAGCCATTTTTGTCCAAAGGCTGCTGGACTTGATTGATTGTTTAAGCAATTGTAAGATAGCACTAGCTAAACCTTCACCAAACTTTAAGACAATATTCCCTACAAACCCATCGCAAACCACAACATCGACAGTTCCCTTCGGAATGTCTCGTCCTTCAACATTACCAATAAAATTTACACTATTAAGCTGTGTTAATAGTGGGTATGTAGTAAAAGCTTGTTCATTCCCTTTGCTTTCTTCTTCACCAATATTTAAAAGACCTACCCTCGGCCTTGGAATGTTAAGTACATACTCAGCATAAATAGATCCCATAATAGCGTTTTGCACCAAATGCTTGGGTTTGCTATCAACATTGGCACCTGAATCTAAAAGAACAGTTGTACCAGTAAGGTTAGGTATCGGTGTCGCAATAGCCGGCCGCTCAATACCTTTTATGCGGCCTAATCCAAATAAGGCAGCCGCAACTGCACCACCAGTACTGCCAGCTGATATTACCACATCACAATGTCCTTGTTTCACTAATCCAGTGGCAACAACAACTGAGGCATCCTTTTTTTTTCTTACAGCAGCGCCCGGTGAATCGTGCATATCAATAACTTCACTGGCATGCTGAACAGTAATATTTCCCTTTTTCCACTTACCATGACGGTCAAGCGCTTGAATAATTTGGGCTTGGTCGCCGACTAAAACAATTTCAATGCCTGCTTGTTCATATTCCTGAGCAGCTTGTAATGCGCCTAGAACAATCTCGTCAGGCCCATAATCTCCACCCATAGCATCAACGGCAACCCTCATTCGGTATCTCCCCTCACACAACCGACAAAATACAAACTAGTGATCTTTATTGCTATTTATGCAAATCAGCTTCAAGCGATACCATAATAAATTTGGCACGAAATACTTCCTGTTTATCATTTCTAGTTTTTACCCAAATAAAATATTTATTGCCTCTTTTTTTTATAATCTCGGCTTTAGCTACCAGTTTTTCGCTTTCATGCACTGCAATCTTATATTTGACATTTGCAACCCCAGTAACGGCTATAGGTGCATCAATAATTGCTAATGCTAACGAATTGGCTTGGGCAAAGACATAATGTCCCCGTGCAACTTTCGTTTTTTCAAATACCATGTCAGGTGTTACTGTCATTAGCGATATACCTGATCTGCCTAGTTCAAGATCAATCAATTCACCAACAACATCGGCACTGGAAATAGACTTAAGCTTGTTCCGTGCTTCTTCCGCCATCAACTTAGTACGCTCCCTAAGTTCTGGTATACCAAGTTCCAGCCTGTCAAGCCTGATGGTTTGCACACTAACATTCAAATGTGCAGCCAATTCCTCATCAGTAAGAAAAGGTGTGCTTATCAGCTTTTCTTGCAACTGCCCCTGACGTATTTTTTTTTGAATTCGCGCCATAACATCACCTAGTTTTATCAACAAGTTTTAATACCATATGCTAGTATTAATTATAGCTAGTTACTACTAATTATGCAAGCAAAAAAAGTGAGCAAGATAAAGTTGATCGTCTTTTATCTTGCTCACTGCTTATTTTTTTATTCTGCTTGAACCACAACTTTACCATTATAATGACCACATTCAGGACAAACACGGTGAGGCATTTTCTTTTCGTGACATTGGGGGCATTCTACTAACCCCGGAATAGTAAGTTTCCAATTAGCACGACGCTTATCACGGCGGGCTTTGGACATTTTGCGCTTAGGTACTGCCATTTGTTTCCACCTCCTTAACAAAATTGGCCAACCGGCATATCTCAGTCCTTCGACAAGAGTTTTTCTAAAACCGCAAACCTTGGATCAGTTTTAACTAGGTTGCAGCCGCAGGTATTTACGTTTAGGTTGACTCCGCACTTGGGACATAAGCCGCGACAAGTCTCGCTGCACACCGGTTTAATAGGCTCGGCCAACAAAAGAGTTTCGCGAATAAGGTCGGTAATATCAATTTCATCGCCTTTAAAATAGTCGATTTCCAAATCTAAAACTTCTCTTGATTCTTTGAAATCAACTTCGCGATATTCTTCACTAAACACAGCAGTAAGTAAGGTAACCATCTCTTCCAGACAACGGCTACAGCATTGCTTTACGCGAGTGCTAATTTCGCCAGTTACCTCAAAAAGCATTCCCTTATTGGTAATCAGACCTTCAACGATTACATGCTCTGACAAAAAGAGCTGCTCTTTATCAAGACCTAGTTCTTCGGCTGAAGTTCTAAAAGAAAAGGATTGGGTACTACCAAGCTCTTTTTTTAGTTGAGCTATATTAATTTTCATCATTTTCCACCAACCTTCATCTATTATATCGACACGCCGAATGTTTGTCAAGAAATAAGCAAGGCAGGGAACAAAGTGTCCCCTGCCTATCATGCAAGGCTCTTTAGCAGTTATGCAAGATTGCCGCAAATTGTCTTGGTATCGCGGGCGATAACAAGTTCTTCGTTGGTCGGAATGACAAAAACTTTGACTGTAGAGCCATCAGCACTGATTTCTTGCGCTTTGCCCCGAACATTGTTTTTGGCAGGATCAATGCGAGTGCCCAAATATTCAAGACCATCACAAATTTTCTCGCGCATAGTAATCGAGTTTTCACCAAGACCGGCAGTAAATACAATAACATCAACGCCACCCATGGCAGCAACATAGGAACCCACATATTTACGAACTCTGTAAGCAAACATCTCAAGGGCCAGTGCCGCCCGTTCATTGCCTGCATTAGCGGCTTCCTCAATATCACGGAAATCGCTGGATACACCAGAAATACCAAGTACACCAGATTTTTTATTCAGGTAGTTATCTATTTGCTCGGCAGTCATTTTTTCTTTTTTCATCAGGAAAGGAAGAATAGCAGGATCAATCCCACCGCTGCGAGTTCCCATTACAAGACCGTCAAGTGGAGTAAAGCCCATGCTGGTATCAATACATTTACCATTTTTAATAGCTGCAATACTGGAACCATTTCCTAAGTGGCAAGTGATTATACGCAAATCGGATAATTTTTTGCCCATAAGCTCAGCCACTTGTTGCGACACAAATTTGTGGGAGGTTCCATGGAAGCCATACCGTCTAACACCATATTTTTCATAAGCTTCGTAAGGAATAGCGTAAAGGTATGCCTCTTTAGGCATTGTTTGATGGAAAGCAGTATCAAAAACAGCTACCTGCGGAATACCAGGCATAATTTTGGAACAAGCATTTATCCCCATGATGTTAGGAGGATTATGTAGTGGCGCCATTTCAATACAATCTTCCAAAGCTTTCATAACATCAGGCGTAATTAATACGGAATCGGCGAATTTTTCTCCACCATGAACAACCCGGTGACCAACAGCTGCAATTTCTTTCATACTGGCAATTACACCATGTTTAGCATCAGTTAAAGCCTCAATAACCAGTTTAATACCAATGCTATGATCGCTGATATCAGCATTAATAATTACTTTTTCTTTACCTTCTGGTTGGTGAGTTAACACCGAACCATCTAAACCAATACGCTCTACTAAACCCTTAGCCAAAACGGACTCATCATTCATATTAACTAGCTGGTACTTAATTGAAGAACTTCCACAGTTAACAACTAAAACTTTCACAGCAAAATCCTCCTTATTTTTGGGGTACATAGTAGTAATCAATTTTATTCTTGATCTACTAACCAATTTTTATGTTTTCGACACCTGACTAATTTCCCCTTCATCTAAGCAACATTATTTAATAAAAAATTTCACAAATAGCGAATATAGGGTAAAATAACATAGGGTGAAGTGAAATGAACGTAGTAGGTATGATCGTTGAGTATAATCCTTTCCACAATGGACATTTATGGCATTTAAACGAAGCTAAGCGAATTTCCGGTGCACAATTCGCTATTGGTATTATGAGCGGTAATTTTTTACAACGCGGCGAACCGGCAATAGCGGATAAATGGTCACGAGCGGCGATGGCCGTTCAGGCCGGTGCTGATTTGATAATCGAACTGCCTACCGTCTTTTCTGTACGCAGCGCACAATACTTTGCAGCAGGAGGTATTCAGCTGCTCAGTCGTCTAGGAGTTGTTAGCCATGTCTGCTTTGGAACAGAAACGCCAGACTTATCTCTGCTGGCTTCTGTCGCAAATTGTTTAAATAAACAAGGTGTTATCGATAGGATGCGCCAACAAATGAAAACAGGTCAAACCTATGCCGCCAGCCTGGCGGCAGCACTATCGACAGAATCAGGTGTCGCGTCAAGTCTGATACAAACCCCAAATAACCTTTTAGCCATTGAATACTTACGGGCAATCACAGCCTATGCTCCCCAGCTTAAACCTCTTCCCATACAACGCTTGGGTGCTAATTATCATGATAATCAGGTTACCTCTACTATTGCCAGTGCCACTGCAGTTAGAACAGCCCTGTTAGAAAACAGCATGCTTTCTCCCAGCAGCATGGTCTGGAAATCACTTCCGCCAGTGTGTGCCAGCCAAATTAATAATTTAGTTTCGATTGGCAGAGTTCCGGTAGCATTACAGGCCTTCAGCAACATGATTTTGGCCAAAATCAGGACTATGTCTCTTGATGAGCTGGCTGCTTTACCAGAGGTTACCGAAGGATTACACAATAGAATAAGCGATGCTGCTCTTAAGGCAACAACGGTTCAAGAATTACTATTTTATAGCAAAAGTAAGCGCTACACATTAACTCGTCTACAACGAATTATTATCTATGCGCTTTTAGGGATAACCAAAGATAAGCTTACACAATTTGACCAATTAGGCCCACTCTATGCTCGCGTATTAGCATTTAACCGCAATGGGCGGAAACTACTAAAGGAAATCAGCCAACAAGCTACTGTACCTGTAATAACAAAAACAGCTCAATTCCTCACTAGTAAACAGCGGCAACATAGCAATTTACCGCCCTTGCAAGCTATGTTAGCTTATGACATTGTGACAACAGATATATATGTACTTGGATCACCTAATTATCAGTGGCGATCAGGTGGGCAGGATTATCAGGCTTCGCCGCACTATATTCCTGACTAGACAAAAATTTCTTAATTTCCGGAATGGCTGCTTCAGCGGCCAATTCTCCTGCTAAAGCACACGCATCCATTGTATCAAAAGAACTGGGCGACAGGTTACCCACATCAGGCTGAATAAGAATATCACAATGAGGTTGGCGCTGCTTACATAATTCCCGTTCCATAATATCAATGGATTGAATGATTACATCAAACATGTTGCTGATACTGCATACTGTACCTGCATGCGCCAAGTCAACAGCAATCACAACATCTGCGCCCATATTCCTCACCGTATCAATAGGGGTTGGATTGATAACTGCACCATCGATGTAAAGCACATCATCAATAGCGAAGGGAATAAACACTCCCGGCACAGAAATACTAGCCCTTACCGCCCTGGCAACATCCCCTTCGGTAAAAACAAATTCCTGTCCGCTATTTAGTTCGGTTGCAACAATTGCAAGCGGAATTTTTAAGTCTGCAAACGTCTTTTGTTTTGTTAATAGACGAATTGTCGCTAGCGCCCGTTCGCCGGCAACAATCCCCATCTGAGGGATTACAAAATCTAACCAGTGACGTTTTTTTAAATTTTTGGCTAATTTCAAGATGGTTTCCGGGTCAAGCCCTGCGGCATATAGCGCGCCAATCAAGCTGCCAATACTACAACCAGCAATATAATCTATCGGTATCTGATGGTTTCTCAACACCTTTAACACCCCAATATGTGCAATCCCCCGTAAGCCGCCAGATCCTAACGCCAAACCTATTTTTGGTGGCACCATTTATCCTCCTCCAATACAACTAAGTGTATTTGATACTTCATTTTAGTTATATTACCTCTGGCCTTTCAATATATATATTATCAAACCGCACGGCTTGGAGGAGGAGATTAATATATGCGGACTTGGGGCAGTGGCAGGCGCTATCGTTCACGACTACTAGTATATTTTATGGCCTTTTGTACTGTATTTATTACCATTACTATGGTTACGTATCCTAAAGAAACCTTTGAATCGGCCATCATGGGCTTGAACCTATGGTGGAATGTAGTCTTTCCCGCTCTGCTGCCTTTTTTTATTTTGTCCGAGATACTTATGGGAATTGGTGTTGTTCATTTCATCGGTGTTTTACTTGAACCGTTAATGAGGCCTATTTTCAACGTCCCTGGCGTTGGTGCTTTCGCCATGTCCATGGGACTTGCATCAGGCTACCCCATGGATGCTGTAATAACATGCCGCTTTCGAAAAAACCAACTTTGCACGGCTGTCGAGGCTGAACGCCTGCTATCTTTCACTAACACTGCTGATCCATTATTCATGTTTGGGGCCGTAGCAGTAGGTATGTTTGGTATGCCGGAATTAGGAGCAACCATTGCCCTGGCCCACTACATATCAAGTTTTCTCGTTGGGGTTGCTTTCCGATTTCATGGCCGGAGCAGGGATAGCTATTCCCTCGATAATCCAGTAGTAAGCGGCAATATCATTATTCGTGCCTTTCGGGCCTTATATAATGCCCGTCAAGAAGATAAGCGCTCACCAGGACAATTGCTTGGTGATGCTGTAAAATTATCTATGAATACCATTATATTGATTGGTGGCTTTATCATTGTCTTCTCCGTATTTATTCGCATCATGACGATAGTTGGCATTACCGATACCTTGACTGACATATTTGCGTCAGCACTAAGCTTGATCAACTATAGTACCAACCTGGCTCCGGCATTGGTAAGCGGCTTCCTGGAAATTGATTTAGGAACACTTGCAGCCAGTCAAGTAGCGGCTCCCCTAGTTGAAAAAGTTGCCGTTGCCAGTGCCATCATCGCTTGGAGCGGTCTTTGCGTGCACGGCCAAGTAGCCAGTATTGTTATCGAATCAGGCATTCGCATGACGCCTTACATAGTAGGTAGACTACTACACGCCATACTTGCGGCTATCCTCACCGTACTACTGCTCGGATCAGGACAACGCATTACCACACTAATGGTTATTCCAGCCTCCATGACTATGAGCCAAAGTAATAGTTTAAGTTTCTGGTTAACTAGAATTGAGCAGACTACTTATCAAATTGGAATATTGCTTAGCATCCTGATTGTAATGTCATTTGCAGTTCATTTGCTAAGAGGAATCTATCGCTATGCGAATAGAAAAGGAGCCTAGCTCCTTTTCTATTTTGTTAAGTTATTTTTATTTTGCTGCAAATCATGATGTCCTTGCCTAACTACTTCTAGTGTTTGTTCCAGGTTATTCAAAACATGCTTAAATACTTCATCTGCATAATTGACAGCATCATTTTGTAGGTTTTTAGCAGTTAAACTAGCTTGCGTCATAAGATCATTTGCTTGCTCCTGGGCCTGTTTATTAATAAGATTTTCATCAGTAAGCTTAATAACATAGGTTTTAGCTTGTTCTACGATATTTTGTGCTTCTTTTTGTGCTTCATCAAGAATACGCTGGCGATCAGCGATAATCCGTTTTGCTTCATCAAGCTCTTTAGGGAGCAGTTCCCGAAATTCATCTAAAAATTTAGCCAAATCATCTTCTTCAATAACCCGCTTATTCGTAAAGGGTAGGCGGGTCGCCTCAACCAGTATAGTTTCCATCTCATCTAACAGCTTGTCAATACTCATAATCTTCTCCCTTCCCCTTCAAACAATTCTAGTTTTTTTCATGAATTCTCTTTGTAATTTTTTCTTCTAGACATTCAGGTACCAAACCAGTAATCGGTCCACCAAATTTAGCCAATTCTTTGATACTACTTGAACTAACAAATGAATATTCATTACTTGTCATCATAAAAATTGTTTCTATTTCCGGAACTATTTTTTTTATGAGCAAAGCGCGTTGAAATTCATATTCAAAGTCACTCAAAGCTCTTAAACCCCGAACAATAAAATTACTATTTTGCTGCTGCACATAATCATATAAAAGACCGGAAAAACTATCAACCTTGATATTAGCAATATCCTTAGTTGCCAGATTTAACATTTCCACCCGTTCTTCCATGGTAAACAGTGGTTTTTTGTTAGGATTATGAAAAACAGCTACAATGACTAAATCAAACATTTTACTAGCCCGCGAGAATATATCCACATGCCCATTTGTAACCGGATCGAAACTTCCAGGGCAAACCCCTATCCGCATATCAACTTCCTCCTGAAGTAATTTCGTAATATCGAGTTAAAAAAGCCACTAATGTTTCCCCATAACGTTCGTTACGAACTAGCTTTAGGTGTTGCCAATCCGCAGTTAGTTGCTCATGTTTGGAGTATTCAACAACAATTATTCCGCCGTTTTCAACAACATCAGTGCTATCAAGTTTTTGAAGCACAGCATTTACCAGTCCCTGATTATACGGAGGGTCTACAAATATAAGCGTGAATGACCGCCCTGATTGGGTTAATTTATCCAATGTTTTAAGAGAATCACCACGGTGAACTTCAGACACCTTACTTAAATTAGCATGATTAATGTTCTCTTTTGTCGTCGCAAGACTTACCATACTATGGTCTACAAACAACGCATGATCTGCCCCGCGGCTTAATGCCTCCAATCCTAAATTACCTGTGCCAGTAAATAAATCCAGTACTTTTGCACCTATAATTGCATTTCGATCAACTTGCAATTCTAAGTTTGCAAGAATATTAAATATAGATTCCTTAACCCGGTCAGCCGTAGGACGCACATCAAGTCCTTTAGGTACTTTAAGCTTGATTCCTTTGGCAACGCCTGTAATAATCCGCATATATACCTCGAATTGTAATTTAGATTCACTTAACATTAGTATTTTAGCACATTTAAGCAACTACAGCACTTTTTGTGAAAAATAATATTTGTCTCTATTATACCCGCCTCAATAGTAGACAAACAAAAAATAACCGGATAACCGGCTATTTATTAGGCAAAAGCGGAATATAAATTATCTAACAATACGGAAAGCTCCTAAAAATCGCGTCTGGTAATAGTCCTTAGACATCGCAGTCAAGGTTACCTCATTGGCACCAGAACTAGCATGGATAAATTGCCCATTTCCCACATATATGCCAACATGTGAAGGACCGGGAATATAGGTACTATAGAAAACTAAGTCACCAGGCTGAATGTCATTCAATGACACCCTTCGCCCATAATTATATTGTTCATCTGCAACCCTTGGCAACGAGATACCATATTGGCTATACACATAGTAAACAAAGCCAGAGCAATCAAAACCACCGGGAGCTGCCCCCCCCCAAGCATAAGGCACGCCTAGAAATCCTTGGGCGAAATTAGCAAGTTGCCGTCCAAGTTTTCCGTTATAATTACCACGACTTGATTCAGCAGTACCTGTAAAGCTGCGAAGCGCCTGCCATGTTTCGAAACCAACAATGCCATCAACTTTAATTCCACTCATCTGTTGGAACTCAACAACAGCTCCCTTAGTATCTGAGCCAAATTTGCCATCCACATCTGACTGATAAAAACCTCTTTTTTTAAGTTCTCTCTGTAAGGTGTAAACAGCATCATCAGCGTCTCCTAGCCTTAATACCGGCATATCCTGGCCTGACGCCAAGGCTGAATTGCCAGGAGTTAATAGCAATGTAACTACAAAAACAACCATAAAAAGAGTAATTTTGACTAACTTCAAAAACATACCTCCATTTGCTTTGATCTATGTTCTCGATTTCGACATTTTCTATAAAATTCCTGCGGGACTTAAGACTCATAATGTACCATTCAACAAACCAGATAATTTACGTTTTTCCACTGTTGACAACAGTATTATGAGTGTGTATACTTAATAAATGTGAGCCGGGGCGTAGCGCAGTTTGGTAGCGCGCTTGGTTCGGGACATTTAATTCATTCGGGATGTAGCGCAGTTTGGTAGCGCACCTGCTTCGGGAGTAGGGGGCCGCAGGTTCGAATCCTGTCATCCCGACCAATTTTATTCCCTAAATCAATTACGGAGGGATTCCCGAGTGGCTAAAGGGAGCAGACTGTAAATCTGCCGTCTTCGACTTCGGTGGTTCGAATCCACCTCCCTCCACCACACTATTATTATATTAGGAACATAACAAGTTGGTACAACAATAGCAATAAAAGCAGAGCGATTCGCTCTGCTTTTTGTTTATTCAATCTTGAAACTCTTTATTCTTGACACACACCACATCTTTTACATCCTGCACTACATGGCGGGGTGTATTTTTCTTCTTGCGCTCGATGATATTCAGCCAATAGATATGCTATGTCGAAACCCATGTTCAAGTTATCCCAGGGCAAGACCTCAGCCTCACCTCTTGGACGATATAAATAGAACTCTTCATTAACCTTATGAGCTTTAAGAGCCTTTTTCCACCCCTTGACACCACCATTAGCCGCAGCGGTAAGCAATACTTGCCCTAACTTACGATCGCCTCGCGCTAAGACACTTTGAATATACGCTTCTTTAGGTTGCTCAATTAATACCTCTATACCCTTCCTTTTTTTCAAAATGGTTTGGATGTGTTTCAATCTGGAAGACACTTCCTCCATAGAAGCCATCGGCAACCACTGAAATGGCGTAAATGGCTTAGGAATAAATGGGTTAATGCTTACTGTTACCATTGCTTTATTTCCTAAAGATTCCATATGGTTCTTGACTCTGTGAACCATTTCAATAATAGCCTCAACATCCTGATCACTTTCCCCCGGTAAGCCAATCATGATATATAGCCGAACATGGGGAATTCCGGCTGTTGTCGCAGCAGCTATGGCTTGGTATAAATGCTCATCAGTAATCCCTTTATTGATTACCCGCCGCATTCGCTCACTGCCGGCTTCTGGTGCCAGCGTAACAGTTTTATGGCCACTGGCAGCCAAAGCTTCTACCAAACCAGGCGTCAGCGAGTCAGCCCGAAGTGATGCAACCGACATCGTAAGCCCCTCATTTATAATGAGCTGGCATAATTTATCAATTTCAGGATAATCAGAAATAGCGGCACCCATGAAACCGACTTTTGCCTGGAACATCTTAGCTTTCTCAACACCTTCAGCAATCTGTGCCAAAGACCGAACCCTGGGATTACGGAAACAATAACCTGCCATACAGAAGCGGCAATGCCTGCCACAGCCTCTGGCAACCTCAATTAGGTACATATCCTTAAATTCAGTTTCAGAGGTAACAATCACCGTTTGCGCAGGATATTTCCCTAAATCCTTAATATACCGGCGTCTCACCTTGGCTGGCACTGCCGAATGTCGTTCATATCGTTCAATAATGCCGTCATCAGCGTATACAGGCTGATAAAAGCGAGGAACATAGACGCCTTCAATTTGCGCCAACCGCAACAATAGTTCTTCTCTTGGTAGCCCTTGCTGCAAACTGTCATAATAACTATCCAAGAAGTCCTGGATTACTTCTTCTCCCTCACCAATTATACAAGCATCAACAAAGTCTGCCAATGGTTCGGGATTGAAGGTAGCACATGGACCGCCGATAATTACCAACGGATCACCGTCTCCCCGGTCAGCCGCCAATACCGGAACTTTTCCTGTCATTAAAATAGTAAGTAGATTAAAATAATCCATCTCAAAAGAAACAGCAAAAGCAATTAACGGAAATTCATATAATGGTAACTGATTCTCTAACGATAATAAAGGTGTATTTGTTCGCATATACTCGTCTAGCGTTTTTTTATCAGGCAAAAACAGCCGTTCACAGGCTGTATCGCCCCGGCTGTTTATCTGCTCATAAATAATATGCATTCCAAGGTTGGACATCCCAACATGATAAGTATTAGGATAAACAAGAGCCATAGGCTGGCGGGAACCCGGCGCATAGACCAATGTTCCTTGCTCAGCCGCCACAATTCTTTGCAGGCGTTCTTTTAAATGCCACGACATTTTTATCACATCCACCTGTAATGTCTGCCCATAATCGCAATTATGGGTGACACTACAATAGTATACCAATATTTCATTACAATTATCTGATGACAAGTTACTCTAAGAATCCGCTTCTAAAAGCAAGAGTGCTTTACGCCCAGCGTTTTTGCAAGCTATCTTCCCATAATACCACTCGCCCAGCAGCTATTGTTGCTGCTACATCAATCAGACGCTGATTTCGAGAACCGCGAAAGGCCAGCCCTAAATCACGTTCAGTTGCATGATATAAACCGTCTATCAAAATATCGGTTTGTTTAAGCAAATCCCCGATGCTTTTACGATTGACTGCCATAGCTGCCAGCTGCTCAAAGGTAAAACCGCTATAAGTAACAATGCTCAGACCCAATCCCTTTAATTTTTGAGCTAACAAGGACAGCTGTTTCGCCTGAAGAAAGGGTTCCCCACCTGAAAAGGTTACCCCCTTTAACAATTTATTACGGATAAATATTTTTTCAATATAGAGAAACAGATCCTCAACCTCAGTAGCATAACCGCCATTTATATCATGTGTATCTGGGTTATGACAGCCTTCGCATTTGTGTGAACAGCCTTGGGTAAATACTACTAATCGTAATCCCGGACCATCCACAATACTTTCTTCCGTTATCCCAGCAAGTCTAATTTCCATCTTTTACTCCTAAATATGGCGTACGCGCTGGTTTAATTCCTTTAACTTGGCATCATTAAACCGGTCAACAGTACTTAAATAACCGGTAATACGGCGAACACGCCGAATACTGGTAGTCCCGCATGATGGGCATTCATCAGTGTCAATTACCCCTAGATGTCCACAACCTTCACAGAAATCAACGGGAAAGTTAAAGCCAGCATAGCCAAAATCACATTTTCGCATATAGCGAATAATTTCCTCTAATGCTCCTAAATTATTGACAGGAGGTGCACCAAATTCAACATAGCTGATATGGCCGGCATTAGTGTACTTATGATATACACCCTCAATACGAATTTTGTCAAAAACGCTTATCGGATAACCAACAGGAACATGGAATGAATTTGTGTAGTATTCTTTGTCGGTAACGCCGGGAATAATACCATACTCCCGGCGATCCATTTTAACAAATCGTCCTGATAGACCTTCAGCCGGTGTTGCTAGTAACGTATAGTTCAAATCATAATGCTCAGCAGCCCGGTCGAGCTTATCACGCATAAAAGCAATGATTTCTTCTCCCATAATTTGGGATTCTTCGTTTTCGCCATGATGGCAACCGGTTAAAGCTGTCAGCGTTTCAGCCAAACCGATAAATCCAGCTGATAGCGTCCCCTGTTTTATAACCTCTTCAATATAATCATTAGGTTGTAGCTTGTCCGAATCAATATATAGACCCTGTCCCATCAAAAACGGCATATCACGCACCCTCAACTTAGCCTGCACCTGAAAACGGTGATAAAGCTGCTCACAAGTTAAGTCAATCAATTCAGCCAGACTTTCATAGAATTTCATAAAATTACGCTCGGCTTTAATAGCCAAACGCGGCAAATTAATTGTGGTAAAGCTCAAATTTCCGCGTCCATCAGTTACTTCCGGACCGCAGCGATTAGCCATTACCCTGGTACGACAGCCCATATAGCCAACTTGATCCCCATAGGCTTTATTAAAGGATGAATCCATAAAACTAAACGTAGGATTAAGCCGTTGAGCCGCAACCCGAATTGCCAGCTTGAACAAGTCATAGTTAGGATCACCAGGATTAAAATTAACCCCTTCCTGAAGACGGAAAATTATATTCGGGAAAATAGGATTTTCACCCCGCCCTAGCCCTTTTTCATAAGCTAACAATACATTTTTTATTACCGCTCGCCCGGTTGGAGAAGTTTCAGTCCCGATATTAAGACTGGAAAATGGTACTTGAGCACCTGCCCGGGAATGCATACTATTTAAATTGTAGATCAACGCTTCCATCGCCTGATATACTTCTTCATTACTGGCCTTTTCCATAAATGGTGCAATATCACGGTCGAAAAAGGCAAACGACTGCCCCCCATGCATATCGTTCTGTGAACTCTGCAAGATAATGGCCGCAAGAGCAGTAGCTGATGCAGGGCGTTTAGGAGAACGAATATAGCCGTGCCCGTTGTTAAAGCCACTATTAAGTAGTTTTCCCAGAGGAATTTGGACACAAGTCAATGTCTTTCCATAAAAGTCCAAATCATGAATATGATAATCCCCTTTAACATGAGCTTGCGCAAACTTTTCTGGAATAAGTCGGTTTAAATAGAAGGCCTTGCTGGCAGCACTGGCAATTTGCAACATTTTCGCAGATGGTGAATTAGAAACATTAGCGTTCTCACGACTAGTTTCCACCAGAATTTCACCCACTGCGTCCATTAGATCGGATTTAGCGTCCCGCAAGCGATTACGCTTGTCCCGGTACAAAATATAAGCTTTAGCTGTTTTGGCATGGCCTGTTTCAATTAATACCTTTTCAACAGCATCCTGCACATCTTCTACTCCAAACAAGCCACCAGTATATTGTTGTTTTAGAAATTTTAGTACATTAAGCGTAAGTTCTAATGCCAGTTCCCGGTCTGCCCCGCCCACTGCTTTCGCCGCTTTATATATCGCTTCGGTTATTTTACTTTCATCAAAATCGGCTTCTCGTCCATCACGCTTCTTAATTCTAACAAACATTCTTTTTCCCCCATATTGATTAATCTTTATGCTGTGTTTTCATAAGTAACTCAAGTTCCTGCATAAAGTTATTAATATCAGCAAATTGCCGATACACTGAAGCAAACCTTACATAGGCAACCTGATCAATCTCTTTTAAATGCCGCATCACAGACTCACCAATTTGCCGGGTAGAAACCTCTCGTTCCACACTATTATAAAGATCTCTCTCGACTTTGCTGACAGCTGTTTCAATCACATTAACAGGAACTGGCCGCTTCTCACAGGCTTTTAATAGTCCACCTAGTAGCTTACTACGATCAAACCTCTCCCTACGTCCGTCTTTTTTTATAACCATCAGTGGTATTTCTTCAACTACTTCATATGTAGTAAAACGGCGGACGCAAACCGAACATTCTCTTCGCCGACGAATAGAAGTTCCTTCGTCGGCTGCTCTTGAATCAACAACCTTACTATCAGCTGCTCCACAAAAAGGACAGCGCAAATTTCACCCACTCCTTGATTACTCTAGTATGTATGATATAATATTTGTAGGTCATTACCCGTAATACTATATATTGTGCCCTACATTTTATATATACGCCACATGTTGTGTATCTCCTGCCTAATAGGAATTTTTAACATAAAAACTCTAACCACTACGGTTAGAGTTTTTATGTTATTCATGCTTTAGTCCACCAAAGCTTCCGCCTTCAACTAAAATTACATCCATTCCGATTTTATTAATCTTATCCCACGGAATGACCACATCTTCATTACGTCCAAATAGTCCTAAAAATTTCCCCATCCCTGGCACAACAATAGCGGTAAGCCGCCCAGTGTCAACGTCAATTTCTATATCAGTAATATGTCCCATACGTTTACCATCAATTACACTTATAACCTCTTTCAACTTCAAATCACGCGTATTACCAACAATGTTTTTATCTGGCATTAGTTAACACCTCCCTGATAAATATCTATGATAAGGTGAAGATAATTATGTTTCCTCAAATGCGCTCGTAGTTATAGAAGAAACCTCCTGTCGCAGTTATCCTACAACAGGAGGCTTTTTGTCTCAATGTCCATTTTGATGGTGGATTCTTCACGGCTTCTACAATGGACGGCTAAAGGAATGTTAGTCTTTCTTAGATGCGGCAGGTGCTACATGAAAAATTATCCGTATAACCCATAGAAGTATAACCGCTCCTACAGTACTTGAAATGATTGATCCGATTATTCCATATGTGGATATTCCCATATAGTTAAATATACTTCCACCGATAAAAGAACCTATAACACCTGTTACCAGATCGCCCCAGAAACCGAATCCCCCGCGCGAAATCATGCTAGCAAGCCATCCGGAAATCAATCCAATTAATAGAAACCAAAGCATTATAATACCACCCTTTCCTGTAATGATTCTATAATTCCCGTTTTAGTTTCATTATATACAGCTGGACGTACTCAAAAGATGCGGCCGGAAGAACATTCGTTTCGAGCTGCAAAGACAACAGTAAAAACCATTCCCGTTGGAGCGTCCCAAGCGGTAGAATTACCGCAAAAATTTCACTGTAATATCAGGCAGATACCTAGCAAAAGCACTAATTAATTCAGTAGTAAGTTCTTCATCATTAACAATACGCTTAATTGCATTTACCTCTATTACACCGTACGGTTTAACCATTCCCAGCAACGGGTGGTGTATTCCTGAATCTAGTTGACCAATATCTACACTTTCTACACGTAGTCCCTCCAGATGAAATGTGTATTCACCAATAACTTGTCCATCCTGGGTCACCTGAAGACCAACTTTGTTTTTACGGCCAGCTAGGAGACTATCTGCTACAGAGTATAAATAAGGATGTTTTTCTTTCACGATACTGAGAATTTTTTCCCTAAACGGCACAACTTTTTCTTTGATGAGGATGTCTGTTTCGGTCATATACATACCTCCCTATCGTATTCATATATAGTATTTCCGCTTGCATGATTTTTTATTATGAAGCTGGAAATAAGATAAGACTTGGCTTGTGCCAAGTCCTTTAGGACGGCCGAATCGCTATGCCATCCATGGCGCAATCGCCACTAGCGCCATCCGGGCGCGTCGCCGGCAGAAGCCTTAGTCGTTCAATCCAGGGAAAGTTAACCTTTCCATCTGGACTAAAAGAGCCGCCTACCAAAGGTAAGCGTTGTTACTATAATTACCGAAATAATATATAATAGCTTGACATAGCAATACTAAGTCTTTCCTTTTCCTCCAAATTATTCAAGGCTATATCTGTGTTTTCTAAATAGTCTAAGCAGGCTTTGGTTTCGTTTTCTGCTTGAATTTCCACATTTCTTCACTCCTTCTTTTTACAACCTCCCTTATATTATGCTTCTTACAATTTATGATTATCCAAATTATCAATATAACGACATGTAAGAATCATCCATCACACTCACCGCTGGCGCCTTATACCTCAATTTTCAAATTTTTACTGCCGTATTTCATCGAACTTCGGAAATAACTAATTGGGAGGTGATTTTATGGACAGAAAACATCCTGATCGTACTAGTGAATGGAGGAAACAACAACAAATTTTAAAAGAATATAGTAATAAAAAATCAGCAACTAAAGACACGGACGATATCGATAAAAAACATAGTTGAGGCAGTTATTTTTTCAGGATAAACTATGACTAAGAGGTGATTTTTATTTCTCTGTATAAACAAGACATAGAAGCAAATTCAAGGAAGGTTACCTTTGGCGATCCAAAATATAATTCAAACCGCAATAGCGCTAAAGAAAAGAATACACAAAATAAACCGTGCTTACCGGATAAATGACGTTAATAGCTTTACTAGTCGGCTTATAATGGCCGACTTTTATCTTAGTCGATGAGTTAGTTAAGACTCCTGCTTGTCCATTTATTAAGCAGCCGGGAACTACCCGGCCGGACTCTCCTGTTGCTCACGTTTTTTAAAGTATCCTTCTATCCAACCTTGTTCTATGGCGGCTTTAATTTCGTCTGGCAGGTTGTCTGCCGGGTACTGTTCTGCCGGGTACCATATATCATCAACGTGGCAGCCTTTGAATATAAACTTGAGTTCCCTTTTCGCCACCATATCACCCCCGGTAAATATATATGCTGGTATAGCCTGGACACTTGCCCCTTATGCGGCGCCCCTCATTGTTAAGAGTCAACAATGAGGGGCGCCGCATATGATATTTACTGAAAAATTTTCTATACTTACCAGTCCATTACAGTGTTATAAATTTAGATGATTTACATATCATTATGGAGGAGAGGTGGGAAGTATCTATGAATGCAGTGTACGTTCGTGTAAGCTCAGAAGAACAGGCTAAATCCGGCTATTCACTTGGAGACCAACTACAGGTTTGCCGCACCCGCCTGCTAAGTATGAGAATTACAGACATAAAAGAATATATCGATGACGGCTATAGCGGCGAGTATCTTGATCGTCCCGCCCTCGATGAGCTTAGAAATGACCTTCGTGCCAAGCTTATTCAAAACATCTGCATCTATGATCCAGACCGCCTGAGCCGTAATCTAACCAATCAGTTACTCATTGCTGATGAAATTGAAAAGTCCGGTGTTGCCCTCTACTTTGTGACCGGAGACTATGATGCCAGCCCGGAAGGTCGTTTGTTTTTCAGTATACGTGGAGCCATCAGCGCCTTTGAAAAAGCAAAAATTCGTGAGCGTACTCAACGGGGCCGGAAAGCAAAAGCTAACTCCGGTAAAATAGTCCATAATGCCCGGCCATACGGATACAGCTTTGATAAAGAGACTTCTATGTATATCATTAATGAAGATGAAGCCAAAGTAGTGCGAATGATTTATGATATGTGCATCAACCAAGGCATGGGTGCCAGAACAATTACCCTGGAGCTAGCACATATGGGAATTCAAGGCCGTAAAGATGGTAAGCCCCTTTCTATCAACTGTGTAGAACAAGTACTGACACGCGACATGTACTATGGCCAGCACTATCTATTCCGCCAGTCAGTTACCAAGACCGGACAGAACACCCGAGAAATCAAGAATGTACCCCGCGAGGATTGGATACCCATATCAGTCCCCCCCATCGTTGATTATGAAACATACCAGCAAGCCCAGAAGCAGCGACAAAAAAATAAGCGCTATGCAAAGCGCAATACAACCCATGATTACTTGTTGCAGGGTATCCTATACTGTTCGTTATGTGGGCGCTCTATGACAGCCTACGGACGACCAGGGGCCCGTAAAAAGACGGATCCTAAGATGTATTACTATTACTCATGTATTACTAAAGAATCAGCTATCTATATGCTTGATAAACCTTGTCAGTGTAGCCGAATACCGGCTACTAATTTTGACGAATCTGTATGGACTATTTTTGTTAATTCGGCTAACGGCAGTGACAGCCTGGACCGATATATTAAAAAAGATGCTGTAAAGGATTACTCAGATGAGATTGGAAAATTGTCAATGCTTGAGGCGGCTTTATTTAGTAAGCGCACTGAAATTACCACCTGGTTCCGTGAGGATTTAATTGATGCTGACACAGCCAGAAAAGAACTACAGGGTATTAATAAGGAATTGACTTCTGTTACATCAGCCCTTACTGCTCTCCGTCACTCTCAAAGTAAGTTAACTATAACCGACCCTACCATCTTACCAGCGGAAATTTTAGCTGCTAAAACCTTTGCTGATAAGCAAAATATCCTCCGTCGATCAGGTATAAAAGTCTATGCTGTACGCCTTGAGGATTCGGTAGAATTTGAATTTAATATAAGATAAGACTTGGCTTGTGCCAAGTTTGCGCTTATTATTGTACCTCTGATTTGTTTAAGTCACTAGTCTTTAACATCTCTCTCCCTCCTCTATTTATAAATCTTCACAGGATATGCAGCTTCAAGATTCTACAATAATTATATGAAGGACAAGGGATAAGCGTGCTAGTTATATTTACTAAATTTTTTCGATGCTCAACAAAGTGCGGATTTACAAGGTTCTTGTTTTTTTACCGGTTCCGTCTCATCAGCACGTGCCCCGTCTTTGTGTCTAGCGATTTGATTGATATTCGTACTAATTTCCCGATTTTTTTGCGACGTCATTTATCTTCCAAAATTAGCTGGTTGAACGATTTAATAAACTTTGTTAAAATAATTTAGTATAATGCTTACTTACGGGTAGCGCAATTCGAAGAGTCTGTTATCAAAAATCAAACAGGCTCTTTTCTATTGGAGGGAATGCGTATGGCTTCTAAAATCGCTTGGAAAAAAATACTATTTGTTATAATTAGTTTAACTACCGTAATTATCACCTTAGGCGGTGTCGCAGTTTATGCCTTTGTTAACAAAATCCAGGTTCCGGCTTCAGAAAATAAACAACCTTCATTAAATGTTCCTCCTGTGACTGCAAATGCGCCAGAGAGAAAAGAAAATAATCGCATCAATATCTTACTTTTCGGTTTGGATGATGGTGATCCGGATAATCCCGGGAGTCCAAGACGCTCTGATACTATGATGGTAGCAAGCATTAATCCCGCTGATAAATCCGTTACTATTTTATCCATTCCACGAGATTCGAGGGTGAACATTCCCGGCCATCCTGGTTATGACAAAATAACACATGCATTCTTTTACGGTGGCCCTAATCTTGCGGTACAAACTGTGGAAAATAACTTTCATATCCCGATCAACTACTATATCACAATTAACTGGAAGGCATTTATTAGAGTAGTCGACATAGTAGGCGGCGTAGACATTAACGTTGAGCATGATATGAACTACGACGATCCTTATGAAAACCTGAGTATTCATCTAAATAAGGGATATCAGCATCTAAACGGGGAACAGGCAGGCGAATATGTAAGATATCGCCATGATGAACTTGGCGACATCGGCCGCGTTCAACGCCAGGAACATTTTCTAAAGGCGCTTACCAGTCAAATGTTACAAGCGGGCACAATCTTAAAACTGCCTGTTTTAATAACAACAATCAGTCAGTATATCCAAACAGACATGAACACGTATACTTTGGCTAAAATTGCTAATATACTCAAAGACATGAATGCTGATTTTCTTCATAGCCAAATGGTACCCGGCAATTTTGCAACCATTGATGAACTCAGTTATTGGGTACCGGATATGACAGAAGTGCAAAAGATAGTAGCTAGTAAATTTACAAATCAATAACCAAGATATAAGAAGACTAAGCACATTTACACTTGTGCTTAGTCTTCTTAAGTGAGAACTCCACGTAAAAAGATAATCATTCGGGATGGTAATCTTTATAGAAACATGTCTAGACTTATGTTTGCATTGACAATAAAAAGAGTAAGTAATAAATAGAAGGTAGAGGCATGGCTCAAAATTTAGACGAGACTATTCCCAAACACAGAGTGAAGCGGCGTCTAAGGAAAGGTCAGTGTACAAAAACAATCTTTATGTAACATTACCTTGATAATCGCAATATAATATATAAACCAGTAATGCCTTAGCTAGGGAGGGTATCTTTATGCCAGAGTTATTAGCGACAATCTCCCTACTTGGTCTAGTCGGCATTAGTGTATTCACCTATCTTCGTTCCTGCCGCAAAAAATAGGCGACATTTTGTTGTTGCCTATTTTTTATGGTATCTCTGTTTATCAGCCTCATTCTTACCTCATTCTTGTAGATTTCTTTATTCTAATTTCGTTCAGCACTGAATTCTGGCATATAATGCTAAATCATTCGGCATCATCTTTCCTGCCATAGTTAACCACGATTGGTAACCAAGGTTCGACCTAAATCATATAGTAACGTGAATACAAAATCCCATTACCGCAGGAGGACAATTTCTATGAATGTTTTTTACGTGTTGCTATTGGGCTTTGCCGTCAGTCTTGATTCGTTTGCCGCAGGCATCGCTTATGGATTAAAAACCATAAGCATGCCGTTTCGATCACTGGCTATAATTGGCCTGATCACTGCTGTATGCACCGGCTTTTCCATGTGGTGCGCCTATATGCTTGGCCAATTTATCGATGTCCATATTGCTGTTATTTTCGGTTCGCTACTGTTAATCACGCTCGGCGGATTCAATTTGTTCCAAGAATATCTGACCAAAGATATTCCCGCCTCTGATTTAGAAAATGAATTTGACACCCGTAAAGTAACTTTGAAAATAGGAAAACTAATCATCTGCATTATGGCGAATCCGGAAAAGGCCGACATTGATAAATCTAAATCCATCAGTCCCATAGAGGCGATCTTCCTGGGACTGGCTCTTGGCATTGACAACATGGTCGCCACCTTCGCCGCCAGTCTGATGGGATTCTTGCCCCTGCATACACCGCTGATAATGGGCATTATCCAAATGGCTTTTATCGCCTTCGGCAGTTGGTCATCTTCTCACCTGATATCGGAAAGCCTGAAGAAACGTTTTCCTTTTTTGCCCGGAGCTATTCTTATTCTCATCGGATTATTCCGTCTAGTATAAGAGAAGCCCCTGGTTATCATTATTTGGTAGTTTAGCAATAACCAATCCAAACCACACAAGGCGTAGTCCTTAGAAAGCCCTCCAGCTATAACACGTGTTTGTTGTTAGTGTTGAACAAATGTTTTTTCCCTATTGTACTCTTTGTTCAAGGGTAATTTTTCTTCTTGCCATAATAAAAACCTCCAAGTTGATGCTATTTTACACCAACTTGGAGGTTTACACAGTTTTGGGGATAGTCTCAATTTATCGGTCAGTCTTCAACCCTTTTACGGCGGTGCTACTCCTAAACCTTCATTGGGTGAAAAAGCTTTTGAGCTAGTTCTCTCAGAACCGGCGAGCAACGAGCAGGCTCGATGACCATTCCTTTAGCCATACCTTGCCATAAAGGGGGCAGGTTCTCTAATCTATGAGCCATACCGCCACTGTCATCAGGCGCAGCATAATAGATTTTTTTCACACCTGAGTTAATTATCCGGGTGAGACACATAGGGCAGGGCTCCACAGAGGTATAAAGAATAAGCCCCTTCATATTGTTGCGTGGGTTACGAGAGGTGGAATTACTAAGATCACGTGTAAATCTCATATGTTCTTCATACCGATCCAGCAGAACCATCTCGGCGTGCAGGTCGCTTTTAAAATAGGGCACATGTTGCTGATTTGGGCTTCGTTCCACAATCTCGCCGGTTGCCTCGCATACAAGACAAGCTCCTATTCCGCCATTATGTTCTCTAGCGCCCACCAATGCTTCCTTGAGTGTACTCAGGATAAATGGATCATCCTCGTAGCGTGGATCAAGCGCATAGGTATCGATCTCCTTTGCGATTTCGTCCAAATCGAAGAGTTTATCAGTCCGTTGTTCTGCAGCGGCAGCAGTCAGTCCACAATTGATAAACAATGTACTAGCCAACATAATGATAAATGCTTTTAAAACCCAGCCTAAGTGCCAATATCTCACATTGCCATTATTCATCATACTCACTCCTCAGTTACTTTCGAACCAACCATCGCTGCGTTGAACGCTCATTGCCCACAAAAACAAATCCGTGGCAAATCAAACATTTGAGCCAGACCCGCTACAGTCACCCCATAGTAAATCACCGGCTGCCCTTGCGGTAATTCACGGTATGTGTCATTCACCAAAACAGTGCCGGTAGACAACACAATATCCGCCCAACGGGCATGTTCCACATTTAAGGCAGCGTCGTAAATGCGGGTGCCACAACGAATTTGGCCGATGTTATCCGGATTAAGGTCAGTCGCCCGCAAATCAAATCCCGCTTCCGTCAAGGCCTGGATCATAGCCGGCTGAAATCCGATAAACGCTATTTTGGGCTTTCCATAATGCTCGCTGATATACTGCGGCAATTTCTGGGCACAAAGCGCCGGCTCCTTATCTTTACAGTGAATTGTCGCCTCAGCTTTTTTTAAACTGCGCATTATTGCATTCAGTGTCGCGACAAAAATCGCCCTCCTAAAATTATTATTTAAGGGCATATGCAAAACTTCGCCCAAAGTACCTTCAAACCGTCCCGGCTGATCGGTAAACGCCTGTCCGATTCCGTCGCGAAACCGCGACTCCATCATCACTTCCTTCCCATTAAGCAAAGGATAATCGTCACGGTCCGGTTTTCCAATCGCTTCCTCCGGGGTAAGAGCGCGGGTCGAAACAACGAAGATCTTCTCATTTTCATTCCAGCCTTGAACCGACGAAATGTCAATCAGCCGTGATCTGGCTTCATCCAACAGCGTCATAACATACTCCTCCTTTGACAAACCCTTTTTCCGTCTGCTTATGTATGTTCGTGATTATAGGCATGCGGCTCGCTTCTTATTGTTTGAGCGGCTTTATTAAATCTTTTAATTCTGCTGGGATGTAAGGCAATTCCCCGGTACGAACTAACGGGTTCATAGAAATAAAACCTGCATCATTTAAATATTTTTGTCCATCTGTCAGGAGAAAGTGTATGAACTGCAGCGCCTCCTTGGGATGTGGTGCGTTATTCACCAGCGTAAGGCCATAAATAATTGGCTGTCCGTATACTTGTTCACTGTTCCCTGTTTTTTTGCCATTAAGCGTCAGCGTTGCTTGCTTGTAATAATTCGCATAATCCAAGGAAGAAAAATCGAGTTCAACCGGCAAGGTAATATAGCGATAGCCGCCTTGTTTGGCTGACGATTCATAAAAGAAGAAGTAATCCAATCGACCTGAATTCAGCATTTCTTTGATAGTTTTTCCATCATTGATGGTGTTAGACTCGTGAAAATTATTTACCAGCTCTTGATACAAGCCTTGTTTAAGATAGTATTTTTCAGCTAATTGCAATGTTAGGACAGCCCGGTAGCCGCCAGGATCCAAATTCGGGTCAGTATGACCATACTGCACATCTGGCCTTGATAAAATATCATACCAATTGTCACTGGTAATCTCATTAGCGTACTTACTTTTGTCGGTAAAGGCTACAACGGTTTTATTGCGGGCGAAAAATATATTAAACTTTGCATATTCAGGCATCATTAAATTATCAATAGTTTCATAGTCAGCAGAAGCAACAACGTCACATGGTCTCTTCAGTTCCGTTACTTTCCGGGCGGCTTCCCGGCTGCCACTGCCCTCTAAAATGATTTTGATATCCGGATGAGACTTTTCATAAGCTTCGGCTGCCTTCTGGAATGGTCCGCTTAAACTGCCAGCATGAAAGACAGTAACCTCTGTAATTGGGTGATTTTGGCTTGCCTCGGCAAAACTGCTTTGTTGCCCCAGTCCAATGAGTGCTACGCATAGAAAAAGACCCATTAATTTCATTATTTTTCGATTCATAATACACGCCCCTTTTGCAAATATTTAACAAGTTAATTTTGAAAAACAACTGCTTTTGTAAAACACTGACAAGCCCAAAATTAAACACAAGTTTTACATTTGGGTTAGATGCTTCATATTCTTTTTGAATCCTTCAGAGGGTCTTTGAGCTAATTAATTACACCTCCCTTTCACGGTTAATCCCCCCTTGCCCAATTAAAGCAAGCATAAACTAACAAAATCATCAAGTACCTATGGTATATTATAGTATTTATTTGTTTATATTGGCAAGATCTTAATTGACGAATCAATTCACCCTCTTTTTATAAAGAATAAAGTCCGTTCTAGTCTAAACTTCGCAAAAAATTTTCCTAACAATATATGCCAACCATATTGATTTATACAACACCAAACAATATAATAGTAATTAATCATTCATGTTTGTTTATGTTGGTTCGTGTTGACCGAACACCGCTTTATCATCAAAGTTTCATAATCGGATAGTCTGCTCCTTAGCTGATTTACCTAATCCTTTTGAGGTACGGTATCCGGCCGATCGGTATAGCTGAAAACGGCTATATCTCCCTTTTGGAAAGGAGCAATATTTCAAGCAGCAAAATTTTGCACTTGTTTTATGATTTTCATTATGCTCGCTTGAATTTATTGCCAAGCCCTTTCCGTTCTGGATCGGCTTGGCAATTTTAGTTTAAGCTTTTCTTGTCCAGATGGAAAGTAAATACTTTCCCTGGATTGAACGACTAAGGCTTCTGCTGGCGTCCTAAAGGACTTGCCACAAGCCAACTCTTTTCTTATCCAGATGGAAAGTATAATACTTTCCCTGGATTGAACGACTAAGGCTTTTCTTATCGATTTAGTTAGACTTTTTTGTCAAAACAAAATGTTACTAGGGGGAAAAATTATGTATTCACGAATCAATGATCACAGTGATGTTTTAACCAATGGGAGGATCATGCTACTAACCGACAACGAACCCGGTTGCTATACACTAACTGACTTACAATACTCTGAACATGCATTTCAAGAACTTCTTGTAGATACCCATAAAGCCATTCAAGAGGCTAAATTGTCTAAGAACGACTATACGCTTGAGACCTATGTTAATATCCTTGTAACGTTAACAAACAACCTAAAAAATATTACAGAGTCTCTTCTGGCAGTCAAAGCGGAAATACAGACAGCCAATGGCGAGCGAAGTACTACTATTGCTGCGTCTTACCAAATAGAAAGTGTCGAATGTATTACAAAAAAAGTGGTGTAAAGAAAATAGAGAGGTTTATTTTGAAATACAAAAGGATGGTGATACCGCATGAAGATTTCAGATTTCACATTAGTAGCCAATAATATCTCTATTGATACGCTCCCTCTTTTTGTCCAGCTTGCTGCCGATACATCATCGGCATACAAAGAAATAGACTCGCTTTATGAAGTTGATAAAACTCGTTATCAGATCGCAGCATCTCATTCTTCCTATGCTAATCATCCTTTGTTCACCACCAGCGGCATTGATCGACAAATTTATGCCGTAAAATACTTAGGAATGGTGCTTGTAGCTATGGAAGATGGCCCTTGTTCTCCCCTATTTGAACAGGTAATACACATTCTGGCAAAACGCTGGAACAACTTGTATGGCTATATAAAAAATTCCGAAACAATTGATTTATCAAAAGCCGCTGAACCAGAGTATTATGCCGAATCCATAAAATATGGTCAATACCACAATCTTCTTACTGGCGCCGCAACACAATATCTCCACTATTTCATTGCAATGTATCCAGCAATTGATTTACCGCCTCATGCCTCCCTAAAATTCGCCATGTTTATTACCTGTGTTTTAGGCAAAAAAGCAATCGTGCCAGAACCTGAGACTTTATTCGTTGTGCGAACACTCGCCAGCAAACTTGATAACACTAGCGATTTCCAACAATTAAAAAGCAGGCTGAATAAACCAGCAATAAAAAAAATGGCCCGCCAACTTAAAAATGCGATATATCAAAAGGTATTTCATAATTATCTTGAACCCTGGAACGGCGACCACTTCTGGGAAGGAATGGCTCACTGCACCGCGTATCTGTCATCATCAGCAGGAATATCCTTGGCTTCACCAAAAATTTTGACAAAGATTAAAGAACGAGATGTCGAACTACTTTGCCGCCTCTATATTATAAAGATGACTTCAGAGTTATTTCGATCCAATCGTAAGCAAAGCCAAGAGGATCTGGAATCAGAATGTGCCGAGTTTGTAATGCTCGGCTTAAGTTTACTCGAATTCATACGTGAGTATAAAAAAACGAGAAAATATTACTTTGAACAAAATAGTCCTTTTATATATGCCGAAATGGATAATCTCAAAAAACAACTTCACGCCTACGAAATAGAAGTTCGCAAGCTGAGTGCGGATTTGGCAGCAAAAACCGATTTACTGGCCCAAAAAGAAGAAGAGCTTAACACCTTGGTTCTCAAACAAAAGTTCGTGGTAAATGCCTTAAGCAAAGAAACTGAGCTACTTCAAACTAAGATCACTCAAGTGGAAAATCACCGAAAGCAAATTAAAGACATAGAAACCATAAACTCTGATAATATTATAAATTTGGCAACATCCAATCACTACAATATCGAGGCAGCTTTAAACACCTTAAGCAACATACACGCCTTGGTTATCGGCGGTGCTGAAAACTGGCAAACCAAGTTAAAGAACCAGCTACCTAATTTCGTTTATCTCTCCGGTGATGCAAATGGCTTTGATGAAGCACTTATCATCCATGCTGATATTATTTTTGCCAATGTTCGCTGTAAATTCAGCCATGACTGCTTTTATAAGATGATCAAACTAATTCGCTATTACGACAAACGTTTAGTGTTTTTGTCCAAAACCAACATTCCCCTTACCATCCAACAGATGGCCAGTGCTGCAGCTCCTGACTATTCAGTAGAAAAAAGCGTTGTAGCACACAGAAATATCAGGCGCGTTGTCGAAGTATAAATAATCTCAGTAAAATTCCATACCGTGAATGTCAGAAAAAAAGAGAGCTACCCTAATTTGAACCTCGTTCCCGGAGACAAAGTTACGGCTTTGGTAAAAGCTACTGAAATGATGGTGCTTAAGTAAGATTTATTTTGTGCTTTATAAGTCGAGTTTCTAGTCTACATAAAAAAGCAGCCTCAACTCTGCATTTTCGCAGGATTAAGGCTGCTTTTTTATAGTACGACGACCAATAATGAATCTATATCAGAGCAACAACGTTACAACAATTTATTAATTAAAAATCTCAGCTAGCTTCCAGCAAATTTTTAGGGGTTTATCGCCATCTTCCTGCTGAGTATATTCTTGGGAAGAAGTAACCGGGGCTAAGGTCGTGTTAGTCCCATCAATAAAGCATAGGGGTGGAAATAATACGCACCACCAATTTTGCCCGGCAGCCTCTCCCAGGAGAATGCGAACAGCCTGATACTCTCCCGCAGGCAACACTAAGCTGCCGTAGGAACGCACCGGAAATTCAAAACTACCGATTTGGATAGCTACTGGATAATCAACGCCGTTTTCAGCTAGAGTGTTTTTGGCCACCAGAACAAGTTCCTCTTGGCGGTTAGCTATAATGTCTTTAGCCGCTTGGGCATCAATCACATCTTTGACATACGGGGTTAGATAGGCAATGACTGCATCGCGAACCTTTAGTTTAAGCTGTTGGTCTTGTACGCTATCGCTATTAGCCAAAATATGCAATCTAACATAATCACTGCTATTGGGTGTCACTGACACCCCATGTTCTTGCTGATATAGAAGTAGACTCCAGCCACCAGCAATAAAACAAATTACTATGATTATCAACATTCTTTTACTCCACAAAGGTAAACTTCTCTCCATTACACTGCCTCCCAAGAAAATCTAAACTTTATATATATTTGCGCATATGGCCTAATGCGGCCTTTTCCAACCGTGACACTTGTGCCTGTGAAATACCAATTTCATCAGCAACTTCCATCTGCGTTTTACCCTCAAAAAACCTAAGAGTAAGTATATGTTTCTCGCGGTCACTCAGTTTGCGCAGAGCTTCTTTAATAGCCACTCCCTCAAGCCAACTTAAATCCAAATGTTTATCATCACTGATTTGATCCATTACAAAAATGGGGTCACCGCCATCGTGATAAATAGGTTCAAATAAGGATATGGGCTCTTGGATTGCATCCAGGGCAAATATTATTTCTTCTCTTGGCACCTTAAGTTCATCAGCAATCTCATTAATTGATGGCTCCCGTGAAAACCGACTGACTAACGAATCCCGTACTTGCAGTGCTTTATAGGCAACATCCCTCATTGAACGGCTTACCCTTATGGGGTTGTTATCTCTTAAATAGCGCCGGATTTCTCCGATAATCATCGGTACTGCATAGGTGGAGAATTTTACATTCTGCGCTAAATCAAAGTTATCTATGGCTTTCATTAAACCAATGCAGCCAACCTGAAATAAGTCATCGACATATTCTCCCCGATTGTTAAACCGTTGAATTACGCTAAGCACTAATCGGAGATTGCTATAAATCAGCTGTTCCCGGGCGGCTTTTTCGCCCCCCTGCAATACCTCAAATAACTCACGCATTTTAGTGGCAGAAAGCACCGGGAGCTTTGCTGTATTTACACCACATATTTCGACTTTGTTGACAATCATGTTATTACCTCCCCAGTTTTTCTAAGCAACTAAAACTAGACACAACGTGTTAACTATTTCCATGCAACAATACTTACCCCACACAAGCATTATTGCCATGGCCTGCCGGTTTTATACTTCTGCTGCCAAAGAGATGCCTGACATTTTTCAAAAAATAGATAAGAAAAACCGCTAACGCGGTCCTTGGATTTGAGCACATCAGATATCCGGTACTCAAATCCATGAATCCTATTGTAGTAGCGGGGATATATCCCCCCACACATGATTCACAAGTAAAATCGGCGGTTGAGTTAAATCCCTGGTGAGGAATACAATGGGACGGTGATACTGTCTTAAGTTACAATGAAAGGGGTTTTACTTTTGGCATTGCCCCAAAAGTAACAAAAGGTCTAGGCCCTAAGCCTCCAAAAGCTGAAAATCCGGGCGATATTCCTAAAATCCGTAAACTCGCTACGTGAACTGGTACCCTAAATA
>NZ_LSLK01000076.1 GCF_002257705.1 Sporomusa silvacetica DSM 10669
TTTGCCGCCGGCTTCCTTCAGATTCCATCTCACGATGGACACCCTTGCCTTAGGCTATGTACTTGGCACTATTAACCCGCACTCGGGACTTTCACCCGTTAGACTGCGCCCATGCCGGGCGCACGATTCAAAAAACGCTATTTGTCTATTGCCAACAAATAGCGTTTTTTCTATTTCAGGAGGGTTAGTGAAATGCTTCATTTTTTCTCTTTAATTTTCAGATTCAAGCAGTAATTCCGTCCATTTTCTAATAAGCCAAACAACATGTTTATACTGGTCGGTCGCCTCTACCAGTTTTACTCGTTCAGCCTGTGGTATTTCTTTTTCACCAAACAAATATTTATGGCGCAATTCTTCAAGGTATCCGCCTCTATCTTCCGTAATATGTAACACTATGGTAAGTTCCTCTTTATCTTTGATTTCTGCCCCCTCAACTGCTGTTACAATAATAGTCAGTAGTCCCTCTTTAATACTTGCAAGCAAAGCTGTAAAATCAGTAGATAGCTTAGAAGATGCTTCCATAATATTCGCAAGCTGGAACAGTCCTTCTAACCATGAATTAATAATACTCTGCCGGTTTTGAATATTGACCAGTCTCTTTGAAGTATCTGGGGACAACTCCAGACTAAATAATGCTGCAATGAAATATTTCATCTCACTATCCAGCACCTGCAAGGCACCTCTACTGTTTTTAATGCTGCCTCTGTTCTCTACCTGCAACGGCTGTTCCAAATATCTAATCATACAGCGCAGTATCCGCAGTTGTTCTCTTTCTAGCAAATCCATTGCCGTTTCTGGCTCTTCCAAAGCTTGTTCAAAAATATATTGCGGCTTAGCAATATCTTCTTCAACCGTCGGTGGACTAATAAATTGTAAAAAAGCAACATAATAATCCAGTAACAGAAACGTTAGGATAGTTGGTACAACTCTGGTTAGTAAGTAAATATAAGCCACTTGATTTGACATGTTGGTTGAAATACTCATTACCCACCGTTCAACTAGCGGCCAGTAAGTATAATTTTCGATAATCAACATACTGCCTAAAACCATAGCCCCCGATAGCTCAAACATAATTTGGAAAACCGCTATCTGTCTAGCAATGCCTCGAAAACTCGAAGAAAATAAAAATGTTACCAATGCTGCACCGACAGAACCACCATAAACAATCGCCATCAATTGCCCAATTGCCAAAATTTGCAATGATGCTATTGTAACTACAATTACAGTGACAGCAGAACTTGACAATGTAACAAGTCGCAATATTACTCCAATAACAAAAGGTAACAAATAATAATATGTTTCGTCATAGAAAATAGTTTGAAACTCTTTAAATTCAGCAAATGGCTTTACTCCGGACTGCAGTGTTTGAAATCCATAAAGCAATAGACCAATCCCTAATAAAGAAGTACATAATTTTTGTCTTTTTTCACTCCGGTTAAAACCATACAAGATACTAGTTATTGCCAGTAAATAAATTACTACTAGCTTACTATCGCCAGCCACAAGAAAAACTAAAACAGCAGTTCCAATGTTGGCTGCCGCAATAATTGGCAATGCCGTTTTAATATCAATAAATCCACCCGATACAAAACTACTCATTATAAACGCCGCGTTACTGCCACTTTGAAAAATTGCACCCGATAATAATCCTCCTAAAAACCCCACACTCCCAATTTTGGACCATTTAGTAAATAATAACCGCAGTTGCCTGCTGGCTATTTGTTTCATACTAACACTAACCATTTTTAATCCAGAAAGAAATAAGCCTAAACCCACTAATATAGCGGCCACATTTGCAAACAACTAATCCACCTGCTTTTATAAGATAAGACTTGGCTTGTGCCAAGTCCGTTAGGACCACCGGCAGAAGCCTTAGTCGTTCAATCCAGGGAAAGTTATACTTTCCATCTGGATAAGATAAGACTTGGCTTGTGCCAAGTCCTTTAGGACCACCGGTTATACCATTCTTGATACTACAGAATACATCCTGCTGCAGTTTGTAAATTTTTTGTTAACACTGCATAAACAGAGGGACAGTATATAAACGAATAGAGGGACAGGAACTTTGCTTTTAGAAACAAAGTCCTTGTCCCTCTACTTAAATTTATGCAAAAAACAGATTCATAACCAATGCACCTGCTATTCCTCCAGCAACTACAATAATAAGATTCGCCTCGAGCCAGGCCAATAGGATAGCCATACTGCATCCAACAATTGCAGGCTCCATATGATTTGCCCCTGTTGAACTAAGTACACCAGGAAAAATAAGTGCTCCCAACGCCGCAAAGGGAATCAATTTCATAAATTGTTTTACATAGCTGGGTAAATTAACATTCTGTAATAAAACCATCGGTAACATGCGCGGTATATAAGTGACAAGAGCCATAGCGCAAACAAGATAAATTAAATTCAATTTGATTCCTCCCTTGCAAAAAGTTGTGCACCGATAGCAGCGCTGAATACAGTTGCAATAATAATGCCCCAACCATTCGATATTCCTAGCCAATTACTCAAAGAATTAATGATAATGGCCAATAAAGAAACAACCAGTGCTGACTTTGATTTTTTCACCTGGGGAATTAATAGTCCAATAAACATAACATACAAAGCGATCCCCATACTGCTCTTCACTGTATCTGGTAGTCCGCTGGCACAGAAAAGTCCCAGCCATGTTCCAATATTCCATGAAACAAAGGCGATCGTATTCAGTCCCAATGAAAAATATCTAGCTAAGGGTTCCTGACTTTGAAATGAACTTACAGAAAACGTTTCATCAGTAATACCAAAAGATAATAGCATTCGCCATTTTCTAGACGCTTGCTTTTCTAATTTTTGTGATAGTGTTGCCGTCATGAGAAAGTGACGTAAATTTAAAATAAAAGTAGTCACGACTATTTCCCACCAAGATGCGCCTAAAACAATCAAATTGATTCCTATGAATTGGCTAGCACCCGCATAGATCAACAGAGACATTAAAAAACTTACATAAATAGGAATGCCAAGCGATTTTGCTAACAATCCAAAGGTAATTGCAATGGGTATATAGCCCACCGCAATCGGCATGGCAGCTTTAACTCCCCGAAGAAAATTCTCTTTTTCTGAAACCTGATTCACTTTATTTGCCTCCGCCCTTAGAAGTTAGTTTGATAACTACTATAAATAAGTTTTAAAGTAAGCAGTCCCTGTTAATCGGACTGCTTACCTTCAACAACATAACGCAAAATCGAATTATTCCGCCACAATTCATCTAATTTTTCTGGACCAAAATGGCGAGTAATCGCTTCGATCATAATATCATGTCGAATAAATTCAGTAGCAATTAATACTAATGCCGGGTCTTGTGTCTTTACAGCCCAGGAAGCTTCACCATTCACAAAATTAGCAATAATCGCTTCCTCTTTATCACGAGCCACAGTAGTTAACTTGCCGCCAATACGCTCTTTTACAACATCTGCCGTCATGTAGTCATGGTGAAACGTATCACCTAAGCGACAACTTTTATCCCCAAAAACCATGGATAATACTTTCACATCGCGGTTTTCCGCTTCTTGCACATTTCGTACTAATAATGATGCCTGCGGATTCCAAACAGATAACCATAACTCACTTGTTGCTCCATCAATAATACTTACCATTTCATCAATAACGAGTTGGTAACCGTTGATATGTGAAACAACGTCTACTTCTCTAACTTGTTCCAAATCCTTTAGTGATGTTTCCAAAAAATCTAATGTATCATCGATATTTTTACGAATCCTCATTAGGAATTTTTGAGCAGGTACAGGCGAGTATTTAATAGGATCAGAAGGAATGGTATAAATAGCTCCCCTGTCATTTAATTTATTGATCACTTCATAAATCATCGACCGTGGAACTCCTGAACGTTTGCTAAGTTCATATCCAGTAACAGGTGAATGCTGCAAAAGTGCAATATAGGCCTTCGATTCATATTGAGAAAAACCTATTTTTTGTATTTCAATCAATAGTTGTTCCATGAACTCTCCTGTAGGTGTTATTATTATAACTACTATATTGCAAATAGAAAAGACTGTCAATGCCTTTCTAACTTAAAAGACAGCGGACAGCAGAGATATATCTCTTCCACCATCGAATAATTTAAATAATCTTTAACTTTCCTATTTCCTAAACATGGTATAATTACTCATAATATAACGAAGGGGAGTGCTTATTGTCACATGAGCAGAAAATTACAAACCTCCTTTTGCGGGATTCAGTTAGAGAACCCTTGTATATTATCATCAGCTCCGCCAACGCAGAACAAAGAGGGAATTGCCAAAGCGCTGCGATTGGGCTGGGCTGGCGCAGTGACTAAGACCTGCACTTGCGATGATCTCATAACAGGCGATGCTGCCAATCGCTTTGCCGTCCTGCGACACAGTGACAGAAGTATCGCAGGATTTGAAAATATTGAAGGGCTAACCCATTATCCTATTAGCTACTGGGAACAGGCGGTGCGAGAACTGAAACAGGAGTTCCCCAACAAGGTGATTATCGCTAGCATCATGGCCGATGATCGATGTGAAAAGTGGCAGGAGTTAGCCCTGCGTATGGAAGCTGCCGGGGCCGATGCTATCGAACTGAATCTATCATGTCCGCACTTTCGGATCGAGAGTGCTATGGGAGCAGAGATCGGCAAGAATGAAGATCAGTCCGCGAATATTACGGCCTGGGTGAAAAAAGTGGTCAACATCCCTATCATCGTCAAGTTGACTCCCAATGTCAACAATATCCAGAACATTGCCAGGGCTGTCATTCAAGCCGGAGCAGCTGCATTGTCAACCATTAACACAGTGCAGGCTTTGATGGGGGTTGATATCGATACATTTGAACCATTGCCAATCGTTGATGGACACAGCGCTTTCGGCGGTTATTCAGGATCAGCCGTAAAACCAATTGGGCTGCGTTGTGTAGCGCAACTGGCTCAGGTTGCCAAGGTGCCCATTCATGGTATAGGTGGAATTTCCAAATGGCAAGATATTATTGAATATATGGCGGTTGGTGCCTGCTGCGTACAGATAGGCACAGCTGTTATGCTGAATGGCTATCAAATTATCACAACTATACTTCAGGGATTGGAGGAATATGTTGAGCGCAAGGGTATTGCGGATTTGAATGCTATTATCGGCGCATCCCTTTCCAAAATAACAGTCCGAGAGCGCCTCAACATGGCGTGGGGGGCTCAATCGGCAGTCGCAGTACCGGAAAAATGTACAAATTGCGCCAAATGCTTTATCGTATGTTCCGAAAGCGGCAAAGCTGCCATACAATTCATAGACAAACGAATCACCGTCGACCAGGAACTCTGCGACGGGTGCTCGTTGTGCACCCATGTTTGTCCACACGGAGTGTTAGCTTTGCTAGGAGTCATAGGTTAACAGCCACAACTATTTTTCACTTCTCAAACACATAAATCTTTCCGTTTTCTGCTCTTTTAAAATTAGGTCCTTTAAAACCTCGCTTTAAAAGTTCCTTACGTAAGAATATCATTAAAAATCCATGGCTTACTAAAAGAACATCATCATCTTCTTTTAGAATTATTTCTTCCAGAATGTACTTTAGTCTTTCATCAAACATTAGTTTACTTTCTACTTGTGATTTATCTGATAACATCCAAGCCATTCTTCCTAAGAATAACCACAATAAAATCGGTAATTTGATATTTCTGTTTGTAGGCGGAAATATAGCAAGCTCTCGTAAAGCCTTCGTTTCTATGATTTGTCCAGCAAACAATTTCTGCGCCGTTTTTACTGCTCGAGGCAAATCGCTTGAAAAGCATTTTTCCCATTTAATCGAACTTGGTTCAACTCTGGATTCTTTTATATCCGAAATTTCATATTCATAAAGCCACTGCTTAAATTGATTAGGTGTCATCAATTTAAGCTTACTCGGAAGCTGATACTCGACCTCAAAATGTCGTACTAATCCGATCTTCATTTTTACACTCCCTTTCTTGTGTATATACAATGATTAGTTTTATCAAAAAAAATCATAGACAAATTAGTATTGATTGGTTCACCCTCTGATTTAACCTCCGTTCTTTTTAGCAAAACTTACACTCCAGCCCGATATTATTTCCACCAAATAGATTTGGGGTACTCCGTAGCACCAACGACAACAGATTCCCCTATTTTCGGTGTAGAAACTGGTATATTGAGTTCTTTTGCTCTCTTGGTTATACGTTCGATGGGTTCTGTCCAATCATGAAGCGCCAAGGAAAAAGCAGCCCAATGTATGGGGATCAGGATATTACCCTTTACCTCAAGATGAGCTTGTGCCGTTTCTTCCGGCATCATATGAATGGTAGACCAACGCTCATTATATTGACCGCACTCCATTAACGTCAAATCAAAAGGCCCGTACTTTTCGCCTATTTCCTTAAAATGAGGACCATAGCCGCTATCGCCACTAAAATATACCTTTGACTGCTTTCCGACAATCACCCATGAGCACCACAGGGTTGTGTTACGATCGAACAAACCTCTTCCAGAAAAATGCCTGGCTGGCGTAGAGACTAGTCGTAGTCCGTCAAATTCCGATTCATTCCACCAGTCCAGTTCTTTTATCTTTTCTTTCTCAATACCCCATCTCTCTAAATGGTTCCCAACGCCAAGGGGAACATAGAACAGACTGACCTTACCCTTTAGCTTCGTAATTGAATCATAATCCAAATGATCATAATGATCGTGAGACAAAATAACAATATCAATTAGCGGCAAGTCCTCAATCTCCATCGGTAATGTTTCGCTATAGCGTTTACCGCCAAAAAGAGGAAACGGCGAAGGAGTCTTAGCAAACATGGGATCTAATAGAATTCTTTTCCCTTCCATTTCTAATAATACAGCAGAATGACCAAACCATGTAATCCTTGTTTGTTCTTTACTGTGCAAACTGGTATCCATCTTCTCCCAAGGAATAGACCGATCTGGCTTTCCTTGGGGATTGCCTTTTATAAAGTCCCTTAAGGTAGTAAACAAAGTCTTCACATCCATATCCATTGGCGTAGGGATTTGATTTATAAACTTGTTTTGTCTGAAATTCGGTGATTGGCTATAAATACGGATTTTCTCCTCAGACGATTTGCCGCCGAATACTGGGTGGCATTTTAAAAGAAAAAAACCAAGCAGACTAATTCCAATAAAGATACTAAGCATGTATTTCATATGTTATCCCTCTACCTCTATCCTGCACTTAAGAATTGCGCTGATTATTCGCAACAATGATTTCCTTGAGTTTTACATTCTGATTAATAAATCTAGTTGTGCTTCTCTCGGATTTCAGATGTATGGCATTTTGGGGGCAATGATGTATACATGCATAACAGGATTCACATTTATGCAGAAACTCAGGTTTTACTCCAACCTTAATATTGCTTACGGGACAAACCTGCTCACATACTTTACAACTGTTACATTTGCCCTGAACATTAAACCGCGTATCCCCATTATCGTGATGAAATTTAGCCGAGAGGTTATGAATAGGTTTAGAAAAAATATCCGCAATAAATCCCTTTCTTGTAACTTTTTCTTGCCTGCTTTTAATATCACTTACTATTTTGTCCAATTTCTTTTCAATTTGTTTCGAGCTCTCTTTTTTTAGCTGGTCTTCTATCTTAAACAAGGGTAGATAGTTATCAATCATTAGTATTTCATTTGTATAGTTGAATTGGATACCGGCTCTGCTCCCAATCTCCTCCACGTGTTTTAATCCGGATGCTGCCTTATTACCATAAGTCATGATTGCAAAGAAGTATTTAGCCTTAAATTTCGACTTTTGTATAAAGTCCGTTACAATCCTTGGAAGCCCAAATCCATAACAGGGAAACACAAACCCAATCTCTTCATCTTCAAATTCACCCTTTTTTTCCTGTAGCATTCGAGGAATTGAGTATAGTTCTCCACCGATTCTCTTTGCAACGTACAAACTATTTCCTGTGGCCGTAAAATAGAAGGTTATCATTTTTATTTCTCCTTAAGATTTATAGTCTATAGAACTGAATCACCCACGACGATATTAAAGTTCTACAATTATCGAAATTTATGAGTAAAAATTAAAAGACAAAGGCTTTATAGATTATCCATGTGAATGGTGCAGTGCTGGCAGCTTACCGACTTCAGTACTTAATTCTTCATTTACCCTGCAGATTAAAAACTTTTCCCTTTTTTCAGCCGCAATAAATCTGCGTTTGCCAATTCTTTTATATGCTGTGAAATGAGTGGAGCACCAATATTTATCTTCGCCATTTTTTTGTATCCATTTTTAAACCCCCGCATTTATTATATCACACTTCGACAATCTTCGAATTGAATTTTATCTTATTTTTACGCTCTTGTCAATTATGCTTAGTTAGCTTCAAATCCTTTGGATCTTACAATGGACGGGGTTGTTGACCCAATGACATCATCTTCAAGAATATAACGGGCCGGTTATTGTGAAAATATCCGTCCCTTGTATTCCTCATCTTGTTTTTTTGATAAGTCATATATTGGGGTGGTGTAATAAAGAAAACACGGCTTGCGCCGAGCCTTTGGCGAAAGCGGAAGCCGATGTTGCACCTATCCTGCTTTTGAGAAAGTTTTATACTTTCTGTTAGGTAAAAAGGAGCTGTTGCTGAAACTCACGTTTCATCACAGCTCCTTTTTTCGCGATATTTTATTTTCAGCGGTTCTACAAGGTCTTTTGCTCTTTTTTGTTAGACTCTACCTATTAAATTTGTTCTACTGACTGAATAATCCACTCGCCATATTGTTGCTTATTGTTTTGTTTATTGTCGTTTTGGTGTTGGTCTTGTATACGATCCTGTTTAAGTCCGGAGTCTTGATTTTGATTCCGATCTTGTTTTTGACCTTGTTTCTGATCTTGAATTTGATTATGATTTTGCCTTTGGTCGCGGTTTTGGACCTGATTACTATCTTGCTTCTGATTGTAATCATTATTTTGGGTACGTTTCAAAGTTACTTTAAAGTTGGAACCATCATGAAAAACTTTAACAACAGCGGAAGTAGCTGTTTCCTTTTCTACTTTAAAAATATCAGACACTGCATCAAATCCTAATTTGCTTGCATTTGCCCTAACTACTTCTACTGGGCTCTGACCATGTTGGTATTGCAGTTGTCCAGAATCTCTTTGGCTATCCATCTTTCCGTTGTTGTTATAGCTTGGCGCTGCTTTATACTCATTTGCATATACAGTTGTTGCCAGCGGCGCTGCCATAAGAAAAGATGCACTTAGGATACCAACTATACTGTTACGAATCGATTTTTTCATTTTTGTTTTTCCTCTTTCAATTAGTTATATACCATCAGGTGGTATATCTGCATGATACACTCAAAGATTTAAATTTTTCTTAATTACCTATTTCCTTTTTTTGAAGAGGAAGTATCTTCTATAGAACTATGTCTAATGTCTTCTTTGTATTGGAATAGAAACTGTAAATTTTGTTCCTTTTCCCAATGCACTTTTCACATTGATTTTCCCGGCATGCTTTTCGACAATCCACTTAGCTATAGATAGACCTAAACCCGTTCCGCCAGAATTCCTTGATCGAGATTTATCTTCACGAAAAAAGCGGTCAAATATGCGCGAAATGCTCTCAGGAGCTATACCAACTCCCGTATCTCGCACGCTTATTATGGCGTTCCTATTAAATATATAACAATCAATGGTGACCTGCCCGCCTACAGGCGTGAATTTAAAGGCATTATCAAGCAAAATTACGATTAATTGATGCACTCTATCCTTATCGGCTACTACTTCTACATTGGATTCAATATTAGCTACTAAACTGATATGATTTATCTCTTTAAACACTTCAAAATGGCTGATAACCTCATTAACAACATCACTTAAGTTAATCAAACTTAGGCTTATGTCAGACTTACCGGCATCTGATCTCGCCAGTGTAAGTAAACTTGATATTAGCTTGATCATTCGCTTTGCCTCTTGCATTATAGTATTGATTCTATGACACTCTTCCCGAATAGTCTCGTCTGGATACCGCAGCATCAGCTCGGCATTACTATATATTCCGGTTAAGGGAGAGCGCAATTCATGCGATACGTCCGAAACAAATTGTTGCTGTTTTTCCCATGCTTCCTGAATAGGAACCATAGCCCGCTTAGCAAGAAGAAACCCTGCTACGATTATACCCAATACACTTATAACTCCACCACCGATAATAAGCCACAAAAAGTTATTGAGCAATTGCACTTCCGAATCTACAATGCTTATTATAAAGACAGATTCTACTCGGAAATTTGTATCACTGTCGTAAAGATCTTCTTGATATACATATGGCCATCTCATTATTCTATAGACATGGCCTTCATAATCTTTTGTATTCAACTCACCAGCTTCAATGTTGGAAGTAATCTCATCAATATTTTTAAATTCATTCTCATGAAAAGGAATCGGATTTACTATACGTCCATCTGTGCTACGGGCTAATACAAAAATTCGCGGGTCAAAAATTGGACGTTCTAATGGAACAACGATCCCATTTGCTAATCTAAATCCACTTGCGTGCAAACGCATGGCTTCATCTACTCTATCGAATAGCCGGTAAGAAAGATATCCGTAAAGTATCAAAGTAAATAGAAAGTATATAATGAAGAAAACAAATGAATTTATAACTGTCAATCGAGCCAGAGTACGTTGAAACATACTAACTCTCCTTCAGCATAAAACCAACACCACGAACGGTTTGAATCAAAGTATCTAAGCCATAAACAATTAGTTTTTTGCGTAGATGATGTATATATATATCAACAATGGTACTCGAAGTATCAGAATCTAATCCCCAAATCCGATCAAAAATCTGTTCCCGTGTAACTATCTGTTCTTTATTCAATGTTAAAAATTCTAAGATTTCATATTCCTTGTTAGTCAACCCCAGAGGCTCCTCGTTAACGAAGCCATCCTTTATTTTGCTATTTAACGATAAGTTACCGTAATTTATCTGATCCTCTATAATTAAATTGCCCTTACGGCGTATAAGAGCTTTTATTCGGGCTAGTAATTCCCGCATAGCAAAAGGTTTCACCAGATAGTCATCTGCTCCAGACTCCAAACCAATTACACGATCATCGACACTATCCTTTGCTGTCAGAAGCAGTATAGAAATAGCGCAACCATTTTTTCGCAGGTTTTTTACAATCTCTAAACCGCTAATCCCTGGCAACATAATATCCAGCACAATTAAGTCATGTATTCCTTGCTCTGCTAAATACAGCCCCTCATCGCCGGTCGACGCTTGATCCACTATGTAATCTTCTCCGGATAAAATTGATACCGTTGCTTCTCTCAGAATATTGTCATCTTCAACTACAAGTATTCGCATCTTTAACCCCTTTAGTTATTATTCTACACCTAGTATACTCCTACACCTTGAAAGACATGTTTTTTTCACTACCTTACCTACAAAAAACACCATCCAGGATTCTATGCGAAAACGAAATGAGCAAGTATTACTCAAATACCATTCATTTCTAATCTTATTCTAACCTTCGTTTAATGATTATTTAATCTTTCTTAGTTATCCTATATTTACAGCAAGGCAAGAGGAACATCATGAATAATGATGCACATTATAAAGGGGGAATAATCAATGAGAAGATTTACATCAATTATACTTGCATTAGCTTTTATTCTTGTATCAATAACAGGTCTGCAAATGACTGGCGGTGGCGGACATGGTCCGGGAGACAACGAAAAATATCAGACGGTACAAAGTCAACAAGTTGGAAGTAATATTGCGGGTAACAATTCTGCGGAACCACGTCAAAAATCTTTTTACCCTAAAGTAGCACATGAGTGGGGGGGATATATATTTATTATTGCTGGTTTAGTACATCTTGGGCTCAATTTGAAACCAATGAAGTCATACCTTAAGATCAAATCGTAATTATTTGTGATACGGAAAGCAAAGAGTACCTTGGATAGAGCAAAAGTCTACCATATCGATCCTGATATGGTAGACTTTTCTCGGTCCTCATTGCCCTGATTATTACATAATGAATACTACATTCCGTTCCAGCAAGCTATGCTTCTTCCTTAATAACCAACAAAACCCCGCTTAAGATCAGCAAAGTACCGATCCAAAATGCAAACCCAACCTGTTCACCCAAAAAAAGCCAGCCAAGTAAAGTTCCAACCAAAGGCTGAAAGAAAAAGTAAAGCCCGCCACGAGTCGCATCGACCCTTTGTAGCCCTTTATTCCAAAAAAAGAATGCACCTGCCGTTGAAACGATTCCGAGATACAGTATTCCTCCCCATGCAATTGGCTGCATGAGCAAATGAAGTTCATCCAACCTTATTTGCGTAATAGCAAATGGTGTCATTACTACAGTCGCTATCAGAATCGCATATGTCGTAATTACGAGTTGTGAATAATCGCTTGGAACTTTTTTTATAAGCACAGACATTAATGCCCAAGTTAAAGCCGCTATTCCCAAGATAACGCCACCGATCTGCGATGATCCCCCAATGTCTGAAATCCCTACAATCAGTAGTACTCCAATAGTTGCTAAACACACAGATAAGGCTTTTCTTGCAGTGATTTTTTCTCTTAATAGAATACGAGCAAATATAACCATGAAGGCTGGAGTTGCCGAGGTAATTACTGCCCCCATTTGAGCAGAAGAAAGCTGTGTCCCAGCAAACTGAGCCCAAATTGAAATAAAATATCCAATTACACCGATAGAAAGAACCAACGGTATATGCTTTCTCTGTATGTGCCATGATTGTCGAGTAGCAAACCCAATCAAACCCAGCGTAAGCAGAGCTACCACGTATCTTAGCCAAACCAACTCTATTGGGGAAATAAACATAAGCACAAGTTTACTTACTACATACATACCACCCCAAATACTTGCGGCTAATGTCAAATATATTGGGCCAATATATCTTTTTATCATCAAAATCCCTCCGTCTCCTTATAAAGCAACAGTTACTTCCGACGGAAGGCTATGTTTTTATGCAATTCCTTCCGTCTAGGACAAGTAGTTTACACTGGGAACATCATTCTCAAATAAAGGCTTAAAATACATCTATATCTCTCCCATCTTTATAATATGTTAGCCATAGCGATAATAAAGCTACGTCTCTAATTCTATAATTTACACCTTTTTCCTGCAATAATTCTTATACTTTGCAATTATTGGCTTAGTAGGCTTTTTTCTTGTTGTTCCCTGCAAACAATAAATCTTGTGTGTATGAGATTATTTAAAAAACTTAGGAGGACCATTTTGAAAAGAATATACGATTACACTCTACCATTTTATACCTTCCTGTTCATTAATGACACCATAGGAAGGAATACCATTAGAATGCCAAAAATGATAAGTTTGACTCCGAATATAAAAAAACCGCTCATTCCTGAATGAGCGGTTTAAACTATCGCCGTTTGTCAATGTCATTCACTTAAAGCAAATTCCTTCGGGCTGGACCTGGCAAATATGTGATATTCCGTGCTTTTTACTGCCTGCTCCGAAAGTGCGCTGCTGTGTTCTAATTGTTAAAGCTATCCAGCCGTTGTCCATGAGACACACGCCGGCCAGATCCTCGTAGTCCCGAAGAACCTGCGTATTTACTTTCCGAAGTTAGGTCAATCTTTTTATATGCCTGTTTGGGGTTACTTTTCAAGAGACGCTCACTGCTCTCTGCTTGTTCTGGATCATACCAGCCATGTTGTTGCATAGCTATGAAAAGAGTATGGACGTTATCATGAGTATCAGCCTGTAAACGCTCAATAGCGTCGCTTACCACAGGCGTAGTGGCTTCCAGCACACAGTGGTCATATAAGCTCGATAAATGCTTTTCAGTCATCATCAAATCCAGCAACATATCGTGGTCTGAAAGTCGATTCCTGGTTGCTGTTGAAAACTGCTTTTGGCGACTCATTATTATTCCCCCTCACTGTTGATGTTGCCATTCGGGATTGCCAAGCTCTTGTTTAATAATATTGGCATGATGACGCTTATCTTTGGTGATACGAAACAGCATATTTTTCAGTTCATGGTCTGCACATTGATCAGCATAAACACTACATTTAGCAATACAAAGATTTTCCACCTGTAGTGCGCCTTCTAAGTAAGCCCGTTCTTTGGGATTGAGATTATTTTGCCGCAACTCAAAGCACCTCCATTTGTTGAACCTATTGTAATTTGAGCTAAATTAGGCAAAAATATACCACTCAGCTATTCCCTCATTATATCAAAATCTTCTTTATTCCTTAGTTGATTAGAAAACACTGTAGCATATATGCCCGCTGCTGCCAGTAAGTCACTGTGACTGCCTTGCTCAACAATCTGGCCATTCTCCACTACCAAAATCCGGTCTGCATCCTGGATAGTATTAAGCCGATGAGCGATAATAAACGTAGTACGCCCATTCATAATTTTACGTAAGGCATCCTGAATAAAAAATTCTGTTCGAGTATCTATGCTACTGGTAGCTTCATCTAGAATAAGTATTGATGGTTCTGCCAAAATTGCCCGGGCAATAGCGATAAGCTGGCGTTGACCCTGACTTAGATTACCGCCGTTTTCTAAAAGCTTGGTATCATATTGTTCTGACATACGTTTTATAAATACATCGGCGTTGGCTAGTATAGCTGCTCGTTCCACATCGGCATCTGACGCTGTTGGTCTGCCGTATCGAATATTTTCCTTAATAGTGCCAGAAAACAAATAAGTATCTTGTAACACAATACCAAAACATTTGCGGAGACTGTCTCGCGTATACTGGCGGATATCCCTGCCATCAAGCAGAATCCTCCCATCGGTAACATCGTAAAAACGCGCAAGCAAATTAACAATAGTGGTTTTACCCGCCCCGGTAGAACCCACAAGTGCGGTGCTGCTGCCTGCTGTAGCTACAAAATTTACATTTTGTAGTATCAGCACATCTGGCCTATAACCGAAACTGACATTTTGGAAAACCACTTGGCCTTTAGGCGCTATAAGTTCAATGGCCTCAGGCAGATCAGGCGGTTCCTCAGCCTGGTCTAAAACTTCGAATACCCGTTCAGCACCGGCAACCCCAGATTGTACTGTGTTGAAAATATTGGCAAGCTCATTGACGGGTCGGACAAATTGCCGTGAATAACTGATAAAACTGGCAATGGTACCAACAGTGACTACATCATTTACCGCCAGCATACCGCCAACAATGGCAATGGCTCCAAATCCGATATTAGTAATTACATTCATTATCGGCATAAGAAAACCGGACCAGATTTGTGCACTTGTTCCTACTTCACAAAGTCTAAGATTTATAGTCTTAAAATCGTCAATGGCCTTATGCTCATGGTTAAAAGCTTTGATCACTGGGATACCTGAAATCGTCTCTTCTATATGGGCATTTAAATTTCCCAACTCGACCTGCGTTTCTTTAAACAATACACTGGTTTTTCGAGAAATAATGCGAGTCAAAAAAATAACTAAAGGCAGCGTAATCAGAGCAGCCAGTGTAAGCAACGGACTTAATACCAGCATCATCACAAATGATCCCGTAATGGCGATGGACGACGCCATTAGGTGTGAGATTGAATAAGATAATGTACCACTGACATTATCCGTATCATTTGATAATCGGCTCATTAACTCACCGTGGGGATGGATATCAAAGTAAGCAAGTGGCAACTTTTGCAGTTTGGCAAAGAGTGTTGTTCTTAGCTGCATTACTACTCGCTGTGAGATGCCAGCCATCAACCACCCCTGCCCCCAACTCAGTAGACCGTCAGCCAGGTACGTTACAACCAGAATTAAAAGCAATACTTCCAGCATTCCACCTCTAGCCGCAGGTTCTGGAGCAACCATGCTGTCAATCGCTATCCCGATTAGATATGGGCCTATCAACACCAACACCGAATCGGCCAAAATTAAAGAAAAAATGATGGCAAGCATTCTTTGCTCTTGCCGAAAATACTGCCATAGCCGCTGCAATGTTTGAGTAAATTTCTTAGGCTTTACACCACGCCTGGAACGTTGAAAAGCTCTGCCGACAGTCCCACGCCATGTCTGGTTAGCAGCTGTACTGCGACGCTCGTTATCTCTGTTTTGTTCATTACCTTCAGCCATGACAGTTATCTCCTTCCCCGCTGGGACTGGACAATCTCGCGGTAAACACTGCTGGTTTGCAATAACTCAGTATGGGTTCCGCACGCAGAAATAGTACCATCTTCCATAACGGCAATTTTATCGGCATCCAGGACAGTACTAATTCTCTGGGCAACTAGTAGGCAGGTAAGCTGACTCGTATATTGCTTTAATGCCTGTTTTATTTTTTCTTCAGTAACTACATCGATCGCACTCGTACAATCATCCAGGATAAGTATGGCAGGCTTCCTGATAAGGGCTCTGGCAATGGCTAGTCGCTGCTTTTGTCCACCAGACAAATTGACGCCTCCCTGCCCCAATTTGGTGTTGTATCCTTCAGGAAAAGAAATAATGAAATCATGTGCCGCTGCCAGTTTCGCGGCTGCTTCTACCTCCTGAACAGTAGCGTTTTCTTTGCCCCAGCGGATATTATCCATGATGGTTCCGGTAAATAGAACTGCTTGCTGGGGCACAAGAGCAATTTTATCTCGCAACTGTCCGGGATTAATCTCGGTAATATCATGTCCGTCCACTTTTACAGAGCCTGTTGTTACTTCGTAGAAGCGCGGAATTAAGTTGACCAGGCTAGTTTTGCCGGCACCGGTTGAGCCAATAATACCAACCGTTTGTCCGGGCAGGCAGGTCAGGTTGATATCTCTTAGTACAGTTGGACTGGCTGCACCAGCATAGCTGAAGCTGACATTTTCAAAATCAATGCGACCTTTGTTAACTAGTTGGAATGTAGAATAATTAGTTATCCACTTGGCATCATTATGCTGCTTAAATACCTCACCAATCCGTATCGCCGAGGCTTTTGCCCTGACAAAGTTATTAAATATCAGGAACACAATCATTAACGAAACCAATATCTGTGCCATATAGTTAATAAACGCAATAATATGACCAACTTGTATTTGGCCGGTGCTAACCCCGAATCCACCTAACCATAGCACCATAACAATACCCAGATTAACAGTGAGCGCTATGCTAGGACTAAAAACAGACATTAGCCGGATAGCACCCACGGATTTTCCCTGCAGTTCCTGATTGACTGCCGCGAACTTTTCCTGCTCATATTCAAATTGCTTAAAAGCCTTGACCACCCTAATCCCGGACAAATACTCCCGCATAACGGCGTTGACCTGATCCAGTGCATTTTGGACTTGAGCAAACCGGGGAAAACCCACCTTAATAGTAATGACTATTAATAACACGATAATAGGAACAACGAATAGCAGTATTACTGCTAAATGAGGATTAAGATTTATAACCATAATTAGGCTGCCTATGCATAAAAGTGGCGCTTTCAGCGATATTCGCATTAGACCGTTCACCAATATCTGCACCTGATTAACATCATTTGTAAGCCGGGTTACCAGAGAAGTCCTGTTGAGGTTATCAATGTTGGTAAATGACAGCATTTGAATTTTCTCATATAAGTCTTCTCGCAATTCTGACCCGAAATTCTGTGATACCTTACTGGCAATTACATTGCGGACGGAAGCAGCAAACGCGCCCAAAGCGGTTATTAAAATCATAAGGGCACCTTGGTTCAGGATATAATCAGGCCGCCTGTCGGCCACACCAATGTCAATTATTTTAGCCATGATGGTGGGCTGCAGAAGATCACATGTAGCTTCGATTGTTACAAACGCAGCAGCAACCAAGAATTTCTTCCAATACTTAGTTCTATATTTATGCAAAAACGCCCAGGTAATCATCCTATACGCCTCCACCTTGATGTGTATGTAACACACCGTTGATAATGCCTAATTATACCATAGTGTGTATAACAGAATAAGAAAGAACCATAATCCATCCATAAAGGGAATTATGGCTCTTTCTTCGTTGTTGGGATTACGCTCTTTAAGAAATTGGTACATTCACAACGGTCATAGTAAAGGTTAACTAATGGAACTCAATATCTTTCGAAAAAATATTGATGTCATTTCTTTTATGAAATCCAATATGCTGCCAAAAATCCATACCTTGTTGATTATTGGCAAACACAAATAAATGACACTTACTTATCCCCTCTTCTTTAAGCTTATCCAAACAATTTGCAACTAATCTTCTTGCAATTCCGTTTTTCCTATAACTAGGACTCACAGCTAAATGGTGAAGATATCCCCTTCTTCCATCATGTCCGCAAAGTATGGCCCCGACAATCTGTTGCTCATTTTCAACGACAAAACATAACCCAGCATTTCGTTTTAGGAATATATTTATATTTCGTTGCGTATCCGCATCACCAAGCGCTAATCCTTCAATACTTGACCAAAGTGCCATAACCTTTGCATAATCGTCAATACTCATTTCACGTATTATAACCCTTGCAGCCAAGTACCTCTCCCCCTTATTGATGTAGGGTCTCTGTACCACAATAGTCGCGGGGACGACTCCCGCCGCACCGGATACTTATACCCATTTTTGCAATATTTGTCATCGAAGGCTAAATTCCTGTCCACTTTCTATAAATCAGCAGAATTTTTTCCTTTTATTTACTTTCCTTAAGTATATTTGTAAAATGGGGATTGAGAATGCCTTTTATTCAGCTGGTCGCAGCTAAACTGCCCGATTATTTTTACTGGTAGTTTTTCCTTTACATCTATAGTATCGCTTTAGCATTTGTTATATGCTTATGCTAACTACATTGTTTTAAGGGGGAACGAATGGATATTCAACTATTCCGAACATTCCTTTCGGTAGCTAAGCTAAGCAACATCACCAAAGCTGCCGAACAGTTGAATTTCACACAACCGGCAATAACTGCTCAGATTCGGATGCTAGAAGAACATTATGGGATTACCCTCTTCGAGCGTATTGGAAAAAAGCTTTATATTACGGAAGCCGGGCGTGAGCTGACCACACATGCAGAAAAACTGTTGACCGATTTCTATGACATTAATACTGCCATGCAGAATTTTTCCAACTTCAACGCTCCCATAAAATTAGGAGCCTCAACTACAGCCGCCAGCTATTTTCTTCCTCCGACACTATTAGAATTTCAGAATCGCGGTATAACTGGTTCTGTGAATGTTGATATTTGTCCCAATCTTCCTATAACCATAAAAGGACTTTTGGATAACGTTTTTGATATAGCTATTGTCCATGATAAGATTAGCAGCAATCAAATAATACAATTCAGCTTATCGCATGAAAAATTAGTTTGGGTAGTCAATCATGATTTATTTGACATGAATAATAATTATCAAGGCATTAGCCATTATCCCTTCATTAATTTCCGGCCAGGCTGCGTGTTCCGAACCATGTTTGAAGAAAAAATAAAAGAAAAAGACGTCCACTCCATTATCGAATATAGCGATGCGGAAGCCATTAAACAAGCGGTATTGGATGGAGTTGGCGCAAGTATATTGCCATATGTACTTGTAGAACCATTTTTAACAGCTGGTACACTAATTGAATTAACTAATGCGCCACAACTGACATTCGTTATGTCTGTCGCTCTTCATAAAAACAAGGTGTTAACTCCAGCCATGAAGGTACTCCTGCTGATCTTTGCAGAACACGGCAATATGCAAAGCGGCCTCATAGATTATATTGGTGCTAAATCATAAAAGTTTATTATTAGTATGATAACCACCTGCAATTTCCATTCCCTCTTTAATGAGCGCTATAATATTGGCAGAAACAATATGGCATCGCAAAGGAGGATGTAGAATGGAAATGCTCATATTTTTTATTGTTGCCATTCTTTTGGATCGGTATGGAAACGACTAATTATAAGCTTTAAAAATCGTTCATAGACTAGCAGTAGTCTTCAATATATTATAATTATCAATCGGCTTTTTAACTGCCTCCAGCTCCTGTAAGAAAAGAGAAATCGATGGATTATTATTTTTTGTGCGCCAAGCAGCAACCAAATCTACCCTAGTGTCATTACCCAAAATATCAATATAGCGAATAAAGGGACTTCCATAGGTTTTAGGTATGACTGAGGGCAGGATGGAGATGCCTAACCCGCATTCGACGGACAGTAAAACGGCGGAGTTTGGAACTTGCAGCACATTAGGAGAAAAACCCCGGTTGACACAGATACGTAGCATATTTTCGTATCCCCGTGATGCTATATGTTGATGTTCGAAAACTATAGTCTCTCTGGCAATCAAAGGAATATGTGAATAATTAATTAAGGATTCGTTGGCAAGTTCGTGCGAGTGAGGAACAACTAGGCAAAGTGAGTCAGTAAAAATTTTTTTAAAAGAAACTTGGGGTAACGAGGACGATTCTATTACGAGCGTGAACCCTAAATCCACCTGGGCATGTTGCAAAGCTTCGTCCAGACCACCCAAGCTGAGGTATTCGAATACTAGATTGATTTGGGGATATTTATGATGAAAGTTAGTTAATATCCTGGGAAGTATGCGTCGTTCTGCATGACCCAGAATACCTATTTTCAAATTGCCTGTTATACCGGCTTCTGCCTCTCTAACCATACGAATGGCATCCGAAGACATGGCAACAATTGCCTTAGCTTCTTTTAATAGAACGCTACCGGCGGCAGTTAGTGAAACCGAATGACGATCACGAATAAATAAACGGGCACCGACTTGCTTTTCCAATTCAGCGATCTGCTGACTCAGAGAAGGTTGACTGACATAAAGCTGTCTCGCAGCCGTGGTGAAACTAAGTTGTTCAGCGACGGAAATAAAATACCGTAGTTGGCGAATGTCCATAAGCACACCCCATACTAGTTCGTGATTTTAAATCTATGTGTATAGATTTCTATATACTTGTATTCTGTAACTTATTATATATTTTGTCTACATAGCTGACAAGGGCACTCGAATGAATTATCTCGATATTATGAACTTGGAGGTAGGACTTAGGATAATTGGTCGATAGGACATTTCTATTAGATGATACAAGATATGTATTTCCATTCAATTGCAAATTGTTTGATAATAGATACAGATAGTAACTTATTTAAAAAGGAGTGTTCGTCCAATGACAACGAATCAGGAACTGTACAGAGAGAGACAGAACAGATTAGATACGGCTATTGCTTTAGGAACGCCTGACAAGGTTCCTATTATTTTAACAGGTGATTCTTTTTTTGCCAGGCACCTTGGCATTCCGTTGGCCGATTATTTAAAAGATCTATATGAAAGCAGTCAGATTCATTTACGGTCCATTCCGCAGTTAGGCGAGATTGATGGAGTCCAATATTTGAATCCTTGCGTGTATTCCTTAGGGCAGGGAGTATATGCCAATGTAAAGTTACCCGGACGCGAACTACCTCCTAATGCCCAATGGCAAATTGAAGAAGTAAATCTAATGACGGCTGATGATTATGATACTATTCTTAATAAGGGGTTTATACAGTTTCACCAGGAGTTCTTGGCCAAGCATTTACCGGCAGCCCTTTCTGATATGGAGTTTCATATGAAGACGGATTTTCCCCGAATTATTGCCGACTATAAGCAAGCCGGATATGTTCCGTTTACCCCGATCATCTGTGGAGTGCCTTTTGATATGCTTTCAAGTAACCGGGGAATGTCAAATCTAGTTAAGGACTTATATCGTATTCCAGATAAAGTAGTATCGGTTATTGATATTATGACTACTGACCTGATAGAAATTTTGCGAGCGCAAATACGCTATATGAAACCTTATGCAGTATTTATTGGCGCAACACGATGCGCAAGTGAATTTTTGTCCCCTAAGTTATGGGAAAAATTCGCTCTTCCACACCTTAAACGAATTGTTGAGGCTGTGGCCGGCGAGGGATGTAATGTGTTGATGCATTTTGATTCAAATTGGGATCGGGGTTTAGAATATTTCCGCGAGTTTCCTAAAGGAAAATGTGTATTTGCGTCAGACCATTCGACTGATATCTATAAGGCTAGAAAGATCCTTGATGGTCATATGTGCGTTATGGGGGACGTTCCGGCCGCCTTGCTGAAACTTGGTACACCTGATGAGGTTTATCAATATTGCAATAAACTAATCAAAGATCTAGGGCCATCCGGGTTTATCTTGGCGGTAGGGTGTTGTTTGCCGCTTGATGCTAAAGTAGAAAACGTAAAAGCTATGATTGCGGCGGCAACGGGAAAATAGGGGTTATTCCACTAAAAACTCATGAAGCATAACTCTTGTGCTATAGAATTGAAATAACATTTTTTCTAAATGTCCGTTAGAATTAGATAAACCATCGGTTTTTAACTCCTTATAGGTTTGCTGGACACTTACCTTTTTTCGGAGCTACCGATGGTTTTCCTTTGTCTTTTTTTGAGATTCTGACTTCAACAAGCATTCTGCCATCATACATGCAATGATGGGCAGCTACTTAATAGTCTTGTTTCGTCCGCTTTCTTTTGCAGCATACAACTTTTTATCTGCTTTATTAAGTAATTCACTAATCTTTTCTCCGTTATATTCTTCAATGCCTATACTAATAGTTAAGTGTATTTTATTCACAAATTCATATAACTCGATGACTCGTCTGATTTTTTCTGCAACTTTAAAACCTTCATTTAGATTTGTATCTACGAGCATTACCAAAAATTCCTCGCCACCATACCGTCCAACAAGATCAGTTTGCCGAGTGCCTTCTTTGAGAATTTTGGACAGTTCTTTTAGTATTTTATCTCCTATTAGGTGACCATAAGTGTCGTTAATCCTTTTAAAATAATCAATATCTAAGAGCATTACAACAAACTGACAATTACTCCGGCTGTATCGCTTAGCCTCTTCCGCTAGACGTTCATATATATATCTGTGGTTGTAGAGTCCTGTTAGCGCATCGATTGTTGCCTGGGCCTTTAAGACGTCATTTCGCTCAAGCAGCTCTTGTTCCTTTTGCTTCATCTCCCTGAAAATAAAATCGTATGGTTCTTGTATTCCTTTGACAATAATCGTCTTATAAATTAAATAAAAGGAAAATATCTTAAAATAATGTCCTACTAGGTTTGAAAAACCATAGTTATCTATATATATGGTAAAAGCGAGCTCAGAGATAATAGTACAAACCATCGATAAAAGTAAATATCTATATACAATTCCTTCAAAATAAGATTTATTGTTTTTAAGAATAATTATTGCCGCAAACAATATCAAACAAATAGTATACTCACTATATATTTTAAAAGGTGTAAGACCTACCCCATCCACAAAACACTCGGGGAATATCTTCCATACAAAAATTGAACTCAGAATTAACGTCGTAATGACAGTGCAAATAGCAAAGAGTGCATATGGATTAACCTTCATTTTTGATTTTACAAAAATGAAGGAAATTAAGAGTATAATACTTTCAAAATAGCGGGCAGCGATCCACAATTGATTAGCGTAGTAGTCATAGTCCTTGAAAATTTGCATACCTTTGTATGACATCGTATGGAATAAATCAATAAATGCAATGAAAAAATATGCTATGCCTATCAATTTGAGATAGTTATTTTCAATATAGCGCATTGAATTCCATGAAATCAAAAAAACAGTAAACGCAATGCAAATACTGAATATTTCTGCAATGGTATGAAAAAGTAGATAATTATATAAACTACTAAAATATAGCATTATAAGGGTAACTATAATAAAAATAATGCTAACCGCTTTAAATAATTGATTCCTCATTCGATTCTCTCCAAATCTGTAGTTTCAATATAACTCAACTTTCGCAGCTCAAAGAAGGCAATAATCAACAAGTTGTAGGATCGTCCTTGAAACTCTTTTTGCAGACTGAGTTTAATTGCTAACATTTAGGATCTGCTTGGTGAGGATTTACATACATTTATTGTGGATAACTGTTATTTACTAGTATTATTTTTATTGTAATTAGTATCTTATGGTAAGTCAAGTAAAGCTTCATTAAAATAGAAAAAAGAACCACTCAGTCATTTAGCAGTTCAAAATAGGGAGCCGTGTTGAAATGTAAGAGTTTAAGCTTTTCCGTAAATTTATAAACACTTGACTAGAAACCCCAATGGTAATATACTAGTTAATAATATACTAGTTAATCTTATTTTGATACACTATTACTACTTTTAAGAGGTGAATCATGAATGCATCCACGTTAATTCATTTACTCTATCAAACCACGCGTGCTATTTCCCAAGGCGTAAACCAAGCACTGGTAGAGTATGGGCTATATAGTTCTGAATGGTCAATTATTGTTGCCATAAAAAAAACTGGCCCTATCTCTCAGATTGCTTTGGCAAAATACCTTAATATCGAACCAGCAGCAATCTCAAAAACCGTAGTGAAATTAGAAGAAAAAGGCTTTGTTGAAAGAAAATCCGGAAATGATAAACGCGAAAAAAAAGTCTTACTAACTGAGAAAGCGCTAAGTCAATATACTATTTGGGAAAAAGCGATTGATGATCATAGGCAGTCTATTTTAATTGACTTGCCACAAGAAAAACAACATGAACTATACGTAATGCTCGAATCCATTTATTCAAATTCACAAAAATGTAAAAAGTAATGCTGCTGTCTTACTTAGAAAGGACAATCAATGACAACCACTACTACCAAATTATGGACAAAAGATTTTATTTTATTTACGATTTCTAATACTTTTTTATTTAGTGGCTTTCATATCTTTTTGCCAACACTTCCGATTTATGTCTTAAATCAAGGCGGAACTAGTACCGATATTGGATTATTATCTGCAACTTTTGTATTCTTTGCTATTCTGATTCGTTTGTTTACAGATTACGGGATTAAAAAATGGGGCAAAAAATATTATTTATACATCGGCTGTATATTATGCTTTGTTGCTGCCATAAGTTATATTTTAGCAACTACTGTACCCCGTTTACTTTCCTTACGAGTAGTCCATGGGCTAGGGTTTGGTATAGCCACCACGTTATATGCTGCCATTGTCTCCGACCTAATCCCAAAATCACGCCGCGGCGAAGGAATAGGTTATTTTGGACTAGGCACCACTCTGGCAATGGCAATTGCTCCAGGCCTTGGGGTATGGATTGTTGATAACTTTTCTTTTAATAGTCTATTTATGGTGGCGACAATCAGCCAAATTCTTGCACTCTCTTTCTTGAGCCTCTGTTCCATTCCTGATGACCGGTCTGTACATACAGAGAAGCAAGAAAAATCCTCACTTATTGATAAACTACTGGAAAGAAGACTACTATTCCAAGCCTTTCTTGCCCTGCTATTCGGGGTTTGTATCGGTGGGGTTTTAAATTTCATCGCTTTATTAACCAAAGAAGCCCATATTGCTAATGCAGGTGCCTTCTTTCTGATGTGTACCCTATGTATCTTTTTATCTCGTGTAGTAACAGGCCGCATTTTTGATAGAAAGGGGCCTGCCTGGGTCATATTACCTGGCACAATATTTTTTTTATTAGGGTTTGTGGTTTTGGCCCAAAGCAAAAGCATGACTTCTTTTTTAGCAGCCTCTGCCCTGTACGGCTTTGGTTACGGCACCATTTTCCCAGCATTACAAACCTGGATGTTTAATCTTGTACCACCAGCGAAACGCAGCACAGCCAGTGCAAGCTTTTATAATATGATTGATATCGGCAATGGGGTAGGCTCCATCGCCTTAGGAATGCTCGCAGGCAAACTTGGCTATGCCTCGATTTATTGGTGCTCTGCTAGCATCATGGGTATTTTTCTCTTTAGCTATACCTGGTTCGTAATTCAGGAAAAATACGCTTCAGAGCATAATCTCGATGATATAGAAGCAAACGGCTAACAACTAGTAATGCAGGACACTGTTCTCTACTACGCACAGTGTCCTGCATTACTTTTATAAAAGGCGAAAAACAATAATAATTTTTAGCTTGGCAATGCGCCGTTTTAAAAACTTTTAATCCAAGGATCCAAACCTTTCGACAAAAGCTTCTTTAGGAATGCTTTTATAGTTAAGCACCGATTTTTTGAATAATTCCATATTATTTTTTCCCATAATAATCCCCATATAAATCCGTGGTATGGAAAATCTGGCCTCATGATCATAAAGCCCTTGGTCGCTAACAGCAAAAGACGCTTTATACCCAGCTCGCTTGACTGCATCTAGGACACTTTTATTATAAGAGCCATAGGGACATGCAATCGTCTCGGATTGTGTACCCGTCAAGTCCTCAAAAAACTTCTTTGATCCCGCTACTTCATCTTGCAATTGTTCGGCGGAAATTTTAGTAAGGTCTGCATGCGTCAGGGTATGTGGTTGAATGGAGAACAACGGATCTACACTTAATTCTTTGATTTGTTGCTCAGTCAAGTAAGAATAGCCTGTCAACTTGTTTCCCATGCGGTTCTTGATAATAAAGAAAGTCGCCTTCATACCACGCTTACGAAGTTCCGGCACAGCATATGTATTTATTCCATCGTAACCGTCATCAAAGGTAATTAAAACGCTTTTTTTCGGAAAAGGGGTATTTTGCGTAAGGCATTCAACAAATTCATGAACAGACAATGTTTTATATTCATGGGCTGCCAACCAATCCAGTTGTTGACAAAAATCCTTTACTGAAACATCGAATCCATTTATTTCTGTTTCTTTGATATCATGGTACATCAACACCACCGGGAAATCACTTCGTTTAAATTTATCTGTTCCACTACAAAATCCATAGCTAGACAGGCAAACCATTAGTAATGTAATCACTAATGGTATCCATACTCTTATTTTCATGTTATAACCCAACTCCTAACTTGTTTCAAGAATAGAAATAGTGCTTTACTATCTCCGCAACGCATTGTATAGTTTTGCTGATACAGTTGCAATAAAGTCACTAGAATAGCTATGGTCACCTGTGCGGGTGTAAAAACTGATTAAAATTGGATCATGTCCGTCCTGAACAACACCCACATCACAAAGCACATCATCCAGTTCACCGACTTTATGAAATACCGGTACTTGCATATAACGGGGAATTTCATCATGGAAGATTGTGTTGGCCAAATCATCTTTTAATCGCTGCACATGTTCTTTGTCAATATATTTTTCCTTGTATATGGACTCAAGAACCTTGGACATTTCATAAGGCGTTGTTACACTATGATAACTGTATTTTTTAAACGCCTGTTCATCATGGATTTCCGTCTTACTTAACCGTAAATCCCGCTGGACTTTATCAAACCCGTCTTTTTTGGTTGCATCAAACTCATTCAGTAATGCCTCAAACGTATTGTTATCACTTACTTTTATCATCATATCAATATCTTGGTCATACTCATTTTGCTTGTAGGACGGCGCTTTGGGATAAAGATATTTATATGTAGCCAATGCCACAATCAGCTTACTTGTAGAGGCGGTAGGAAAAACAGTATCCTGGTTATATTTTATCGTTTTTTCCGTCTTTAAGTTCTTGGCGAACACACCAACTTGTCCGTCAAACTGTTTTAAATCATTGGTTATTTCCCTTTCCAAAGCCGTTGATGCACTAGCTGTTACCACTGACAAAGCAATAATAAGTGCAGTACATGCTGGGATAAGTTTTTTTAGCATCGAATTCTCCTTTCAACTGGATATAGTCTATTTTATCATAAAGTTAAGGAACAGGTTAGGAATTTTCCGCCGGAACTCGCGTCGGCTCAGCCGAGTCAGATACGCGGACCTTATTCCCCATTTTGTAATATTTGCCATAGAAATAAAAAAACCTGCCAAATTCATATGAGTTTGGCAGGTTTTTTTATACGCACTTATTTATTCTATTTTGTTAATATCGATATTTCCGCCCAAACGCCATATGCTGATGTTATTTACACCCTGCTCTTTAGCTATACCAATCCAGTAATTTAGCGTTTCTACATCAGCGTACCAAACCTGGTAGGAAACACCCATATCTTGATACTCAAAAACTATGCACTGGCTTTCTTCATCCCTTTGGGTTTTACTGTCCTGTGTCACTGCAAGAGTTTTGGCTTCGGCTTCTGAGAGAAGAGATCTCTTACCATTATCACCCCATAGGCAGCCGCCTGTTGCAAATGCAACAGAGGTTTCACCCCGTAAAGCTTTCATTTGCCTTACTGTTTTTTCGATAAACCCCCGATTGGCCTTTGGGCCTGGCTCGCTATGCAACCCGTACAGGTTATAAAACATGACTACATATTCAGGTCCTTGAGGGAGGTTAGCAATAGAAAATGGTGTCCCCGGTTCAAGTACCACCCGGAGTTTTAACTTATTTTCCCCGGCTTTTTTATAAAGTTTATCAACAAATATTGAAAAAGACTTTGCAATTTGTTCATCATTCCATATACGTTCATAATCAATTTCAATGCCGTCATATTTACCTTGCAAAGTCAGCGCAATAAGATCATCAATATGTCTGTCCATAGATGCAGTAGTAGCAAATATCCGGCGAAGAACTTCAATGTCTTTCATGATAACCGATTCGTCAGCATTCTGTTTATCATTTATAAAGGTAAGATAGGTTTCATATTTCTCTTTTTTCGCTTTTAACTCCTTTCTTTTATCGCTAAGTTCCTGGGGAATGAACATGCGATCATGGGCATCAAAATACGCACCGAAATAAGACAGTTTACCTAATTTTTTCCCTATCCGCTGCAAGTCTTTTCCACCTGCATCCAAATCCCAATAAGCTAACCATGCCGCCCTTCCAATCGTTTCTTTTGCATCTGCCTTACTAGTCAACTGGTTATCATAATTACAGCCTGCCAAAAGAACAAAAACAGCTATCAACAGCACCATTTTAAAAATTTTATAAGCTATATCCTTCACCCAGTTGCACCTCTCTACTGCCTACAAGTATTTAACGAAAAAATCCACGAGGGCTTCCCATAGCTGTTTCACTGTATGTTTGACATTATCAAGTCCTTCCAATTTACTGTCAAACAAAATTCTTTCATGTTCTGCTCCCGTATTTTCAGAAATTATCAATTTTTCAAATACACCATCATATACATCATCTGCCAAATTTCTTTGACTTTGCCCGTAGCCCCCCCATGCACTTTCTAGAAAAATAGCGCCGCCCTTTGTATTCGTTACTTGCAAATCGCTTACGGCTTCCTTGTCATCCACTATAATTGTTAGCTTATCTCCTTTAAGAGACAACGCCACGCGCCGGTCACCCTTCGCATGAACACTGATCTCAGGTATATAGGGTTCTGCTCCCTCTGCCACGGTAGGAGCTACTTCCCGGGTTTTATTTTCCAACCGTACTGCGTAAGCTTTGGCTTTTTCAGGTGAATTAGCATATTGCAGGAGAGTTGTCAGCGCAGTTTGTTCAGCCGCTTTTTTATCCTCAGGAATAGATAAAATTGTTTTTCCGTCATGCTGATCTAAATTTAACTTAAACAACTCTTTTTCGGCACTGCCATTTTGTTCTGTAACATATAAAACATTGTTAAGAATATATACAGACAAGAAATTTTTTAAGTTTTCGTCTGCCCGCAGATATATTCTCTGTAACCCAAATTTATTGCCCTTCAGCCTTACGCTAAGTTTTATATCTCCAAAATCATTACTATTCTTCAAACGTACTAATCCTTGGTCTTTTGGCAAAGATGTTAAAATCATCGTTTCGTCTTGAATCTCCAATGCCCCTTTACGAGTATCCCATTCCCTCTGTTTATTTAAATTGCCATTGACAAAATCCAAATCCTGATTAATATCGTATTTAATCCGCATCAACAGATGATTGGGATACCAATAAGGCTGCGGTTGCATCCGCGTCAAATCATAAATACTGCTATTTCTCTGATTAAATGTAAATCCTTCCCGGTTAAAGTTCATTTTAAACAATGTTTTAATCCAATCTTCATTTACAGCACTGACTTTGTCATTATTACCAAACCGGCCTGTATTGGAGTGCATGAGTATATACGTTCCCGGTACATAGCCAATAGACTGAGTATATATATCCCGCATGGCTTGATAATCGTGCGAAATACGTTCTTTCATCCTGGTATAGCTCTCTTTGGGAACACCATATTCGTCCCGTATATAATCCATTAAATAATGATTGTATTTACGTCCTAAGTAAGGGGCAACACTGGCATGTTCAAGTGGAACTAATTCTCCCAGATAGTTATCGTAGCGGTCAAACACGTTAATAAACGCCAGTCTGTAGCCATTGGTACCCATTTCCCAATACGTCGTTTTTTCCAGCTCTGTTAGTTCTTCAGGTATTAAAAATTTAGGGTCTTTTTTATCGAATTTTTCAGGATAGGTCAGCATTGTTGCTTTAAAATTCAACTCTTCCAAGATTTTTTGTGAAAAAATAGCCGTATCCCTTCTGCCATCTTCAAAGGTCAAAAACAATGATTTTTCCGGCAACTCTTTTCCAGACTGATAGTAGTCTAAAATATCTTGCTGAGTAATAGTTACATAGCCCAAATCTTTTAGCGCTTGCAAATGTTCCTGCAAACGCCCGATGCCAATAATATTTTGCTTACCTATCCTTTCCACACCAAAATAGGAAAGGGCAACAAAGCCTTTATCGCCCGAAAACTTTGTACTCTGCTCGGTATAAGGTTTATATGCTTTCAGAGTAAGCAAGGTGACTACAGCTATCGCAATTATCACAAAAATGAATAGTAGTTGAAATACTACTCTTACCATTTTCTTCCTGTCTTTGAGTTCTGTGAATTTCGCATAGACGGCTGTTTTTCTATACTTACGAGCAATGAAATTAGTTGGCGTTGTCATTAGCGTATATCTCCACTTATATTATCTTTCTTTTTTGCCATTTCCAAAATATCGGCCGGAGTCAACCTTGTTCCCCAGGTAGTTTTCCAAAACGTAACCCAGGCAATGGGCATTTGCCATAAAAGCACGGCTTCATAGTAGAAACAGAACCATAATCCATACAGCCATGTTGAGCTTTTCCGTAGAAATAGCTGAGCCATACTCATCAACAAAGCCATCAGAAAAATACCGAGGATAAAAGTAAGCGGAAATACCCTGTGCATAAGTGGAATGTAAACCAGATTATAAATAACGATAGCCGGCGCCAGCAGCGGTACAAGCATCCCCATATAAAATGATAATGACATAAAGGGTTCTTTTTTCCACATAAACCGGGCTGCTATCAGCGATTCTCTCAGCCATGACCGTTTCCAGCGCATTTGCTGTTTCAAAAAAACAGAATATCTATTTGGCACAATGGTAGTACATATTGCCGTATCTTGATAGGTAGTGCGATTGTTTCTTAAGATGAAATTTGTCATACTCCGGTCATCGCCAAACGTGGCTCTCTCTCCCAAAAATTCTTGGTTCAGCCAGGCATCCATATATTTGAGGACTAGGTCTTTCCGATAACAAGAAAGCGGGCCTGATAAGCAGGTGACGGCATCAAAATAGCCTTCTGCTGCCTTCATAATCCGAAACGCAATATAATAGCGGACAGCCTGCATTTTCGTAAGTGCATTGGTATAGGTATTAGCAACATCTGTTCTGCCTGACACACCTCCCATTTTTGTATCCTTGAAAGGTTGTACAATATTTCGAATAGCAAAAGGATCTAAAAAGCTGTCGGAATCAACAAATACCACCAATTCATGTTGCGCCCTTATTGCTCCTTTAGCCATGGCTTCCCGCTTACCTGCGTTTTTCTCCTGCCGGAAATAATGCAGTCTTGTTTCAACGTCATAGCGTTTTTCTTTACTCTTCAATTCTTCCGCTATTTCTACAATTTTTGTAAAAGACTGGTCGTTGGAACAATCATCGACTACGATTACTTCCAGCTTATCGACAGGATAATCCTGATTGATGCAACTTACAATTGTTCTTTGTATCCACTCTTCTTCGTTAAAACAAGGAATAACAATACTGACACCTGGCATAAACTCGTTGTCAATGGAAACAGGCCGATAAAAAATAGCAAATAAATAGCGGCTCAGCAAAAAAGTAGCGGCAATAAGGCTATACATATACAGAATTTTATTAAATTTAAAATATAATATACTTTCTGCCCGCATCAGCAGGATACAGGCACAAATAATGAATAGGAACAGTGAGGCACACGATAGCATATACCAATTTTTCTTTCTATTGGCATACTGCGCTAATGATTCTAAAAATAGTACACCACAGCGTGTTTGTCCTGCTGGAGTTTTTTCAAGCCGGATATATCTAGCCTCAATATCAACTTTCATCTCATAACCTTCCGGCATAGTCCCGGGCGCGATAGTAAAATTCAAGCGAATATTCTTGGCTTGGTTCAAATCCTCAGCCACTTCAGGGGGCACTTCCAGTAACATCCCGGTTGTCGATATATCCACACATTTTCCGGTATGTTTTACTGTTTTTCCCGCCAAAACGTATGTAACGGCAACAATATACTCAACCAAATAGCGTCTGCCCATATTTTCAGATACTATCCGAATTCCAAGGTCATTTCCACCCACATTATTTCCTAAAGCCTGGCGTCTATCCACATTGGTACGCAAGCCTTCTTTATCCGGCACTTTAGAAAGCAGCCTACGGTCAGGTTTAACGGCAAACAAAATATCTTCTTTCTCTTTTTTAAATCGTTTATCCATAGCCTACCTCCCTGCCAATTCATATAATTTTGCCTTTACTTGCCAACGCTATCAGGGCTATGCAATAATCTCAATGTTTTTTTCGATTGATTTGCGAATAGCCCTCAAATAAATAATCTGATAGCCTGCCCACTTTAAACTTCGATGGATCAGAATCCGCCTTAGCTTCATTGGCCGTCAGCAAAATATCCAAAGCCGCTGGTGTGTAGATAACACTATCGCCCATGTGCATGACCAGGATAGCGCCCTTTTTCACTTCACCGTATTGGGTATAAACGCCTTCTTTGATCGTATCTACCAGCTGAGTAATGTCCTTGGCTTTATAGTCATTGGTACTTGTCGAACCGGAAATAATATAGTCGTAACCGGTGTCAAGCAACGCTTCCATGCCCATTTTACTGATTGCCAGTGTGGGGGGACGAAAAAATCTGGTCAACGCCGGTTTCCCATTACTAGTTACATCGCCTGTAACTTCCCGCAATTTCTGGTAAGATGTTGCCAAATCTTTGAAATACTCTTCTTTTTCTTGCGTTTTGACATACTTATGTGTTCTTGGATCCATGACCGCCATCGGTTTATGCTTATCCGAGTGACTGCCAATTTCATGGCCTTCCACAGCAATTGCCCTAAGCAGGTTCGTGTTATACAAGACATTATTGGTAATAATAAAGAACGTTCCCGATACATTATGTTTGCGCAGAACATACAGCAATTTATTTATCGCTGCATCTGACCCCCAATCATCAAAGGTTAAAAAGATAACATTATCTTTGGTGTGTACGAAGCCGGTTTTATCGAGTCGCCGTTCATCCATTTTTGAAAATCCGATCATTCGGTCCTCAAAGTTAACGTCGTTTTGCCCAATATAATGCTGAGAAGCTGTTGATAAGAAGTTATGACTGTTAATAGCTATTTCCGGTCCATCATGCCTTAGATGGGGCGGAACCTTTTGCAAGTCTACCGGGTATTGGTAAGTGTACTTCGTATTATTGAGAATTTCACCAACCGGCTTAATCATATACTGCGAATTATTGGCCCGGTTGTTAATGGGATTATCATAAAAAGTTGCATAGGCAATATTATCTATTTTGTTTTGTTTGATTGATTCCAGCAAACCGCCGACAATCTGGTCATCTGTATAAAAATCCATTCTAAAATACAGAATTTGTCCGCGAGCTAATGAAAGCATGCTTTTGTGAAATAGTTCTGCCATAATCGCATCTACCGAAGTATAATCTTTCTGTTTACTCTGCACAATATTGATTGATTGACCAATCAGCTTATATTCTAAACTGCCAACCGCTTCTTTTGTAGTATCTAATACGGGGCCTGATACCTGCTTTACCAAATTTGTAGACACACCAAACTGCTCTTTCAGCAGGCGCGACGAAGACATAATACTCTTGCGAGTTTCTTCTAAGCTTTCTCCAGCCTTCGGTCTTATGGCAATACCGACTTCATGCTTATTGGCAATGATTTTACGTACTATTTGCGGATACTTTTTCATTTCTGCTTCCGACACAAAGAAGGTTGCTTTAATGCCAAGCTTATTCAATCTTTCAAGGACATCATTTACTACTGATTCTTTCGTTAATCCACCAAAGGTGTAGGAAAGAGCCTGCTCTGTTGTGAAAATCGTCTTAATCTCAGTTGCCGGCTGCCCAATACTTTCAGCTGCATACGCTATTGGGCAACTAAATAGAGCCATGATTTGCTCTTGCAGAAATGAAGCCGTTTTTGTTAACAACGCAAATTGGTTGCTGTAATCTGGCCACAAGGCCGTTTTACTGCTCATTTTAGAATAATCCTCTACATACACTGTGCTATATTGGGCCTTCTGCAGTGCTATTAACAGTTTTTCCACAGCCAAAGCAATCTCTGGTTCTCTCAGACCTTCTTGTGACATTTCTATTAAACCCGGTTGTTTATCTATAGCTGGTTTTAAATCTGTTTTTCCTGGTTCATTTGTAATCAGTTCAATATTTGCTAATAATTTGACAGAAACAATACTACCTGGCCGAAGAGCGGCAACAAAAGCGTCCGCGTCAGTAGTTGCAGCGTTGCCTTGTCTCACATTAAAAAAAGCATCACTTTGTACAACATTTTTAAATCCGCACGCCTTCGCGACTTGCAGCACTTGATCTGTATATTTTGTGTCATTGCATTTTAGCAAATTAGGCTCTTGCGTAGCATTTTCTTTAACAATTTTTTCGGCACGGCAAAAATCCTTAGCCAATCTTTCGATAGGTAGATTCTCCATTTTAGGCATACCCAAAAGTGTAAAGTTTTCAATTTTTTGCCCTGCGTTTTTAATATCTGCCAAGGTCTGTGGATCCTCGACAGTGTGCAGTCCGTCCACAAAAAAGGTTGCTTTACTGTTATACTTTTCCAACAAAACCAATATTTGCTGCACGGTATTACGATCTGTTAGTCCGTCAAAGGTCAAGGCAATCTGACGGGAACTGCCCGGAACGCCGGTAACGATTGTTGCCTTCTCTTGACTTTTTTCCAGTTGTGCTAAGGCTTGTGCCACTTCCTCGTCCGCATTATAGAGATCGTCAAGAGTTATATTACTGTGATACTCTCTTACTGGCTGATTTTTCAAAAAGTCTTTATAAAAAAATACAGCAGTTAGCGAAATTCCTATAATAAGAATTAATGCTAATACCATCGTACGGCTTTTCATAGATACCACCTCCTATGACTAAAGGCTCCAGTAAGAATAAACCTCTTCTTCCAGTTTTTTTTGTTCTATTACATTCTTGATATCAATAATCACATGCTTAGACTGGTTATTTTTCTGTTTGAACATTCTTTCGATATCGGTGACCGCTATATCTTTAAACTGTTGATGCCCTACCAAAAATATCAGACAATCGGCATTGGAAATATCTTTTATTTCCACAAGCTCCTGATTTAATTCTCTTTTGTATTCGGTTTTATCAACAACTGGATCTACTACTTTTACTGTGATTCCATATCCAGCAAGTTGCTTACAAATATCTACGGCTTTTGAGTTGCGCATATCAGGACAATTTTCCTTGAAGCTGACTCCCATAACGTATATATTGGATTTGTTAACATTTTTACCTGCTTGAATCATTTTTTTGATTACATTATGAGCAATAAAAGTTGCCATGCCGTCATTGACTTTTCTCCCAGCGGCAATAATTTCTGAGTGATATCCGAGTACTTCGGCTTGATAAATAAAATAATATGGATCAATCCCAATACAATGTCCGCCTACTAAGCCAGGATAAAACCCCAGAGCATTCCATTTGGTATTCATTGCATCAATAACATCTTTGGTGTTAATTCCCATTCGGTCAAAAGCCATTGCCAATTCATTCATAAAGGCAATGTTAATGTCTCTTTGGGCATTTTCCGACAACTTTGCGGCTTCCGCTACTTTAATGCTAGGTGCTTTATATACGCTAGCATGAATAATTAGTTCATAAATTGCCGCAATCTCTTCCAGTGTTTCTTCATCTATACCGGAAACAATTTTGATGATGTTATCCAGTCTATGTACTTTATCTCCGGGATTAATTCGTTCGGGAGAATAACCGACTTTGAAATCCCTGCCGCATCGCAAACCAGATTCTGTTTCCAAAATAGGTATACAAATATCTTCCGTTACACCCGGATATACTGTAGATTCAAAAACAACAATACTTCCTTTTGATAAATTTTTCCCTACTATTTGGCTAGCATAAACAACAGGTGACAAATTTGGTGTTTTATCACCATTAATCGGCGTTGGTACAGCAACGATAATCATTTTAGCTGCTTGCAATCTTGCGGGATCGGTAGTAAATTCTAATGTCGAGCTTTGGATTTTCTCATCACCAATTTCCTGGGTAGGGTCAATTCCCTTTTTGCAAATGGCAATCTTTTCCTGGTTAATATCAAATCCCAGTGTTTTGACTTTCTCAGCAAATGCCACTGCTATTGGCAACCCTACATAGCCAAGACCTACAACCGCTAAATAATCTTTTTTTGTCTGTATTCCGTTAAATACTTCTAATAACATGCCAATTCACCTACTTATAAAATTAAAAATAATGAGTCAGTTGTGTCCATACAGTTCTTCCTTTTTCGCCGGAAATTTTGTCGGATAGATCATAATATTCTACACCCGCAACTAAGTCTTTTGCCAAAGTATAACTTACTCCTACACCATAGCCTTTCACGCCTTGCATGGAATTGCCTTTGCCATTCATTCCATGGTCAATATATGTACCTTGCGCTTGATTGTAATATTTTGTAAATATACTATAGGTACCCGGCCTGTATGTACGTAGGTCCCCATAATTAAGACTAAGTACATAACCATCGCTGTTCCCTTTGCTATCTTTTAGGCTAGAATTCAAGTACATGGCCCCAATACTAAAATTACTAAAATTATAGTTGCCGCCAATATTCCAGATTGTGTTGGTTTTATTAGAGCCGTCATCCAGGCGGTAGTGATACACACCGGCTTCCAGATTGTAATCAAAATCCTTATACCGAGCTGTTGCTATATATGTTGATTTTGTATCTTCGGTTTCCCCATAGCTAAGCGAGTATTTTATCGGATCACCAAAATCAACTTTAATGCCAGTAAAGCCGCTATCATAAATATTTCCTTCCGCCATCAGGTAACCGAATTTGCCCGCCTTTACCGTAGATTCACCTACTTTTCCTTCCACATACAGGCGGGAAAGCTCGAGCTTATTATCATAATTTTTTATACTTTTTCGGCCTTCCAGCATACCAAACAACTGCCAATCTTTATTGATTCTTGTATCGGCACCAAGATAAAGCCGGAGTCCTGATGCATCTTTATCCAATTGCGTAGAACCGCTATTCGCCGCGTAATGAAAGCGAATTTCACCGTCAACATTGATCTTGTTGTTTTTATGCTTGCTGCTATCACCAACCTGCATCAAATCATCCATAAGCCTATTATATGTGGCTGGATCAACATCGCCTGAAGCACTTGCTTTTGGACTATCGCCGCCGGTTTTGTTCGAACTAGGCAATGTTTGGGACTCAATGTTATCATTTTTCCTCAAAGTTGTTATTTTTTTATCAGCAGTGGTTTTATCGATACGATTTACCACTTTTGTTGTAAGTTGTGCAAATTGTATTTTAGCTTTTTTCACATCTAAGTTTTGATCCTTGATTACATTCGATGTAATCTGTGCCATTTCGTAAGTAAAGTCGTTTCTTTGTTCGCTAGGTATAAGCGGCATTGCTTTGGCGGTAATGGTAGAAATGGCAAAGGCAAAATCAATTTTAAAATTCTCAGTATTTGTTACAGGTGCAGATAAGAAATTTGTGGCAAGTTGTGCCATTTCATAAGCAAACTCGTCTTTGGATATTTCTGTGTTGCCTTTCACTGCAGTAGCACCAGCATTACCCGGGCCAGCTGGATTTTTCAGTTCATTTGAAGCATTTGCCGTACTTGCTTGGGAAGTCGCCGCACCTAACACCCTAGGCTCTGTACCTTGATAGTCATGGCGATCAGCATAGGTTGTTTTTGGCTCAAGAGCTGCAACGGCTTTACTCCGTCCATACTTACTCGTAATTGTATCCAGCGCCTGGCGGGACTTCGAATAATCACCTAACGCGCTGGCTGTGCGAGCCATGCCTGATAATCCATCCAGTTCCCCTTCCGGTTGAGCAGATAATAATTGGTATTGTTTATAAGCTGCACGGTTGTGATTTTTCTTTACTAATACTTCGGCATATTGCCGACGATAAGCCGGATTCGAATACTTGCTTAGCACTAATTCAAACAGTGATCTTCCGTCAATATACTTATCCGTATTGATAAGAGTTACAGCATCCGCTATCACAGCATCCGCATTAGTTGGTGCTTTACTGAGTAATCGATCATAATAGCTAAGACCCTCGGCTGTACGGCCATTTAGCATTAACTGAAAAGCCAACATCCGTTGACTAGCATCATTACTCGGCTGCTGCCCGGCAAGATAGTGATATACTGCTACGGCTTGTCCCTGTTTTCCGATTCGAAGATAGCTTTCCGCCAGAGACTTAAGTCCAGGAATTGGTGCATCCGTATAGGTAGGCCATAACCGTTCTCCCTCTCGCACTGCCAGTTCATACTGAGAGCTATTGCCAAGCGCTACTATATAGTCGCCGGCAAGTGAACCGTCGACAGGCAAGGTTTTCGTATAATTAACTAAAATTGAAGCAGCCTTTTGGTCTTGACCGCTATTCATATAGGCAATGGACAAATTATGTTCCAACTTAGTCAACCGATCAGCCTTGTCCAGGCTTTCTGGCATCAGTCTCCGCGCCCGTTCCAAATCCCGAGCCGCTTGTCTGTAATCTTTTATCTGCAGACTCAACATCCCACGGCTGAAATACACCTCGTAATCATTAGGGTTCAGGGATAATAGCCGCTCATAATAGGCTTGAGCACCGATAGTATTACCACGGAGTAAGTTCATCTCCCCAGCCCACAAAAGTGCATCCCTCTCGCCACGAAAAATTGCCGGTTGCAGCACATCCAGTGCCTTGTCATACTCTTGCAACTGAAAGTATGCGGTACTAACGCTTCGAATCACAGAAAAAGGCATACTACTTGTACCAGACTGCTGATTATATACATTGATAGCCTGCTCATTCTGACCTGCCTGTTGCAAAATAGTGACATAATCAAAAAGAACCGATTTATCTTGCGCATCTGTCTTAACAAGACGAGCCATAATATCTAGAGACTGCTGATATTGGCCATTTTGAGCCATCTCCACAGCCTGAGTATGCGACAACTTCCGCTCATTTTCAGCCGAAACAGCCGACTGTGCAACAGTAGATGATGTCACCTGAGGGACATCGTCTGCCAACCTATACATACGCAGGTTATTCTCATATAATTGAGAATAATGCTGCTTGGCAGGACTAAGATCTATGACCATTTGAAATAACGCTTTTCCACCGCCTACATTGCCCATTGACAAAAGTGCCCCTGCGTCTTCCGCTGCACCTGCAAGCATTCCCTGATTTTCTAGCAGTACCTGACGATACATAGCTAAGCCCTTGTCCAGTTGGCCAGCATACAGCAAAGTATACGCCAAGCCCGCGCGATACCTATGATTTTGCGGACTACGGGCGTTGAGTAACTCAAAACTGGTTTTAGCTAACTGAACCTGACCTGTCCGACTATAGCATTCAGCCACACAGTATAACACTCTGTCAGGCATAGCTTCTAACCGCGGCCATGTTGCACTAGCTGTTTCTATAACCTTCTCATAACGACAATCATCAAACCAAGCGACAACAGCCTCTTCCTCTGTCACAGAAGAATGTACACGAACAGAATAGTCACGGTCTGTATCAGGAGGTACTACAGCTGCCGCCGCTTCACCAGTGTTATGCTGTGTGGCCATACATGCCGAAACAACAGCCAGCCAAAACCGACGATCTTTCAATTGTCACACCTCATCTTTCATGTAAAAGATGTATTAATCACTTGTTTATTGCAGAATTCGCCAATGGTTTTGGCAATATATTAAGTTCAACCAATTCTGCGATAAGATAAGACTTGGTTTGTGCCAAGTCCCTTGGACGCCGGCAGAAGCCTTAGTCGTTCTATCCAGGGAAAGTTTTATACTTTCCATCTGGATAAGATAAGACTTGGCTTGTGCCAAGTCCCTTAGGACGTCGGCAGAAGCCTTAGTCGTTCTATCCAGGGAAAGTTAACCTTTCCATCTGGATAAGATAAGACTTGGCTTGTGCCAAGTCCCTTAGGACGCCGGCAGAAGCCTTAGTCGTTCTATCCAGGGAAAGTTAACCTTTCCTTCTGGATAAGATAAGACTTGGCTTGTGCCAAGCCCCTTAGGACGCCGGCAGAAGCCTTAGTCGTTCTATCCAGGGAAAGTTAACCTTTCCTTCTGGATAAGATAAGACTTGGCTTGTGCCAAGCCCCTTAGGACGCCGGCAGAAGCCTTAGTCGTTCTATCCAGGGAAAGTTAACCTTTCCTTCTGGATCATAAAAACTTTCGGTATTTGGGTCGGAAAATATTCGAATTTTGCCGATACACAGTTCCTTGCATTTGGTAGGATAATCATACCATACTAGCCAGGAGCCAAAATTAAAGATTACTTAAAGAAAATTATTTGGCTTGTGCCAAGTCCCTTAGGACGCCAGCAGAAGCCTTAGTCGCATTCTATCCAGGGAAAGTTACCTTTCCATCTGGAAAATAAGAAACTGCCTGGTAACACTCACAAATAGTTATTTGTAAGAGCAACCAGGCAGTCATAGGCATTACGCCGGTAGACCCACGGCTTTGCGTCGCCGCCTTTCAGCGGGTATGCCAATTCCTTAAATTGTCTAATTATATTTTACCGGTGAACCTATATCTTGTCAATTTGTATTTACAATCATCTTAACTTGTTCTTTACGGCAATGTCACTCTCATACCTTGCGCAATACTATCAGAACTACCAGAAATCACTTGGCAGATAGAAATCTTCTCTTTAACAGAGACTACACTAATTCGAGCCACTTCTGTTACCATTTCATCAAGAACTTCACCTGTAGTAGGATCTCTCAATATTTCAGCAGAACCTACGACAAATTCCTGACCGACTGTAATACCTTCACGCGACCCTCTATTAATATATATATTGCTGTTATTATTCATTACCACAGCACCAGTCCATCTGATCTTGGGCAATTGAGTTTTCATCCAGTCTACACCCTGTATAGCTGCGTTTTCAACAGCTTTCCCCAGGTTGCTAGCACCATAATTGCCAAAGACAGCGCCGTGACCGCCAACAATCATACCGCCTTTTGTAGCTTTACCAACAACACTCTTAGAGGCTAATACTTGTCCAGTACCGGCCTCAACAACATACATAGTGATATTGATTTCGGATTTTGAGTTAGCACCACCTAGATAAATACCATGAATACCAAAGCCACCAGCTTGACCGCCTGTTTCTTGCACATGGGTAATAACTCCTTTTACTAAAAGCTGCGCCGGAATTACGTGGGGATTGGAACTACTTTCATTACTTGCTGCCTGACGCATATCATTTTCAGCAAGAACAATAAAATTTCCAGACTGGTTAAGTATATCGGTCAAAACAGCGCCCCAGGCATCGCCCAGATTAAATTGCCCTGACCAGTTAGAACGATTCTCAAAATTTGATACGACAATAGTGTACTTCAAACCATTATCAGCTGCCGACACTGACTGAGGCAGACTACAACTTAGCATAAGCATAAAAACGCCCAGCCAGAGCAGCCTCCTGCAATTCATAAAATGTTTCACTTGCATTCCTCCTATATATTTTGATACCAAACAATTCCACGCAAATATGCAACTTCCTTCTCTTTAAAATTTTTTTAAAAACCCAAAGCAGGATTATCTGATTCAATCTATAATGTTTTTATTGATTGCAGAGTAAATGTTTGTGCGTTAAGTGTCATGTAAACGGGGAGTTGTCACTGAACGAAAAACTATAGTTATAGTTTGCGGTACAAACATTGCATCCCGCTGCTGCATTAGAAGGAAACGCCTTTAAACATGTAGCAATATGTAGCAATTTATTCTTACATTTTCTGGAGGTGTCCTTAATGCATTTTTTTGCAAAACGTCATCCTTGCCAACCTTTTTTTACTACCAACACACTAGTTATTTCAGCAATCTTCGTCTCATTAAATATTATTTCCACTAATGTTCTCGTCATCCAGACCCCATTTATACGAATCAGCTTCAGCTTTTTATCAATTGCCTTGTTTTCCCTGCTATATGGTCCACTACTGGGTGGCATTGTTGCTGCTATTGCTGATATTCTTGGTTGCCTGTTCTTTTCTCCCGGATTGTTTTTCCCTGGGTTTACCTTAAGTTCTTTTACAACCGGCATGATTTACGGTTACTTTTTGCATAATAAAAAAATAACCTTACTAAGAATCAGCTTGGCAAGTGTAGTTGTGCTTATATTCGTTGATCTATGTTTAAACACGTTGTGGCTATCCATCTTATATCACAAAGCCGCCGAGTTGTTCTTATTAGGACGATTAATAAAATGCTCTGTCTTTCTTCCTATTCAGATTGCAACTATTTATGTGATCTGCAAGCCAGTGCTCCGCTATAAAATGGTCCGACAGAATTAATTTACACAGTCTGCTCAGAGCGTTACTCAATCGGCTGCCGAGTATTGGCTAAAAACCAATCATAGAGTTCATGATTTTTATATACACCAGCGATATTGTGCCCTTGTCCTGGTAAAATCGTAAGTTTCGGCGTGCCGCCTTGTCCGCGCAAGGCATTAATCATTGCTTCATCATTTTCTAATGGACAAACAGGATCTTTTTCACCATGAAAAGCCCATATCGGCATAGAGATCAACTGGTTATTCCAACTGCTAGGAACTGTCGGATTAGAGGCCAGCGGAGCTATCGCTGCAAAGTATTCTGGATGCTGACCAGCTAGATACCACGCGCCGTTCCCGCCCATACTTGTTCCAGTCAAATAAACTCTATCTTGATCTATCCGATATTTTTCAGAAACATCATCAAGTAATGCAGCTAAAATTTCTGACTTATTCAACCAATCCTCACCATTAGGACATTGTGGTGCAAGAACAACGAATGGAAACTCGGTACGTTGTTCTGCAACCCAAGAAGGCCCATAACTTTTCACTAAATCCAGCTCCTGCCCCCGCAATGAACTTCCATGTAAAAATAGAATAAGCGGCCACCGATTAGTAGTTTGAGTATATTTAGCAGGAAAGATAAGCAAATATTGCATTTTCTGATCGCTATATGCAAAAGTATTACTTTTTTCCACAAAAGTATCTGACTTCTCTATAGTTTCTAAATTACTTGGCTTCATCGTGATTAAAGCTGCCCTGCTTGTATCCTTATTCTCAAGTTCACTAACGTTAAAATCTTTTTGAAAAAGGTAAACTGATGCTACAATTACTATTAAACTAATAGTAATTGTAGCAATTATTTTTCTCAAGACTCACATTCCCCCTACCGCTCTACTTAGGCATAATAATAATATAAAATACATCCACGCAACCAAAAGCTAATATTCAACTACTAGTCCTACGCCAACTTCCATAATATCTACTACCTGAGCTAACTTAATTTTGGAATGTATATCCGTACAATGACATGCATGAATGGTACCGATCTGATATCTTTTTAAGTATTCAGTTGTGCAAATTAACTGGTGGTCGCCTGGGTTCAAAAGATGAAATCCGCCAATAATATCACATATTCTATCTTCATTAGACACCTTTTTTGCATATTCAATAATATTGCAAATCCCCGAATGGGAACATCCTGTAATGATTACTAACCCACGATCAGACATGTATACTAAAGCAGAATCATCTAGTACAAAATCTTCTTGCCATATACCCTCTTTTAGCGTTTCGCCTATTGAATTTATTGCTTCAAATGAATTACTTCTTTCAATTTCACCTAGGAAAATAAGTTTATCCGACATCGTAACAGGTTTTCTACTAAGGTTTAATGAAAAAACACTTTTTAACTGGCTTGCAGAAACCATTGATCCTATTGGTAATCCATTTACTCTTTTTTCTAAAAAGGCATCTGGATGTGCAATTATAGTAGGTAATTTCGACCTACGACCTTCAAATGTGGCTTCCGTATACAACCGAAATAATTCACCTAATCCCCAGGTGTGGTCATTGTGCCCATGTGAAATAATTATCGCATCTAGCGCTAAAAGATCGATACCCATTTTATTTGCGTTTTTTAAGAATACATCCGAGTATCCAGTATCAAACAGATATCTTTTACCTTCACATTCTATATAATACGATACTGCGGGCTCCCCCTGAAAATACCTATCGATTATAGTATTATTATCGACTAAAACGGTTAGTTTCATATAACCTCCAGTTAGCTCCAATTTTATTACAATAGTAATCTTATACTTTATAATCAAAAATCCTGCATCTTATCATAAGCAGGCAGGATTTTGTTCTATGATATATGACATATAACATTCCCGGCAGCCATCACAGTGTCTGCCAAAAAACAATTTACTCCGGTCTTAAGTGTATATACACTTATTTAAATAAATAAAAACATAGGTGTCCCCTTCTTTAGCTGTCCTTTGTTTTGTCTGGTCCCATGCGATTAGTTTATTATTTTATTTTTTTCTTGCTCGCAAAAAAATAAACTGGGGTTTTCGGGTTAGCCTTTCATATACTTTGGGATGTAATTGCTTGAATTTCTCTGTCGGCATAGGTTCTATTAGCTTTTCAATTATAAATCCTGCGTCTATTACAGGTGAGATTATTTTACATAAAGGTCTTCTATAAAATTGGACTTTAACTTTCCCTACATTAGTTTCCCACTCATCTTCTATAATCTCCGTTAAAAAATAGTTTTCCCTGTTAAAATGTGTAAAGTCCATAAATGGATGATGCACAGAAAAAACTAACGAACCTGATGGCTGTAATATTCTATTAAACTCAGCCATTACAAGTTCCCAGTCTTTAATATAGTGAAGCGTTAAAGATGACACTATAACATCAATTGATTTATCCTCGATGAAATTTAGAGGTTCATTGAGATCAGCCCTTCTAATGTCAGCCTTTTCACCAATTCTTTTCCGTGTCATTTCTATCATACTAGGACTAAAATCTATTGCTATAACCTTTGCACCATTATCCAACAACCATTTACTATACCATCCTGCAGCACATCCAGCATCTAGCACCTTTTTTCCTGCAACACTAGGAAGCAATGACAATGTAGCTGGTCTTTCATAGTATGCATTAAATGGTTTCGTATCAACACATTCAAAATAATATTCTGCCATTTTTTCATAAGAATCAAAAGATATCGAGTTCTCATTTATCAACATTCTCCCTCCAACATACGCCGGACTCTAACCAGCTATACTTTACATACGCTATATATATATTATCCTGCTTTCGCCTGGAAGATTCACTTGCTAGTGCAACAAACTTTCATACAACCAATTCCTTTTGATATGTACAGCTTTCTCAGGACACAACTCATGGCAACAAAAACACCGGATGCATTTCTCTACATGTAATACTGGTCGGTGGTTTACCATGCTAATGGCTTTAGGTGGACAACTCTCAGCACACAAACCACATGAAATACATATATTATAATTAAATACTGGCTTAGGTCGCATATTGTTTAAAATAAAATTCTGGAGGAATTGGGGAATTCCCTTTATACCTAATCCTCCCATTGCATTGGCGCTCTGAGTAGCTGGAAGTTTAAATGGTTCTATCTTGATTTCATGCCATTGTTCACCTTTAATTTCGATGTCTTCCCAATTACTGCTGAAAATGCCTCGCTTCTTGGCTTCGACCATTGTCGGAACCGCCTCCGGCTTCATGCCAATTGTGTGAATTGCCGCAAGATCTACAGCGTACGGATTTGCAGAAGCCAAAATAAGTCCGACATGCCTTTTGTCACCTGCTGCCGGTCCGTCCCCTTCCATTCCCTCTACACCATCAATCACAGAGAAAACCGGCTTTATGTATTCACATATATCTACTAATAGCGCCGCAAAGTTGTTTACATTATTCATTTTTAGATGGTAATCAATTTTGGTGCGCCCAGGGATTACGCCAAATAGATTTTTTACCGCTCCTGTATAGGTCATCATCGCATGAGTTTTTAATTTAGCTGCTGATACAACGAAATCAACATCGTTTACGACTTTGATGATTTGCATATACTTTTGATTTCTAGCCGCCATATTGACTACTTCGATTATAGAAGTGTCATAGTTTAATTCGCATCCAGTTTTAGTTGCGACCTCAACCATTCCCGTTATCTCATAAACTGACTTCAAACGTTTTTCATCAAAGCTTAATGCAGAACCAGGACTGTCACCAATAATCACCCTGCATCCCATTTCCTGCAAGTACCTTACAATTGCCTCTACTACGCTCGGATGAGTCGTAATAGCATCTTCAGGACTGCTTCCTCGTAAAAGATTAGCCTTGACTAAAACTTTAGTTTTAGATTTTATTTTTTGTTTTATTTCTTGAATTCCATCAAGGCACTGGAATACAGATTTTTCAACATTGTTATATTGGTAATCGTTGCATCTGACTATACTAACCTTATTCATTCTAATCCCCTCACTTAAACTTGATTTTATTTTCAGATAATCGCAATTTCATGTGAGTTTCGCAACCATCATTATTATGTTTTTTAATTATTAATTTTTACAACTATCGAAATATTGAGCAAAAAAACCTTAATTCTTGCGTAATTGATCAGCAAAAATCTTGTTCACTTCTGCCAAGGTATCTTCTTTGACCTTAGCAGACAGATATTTTCCTTTCCTTTCCGTTGTGATCAATCCCGCATTTTCAAGCTCTTTGATGTGATGTGAAATAGTAGGCGCACCAAGCTTGAGCGAATTAATCATATCAGTAACAAAACATTCGCATTCACAACCTGTTTTAAAATCTGCCTCACGCTTTTCAGCAATTTTAAAAAACAATTCTAAGCGTTTTGGATGAGCAAGCGCTTTTAAGACTTTTGCCAGCTTTATTGTATCCATCATATTGTCTTCCTTCCATGTACAATAAGTCATTTCGATAACATTCGAATTAATAATAGCTTATCTTGCTTTCCTTTGTCAAGGCTTTCCGTTTTATTATATCTTATAAGCGAAATATTACTTTAACCGGACATGACACCCACTGTCATGTTAAATTACTCTTATTGCTGGATATACAAGACGCAAAGGGCATTTATGCAGAATTTTTGCAGGAATTAACGGTTGCCGGAAAGAAAATTACCCTAGTAGATTATGACTGTTTAGATATCGGGAGAATGAAATGAAGAAACTCGTTATTTGGATACTTGTTTTATGGATAGCAATACTTCTGGGCTACGGAATCAAATCTTTTTATTTTCCTACTCCTGTTGAAACGCCAAGTACAGAGACAATCACTCCCCCCCACGCTCCTCCTGCCAAAGACATAACTACTGAACAAGAACAAAAGCCTACACCACCAACTTATCAAGAGGAAAGCACAGAGGAAAGGCAATTTAATTCGCAGCGTATTTCGACCGAAAAAATACTACCACCAGAGAATAAACCCGTAGATTTATCCAGCCAAACAATGTCAATCAAAAAAGAAGAAAAAAATAGTCTTGAAATTATGCCTGGTGTCAAAGTAAAAGGCGGCGGTGTTGATATTAGCTTAGATAAAGAAAACACAAGTACGCTTGAGCTAAGGCCAAATAGTCAGAATCAAGTACTGCTTCGGCAAAAATTTTAGCTATACAGCAGGATTGCACCTTGAGTTCCTTTCTATAGCATGCCAATATTAAAATATGAAACCAATGTCATCTAAACGTCGCGCAATTTCAGAAATGATCCGTTCTTCTTCCTTTTCATCCCTTGCCTCAAAGGTAACGGAAAGCCTAATGTATGCCCCGGCGTCATCCCATGGGACAACTGAAATTAGTGTTTCTTCAAGTAAGAACTCGGAAAAGTCTTCTGCTGACGTGAAGCATCTTCCGCTTTTGGTTCTTTGGGGAATACCTACATATAAGTAAAATGATGCTTTAGGTTTAGTGACTGTGAACCCAATACGTTTTAATGCATTTACCAACATAGTATGACGGCGAGAATATTTCAAAGCTGTTTTTTTCGTTATTTCAGGATGCTGCAAACAATAAACGCCAGCCTTTTGAATAGCTGCAAACTGACCAGAATCATTGTCATCTTTTACGGTTGCAAATCCTTTCACTACTAATTCATTACCACACACAAATGCCAAACGCCACCCAGTCATGTTAAATGCTTTGGATAACGAGTGAATCTCTATCCCAACATCTTTAGCGCCCTCAACTGACAAAAAGCTAAGCGGGTGCTGTCCCTCAAAAGTAAGTGCCGCGTAAGCAGCGTCTGATACGACAATGATCTTATTTTCCTTGGCAAACTGTACGACTTTCTCAAAAAACTTCTTAGTCGCAGTAGCTCCGGTTGGATTGTTAGGATAGTTAATATACAACAATTTAGCTTTATGGCGCTGCTTAGAAGTCAAGTAGTCCAATTTAGGTAAATAACTATTTTCAGCTAAGAGTGGTAAATTAACCACCTCTCCTCCTAAAGCTTTGGTCATAGTCCCCATAACAGGATAACCGGGTACAGTCATAATAGTAATATCACCCGGATTAATAAAGGCCAACGGCAAAAGTGCCAAAATCGACTTCGAACCAATTCCGTGATTTACTTCCTTAATTGAATTAAGGTCATAAACTTGATAAACTTTTTCCATATAATGAACAGCAGCATCCTTAAATACTTGTATACCATTATCGGCATATCCCCTATTTTCTCTCAGCTTAGCTTGTTCGTATAAGACTTCTATAACTTCCTTCTCCGCCATCCAGTCTGGTTCACCAACCCCAAGATCAATTAATTCCACATTGGGGTTGTTTTTACACGCCTCCCTTTTAGCTCTTTTAATTTTTTCAAATTTATATAGAACTGTATCATTCCCGAATTCATTTCCCCCAATTCGCTCTGCAAATAATTGCTGAATAAAAGTTTTAGTCATACTAATCCCCTTCTCTTTTTTATATCTTATAGCTCATTTCGCTACTCTATTCCGGTAAGCAAACGCACATGTATTATGTAAATATTCAGCCCAACAAAAATCTTAGCCTTTTTGAGCTTTTTCTAAAGCATTTACAAGCAATTCTACTGCACTCATGACTTCGCGAACATGACCACGCGGCAAGTTTGCTATGACATCCTTATAATAATTCGCAATACTTTTCTGCAATTGTTGAGCAATCTCTTTACCGTTCTCCGTAAGAATAGCTTCTACAACCCTTTTATCATATACAGATCTTTTGCGAAGAATAAGCTCATCCCGAACTAAATTATTCATAATTCTAGTTATAGTGCTAATTTCAAGGCGCATTTTTTCACTAATTTCATTAATAGAAAGCGTTTGATGTTTATATATTTCCAACAATATATAGCATTGAGAACTGGTAAAACCATGCATTCTAATTTGTTTCTTTTCTAACATTTGGAATGTCCGAACTGCCTTTTGCAGCAATATACCAATATCATCCAAACACCTATTATATTTTTCTTCTTCACTAACTATATTCTTTCACTCCCATCGCTTTATATTTATTTGTATCATACAAATAATATTTTGTCAATTATGTCCAATCAATTTCAAACCGACACTCCGCATAAGATAAGACTTGGCTTCTGCCAAGTCCCTTTGGGCTTTCCCTCTGGATAAGAAAAGACCTCCTATAGCAGATATTGCATAGGAGGTCTTTAATCTTATTAGGCAAGTCCATTCGTAACACGTGAAAGAAATGCTTTCGTCCGCGCATCTTTGGGATGATTAAAAATGACATCTGGTGTATCATCTTCGACAATGACACCATCTTCGACATAAATGATTCGGGAAGCAACTTCGCGAGCAAAGGCAATTTCATGAGTGACAATCAACATGGTTAAACCGTCCTTAGCCAATTCACGCATAACAGCTAATACTTCACCAACCATTTGCGTATCCAGCGCCGAAGTCGGTTCGTCCATTAGCAAGACCTGTGGCTGGATAGCAAGCGCGCGAGCAATCGCTACTCTTTGCTTTTGTCCGCCTGATAACTGATGCGGCTTAGCATTGATATATTGCGCCATGCCGACTTTCTCTAAAAAGTGGAGCGAGGTTTTCTTAGCTGTTGCCTTATCCTGTTTTAACACCTTTACTAATCCTACCATGCAGTTCTCAAGCACAGACATATTATTAAACAGATTAAACTGTTGAAACACCATACCGACTTTTGTCCGATATAGCGTTAGTTTATCCTGTTCTTCCACTACGTTTCGTTCATCGTGAATAATTTCGCCTGAGGTTGGTATTTCCAGCATGTTGATGCAGCGAAGCATCGTGGATTTGCCAGAGCCTGACGCACCAATAATACAAATAACATCACCCTGAAAAACGTCAAAGCTGATATCTTTGAGAATTTCACGCTTACCAAAATATTTAACTAAATTTTTAATTTTCAATATCTGCTGTGGTTCTATTGCGAACACTTTATTATCCATACTTCTAATTCTCGCCTTTCTTTGGAGTAAATGGTCCACATGGATCAGCTAATGGATCATGCGTAACTAATAAATAATTATCAGGCCCATCCATTCTCTTTTCTATCCATAATAGAAAGCGTGAAACCGCAAAGGTCATAATAAAATAAATCGCACAAGTAATAAAGAAAACTTCAAAATATCGATAATAGGCCCCAGCGGCTGACTTAGATAAGAAGTATAACTCAGTTACGGAAATAACATTGAGTACCGAGGTATCTTTGATATTAATAATCAGATTGTTACCAATTTGCGGCATAATATTACGCAAAGCTTGCGGTAAAATAACACAGGACATAATCTGAAAATGATTCATGCCAATCGCTTTTGCAGCTTCTTTTTGACCGACATCAATAGAAATAATGCCGCCGCGGACAGTCTCAGCCATATAGGCACCGGTGTTTACGGATACGACAATAAAGCCTGCTAACAGCGGTGACATATCGATATTGTAAACTTGCATCGAGCCATAGTATACCACCATCGCCTGTACAATCATGGGTGTACCGCGAAACAACTCAACATATGCTGCTAAGATGGCTCTGATACATCGATAGAATCCTCGTTTAACAAGTCCATCTTTAGGATTAATCGGGATAGTTTGTAAAATGCCTACGAATAACCCAATTACACAACCAATTAAGGTACCACCAACAGCCAATAGCAGTGTAACTAAAGCCCCTTTTACAAAAAGTACACCATATTGCTGCAGAAGAAAATAAACCCACCCAAAAAAAGTTACCGGCATAGCACTTGTCATATTTCTTTCCACCTTGATCGATAAGATAAGACTTGGCTTGTGCCAAGTCCTTTAGGACGCCAGCAGAAGCCTTAGTCGTTCAATCCAGGGAAAGTTATACTTTCCATCTGGATAAGATAAGACTTGGCTTGTGCCAAGTCCTTTAGGACGACAGCAGAAACCTTAGTCGTTCAATCCAGGGAAAGTTATACTTTCCATCTGGATAAGATAAGACTTGGCTTATGCCAAGTCCTTTAGGACGCCAACAAAAGCCTTAGTCGTTCAATCCAGGGAAAGTTATACTTTCCATCTGGATAAGATAAGACTTGGCTTATGCCAAGTCCTTTAGGACGCCAACAAAAGCCTTAGTCGTTCAATCCAGGGAAAGTTATACTTTCCATCTGGATAATAAATTTCAGGGATGGCGAATGCCATCCCATTAATACTACTTATTGTTTTGCTAACGGTTGTTTCTTAATGGCTTCTTCCATCAATTTGTTGCGATCCTCTTCGGTCATTGCAGACAGTGCCTTGTTTATTTTCGTCAATAGCTCGTTACTTTTCCCTTTAGCCACCGCAATACCCATTTCAATTTCTTCCCGCTCGACCTTAAAGCCTTGTCCATCCTTGAAATCCAACATTACTAATTCTGGATTTGAAAAGACAGCAGCCATTGCAGTTGGCTTATCGGTAGCCAGAACTTCTACCTTGCCAGAAGTCAGTGCAACAATCATACCAGGAACATTATCAATCGCAGGTTGAATCTTCGCATCAGGAATTTGTTTTAGCAAATCATACCAAACGGTATTAAGTTGTGATGTAGTAACAGCGCCTTTGAGGCCATCTAGATTCTTAGCACCAGCAAAAGAACTGTCTTTCTTCGTAAGAGCAACAATATCGGCGTTATAATAGACAGAAGAAAAATCGACTGTTTCTTTACGCTTACTGGTAATACTCATTCCAGCGATAGCTGCATCAATCTTACCGGCATTTACTGCAGGAGCTAAACCATCCCATTCAATCTTATGGATTTCCAGTTCAGCGCCCATAGATTCAGCAATCTTTTTAGCAATCATTACATCATAGCCCATAGCATATTCTTGACTGCCGTTGATTTTCACCGCTCCGTTATCAGCAGTAGTCTGGGTCCAGTTAAAAGGAGCATATCCACATTCCATACCAACCCTAAACACCTTTTTGTCTGCTGCTTTTTGGTCGCCAGAGCACCCTGTCAGCATCGCACCAAATGCAAATATTGCTAAACAGAGTACAATCCTCAGCATCGTTTTGTAATTTTTCATCCTCACTCAACCTTCCCTTACCCTATCATTATTAATGATAATTGTAGCAATACATAGGAATAAATGTCAAGCTGTATATACTTGCGGAAATGATGTTCTTGTACTTGTCTCCATAGAAATACCCTATAGGTTAGACTTATCTGGCAGTCTAACCTATAGGGTATATTTTAAATTACATTATTCAACCAATTACAGCTTACATCGCGGCCTTATAGATACCAATTATTTCATCAAGAGTAGCCGTACGTGGATTAAATAGGCTGCAAATATCTTTTAATGCGTTTCCGGCCATAACCTCGAAATCCTTTTCGTTAGCCTTTAACTGCGCAAGGCCGGAAGGGATACCAATATCAGCAGATAATTTTTGAATAGCCGTTATCGCTTTATCAGCAGCGTCACGAACAGATAGACCTTCTATATTTTCACCCATTGCTATGGCAACATCAACAAAACGTTCTGGACAGGCAATGATATTATATGTTTCAACATGAGGCAGTAAAATAGCATTGCATACACCATGCGGTAGGTTGTATAAGCCGCCTAGTTGATGAGCCATAGCATGGACATATCCCAAACCGGCGTTGTTAAATGCCATTCCAGCTAAGTATTCGGCATAAGCCATTTTATCACGTGCCTCCATATTCTGACCATTGGCAACTGCATTTCGTAAATTAGTGGCGACAAGTTTGATGGCCATTAGAGCCGCTGAATCAGTTACCGGTGTAGCGGCAACTGAAACATATGCTTCAACTGCATGAGTTAATGCATCCATACCGGTCGCAGCAGTAAGAGCAGGCGGCATACCAACCATCAGTAAAGGGTCATTAATTGCAACATTGGGAGTAGTGTGCCAGTCAGCAATAGCCATTTTTACATGGTTAGAAGTATTGGTAATAACAGCAAATCGAGTCATCTCAGAAGCAGTACCGGCTGTAGTGTTTATGGCGATAAACGGCGGCATCGGCTTCTTAGACTTATCAAGACCTTCGAAGTCACGAATGTTTCCACCATTGGTAGCCAATAAGCCAATTCCCTTACCACAATCATGAGCACTACCGCCACCCAAGGTTAAAATGGTATCAGAGCCACTTTCCTGGTAACATTTTAAACCATCATGAACGTTTTTGTCGGTTGGGTTTGGTTCTGCTCCTGCAAAAATAGTAACCTTGATACCCTCCGCTTCCAGCATTGCCTTAATATCGTCGGCCATCCCACCTGGGCGACCTAGGTAAGCATCAGTAACAAGGAATACACTCGTACCACCAAGAGTTTTCACTTGTGCAGAAGCTTGTTTGTGTGCTCCTACTCCCATCAGGCTCACAGTAGGAATAAAATACCCGTAGACTTGCTCACCAATAGCCATAAATAAATCCTCCTTAGGGCTAAGCCCATTTCTTATCTTATGACTTATTGTAATGCAAGCATCATGCCAAAGTCAGATTAACGAATATTACAATGTAAAAGACCAATTTATCAATTAAATCCGTATTTAAAAAAAGGTTAATTATGAAATACGTGGAAAATATGTATCAGTGTAAGAACAGTGTCCGTGGACGTGTGTTTTATAAATGAAACACTATAGTGTATAGCTGCCGGAGGTGGAATATGGCTAGCCTATTAAAAAATTTTATTCACGGAAATGATACCAGGGTAATAAATAAAGTCCCGCCGCCCATCTTCCAATCGTGGAAAAGATGCCGGGGACTAAATGTTAATCATGAACAGCTCTTTCAAGATGACATTTTGCAATCGAACAGACTGAACGAATTATTAGACAGTTCTGAACTACTGATTCGTACTGCAAAGCCAATACTGCAACATATATTCAGTTTATTGCATACAGGTAAATATCAAATCATGCTCAGTAACAATGATGGATATATACTGGAAACCCTTGGCGATCCCTCATTTGTTAACAAAACCGAAAAATTTTTTTTAACCCCTGGTGTTAACTGGCGGGAAAATTTAAAGGGTACAAATGGGATAGGTACCGTACTTATCGAGCAAACGCCTTTAGCTATTCCTGGTTGGACACACTATTCGCTGCCTGTTAGCTTTTTAGATTGTTGGGCTTCTCCTATTAGCTCCAGTGACGGAAACTTAATTGGAGTACTTAATATTTCTGGCGAGGCCGGTGCTACGCATAAACATGTAATGGAGATAACCACCCTTGGAGCAGCTATGATTGAACAAAGCCTCGCAATCGCTGAAATGCAAGCAAGATTTAATCTTTCCAAGAGAGATCTAGATGCTTTAGGTAAAACCTTTATCAACAGCTTAGTACCTGTTGATAAAGGTGATTCAATAAAGACAGACCAACAAAACTTCTTTGTACCGATTTCGTTTAATCAAACAGCAGGATGTGAAACTCAATGGCGTGGACGCAGTCCAAAAACTCATTCTATCCTTGATATCGCTATGCGCGCAACGCGGACAGACTCAACCGTTCTCATCCAAGGTGAAAGTGGTACTGGCAAAGAAATTATCGCTAGAACTATCCATAACTCCAGTACACGAAAGGAAAAGCCGTTTGTAACATTAAATTGTGCAGCAATTCCCCCTAACCTCGTAGAAAGTGAACTCTTTGGTTACACTGGCGGTGCATTTACAGGAGCAAAGCAGAGTGGACAACCGGGGAAATTTGAGCTAGCAAGTTCGGGAACGATATTCTTAGATGAAATTGGTGATATGCCATTTCCTGTTCAGGCTTCGCTGCTACGAGTCCTGCAACAAAAAGAGGTTTATCGGATTGGTGATAATAAGCGTCGAGTAATGGATGCCCGTGTTATTGCTGCAACGAATCAAGACCTGTGTCAGATGGTAAATCAAGGGAAATTTCGCTTAGATTTATATTATCGTCTGAAAGTCATTTTTATAGAAATTCCTCCACTTAGAGAACGAATTGAGGATATCTGGGATCTGGCACCCTATTTTGTTGAAAAACTCTGCAAAAAATTTGGCCTCCCGCGTATGGATATCAGTCCAGAGTTATTTCACCATTTAGTTAATAATCAATGGCCAGGTAATGTACGGCAGTTAGAAAACTGTATCGAGAATATGATCGCTTTATCGACAGGCACATCAACATTAACCATTGCAAACCTACCTATTGAATACACAACAAAATTTCAATGCTCAATCCCTAGTTTTGAAGATCAAATATCACATCAATCTGCTCAGCTTGAGAAGAAACTGATTATTCAGGCATTAAAAGATGTTAACGGTAATATCGCTGCTGCAGCCCGAAAGCTAGGTATAGGCCGCACTACACTGTACCGCAAAATGAACAAATTAGATATCGTATTTCCGTGAACCAAGAGCTCTTTCCTCTGCCGGAATTCTTACTAATAGCAGCAGGGCAGCATTAGCACCTGTAGCAATAACAGCAGTAACCACTGCACCAAAGATGAGCGGTACTACTGCTAGTTCAAGCGCGACTGCAAGATAATTGGGATGCTTTAAGAATCGGTAGGGTCCACGTCGCACTGCCAGGTCGCCGGGAATTACCAAAATGCGGGTATTCCAATAATGTCCCAGGCTGATTATACACCAATATCTTACTACCTGCGCAAATAGGAATAAACTCAGCCATACCGGCCAACAGGAACCTAAGCTATTAGTAAAATAACCCTCAAGCACCCACCCAACCAGCCAGGCAGTGTGTAACAAGAAAAATAACGGATAATGCCTGGCGCCATATTCACTGCCTCCTTGTTTTAGCATCCATACCCCATTGCGGTTAGCTAACAATAGTTCTGATAGCCGTTGGATAACGATTATACTTGCCAAACCGCCAATCATCCCAGCTACCATCTAAATAACACCTGCTCGGCGCTAAAACCTGGTCCTAAGGCTAACATTAGCCCATATTCTCCTGTTGGCGGAGTGCTTGCCAAAAAGCTATTCAGAACAAACAATACTGAGACACTCGACATGTTGCCATAGGATGCCAAAACCTTGTAGGCGTGATCTAGCTTATCATCAGACAGCCGCAGACTGTCGGCGTAGGCGTTAAGTACTTTTACACCACCTGGATGCACAACATAATGCTGAATAGAATTAATGTCAATGTCCCATTTATCACAGGCCTTACCTGTAAGTTCAGGCAAATACTTTCTCACAATACTCGGGATATCTCGCGAAAAGCGGACTTTCAGTCCGCTTTCTGTAACATCCCAGCCCATTATATCTTCAGTGGCAGGGAATAAAGTGCTATAGCTGCCACATACGGTTGGCCCGCCACCATTAACAGCAATAAGAGCTGCGGCTGCACCATCGCCAAACAGACTGGTACCAACAAGATTAGCTTTCGAGTAGTCATTTCGCTGAAAAGTGAGACTACAAAGCTCTACAGCTATAAGTAAAACCGCTTTTCCATGTAACATTTGAACTAACTCTGACGCGCGTGCAAGGCCAGCAACGCCTCCGGCGCAGCCCAATCCCCAAATCGGTACCCGGGCGGTATGCGGTGACAAACCTAAGCGCTGGATGATTTTAGCGTCCATGGTAGGTGTAGCAATACCGGTGGAAGATATGTAAATGACCATACCAATTTCGTCTGCCCGGATACCAGCCTGCTCGATAACCTTTGCAGATGCCTCCTCAGCCAGAGCAAGGGCCGTCTCTTCATAGGTTTTGTTAGCTTCAGCAAAAGAATGCACCTCCTGATACCACGCAAGCGGTCGTGACAGATGCCTTACTTTAATCAGCCCATTTTCAAAGACTGGTAACAGTCTTTCAAGATGGGCCATTTTTGTTTGGAATAACGCTGCAACAAACTCCTTGATCTCTTCTTGTTGCAAGGTATAAGGCGGTATCGCTGTCCCGATTGACACAATTTGTGGATTTCCCATTTTGTCCCTCCTTGCTATAATAGCCGTTATTATAAGCTATTTCCATTATCCGCAAAAATGCTTATAATCCAAAAAGAAAATCCAGCTTAGAAAAAGACTAGACCTTAGTCAATAAATTTGACCAAGGTCTATTTTGTAAAATCTAAATTCCACCAGTACAGTACTCATTTCCTGGCAGATCAATGTTCAAAATGAAACCGCAAAATACAATGCTCACCCACAATACAAGATTCTATCCTGTTTGAATACTTACGCATTAGAAACCCCGACAATCGTACGAGTGCATTATCATCATTGAGCAAATCCTCATCTGTTGGACGTTGCTCCGGAAATTCCATCAAAACTCCGTTATATAAAACTTTGACAGCTAAATTATATTCATCAAAACTGACTTCTAGTCTTACCTTTCCTTCTCTAACCAGCTCTAATCCAAAGGCTGTTTCGAAGAACTCGATAATTGCGGATGAAGCCCGATGTATAACCTCGCTTCGCGCTCCCCATGCCGCGCCACTGGCTTCCATGAAATCTATCACTTCTTCTGTCGAATTCATTCCTACTGTTAGTTCAATCGTTCTTTTCTGTTTTATGCCGATACGAAATAGCAGATTTAAAAAAACAGCCGTAATCGAAACCACTGCAAGGGAGGATTTGAATAAAGCTTGAAGTTGCACCGGAAATTGAGCATATATGCTAGGCAGCAGGTCTACACTCAATCCAAAAACCAGTGATAACCCAACTACAAATATTTTCCTTTGATCAAGCATACGTGAAGCAATGATTTGAAACCCCTCAATAACAAAGTATCCAAGATTTATTAGTAACACCGCTCCCATAACAGGTGCAGGCATGATGGCTAAGAAGGCAGCAGCTTTCGGGAAAAAAGCCATCGCAATAAACACGCCGCTTACAAGATATGCCAACCGGCGACTAGTAACACCGTTTACAATCGATAACCCCACACTGCCTGAACTACTGTTCAGACCCATACAGCCAATAATTCCGCAGACTGATGTCCCAATTCCTTCAGCAAAGATGCCCTTCCCGACGTTTTTTATATCAACACGTTTCCAATTTACATCATTTGTCTTTTGGCATATTGCTAAATTACCCATTGTTTTCAGCGTAGAGCAAATAACTGCGACCAAAAATGGCAATAGTAATCTCTCGTCAAAAGACCACTCCATACGAATGGCAGGAATAGCGATATATGGCGTAGCGACTAATTGTTCTATATCATCTACATTTAGAATTCCGCATAAGTAAGACAGCACATATCCCACTACTATGCCAATAAATATAGAGTATTGCCGCATAGAAGCCTTGCCCCATACGTTTAATGAAACCATGATTGCCAAGATTATAATTCCAACCCACATTGATGTAATATCTATTGTAGTTTTCATATCGTCAACGCCAAATATCGCCGAAACCCCGGGAGCAATACCGGCAATCCCGGTCATGGCAACCATTAATCCTGCTACCTCTGTAGGAAACAAAAACCGTATGCGCGGAATTATTCTGCTAATCAGCATCTGAAAGCAACCCGCAATAGTAGTCATGCCAAATAGCAATGCCAACCCACCTGTCTGTACTGCCAAGGCAGAAGCCTGATAATACAAGAAACCAGTTTCCTCAGCACAAAAATATCCGGATCCCACCGCACCTTTACGTAAGACTTGTAAAAACGTCCCCAGTCCGATTCCTATCATCATTATACTTACAAAATTTTGAGCTACTTCCCGCGATCCGCCCATCATACTTATGATCAAAACAGGAAGCACCAAATCCATCGATAATACTACTATTTGTTGGATAACAAGTGGGATTGCCACTTTATTTGGGATTTTATCATGAAGTCCATAGTTTATATTTTTCGGTTTTTTCTCGTTTTTAACCATTCGTTAAACTCACAGGAACCCAGCACCATAGTAAGAAGGCTGCTTAGTCGTTCCTTGCTCCTTTAATTATATTGACACATGCCACAAATCCAAAAGTAATGCCCCTTACCATTAAATAATAGTAGTGATAATTTAGATCATTAAGATCTTGGATTTATATCCATTTATAGCAATGATAACATTTTATCACAGATACTTTCCAAAAGCTGTACCACTAAATCAATTTATATTCTGCAAATCAAAAAATGTCGTTCAATCCAGATGGAAAGTTATATACTTTCCATCTGGATAAGAAAAGACTTGACTTGTGCCAAGTCCTTTAGGACGCCGGCAGAAGCCTTAGTCGTTCAATCCAGGGAAAGTTAACCTTTACATCTGGACAAGAAAAACTTTACATTGAGAAAACCGTGTATTATGATGAAACTATAGAAAAAATAACGTGGCTGGAATATGCTATATACAACGTGCTAAAGCTTTTTGCAGTCGGGTGGTGTGTTGGCATAAGCGGAAGTCAAACGCTAGTGGTGGAGCGTTGTCAATACACCACCCGACTGCGCCTGCAAACTTATTTAATGCGGAATATATAGATAGGGGGAATGCTTGTCATGAAAGCCAAAGATATTATGGTCAAAAAAGTGATCACTGTTCATAAAAACGACACTATTGCGCAAATTGCTAAAGTTTTAGTAGATCAAGCTATTTCTGGCGTGCCGGTAGTAGATGATGAAGGATCCTTAGTGGGTATTGTCAGTGAAGGGGATTTGTTACACAAAGGAACTACTCCGCGAGTACCAAGTTATGTTAATATTTTAGGCGCTATCATTTACTACAACGGCGTAGAGCAGTACAATGCTGACTTTAAAAAACTCATGGCAGAGCAAGCCGCTAGCATTATGACTGAAAAAGTGGTATCTATTTCTGAGGAAATAGAAATAGATGAAATTGCCAAACTAATGTTACAACATAGTATTAAGCGGATACCAGTCGTTAAGAATAATAAAATTATCGGTATTATCAGTCGGAGAGATCTAATCAAGTTGCTCATAAAGTAAACAGCGTTTTATCTTAGTTCGTGTTTGGGATTATTGGTTGGATTTTGCACCAAGGAAAGTTTCGCCAAAATAGCGTAGGGCTGCCTCAAGCGTATTGAGACAGCCCTACGCTATTACTACTACTTGCCCCTCTTTCCGTCTAACAGTTTCGGAATATAATGACAAGTATTTTTTATACGCATGTGACCTTTTATCATTTTACGAGTTACAAGGCAGTTCAACTACTGTGTTTACCTGAACAAACACTCGAATCTGGAATCATATTTGGATGGAATAAATTCAATAACCTCATACTCTGCTGCCCCATCAATATAAAACGGGTCTTGCTTAATAATATCCCATAGTTCTTCCTCGCTGCTTGCGCTAGCAAAAATAACGCCACCAACTCTCGGTTCTCTGCGCCCGGAAACAATAAATTTCTCTTGATTATAAAATCGATCTAGAAATTCGATATGCGCAGATACTAATTCATCAATTCGCGCCAATGGCTTAACATATTTCAAAACAACAATAAACATCCGATCTCCCCCTTAGATTTTTCATATTGCCCATTTCCTCTTTGTCTTGCTCCATTTCACCAATCACATTGGCCATATACCTCTTGATTCTATGTAAATCAGCTATATTCTTCATTGATAGGGAAAAACGCAACCATTTCGTGGCTGCGTTTAATTAAAACTTTATTCGGATTTATTTGATAGAACTGTTGGAGTAACCTTCTTTTCAGCCTTTTTCTTCTTTTTTTCCTTGTTCTTTGGACTTTTATCTCCCATTTTGAACATCTCCCTTTTATAACAAATATACCTACGATAATTATAGCATAGTTTATTATCTTACAACGTTGCTTCTACAATCACATTGCGGCATACTTCATTCAGTAGCCAGTTAAAACATGAAAATCGTACGTTTTTCATAGAATAGCTTAGTATTTCACGATTCCTCTACCCTTTCTTACATTGTAAGATATAAGGGCAGCTTTCCTCGTATCGCCAAATCCAACCTTGTTTCAACTTCATTCCAATTAATTAGCTCCAATATCCTTCGAACATACTCTTCCCGTTGGTATTGATAATCTAAATAATAAGCATGTTCCCATACGTCGAGAACCAGTATAGGAATAGACCCCCACTGTGTCAGATTTTGGTGTTTCTCCGCGATCAAAATCTCCAGGTAATTCCACGATGGATTCCATGCGAGAATACCCCAGCCTGATGCTTCAACCTTAATGGTAGCAGCAATTAGCTGTTCCAAAAAAGCATCAAAACTTACAAAACGTCTGGTAATTTCCCTAACGGTATCCGGCCCTGGTTCACCACCAGTTCCCTTTTGGGTCAGTATCGTCCAATAGATGCTATGAAGGATATGTCCAGAACCATTGAATGCTAATTCATTTTCCCAGTATTTAATGAATGTATAGTCTTTTCCCGCCCGGGCTTGCGCTAATGCTACCTCTGCTTTATTAAGGCCATCCACATAAGCTTTATGATGATGATCGTGATGTATTCTAAGTGTATCTTCACTAATAATCGGTTCAAGGGCATCATACGCATATGGCAATGGAGGCAAGCGGTGTTTACCAATTGGCACACGTTTGGCTGTTGATTTTATCAATATTTTACATCTCCTTTTTGCATATTCTCTACAATTAATGTATTCACTGAGGAATAAAAAGGCGATGAAACATACTTAAAAATGACACATTGATTTGGACGGACAGATGGTAGCCATTTCTCAGCTCCTCTAATACCTGACCCAAGGTTTGCCCTGCTGCTAACCGCTATTATTATCAGTAGTTTTCACTTTCCGTCTATTCAATTTTACTATTGCCAATTTCAGCGCCGCCCCATTCCACTAAGGTAAATCCTTTCCTAACAAAAGTCGGCAAGGTCTGCTCCGGTAACTTTTGGATACTACTTATATCATCAACACCTGAAAACTCCATAAATACCCGGATTGTTGTTTCCGCTGCAGGCTTTGTTTCAAGAACTGAACTTCCGTCAATATTGTCATTGATTCTAAAATAGACAAAACAATTTTTATGATTTTTCATTACTGGTAACCAATAGACTATAAAATCATTGATTTCATTCTCATTCAGACCGATACTCGCCAATTTGCTTTGGAGAAACGAAACATAGTCCTCATTTTTTACATAAAATCCAGATTTAAATTGGTAGTGTTCTTTCGCAAACAAATAAGCGCCATCCCAAAATAGGTATTTATAAACTCTATTGTCCTTCACATTCAATAAGTTTCCGTTTGGTTCTGCAATGACTGTCCAGTTATCGGCATATGCCGGATAGGTATTGAGTATCGTCCCTTTGAAGTTATGAATAATTGAAATTTGTGATTGCTGTTCCGGATAAAGATAAATCGCCGGTTTTTTAAGAATAACCTCTGCCTCTAAAACAATTTCGAGTGGTTCATCTTTTATTTCAGTTAGCTTACTTGTTTTATTACTATAAGCAGAAACAAATTCTATATATGAATATTCTTTTAGCTGTTCTTCAGAAAGAGTAACATCAAAACTTGATTTTTGCGAGTCAAGGAGCAACTCGCCTTTAGCGCCTGGTTTTAAATCCTTTAGTAGATAAATCTGATAGTTTTCACATTTTTCCAGGTCTTGTGAAAGACCAATGAATTTATGCTTGAATACTTCGCCCATAATTCTTTTGCCTTGCACTGGCTGTTGAGCGCTCTCCTTGTTGCGACTATCGGCATTGACCAGGCTGGCGTCCGCCTCACCCATTTTGGCAATGTAAACATACGAACTATCCATACCCCAGTAGCTGCGTGGATAAACCGAATAGAAGTTCATATGATATTTGGTGTTGGGCTGTAAAAGGGCATACTCACCACCCACAATTCCGGCTAAATGATACCATGGTCCATTTTTAGACATGCCCTCAACATACAATACCGAATCTCTTCCCGGCTTATCTCCAGTCCAGGCAACCAAATCATTTTTTTCCGGTAATACATACTCCCTGGCATCCATAGTAATGTGCTTTTCCAGATCCGCCTTGAGCGCAGCTAAAGACTCCTGTAATTCAGCTAAGTTCTTTTGCTCCCCTTGTTGTTTCCGAAACTCTATCCACCGCTGATGCCGATCAATTTCCAAATTGATTGCTGCTATCGTCGCCGACAGACACTGTTGTTTCAAATCTCTCTGCTGCAAAGTGTCATTGCCGTCCTTCATACTATCGTCCGCATAACCAACAGACCCGAAAGACAAAACAAACATAACAAGAAAAAGAATACATGCCCAAGCAACTGATTTTCTCATACACTTTCCCTCCCCATAATTTACCAACATTCTGCTTCATTATTATAAACGCTGATACAAACCAAAAGTAACGCCTTAATCAATTTTCCTTTACAAAATTTTCTGTTTTTCCAGCGAGGTATGGTTCTTAACTCGTATTGAAATAAAAAGCACTATTTGCCTGTTATCATGAACAGGACAAATAGTGCTTTTTATTTCAATACATGCTATTACCGATCAAAGAATGGGCTTTTGCCGGTTATACTAAGCGGGATTCCATAAACTATTTTGACCTCCTCGCCCAGAAGGCCAATATTGACGGCCGCTTTACCTACGCTGAACATTACTCTATTGTCGGCATGATATAAGGAAGCGGTGTTAACTGCCGATCCCACAGCTATCCCAAGATCACCAGTGCTGATAGCACATATCCCTGTACCTTGTGCACACTCAGCACAATCCGCATACCCACAATAGCCACATGGCTTCACTCCGAGGGGTTTCACCTTCTGACCTAACAACACAACCAATGCTGCCTTATCGATGCAATTGGCATCACGTTCGAAAAATTGCATACCTGATTCTTGAGCAATGTGCCGCATCTCTGCTGATAGTTGCTCTTTTTCTTGCCCATTAACGATCAAGGTTACCAAATTGTCCACGCCTCTACCTTTGGGAGCAGTTCTCGCCGCCACACACATCATATCGGCAATCTGTGCTACTGCACGTTCTTCAATTTCCTGGCTACTAATAATCATCTAAATTCCTCCATTTTCTTTCTATAACATAAAGAGTATCTGAATAAATTATATTTTAAAGCATTAACCTCTCACCTGCTTTAAAAGCTTAGCCATATTTTTACCCAAAGTTAGAAATGTCTGTATACCTTCTTCATCCTTTTGAACATCACCTGGATTAAGAGCTAGCGTCATGTTCCAATAGCTGGAAGAAGGTATAATCATCTCGGCAATGCCGAAAAAGAAGTTAATTGCGGAATAAGTAAATGTTGCTCCAGCTCTACGCACAGCAACCACCGCAGCTCCCACTTTACCGCGGAGCATATCACCACCGTTAGCCTTGGCTACAAAACCACAGCGATCAATAAGTGCCTTTACTTCTGAAGACACATTACTAAAATAAGTTGGCGAACCTATAATAATTCCGTCTGCTTCAATCATTTTCTGGATAAACGTATTCATTTCATCGTCCTGGCGTATACAGTGATTATCCTTTTTTTCATAACACTTCCCACAAGCAAGACATCCGAAAACTTTCCGCCCTCCCAGCTGGATAAATTCCGTTTCGATGCCTTCTTTTTCCAACTCCGCCAGAACCAATTGCAGACTCTGCGCTGTATTACCATTAATTCGTGGACTTCCGTTAAATGCAATCACTTTCAAATCAATCACTCTTCCTCTCATTTTACTACTATATATTTTGGCCATTATCGCCATTACGTAACAATTGAATCTCTCAAATTAAGATATTTCCAGAGAATGTCTTCTCTGATATAATAGTAAATGATAGGATACTTTTAGGCAAGTACGCACTTAATTGTGGTATAGTATCTATTTGCATACCACATTATCAAGCTTAATCCCTAATTAAAACAATTGGAGTGACTGCAAATGATTACATTCAAAAACATTGAATATCAGTGTGCTATGGAATTAACGCTAGACCTTATTGGTGGCAAATGGAAAGCATTAATTCTCTGGCATTTAGGGGAAAGTACCCTCCGATTTAGTAAGTTAAAGAAAACATTACCAAAAATAACGCAAAAAATGTTAACCCAACAACTACGGGAACTGGAAGCGAGCGGACTAGTGAACCGATATATATATACACAAATTCCGCCTAAAGTAGAATATTCTCTTACACCAGACGGCAAGAGTCTCTTACCTATATTAGACACTTTGTGTCAATGGGGTTCGAATTATGCTAATGCCGCAGAACCAATTACTGAAAAAAACACCTGCTACCCATGTTCTGAAAAAGTGTAACCCCCTCTGTTTAAACTAATTCTAACGGCCATGTCGCTATAATAATTGAAAATGAAACTCTTACCAAACCTGTAACGAATTTGGCAGGAGTTTCATTTTCTTTTACAACCAGTTTGGGTATCAATTGTTTATGCTTACTGCAAAATATCCCACAATTGTTTTCCGATTAGCAGTGTTGTTATCGAGATAAACAACGGTTTAACATAAGCCGCGCCTTTGGCAATAGCAAATTTTGAACCAGCAATAGCACCAAAAATCATTGCAATGCCCATGGTAAAACCATAAACATAATTGACTGAGCCAGCCAGCAGAAAAGTCGCGACTGCACCAAGGTTGCTCGCCATATTGAGTGCCTTGGCATTCCCGGCAGCTACCACAAAATCAAAACCCAGCATTAAAAATACGAAGATTAAAAAAGATCCTGCCCCCGGTCCGAAAAAGCCGTCATAAAAGCCCAGCGCCAGAGCAGCGCATCCGCCTAAGATGCCAGCTCTTTTATTAATACCTGTATAGGTAGACTTATCACCCCAGTCTTTTTTAAACACTGTGTAAATTGCTACTAAAACCAACATAACAATAACTAATGGCTTTAAAAATTCAGGAGGAATCAGCCTTACCGTATACGCTCCCAATATTGAACCAATTAAGGCCAAAGGAAAAAGATATTTAACTAAACCAAGGTCCATCTTTCCTGAACGCAAAAATGATATACTACTCGTACTAGAACAGCATATTGAGGCAAGTTTGTTAGTTCCCAATACAACACTGGGAGGTAATCCTGTCATAAGTAGTGCCGGCATAGAGATTAAACCGCCGCCACCAACGACAGAGTCGACAAAAGCAGCAATAAAACCTGCCCCCAATAAAAAACTAAGCATTTCTATACTAATATCGTCCATAATAACTGACCTCCTGCTTTTCCATAAGTGCTTTCTGCTATTTTCAATTAAAGCTGTTAGCTGTCGCCCCTTGAGTACATTATATACAATGCTTATACTTAAAGTAAAATGAATTAAATCCATTAATAATATGCAAAACTTTAATAATTAGTCAGAGGGACAATCATAATGAACATTGATGACATTCAAGCATTTTTAGCAGTTGTTGCCAATCAAAGTTTAACAAAAGCGGCTGAAACTCTTCACTTATCTCAATCTTCCGTGAGTCACCGCCTCAAAAGTCTCGAACAAGAGCTTGGTCTAGTTCTTGTCGAACGGAAAAAAGGATCAAAAACCATCTCCCTTACTCCCGCCGGTGAAGATTTCATTCTAGTGGCCGAAAAATGGATTCATTTATTGCTAGAAACCCAATCACTAAAATCACATACTAGTTTGTCTCTGGCAATTGGTTCAGTTGACAGTGTAAGCACTTATTTATTGCCTACTATTTATCAGCAGCTTATCAACAAGCATCCTACCATGCGCTTACACATCTATACCAAAAATTCAATCGAACTATATGATTTACTCGAACAACGCATAATTGATATTGCCTTTGTTCTGCAGGAACGACTTATAAAAAACATTGAATTAGCACCATTCTTCGCCGAGCCTATGGTCGTTCTCCGCTTAGCCTTGCCGGAGCATCAGTCTATTCAGATTATTCATCCGCAGCAGTTAAATCCAGGTGATGAACTATACCATGACTGGTTTCCAACTTATCAGATCTGGCATAACAAATGGTGGGATCCTCTCATCCCACCTCATATTCAGGTAAGTAATGGTCCAATGGTATTGCCCTTACTGCGAACACCTCACCAGTGGGCAATTGTTCCCTTATCTATTGCTCAATCCGCCGCAGCAACTCACAAATATACGATTCAAAAACTTATCAATCCTCCGCCTGATCGGATTTGTTATAAAGTCACCCATAAATTTGCTAAGTCCAGCACTAAAGAAGCGTTGGCTATTTTTGAATCTTTTGCCACAGAACTTCACAAACAATTTGATTACCTAAACTAAATTACGCCAAAAATCAAAATCCTACCATAATGATATCTATAATGGTAGGATTTTGTATATTTTAACTGTTTTCTCTAATGAAAATGGTAGCAACAGCTTCCGTTACCTGCCTGACTAGGATTGCCGTAGGAAAAATTTCATAATTTCTTCCTGAGGTACTGGTTTACTTACTAAATATCCCTGAAATTGATCACACTTATAGCTTCTTAGATATTCGAGTTGTTCCTTTCTTTCAACATAACTGGAGTGAATTTCCTGCAAAATCATGGGGTGATTTCGCTCCCCGCCAGATTTTCCGAGTACTTACCACTGCTATTACCTTTTGGGTTTAAAAATATCAAGATTAGGTTTTGATTTAGTTCTTGGTTTAGGTGGCTTTGGTTTAGGTGCTTTGGGCTTAGGCGTTGGTCTAATACCTGCCGGGTTTATTATTGCAGGCGGTATCGTAACCTTTACTGGCTTATTATCTGATTCACTATTTTTTGGCATAACCTTTGCTGCTGGTTTACTATTTGCTGGCATAGTATTGAGTTGCTCAACATCTGGTTTACTATCTGAAGGCGTACTCGTTGCTGGTTTTCTATCAATTTTAAGAACCGGTGGTTCAATATGGGCTACGTTTGCTAAGAGTGCCTTTGCCTGTAAAATTGGATTATCTGTTATAAGAATTACTTGTGTGTGCGGATTTGCCCTTACAATTTCAAAATATGATGCAATTACCTGATCATAATTATTATTTATGTCGAGCCATGCAAGTGGGTTTTCTGTTTTTTGCAAACTACCGGCAAATTTAATTATATTCTGTTCATTAATTTTTACTCCCTCAAAAATATTGCCAAGTTTCGCATATTCTATAATTTTGTTTTTAATCTTATTTTGCATTTGCTCATTATTTGTAGTGACTTTATCGAGTTCATTTGCTACTATTGGCAATACTACTATTTTAAATCTGTCTATCTCCTCGAAATTCCACTTTTCGATCTCCGGATTAGCAACCAAAGCATTACTATCGGGAATTAGTAAACAGTATTCATCTGTTACTTCATATGACGCAGCTATCAAATGCAATTGTAGATCAATAGCTTTCATTGCATTATTAAATTCCTCTTCTTTGTTCATCTTAAAAAGAAAGCCGTTTTGTTCAATGATGTTAAATACTTTTTGAACTGATATATCCAAAACATTTTGTTGCGTGTTCGGCAAATCAGTTGACAAAAATCGAAACAAATTTATAAAGCGCTTATAATCATTAAGTAACTGCTCTTGTATTTTTCGTCCATTATCATTCAATTCTTCCCATTCGTAGTCACCTGCCCCCGACATTATTATCTTTGAGTAGTTCCAGCGAATAATATCAGAGTACTCCATGAGATTGTTCAATTGTTTCTTTAAACTTAATACTTCCGTATTAATATATTGAATTACAGATTGCACAAATTTTACTCTCCCTCTAACAACTGTATAAATCCCTTCAAACGCGGCAATTGGATATGGCGCTATCCATATTCAATGAATATTATAATTATATACATATAATATTTACTAATTGTTTAAAATATAAGAATCTATAAATTTCCTGTAAAATTACAAAACTCCTACCAAATTCATACAAATTCGGTAGGAGTTTTTATCATTATATGGTTGTAATCGGTTGATCACTACTACGTCATTCTTTATTACGACAATATCTCTTCTGGCTTTTTTAACTGCTATACATACCGTTGCTGCTCATATAATTGTAAATTCCCTCGCCATGCTCTTGCTCTTCCTTTTGAATATGGTTTAAAGCTTGCCGTACGCTGGAATCCGAGGATTCAAAAATGGCCGAGTCATAAGCACCTGAAACAAATTTTTCCGTCATTAACATGTCACTACAAAGCATTGCGTCAGCTTGACTGGCTGATGATGAAGATGCTGCTGACGTTGCCTGAGTGCTACTTTGCTGACTTAGTTGGGATTGCTGTGCCTGCTGGCTCTGTTGTCCTTGACTCATACTCGGCACCTGGCCGTTTAAAATTGATGTTAGTGTATTCAAATGTTGCTGTTCCTGCTGGGCGTAGGATTGAAATAATTGTTTTAACTGGGGATCGCTAGCCTGCTGCGCATTACTCTGATACTTTTGAATACAAACTTTCTCATGGGACTGTTGATCTTGTAGTAACTGTTTTTCTTTTTGACTTAGTTGTAATGTCATATATCTGCCTCCTCTAGTTTCCCATAGCATTCCCAGCAGTTGATAATAACATTCAACTTAAATAAAAATTTGAACTAATTGGCTATAAGTCCATCTGTTATTTCCTTACTTTAAGAACTGTGGTTCAGAATTTGCGACTATTTGAGAAATTCTACCTCGCCAGAAGCAAGCTTATACTTAGCACCTATGATTTCTACTCCGCGAATGTGAGTAAGGATGGTATCAGCTTTTAAAGCGGCTACCATATTGATAATATTCGCTTGGGAAGCGGCTTCGTAAATATTTTTGGCGTGTGAATCCCTGGCCGTAGTCACGGCAGGTTGAATCTTAGCCGCAATTGCCTGGATGTTAGGTGGTACATCGCCACCATCAATAGTAGCTTTTACAGCACCACACTGCTCATGACCAAGGACAACTACGAGTTTAGCACCCAGATGCTCTACCGCGTATTCTACACTGCCTAGTTCAATAGGTCCAAGAACATTACCAGCTACACGAATGACAAATATATCACCAAGACCTTGATCAAAAATAAGTTCTGGCGGTACACGCGAATCAGAACAGCTAACAATTACAGCAAAGGGTACCTGACCTTTTGTTAACTCAGCCCGCCTTACTTTGCCAATTGGCTGTTTGGAATATTGCTCCAGGATAAAGCGGTTATTACCGTCTATGAGCATTTTCTGGGCCGTATCGGCAGTCACTAAATTTACCGCTGGCGATGCTAGGACTGGAACAGCAAGAGTCAGAAGCAAAAACATAATCAACAAGGGAAAACAGGTAATTTTTTTCATTCGAATGTGTCATCTCCTTTTCATACCCGCCAATTCACTTCCATGAATTGGCAATCAAAGTTACTCTATGAACTAACCAATTACATTTTATATTCCCATAAAAATACAAAAATCCTGCCTAGTTCATGAAGAATATGCCAGTTTTGTTTACCATTCTCAAAAAGCCGCACTCTGTCCAGCAACAAATCCGGAGGACCATGCCCATTGAAGATTGAAGCCCCCGCACTGCCCATCGATATCAATCAATTCACCTGCAAAAAATAAGCCGTTTACCAGGTTTGATTCCATGGTGGACGGGTTAATTTCGTTGGTAGCAACACCGCCTGCTGTTACCTGTGCACTAGGCCAGCTTTTTGTTCCGGTTACCTTGAATCTCCAATCAGTCAAGATCGCCATGATTTTTTCATGCTCTTGGATTGACAGATTAGTAACAGGCTGCTTTATATCCCTAATGCCTGCTTCTTTCAATAAAACGGGAATGAGTCTTTTATTTATCAGACCGACCAGACTAAACTCAACCGTCTTACTGGACCTCTTCTCAAAACGTTTTGTCACAAGCGTTCTGAGGTTTTCTTTAGACATCATGTCCATAATAGTAATCTTTAATTGAACCTCTTTTTTCTCCTGCAGCAGTTGTGCGGCGCTTCGACTAATTTGTAAAATAGGCGGACCTGAAACCCCATAATTGCCAAATAAAATATCGCCTTGATCTTTGGCTACTAACTTGCCCTTATGTAAAATTTCAGCAGTCCCTACAAATTTAACCCCATCAATTCGTTTAAAAAAAGGTCCTTCGAGTTTTAGTTGAACAAGACCCGGAAAGACATCCATGATCGTGTGACCCAGTTTCTGTGCTAATACAAAGCCATTACCATCTGAACCGGTAGAAGGCATAGCCTTTCCCCCGGCAGCGAGGACAACTCTGTCTGTTTGAAAGGTTGAGCCATTTTCTAGCTCAACTGTAAATGTATCCTTTGACTGCCTTATTTCTTTCACATAGGCGTCACAGATAACGGTAACACCTATTTCATTGAGTTCATATCTCAATACATCTAAGACACTCGAAGCCTGATCAGACATCGGAAATACCTTGCCAGCATCCTCAACTTTGTGTGCAATTCCTAATTCTTCAAAAAAAGAAATTGTCTCGGGAATGCTAAATTTAGCTAATGCGGTGTAGGCAAAGTTGGGGTTGTTCCCTTGATAATGTGAACTATCGGCATAGATGTTAGTAAAATTACACCGACCATTTCCAGTAGTCAAAAGTTTCTTTCCAATGCGGGGATTTCGCTCCAGTATTGTCACATCCGCACCCTGCCTGCTTGCTGAAATAGCCGCCAACATCCCGGCGGCACCACCGCCCACAACGATTACATGCTTTTTTTCTTTAGCCATAATTGCTACCTCAATATTTCAAAATAATTCTTGCTTACAAGTTATCTGACCCTATTTTCTCCTTTATACTATTTCCCATATACCACACAAAACTCCTGCCAAATCCTATATCATTCGGTAAGATTGCTTTGCGTTGCTAAATTATAAATTACTTCTATTCCTTGGTTTTGAATATAAGAAAAGACCTTATAGTCGTTCTATCCAGGGAAAGTTAACCTTTCCCACTGGATGAAAAAAGAGCCTTGTCGGCTCTTATTTGTTCTTTTTTTCAAGAAAATGTAAAAATACATAGCCTGTAACTACACACCCCGCCAATAATCCCAACAAAATCCCTGTTGCGAAAGAATGCTCTGACATTCTCTTCACCCCTTATGTTTTCGTCATTGATTATTTTAGGTTTCTTATAATATTTATTTAAAATTCAGAAATATAGTACCGAAAAATAAATGCATTAGCAATCTCACTCCAACACAATACTAAACAAGGAGGTGTGATTAATGCGTGGAAAAAAGCTAAATAAAAGCCGCACCAACCCGATTATCCCCAGGACCACTCCACAGGATGGTGCCTATTTAGAAACCTTAAAAAAACTGCAGGAAGAAAGGGCAGACTAGCTGCCCCTTTTTTCATCTGTTTTGATTAGTCGAGTGTGACCAAAGTCTCTGACAGAGATAACGACGCAGTTCTTCTATCAAAACCATAATAATTGGACATAACGTCAACAAGCTCCAATCATGCACTGTTAGTGGCTGCACCATAAATATAGCTGCTAAAAAAGGTGTGTAAATAATATTTGCGATAAGCAGCAATTCTGTTCCAAGTCCTATCCATAGCAAGCGATTCGCCTTTAAGGGAAGCTGCCAAAAGGGCAAATACTCGGAACGACAGACAAATAGATTGCCAACCTGACAGCGATAATGGCCGCTAAAGTCATGGTCGTAGCATGTTGATATATCTGGCGTGTAGCACTATCGGCCGTATTATAAAGAATTTGTGGCGTCACTTGCAGCCTGCAAGGCAGGTAATTGATTTATTGCCACTTTATCTACCTGCAGCATCCTAAACCCTCCCGTTCGTTTGAGCAAATTGTTTTTAATACCTATAACGTGTGAATGCTTTGCAAAATTCTTTCAGGCGGAATATACAGACAAGGTGAACATATTGCTGTCATTGTTAAAGAATGAGAATATTCTATCTCATTACCATCTTGTATTCCCATAAAATCATAAAACTCCTGCCAAATTCACACAAAATCCGAGCAGAATTTTTAATTTCACTAGGCAATATCCCTACTCGACATTTCCCGGAAATAATACGTAACCGCGGTACCACACTAAAGACACTAACTAAAAAGAGAGCCATAATTCGTCGCCCAACAAATTATGGCTCTCTTTTTATTATTTTGTTATCTACTTAGAGTTCGGTTTAGGCTGTTTGCTCAGATTGGTTTGCTTCGTTAGCCCAGTCGTCAAGACCTTTAAGGGTTGCTGCTTGCGTTTGCTGGCAAATTTCTGGCAATTCACCACCCCAGGCTTTTTCGGCCGCTTTGTAGCCATCTTCAATGGCTCCCTTGATTAACTCAATCTTGGAAGGGTCGCCGCCCGAAAGGGCTTTTGCATATTCTATGGCCCGTTCTGAAGTCTGCTTAACACCCCAAAAACCATCTTCAGAAACTTCTTGCTGCGCAGTTAGGCGAGTTTTCTCATCAACTTCCAGGTTTTGATAAAACTCTTTCAGTTTTCCATCATATTTTTCCATAATTTGATCATAACTTAGCCCCTGTGCTTCACCTTTTTTCACACTCTGCGTAGAAAAAAGGTTTTCTACTGTTGCTCGCAGAGAAGCCAATTTCGCTTCCACTTGCTTGGTAATCTCACTCAGTGTAGCTGTATCCTTAGTATAGGTAGCTTTCGTATTGGCAGCTGTTTGGTCTGACTTTTCATACACTGCGGCTTCACTTGCTACTATTGTTTGTTCTGTATTAGTGGCAGCAGCAGGCACATCTGTGACCACACTGGCAACATTTGCTTCATTAGTTATCCCACTTTGCGCTGCTGTTGAAACAGGGTTAATAGCCATAAAACTCCCTCCCTTTATCTGAATATCCTTATACTATATATCGTCATTTTTGTCCAAAATTTAATCCAAGCCTATTCATAAGCCTGTTTTAAGGATTGTTGCCGCAAAGTACCCAAAGGTCTCAAAGGGTTTACGCTTTTTATGGTTGGTTACACATTAAATACTGGCCTTTTTACCATTATAGAACTCAAAAGTGTTTTGCTTAACGTCTCTTTGCTTCTTGCAAACCCGCGTCTTTTCTCCTGTCTTAGCCTCTGCATTTTTATACTTTCTGTTAACCCATCACCGGAATAGGCAAAATATATTTTAACACAGCAACAAAGTGGGCAATGCTGCCTGCAAGAACAAATAAATGCCAAATCGCATGATTGTAGGGAATCTTATGGGCTAAATAAAATATCGCACCCACAGTATAAAAAAGACCCCCACCTATTAACCAGTATATACCTTCAATCGGCACTGTAGCCAATAATGGTTTTATCATTACAACCGCAAGCCAGCCCATAAAAAGATAGCATAAAGTTGCAAAAATCTTGAACCGTTTGACAAAAAAAACTTGAAAAGTGATTCCCGCTATGGCTAATCCCCAGATCACACTGAAGATGGTCCATCCCAGTGTGCCGTGCAGTGGAATCAATGTAAACGGTGTATAGTTGCCAGCAATAAGTACATAAATAGCCGAGTGATCCAGGAATTTAAAAATGCACTTGAGTTTTTCATTAGTAAAACTATGATACAGTGTTGATGCAACATATAAGAGTACCAACGAAATACCATAAATACTAAAACTTACTACATGCCAAACACCGCCGTCGATATACGCTGCCGCCATAAGAGCACCAAGTCCAATGAGTGCTAGCAAACTTCCCACACCATGGGTAACGGCATTCAATATTTCTTCTAAATTAACACCCGAAGTAGCTGCAGTTTTTATCACACAATCATCCCCTTTATATTGGCGTAATGGCAAAAGTTGCACAATAGTACTTATATCTATGATACCGCTAATTCCAGTAAAAAGCCAGTCATGCAGTTTCACTCAGACCACTCATTTCTTGAAAATGTACTACAAATCCATTTGGCCGATTTACCCATTTTATGGCTAAAGGAAAAACAACCATGCTGAGCAAGCGTTTTTATCTTTATACTATTCAGTATAGTATTATGTACCAAAAGAACTGATTATATCGCAATCCATCTTGTTCTTAAATTTCTGGCGCTCCGGTCATCACAGTAATCTACTGTTTACAGTTTTTTATACAAAATAATTTTGATACAAGTGCAATAGCGTGCCAATCAGGCACGCTATCAAAATATACTTATTAGTTAAAATCCGTCTTCTAAAACAAATCGATTTATAGCGTTAGCTACGCCTTCATTATCATTAGAATCTGTTATATAATCGGCTTTTTGTTTTACGCTCTCTAACGCATTTTCCATCGCAATACCCAAGCCGGCATATTCGATCATGGATACATCATTTTCGCTATCACCGATGGTGATTACCTCTTCCCGCTTCAGATTATAATGTGCCGCCAACATGGCTACCGCTTTGCCCTTTGATACCCCTTTGCGGGTAATTTCAATATTGTGTTTGGACGAATTAACGATTGCTAGCTGTTCTATATTCTGTAACTCTTGCCTCAATTCATCAACCAAAGCAATATCCCGATAGATAATCTCACATTTTACCATATTACTCTGTTCTCTATGCACTACCTTTTGCCACTGCTGCCAGGAAAAAATATATTCCATATCAATGGAATTGTCTCTTTTCCCTAGCAGTTTAGTAGCAATATAAAAAAGCTTAAATAGCACATTTCCATAATAAAACTTATCTGGAGTACAAAAATATGGTTTCACGTGATGTTTTTGAAATACTGACAGTAGTTGCAGCGACAATTCCAGGCCAAGAACATCCTTAAAAATAACCTGGTCGTTATCTTTTTCTTTTATGAAAGCTCCGTTAGATGCAATCACTGGGGACTTTACACCAATAAGATTAGAGAAATATTGAGCATCTGTATACATCCGCCCGGTACTTATCACAATATGAATACCCTGCTGATGTGCCTGCCCTAGTATCGCCTTAGTTCTACTAGTAATTTTGTGCTTACTATTCAATAGCGTCCCATCAACATCAATACAGACTAGTTTATACGCCATGCTAACATCCTTTCTGTAAATAATATAACCGTCATCCAAACCATGCATCTCGAAGCCACCTAACTGCCGCTTCGATTTCACTGGCGGGAATTTTCGAGAAATATAGAAGGATACGAGAGGTGTTTTCCGGTGTTTTCTGCAAATAATAGTCTTGGAGAGAGGCAACACGACAGCCTTTGACTAGCGCCTGCGCCACTAATTGCTTAGCTTCTAGTTTGGATTTTATAGTAAGAATAATATAAAGTCCTGATTCAGTTCCTTCAATTTCCACATGGTTACCTAAAATACCTTTGACTGCATCAACAAGCATACCCTTTTTCCCATAATACAATTTACGCAGACGGCGTATCTGACGTTCCAAACAGCCATCTGCCATAAATTGGGCCAGTGCAAGCTGTTCAAGCGTCGAAGTAGCCTGATTATATAAAGCAGCGTTTTGCTGAAATCCCATCAGCAGTTTTTCCGGCAATACCATATAGCTAATTCGGATAGACGGCGGTATTACCTTGGATAAAGACCCTAAATAGACTACCGTTTCCCCATTATCAAGCCCTTTCAGCGCCGGAATTGGGCGACCAAAATAGCGAAACTCACTGTCATAGTCATCTTCGATAATAATACCATTGACGCGTTCTGCCCAATTTAAGAGTTGCACTCTTTTGCCTACAGACATGATATAACCGGTTGGAAATTGATGCGATGGACTTACATAGGCAAGCTTTGCCCCGCTGTGGAGCAGCTGGTTGATATCAATACCGTCTTTTTTCATTGGGATGGCCATGATTGTAAAGGCATAATTGGCAAAAATCCGTCTGCCATTTTTGAAACCCGGGTCTTCAAATGCAATACTGCTGGCTTCAGATTTTAATAAGCTGCATAGCGTATTTAGCAGACTCTGTACCCCTGGACCAATAATGATTTGCTCTTGCTGGGCGTTGACGCCTCTTGAATCACGGATATATTTTGCAATTTCCGCGCGTAACTCTGCCTCGCCCTGTACATGTCCATAACCGACAAGACGTTCCTTATCCAACAATACTTTGTTGATATAGCGTTTCCAAAGCGAGAAGTCAAAACCGCCAATATCCATTTCACCGCTAGCAAAATCATAAAGAATTTTTTGGTTCTTCTTCGATTGCTGCTTTGTATCACAAATTTGCCTGGGCACAACACTTCGTTTAATAGTCATCACTTCAAATTTATTTACAAGATATCTAGATCTGTTGCCATTTAGGATATACCCCTCACTCATTAATTGCTGATAGGCTTTTTCAACAGTTATTTTACTTATAGAAAGACTTGCCGCAAGCCCTCGGATTGATGGCAGCTTATCGCCTTCGTTTAACCGGTTTTGTTCAATAGCCTGCTTAATGTATGTATAGAGCTGCATATATAATGGGTTTCTGCTAGTAGCATCCAGTTGGATTAACTCCATAACAACCTCCTAACTGTACCTATCCATATTGTTGATTCTGTATATTTTAAAAGGTCCATTTTTATTTTATAATACAATTATATTTTTAGTAAAGAGATACTTATGGGAAATTAAGGGGGATTTACTTATGACAATATTTAAAGCACTGGCAGTAGCCGGTTCGGATACTAGTGGCGGCGCCGGACTTCAGGCAGATTTAAAAACCTTTCAGGAACTAGGCGTATATGGTATGACGGCCATTACTGTCATCGTCACGCAAAACCAGCATAATAACTGGTCCCATGACATATATCCACTACCGCTTGAGGTACTTGAAGCGCAAATGGAGACCGTACTTGGCGGAATTGGTGTGGATGCATTGAAAACTGGTATGCTGGCAACTACCGAAGTAATCTCGCTGGTCGCCAAAAAGCTTGATCAATATGCCGTTAAAAATGTTGTAATTGATCCCGTTATGGCCTGCAAAGGAACCGATGAAGTACTACACCCTGAAACAACAGTTGGCATTCGCGAAATACTGGCTCCTCGTGCTACGATCATTACTCCTAATGTTTTTGAAGCCACCCAATTAAGTGGTATTGGTTCTATTCGTTCATTGGAAGATATGAAAGCAGCTGCAGTTGAAATTTACAAGCTGGGCCCAAAAAATGTATTAATAAAAGGCGGAGCCAAACTAGATACCGTCGACGCTGTGGATGTACTGTATGATGGCAAAGAATTTACCGTCTTACAGTCGCCGAAAATCAATACGACGTACACCCATGGCGCAGGCTGCACCTACGGAGCTGCCATCACAGCCGGGCTCGCAAAGGGCCTTTCTGTGCCTACTGCCGTTAAGCAGGCCAAAGAATTTATTACCGCCGCCATCAAGGCTTCCTTTCCGTTGAATGCTTTTGTCGGCCCTACTTACCATGCTGCTCACCGCCTGAACAAGTAATGACATAAAAAAAATGCCTTGACCGCTTTGCCAGTCTAGTCTGGCCTGCGATCAAGGCATTTTCATCTGTACCAATTAATCTGCCAGTTCCTCATTTCTCCAATTCGCTAACCTCTACCCGGTTACGGCCAAAATTTTTGGCACGATATAATGCTTGGTCGGCCGCGAAAATTAAGTCTGCTTCTGTTAGTTTATCTAAGTACTCACTAAACTCTACGGTAGCTACTCCAACGCTAATAGTCACAGAGATCTTATCAATACTCGGTGCAAATACCCGTTTCTCAGTTTGTGCGCGTATAATTTCTGCCAACGCATACGCAGTTGCAGCATCTGTTTCCGGCAAAATTACGGCAAATTCCTCGCCACCATAGCGGGCAGGCAAATCGGTAGCACGAAATTGTTTTTTTAGCAAACTACCCATTTCCTTTAAGATTATATCCCCGGTTTGATGCCCCCAGCGATCATTAATCATTTTGAAGAAGTCGATATCCACCATAACTAAGCTAAGCGGTTGGCCATATCGCCGCACCCGGCTCAGCTCTTTTTTTAAAACAAAATCGAAAAATCGCCGATTGGCAATTTCCGTCAGCGTATCGGTTAAGCCAAATTTTTTGATGCTACCATATAAATGTTCCCGATCCAGCCCCATCGCTGTCTGATTGGCAATCGTCGCTAAAGTAGCTTCTATTGGGAAATCACTACTAGTCTCTCGTACATAGTCCCAACAGAAAACAATAGCGCCCTGAAGAATCTGCCGAAAGAACAAAGGCATTACCTGTACTGTCTTTTCGACTGCCAAAGGCAGGGTAACTAACACTCGGTTAGTGTCTTGCCACAGCTCAGACCTTTTTCCATTAGTAAGCAAAGATTCCAGTCTCGCTACATCTGCTGGTGACAGATTCTGAACATGCGCCGCCCGCACCACCGGCGGCACGGAATGACGCTGAACAACAAAAGCAGCGCAGGCATCGGCCTTAAAAAAATCACTCAGGGTTTTTCCTACCTGTTCGAGCAAAATACTTGGTGAAGGCTGCTTCGCCACAACCTGCCCTACTTCATGCAACAGCACAATCTCCTCAGATTTTCTTGTTAACGTATCATTTAATCTGGCCATTTTTACAGCAACCCCAGCTTGAGCCGCATATATTTCTGCCAGCTTTAGCTGCTGCTTAGTTAGAACTTCGCCACTTTCAACAAATACCTCAAAAACCCCTGCCAGCTTTCCGTCAATCATAATAGGCATACCTAACAGAGTTCGTGGCAAATGCTCATCCAGGTTCTCCCTACTAGTAACGTAAACCATTTGACCCGCTGCATAACTTGCCCCCATCAGCTTCTGCAACGTAGTTTCTCGCAGTTCATAACTGCCCTTATAAGCGACAACCCAAAAAACTTGTGGCTGGCCCTCTAGTAAACTCAAAAAAACATGTTCCGAACCAAAGGTCATCCCAGCTTCATTTATAAGCTGATCTAGAAGATCTGTCAGTTTCCCCTTGTCCTTGATCATGTTAGTGATCTGGGCGATAGTACTCTCGAAGTTTGCATACGTTTGTGCTAACGTATGCAACTGCTTTCTTTGTCTACCAGCCTGCCGCTTCCACAAGCGCCGAATACCTGTTAGTCGTACTTCTGAACGATCTTTAAAAAGCAAACCGCCAATATCCTGTATCTTCATCGTCCTGTTTATCCCTCTCAGATCTTACGAGGCCACCTGCGGCATTACACGTTGACTACCTCAGTAATATACAGGTTTCGAACTTGCTCTAAATCAATAAATTCTCCGTCCTGTGTATGAACGACAGGACGCTCTGAAACAAGCTTACTCAGATAAACAACTACCGCTTCCCGCCCGTCACTAAGACGAACAATATTCCCAATAAATTGTTCTCTAATATTAGCAAGAAATATACCGCTAATCGTCGGATCCAATTTTTCAAATGCTTGCCTAACCATAGTTTCTACCGCCAAAAAGGGCGTCATTCGATTTTCTTGACCATTACATGTCATGGTCGCATACATGTCAGCAGCACGAATTACCTGAGCAAACAGATGGATCTTATTGCTGACAAGCTGTAAGGGATACCCGGTTCCGTTTTCCCATTCATGATGCTGCAGCACTCCGGCAAGAACACTAAAAGGCAGACGATAAGCACTCCGTTTTAACAGTTGATACCCCTCTACCGGATGTTTCCTTATCATTTCCATTTCGACTGACGTTAAATCCTCTTCTTTTTTGTTGAGAATCTCTGGCGAAAGCTTGATTTTTCCCACATCATGCAAAAGAGCAGACAATATTACATCCTGTAGGTTTTTGGCAGAAAACCCAAGCCAGCGGCCCAAGACCCCAGCAATAACCGCGACATTCAACGAGTGCTGGGCTAGGCGGTCTCCCAGCCCTGCCAACATATATAGTAAATTAATGCCACCAGGGACAAGTGAAAATTCCCGCAGGGATCTGTCAGCAATCTCTCTCATTTTAATCAGGGGAACTACTTTCATATAACGAATTTGTTCGAAAGCCGTTTCCACTTCTTTAACACTATCTTCATACTCAGCAGAAAACTCTTTCTTAAACTTTGATAACGCAGGTTTCTTAAATAACGACAGCAAAGCTGGCATTGTCTTTGGCGCTAACGTTCCTTGTCTTTCTAAAATATCTACAGCATAGATACGCCAGTTCTGTAAGCGGGCAATCGACTTCTCGGTCAAAACAGTGCCTTCTGTCAAAACAACCCGACCTTCAATGTTAACGGCAGGTTTTGCAAGAATCATTCCTGGCTCGACATCCTGAATACGAAATCTTCTGCTTAACATAAAAGATACATCCCCCCGCCGCCAAAGCGTATATGAGCATCAATAAGCCTGAAACATCAGCCCCCGGCTCTTAATAAAATCATTGAGCCGGGTGTTTCCCTTGTAAAAACAAAGCAGCTCCTGTCATTCCTGTTATCCCCAGTAAATACGTATTGCATGTATACCCCTTCGCTATATTAAGAGTAATTATACCATGTTTAGGAACTAGGAAAGATAAAGATTGCTTAAATTATTCGATTGTTTAGTAATAAAAGGGGAAGTTGCGGCCTGCTTTGTATTAATTTGGCATTTAGGGCTTGACTTTAATTAGCTAATCTAAACGATAGAACTTGCAAAGGTATATAAAAACATTACGATACCGACACCACCTGCAAAAAGCCCCATATACCAATAGAGATATACCTTATTTATTGATGCTAATGAAGATAATAAAATACCGATCTGCAAAAAAATCAAGGCTTGTCCAAATTTTCCATTAAAACGTTGCGCCATATCACGGTCTTTCTCTAACCGCTTAGCCTCGTCTGTAATTTCCTTTTTTTCTTGTTTATAACGGGCAACTTCTTTGTCGTACTCATCCACCTTACTTTTATACTGCTCGGCTTTACCGGCTTCCTGGGCGGCCAATGCCATTGCATCGCGTTGAACCTGATAGGTTGTTTCCTTAATACTTTTCGCTTGATAATACGCCCATTGGTCTGATGCCTGGCTTTGCATTAGCACCATTTTATTACCATATCCAGCCGCTTTAAATGCGGCTAAGGTTGCGCACACTGCCAAAACTACAGTTGTAATAGCAATAAACGTACCTATATTGTCTTTCCACGACTTACTTCCTTGCTGGCTTTTTTCCATGTACTGTTACCTCCTTCGATAATGTGAGTTCAAGAAGTACATTCCAACTAATAATGCCAAAACCCTGCAAAGAATTGAAACTATGCAGAGTTTTGTATAAAGTCTTGCATTATATATAATTTCTTATTCTCCTGAAAGCCGCTTATCTTACCCGGTGTTTTGACCACCCAATTACCCCGGTTCCAAGACTGACTCCTAAAATTACAAGAAATAATGCCACTAAATGACCCCACTGCAACTGCTCACCCAAAAAGAGCGCCGAGGCAAATACCCCAGTGACTGGAATGACGTTTTGAAACATCGAAGCTTTCGACGCGCCTATCTGTTGGATTCCCATATTCCACCACAAAGCACCTAAGGCCGTATTGACTATGCTAGAGAATAAGAGTACACTAAGCGGCCATACTCCGAGAGCACCATCATAAATCCACTGCGTATTTACGAAAAATCCGAATACCAGCAAAGCAATTGTCGCAATAGCATGCGTATATGCCGTTACCACTAAAGGAGTAACCCTTACCGTACTTTTCTTAACAAATATATAGCCAATAACTGCTGCCATCATTGACACAAACATGACCAAATCACCAACAGGCGTAGCCATTCCCTGGACTTTGCCTGACACTACCATCACCACACCGCTAAATCCCAGAATAACCCCCACCCCTTTGGACCAAGTCAAGGGCTCGGCAGCCGCAGCCAAGCGGCTTGCCAAAATCATAGTCAGCAGCGGGTTTAAACCGAGAATAAGGGCGGCATGAGTTCCACTAGTGACCGCTACTCCCCACGACAAAGTAATATGATGGAGGAAGATACCGAAAAATGCCACTCCAACCATTGGCAGCCATACCGCACGCGGTGGTTTTTCGTAGCCATATTTAGAAATAACAGCAGGCACCAGCAGGCAAGTAGCCAAAAAAAGCCGGATCGGGGCCAGTGCCAGCGGCGGGAAAAAGTTTGTAAGATATTTAATCATCACCACATTAACGCCCCAAAGCAGCGAAACCATTAGCAGCAAAGCAAAGATAGCTCTGTGCGAGTGCCTCGACTTTTCATTAATTCTAAGTTTACCACCACAATTGATTTTATCCATTCCTACACCTCTATTAAATAACAAATGTCGCTCCTATTAAGACAACATTGTTACAAGTAGCTTGACTCGCGTACAATATTACTATTATAATAAATATACATATGGCAAAGGGGCCTTCTGTTTTTTCAGAATGCCTCTTTATATTTTTTATAGGAGGGTTACCTATGTCTAGCACTACTAATACTATTACCGATGCATCCATCCTGCTAACTGAGCTTAAACATGCCAATAATGACATGAGCAAAGTAATACATACCATCCAGCAGATTGCTCAGCAAACCAACCTTCTTTCGCTAAACTCAGCCATTGAAGCAGCAAGAGCCGGCGAGGCTGGCCGAGGCTTTAGTGTAGTGGCAGAAGAAATCAAAAAATTGGCCACCCGCAGTTTCTCGACAACTAAAGAAAGCACTGCAATTATCGGAAATATTCAATCAAAGGCCAATGAAGTTATGGCCGCACGCACAGCTGACGTGGCCTATGATACTATCGACAAAATTGACCGCAACCTATTTGAGCGTAATTGCGATGCCCAGGCTTGGGCAGGTTTTACACAAGTAAAAAATGCCTTATGCTCCACCGCCACTAACCGCATTGAAGAGGCTAACAACCTGTTAAAAACACTTGTTGATATTTATGAAGTCTATTTTGATCTCTATGTGTTTGATACCGCCGGTATCGTCGTAGCTGCCGGTGTGCACCGGGAACTTATTGGAAAAAGCATGGCTGACAAAAGTTGGTTTCAGGAAGTGAAAGCGGCCAATACCATAGCTGTAACTGATCTATATTTTTCCGCTATCGAAAATCGTCATACTGTTGCATATTCTTGCCCTATCCGAAATGAGGCTAATGAAATTGTGGGCTATTTTTCTTCCCGCTTTAACTGGGAATATATTTATGATATTCTTGATTCGGCTCGCATTGGCAAGAAAGGAAATATCGCTATCATTAATAAGGATGGCGATGTCATTGCCTGCCCCAGCCGCAAAGGCATTTTAGCCGATAATCTCAGCAGCCTCAAAGCGGCTCAATGTGCTATGAACGGCGAAACCTATGGGTACACACTGGAAGAAGACGCTCGTGGCAATACCAAGATTTATGGTTATGCCCGCACCCGTGGTTACAATGCCTATAAAGGAAAAAATTGGTCGGCCATCGTTAGCGAGATAATCTAATTGCCCCGCTAATCCCGCACTCGTATCATCGTCCATACGCCAATAGCAAGCAACAGCAGCGTATATATAGCCAAAACACCGACCGATAGCCAGGGCATCTCCATGCCTCCGCCAATGGCTCTCAAGGCATAAGTAGCATGAGTTAACGGCAATAAGTCAATAAACCACCTGAATGCAAGCGGCAATCGATCTGGCGAAAAAAATGTTGCACATAGAAATGACATTGGCAAAAGCACATAGGTATTGAAACTGGCCATATCTTCATGCGAATTTATGAGCATCGCGGCCACCAGCCCCAAGGCTGCAAACAACAGACAAGTCAATGCTAACGTCAGGATAAAACCGGCAGTAACTGCAAGCTTAGCGCCAAATATATAGGCTAATACAAAAATTACCGCACAGGAAATAAGGCCCCGAAGCGCCCCGGCTAAAACCTTACCAGTCACGAATGAGCTTGGGCTGATCGGTGCAATCAGATACTCCTCCAGTGTCTTGTGGTACAAACGACTCATATTAAGTGGTGACCCTACTGAAGTAAAGCTTATATTCATCGCATTTAGCGCCATGATACCTGGTAAAATAAAATCCAGATAACTACCGCCGTTCATTGGCAGGTTACGTCCCAAACCCCAGCCGAACGCCACCAAATACAACACGGGACTAATCATCCGGGATAAAACAAATTTGGCCAATCGCCGGTTTAATACCACCCAATCCCGCCAAAATACTGTACATATGTCTTCAAATCGCAACTTCTCCAACCCTTTCATTGTTTATCTTTAATCCAAGTTAGTTAAATGGAGAATATCCATAACAGATGAGCTCCCTAATATCAGTATAAGGTATATAGTCCTAAAAGGACTATATACCTTATACTATGGCTGGCTCACTATGATTCTGTCAAGAATAATTTACAATATTGCTCTCACAACTCAAGACAGCACAGCTTTATCCCAGAACTCCTTGGTCCGTGTTATATCCAAGGCAACTGGAATCAGTACCTTTTCATCCTGGCTATCAGCAGTTATGTCTGCTTTGACAGTATCTGTATTACTGTCAAATTGTCTCCAATTAAATAATTCCGCAAATAAATTCCGCATGACCTCTCCCCCTTCCACAAGCTACCACTCTTCCTTCATTATATGCAAAGTATGCATGGCAGTATAATACACATAAGGCATACGCATGATTACTTATGGCTATATAAGATAAGACTTGGCTTGTGCCAAGTCCTTTAGGACGGCCGAATTGCTATGCCATCCATGGCGCAATCGGCACTAGCACCATCCGGGTGCGTCGCCGGCAGAAGCCTTAGTCGTTCAATCCAGGGAAAGTTATACTTTCTATCTGGAGAACAAGGAGTCTTGATGCGGAATATCGATTATGGCGGGCTTATACTGAATCTCCGTTACTAACCTGGCACCCAAATAGGCCAAATTAGAGGCCCGAAACCTAATCCACTGCCTAAGTGGCAAAGCACTTGGAACTGGCAAAGCTTTATTAATAAACTTAACTAATATCGGTCGCAGTAAGTGAAAATCAATCAAAAATCCATCATGCCCGTGTGGGCTGTCAATAACAGTATAATCGGTTCGCACACCTACGCGGCGCATAGTTTCGACCAATTCTTGCTGCTGGTGCGGCGGATATAAAATATCTGAACTTACGCCCACTACCAGCACCTGAGCATCAATACGGGATAAAGCCGCTTCATAGGACTCATAACCAGCACTTACATCGAAAAGGTCGAGCGCCCGCAGCAGATAAAGATAGGAGTTGGCATCAAACCTTTTGACAATGCGTGCCCCCTGATAGTCTAAATAATTTTCCACCTCAAACTGACCCTTGCGTGTACGACGGCCAAATTTATATGCCATTGACATTTCACTTTGATATGTAATCATCCCTAGTGCCCGGGCAGCCGCCAAACCCTTTTCCGGGCCTGCCCCGCCATAGTAATCCCCATTTTTCCAGTCAGGATCAAGCATAATCGCCTGACGGCCTACGCGGTTATATGCAATGGCTTGTGGTGCTGAATAACCTGGGGCAGCAATTACAACAGCGGCCTCAATAAAACCTGGATAATGTACCGCCCACTCCAGCGCCTGCATCCCGCCCATAGAACCACCGACTACCATCGCCAGCCGTCGAATGCCAAGTATATCTACTAAACGTTTCTGTACCCGTACTATGTCGTTAATGGTAATCTCCGGGAAATTCATTCCATAGGGCTTACCGGTAGTTGGATCAAGCGAAGCCGGACCAGTTGTTCCCTGGCAGCCGCCCAGCACGTTGGCACAAATAACAAAAAACCTGTCCGTATCCAGCGGCCGGCCAGAGCCAATTAAGGGTTCCCACCACCCCTGCTCGTCATATTGATCATGGGTAGCCGCATGGGTATCACCAGTCAATGCGTGAGCAACCAAAATCGCATTATCACCGGCACCTGATAACTTACCATAGGTTTCATACGCCACAGTGACATCAGTTAAACAGGAACCACACGTTAATACAAACGGATTTTCCACACTAGCTAACTGGACCAGCTTAAGCTGTGGTCGCCATTTAAAACCTGGAAAAAAAGTAATAATCACGATATATCCTCCCTCCGCAATTATCTAAATACCCCAATATAAATGCCCCCTCAAATAAAAGAGGGGGCATTTGCTATACATCTAATCCCCTCTCATCTCCCAGGAATAATCTCTGATTCCTGCTGGAATTAGCACCACTGCACAAATGTGCCGGTTGCTGGGTGTCATCGGGCCAGTCCCTCGACCTCTCTGGATAAGAGTTAGATATTAAGTTATTAGTAATGTATACATGATACTCAACCAGGATACATTTGTCAAGTCTATCTTACTCACAAGTTACAATTCAAGCCATCATTTCCAGAAAAGCTTGCACTCTGGTTTTAATCTGCTCCACATCACCCTGCGAGTAATCGGTCTCAATCTGCAGGAACGGAGTGTCACCGTTTTTCTTTAAGAACTCCTTAACTACCCGGCTTTCTACATTATAGGTATGACAACCCTGCCAGGTGATGTCAACCACACCATCAATTCGATAGTCCTTAATCAGTTTGGCCAGATTCTCAAGGCGAATGGGGTTCGGACTCATACAAGAACAAGGGGTTGACAGATATTTGTCAGCAATAGCCTCCAGTGGCGGCTTGCTTTCATCGACAAGGGTGACAAACTGTTTCATGCCTGAGCAGTTCTCAATGTAGACAACAGCTGCACCACAATCCTCGATAATCTTAATAACTTTTTCTGAGCCGATACCTGTTGGCACACCGGTAACCAAAATCCGTTTAGCTCCCTGAGGCATGGCGGCTTCGCCTTTGGCAATACTTTCTTGCATATCATTGATAATTTCTTTTATTTGTTGGGCAAATTCCGTCCGATCGGTAACAAAATTCCGGCCCCACATAAGTTTTAAAAAGTCTTGCCCAGTCATCGGCACTGGGTCATTTTTCATACATTCGGACAATTCCTGCATCAGGCGCCGCTCTTCATTGAGCACCTTTATAGCTTCCCTAAGCTTTTCCTCGGTAATCTTAGTGCCCAGTTCTTTTTCCAACAGGTCCTTCAATATTTTCACTTCATTTAACCAATAGGCCTTATCATTGTCATCAAGATAGGTCTGTGGTAATTTCATGACATGCACTGGTTTGAATTCTTTCATGAGCTCAAACATCTTCTTTTTGCCATCACAGGTTGTTTCGCCAATAATAATGTCCGAATAGAGAAAGTATGGACACTTATCGGTTACGGCAAAGCCATACGAAGATTTGATGAGCGGACAAAAGTTCCGCGGCAGAGTTTTTTCCCCAGCAGGAATAGCTTCCTCTTTGGTGGCACACAAAGCAAAGCCCAGCACATCAGCAGCCAATACAAGCTCTTGCGGCGCATAGACACAATAAAAACCTACCACCTTTTTCCCTGTTTCTTTAATGTTTTTGAGCATAGCAAATGCATCTGCCATATAATTTACCCCCATTTATCGATTGTTCTAACTTACTTGAAGCGCATCCCAAGCATACAGGGCTGCACCAATAGACCCAGCAAATATCGCCTGGTCATGAGTAATAACCAGCAGCCCCAGCCTGGCTGCAAGTTCACCCCTAAGTGCCTGATTTTGCGCAACGCCACCAGTAAAGGCTACCGGCGGCATTGGCTGGATTCCTGCCGCCATGGCCGCTACCCGATTAGCAATTGACGTGTACAAAGCGCCAATGATGGCCTCACGGGTGACACCCCGGTTGACCAGCCCAATAACCTCAGATTCAGCAAATACGGTACACATTGAATTGATTGTACATTGCTGACCATCAGCCCCGACTTCAATATTGCCAATTTCGGCCACATCAAGCCCCAATGCGTTAGCCATAACCTGAAGAAACCGCCCTGTCCCGGCAGCACATTTGTCATTCATAACAAAATCCTGAACTTTACCTTGCCCATCTATCCGAATCGCCTTGGCATCTTGTCCGCCAATATCAAGCACCGTTTTGGCCTCAGGCAGCAGATAGGACGCCCCACGAGCATGACAGGTTATTTCCGTCATGGCTTTGGTTACAAACGGTAGGTTGAAACGCCCGTAACCTGTTCCCACCAGGTAGGCTGGCGTGATAACTTTTTGCTTAGCAAGCGCCGCAGCAAGCAGGCTGGCCGCTTGTTCCTTGGGATTCCAACCGGCAGGACAACTTACATTTTTCATATGCACGCCATCATATAAGCTCAACTTGATTGCCGAAGAGCCTGCATCAATACCTGCAACTACTATTTGTTTCATAAACCACCTGTCACCCACAGTTATAATAGACTAATTTTAATACATTAATATAATTATTCTATGTATTCCATTCGCTATCAGATTCGTTATTCCTCCTATAATCACATAAGAAAAGACTTCTGGATAATAAAAAGCATTCCAGTCGCGCATAAATCGCGTAGGAATGCTTTTACTTTATGTTAGTTACTTTTGTGGTTACTCTTCACCAAACAGAGGGGTAGACAGATAACGTTCCCCCGTATCTGGCAGGATCACGACAATATTTTTACCTTTGTTCTCCGGACGTTTTGCTAGCTCAGCAGCCGCATGCAGCGCTGCGCCACTAGAAATACCAACAAGTAATCCCTCTACGGTAGCAACATCTCGGGCTGCTTGGTAAGCTTCATCAGTCTGGACTGTGATGATTTCATCAATCACCTTCGTATTGAATACATCAGGTACAAAGCCAGCGCCAATACCCTGAATCTTATGCGGGCCAGGATTGCCGCCTGACAATACGGGAGAATCAGCCGGCTCAATAGCAACAGCTTTTACACCAGGATTTCGTTGTTTAAGAGCTTCCGCAATACCGGTAATAGTACCGCCAGTGCCTACACCGCCTACAATGATATCAACTTTGCCATCAGTATCTCTCCAGATTTCCTCCGCGGTTGTTTTCCGGTGTATTTCAGGGTTTGCCGGATTTTTGAACTGTTGCGGAATCCAGGCATTGGGAGTAGTTTTCACAAGTTCTTCAGCTCGCTCAATTGCGCCTTTCATGCCTTTGGCACCTGGCGTAAGGTCAAGTTGCGCACCTAGCGCTTTGAGCAGTTTGCGCCGCTCAATACTCATGGTTTCCGGCATCGTAAGAATCAGCTTATATCCACGGGCGGCAGCAACAAATGCCAGGCCAACCCCTGTATTACCACTGGTAGGTTCAACAATAACAGTATCTTTATTAATGATTCCCTTATCTTCAGCATCCTTAATCATGGCATAACCAATGCGATCCTTAACACTGCCTAGTGGATTAAAGTATTCTAATTTGGCAATTACTTTGGCAGCTATCTGCTTTTTTGCACCATAATTTTTCAGTTCCAACAACGGTGTATTACCGATAAGTTCTGTCAAACTTCCATAAATTTTAGCCATAATATTCATCCTCTCTGATTTGATTAATAATAGTTTAACCTTGTTTCCTGCAAATAAGTATCGCGTAAACCGTAAACTAAAAGGAGGCAATCGAAGCTAACTCAGCCGTCGATTGCCTCCGGTTTTCCGGTCAGCAAAAAATATTTATATCGTGTTTATATAGTAGCACGAATACAATTACCTGTCAACCCAATTTTAAACAATTATCCGATGACCAAGTTGCTCTAAGACTCACTTTATTGTTTCGGGTTAATTTTTTCCTTAAACGTTTGTTTGCCATCTTTCATTTCAAGCACAACAGCGCTCTTGATCGGATTATGATTGGCGTCAATCGTCATCAGGCCTGTGCTTAGTTGCAGATCCTTAGTTTGCTCTAATGCTTCGCGGATTTTTTCAGGATCAGTGCTGTTCGCCCGTTTGATTGCATCAATTAAGAATAAACCAGCATCATAGCCAAGGGCGGAGAAAACGCCAGGTTCTTGGTTGTATTCTTGCTTGTAGGCTTCAATGAATTTCACAACATTAGGATCCGTATCTTGGGAAGAATAGTGACTGCAGAAGAACGTATTATTAAGCGGAGCCGCTCCGGCAATTTCTACTACCTTAGCATCATCCCAGCCATCGGCGCCAAGAAACGGCATATTCATCCCCATTTCCCGTGCCTGTTTGACGATTTTTCCTACTTCTTCATAATATGCCGGCAAAAAGACGACATCAGGATTCATAGCCTTGATCTTGGTAAGAGTAGCTTTGAAGTCTTGGTCTTTTTGTAAGAAAGCTTCTTTACCTAGCACTGTACCACCATTTTGCGTAAACACAGTCTCAAAGGATTGAGAGAGCCCTTTAGAATAGTCCGAGCTGCTGTCAATATAAATAGCTGCCGTTTTCACTTTCAGCGTGTTACTGGCAAAATTAGCCATAATCTCACCTTGTAGTGGGTCGATGAAGCAAGACCGGAAAGCATATGGACGAGTTTTCCCATTGTCAACAGTGATCTTTTCGCTAGTCCCAGTTGGGGTAATTAATGGAATTTTATGGTCTTGCGATACCTGCACAGTAGCTATAGTATTCGAACTAGTTGCAGGTCCAAAAATGGCCACAACCTTATCTTGGGTAATTAGCTTAGTAATGGCGTTAGTTGCCTCGGCTGATTCTGACTTATTATCAGCCAGCACTAACTTTATTTGTTTACCTAAAACACCGCCAGATGCATTGGCTTGTTTGATGGCCAGTTGGATGCCATTAACGGCTTGCTTGCCGTAGTTGGCCACACCACCGGTTAGCTCAAAGTTACCGCCAATCTTGATTTCGTTTGTTGCTTCTTGTTTAGCACCGCCACCGCAGCCAGCTAATGCTCCAGCCATAAGCAACGTGCTCATCGCCACTGCTATTAATTTTTTTCGCATATTTTCTCCCGTCCCCCTCTTTTTCCTCATACCCATTATCCTGCCTCTTTATTACTGAGGTGTTCGCCCGGAGTGTACTGTGTTGAGGAATGTACTTTTTGCGTTCTTTAATAGAATATACACCTTTACATGTTTGTTGTCAACACACTATTATGCGTCTTCTATACAAGTACGCGAGTCCATATTTTACGTACAAAATACCCTTCGGCAGCATAAGAAAAGACTTGGCTTTTGTCAAGTCCTTTAGGACGCCGACAGAAGCCTTAGTCGTTCAATCCAGGGGAAAGTTAACCTTTCCCTCTGGAAAATTAAAAACGACGATGTAACCCGTTCTCCGGGCTCATCGCCGTTATTTATTAAATTCCGTCACCATTGAGGCCAGTCAACTTGCCAACCCGGTATTTCTCTGTTCTTTCGATCTGCATAATCTGCCCGGCTTGAATTTGGATAGCCACCTTCCCATACTCCATGCCGCTGACTGACTGCAAAATACGTGTCCTAAGACTACTTGCAGTAGTTGCCTTGTTTGCCCCCTTAACCGGGTGCTCACCAAGTCGGATTTTCTCTAACTTTTCCATTTGAATGATTCGCGAATCCTGAAGTATCAAAGTAACTGAACCAAAGCTTATATCCTTCACAGCTTGTTCAATAAGAACAAGAACTTCCTCTATAATACTTTTACTCATTCCTACAATCCCCTCTATACCTGTTAGGCACGTTTAACCCGGTAACCGTGAGTCTCCGAAACTTTCCGGCCAATACCCGTAATTTTACCGGTAATACACGAACGGCAATGGGCCGGCGTGTCGTTAATACAGATTTTCCCTGGATAAAGAAGATATAGCTGGCGATATTCTCCTTCTGTGACGTTAGGCATGACTACGTTAGCCCCCCGCTGCAGTGCTAGCACCCGCCCCTGCGGGTTTAAGGATTCCATCGCCGTTGTCGCCGGAATATTAATGTCAGGCAACAAGAGACGGATCAGCGCCATAACCTTGGTACTTAATTCAAACGTACCACCCGCTTCGTCAGCTAAGGGCGTATCAGGATTGGGAATAAACGGCCCTACCCCAATCATGTCGGCATCAATTTCCTTGAAAAAGAGAATATCATCGGCCAGTGATTCTACCGTCTGGCCAGGTATACCTACAAGACAGCCTGAACCAAGCTCAAAACCCAGTTCTTTTAAATCGTACAGGCATCTCATCCGGTTATCCCAGCTCATACCAGGATCTAGTTTTTCATATAATTCTTTGTCTGTCGTCTCGATTCTAAGAAGATACCGGTCAGCGCCCGCGTCGCGATAAGCTTGATAAACTTCTCTCGATTTCTCGCCAACACTAATCGTGATGGCCAAACCAAGTTCTTTGATTTTTTTTATTATATCCACCATTTTATCGACATCAAACCATTCATCTTCGCCTGACTGTAACACTACTGTACGGTAACCGTATGACTTGGCTTTAACAGCAAAATCAATAATAGTGTCCACATCTAGGCGATAACGACTAACCTTACTGTTATCACGCCGTAAACCACAATACAAGCAATTTTGCTTGCATCTGTTGGAAAATTCAATAAGACCACGCAAATGAACTTCATCGCCCACATACTTTTGTCGAACCCGGTCGGCGGCGGCAAACACCTCTGCTTCATATTGACGATCTTGCAGCAGAGTGACCAATTCATCTTTCGTAAGGTCATGAGTTGTTTCCGCTTTATCAATTAACGCCTGAATGTTGCTACGCTCAGTCACAGACACTGCCTCCTCCCTAATAGATAACACAGATTATTTCTTTAAATCATCATATATGGTTTTTTTACTAGCGTCAATATAAAACATAGGTAATGCTTTTGAAAATACTATTGACAAATCCGCTTTAACTATGTAAAAATAAGAGTCAGTAAAATCACAATAGAATACTAAACTTATCAAGAGTGGTCGAGGGACTGGCCCTATGACACCCGGCAACCGGCATTTTATGCAAGGTGCTAAATCCAGCGGAGCAATCCGGAAGATGAGTTATTTGCGTAGATAGGCGACTCTTCTTCCAGAAGAGTCTTTTTTTTTCATTACCCTAACAGAAAGTATAAGACTTTCTTAAAATCAGGATAAGGGCAACATCGGCTTCCGCTTTCGCCAAAGGCTCGGCGCAAGTCGTGTTTTCTTTATAAATGTAGGAGATGATAGTTTATGAAAATTTCTACTAAAATTGTCCAGTCAGGACTGGTCACCGATAAAACTACCGGTGCTATCAGCACCCCGATTTATCAGACAGCCACCTTCCGTCACCCTGAACTTGGCTGTAGCACCGGCTATGACTATTCCCGCAGTCAAAATCCCACTCGCAAAGCCGTGGAGGAAGCCATAGCTGCTCTTGAAGAAGGCCATGCCAGTTTTGCCTTTGCCTCAGGCATGGCAGCCATTACGGCCATACTCATGCTTTACCGCCCTGGCGATCATCTGATCATTACCGAAGATTGTTATGGCGGAACATACCGCATTCTGGATCAATTATTTACCCAATTTGGATTGTCTGCCACTTTTGTAGACACTAGCGATACTCACCAAGTATGCCAAGCGCTTCAGCCATCAACCAAAGCCATCTTGCTTGAGACACCAACCAACCCGCTGATGAAAATTGCTGATATCAGGGCGGTAACATCTATCGCCTGTGCCAATAACGCCCAGCCTATTCATGTTATTGTGGATAATACCTTTTTATCGCCCTACCTGCAGCGCCCCCTGACGCTCGGCGCTGATATTGTCATCCACAGTGGCAGCAAATACTTATCTGGCCACAACGATGTGATTTGTGGCCTGGCAGTTGCCCGTGATCCTGCCCTCTGTGAAAAAATCGGATTTATCCAAAATGCCACCGGGGCTATCCTTGGGCCACAGGATAGCTGGCTGCTCCTACGCGGCCTAAAAACGCTTGCGCTTCGATTACGCCAACAAGAAGAAAACGCCTTGGCTGTTGCCAAATGGCTTACCGCTCACCCCAACGTCACCAAGGTCTATTACCCCGGCCTGGCAGACCATCCTGGCCGGGAAATCCAAGAGTCCCAAGCGGCTGGTTATGGCGGCATGTTATCCTTTGTTGTAAACCATCCCCGCCTGCCTGCACAAGTATTGCGCAAGGTAAAGGTCCTCCAATTCGCCGAGAGCTTGGGCGGTGTCGAATCCTTAATTACCTTCCCGGCAGTGCAGACCCATGCTGACATCCCGGCTACTGTCCGTGAACGGCTGGGTATCAGCGACTGTTTGCTGCGCTTGTCTGTCGGTATTGAGGATGTTGAGGACATCATTGCCGATTTGGCGCAGGCGCTGGAATAGTAAACAGAGAAATAAAATGAGTCAGAGACTGGGCTCTGACTCATTTTATTTAATTATGATTAACAAAATGCCTGACTTTAAAATCAACGCCAATTTCTTCGGCAATTTTTCGGCAAGCCTGAATGTCATCTTTAGCCATAACATCGACAATTGATAACCCTACTCGGGGAATGTGTCTTCTACATCTAGTGGTAAAATCCAGCATGGCATCATAGGCTTTTTCACCATATTGAGATAAACATATTTGCTGATACTCTTTGCTGTTTTTAGCATTCATACTTATAGAGACAGCGTCCACTAATCCTGTTAGTTGCGGCGTAATATCCCTGCCGCAGATCAAATTGGCGTGTCCATTTGTATTTATGCGAATTGGCAGACCATACGCCGTTTTGAGCTGCTTACATATCTCAATGATGTCATAGGTACGCATCATCGGCTCCCCATATCCACAAAAAACAAACTCCTGGTATTTATCAATATCCCATTTTTGAACATCTGTCATAACTTCCTCAACGGTAGGCTCCCTTTTTAGCCATAAATTAACGCCCTGCGACAGTCCATCCTGACTGTTTCTTACGCAAAACGAGCAATTGTTGGTACAGCGGTTAGTTATATTAAGATAAAGTGCATTTCCAAGCTCGTAAGTAATTGTCATTACCATACCCTTCCCTTTAGCCGCAGGAAGTCATATCCCGTCCCCATATACTCCTTCCTGTTCATTAATCCGCCTTTTTTCCGTTTTCTCAATCTGTTCTATCTTGCCGTCTTCGATCCGGATAATCAATTGGCCATACATCAGCCCTTGAAGCTGAGCAAGAATTTTAGGTTGAAAAGAGTGTTGTTCTACCGGAACGTCGCGTATGATATAGCCTGATTTGTGCTTAGACGAAAATATGAATTTTTCTGTTCTCTCCATCTTTATTACACACCCGTCTTGCACTGTCAAGATCAAATATCCATACTGGATAGTATGCAGCGAATGCCGCAGTAGTTCAATAACTTGTGGCAACAACAGTCTTTTGGGATTTACTTTTTCCATACATTACACCTCCGAACAAATTTATATACAATCCATCAGCTAAACAAGATGCAATGCAAACTAAAGACAAACACCAAAAAGGCTAAGAGACTATTCATAAGAAAAGACTTGGCTTGTGTCCATTCCTTTAGGACAACGAAGAAGCTCTAGTCGTTCTTATTTATTATCAGAAAGAAATTATACGTTCTGATAATATAAAAAGTCTCTTAGCCTTCAGTTATCTGATCAGCTAATGCAACTACTAAAATAAACTCGCAGTTGAATTTACAAAGCCGCAGACGAAGATATGGAATCAGCCACATTTTGTTTGGCAGCTTTTGTCTTGTCTGCTGTAAAATGTTCATTTTGCAGTAATTCCCATATTTTATGACGAACCCAGCCAAAGTCAGCTGATGAACGGATACCATCACGTGGCCTAGGGAGATTAATATCAACAATCTCCTTAATAGTTCCAGGATTTGCAGTCATTACAGCTACCCGATCTGCCAAAAATACCGCTTCATCAATTCCATGAGTAACAAAAACAATTGTTTTCTTGGTTTTCTCCCAAATGCGCAGCAATTCTTCCTGCAAAACTTCTCTGGTCTGAGCATCAACTGCCGCAAAGGGTTCATCCATGAGCAAAACATCCGGATCATAGGCCAATGCCCTGGCAATGGCCACACGCTGTTTCATCCCGCCAGACAATTCATGGGGATATCGATCCTCAAAATTCTTCAGTCCCACTAATTCAAGATATTGCTGACTGATTTCCTGGCGCTCTTTTTGCGGTACTTTTTTGATTTCAAGCCCAAACTCAACATTTTTTCTCACTGTCCGCCAGGGAAAAAGTGCATATCCCTGCATCACAATTCCTCTGTCGAGGGCAGGACCGGTAATCAATTTACCGTCCATAAATATTTCCCCTGAACTAGGTTTGGCTAACCCAGCAATCATATCCAGAAAAGTTGACTTACCGCAGCCGCTTGGTCCAACAATGGCCAAAAACTCTCCTTGCTTAACAGTAAGATCTAATTGTTTAATTGCTTCGAATTCTGTAGCCTCTTCATTTGGGCTTCGCTTAATTTGGTATACACGCCGGATATTGCGGGCAATGATTTTGTCATCAGTCCCCGCAACCGCCGCTGCCGCCCCTTGACTCGTAGACATAAGGTTTCCCCCTTTTATAGCTAATCCAGGAAAAATTCCTGATTAATTTTCCGCAAAAAGAACCGTACTAAGATATCGCTCACCTGTGTCTGGCAAAATCGCCACTACAACTTTCCCCTTGTTTCCCTGACGTTTAGCAAGCTGCAAGGCGGCAAAAGTAGCCGCGCCGGAGGAAATTCCAACCAATACACCTTCTTCTTTAGCTAACCGTTGCGCAGTAGTGATCGCTTCCTCATTTTTCACTTTAAAGATTTCGTCAACAATATCCAAATTCAGCACATTGGGAACGAAACCAGCCCCAATTCCCTGAATTTTATGAGAACCAGACTGACCGCCGGAAAGAACGGGGGAATCGAAAGGCTCCACTGCCACCACCTGGATGTTGGGATTACGTTTTTTAAGTACTTCGCCAACACCAGTAATCGTGCCGCCTGTACCGACACCACCAACAATAACATCTACCTTGCCATCGGTATCCTGCCATATTTCTTCGGCAGTAATTGCCCGGTGAATCTCAGGATTAGCCGGATTGTTAAACTGTTGGGGAATAAATGAATTTGGTGTTACAGCAGCTAGCTCTTCTGCTTTTAATACTGCCCCCTTCATGCCTGCTGCGCCAGGGGTCAAAACCAATTCCGCACCATACGCCTTTAGCAGGCTGCGCCGCTCCACACTCATGGTTTCCGGCATAGTCAGGATTAGACGATACCCTTTGGCTGCAGCAATAAAAGCCAAGGCAATACCTGTATTACCACTGGTAGGCTCAATAATTACCGTATCTTTATTGATTAGTCCCTTTTCTTCGGCATCTTTGAGCATACTAAAACCGATGCGATCTTTAATACTGCCGCCGGGGTTAAATGACTCTAGTTTAACCACCACCTCAGCCTGAGTCCCCTCAGTTACTTTATTCAGACGAAGTAAAGGTGTACCGCCGATTAACGCAATGATACTGTTGGCAATTTTAGACATAGCAAACATCCCCTTATATTTTGTCATTAGATACGAAAGGACTTGGCTTGTGTCAAGTCCTTTCGGACGCCGGCAGAAGCCTTAGTCATTCTATCTAGGGAAAATTAATCTTTCCCTCTGGATAAAAATTAAGCAGTACTCAGCAAACGAACGCTTACTTTGCTAGAAAAATATCATGAATTTTCGTAAGTAAAAAGGCAAAGATACATTCCTGATTAGGATAATCTTTGCCTTCAGTATGCTCGACTGATCAGCCAACTCTTTATTTTTTAACACCAATTCGATAGTATCAACGAATCCATTGCCACCAGACCTTCAAAGCAAATAAAAAAGGCCAAGGCATATCCTCACGGATAATACCCTAGCCTTCAGTCTCTCTGATCAGCTATTCATTCTTAGTATATCTAGTAGTTATAATTATACTTCCTGGTGAACATTTGTCAATATACTTTTCACTCAAATTCTCATATATTTTAAAATTAGCAGCTAAAATGGTTTAGTGCCTTAAAATTTGGAAACTACCGCGATGCGGTAATATTGATAACCTCTGTCATCAGCAGCAGTAGCCTCTTTATCAGTCAATTTTTGATAGGCTACATAGGCTGACAGATTTGGACTAAATCCATAGTTATAAGTAATATTCACTCCTTTTAAATTTCTTACGTCTGAAAATGCTTCTGTCTCACTACTCTTAGCCTTGTTTTGCAAATTATAGGAAGTCAGTCTGCTAATAGAGTTTTTTCCAACATTATAATATTGAACAACCAGATTTTTCTGACCACGTTTTACAATGGCTTGGTCACCAATAATAGCAATTGCGGTCCAGGCGTTTTTATCTGTATCAAATTGCTGGTTTTGGACATACTCGCCAGCAAGCGAAAAATTAGTATTAAATACATATTTAGCATTACCATATAGATATTCTGCCAAAGTGGTATGTACGTCGCCCTGGTCTTTAAGAGTAGCATAGCCAGCTCCGTAAATAAGTTTACCATTCTTTGTAGAAGCTTCTAAAGAGGCTACGTCAATGGTTGTAGCTGGAATGGCAGCAGTAGATACAATGGTGCCGTTTGTGCCAATTTTATAACCTGCCGCTACAGCTCCATTCTTTTGCTGCCTGCCCCAATTGCCGACAAGATTAATGTCGCCAAATTTAGTCTCAAACTTTGCACCATCAAAACTGGTATAACCATTATCTACGATGAAAGCTGTAGTACCCAATTTCAGTTCTTGAGCACCAATGGTAGTCTTAAGGGCACCAATAGTACTAGTCAGGAAGACCCTATCCAGCGTAACGGTATTTTTGTTATCATCAGCCGCTGAAGTCGATCCAAAACCAGTAAAAGTTGCACCAGCATATTTATATTTGGTACCTGCTTTTGTAACCCCTGAGGTCACGCGCAAACCAAGACTAGTATTATTATCAACTTTAGCCACACCATTTAACCTGAGCCGGTAGGCACCGCCTACACTAGAAGCAACAGTACCATTGTTATCTTGAGATGTATAACGCACTTCAGCAATTCCGCTAAATTTAAGATTGGGTTGGTTTTTCTCTAACTTATTTAAGCGGACACCAATATTGTTGAGTTCAGTGGCAAATTCTACTGAAAGCTTATCAAGCAGCACTTTCTGCTGAGCACTGGCCTTAGTATAATTTTGCAGCCCGCGCGCAGTCACTACGGCAAACTCATATCGTGTCAAAGGTTTATCGCCACCAAATGTACCGTCACCGTATCCATCAACTAAACCTTCCTGTTGTAGTTTTTTTACAGCGTCATATGCCCAGTGCCTGGCAGGTACATCTGAAAAATCGGCTACTGCCAAGGCCGTACCAATACTACTCATTATCAATAAAACCGAGAATAAAATTAAAATTGACTTTTTCAAAATTTCTTCCTCCTCATAGTGTTAATTCGGATAAACGTACTTAGCTTACTTTGATAGGCATAAAAAAAACCTCCTTCATGCCGCACCTTGCATGAAGAGGTTATACAATGCTATACTTATAGCAAGGTAGACCTCTCTCATGAGGTGTGCCGGGTAGAAAGTCGCTCAACTCTTGGTCGGGGAGGGCGGCTTCCTTCTATTTATTTATATATATAGTAAAAGGCTGTCTTCCACGTTAAATGGAAAACAGCCTCCAGCTTTCAGCTAGCCAGGTGTTCATGGACTCAAGTTTTGATTTAAACCTACATTCCCCCCCTTGCTTAGTCGCGAACTTTATGCCGTGTTTCCGAAAAAATACTCTTTCGGAAGCACGACTCACTTATTTATACCCACTAGCTTGCCCTAGTGGCAACTCTGCAATTTGACTTGCGGTATAACGAAGACCATTTTCTACGGTATCGCAGTATTCCGAGATATAAATTCCCTTATTGCGCAACTGTTCTTTAGCATGATAGCCGATGCGCATGGTTAGCACCGCATTACAATCCTGTAATGCCTCAATGATCTTATCCCGCCCAGAAGCCATATCCTCTACATCACATTCTGCCATACCAGCACAATACTGACCTACGTTCCTGGTCTCACGGAGCTGAAAGTCCTGCCCATCGCCTTGAAAAATAAGTAATTGAGTCGCATGGCCAAAATGCTGGTCAACCATTTTCCCATATTTTGATGTCACGGCAATCTGATATACCTGCTTAGGTTCAGATTCCTTAGTCTTACCATCAGGCACATGGTTGCACATACGAAATTCCTGAGAACGATCTTCGTGCAGCAGCCCGATGGCATCAGCCCGGCACTGCTGGCAGTGGCGCATCTGATGAATATCCAGCTGACAAACATCCCTTAGCGCATTAAGTTCTTTCATGCTGGTCTGGGGCAAATGTTCGAAGGCGCTGCCAGGCGCAGGGATAAGCGGCATAATATTGGTTACAAATACCCCTAACGCCTTTACCTTTTTGACTACCGCCGGTATATCCCTGTCATTAATTCCCTTAATCATAACGATATTGATTTTAACTAATACCCCATGCTGCACTAAGTACTCAATACCTGCCAATTGATTGACTAACAACAACTCTGCGGCCTGAGAACCTACATAGTGCTTACCCTGATAAGACACAAACTTATAAATTTTGGCACCGATAGCCGGATCTAAGGTGTTAACAGTCACAGTGACATGCCTAATGCCTAAGGCCACAATTTCAGAAGCATATTTTGGCAGCAATAATCCATTAGTCGATAAGCAAAAAGTAATTGTTTGGTCAATGGCTTTGATATTTTCAATCGTCTGCTTAGTAGACGGCCAGTCAGCCAGCGCATCACCTGGTCCGGCAATGCCAACTACACTAAGGTGCTCAATTTCGCCTTTCACCCAGACAAATTTATCGCTGGCAAGAGCAGGTGTCAACACCTCGCTAGTAACACCCGGACGGCTCTCGTTTACGCAGTCGAACTTCCGATTGCAATAATTACATTGGACATTGCACCCGGGAGCTACTGGCAAATGCATCCGGGCATATTTATGATGAGCATCCGCAGAGTAGCAGGGATGCTTATTGGTTTTTTCCAGAGTATCAGCACTTAGTGTGCCAGAGCATACGCAGCCCATACTATTCACCTCGTTCTCAAAATCCTTTAGATACCAGCCGCAGCACTTCGAACCTCACCCGTTTCAATAGCCAGCAGTTGATCGGCCCATGTGGATGCCCACTCGCGTAATTCAGCTGTTTCCAGCGGCGCTGGAACTTTGGATTCCGTCGTTTCTATTACTTTCTTGGCCAACCGGCTATAGATTTTAGCCTGCTCTGAATTAGGCGCAGCCTCTATGGTTGTTTTTCCCTGAAGCTCGGCCTGAGTCACTGTTACTGAGCGGGGAACATACTCTATCACCCGCGTTTGCGTCCGTTGCACAAAGTCATCGACAATCTCTTTTGCATAGGGAGCATTGATCGAATTAGCAATTAAACCACCCAACAGCGCTCCACCCGAGTTGGAGTATTTCTTAATACCTTTGAATAGATTATTCGCCGCATAAATGGCCATAAAGTCAGCCGACGATACGGTAAATACATGCTCAGCAATGCCCTCGCGAATTGGTACGGCAAACCCCCCGCACACCACGTCGCCCAAAACATCATAAATAATAACGTCCAGATCCAGTTCTTCATATACTTTTAATTGTTTTAAAAGCTGTACGGCTGTAATAATTCCCCGTCCGGCGCAACCAACACCTGGAGCCGGCCCGCCTGCTTCCACGCAGTACACACCATTAAAACCTTGATAAATAACATCTTCAGGTTGTACCTTGTTTTTTTCACGCAACGTATCAAGTACTGTCGGAATATATGAGCCGTCGCGCAGTGTATTGGTAGAATCAGCTTTCGGATCACAACCAAACTGCATTACCTTATATCCTAATTTTGATAATGCTGCACTAATGTTAGAAGTTGTGGTTGATTTACCAATCCCTCCTTTACCATAAATAGCAATTTGTTTAATTTTTTTACTCATGTGCTACTCCTCCCAGATTGTTAGAAAACAAAGAAAGGTCAGAATGACAGCTCCACAGAACTGTTATTCTGACCTTCGGTTTATCCACCAATCAGTCTTATTTATTTTTTAAAAATTAACTTGAGCTTTATTATAATCTCGACTTGCAAAAAATGCAAGGTACTTCTGAAATTTTTTAATTATAGATTTTATATAATGTCTTGACAAGTTTCTTTATGAATGTTAGTCTGTAATTATATATTGTTAGCTTTTCATTTAGCTGATCAGAGTTCCTGAAGGCTAAAGTACCGTCTCCACCAGACGTACTTTAGCCTTTTTCTGTACCTTGTATACCAGTATTTTGCGATTGACTTACTTTTCATGAATAAGGGTGATATGATGACTAACTCCAAAATTGACAAATTTGACACTGTGATTGCGCGTCACAACAGCGGCAGTACCAAATGGGATGACGCTCCTGCCCTCTTTGGTTCCAAGGATGTACTGCCCTTCTGGGTAGCTGACATGGATTTCCCTTCGCCTCCGGCCGTAAACGAAGCTCTCGCCGCCCGGGTTCAGCATGGCGTTTTCGGTTACCCATCTCCCCATTCCTATGCCTATGATGCCGTAACTGACTGGCTGGATAAACGGCATAACTGGAAAACCAATCCTGAATGGATGGTAAGTACTCCTGGAGTGGTAACTGCTATAACCTTGGCAGTGCAGACCTTTACTAAGCCGGGAGATAAAGTTATTATCCAACCCCCGGTTTATCCCCCCTTCTTTTCCAGTGTACACAACCAGGACCGCATCGTGCTGGAAAACCCTTTAGTTTATGAAGATGGCAACTATTACATAGATTTTGATGACTTGGCAGAAAAAGCCCGCGAAGCCAAAATGCTTATTTTATGCAACCCGCATAATCCAGTTGGCCGGGTTTGGTCGCGCTCAGAGCTAACCAAGCTGGTAAAAATCTGCCTGGAAAACAATGTATTGCTGCTGACAGACGAAATTCACGGCGATTTAGTGTATACCGGCCATCAGTATATACCGCTGGCTTCCTTAGACACTGACAGTGACGACAAAATAATCACGCTTACCGCCCCCAGCAAAACTTTTAACACCGCTGGCTTATATACCTCGATTGCTATTATTCCGAATAGCAAATTACGCAGTCAATTTTCTCAAACTGTCCAGCAATTGGGCATCAGCAAAAGCAATGTATTTGGTATCACCGCTCTGGAAGCTGCTTACCGCCATGGGGCGCCGTGGCTTGATGAGTTGTTAGTCTACCTTGAAGACAACGCCCAGTATCTGACAGAATATATTGCTGCCAATATCCCATCAATTAAAGTTGACAAACCACAAGGTACCTATTTAGCCTGGCTGGATTGCCGCAATTTAAAACTTTCCCAACAAGAGCTTGTCCAATTCTTTGCGAAAAAGGCAAGGGTTGGGCTTAATGACGGCGTAACCTTTGGTCATCAAGGTACTGGTTTTATGCGCCTTAATTTTGGTTGCCCGCGCCCGCTGTTAGCGGAAGGACTGAAGCGAATTGCCCAGGCCGTCAATCAGTCTATATAAAGGAAGGAGGATACCGTTCTATGACTAGAAAAATCACTTTTCTGGGGTTGCTAGTTGCTATGTTCACTTTTACCAGTGCTGTTACTACTGCATCACCTGCCCCGACAACGGCAATCAGTCCGCCTTCTCCCACCATTGCTGCGTATGCAGCTAACACAGATGCTGATACTGACCAAACTAAACCACTGAAAAAGAAATGCTGCTGCAAGGACGAAGACGAATAAGTTGTTCGAAAGCAACATACTGTTTACGAAAAACAAGCAAGCATAACTTCGCAAAGGCGAACATTATGCTTGCTTGTTTTTAGAGTTTTATTTCATCTATTCACTTATCTAGAAAGAGATTAAACCATTCTTATAGGCAAATGCAATTAGCTGCATTCGATTCTGCAAATGAAGCTTGTCCATAATATTCCGCAGATGGTTTTTGACTGTACTTTCACTAATACACAATTTTTCTCCGATTTCCTTATTGCTCATCCCCTGGCTAACCAATTGCAGGACTTCTAGTTCCCGTTCTGACACCTTATTACTTAACATATTAGCCCTTGGAATAGAAAATTCCTGTAATATCTTAGTCGCCAGCGCCCGGGAGATAGGAGCTTCTCCTTGTACAATGCTGATAATATAATCTATCCAGTATTCTGGTTCCATGTTCTTTAAAAGATACCCTTGGGCACCCTTTTTGATGGCTTCGAAAAAATCCTGCACATCGTCAGACACGCTTAAAATAACAATTTTTACATACGGCATTTCTTCTTTAATCAGCCTAGTGGCTTCCAAGCCGTCGATACCAGGCATATTAATATCCATTAAAATAATATCAGGCATAAGTATCCTGGCCTTTTCCAGAGCTTCCTGTCCGTCTGTCGCTTCCCCGGCAATGTCAAACATCGGGTGAGTTGAAAGAATACTGACAATCCCTTTGCGCGATAACAGATGATCATCCACAACCAATACTTTAATGCTCATAGAGCGTCTTCCCCTTCACATCCAAACTAATCGTAGCTGTCGTCCCCTGACCTGGGAAACTCTCCAGTTTTAACTGACCACCAATGCCGCTAATATCATCCTCCAAAATTTTTAAACCAAAGGACAAGCCTTGTTTCTTTATACTATCTACCGGCAAGCCTTTGCCATTATCGCGCACGATCATGAAAAGCTGACCTTCTGACCTTTTCAGACTGACATGCACGTGCCTGGCGCCTGCATGTTTACGAATGTTCTGCAGAAGTTCCTGTAATATGCGAAACAATTTATTTTTAACCTGTAAACTTAGGCTGTCGCCTGCATTGTCTGCTACACTCAAATCAACTTTTATGCCGCTATCTTCCTGATAATCGGCAATATATTGCCTGATAACTTCCGGCAAATCTATCTTCTCTGCTGGAACCTTCTGTAAAACAAAAATATGCTGTCGTATATCGGTATCTGTCAATCTAATGGCCTCTTTTACTTCCCCTATCGCAACCCACGGTTCCTGTCGCTGACGCAGAGCTGTTTCAATCTCCACCATTTTGATATTCATATAAAATAATGCCTGCGCCACACTGTCATGAATTTCACGGGCAATTCTATAGCGTTCCTGCAAAACTGCGGTTTCTTCCTTTTCTTTTTGTAGCTTGCCGTAGAGATTCTCAAGCAAAGCAAAAATACCATGAAAGTATAAAAAAACCAGTACTCCAGTTACTGCGGCAACCAAAACATTGCCCCACTCCATAGAAATTACATGCAAAAACTGATGTCTTATGAATTCGAAGGCACCAATAAATATGGCTGCTATCAACGCCGAAATCCATTTCATTTTTCGTATATCCATAACTCACTCCAATAAACTGTCTATTGCTTTTAGTTCCCATTACGTGGCATTGTTATTTTGAATGTACTGGCAAATGCCAAATTTGTCAACCCTGATACTACAAATATTGTCATCTAACCACTGCATTGCCATCTGTGGTTTAGTAAGCTATAGTACTTTCAGCGACAAATAATAGTACTTTTGGACAGTAGACACACCCCCTTGTCTTTGTGATATTATAAATATACAATTAACTATACTACCTTGTAAGTTATCAACTTTATACTACTTCTAATTCTGGTTGATTAGTTTAACTGAAGGCCGGATTTGTCTATCGACAAATCCGGCCTTTTAATTTTTCAACCGCAAAACTACCATACGCAAGGAGGTTATCAATACCACTTTTTAGCGAGTCTATTACCAAAATCTCAAACAGGAGGATCATTTACATGAACAAAATGAGCACTTTTATATTTTTTGTTTTATTTTTATTATCCACTCCCGTAGACAATGCAATTGCCCTGGCCGCCGAAGAAGGAAAAAAAGAAACGGAAAAAACCTTTACCTTTGAAGAAATTGTAGTCACCGCTCCTGCCGAAACAGATACACTGACTGTGGAAACAGATCCCAAATTGCCCCGTCAACCGGTTCCGGCCAATGACGGCGGCGGTTACCTAAAAAACATTCCCGGATTTTCTGCCGTACGTAAAGGTGGTTCAGGTACTGACCCCACCTTCCGGAGCCTAGGCGGCACACGTCTCAACATCTTACTTGACGGGACTTACCTGCAGGGAGGCTGCGGCGGACGGATGGATCCCCCCACTGCGTACATTTTTCCTGAATCCTACAGTAAGATTACCGTGTTAAAAGGGCCGGAAACCGTACTATATGGTGGTGGCAATATTGCGGGAACCGTACTATTTGAACGGATTACACCCCGTTTTCAAAAGCCTGGAGCGCGCGTCTACAGCAGCTTGTTGACAGGCAGTAATGGCCGAAATGATGAACTTTTGGATATAACATCCGGCGATACTAAAGGTTATGTACGAATCATCAGATCCCGTTCTCATGCAGATGATTATTCAGATGGTAGCGGTAATAAAGTCCATTCCTTTTACACCCGTAACAGCCTAACAGGAATATTCGGTTATACCCCGGATGTCAACACACTCTATGAAATTACAGCAGATACCAGCAAAGCTAAGGCCGCATATGCCGACCGAGCAATGGACGGTTCAAAGTTTGACCGCAACGATTATAGTTTCAAATTTGAAAAAAACAATCTCTCCTCTCACCTAAACCGTATTACCTTTAATGCCTATCACAACTACATCGATCATGTCATGGACAATTATTCATTCCGGACGCCTAGTGGTATGGCCATGGCCAGTAACCCTGACCGCACAACAACAGGCGCCCGATTGGCGGTCGATTTGACGCTGAACCCAAGCACAACTGCAATTGTCGGCATTGATTACCAGAAAAATGAACATACCAGTCGCAGTGGCGGAAAAAGTTATGAATCCAAGACCCGCACACCGGATATGACCTTTGAAAACGTTGGTATATTCGGTGATATTATTCATAGTATTGACAAACACTCACGGCTGAAAGGCGGGTTACGAATGGATTCGCTTGATGTTAAAAATGAAAATCCCAGTAGCCTTGCCAGTGACAGTAATAAAACCTATGGTGCTTTTGTACGCTACGAGCATGATTCAACAACTTCCCCCCTCACGACCTATTTTGGCATCGGTCATGCCGAACGACCAGCCGACTGGTGGGAAAGAAACAAAACATTTTCACTAAAACCGGAAAAAAATACACAATTTGATACTGGCTTGGTTTATCAATCAGGCAAATTAAAATCCAGCCTGTCGCTGTTCTATTCCAAAATTGACGATTTTATTCTGTTAATGAACAATAAAACAACCAATAAAACATCGGGTACTAATAGTAATGCAACATTATACGGCGGCGAAGGCCAGGTCACCTATTCGCTGTCCGACAACTGGAATGCCATCGCCACATTAGCCTATGTACGCGGTAAAAATGATACCAGTGGCGGTCCTTTGCCGCAGATAGCACCACTGGAAGCTACCCTAAGCCTGAATTATACCAAAGATAAGTTTGGTGCCGGACTCCTCTGGCGAGGTGTTGCTGCACAAAAGCGCGTTGCTGTAGACAGCGGCAATGAAATAGGGTTTGATATTGGTCCCTCTGCTGGTTTTGGCATTTTATCCTCAAATTTATCCTACCAACCTACCAAAAACCTGCTAATCAGCGCTGGTGTAGACAATATATTTGATAAAACCTATGCCGAATTTATCAGCAAGTCTGTGAGCTCATCTATGGCTAATCTTGGTTTGCCTGTTACCGTACGGGTAAATGAACCAGGACGTACTATCTGGCTGAAAACCAGTTACAGCTTTTAGATATCCCCATTATCTTTCGAGCAGGTGGACTTTACAACCCCCCAAAAACCTGGTATAATAAATTATAATTTAATATTTAAGCTGATTAGATAAACTAAAGGCCCAAAAAACAACGCATAGTTGTTTTTGGGTCTTATCTTATTTTTAAGGAGGAGAAATATATTATGAAACAACATGAATGGATACTTAGCCAAGGCCGCAAGCTCTCCGCCATGATTCAGGCCCATAGCTTTACTGTAACGCAAACTCCGGTTGTCATCTGCTGCCATGGTTTTACCAGCGAAAAAGTCGGTTCCAATCAGTTAATGCTCCATGTGGCAAATGCCCTTGAAGCAGCTGGTCTCATCGCAGTACGTTTTGACTTTACCGGTTCAGGTGAAAGCGAGGGGGATTTTGTTGATGACACAACCATAAAAAACTGGCAGGAAGATTTGCACAATGTCATCCAGTGGGTGAAAAACCTCCCGGAATTTGAAGGATTGCCGGTGTACTTGCTAGGTCATAGCCTTGGCGGCCTAATTGTTCTTAGTCATGATGATGATGCCATTGCTGGCCGGGTAGCGTTAGCTCCGGTAACTCAACCTATCGAAAATTTTCAAAATATCATATTAGGACCTGAGCTATGGCAGCAATCAATTGCAGGCCAAACAATCGCCAACTTTTTGGGCAAAGGGTTTAGCCTTAGTCCCAACTTTGTTAATGATTTGCTGGAAAACCACTATGAACCATTAACACAAATCGAGTCCCACCGTTCCCCCCTACTCATTGTCCATGGCCAGCAAGACATCGTTGTCCCACCGTCAGGTTCAGAACGATTATATGATCGCTACCAAGGCGAAAAAGAAATTGCCCGTATCCAGGCAGACCATGTCTTTACCGGCAAACATGATGAACTTACAGCGCTGGTGACGGAGTGGTTACTAAACCAAAAAAAGCAGTGGATTGCTGTATGCCACGCACATTAACGGCAAAGGCAAATCAAAGGAGAGCTTTCCTAAACTAAGCTTAGGGAAGCTCTCCTTTATTTCCAGTTCTTTCTCCTTCAGTCAAATTCGCCTCTGGTCATGATAACACTTGGATCAATGCGGCTTCCCCGATAAGCTGGCAGCCAGGCAGCTACAGCTCCTAACCCGGTGAATAGTACCGTAATACCGAAGGCCATAGCAGCAATAACCTCCCAGGATGGCTGCACAAAAGGAAATGATTGATAAGCTTCCAGTAGTTGCAGGCTTCCTTTATACAAGCCACCACCAAGCAGAAGACCGGCAATTGATCCTGTCAAGGATACTGCCGCTGCTTCACCAACAATAACTGCGCTAATGTCCCGCCCGGTAGCACCAAAAGCCAGGTAAAGCCCCCATTCCGCCTGTCGTTCCCACGTCAATGTATAAAACCGGGAAAAAAGCTGCAATAAGGACGTCAATATTGCCAATAAACCAACCCCACCAATGAGGAATACAAACACAGTAAACTGGTCAGCAATACGTTTTTTAACCTCTGCGGCTACAATCGGCTTCATAAAGCCAACATTTTGAATATCAGTTACCACTGTATTGATATCTGCGCCCTCATCGACCTGCACCAAAATGGTTGAAATCAGTTCAGACGGCGGTCCCTGTTTGGCCCAAACTTGTTTGAGTGAAGTATCCCTGGCAACTACCCGTCTGGCCTCATTCATACTGACAAGCAAAGAATAATCCAGCGTTGTCCCTGTTTCTTCGGCTACTGTAACAATATTGTACCACTTGCCTAAAATCGATATTTTATTCTGGGTCCAAGTAGGTACTTTCGCCCCTAAGATAACCTCGTCATCAGTGAGCTCTGTTTTGTGTACTTTCTTCAGCCAGGGCGCGATAATCCAGTCATTAGTCGAATCATAACCAATCATTCGATTTTGAGTCCCAATATCATGGCAGTCTGCGGTCAAGGAGTGCGTATAAAACTGTGGTGTAACCGTACGCACTCCGGGAACATTTCGCACACCCTCTACATACGATTTTGGCATATACGAATTGGCAGTTGCCCCGCCAAATAAGAGCAAACTGGGTTCAAGTGTCACCCCGTATGGTACAATAACAATATCTGCTCCCATACGCTGTTTAGAAAGCTCCATACCTGACGAAACTCCGTTATACATAGCCCCAATACTAAAGACGATAGCTACCCCAACAGCAATAGAAACAATAATAGCAATGCTTTGCAGCCGGCGATGCAACAGGCTTTTCCAGATAAGAAATATCATAATCCAGTCTCTGCTACTTAAAACATAGACAAATATATCCATGTTAAGAAAATTACTGTTTCATCGTGTCCGGTTTTGCCGAAGCTACCACCGTTTATATAACACTCCGCAGGCGTAAATTCCCGACTAGCCATCGGTACACATATACAATAGCTTGATTATGCTATCTTGTATATTTTGGCATTCGCAAGATTTATACTAGCGTTCAAATCGCGGTCTATTACTAATCCGCACTCTTGGCAAGTGTAAGTCCTGTCAGAAAGTTTTAGGTCTTTCTTGATATTTCCGCAACAC
>NZ_LSLK01000077.1 GCF_002257705.1 Sporomusa silvacetica DSM 10669
CAGTGAGCCCGAGTAGTACGCCTGTGAATAACCAGGCAACAGTAGGAGAATCCGGTCAGCATAGTACACTCGCCAATATTCATGCAGAATCAGGGAAAAATACCACTTTACAAGGCAGTACAGCCCTGGGACAGAGCGGGGGTTCTACAGTGAGCCCGAGTAGTACGCCTGTGAATAACCAGGCAACAGTAGGAGAATTGGGGCAAAATAGCACTCTCGCCAATATTCATGCAGAATCAGGGAAAAATACCACTTTACAAGGCAGTACAGCCCTGGGGCAGAGCGAGGGTTCTACTGTGAGCCCGAGTAGTACGCCTGTGAATAACCAGGCAGCAGTAGGAGAATTCGGGCAACATAGTACACTCGCCAATATTCATGCAGAATCAGGGAAAAATACCACTTTACAAGGCAGTACAGCCCTGAGGCAGAGCGGGGGTTCTACAGTGAGCCCGAGTAGTACGCCTGTGAATAACCAGGCAACAGTAGGAGAATCCGGTCAGCATAGTACACTCGCCAATATTCATGCAGAATCAGGGAAAAATACCACTTTACAAGGCAGTACAGCCCTGGGACAGAGCGGGGGTTCTACAGTGAGCCCGAGTAGTACGCCTGTGAATAACCAGGCAACAGTAGGAGAATCCGGTCAGCATAGCACTCTCGCCAATATTCATGCAGAATCAGGGAAAAATACCACTTTACAAGGCAGTACAGCCCTGGGGCAGAGCGGGGGTTCTACAGTGAGCCCGAGTAGTACGCCTGTGAATAACCAGGCAACGGTAGGAGAATCTGGGCAACATAGCAATGTATCTGTTGTACCGAACAAAGAGAGCATGAATATTACCCTACCCTCCAATGGCCTCTATACTATCCACACAGAACCGAGTAGTCACTATTTAGTAGAAACTGATTCTCGATTTACCAATTATAATAACTTTATTACCAGTGACTATATGTTGCAACGACTGGGGTTAGATCCGGCAAAAACAATGAAGCAGATCGGTGATGGATTCTACCAGCAGAAACTGATCCGCGATCAAATTAGTCAGTTGACAGGGAAACAGTTACTCAGTGATTATTCTTCTGCCGAGGATGAATACAAAGCACTGATGAATAACGGTACGACCTATGCTAAACAGTTCAACCTGCAGCTAGGTGTAGCTCTAACGGCTGCACAGATGGCGCAGCTCACTTCCAATATGGTATGGATGGTGGAGCAAGAGGTTCAGGGTCAAAAAGTACTTGTGCCGGTAGTCTACCTTGCTCCCAATCAAACCAACAGTCTGCGGTCAAATGGGGCGATAATTACCGCGGATAATGTCCAGATTACAACCGATCAGGATATACTCAACCAGAACAGCAAAATAACTGGAGGATCAGTCAAACTTGTTGCTGGTCGTGATATTAAGAATGAGACGACCACCTATGTAGCCAAAACTGGGGAAAATTTAAATTATGCAAATAACATCAGAACAATGGCTGGGCAAACTGCAGAAATTAGTGCTACCGGAAATGTAGCCCTTGACGCGAAACGGGATGTAATCATCACCGGCGGGAAATTATCGGCAGGAGATAATATAACGCTCGATGCTGGTCGCAACATAAACATCAGTGCTGTTGCCACAAATGATCATACTACCGCTAAAGATTATCTAAAAGATACAACTACCAATATAACTAGCAGCATAAAAGCTGGCGGCAATATAACTATGATAAGCCAGCAGGATGCCAATCTAACTAGTGTTCAGGTAGATGCAGGGCAGAACCTTACACTTAATTCCTTATCCGGCAATATTAATATTACCGCGGTCAAAGATGAAGAGATACTTGATAAAAAGGTAGGAACAAGCAAAAACTGGAAGAGAACCAGCACCGACGATGAAACAGTTATTGGCAGCACCCTGAAGGCAGGCGGCAATGTCAACCTTACGGCGGTTAACACAAAAAATAGTAATAGTAGTGGCAATATCACTATCGCAGGCAGCACTATCTATAGCGTCGACGGCAAGATTAGTATTGACGCGGATAAGGATGTAACCGTTCAGGAACTAACCGAGAAACATGAGTCGCTCGTGCAAACCCATAAGAAAAAAAGTAGATTCTTATCCTCGAAAACCAAAGATACAAGAGACTATTCTTTGGTCAACGAGGTTAAGGGCAGTACTATTTCTGGTGGCTCGGTCGACATTATCTCGGGGCAAGACCTAAGTATTAAAGGGAGCAACATTGTTGCTACCAATGATGTCAATCTAAAAGCGGATAACGATGTCAATATAGTTTCCGCGCAGGAAACCGGAAAAGAAGAACACTATTCTCGCACCAAGAAATCCGGTTTATTCAGTGGCGGCGGCCTTGGATTCACCATCGGCACGCAAACCAAAACATCAACACTTAATGAACAAGTCCTAGGTGAAATCGGCAGTACCATAGGATCAATCAATGGTAATGTTTCAGTTACTGCAGTCAACAAGGTAAATAGCCAAGGCAGCACCTTTGTCAGCGGCAAGGACACCAACATTACCAGCAAAGACGTTACCATAGACAACACCATCAACACCTATGATAGTCAGTACAAATACGAATTCAAGCAAAGCGGACTGAGTGTATCCTTGGGCGGCGGAGTAGTGAATACCGTATCCGATTTAGCAGGCAACTTGGAACGGGCAGGCGAGGTCAAAGATGAACGCCTCAAAGTTCTCTATGAAACCAAGGCAGTAAAGGATCTAAAAACTCTCGGAAACAATCTTAAAGGGAATCCGGCAGATGGCTTTTCCATCAACGTCAGCATCGGTAGCACTAAAATAACTTCTAAGCAGAATACACATGTGGAAACAGTTAACATGTCTAACATTACCGCAGGCGGCAATGTCACTATCAAAGCTACCGCAGGGAATGTGAACCTAAAGGCTGTGAACATCAATGCGACTGATGTCACTTT
>NZ_LSLK01000078.1 GCF_002257705.1 Sporomusa silvacetica DSM 10669
ACGTCAGACTGTGCGACAACACTGAGCTGTCAGCCCATATAGGCAGACTAATGCAGAAATAATCAAAAATAGCGGCATGTCCTATACAGGAAGTGCCGCTATCCTTCTAATTGACGTTATGAGGTTCTCTGGCCCCAGTAATTTGAGCACGCGTTTTAGGTTATACATTAAACAATGCATAACCGCCTCACCCCTTACCTTTTCAATTCCCCTTAACAAAAAGTGCGTGTAGCCCATAGCGCGCTTTATTGTGCCGAATGGATGCTCTACTATCATCTGCCTCTGCTTATAAAGTGCTACGTTTTGGGCTAGCCGCTCATCCGCACGAGCCATAACTTCGTGATATTCTCCACGTATAATTTGACGACCTCGTTTATTTTTAGTGCATTCTTCTTTATGTACGCAGGTTTTACAGGCCTTGCTGTGATAGAGTTTGTCTTTTGAATCTTCTCGACTTACATTGTAGAGCCTTTGCTCTTGTGGGCAGATATACCAGTCATTATCCTTATCATATTTGAATTTATCTAAAGTATAGGCTGGATTTCCCGTGCTTGAAGGAGGATTTTGTTTAGATACAATGGCCGTGATTTGGTTTTGTTCACACTGCTTAAGGCATTCGCCCGTATAGTATCCTTTATCAGCAAGTACCGTGATATCAGTAGCACCTAGTTCTTGCTTGGCTTGACTTGCCATCTGGTAAAGTTGTCCTTGATCAGCCGGATTGTTTGTAACATCGACAGCAGCAATCAGGTGGTTCTTGGCATCAACAGCTATTTGCATGTTGTATGCCACATCAAAGCCCATGTTATTCGCACCCATAAGTCTGGCCTCCGGATCAGTCAAGGATATCTCGCCCTGCGCTTCGATCTGGTCTTTGAGTTGGCTTAATTCGTTAATACGCTGAGTCGCTTTAGCCAATTTGAGTTGCAAATCTTCTTTGCTACAGGTGACAGCGGTGGTCTCATCGGTATCTTCGCTATGTTCTAGCAGTTCTAAATATTGCTCGGCTGATTGTTCAAAGTGTGCCAGCATCTTGGTTACTTTCCCCTTGGTCAAATTCTTTTTCCGAGCATTATTGGCTCGGAATTTACTGCCGTCTATTGCGATCATTTCTTTACCATACAGGCCAAGTTCATGACAAAACAGAAAAAAATGGGTAAAAACATGTTTGAGAACTGTTATATTATCTTTGCGAAAGTCGGCAATTGTGCGATAATCGGGTTTTAGCTCCTTCAGTAGCCACATTAATTCAATATTCCTTTTGCATTCGGTTTCTAGTTTACGTGAGGTCCTAATGCCGTTGAAATAACCATAAAGGTACAATTTAAGCATATCGGCCGGATTGTATGGTTTGCGTCCAGTAGCTTTAGGCTTAGCATATTGAAACTCCATTTTGGCAAAATCCAAACTATCGGCAAAGATATCAATTACGCGCGCTAGGTTATCTTCGCTTATCAATTCTTCGAGCGATACTGGTATTAGATTGATTTGATTTCTATCCGTATTACTGGTAACATAGCGCGACATAATCCACCTCTAAGCAGTTTTTCTCTATACTTTTATTATATCATAGAAGCCTTGATATTCGGGACTTATATGATATTTCATGGATTTTTCTTAGAGGTGTTTTCGCACAGTCTGACGT
>NZ_LSLK01000079.1 GCF_002257705.1 Sporomusa silvacetica DSM 10669
TAGACATTTATTCGCTCTATGAACATACAAAAAACCCGATACGGACTTTTTAATAGTGTCCATTATCGGGGTACCGGTTCACGCTCAAACAGTACGGATTTTTTAACGGAATACCGCCCGGCTTTTCTCCTGCGGAACGCTTTTTCCGGCAAAGGCCGGGGGGTTACGGGAATTACGAGGGTTGCCGGGGTACCACCTTCTTATGGGGGCACAATTTCTTTAAGGCAAGGGGGCCACCACCCCCAGCACACGCCAGGGGACTAACTATATACCGCAAAACAAAAAACCGCACCCCGGAAGATGCGGTTTTTACGATTAATTTATAAATCAACTGCCAACAAAAGGCATTAAACAGTCTTTCCACTTTGTAAATGATTCTATTAATGATTGGGAATTATTTATAGTGCTGATTACTGCATTGATTCCACTTAACATACCAGTTAAAGTAATTTTATTAGGACTACCTGATTCAACCTGTTTACTAACTTCGTTAATAGATTCTTTCAAATCCTTTTTAGTTGTGTCTGGAATATCTGATGATTTTATTTCTTCAATCAGTTTTGCTGATAATTCTTTAACTGCTGCCTGATTTACATTAATAATCGTCTGATCAGAACCAATCCCAAATGAGCCATGATTATCAGTGACAGTTACTCCACCAAAATCATTTTTAGTTTTCATAAATGATCCCTCCGCAAAATCGCAATACTGATAAATATTTATCAATATTGCTTTATTAATTTCTGATGGGAGTTTATCAGTATCACCATTAAGTATTTTTGCGATTGATATTGGCTGGTTACCATTTAGTTCAAATGCTTCTTGCCTATCATCAATGGCTGTTTTTTTTTAATTGAGGGATTCACTTTCCTTAGATATTCTTTGTAATCTTTACAGACTTCAAAAACAGGATAAATGTATTCATATATATCACCATCATCTTCTTCACAAAAATCATGGCCGCAGTACTGACAAAAGACATCTCTAAGCTTAATAGTTTTCTCATCAATAACTAGTAGTGTACGCGCACAGTTATCTCCCGGACATCTTAATTCCCACTTTACACATAATTTCTGGTCTTTTGTTAATTCCAAAAGGCGAGTAAATACTGCATCAAGAGAAATGCCGGTACGCTTAGCAATCAATGTAGGATAGAATCGCTTTATTGGCCACAGTGCAATTTCATTAACAACCTCATCTATCTTCCAAACTAAAGCCATACCCAGTCACCCCCTTTTTTAAATACTATTTGTTACTATAAATTATACCATTTGTCAAGCCTAAAAGATACGCTCACGAACAAATTTTAGAACATCCTCTGTCGCCGGCGTAACGAAGTACACACTGTTACTCTTCAGGCCGACCTTTATTGTATAACTTTGCGGCATACCTTCCTCTGGGACTACAAACTGGATAAATCCGCCTTGATGCTGTAAGTGTGGTTTCAAAAAATCATATAACGCCAATTCTCTTAAGTCGCGTCCCGCAACGCCAAGAGATACCTTTTCTAATCCCGATAGTATCAAAGCAGCAAACGGGACACTTAACAATTCGTCTCCAAATAAAATTTTAGCGTCCTTTAGCTCATTAGTTAGACTATCAGCATCTTCTGCTGCAAGATATTCGTCAAACGCAGTTAGAACCTTTGCAATAGCTTCAGTTTGTTCCGCCGTAAAATCTTCTAGCAATGACTCTGGCTTTGAGAGAGCTTCTATTAAATTTCCTTCCAATGCATCCGCCATTGTTTCTACGTTATAACCGAAAGGAACCAATATATTCCTCGGTGCTAAAGCTACTTCTCGGTTAATCAAGCGCGCAAAACTTTTAGCTACTTTCGATGCTGTTCCTGGTTCAGATCGAACTTCAAAACAGTTCAATTCTTCATTAACATATATTGTTACAATACTACTGTTAGGTATTAATTGCATGTCGTTACCATAAATATTTTTAGTAACCCCGGATTTATATATAAACCTAAGAAAATACTCATTATCAGTATCGCCGTTAGCAGCACTAATTAGAATTGGCGTACTAGTTAATTCCTCTTTAGGTGGCATTTTAACATACTCAAATGGGTTAAAACCACACTGTTTCAAAAGAGTTTCTTTTATTCCTTTCGCCGTACCTATATCCAACTGAAACCACACAACAGATGTACGACCACAGAGTAACTTTGTCTTCCAAGGCTCTAATATTTTAGTTTGGAGTTCTATATTCCCTTTTATTCTCCCCCATACACTATAAGCAAGTTCTGGTTGATATCCATCTGTCGGCAAATCTAAATCAGTGCAAATTTCCATTAATTGATTTTTTGAAAGTTTTAATAAATCACTGTGATGTGTAATATTTTGTATATTTAGCAGCTTGAGCACCCCCAAACAACATTTATTATTTATAAAATTACACACACATTTGTAAATTCCTGCCTATTTTTTAAATAAAATACAAAAAAGCCCACCCTTAACCAAACGGCTGAGAGTGGGCTAAACAAGAAACTGACCCACCCGAAGAAAGGGCGACTGAAAACGCATTTAACAAAACCTTACTCCATGCGAGATATCTCTTTTCGCAGCCTCTTTATTATCCTCTTTTCCAATCGTGAAATATAAGACTGAGATATCCCCAGCATATCAGCTACTTCTTTTTGTGTACGTTCATTACCGTCATCAATAAGGCCAAACCGTAGTTCCATAATTCTTCGTTCCCGCCCTGACAACTTGCTCATCGCTGTGTATAACAGGGTTTTATCAACCTCTTCTTCCACTGACTTATAAATAATATCATTATCAGTACCTAACACATCAGAAAGTAACAGTTCATTACCATCCCAATCAATATTTAATGGTTCGTCAAAGGATACTTCAGCCCGGGTTTTACTGTTACGGCGTAAATACATTAAAATTTCATTTTCAATACATCGTGAAGCATATGTGGCTAGTTTAATCTTTTTGATGGGATCAAAAGTGTTTACTGCTTTGATTAGGCCAATCGTACCAATGCTAACTAAATCTTCGACACTTACGCCAGTATTTTCAAATTTGCGGGCAATATAGACGACAAGCCGGAGATTACGCTCAATGAATACACTTCTGACAGATTTATCACCTTTTTGCAAACGGTTAAGCAAAAATATCTCTTCATCACTTGATAAAGGTGGCGGTAAAATTTCTGCGCTACCGACATAAAATACTTCATCAGGCTTGAGCCAACCAATCGCCTGAAGTAATGATATGATTCTTAACCTTATATACAATTTAATTATTGGCCAGGTAATTCGCATGTACTTTCCTCCTTGATCATATTAATTTCTGTTATAAGCGCCGGATGTAAGAGTGCCTGACAATCACTACCATCAGCAAAGGTGCCATCGTAAATGCCGATAAGTACTTCCGAGGTATAAAACGAGCCCACCTTGCTCATCACGGTAATACTATCTGGTCTAAAACCAAGTAACATATTGCAGCCGCCAACAGACTGGCAGGGAATAATCTCCACCCTAGCTAACCAAGCTGAATCCTGGCACTTGTCAAGATTAGCTAACCAGGAATCTGGCCGATTAGCTGTTAAGAACACTGCTACCTGTCGGCCCAGTAGTTGAAGTGCCGATTGTAGGGACAGAAGAACTACCGGTTTACGCCCAAGCAGCGAATAGAGGCCATTGCCAGTATCCATCATACCTGTAATCTCCTGCAATTGCCCAGCATATTCTATTCTGGCTTGATAAAAAGTCTTATACCGGTACATTCTGGCCAGCAGCCGTTTGACAACCAGCAGGATGAGAACTATGGCTATGACACTGCCTGCCACTAAATTGCCCCAGGAAAGTTTAATAGTAGTACCAGCTCTATAAGGCGCTTCAGTCTGAATAAAATACATCCAGCCCAACAAGGCCCCACCTAAAATAAAAGATACCATAAAAAAAATGCCGGTAAGTGTTACTGTCAGCTTTACTGACCTATAGCCAAAAGCCAATAAAATAATCACCACAGACGCTAAAAACTTTCCGGGAATACTATAAAATATAGCCATCTCCGGAAAGATACCGACTAATGTATATACGCCTCCCGCTACAGCCGTCATTAACAAGCGTTTCCAGCAAAAAGAAATGCCTGCAGCATAAGCTGTTACTACTAAAATAATGCTATTCATAATAAAATTGATTAACAATACCACATCAGCATAAATGCTCACAGGCTATACCTTCTTGGATTGAAATTTCATACATGAAAACATTTTACACATAAGACTATATGCTTGGAATCAAATTGTTATTCTAATTATACTAAGTATTCCTTTAATAAAATGTAACTTCTTGCCATTTCATTGATTTCAAAAATAGACATAAAACCCGGCTCACAATGAGCCGGGTTTTATGTTACATTCCTTATTTACTATATGTCTACCGCCGCATCCAAGCTGGAATGTCTAAATCCCGGCCTTTAAACGGTTCAATAACTGTAGTTTCGCTTTTACCTGCACTTACCTTCAATGGCAAGGGATCAAAGCCAGTAGCAATGACAGTTACCCGAACTTGGTCTTCAAACGCTTCATCAATGGTTGCACCAAATATAATCGTAGCTTCCGGATCAGCCGCTTTAGCAATAATATCAGCAGCCTCATTAACTTCAAACAATGTAGTATTAGGGCCGCCCGTAAAATTAAGTAATACACCTTTAGCGCCATCAATTGACATTTCTAAGAGTGGACTCTTAATCGCCGCTTCAACAGCCGTAATTGCGCGGTTATCCCCTGTACCAAAACCAATACCCATAAGTGCTGAACCAGCATCGCTCATGATAGTCTTAACATCGGCGAAGTCAAGGTTTATTAGTGCCGGCACGGCAATGAGATCAGAAATTCCTTGCACGCCTTGACGGAGTACATCATCAACAATCTTGAATGCTTCCATGATCGGAGTGCGTTTATCCACAACTTGTAACAATCGATCATTAGGGATAGTAATCAACGTATCTACTTTTTCCTTAAGCTTGGCAATTCCCCGTTCGGCTTGGAGTTGACGCTTACGCCCCTCAAAAGAAAAAGGCTTAGTAACAACCCCAACCGTTAAAGCTCCCACTTCTCGGGCACACTCAGCTACTATCGGTGCCGCACCTGTGCCAGTACCGCCACCCATACCAGCTGTAATAAACACCATGTCCGATCCTTTAAGAACCTTAATGATGTCATCTCGGCTTTCTTGAGCGGCCTTCTCACCAATATCAGGATTGGCACCCGCTCCTAAGCCTTTAGTTAATTTCTCACCAATCTGAATACGATAATTAGCTTCAGAACCAATCAATGCCTGCGCATCTGTATTTATAGTGATAAATTCTACGCCTTGCAAGCCAGCGCCAATCATGCGATTGACTGCATTGTTGCCACCACCGCCCACACCAATAACTTTTATTGAAGCAAACTGGTCCAAGTCCATGTCAAATTCCAACATTACTAAGTTTTCCTCCCTTAACATCTATCAAATTTCAATAGTTTTTTCGCCTTACGGATAAAAACATTCCAAGCGCTGTAGCCTTCTGCAACTGGCTCACCCGTAGAAATTTTGGCTCCATGGCTTATAATACCATAACACACAGTATTAGTTGAATGTGCATATTCATCAGCCAATTGCGCTGGCTTAATCGTTTCGGTATGTATCTGAAACACTTTGGCTATGCAAGAGCCCATACTGGGCATTGTCCCTGAGCCACCTGTCAAATAAATACACTCCAAAGTTTGTCCATTTACGGTTAGATACTTGTCCAGAAGCGGCTTAACCGATTCATACAGCAAAACAACAATTTCATCTACTCTACTTTCAATAATATCATATAAAAAATCAAAAGAAATATGCTTATCTGTGGTTCCATAATCATTACAGTCCAGAACCACTCCTTGATTATGCAAATCAGGAGACAACCGGGAATAATATCGCTTAATTTCTTCAGCATGGACTCGGTTAACACTCAATCCTTGCATCAAATCATTGGTTATATAATCACCGCCCAAGGGTAACGAGGCTGAAGAGCAAAGCTTACCACCAACATAAATAACAACATCGGCAGTACCTGCCCCAATGTCCATAAAAATAAAGTTATTAAGCTGCTCAGGTAGCTCTTTCCTCATCGCTTCTGCGGCCACAATACCATTAGCAACAATGCCATTTAGTTTAAGCCCAGTTTCTGCAAGCGCCTGGGTAAGTCCTTGCACAATTACCTTCGGCGCCGATATTATGTGAGCTTCTACCTCAAGGGCAGCACCTGGTTTGACGACAGATTCCTTGGTTGAAAACACATGTAAAATTTCATAATCAGTATCGGCAATGGCAAAGGTTGCTGCTTTACAGGCGCGTTCAATATCTTCAACTGTCACAGTCCCTGAAGTTATTGGGGCAATACTACCAATACTATTTTGCATAACAAGTGATGAACCGCTAATACCTAAGTATACACAACCTGTCTCCTGGCTGTCAGCTGCCATACGAACACAATCTACTGCCTGTCTTATAGAATGAGTCAAAGCGTTACTGTCAGTGATAGCCCCTCTATCATAGCCAACTGTTGGAGCAGCACCACTACCTAAAATGTCCACACTGCCATCGGCCTGCATTCTTCCAACAAACACTTTGATCATACCTGTGCCAACATCAATAGCTAATATAGTTTTTTTATTCATAACTCCCTCGCAGCACAGTATTATGTTTCTTCCACTTAGTTTCAACAAAAGTGCCATTTTCCCTTTTTTTTAACCGAAAAATCTAATTTTTTTTTGCTTTAAGCATAAGAAAAGCTCCAAAGTCAAAACGATGCTAGGACGACTTTGAAGCTTTCTCATTATTTTTTTAAAAAATAACGGCGAATTATCGCCAGATTTTGGAATATCCGTAAGCCAAAAGCCAACAGGGCTACATAATATAAATCAATCCCCAGACGGTCACCAATATACACCAAGCCTGCGGCCAACAAAGCATTTGTAAAAAAACCTGTGATAAATATCGTATTGTCAAATTTTTCTTCACTGCCTGCTCTTAGTCCACCAAACACAGAATCGAGCGATGCCAGCAACGCCACTGACAGAAATTTAGCATATTCTACAGGCACTGTAATCGGAAAAGATATACCTATAAGTACACCTATAATAAGTCCGGCAATCGGCAATGCCATACTAAAGACCACCTTCCTGCGCCGGCTTGGCGAGTTCAAACCGAAAAGTGCCCTTAAATGCCGGAACTTTTACTACCTCTTGCGTTTTGATTGTTACCTGAATACCCCAAAACTGTAAGGTTTCAACCACACCGCCACGCATTTTTAGTGCATTCTCTAATGTTGTTGGCTCACCAATAACGCGAACTTCATAGGGTGGTGAATAGCGCGAATTATTGACTGATAACGTTGGCCCGGCACAACGAATTTCTGAACTGGCAATAAGGCGTTGTTCATTAATCGACATAGCTTCCGCACCTGCTGCCCACAATTCATTAATCACTTTAAGGATATCATCATCATGAATTAGATATAAATTAGGGTTTTCCCCCGGCTTAGATGGCCGTTTACTATCATCAATTGTTACAATAATACCAGGTCCTTCGACAGCTACTACACCGGCCCCCATCTTTATCCTCTCAAATTCCTTCGACGCGGCTTCAGCGCCTGAAGTACGCTTTAATTCTTGAACTTGATTAACTAACGCGTCCCGCTCCTTTTCAGTCTGACTTAGCCGTTGGGATAAGTCCTCAACCCTTTGATAAGGAATACTTGACTTAATGTCTTGCGTAGTACGGAATTGTATCGCCAACATAAAGCCCAACACTACGCAGACCAGGGCAATGGCAAGCTGCCCTTGCTTGATGGGTAACAAAATATCGTCTCCTTTCAAAATTGACCCCTATTTACTTCGTATTTTAATAATCGGGGAGGTATAGTTAAGATCGACATACTCGACAGTCATTTTTTTCGTAGCTATTTCCTGTAAAATTTCAGCTGTCAGCTTAGCTTTTTCCAAGAGGCGCTGATTGTCTCCAATACGAATGCAAACTGAATTTGTAGTGTACACAACAAGCTCATCAGGTGATTTAATGTTTACTTCCGATAATTGGTTTAATGCTCCCTCATCCAGTTCGGATAAATATGTTAAAACATTAGCAAGCCCTGGATTATTTATCTGATCGCCAACATAAACATTCCCCAACCGCACACCAGTAATAACAGGTACTTTTACTTGCTTTAGGTTTTTCAATGCAACCATTACTATACCTTGTCGGTCAATTTCTACAAAACCATACTGACTGGCAACAAAAGCCAACGGCTGGCGTTCCCCGATATGAATAGTAATCGTAGCCGGAAAATTTCTCTCAACCTGAACCTCATCCACACGCAGATCACTAGTCAGCCGCGCTTTAATCTCTGCAGGTTTTAGTCTAAAGATATTTATTTTTTCGGGAACTCCAGCTATCCGTAGCACTTCTTCAACAGTTACATATTTATTGCCTTCAACCACTACTGTCCCAACAATAAAATAGGGGGAATTAATAAATAAAAAAATAGCTATTAATGCTATCAGCGCCGCCAGCCACAACGCCAATATGGAAGCGCGCCGCTTTCTAGCTGCTCTCAAGCGTTCTGCGGTCTGCATACAATCACTCCTGTAGACATCTTCTGCAGTTAATTATACAACGTATTGTCCACTAAATAAATAAAAAAATGAGCAGTTAATACTGCCCAATTTTTTCTAATCAGTGACCATCAGCAGCATCTGCTCACACAATTCGGCAAAACTTATGCCAATAGCAGCAGCAGCTTTGGGTACTAAACTAGTAGCTGTCATCCCTGGAATTGTGTTAATTTCCAAAACGTACGGCTGATTATCGTCACTGAGCATCACATCAACCCGCCCAATTCCCCGGCATCCCAATAACTTATAGGCGTCAAGCGCTATGTGCTGGATATGATCCGCAACTTTGGCTTCTAACCTAGCTGGTACTATATACTCTGTCGCGCCTTTAGTATATTTTGATGTATAATCATATCGTCCTGATTGGGGTACTATTTCGATGATCGGTAATGCTTTCGGCTCTTCACTACCAAGTATAGAAATAGTCAATTCTTTTCCTTTTATAAATTCCTCAACAACAATATGACCGCTATATTTAAAAGCCTCTGTTACAGCACCTTCAATGTCTGCAGCATCTTCAACGATGATCACGCCAATACTTGATCCCTGCGCAGCCGCTTTTACTACCACAGGTGTGCCAAATACCTCTTGAATCTCTTTTACCAGTACGTCAAGGTCAACATCCCATTTACTATACAACCGCGACCGCGGAGTCGGTATTCCTGCTGACATAAAGAGGCGTTTACTTACTGTCTTATCCATTGCCATCGCACTAGCCAATACGCCTGAGCCGGTATAAGGTATACCTAACATTTCCAGTGTGCCTTGCAGCAAGCCATCTTCACCATAAAGACCATGAATAGCATTAAATACAACCTCGATCTTCTCTTGTTCCAGTTGTTCAACCAAGTTTCGGGGGTCAAGGTCGATGCCAACGGCATCATAACCTTTTTCCTTTAGCGCCGCTAGAATGGCCCGCCCCGTATTCAGAGATACTTCCCTTTCTGCAGACGGTCCACCCATAACAACTGCAATTTTTTTATTTTTCATAAAAAGTCCCCCTTTATCTCCCTTACAGCTTTACAATATTTGCTCCTAATGCTTGCATTTTTTTATCTATATTTTCATAACCACGCTCAATGTGATATACCTGCTCAATTTCTGAGGTTCCTTCTGCTGCTAAAGCGGCTAATACCAACGCACTGCCAGCCCGCAAATCAGGGGCAGCCACAATGGCACCAGTCAATTTCTCCACCCCGCGAATAATAGCTGTTCGCCCTTCAACCTTAATTTTAGCTCCCATCCGGGTAAGCTCATCAACATGCTTAAACCGATTTTCGAAAATAGTTTCCGTGATAATACTAGTACCTTTAGCAATGGTAACCAATGACAACATCGGTGCTTGCAAGTCGGTAGGAAAACCGGGATATGGCAGCGTCTTTATATCTACACCCCTGAGTTCGCCTGCCTTTATCCTAATATAATCCTTACCAGTTATTATTTTCGCCCCAATATCCTGCAGTTTATCAGTAATTGAGAATAAATATTCAGGAACGACATTCTCAACTACAATATCACCACGTGTCATAACGCCTGCGGTTAAAAAAGTACCAGCCTCAATTCTATCAAACATTACTGTATGTTCTGCCGGAACTAGCCGGGCTACGCCATCAACTCTAATCGTATCAGTGCCTGCACCGTTGATTCTTGCTCCCATTTTATTTAAGATAGCCTGCAGATCAGCAATTTCAGGTTCACGCGCTGCATTGCGAATAATCGTAGTACCCTTGGCCAGCGCGGCCGCCATCATCGCATTTTCTGTAGCACCAACACTGGGAAAATCAAAATTTATTTCACCGCCGGTTAACTCTTTTGCCTCAGCATCAATAAAGCCAAAACTTTCATCAACAATTGCACCGATTTTCTCTAATGCCTTGATATGTAGATTAATTGGCCTAGGCCCGATAGCACAACCACCTGGATAGGACAGTCTGACTTTGCGAAATCTTCCTAAAAGTGGCCCCATCAAAAATACCGAAGCACGCATTTCCCGCATCAAATGTTCAGGTATTTCAACCTTACTCACATTGCTAGTATCAATTAGCATAGTATGACCTTGCCTGCGTATCTTAGCGCCAAGCAATATCAAAATATCCTGCATAGCTTGGATATCGCGCAAATACGGAACATCATGGATAACACTGATACCAGAACACAGAAGCGTTGCTGCCATAATTGGCAAAGTAGCATTTTTCGCCCCGCTTATCCGGACGTTGCCACATAGTTGTACTTCTCCTTTGACGATAAATTTCTCCATCGTCTTCCCTCCCAGAAAAGTACAATCACCCTTTACTCTTCTCTAATATAATCTAATCTAATCTCTAGCTAACTACACATTATTCGCTTGCGTAAGTTTTTCTACCAACTCTTCGCCTATCTGATAAATATTGCCAGCTCCCATAGTCATTACTAAATCTCCTGGCTCAACAATTTCAGTTAAATAACGCGCAATTTTGCCTTTGTCTGGTACATAAGTTACCCGCTGATTGGTTTGCAGTTCAATTTCATTCTTAATCGTTTCCCCGCTGACGCCGGGAATAGGCTGTTCGCCAGCAGAATAAATATCGGTAAGAATTAACAAATCAGCTTGCGAAAATGCCACACCAAACTCTTTTCGCAGAAAATTCGTACGGGTGTACCGATGCGGTTGAAAAACACAAATTAGCCGCTTAGGTTCTGTTTGGCGTGCACCGAGTAATGTAGTGCTAATTTCAGTAGGATGATGGGCATAATCATCCACTACCCATACGCCATTAACCCGTCCTTTTGTCTGAAACCGGCGTTTTGCTCCCTGAAATAGACCAAGGCCTTCGACAATTTGTGCAAAACTTAACCCGGCATAAATACCTACAGCAACCGCCGCTAACGCATTAGATACATTATGGATTCCTGGCACACAGATTTTGGCTGTTCCTAAAAGATTGCCTTGGTGGTATACATCGAAGGTTGAAACTGGACCGTCGGATTTTATATTGCGGGCGATAACATCTGCCTCATGCTCAAGCGCATAAGATATATAGCGTCTTTCAAGCTTAGCAGCCATATTTCTTACATAGGTATTATCAAAACATAGAATAGCTATCCCCTCTGCTGGCGCAAGCTTATGTAAGAATTTATCAAAGGTACGCAATATATTATCCATAGTTTTGTAGTAATCCATATGATCGTTTTCAATGTTGGTTACAATGGCAATCTGTGGTGAAAGTTTCAAAAAAGAGCCATCACTTTCATCAGCCTCTGCCACCAAATATGGACCGTGACCAAGTTTTGCGCTGCCGCCTATTGATTCTAGCTCACCACCAATGACTATGGTCGGATCTATACCTGCCCGTTCCAACATCAGGGCAATCATTGACGTCGTTGTGGTCTTGCCATGAGCGCCAGCTACAGCTATTCCCTGCCGTTTAGACATTAAAAATGCCAACACATCAGCCCGGTGATATACAGGTATTTCCTTGTCCTTGGCAGCCTTTACTTCTGGATTGGTCTCAGGGATTGCGGTAGAAACAACTACAGCTTGCGTATCACCAATATTTTCGTAACTGTGGCCAATATGCACTCGCGCGCCAGCTTGAGCAAGTTTGGTGGTAACGGCTGATTCCTGAGCATCAGAACCAGACACAGTATACCCCATTTCCAGCAGCACCTTCGCAATAGAGCTCATACCTGAGCCACCAATACCAACAAAATGAATTCTTTTTATATCATCTAACAACAGTATTTCTCCCCTTTCTTGCGCACCAGTAACTCCGGCGCCTATATCTGCAGAAAGAGTTATTCCCTAGCCCATCTAGCTGCCGCTTTGGCATACCATAGTGTATGCACTGTCAGCACCCGATGTTACCTTATTAGTAAGATTAAGGTTTTTTCAGACTAAGTGCCAACCGGGCTATTGTTTCTGCCGCCTGTGGGCAACCTAACTCTTTACTTTTCTTAGCCATACTTGAAAGTACTTCCGGATTACCTAGTAGCTTCTTGATAGTATCTATCAGTTTACTATCTGTCAGTTCTTTGTCAATAATTACTACTGCTGCCCCCTGCTTTTCTAAAGCTCTTGCATTAAACTCCTGATGGTTTTCGGCAGCATAGGGGTATGGTATCAGAATTGCTGGAATGCCGCGCGCTGTTAATTCAGCCAAACCGACTGCTCCAGCTCTAAAAATAGCTAAATCAGCAGCCGCTAAAGCTAACGGCATATTATATAAATAGGGTTTGATGATAATATTACCAGCACTGGATAGCTCTATACCAGATTGCTTACTATTGCCAACCATGCTATTATACTCGCTTTGTCCTGTTACATGCAATATTTGAATCTGCGAATTGCCGCTAAAATAGTTGTACACACCAGACATCGCCTTATTTATACTGCGAGCCCCCCGGCTTCCTCCAACTACCAAAACAGTGAGTTTATCAGGCGCAAGTCCGAGTTCAGTTAACCCTTCTTCCCGTATAGCCGACATGACCTCTGGTCTAATAGGATTACCGGTAACTACAATTTGCTCAGGCCTGCACTTAGTAAAATAGACCGCAGCGTCTTGATAACCTAAAGCAATTTTATCAACAAACCGAGATAAAATTTTATTCGTTATGCCAGGTATAACATTTTGTTCTTGAATAATGGTTGGTATTTTTAGCAAGCTGGCCGCCAAAAGCACCGGACCACATACATAACCACCAGTACCAATAACAACGTCAGGGCGAAATTTTTTTATAATTTGAGCAGAATTCCAGACACTTCCTACTGTAGTAAAGAGTGTTCGGACATTCTGCCAGGACAACCGCCGTTCTAGCCCACGTACTTCGATAGTAGCAAATGGAAAACCTTCCTTCGGAATGATATCTGCTTCCAGCCCATGTTTCGTCCCTACAAATAGTATCTCGCAGTTATCGGCTAACTTGGCTACCTCTCTGGCGATAGTAATGGCGGGGTAGATGTGCCCACCTGTTCCCCCGCCAGAAATAATGATTCGCATAACCTTTGCCCCCTACATTCATTTCAAGCTGACATACCGGGAAATATTAAGGAGTATACCCACCGCAGCCAACGTGAAAATCAGGGCTGAACCACCGAAGCTAATGAAGGGCAATGGGATTCCTGTTACCGGCATTGAGGCTGTAACTACTGCAATGTTCATAAGCGCCTGCAGTACAATCATACTGGTTATACCTCCAGCCAGCAGGCTGCCATATATATCTGGCGCTGATATAGCTGTTTTAAAACCTCTCCAGGCAAACAGAAAAAATAGGATTACAACAGTGGCTGTACCAATAAAACCAAGTTCCTCACCCAAAATAGCAAAGATAAAGTCGGTATGAGGTTCAGGCAAATACAAGAACTTTTCCCGGCTGCGCCCCAAACCAACACCGAACAGACCGCCAGAACCGATCGCATATAAGGACTGAATGATATGGTAGCCGCTATTTAATGGATCGGCCCACGGATCACTAAAGGCTAACAAACGTTTTAGCCGATAGGGTTCGGCAATAATCGCTGTAATTATGCCGAGAACACCGACAGCACCCAAAGATCCTAGGTGTGAAAGCTTAGCACCTGAGGCAAACAATAGAATAAAAACCATTCCACTAATAACAAGTGCAGTCCCTAAATCAGGCTCTTTTAAAATCAATCCAAATACCACTACCAGCATCAATAATTGGGGAATAACACCCTTAACAAAGTTACCAATTTTATCTTGTGACCTTGCCAAACTATTGGCAGTAAACAGTACCATACTTAATTTTGCAATTTCTGACGGTTGTAGATAAAGTGAACCAAACCCCAGCCAACGTCTGGCACCGTTGACTACCTTTCCTAAACCAGGAACAAGAACCAAGACCAATAAAAGCAAGGTGATTATCATAATCGGTTTGGCTAGTTTGCGCCACACGTGATAATCAATATTCATAGTAAACAACATAGTCAGTATTCCCAATGTTGCCCATATCAACTGTCGTTTTAAAAAATAGAAACTGTCATTATAGTTTACATATGCAGAAACAGCACTGGAACTATAGACCATTACTATCCCGAAACCCAACAAGCCAATAATGGCAAAAAAAACGACATAATCGGGCGACTTAGGCCTGACACCCATCTTGCTCCCTCCTTACCCTAATTGGCGCACTAAGTCCTTAAATGCTTTCCCCCGTTCCTCGTAATTATTGAACATATCATAACTGGCACAGGCAGGCGACAATACTACCACCTGTGGTGGCTGCGCCAACTTGTGTGCCAGCGTTACTGCCTCGGCAAATGTGGCCACCTTATGAATATTGTTCACCCCCTGCAGCGTTGCCGCCTCAGCGAAACGCTGCAGGGCCTCTCCGAGCAGAATCAGATGATCCACACGTTCTTTTGCCAGCTTCATAAATGCGGTTAAATCTGTATTCTTATCCCGTCCACCAGCAATGAGAATAATATGCCCGTCAAAAGCTTCAAGCGCTTTTATCGCCGATTCAGGATTAGTGGCTTTAGAATCATTATAATAGGCTATGCCAGCAATTTCAGCCGTAAGTTCTATCCTGTGCTCCACACCGGAAAAGGTTTTAAGAACTTCTGCCATTGCTTCAGGCCGAACTCCGGCAAAATAAGCTACTCCACAGGCAGCTAATGCATTTTCCACATTGTGGCCGCCCTTTATTTTAATATCATTAACAGCGCAGATCTCACTACTATTACCATCCAAGTTTATTTTCATCGTGCCATTTTCGATATAAATTCCAGCAGCAAGACGCTGCTGACGGCTAAAATATACTACTTTTCCCTTTGCCCGCTTAGCCATATCGCGCACAGCCATATCATCATAGTTCAAAATTAAGTAATCACTAGCTTCTTGTCTGCTAAATACTTGCTCTTTCATTTGCTGATAAACTGCCATCGTATGATGGCGATCTAAATGATCTGGAGTCAGATTCAAAATGGCAGCAATATGGGGGCGGAACTCGCTAACACCCTCAAGTTGAAAACTCGATATCTCGGCCACAACAAAACCGTCAGATCTGGATGCAAGCGCCTGCTCAGACAATGCGTCTCCAATATTACCCCCTACCCCAACTTGGTGACCAGTAGTTTTAAGCATTTCGCCAACCAAAGTTGTTGTTGTCGTTTTACCATTAGTGCCCGTAATAGCAATCATTGGTGCCTCACTCAAACGGTAAGCCACCTCCACTTCGCTCATAACACAAATACCCCGTTTTTTTGCAGTAACAACAAGCGGAATATATATTGATATACCTGGAGACACCACAAGATAGTCTATGTCATCCAGTAGTTTCTCATTCTGGTTTCCCAACACAAGGGCAATACCAGCCGCTTGCAATTCAGAAAAATCCTGATCAAATTGATCAATAGATTTAGCATCACTTATAATAACACGCGCGCCTAACTGCCGCAAAATTTTAGCTACGGAAAGCCCGCTGATACCAGCGCCTAATACTAGAATTTGTTTATTAGCGAATTCTGTTTGTCTAATCAATTTATATTCCTCCAGCCCGGCTGATTGCTAAGATACTTAATGCGATAGCGGCAAACAGTGTCCCTGCCAGCCAGAATACGGTCACAACTTTTGTTTCCGACCAACCTGATAATTCAAAGTGGTGATGAATAGGACTCATTTTGAATACCCGTTTTCCGGTTGATTTAAACGAAATAACTTGAATAATGACAGACAACGCTTCAATTACAAATACACCACCAACGATAACAAGTAGGAATTCAGTTCTAGTCAATACCGCCACTGCAGCCAGCGCCCCACCCAAAGCCAGCGAACCAGTATCACCCATAAATACTTTAGCTGGATGAGCATTGTATCGTAAAAAACCAAGACAGGCGCCAGCCAAAGCTACACAAAAAATGGCTAAGTACGGCTTACCAAAATACAAAGCAATCACGGTATACGCTAACGCGGCCACTGTGGTCGTACCTGCAGCCAAGCCGTCAAGTCCGTCAGTAAGATTAACGGCATTAGTCGTTCCGACAAGCACAAGAAAAATCAATACATAATATAAGGCCCCAAAGTCAACACTTGCCCCTAACACCGGGATCCATAAATCTGTACCACGACCAAAATAAATACTGGCAATATAAGACAAGGCTAGTGCCATAATTATCTGCCCCAGCAACTTTTGCCGAGCTTTAAGACCCATTGAGCGTTTTAATACCACTTTAATAAAATCATCCAAAAATCCAATTAGACCATGCCCAAAGGTAACAAATAAAGCTAATAATACTTCCGGATTGCTACCCGCAAAAATCAAACTGGGAATAACCAGTGCCAGCAAAATCAATACCCCACCCATAGTGGGGGTACCGGCCTTGGCATAATGACTCTCAGGTCCTTCTTCTCTAATACTTTGCCCGAATTTCAGCCGCTTCAGCATGGGAATAAAGAGCGGCCCAGCTGCTAAGGCAATGACAAATGCCATAACTGCAGCATACAACAATTCCTGCATGGTAACCTCCTAAATAGGCTCATCGCTACAAAAGCGATATGTCTTGAAATGCTTCCAGCATAGTTTCCATCTTCATGCCACGGGAGCCTTTAAGTAAAATATAATCCCCTGGCTTTAGCAGCTTGCGTAGGGCGTCAATCGCCGCTTTATGTTCGGTAAAAGATTGCGTAGATTTTACACCCTGTTCGCTGGCAGCAGCAGCAATATGTTTTGCTAGTTTTCCAACCGCTATGATACTATCTACACTTTGCTCTGCGGCTTGCCTGCCAACCCTGCGATGAGCCTCAACCGAGGCATCACCCAACTCTAACATATCACCCAGCACGGCAATTTTACGGCCCTTACTGATATTGGCTAATGTAGTAAGCGCGGCCGCCATTGACAAAGGACTAGCATTATAAACATCATTGATGACCGTATATGGGCCGTATCTATTTATCTCAAGCCGCATAGCCCCGGGAACAAAACTACTAATTCCGGTTTGTATTTCACTCGGCTGCAGACCTAGCTCCCAGCCTACAGCAATAGCTGCAAGCGCATTATAAACATTATGAATACCGACTGTTGGTAATGTGACCGTAAAAGAACCGCGAGCACTGCAGCAATCAAAGGTAGTACTCAGTTCAGCATTTTTCCCGGAAGTTATGTTCTCAGCCCTGACAAACGCACTTGGAGCTAACCCATAAAATACGACTCTGCCTTGGGTTTTGTGCTGCATATCCCGTACATGCGGGTCATCAGCATTGAGTACCACTATATCATCAGGTGCAATTGCCTCAACAAGTTCTGCTTTGGCAGACGCAATATTTTCAATTGATCCGAGAATTTCCATATGGGTTTCGCCGACATTTGTCACTACGCCTACTGTGGGTAATGCAATTTCAGTCAGCTCGCGGATTTCCCCGCTGGCCCGCATGCCCATTTCAACAACAGCAACCTCATGACTAGCTTCAAGCTTTAGTAGTGTAAGTGATAAACCGATTTCATTATTAAAATTAGCTTCCGTCTTGAGCACTTTAAACCTGCTGGATAATACAGCTGCAAGCATATCTTTGGTCGTTGTTTTACCATTAGATCCTGTCACGGCGATCACCGGAATATTGTATCGTTGCCGATGAAATCTGGCCAGAGCCTGCAACGCCGCCAACGTATTTATTACTTGGATTACAGTGACATAGTCAGGCACATTCACCGTCTTGCTGACAAGTAGAGCTGTTGCCCCTTTAGCTACAGCCTGAGCGACAAATTCATTGCCGTCAAAATGTTCACCAACCAAAGCAACAAACAGATTCCCGGCCTGAATGCTCCTAGTGTCAGTCGAAATACCTTGGAACAGCTTGCTATTACCAACATTAATCAATCGACCACCAGTAGCCTTAAGCACTTCGGTCAAACTAAAATCAGCCATTGTCGCTCATCTCCTTGATGACTTCACGCGCTACTTGCCGGTCATCAAAATCAATTGTTTTATCTTTTAAGATTTGATAGGTTTCATGACCTTTACCAGCAATAAGTACAACATCATGTGCTTTTGCCAATCGAATAGCCTGCGTAATCGCCTGACGGCGATCAGGAATTACTTCATAGCTTTTTCCATTTTTAGCTGCACATAAGGCCTCTTTGATACCTACTTCTACGTCTGCCAGTATCTTTTCCGGGTCTTCACTACGCGGATTATCTGATGTCGCAAGGACAACATCGCCATATTGAACTGCTAGGTTACCCATAATTGGTCGTTTTGTACGGTCGCGATCACCACCACAACCAAAAACCACAATTATTCTTCCCTGGGCAAACTGTTTTGCCGTTTTTAGCACATTTTCCAAACCATCAGGCGTATGGGCATAATCTACAATCACCGTAAACGGTTGCCCGGCCTGCACTAGTTCAAACCGTCCCGGTACACTAGTAAAACTTTCCAAGGCCTGTTTGATAACCTCGGGGGTAACCCCTTCGGCCAAAGCCGCCCCCACTGCCGCTAAAACATTATAAACATTAAACATGCCTGTAATGCTAAGCGATAGCTCCATAGTGCCAAATGGGCCTTTAACCTGGAAACTGGAACCAGTTTCTCTAATAGTAACATTGTTGGCCGTCAAAACTCCATCTTTATTAACAGCATAACTGATTACCGGGCAAGCTGCATTCTGTGCCATAATGGCCCCGGCATTATCATCCAAATTAACGACTGCTGTTTTACCTTGTTTCGTATTGGTGGGTTTGTTCAAACCGCGGAAGAGTTCGGCTTTGGCATCAATGTAATTTTCAAAAGTCTGATGAAAGTCTAAGTGATCCTGTGTCATATTGGTAAAGATACCTACATCAAACTCACAACCAGCCACCCGATTAAGCGCCAGGGCATGGGAAGAAACCTCCATAATAACATACTCCATACCACTATTGACCATTTCTGCCAACGTACTTTGCAACTCAATAACATCAGGGGTAGTGTTTTTTATTGGTAGTGTCTTGTCATCAATAAGAGTCTGGATTGTTCCAATTAATCCAACTTTATGACCAGCTTTTCGCAAAATATCGCGAATTAAGTAAGTAGATGTAGTTTTGCCATTGGTACCAGTTACACCAATCATCCGTAACTTATGTCCAGGATAATCAAAAAAGCAAGGTACAATGGCCTGCATTGCCACCCGGGTATCGCCAACCTTGATTATCGTAATCGTATCGTCAACTACATCTGACACATCTCTTTCTACTACCACAGCGACTGCACCACGCCGGGCAGCCTCAGCAATAAAATCATGCCCATCAACATGAACACCACTTAGACAAAAGAACAATGTCCCTGGAACCACTTTGCGGGAGTCATGCGCCACTGCTTCAATGGTTTGATCAAGCTTTCCCAAAATCGTAGCGTCTGATAATAATGTCGTTAATTGTTTTAAATTCTTGGCCATCCAAATTCCTCCTGCCCAAAATACAAAAAATTTTCTAATCAATAGGCGTTGTATTTATTTTTACCATTATTCCCTATTCTAACGCTTTATTCAAAATAGATAGTAATGCTTGTGCCTGATAATACTTTACTCCCTGCCAACGGGTCTTGTTTAATAGCCTGACCGTTTGTTCCAACCGGTTTAATCGCAAGACCTAATTCAGCTAACGAATCTGACGCTTCCCGTAATGTCCGTCCGGTTAAGTCTGGAACAGTAACTTCACCAGTTGAATATCTTGGTGTCATAGTATAGAGTAGCACACCTCCGCCGCTAGGTATACGGCTACCCGGTTTAGGAATTTGGTCTGCAATCCTATCGCCAGTCTCCTCAATGCGCGGGATTAATCCGGCCTGTTGTAATTCCTTCATTGCTTCAGGAACACTCAGGTTTATAACACTAGGAACCAGCACGTGCGCTTGTTCAGTACCGGTTTGGCTGTTTGCCGATAATTGCGGATTAACCTTAAGATACTGCAATACATCCTTCATTACTGCACCAAATACAGGGGCAGCAATCTGACCACCATAGTATAGTCCAACAGGCTCATCAATGACAACCAGCATAGCTACCTGTGGGTCATCAGCAGGCGCAAACCCAACAAAGGATGCGACGTATTTATCAGGCAAATAGCCACCTGCACCAACTTTTTGTGCAGTACCCGTCTTGCCGGCAATCTTGAAACCTTCAATATACGCATTTCTGCCAGAACCTTGCGATACTACTGACTCTAATATTTCTTTGACCTGTTTTGTGGTGGAAGGATCAAGAACTTGCCTGACAACATCAGGCTGAAAGGCTCTAATTACTTGCCCTGATTTGTCCTTTACTTCCCTTACAATCTGCGGCCTTAGCAGTTTACCATCATTAGCTACAGCCGCTGCTGCCGTAACCAATTGAATAGGAGTAACAGCAATACTTTGCCCGATAGACATTGTCGCAATATTAATAGGCGTTGCTTTAGCTCTGTCAATCGTTATGCCTTTTGCTTCTCCCGGCAAATCAATATTGGTGTGTTGCCCCAAACCAAAAGCATCGATATAGCGATAAAACGACTCACGGCCTAACCGTAATCCTACATTAACAAATCCAACATTGCAAGAGTTCTGAACTACTTCGGCAAAAGTCTGACTGCCGTGCCCGCCATGTTTCCAGCAATGAATCCTGCGCCCTTGTACTTCGACTTCTCCGGGATCAAAAAACTTTTCATCAGCCTTAACAATATGTTCAGACATAACAGCAGATGTAGTAACGATTTTAAAAGTAGACCCTGGCTCATAGACATTCGATACAGCAATATTCCGCCATAATTTAGGGGAAAACTCACTGAACTTATTAGGATTATAGTCTGGTCTATTAGCCAAAGCCAAGATACCGCCATCCCTTGGATCAATGGCAATGATGGTAACTGCCTTAGCCTGGGTTTCCTTCATTACACGATCTAGTTCACGTTCGACAATCTGTTGAATAACCAGATCAAGGGTAAGATAGATATTATGACCGTCAATTGGCGGCGAAAAACGATGAGAAGCATTCGGTATTTCCCGGCCTCTGGCATCATACTCAATGACAATACTGCCAGAACGACCTTTTAAGTAACTGTCAAAGGTCATTTCTACTCCGTCAAGGCCTTGACTATCAATACCATTAAATCCGAGGACATGAGCAGCCAAATTATCATAGGGATAATAACGCCGGTTTTCCTGGGTAAGACCAATACCAGGAAGATTAAGCATTTGCACTTGGTGACCAATTTCTGGTTCAATCTTGCGTTTTATCCAAGTAAACGCCTGACGTTTTTTTAATATATTTGTAAGCTTGGTTTCATCTAACGCCAAAATAGCAGCCAGTTTGGCTGCTGTTTCTTCAGGATTACGTATTTCGGCAGGTATTGCGTAGACAGATTCAGTACTAACACTAACTGCGAGCTCCCGGCCATTCCGATCATAAATAATACCCCGTTTGGCCTCAACCGGAATTTCGCGAATGCGTTGATCAACAGCATTTTCTGATAACCAGACACTTTTGTAAAACTGGAGATACAGTAAGCGACCAATCAACCCCATCATAATTACCGATATAATAAGAAAAAGGAACGCCACCCTTTTTCTTATGGTAACATGCGAAACAGTTGCCACTTATTTATCTCCCCCATTATTCAGATTACCGCCCTTTACTCGCCTCCACCGTGTGTACTTTGATTGCGCTTAACACTTTATCAGCAATCCTGTCATTACTATCAACAGCCGTTGGCTGAGATTGACTGCTGTCAGGCATAACTGTAGTTGCATAATAAGCGTTTCTGGGCACAACCATCCCCAAGTTCTTGGTAGCAAACTCTTCGATACGTTGTGGTGATTTAAGTTTAGCAATATCAAGACGTAAAAGTTCGTTTTCTTTTTCAATTTTTGCTACTTGGCTTTTAACTTTTACCAAATCATAGCCTGCTTGAATAATGGTAGCACTCTGCATGGTTGTAACCGCTGCCATAATAGCAGCTAGGATTACTAGCATCAGGCACTTGGCACGCAATCGTTTATCAGCTTTTCGTACAATCTTCGGCGTAGGTAAAGCGGTTTCTTGCTCACAAACAGGTATCTCCTGCTTTTTGTGTACTAACATTTTTATTGTTCCTCCTTACTATTTAGAACAATTCATCACGATAACTTTTCCGCCAACCGCAGCTTAGCACTGCGGGCTCGTGGATTGTGCTCAATCTCATCTAACGATGGCAGTGTAGGTTTTCTTAGAACCTTTACTTTGGGTTTAGTATTACACATACATACTGGTAATTGTGGTGGACAAACACATGTTTTAGCTAACGCTTGCAACGTTTGTTTGGCAATCCGGTCTTCCAGCGAATGAAATGTTATTATGCCAATATGCCCTCCTGGTTTTAACCTTTCCACCGCAGTAATGAAAGTATCCCGTAAAATTCCTAACTCGTTATTGACTTCAATTCGAATGGCCTGAAACGTTCGTTTAGCCGGATGGGGTCCATCCCGGCGTGCACCAGCCGGAATGGCTTTTTTGATAATATCCACCAGTTGCCTGGTTGTATCAATAGTAGCGTTTTTCCTGCTTTCCACAATAAATTTAGCAATTCGTTTAGCCCAGCGTTCCTCACCATAGTTGGCGATAACCTCTGTCAGCTGCTGCTCATCGTAAGTGTTTACTATATCATAGGCCGAAAAATCAGCCTCGGGGTCCATACGCATATCAAGCGGCGCATCCTGCATATAGGAAAATCCCCGCTCAGCAACATCCAACTGATGCGATGAAACGCCTAAATCAAACAAAATTCCATCTACCAAGCTAATCTCTAAACGGTCAAGTATGGCACCTAAATTACGAAAATTATCCTGCACAATGCTAATCCGGCAAGCGGCCTCTGCCAACCGTTGCTGCCCCGCCTGAATAGCTGCAGCGTCTTGATCGATACCAATCAGCCATCCTGCTGGACCCATACGAGCAGCTAAACAAGATGAATGACCGCCCCCTCCTAACGTGCAATCTACATAAATACCCTGCGGATTGGAAAAAACCCCGGCAACACTTTCTTCCAACAGTACGCTGGTATGTTCAAATTCAAAACCCTGCATTTTTTAACAACTCGTTTCGGTTATAATTAAATACCCAAATCGGCGAGATTTTCAGCAATTTCAGCAACCGTGGGGCTGACTTTCTGGTTATATTCATCCCAGGCGGCCTTGTTCCAAACCTCAATTCGAGTCGACACACCAATTACAACTACATCTTTATCCAAGCGCGCATGCTCGCGCAAATTTGTCGGCAACAATACTCTTCCCTGTTTGTCACATTCCAGTTCAGCAGCTCCTGAAAAAAAGAAGCGAATAAAGGCTCTGGCTTCAGGTTTGGCTAACGGAAGCTTTTTTAATTTTTCTTCTAGGATAGCCCACTCACTGCGGGTATATACAAATAAACAATTATCCAGTCCTTTGGTGGCAATAAATAGTTCTCCCAACTCATCCCGAAACTTAGCTGGGAAAATCAGTCGGCCTTTATTGTCAATGGTATGTAAATACTCCCCCATAAACACGGCTGTACCACCACCATCTAAAATAATTCAACCACTTTACACCACTATATACCACTTTTTAGTTTATTCTTGGTAAATAAAAAAAATCCTGCCTAAAAACCGCAGGATTCTAAAAAAAGAAAAATCTGGACTTAAGTCCTATATTCCATTAAATTAATTTCTTATCAAACCAAAGCGTTCCAATACCGGTGCCGCGTTAAGCCTGACAAAAAAGCTTCGAAAGGTATGTTGTCCTCTAAATATAGGTATACGTTCAAGTGCATAGGGATTACTTCCCGTACCAGCCTGACCATAGCGAATAGTAAAGGCTGCTTTATATCCTGCCTGTTTAACCATTTCTTCAATCTGGTGATTATATACGCCAGTAGGATAGGCAAAATATCGCGCTTTAACTCCTAGTTGCCGTTCCAGCTCTTTGCGTGAGTTAGTCAGTTCTAGCATCGCATCCTCACGTGAAAGCTTGGTAAGAGCGGCGTGCGATACCGTATGGGAACCAAAAACAAAACCGTCTTTTTGCATTGTCCGTACTTGATCCCAGGACATAAAGTTTTCCTCATGTCCTATCTTATTCGTCACTAAAAATATGGTAGCTGTAAAACCATACTTTTTCATGATCGGATATGCATTGGTGAAATTATCCAAATAACCATCATCAAAAGTAATCAAAATGGGGTTTTCCGGCAATTCTCGATCATGATTGAGATAAGCCATAAGCTGGTCAGGTGTTATTGTCGTAAACCCATTTTGAGCTAAATATGCCATTTGCTCTTCGAATTCTTCTGGTGGTATTGACAACGCATGATAAAAGTTATCTACTTTATGATAATTTAAGATAGGCACATCAGCAAGTGAGCTACCTGCAACACGATCCGTATTGCGTCCCGCCACTACAGCAGTGGTGCTTACCACAGAAGATGATACTATTAGTAAAAAAACAAGGCCCATAATGAGAAACCATCCCTGACGTCGACTAATGCGAACCACCGTCTCGCCTCCCTATAAGACTAAGCTGTATCCTGCTTGGTAGCCTATAGTTGCGCCACAATATAAGTACTCCGGCCACTAGAATGGCAATGACGCTAACCAGTTGCGCTAACCGCCACGCTCCAAACATTTCACTATCAAGCCGCAAACCTTCAATGACAAAGCGACCTGCTGAGTACAAAATAATATACAGCAAAAACACACTGCCAGATGCTGACTTACTTGGATGTTTAGTAAGCAGCCAGGTCATGATAATAAGTATACTAAATACAAATAAGTCCCACAAGCATTCATATAAAAAAATCGGATGAAAAAAATCAAACTGTTCATAGCCTAGCGGGCGATATATATAGTCAATGTAGATGCCCCAAGCAACATCAGTCGGATAACCAAACACATCCTGATTAATAAAGTTTCCCCATTGACCTATCGCCTGCCCAAAAATAAGTCCTGGTGCTAGCATGTCGGCCCATCGCCAAAAAGAAATTTTTTTCACTTGGCAATACACCCAAATTGTCAGAATGACGCCGATAATAGCACCATGGATAGCCAAACCACCATGTTGCACTTGCAGGATTTCAGTGGGGTTAGCTGCATAAAGCTGCCAATTTACAACAACATAATAGGCTCTGGCGGCCACTAAGCCTACAGGCAAACTATAGAGTGTCAACTCTAACAATCTGTCTGAATTTTCATTACGCAGATGGACATAATACCAGCTAATAGCCACTGCTATAATTATAGCAGTGGCTAAAATTAGCCCAAACCAATTAAAATGAATTGTCCCAATAGAAAAAGCAATTTTCTCCATATAAGCTCCTAACATAACTCTGATTTCGTATAGCAAAATATAAATCAGTTAATAATAATAGCATGATTGCCATTCTCTAATTTCATAATAAAGTCATGACAAATATTAGTCAAGTATGCTATAATAATTTATATTGTCAACATATTCCACTCTCAACTAAAGGAGGTTGTTAAAAATGACTATCACTAAAGAAATGAGTATTGTTGATGTTGTTCAACAATACCCCCAAACTGTTGAAGTATTTCGCAATTATGGCATGGGTTGCTTAGGTTGTGCTGCTGCCCGCTTCGAAAATATTGAACAAGGCGCTGCTGCCCATGGTATTGACGTACCGGCATTGATTGCTGCCTTAAATGACGCAGTAAAAGCATAATTGCAAAAAAATAAAAGCAGGGCTATCCATAGCCCTGCTTTTATTTTTTTGCTGCATTAACACGTAACCACAATAATACCAAACGCAGCGTCATAGTCAAGGGCCAGCTGGGTATTATCAATCTTAAGAACATAAGCCGGAAAGGTCTGTAGCACCTCGATCTCCCTTCCAGGTAACAAACCAAAAACGATAAGTTTTCTCATGCTTGCAGCGCTCTGACCGTGTATGGCTATAACTCTAGCCTTCTCACCTGTTTTAAGTTCGGTTACAGATTGTTCTGTCATACCACCCCTCACCTTCATAGGGCTAACAAGTTAAGCACATTATGGATGAGTGCCGCCGAACCAAAAGCAATCATAATTATTACCACCACCATTGCCAAAGATATCACTAGCCCTCGTTCTTTAACCATAACAGCCAATTGAGCCACACACGGAACAAATAAAGTTAATGCCACTGCTGCAGTAAGCAATTGTGCATCTGTTAGTTTACCTGCCACCGCGAGATCGTAGAGTCCTGCGGCCCCATAGTCGCGCCGGAAAAAACCAAGCAAAAATGCTTGCGCTGCTGCTGGCGGTAACCCGATAAACACCATAAAGGGCTCAACATAGCGTATCATCCTAGCTAAAATGCCGCTACAATCGCCCGCCCATAATAGAATACTGGTAATAATAAACACCGGTAATATCTCCATAAAATACCAGGCCATGCGGGCATATGCTTTTTTCAGGACATTACCAGCAAGCGGCAATCGTAATGGCGGTATTTCCATATAAAATGCGCTTCTGCTTCCTGGAATAAACTGAGCACTCAACCAGCCCACACTAGCAAAGACTAGCAGCATGTACGCGCTCCAGATAGTAACAATAGTTGTGTTATGAGAAAGTAATGCTAAGACTACTCCCAACTGAGCGGAACAAGGTATAGTTAAAGACAGCAAAAAAGTAGCCAATAATCTTTCACGCTTGCTTTCTAATGTTCGTGTTACCACCACCGCCATGGTGCCACACCCCAAGCCCAGTGTTAGCGGGATAACAGCACGGCCGTTAAGCCCAAAATACCGAAAAACAGAGTCAACCAGCATCGCCAGTCGCGGAAGATACCCAGTATCTTCTAATAAGGCGAAAACCAAAAAGAATGTCCCGACAATGGGTAAGATAATTGCGGTTGCATACCGAAATCCCATAGTAAAGATACCATATTCACCGGCTAGCAGCGATCTTAGCCACTCCCATGGAATATAATCATTGGCGCCCATTACCACTATCGGATTGATGATGGGTACAAATACGCTATCATTAATATAGTCAACAAGATATCCGGCCCCGAATTTCCCCACAAATTGGTATAACCCAAAATAAAGCACCAGACATAAAATTGGAATCCCGGTCAAAGGTTGTCTGGTTATTTTGCCCAGCCAGTCTGCCATGTTTTTTAACGGCTGACGCTCAAAGCTTGCACATCTGACAACAGGATCCACTATTTTATCAATAATAGCCTGCTGCTCTATTGCTACAAGAGCGTCAAGGTTATTTTTATTTTTCAATGCTAAGCAATCAATAACGGCAACTATCTCTAACCACGCCTTTTCGGTCTGTGCAACACTATTGAGTACCATAGGATCCCCTTGCAAAAGCAGTAAGGCGGTAATCCTTTTGCTCATACCATATGAGCAAGTTAACAGAGCGCTTATTTTAGTTATCGCTTGCTCAAGCTCATCATTTAGTTTAAAGATACTTGGCTGTAGTTGTTTATATTGACTAATTGCTTTTCTTAACGCTTCTAATCCAGCCTTATTGACCGCTGAAGTCGCAATAACCGGAATCCCCAGCATTTTTTCGAGAAGCTGAATATTGATGAGCATCCCCATATTTTGAGCTTCATCCATAATATTTAAATTAAGAATAACCGGCAACCCTGCATCAATAAGCTGAATCGTCATATTGAGCATCCGCCTTAGGTTTTTTGCATCAACAACATGAACAACAACATCTGACAATTGTCTTGTTAACAATAGTCGAGTGACTCTTTCCTCCTCTGTCAGGGGAATTAATGAATACATCCCGGGGGTATCAATAATCTCAAAACGCTGCAGGCCATATTTGAAATGGCCTGTGGAAATATCAACTGTAGTACCTGGGTAATTGGACACAGCAACATAGCTGCCTGTCAAATAATTAAAGATAGCACTTTTGCCAACATTGGGCGAACCCACCAATACTACTTTTACTACCTTATTCCGCACCGCTATATCCTCCGCTGCTTCAGAAATACTCATGCTATTTCCTATGCCATTGTATGAGGGGATATGCGTTACAGGACAAATAAATTCCCGGCCATATGGCCGGGAATAACGGTTATACTAGTTTTTTGAGTTTAGAAGTTATGTTGGCTTTAGGCAGATAACCTGTCAGTTTTTCTAATTGCTCACCGTCTTTGAAGACAATCATTGTAGGCAAACTCATCACACCATATTTTTGGGTTAGTGAACGATTTTCATCAACATTAACTTTTACAACTTTGATTTGGTCACTCATTTCTTGCGCCAATTCATCCATAATGGGTGCAAGCTTATTGCAATAGCCACACCACGGAGCCCAAAAGTCTACAAGCACCGGCTTAGCAGTATCGAGCACTTCCTCCTGGAAATTGTTATCGTTAGCATTGACTACAGTTGCCACAGACAGTCCCCCTTTTTACTAAACTGAAGTACATATCTCCTTGTGGTTGCGCAGTTCAACCAATATACAGTTTTGATCAACCACAGTAAGACCCAAATTATTGGCTGCCGCTACCACATTGGCGGCATTGGCCCCAGGCTGCAGCCATACATTTTTAATACCAAGTTCAGAACAATTATTCATAATTTGTTCCCCAACTTTCGGCGGTACTACAACATTCACAACCTCAGGCCTGACTGGCAAATCCTTAAGGGCCGGATAACATGTATCACCAAGTATCTCGGTTATACCAGGGTTTACCGGATATACACTATAGCCAGCTTCCTTGAGCGCTTTAAATATCTTGTAACCAAACTTCTCTGTGTTGTCGGTAGCTCCTACAACAGCCCAGTTTTTCGCTTGGAGCATAGTCTCAACATGAGTCACAGATTGCCCCCCTTACGTCATTTTACGACGCTATCAGTTAAATCATTCCTCACTAATGGTAACTTTATTCATTATGTCGCCTTGAGCAATTTGATCAACAACGTCTAAACCTTCAATAACCTTGCCAAATACTGTATGTACGCCATCTAAGTGCGGCTGGGGCTCATATACAATAAAGAACTGACTGCCACCAGTATTAGGGCCACGATGTGCCATTGACAGCGATCCCCGTTCATGTTTGTTCGGATTGCCTTTCGTTTCACAAGGAATAGTATAACCAGGACCACCGGTACCATTACCATTCGGACAGCCACCTTGGGCCACAAAACCTTTAATTACTCTGTGAAATTGCAAGCCATCATAAAAACCCTCTGTAATTAGCTTTTCAAAATTAGCAACAGTCTTAGGTGCATCTTTTTCAAACAACTCAATAACAATCTGGCCTTTATCCATCTCAATAATTGCTTTTTTCAAAGTTTATCCCTCTCTTAAATAGAATTGTTTTTATTATAACATAGTTGGCTGCCCTTTGGCAAAATTGGAAATCACTTTACACGTAAGAAAAGACTTGGCTTGTGCCAAGTTCGTCAGGACGCCGGCGGAAGCCTTAGTCGTTCAATCCAGGGAAAGTTATACTTTCCCTCTGGACAAAAAATACTCTTCCTACCGAGAAAGAGTATTTTATAAAATATTATGTACGCCCATGGTACCGTGCTCTCGTATGTTCATACCCGCCGCTAAGCAGGTGGGCGCTTTCTAGTTAGGCTTTTGCCTTCCACTCCAAGGAGGCATGGCAGCGGCATCACATCAAACGCCCCAAGTAAATGAGTAGGTTGAACATATAAGAGTGTAACGAGCACCTCAGGCATTAATTTCTGCTAACATCATGTATTTTATCATGCCTAAATCTTTATCTCAAGGCTGAAAAATAGTCAAAAAACTAGGGTTTTTGACTATTTTTTTTAAACCACCCGGATCATACCTTTGCGTCCTTGACCTCACGCAATCACAAAGCGTTTGACTTTTAATAATTCCTAAGGGCTTAACGCTAATGTTCCATGAACAGCCAGCCAAATACATGGCGGTTGCAGCGAGGTATAGGAAACCCGATTAAGGAAGATTGTTCAACCAATTTACACAAAACTTCCGTGGCCTCCCTCAGTCTTTCGGCGTAACCAGTGACGTATCTATCTTGGGTTTAGCTGCAATACTCTGCGTCAAATAGGCGGAAAGCAGGCCACCCAAATTTTCGTTGCCTTGTACCAGAAAATCCGGCGTCACCTTAATATTTCCAGCGGCAATTTGCTTGGCAATTTCAATCGAAACAACACCTTCACCACCGATAGCCCTATTTTGTAGTTCATAGGACTCCGCTGTTGCTTTGCCGATTGCGAGGATTCGCTCACCCTCTGCCTTACCCACTGCAGCAATACCCTTGGCCTCCCCTTCTTTTCTAAGCCGGATTGCTTCCGCTTCCCCTTCAGCAAACCGAATGGCCTTCTCTTTATTTTGAGCAGCAATCTTTACACCGATTTCCGCTTCCACAAGATTCTTTTGTTGATCCGCTTCCGCCCTCGTTTTTTCCGTTGCAATCCGTTTTGATTCCGCTTGCTGCTGTGAATTGTACATTTCCATTTGCTGCTGAGCAATAATCCGTTCTGTCTGAGTTTTCATCAATTCCAGCGGCAGATTAATTTGGCAAATCAGAACGCTTACACATTCTACATGATACCGTTCCAGTTCTAACCGTGCTCCTTCTTCCGCTTTCTTCTGTTCGTTCTGCCGATCCTGCATAAAGTTTATAGCAGAAGTTGAAGAAGCTTGGTTCCTAAAAGAACTATCAATCATCGGATGAATGACATGGCTAATAAGATTTTCAACAGAGCCGATCTTGGAAACCATATACGGTGCTTGATCAGGTCTAACCCTGATAATGACTTTGACGGATATACCCATTTCAAAGCCATCCTTGGAGACCACCTTCAGTGGATCAAATTTGGTTTCCTTACTTTCATCCCAATCAATAGTGATATTAGTGGTATCCACCGTATATGCATGTAACGCCATACGATTCAGATAATAAGTACCCGGTCCGACGACCTCCTGTTGAATTCCGCGAAAACCTTTAGGAACAACATATCGTTCAATTCCCTGCCGCAACCGCTCTTCGATAGCACTCTTCGTCTCTTCGGAAACGGCCCTTCTATCTATTTCATTTTCCACTACCGCCTGTTGAATCTGTTTTGGCTCCTCCCCAACGTTAGAGACGATCACAGCAACCTGTCCACGTTCAATAACCGCAACATCATCCAAAGTCACCACAAACATCATCGGGTTGATATAATAGGTCCCCGGCTTTAATACATCAAACTGAGGACCGCGCTGTCCGCCATTGGCAAGAAAGGCTGAAGCATCTTGAAAATCGCTGTGCCCATCAACATGATTTGCCACAAATTCTTTCTCAGGAAGCGGTTTGCCATCCCTGGCCGTAACTAGACCGATCTTATTTGCCGGCACCACAGTTGCATCTCTGAGTTCCACTTTATAAAGATCCGTATTGATTCGATAAGTTCCGGGCAACAGGATATCAAGTTGCGGCCCTCTCTGTCCAAATTTATCCAAAAAAGCCTGACCGTTTTCAAATGTCGAATGGCCTTCAATCCGTTCTGCCAAAAGGCGTCCGGACTTGATCGGCTGTCCGTCCATCGAAGTAACAATCCCTATCTGACCAGCCGTTATCACTGTAACCGGAACAACTCTTACCGTAAACAGAAAGGGATTTATTCGATAAGTACCTGCGGGAATCACCGGAATCTGCGGCCCCTTTTCGCCGCCATTGGCTAAAAATGCAGCCCCGTCCTGAAAGGTATTATGCCCATCAACGGTGCGCCCAAAGATCTTTCCAGCCGGAATGGAATTCCCGTCGATGCTCTCCACAAGACCGATCTCATCTTCTTTAATCAGAGTAAACTGTTGCTTCTTCGTCGAATAGAGAAAAGGCACCAAAAAATGCAGTCCTGGTCCCAATGTCCTTGCCTGAATACCGATTTCATCTTCCTGGGCAACGACTCGCCCCTGAGGCATCGGCTTGCCAAAATACTTGCGCTCTAAGACCGCGATTTCATTACCATTGACAATCACAATGGTCTTCATAATAATACCAACTAATACTGCCACTCCGAGCAAAAGTAACGCAACTTTTAAATATACTACATAATCAATCACTTTCTTCTCCCCCTTTTCACCCATTGTATGTGGGCGAATTCAAAACTAAAATTTTTACCATTTTCGTCACAATATACCGATTTTCCTTCTAAAATTACCCCACTTCGATAAAAATTGTTAATTCATCAAGGGAGAAGGGACAAGGGGACAGTCACCTAGTGCCAGCTACAATCTATCAATTACACTTTTTGAAAATCCTGTAATTCTTGCTAATTGTCTTATCGTAATGCCTTCTATTTTTTTCGCCTTACGTATTACTTCATCACGCTGTTCTTTATTTAGCTGTTGTAATTGACTAATGCTTGTAATTCCCATTTCACTTAAATAATCCATTACAGCTTTGTCTGATACAGCTACTTTTTCTGTATAGTCTAAGCATTTATCACTATTGTTCTCATTGTTATAATCCTTAAATAATT
>NZ_LSLK01000080.1 GCF_002257705.1 Sporomusa silvacetica DSM 10669
GTTATTGATTACCTAAAAGGTGTAACTGAGTTCTTTATCCACGAATCCTGTGGTAAATGCACTCCCTGCCGGGAAGGTAACAAGCAGATTTACGCCATTCTATGCAAACTTTCCGAAGGGGAAGCCACCGAAGAGGATATGGTTGTTCTTAAGCGCCTGATTAGTACGATGACCAATGCTTCTTTCTGTGGTTTGGGACAAGCGGCGGCAGTGGCTTTAAATACCTGCTGGATACTCTTTAAAGACGAATTTGCAGATCACCTGAACAAGAAATGTCCGGCGAAAGTCTGCTTTACTGAACAGGAAAGAGGTGAGTAGTGATGGGTCATCATGCATCAGATTCAAATAAAATAGTAAATGTTACCATTGACGGCATTCCTGTATCATGCCCGGAAACCACCCTTATCCTGGATGCCGCTAAGCTGGTTGGCATAGACATTCCTGTCTTGTGCTACCATCCTGACCTTAAAGTACGTGCTACCTGCCGCATATGTGTTGTTGAGATTAAGGGTCAGAGAAAACTTAAACCTGCCTGCGGTACTGAAGTGTGGGATGGCGCCGAAGTTATTACTAATACTCCGGCTGTCCGTCAAGCCAGAAAAGATGTGCTTGAACTTATCTTGGCTGAACACCCGCAGGATTGCTTGCAATGTGTAAGAAGCACAAGCTGTGAGCTTCAAAAGCTGGCTCGCGATTTCGGTATTAGTAAACCTCTGTTTAAGAATGACGCCAAACAATTACCCATAGAAGATTCTAATGGCGCTATTGTCCGTGACATGTCAAAATGTGTAAAATGCGGGCGTTGTGTAGAAATGTGCCAAGAGGTTCAGACTGTTGGTGCTATTAATACAGCACACCGTTCAGTTGAATATGAAATAACCACTGCCTTTAACCGTCCGCTGCAAGATACCACTTGTGTATACTGCGGACAATGTGTTTCTGTATGTCCAGTAGGCGCACTATATGAGAAAGATGATACGGAAAAAGTATGGCAAGCTATTGGCAATGAAGATCAGCATGTAGTTGTGCAGGTAGCTCCGGCAGTAAGGGTGGCTTTGGGCGAAGAATTTGGTATGGACCCTGGCAGTATTACTACTGGGAAAATGGTAGCCGCTCTCCGGCGGTTAGGATTTGATAAGGTATTTGATACTGATTTCTCTGCTGACGTAACCATTATGGAAGAAGGCAGCGAGCTGCTAGAGAGAATGAGCCAGGGTGGTACATTGCCACTCATTACCTCTTGCAGCCCAGGGTGGATTAACTTTGTTGAAACCTTCTATCCTGAATTGTTGCCAAATGTATCGTCCTGCAAATCACCGCAGCAAATGTTTGGCGCATTGGTCAAAACCAACTATCCACAAAAAGCTGGCATTGATCCAAGCAAAATAGTTTCGGTGTCAATCATGCCATGTGTGGCCAAAAAACGCGAAAGTGCCCGGCCAGAAATGGATGGTAGCGGCTATCGTGACGTTGACGTTGTGCTGACTACTCGCGAATTGGCGCGAATGATAAAACAATCAGGCTTTGACTTCAACAAGCTTGCTAACGAAGAATTTGATAATCCGATGGGTATTTCCACCGGTGCAGCTGTAATCTTCGGAACTTCCGGTGGTGTTATGGAAGCTGCCCTGCGTACTATGTACGAAATTGTTGTAGGCAAAGAACTTGCCAATGTTGATTTTAAAGATATTCGCGGCCTCACTGGGGTCAAAGAAGCTGAAGTTGATCTTAATGGTACAAAAGTCAAGATCGCTATTGCTAATGGCCTGAAGAATGCCCGTGTTATCCTTGATAAAATCAAATCTGGTGAATGTGACTATCAATTTGTAGAAATTATGTGCTGCCCTGCCGGTTGCATCGGTGGCGGCGGTCAACCTTGGGGTACTACCACAGCTACTAAAGAAGCCCGTATGGCTGGTCTTTATCAGGCAGACAGCGACAAAGGAATTCGCCAGTCGCATAAGAATCCGGCAGTTAAAGCATTATATGACGAGTTCTTGGGTAAACCGCTTGGACATAAATCCCATGAACTACTTCATACCCATTATCATCCCCGGAATAACTGCAAATGAAGATAGTTTACAATAGTAAGCTATCTAAAAAAGCTCAGCCCCCGATTTAATTCAATATCAAAGGGGGAAAAGAAACATGAAAAGTATTCGATCTATTTTTGTGTTATTAACCATTATTGTGTTGGTAATAACTTCGGGAATCCTAACAGTTGTAAATTATACAAAAACACAGGCCGTAATTATTCAAGGCGTAGAACAGAATCTAACAGATACAACAAAGGTCGCGGCAAATGAGATTAGTTATTGGCTGCAAATACGTAAGGCCGAGATGGAGGCCATAGCAAACTCTCCAATATTAACAGGCGGTGACAAGCAAGCTATTATCACATACTTGTTAATGGAAAGTAAACGTATGCCGCTATATAGTAGTTTCTGGGTATCAGATCCTAAGGGGATATGGTATTCACCTTCAGGAACTTCGGGAAGCATTAGTGAACGAGCCTATTTTAAAGAGTTGATAGCAACAGGCAAGACGGTTATCTCAGACCCTTTAATTGGTAAGGCTGATGGGAAAATGGCTGTTGTAGTCGCAGTTCCAATAGTGAACAATGGTCAATTGGTTGGAATATTGGGTGGTAATGTAAAAATAGATGAATTAATTCAGGTTGTATCATCCATCCAAATTGGTCAGACAGGATATGCGACATTATATCAGTTTGACGGTACCGTTGTAGCAGATAAAGATGAAAAGAAGATTTTGAAGTATAATGCACTCCAGGATGAAGGTAGTTCTCTTGCTGGTATTATGCGAAAAATTCAAGGTGCTGAAACCGGTATTCAAGCTCTTAAAGAAAATGGTAGGGATGAATACGTTGCCTATTCACCTTTAAAAGGGATAAAGTGGGCTATTGTTTCTACGGCGTTTACAGATGAATTTAAAGGACCGCTGCGTTCAATAGGACTGTGGTCAACTTCTTCTGCAGTGGGGCTGGTAATTCTGGCGGCATTCATTGTTGCCTTATTAACACGGCGAATTATTAAACCACTAGAGCAATTACAAGGTGTTGCAGAGAGAATCGCACATGGAGATTGCACTACTACGATTGATGTTCATGAGAAAAATGAAATTGGGAATCTGGCTAATTCTTTCCGGAAAATGACAGTAAATATTCAAAATTTGATTGGACATATTAAGCAGTCGGCTTTGCAGGTGGCATCGTCATCAGATCAACTCACTGCAAGTGCTGAACAGTCGGCTCAAGCTGCCATTCAGGTAGCTGGCGTCATTAATGAGGTAGCTCAAGGGGCGGAGATACAGGCTAGAGCAGTGAATAAGGCAACCGACGTGGTAGGAAATATGTTGGCAAGTATCCAGCAGGTAACTGGAAGTGCCAATAGTGTTGCCACTGTTGCAGACCAGGCTACCAGCGCAGCCCAAGAAGGAGACAGAGCTGTACATACGACTGTAAGTCAAATGAAACAAATTGAGGTTGCCGTAGAAAGTGCCGCTGAGGTAGTTGCCAAATTAGGAGCGCGATCAACAGAAATCGGACAGATCGTTGATGCTATTTCCGGTATTGCAGGACAGACCAATTTATTAGCACTTAATGCTGCTATTGAGGCCGCTCGCGCAGGTGAGCAAGGCAGAGGTTTTGCTGTCGTTGCCGAAGAGGTAAGAAAACTAGCAGAACAATCACAAAACGCCGCTAAACAAATCGCACAGTTAATTGGAGAAATACAGGAAGATACTGATAAGGCTATCTTTTCTATGGATGCAGGTACTCGAGAGGTGAAGGTGGGGACTGAAGTTGTCAATTCGGCAGGACAGGCATTTAAGGAAATTGTTAGGCTAATTGATCAGGTATCAATACAAGTCCACGGAATTACCGCGGCTGTAGAACAGATGGCTAAAGGGAGTCAGGAATTAGTATCATCTGTACAAGATATTGAAAAAATTAGTGGAGAAACGTTAGGTCAGACACAAAGTGTTTCAGCTGCAACTCAGGAACAGTCGGCCTCGATGGAGGAAATTGCTGCTTCTAGTCAAGCATTGGCACGAATGGCAGAGGAGTTGCAGAAGACTGTTGAACAGTTTAAGGTCTAAACGATGCTCAAATATCGATGATTATTGTCATCACTTGGGTGATAATTTTCATCAGGGTAAAGTGCCATTTTTCAGGCAATTGCCACTATTGCGATGAATATTTTCATCAGCAGCCAAAAAAGGTGATTTTACTTGACATTCAATTGCTGAATTTTTATTGGCATAATTATTGCAATAGTATGTTAGGTATGTTCATAAGATCATTATACAAAGGGAGATGGATTTCTATGCAGTTTCAACTTACTGAGGAACAAAAGACCATGCAAAAGCTAGTCCGCGAATTTGCTGAAAAAGAAGTGGCACCAGGAGCGGCTGAACGTGATGAGAAGGAAGAATTTTCCCGTGAAATTGCCGATGCAATGGGGGAAATGGGTTTTGCCGGTATTTGTTTTCCTGAAAAATATGGTGGTGCTGAGGTTGATGTGTTAAGTTACATTTTAGCTGTGGAAGAGTTATCCAGAGCCGATGCCGGCGTAGGTATTACTTTGTCTGCGACCGTTTCGTTATGCGCTTGGCCTATTTTTAATTTTGGAACTGAGGAACAAAAGCAAAAATACCTTATTCCACTGACAGAAGGTACAAAACAAGGAGCCTTTGGTCTAACTGAACCTAATGCGGGGACAGATGCAGCATCTCAGCAAACTGTGGCAGTATTAGATGGTGACAATTATGTTTTGAACGGCAGCAAAATTTTTATCACTAATGCTGGTGAAGCCGAGATATATGTGGTCTTTGCTATGACTGACAAATCAAAAGGCGTAAAAGGGATAACGGCATTTATTTTGGAAAAAGGCATGCCTGGATTTACCTTTGGTAAAAAAGAACACAAAATGGGCATACATTCTTCGATGACGAATGAATTGATTTTCCAAGATGTGAAAGTACCGAAGGAAAACATGCTGGGTAAAGAGGGCCAAGGGTTTAAAATCGCGATGGCTACCCTTGACGGTGGACGTATTGGCGTCGCAGCCCAAGCGTTGGGGATAGCTCAAGCAGCGCTAGAGAACGCAGTGAAGTATTCCAAGGAACGCGTACAATTTGGTAAGTCTATCTCTAGTAATCAGGCAATTGGTTTTATGTTGGCTGATATGGCGACAAAAGTTGATGCTGCCCGTCTGCTGGTTTATCGTGCCGCATATTTAAAAGATCAAGGTTTGCCGTATTCAAAAGAAGCCGCTATGGCTAAGATGTATGCTTCCGACGTGGCTATGGAGGTTTCGACAGATGCAGTACAGATCTTTGGCGGCTATGGCTACAGCAGGGAATATCCGGTAGAGCGTCTCATGCGCGATGCTAAGATTACTCAGATTTACGAAGGAACCAATCAAGTTCAACGTATGGTTATTTCCGGCAGCTTGCTGAGGTAAGAAATAGGAGGGACTAACGAATGGAAATCGTTGTTTGTGTCAAGCAAGTACCTGACACCACAGAAGTAAAAATTGATCCAGTTACAAATACGCTTATTCGTCAAGGGGTGCCGAGTATCGTTAATCCTTTTGACAAAAATGCAGTGGAAGCAGCGCTTCAGTTAAAAGAAAAACATGGTGGCAAGGTCACTGTTATTAGCATGGGGCCGCCTCAGGCTAAAGATGCGCTGAAAGAATGTCTTGCGATGGGGGCCGATGAGGCGCTGCTAATTAGTGACAGAGCCTTTGGTGGAGCTGACACATTAGCCACTAGCTATACGCTAGCCTGCGCAATTAAAAAAATGGGCAAGGTAGATATGATTATCTGCGGCAAACAGGCTATTGACGGTGATACTGCTCAGGTGGGTCCTGAGATTGCTGAACATCTTAACTTGGCACAGGTGACCTGTGTCTCAAAAATTGAGATGGAAGGCAACACTGTCAAACTTGAGCGGGAACACGAAGAAGGATATGAGATAATTGAAACTCAGACTCCGGTTTTGCTTACTGTGTTGAAATCAATTAATGAGCCACGGTTCCCGACCATTAAAGGAACAATGAAAGCTAACCGCAAAGAAATTCCTACATGGACAGCCGGTGACATGGATGTTAATCCAGATCAACTTGGACTTAAAGGGTCGCCGACTCAAGTGCGGCGTATCTTCACGCCGCAACAGCGAGTACAAGGTGAGGTTATCCAGGCTGATTCGGCGCGGGAAGCAGCGGCAAAACTCGCTAGTAAGTTATTAGAAGCAAAGATTGTGTAACGGAGGCATTGACATGGCGGTAATAATTAATAAAGAAGAGTGTATTGGCTGCAGTGCATGCATAAATTCCTGCCCCTTTGGCGCAATGGTTATGGAGGCGGATAAGGCCTGCATGACTGATGCGTGTACAATGTGCGGAGCATGTGTTGATGCATGTCCTGTAGGTGCAATCACTAAAGAAGTTGAAGAAAGCTCGGTGAAAATAGATAAAGATGCCTATAAGGATGTGTGGGTATTCATTGAGCAAGTTGAAGGACAAATCAGAAATGTGAGTCATGAACTGTTGGGTGAAGGCCGGAAACTGGCCGATGCAAAAGGACAGAAACTAGCTGGCGTAATAATTGGCGATGGTGTGGAATCGTTCGCTAAAAAAGTGTTTGCAAGCGGTGCCGACAAAGTGTATTTGATTGAAGGCCCTGAGTTTAAAAACTATAGTACTGATGGCTATACGGCTGTATTTACTGATTTGATCAGTACTTACAAACCTTCGGTAATTCTCATAGGAGCGACCAACGACGGACGTGATCTTGGTCCTAGAGTGGCCTGTCGGGTTGGTACTGGCCTAACAGCTGATTGTACCAATCTTGGTATAGATGAGCAGACGGGACTTGTGGCATGGACGCGTCCGGCTTTTGGCGGTAACATTATGGCTACCATACTGTGCCCTGAGCATCGTCCACAGATGGGTACTGTACGGCCGAAAGTATTTAAACGACCTGAACAAGATTTTTCACGTACTGGAGAAATTGTGAGGGTCGTAAGTAAGGTAAAGAGCCAAGATATTCGTACAAAGCTCGTTGATCTTGTAAAAGTATGTACAACCTCTTGCAACTTAGAGGAAGCCGAAATTATTGTTTCAGGCGGACGGGGAATGTGCAAGCCGGAAAACTTTGCGCTAATTGAAGACTTGGCTGCTGTGCTGGGCGGTGTTGTCGGGGCATCACGGGCAGTTGTAGATGCTGGCTGGAAGCCACATTTCCATCAGGTAGGACAAACCGGAAAAACTGTTGGACCTAAAGTGTATTTTGCTTGCGGTATTTCAGGGGCTATTCAGCACGTAGCCGGCATGTCATCATCAGATGTGGTTATTGCCATCAATAAAGATGCTGATGCGCCGATCTTTAAAGTTGCGGATTACGGCATAGTTGGCGATGTAATGGATGTCCTGCCTGCCTTGATCGAAGAATTCAAAAAAGTAAAGGCATGCTAGCTTTTTTGTCTGCGAAAGCATTAATTTTCGCTGGATAGAATGATTATACCCCTAAGGGCACAGGTGGCTTATAGCCGGATCTCTTAAGGCTTCCGGCATTAGCCAAGCCTTTTATAATTTTTTTAGGAAACGTTTTGGAGGTGTCAATGGTGACTACATATAATAACGTACTGTATCAAACTGACAATGGGATTGGGATGATTACGTTAAATAGGCCGAAAGCACTAAATGCCTTAAACTCTGGGCTCCTGAAGGAATTGGATAGTCTGCTGGATGAGATTGCGCAAGATGACAATGTTAAAGTAGTAATAATTACTGGAAGCGGCGATAAGGCATTTGTGGCTGGAGCCGATATCTCTGAGATGCAAAGTATGTCTGCGCTGGCTGGCCGTACCTTTGGAAAATTTGGTCAGGCTATATTCAGTAAATTGGAAAATATTCCGCAGCCTGTTATTGCAGCAGTAAATGGTTTTGCGCTGGGTGGCGGTTGTGAATTGGCGATGGCATGTGACATCCGGATTGCTTCGGAAAAGGCTAAATTTGGTCAGCCCGAGGTGAGCTTAGGTATTGTTCCTGGCTTTGGTGGAACACAACGCTTATCACGTTTAATTGGTAAAGGTCGAGCTAAAGAATTGCTTTATACTGCTGATATTGTTGATGCACAGGAAGCTTACCGGCTCGGTTTAGTTAATATAATAGCTCCTGCTGATGAATTAATCAGTACAGCCAAAGCGCTGGCTGAAAAGATTTTATCGCGTGCGCAAGTGCCTGTTCAACTGTGTAAAGCGGCGGTCAATACCGGAATGGATACGGATTTGGAGTCTGGTATTGCCTATGAGGCGGAAGTTTTTGGCTTATGCTTTGCAACTGCCGACCAAAAAGAAGGCATGACTGCTTTTGTTGGGAAACGTAAACCTAATTTTACTGGTAAATAACACGAATCCTTCAATTAGATGCCAAATAGGTGCTGCTTAATCCATTGTATGGTAATTGTCTCGGCTAATGCGAGGGTGTATACTGACGGTAGGAGGTGGCAGTATGCATCAAAATCAAGTAGTCGCTGCTCGCCTTACTCTTCTGGCCGATTCAATTTGCAGTAAGTGCCTGATGAGTGAGGCTTGCGAAGATATCCCAATGTGCGGTGATATTAAGCTATTGAAAGAGGCCGCAGAACTCCAGGAAAACGACTGACATCTTTGAAAATTGCACCCAAACGGGTGCAATTTTCTTTGCCCATTTAGAGAGTTTGTATTTCTTTTTGAACAAAAAAAGGTGTCCACTTAATAGTAGACACCTGCATATTGCTTCTGATTATTATTCTTGCGTGTAGTATTCTGATGCTTTTAGTTGATGGATCAACTTCTTCGCGAATTGTTTCTTAATACCAGCAATCTTAGATTCTTCATATTTATAGAAACCTTCACCTGATTTAATGCCAAGTTTGCCTTCAGCTACCTTTTGTTTCAAGAGATCATTGGCGCCCTGGCGATTATCCATCTCTTTCAAGAGATTATCGCCGACGATACTCCAGATGTCAAGCCCCCCAAAATCAGCAACTTCTAACTGGCCGGTGGTAGCATAGCGAAAAGCAGGGCCAAATTTAAGTGCTTTATCAATATCGGCAGGTTCTGCGACACCCATTTCGATGAGGGAGAAGACTTCGCGAGCAACACCTTGCTGGATGCGGTTAGCAACTAGTCCGGGCACATCTTTAAGAACTTTGACTGTTTGTTTTTTTGCGGAAGCAAACATATTTTCGACTTCTTTATAAATTTCTTCAGGCATATTGCCAAAACAGGATAGTTCGACTATCGGCATTAAATGTGCGGGATTATACCAGTGGTTAACAATCATGCGCTTTTGGCGTTCTGGGGAAACCAGAGCCATCATGCCATTAAGCTGAAGGCTGGATGTATTACTGGCTAAGACTGTATGTTTTGGACAGAATTCATCTAGTTGTTTAAAAAGATTTTGTTTAAGCTCTAATATTTCCGGAGTAGCTTCAATAACATAATCTCTGTCCTTAACAGCTTGCTGTAAGTCGCCATAAACATTAATTCTATCAAGGGTAGCTTGCATAGATTTAGGCTCAATGAAATGCTCTTCAACTAAGAGGGCGAGTTCATCTGCAATCTCAGCGAGTGCCTTTTCAAGCTGGTTTTCGTAAGCATCATATAAGTTTACATTATAGTCGTGCAGGGCGAAGGATAGGGCAATACCGTGCCCCATGGTGCCTGCGCCGATAACACCAATATTTTTTATCATGTAGCTCACCTGCCTATTTCTTTTTTAGACCTAAGATTTCTCTAGCTTCATTGGGAGTAGCAATTTCTTTGTTGGCTTCTTTGATCACTCTGGCAGCACGGGCAACAAACTGCGCATTTGAGGTTGCCAGTTGATTCTTGGCATAGTACACATTGTCTTCCATGCCTACGCGAATATGACCGTCTAAGGCAAGTGTAGCTAACATGATCGGCAAGTGGCCTTTGCCGATACCAAAGGCTGACCAAGTCGATCCTTGTGGGATTAGGTTCTTGAGGTATACCAGATTCTCAACAGTGGCTGCAGTGCCACCAGCGGCTCCTAAAACGAACTGAACGTGTGCCGGTTGCGCAATAACACCTTTTTTCATATAGTAGAGCGTGTTATATATCATGCCTGCATCGAAAATTTCGATTTCCGGTTTTACGCCGTTTTCCATCATTGTTTTACCAAGGTTTTCAAGAAACTGTGGTGTATTAAGGAATAAGCTGCTGTGCATCCAGTTCATAGAACCAGCGTCATAAGAAGCCATTTCGGGTTTTAGCTCAATAAGATGCGCCATTCTAGTCTCATCAGTCGCATGTAAATCACCGGATGTGGTTAGGTTGAGGACAATATCGCATTTGCTTCTGATAAGCTCGACTGTTTCCCCAAATTTTTCTTTGGACATAGTGCCTTTACCCTCATCATCTCTCATATGCAGATGGGCTACAGCTGCACCTGCCTGCCAGCATTCATATACATCGCTAGCGATTTCTTTGGGAGTAAGAGGAATATTAGGATTATGCTCTTTGGTTGGGAAAGCACCTGTTACTGCAACTGTGATAATTGTTTTTTCCATGAATAATCACCTCATAATTTATTTTAAATTTTTTGCAATGGTAGCGATTTTCTGACCGCCGCCGATCAGACCTCGATTGGCTGTGCAGTGCTGTATGGTGTGGAGAGTCACCAGGATACAGGCACCGCGGGAACCAAGAACGACATCTTTCATGCGTGGCTTCTATGTGGGTGTTGTAAGGCTCGCTGAAAACATACTGCAATTTTCGTGCCAAAATGATGAGAAGGGAGATAGCTTAATGGTTTACATATGGCTTTAGATTGGTTATTATTTGTAAATTATAAATAGTAATATTAGTTTTCTAAAATAGCTATGTAGGGGGTGGATGGTATTGAAAGATAGAATAGAAAGCAGTGAAGCTATTTTTTTGCAAAGTTTAATAAAAAAAATAGAAAAAAGTAATTTGGATACTGCGTCTTCTCGAGAGATTATCAATAGTTTACAGAAAGTGTTTAGTGAACTTTCTGATCTTAGAGATATTGGCGATTATCTTTATGATGGGCTTTATATTACCGATGGCAACGGCAAGACATTGTATGTGAACAAAGCATATACTAGAATCACGGGTATTCGTGCTGATGAAGTAGTAGGAAAGTATGTGGATGAGCTGCTGGCAGAAGGCGTTTATCTAAATGCCGTCACTCCGGAAGTGATTAAATGCAAAAAGCAAGTAAATGCCATGGGAGAAAGCTTAAAAAATAGGACTAAAATGCTAATTACTGGAATTCCAGTCTTGGACGAAAAGGGTAAGGTAAAGAAAGTCGTGATCATTGATAGAGAAATTACTGAATTGTTGCAAATGAAAGATGACCTAGAAGTTTCGCAAAAAAAGATGAAAGCAGTGGAAAAGGACAAGGTAAAGAATGCACTGGAAGTGGAACATCTTAGAAAACAGCAGTTGAATAAAAATATGATCGGGAATAGTCTTGAGACCCAAAAGGTCATGAAGCTAATTCGGCAAATTGCGGGCCTTGATGTTACGGTATTGATCACAGGGGAAACGGGCTCAGGCAAAGAGGTAGTGTCAACTGAGATATATGCAAATAGTTCTAGAAAAGATGGTCCTTACATAAAGGTTAATTGTGCAGCCATCCCTGCCAACCTTTTGGAAGCCGAACTTTTTGGTTACGCCAAAGGAGCGTTTACTGGTGCGATTAGTTCAGGTAAAATTGGCTTGTTTGAATTAGCTGATAAAGGGACGATATTGCTTGATGAAATCGGGGACATGCCAATGGAATTGCAGTCTAAACTGCTAAGGGTAATCCAGCATAAAGAAATAACCCGTATTGGAGGAACTAAACCAATCAAGCTAGATGTGAGAATTCTGTCTGCAACAAATTGCAATTTAAAGGATCTTGTGAAGCAAGGGCGATTTCGTGAAGATTTGTATTACCGTCTGAACGTATTTCCTATACACATTCCACCACTGCGTTCGCGAATTGAAGATATTGAATTGTTAGCTCGCCATTTCCTTGATGTGTACAATTCCAAATATGCAAAGAACGCAATAATAGATAAAATGGGGTTTGGAATGTTGCAACAATATTCATGGCCCGGGAACATCCGTGAGCTGCAAAACATACTTGAGAGACTGGTTATTATATCAGAACAGAGTGGAAACATCAGTAATGAACAATTAGGAGCTCTATTAAATATAAACCCATCATATGTTTCCGATCTTGTTGTAGAGGAAATGGGGCTAAAAGAAATCGTTAGCAATATTGAGAAAAAAACAATTGAGAGGGTATTGGCTCAATGTGGGAGTACGAGAAAAGCTGCTCAAATTTTAAAGATTGACCAATCGACCATCGTAAAAAAAGCTAAGAGGCTTGGAATTGGATTGAAAGATGAAAAGATGCATCATTAGTGATGCATCTTTTCATCTTTCAAAAATAGTTGTTCCAGCAAGGTAATACCAGAGGCCATTCCATCTTTTTGATGACAAACGTCATCAAAAAGATGGAATGGCCTGAATTTTATAACAACGAGATGGATTTTTAGTATTGGCACGATTATTGCAAGTTAATTGAGCGTGGAAGTTGAAGGCTACAACTTAAAAAATGATGGGGAGACAATGTAAAGGTAATTACCTTAATAGGCAGTTTACAGAGTTGAATATTCGTCTAAAATAAGGTAGATTTTGTAGCAGGAATATACCGGATTTTTGGTTATTTAGTGGCAAAAAAATAAGGGAGATAATGAGATTACTGTCCGTTAATAATCAGAATATATAATCTTTGTAAACATAGGAGATTAACTACTTAGGATAATATGGAAGAATGGAAGTGTGATAATGATAAATCGAGTACTCATGTTCTTCGTAAATTTGATGCAAAGGTATTTACCGGATCCGTTTACAATTGTTTGGGTTATCACTTTGTTTGTAGGTGTAATGGCGTTAATTATCACACCTACGACGCCGATGGCAGTGGTTGAATACTGGGGGAAAGGATTCTTTGATATTTTAGCCTTTGCTATGCAGATGTCGTTGGTTTTGATAACCGGTTATGCTTTAGCTTCTGCCAATGTGGTACAACGGTTTCTGAAAAGAATAGTTCTTATTCCGAAGACTCCAACGCAAACGATACTTTTCATTGGTTTTGCCTCAATGGCTCTTTACTATTTTAACTGGGGATTAGGTCTGATTGCAGGCGGTTTTCTTGCACGTGAGGCCGCAAAACAACACCGTGATACTGATTTTCGTGTTTTAGTAACGGCGGCATTTTCCGGCATTATTATTACCCACGGTGGGCTATCGGCATCTGTGCCGCTAGTAATTAATACAAAGGGTCACTTTCTAGAAAACCAAATTGGACTTGTTCCTTTATCTCAGACTATTTTTCATCCGCAAACTTTGTTTATCACGATTACGTTAGCGATTCTAATTCCCCTAGTTTGCCTACTCATGCTACCTAAGAAGAAAGAAGATATTGTTATAGCTGATCTTTCTTTGCTTGAAGACATTAAAGGACCTGAAGCGGCCGCTGAGTCTGAGCAATACTTGGCAGACAAAATGGATCACAGTCGTATTTTAAACTATTCTCTAGGAATAGCCGGACTGTTTTATCTAGGCTCGTACTTCATGAAAAATGGATTTAATCTTAATGTTAATATTTTAATATTTATGTTTATTGTGTTAGGAATATTGGCCCACGGTACGTTGCTCAATTATGCAAAGGCTATTTCTAAAGGTACTTCTACTGCAAGTGGGATCATTTTACAGTTCCCTTTCTACGCCGGTATTATGGGAATTATGCACGGTAGCGGATTAGTCCATGTTATATCTAATTTGTTATTAAGTGTTTCTACCTATGAAACTTTTGAGTTGGCCTGCTATTTCTCATCGCTCATCATTAGTATATTTGTTCCTTCGGCAGGAGGGCACTGGGTAGTCCAGGCGCCATTTATGCTGCCGGCTGCAGCTACTTTAGGTGTAGAACCATGGAAAGTTGCCATGGGTGTGGCATGGGGTGAAAGTATCTGGAACGTTGTATGTCCGTTTTGGGCGTTGCCACTCCTTGCAATTGCAAACATGAGTCTTCGAGATTTAATCGGATTCTCAGTTCTTCTATTTATTCTTGGTAATATAGTTGCTATTACCGGTATTCTTTTAATACATTAAAGAACGTTTGTTGTTAGGTAAGCATCTATTGAGTTTCACACTGTGAAAATAGGGTTGGTGGAAAACTTAGAGATAAGTTATCAACAACCCCACTATATCCATAATATATACTGATATAGGTATTACAAAATACTTTCGCGTGTTATGAAATTCTTTTATGGGTATTACAAATTATCTGTTGCCTGAAAGGAATGAACGACACTATGACAGCCACTGAAGTTCTAAAATACTATCAGTATGTAGTGCCAATATTGACAGAGTTGTTACCAAACAACTTTTGCGTACCTAGAGAAAAGTATCTAGTGACAAAGCCTAGTAAGAAAATCAACCTAAACATTGCACCTGGTACATTACTAAAAGATGGGACTTCAGTATTTATAGCAATGGCTGAAAATCGTAGGGTTGTTGTTCGGGCTGATATAATATGTGGAGGTGTTTTTCCTGCCCCGCTTAATCGCTGAGCTGAAAATTTTTGATAACAAAAGTTTTCAGCATTGCTGGTCGGTTCGCCTCCATGCAAAACTAGATTTATTGGGGGAAAATTTAAAGACTGACCTAAAGGTTGATGGTGAAATTATCTGTCCCTATTTTAGGGAAGGCGGACGCTTTACGATCGACAACATTTATTATGTGCAGTATGGGGATTTTCTTGTCCCGGCTGGCGAAACTGAGTTTGCCAAAGACAAAACATTTGGCTATCAATCGTCTGATTTGACCGAATACATTGAAGAAAAATCAAAAGGCCGCTATAAGAAAGAACAAGTTGTAACGATTTCACTGCAAGAGTTGCGGGCACTCAACATTGAGAAAATTGTTGATAAACTGATTCATGTAACAAATTTTGGGAAAGTAGTAGTCAATGCTATTGATGCCTGTGATGTAAAAGTATTCTGTATAGCCTTTTACCGCGCACTTGCGCAAGGAAAAGTTTTCCTGTTCCGTACCGTTGCCGGCATTGTAAAAGAATTAGGTGCTATTGCGGATAAGCCGCTTTTAACGAGACAAGAGATGGTAACAAGCAGTGGCGCTACTGGCGGAATCATTGTGGTTGGTTCCCATACAGAGAAAACAACAAGCCAAGTTGAGCAATTAAAAACTGTCGCAGGAATACGGTTTATTGAGTTTAATTCTGATTTGGTTCTTGAAGAAGAACGTTTTCAGGAAGAAATCGATTCAGTCGTAAAGCAGGAAGAGGCGCTATTGAATCAGGGCGTTACAGTCGTCGTTTATACTAAACGAAAATTATTAACGTTGGACAATGATTCGAAGAAAGATGCTTTGGCGCGTTCTGTTAAAATATCAGATGCCGTACAATCACTGGTTGGCAGACTGAATGTAACTCCGGCCTTTGTTGTTGCAAAAGGCGGTATCACGTCTAGTGATGTTGGTACTAAAGCGTTAAAAGTAAAACGTGCCAACGTACTCGGGCAGATAAGGCCGGGTGTACCAGTCTGGCAAACAGGAGAAGAAAGTAAATTTCCGCAGATACCTTATGTGATATTTCCTGGAAATGTTGGGGAGCAAAATACACTTAAAGAAGTTGTGGAAATATTACTGGCAGAATAGTAAAACAAGAAAATATGGGGAGAGCTTAAAAAAGACCCTATAGACTGGACACGAAAAAAAGTCCAACTATAGGGTCTATTTATCCAGATGGAAAGTATAACTTTCCCTGGATTGAACGACTATACCCCTAAAGGGCACAGGCGGCTTCTGCCGGCGTCCTGACGGACTTGGCACAAGCCAAGTCTTTTCTTATGTTGTAGTATTATAGGGTAGAGGAATGGTATGAGTAAAAAGCTGTTTCTGAATACATGGTAAAGGTGCTAGACCAGGAGTGGGGGACTACTTTTTAAGGTGATAGGGAATGGTGGTTACCACTACATCTTTCTTTAGTATGAGTAAAGTTCGTAATATCCACCCTGTTTGATTATGAAGGAATCTATGCCACCATTTCTTAGTTTCAAATTCAGGAATCAAGATAGTAATAAAATCTTCAGCAGCTTTATTACTTTGTAACTTTTCAACAAAATGGATGATCGGTTGAATAACAAGACGATAAGGGGAATATACAGTTATTAATCGAACTCCGGGATCCCATATCTTCCACTTTTCCTCTACCTTACGGCCCATTTCCCGATCAGTAGTAATATGTAAAGCAATAACATCTGTACTAATGGAATGAGCGTATCTCATTGTCTGAACTACAACACTAGTGGGACTCGATACGGGGACTATAACTGTATTCTTCCCTTTTGGCCCTTGCTTTAAGGATTCCCAATCAGCAATTGATAAGTGCAATTGCTCTGCCATATCAGTATAGTGTTGTTTGATGGCTTTGAATATGTATATCATAGCAGGAATGAACAGTAGTACAATCCAGGCACCATGAAAAAATTTTGTAATAGCAATAATCAATACAACAAGTCCGGTAATAACAGCGCCGAAAGCATTTATAATTGCCCGTATTCTCCATTTTGCCCCTCTTTCTCGTCGCCAATGAACAACTAGGGCGGTTTGGGCAATCGTAAAGGAGAGAAATACTCCAATGGCGTACAGCGAAATCAAATGCTCTACATTTCCACCAAAGCCGGCAATCAATGCTCCGGCAAATACACTCAAAAGAATAATACCATTAGAAAAACTTAAACGTTCCCCTCTGGCCCCCAAATAGCGCGGCATATAACCATCTCTCGCCAGTATCGATAGCAATAAAGGCAACCCATTATAGGAGGTATTAGCTGCTAAATATAGTACCAACATGGTTGCAAGTTGGAGGAAGTAGTACATCCAGCCACGCCCTAACGTCTCTTCGGCTAACAGAGAAAGCATGGTTACATTTTCCTGGGGCAAGATATGGTTATGGAGAATTAAAAAGGTAGTTCCGGCCAGCATAATAGCTAACATTCCGGCCATAAAAAATGTTGTTTTAATGGCATTATCGGCCTGCGGTTTCTGGAACATGGGAACGCCATTGGAGATAGCTTCAACACCTGTCATTGAGCTACAGCCATTAGCAAAAGCACGCAGCAGCAGCGCTAACACCATCCAATCAAAGGGCTGCCGCACAGAAGATTCGGCAGGAATGGCAGGAGTTGCTCCGGTAAAAGCTTGATAAGCCCCTACGCCAATTAGGACAAGTATGCTGAGTACAAACAGATAGGTGGGCCATACAAAGACATTGGAGGACTCCCTTACGCCCCGTAGGTTAACAATCATTAAGATACCAAACAAGACACATAAATCAATAGTGACTTCTGAACTGATTAGTGCGGGAAAGGCAGATAGTAAAGCTTCTGTTCCTGAGGAAACACTAACCGCTACGGTCAAAGTATAATCGGCAAATAAAGATGCAGCAGCAACCAGTGCGGGAAATTCTCCAATATTATTCATGGCTATAGCGTACGAGCCGCCACCCCCAGGATTAGCCTGGGATACCTGGACGTAAGAAATAGTAACAATAGCTAGCAACACTAAAATAGCGGCAGCAACGTAGCCAATATAGCCATAAAGTAGTAACCCCGGTACAGCCAAAGTGACAGCAATTTGCTCAGGTCCGTAACCAACCGACGAGAGCGCGTCTGAGGAAAAGATGGATAGCGCTTTCCACTTGGGCAAATGCTCAGCGGAGAGCTCACGGTTATGCAATGGACGACCTATAAATAACTTTCTTAGCTGATGGTACATATATACGCCTCTCAATCATTGATGTTATTTCCTTTATAGACAGATATATTGTACCCTTTTCCGTAGCAAAGATGTCGTCAAGAAATAGCTCAATGATGTAAAGAAAGTATAAAGAACCGTGAAACAAGCTGATTAATGATCCATTAACCGGTAACCAACTCCCGATTCGGTAATGATATGGCGCGGTTGCGTCGGGTTGTCTTCAATTTTTCGGCGAAGTTGTCCGATATATACCCGGATATAGTGAGTATCTTCATTGTAGGCTGTACCCCAGACAGCTTTTAATAACTGCTTGTGGGTTAGTACCCGTCCGCGGTGCTGGGCTAAAATTTTGATTAGCTCATATTCAGTTGGTGTCAGTTTTACTTCTCTTCCGGCTGCCGTTACACGTCTTTGTACCAGATCAACAACAAGATCGCCGCAGGTTATAACAGGTTCATGCTCTGAGGATGCCGCCCGCCTTAGAGATACCCGCATCCTGGCCATGAGTTCTCCTACACTAAATGGCTTAGTTACATAATCATCGGCGCCAACATCAAGGGCATCTATCTTCTCTTGTTCTTGATCGCGTGCCGTTAACACAATAATGGGTGTTTGTGACCATTCACGTATCGCTTTAACTACATCTTTGCCATCTATATCAGGCAGTCCTAAATCAATGATGAGTATGTCCGGTTTAAAGGTAGCCGCCCGACTGATACCGTCAACCCCGGTCGCTGATTCATCAATATCGTACCCATGTGCGCCAAGAGCAACCTTTAATAGTTTTCTAATTTGTGGTTCATCATCGATAATCAGGACCCGCATTCCTTTTTGCATAATTACTTCACCATCCTTTCTGGGATCACGACTTCCTCCACCACCGGAACTTGAAAACGAATCGTGGTTCCCCTGCTAGGTCTTCTTTCCGCCCAAATCAAGCCTCCATGCGCTTCAATGATGCCTTTGCATATTGATAAACCCAACCCGGTGCCGCTAACATGTTTGGGCTGCTGTATTCGATAAAATTTATCGAATACTTTGCTAAGGTCTTCTTCCGGTATGCCTACGCCGTTATCGGAAACTGAGATTACAACGGTTCCATCTTTTGGTTCAGCTCTTATCAGGATTTCGCTGTCATGGGGGGAATATTTCATGGCATTGTCAATGATGTTAATCAAGACCTGTTCTAATAAGACGCAGTCAGCTTTCAGCATCGGAAGAGCAGGAGCTACATTCACAGTTAGTGCATATCGCTTTGTTGTTTCTCTAAGCCTATTAAGAGAAGTTCCTATTATGTCTTCGATATCACACCAATCAATTTTAAGCTGCATCATTCCGCTCTCAAGACGGGCTGTATCCAAAAGGTTAGCTACAATTCGCTCCATTCTTGCGGCTCCGTCTTGAATCGTTTCTAGTAGTTCACGTCTGGCGGCCTTAGAATACATATCTTCAGCTTCCACAAGTGTGGAAACAGATCCAATAATGGAAGATAGCGGTGTTCTTAATTCATGAGAAATAGAGTTAAATAGTGCCGTGCGTAATCGGTCTGATTCTAAAAGCAAGGATGCTCCCCTGGCCTGTTCCGCCAGCTTTACGCGTTCTACGGCAATAGCCGCCAGTCCAGTCCAAGCATCAATTAGGCGTTTCTCCTCAGGTAGTACATTTCTTTCTTTTACATGTACTCCTAAAACGCCTACAATATTGTCGGTAGTTTTGAGTGGAATATATAAATACATGGCATCTGAAAGTGTATCAGTCGAGCGGCCGGCTAACTGACCATGTTTGAAACTCCAATCAGCAGCAGCCATCTCGATTGTTTTTTGCGGAGTTTTCTTATTCCTAGCTATCCCCGAATAACTTTCAGCCCGTATAGATAGTTGTCCCGAATTGTCTGGCAGCATCACAACAACAGATCTACCTACCGTTTCCGCAGCTTGCTTTACTAATTCCTGGGAAATTAATTCTAAATCAATAATACCAGCAATCTCCCTGCTAAACTGATAAAGAGCACGGGTACTTCTTTCACGTTGACGGGCGGAAGCTGCCTCGCTGCGTAATAACTCTGTTCGACCGCCAATTACAAATGCCATAATTAAAAAGATTATAAAACTCCAAAGATATTGTATATCGGCAACTGTGAAAGTCCAAGTTGGAGGCACAAACAAAAAATCGAATGCAGCTAGTCCGCATAGGGCCGTAAAATAAGAAGGCCATCTTCCCCACCAAAAAGCACTCATAATTACCGGGAGCTGGTATAGCAAAGCAATGTTGAGGAGTCCCATTTTTTCCTCAAAAAAAAGAGAAAACAGTGTGGCTAATATAGTCATGGTTAGTCCGCCAATATACTGACTCCAATTAAACCCTTCCTCTTTTGGCGTTGTTCGGATACAGGTGTCTGGATCTTGTTCAGCAGCACCTCGGATTACATAAATATTTATACCGTCACTATTTCGAATTAGCTTATCAACTAACGAACCGTGCCAAAGTTCCCATAGACGGCTGTGTTGAGGCTTACCGATAACGATAGCTGAAACATTTTGAACACAGGCTACTTCAATAATTTCCTGAACAAGATTTTCTCCGACGATTGTCAACGGCTTGGCTCCAAGATCTTCAGCAAGACGCATATTTCTGGTTACCCTGTCTCGCTCTCTATCGCCTAAAGGAAAACGGCGGGCAGGTGTCTCAATATGGACGGCCACCAGTTCAGCTTGTATACCTGAGGCTAACCGGTGTGCGGCCCTTATTAATTGCGCCGAGAAGGGACTGGCACTAACACATACCATTACGCGACCTGCTGCTGGCCATGGTCCCTCTATTTTGTGCTCGTGCATATACTCGCTCATATCTTTGTCTACGCGGCTAGCTGTAAAGCGTAAAGACATTTCACGCAAGGCATTAATGTTACCCGTACGAAAAAATTTACGCATGGCTTGTTCGGTCTGAGGAGGAACATAGACCTTGCCTTCTTTTAGGCGCTTAAGCAATTCCTCAGGAGGAATATCAATAAGCTGGACACTATCTGCTTTTTCGAGAATACGGTCAGGAACTGTCTCTTTAACGATAACCCCGGTTATCTGGGCAACAATGTCATTTAAACTTTCGATATGCTGAATGTTAAGTGTTGTATAAACATTAATGCCAGCGGTAAGAAGTTCTTCCACATCCTGAAAACGACGGACATGGCGGGAACCAGGAATGTTGGCATGGGCTAATTCATCTACCAAGACCAACTTAGGTTTTCGTTTGAGAATGACATCAATATCCATCTCAGGGGAAATCTTGCCTTGAAGATTACCAAAGCGTGCTGGTAATTGTGGTAGTCCTTCCAGCAGCCGTTCTGTTTCAGGCATACCGTGTGTTTCAACCCAGGCAACAGCTACATCATAACCTTCATTAAGCCGTTGGTGGGCGGCCTCAAGCATTGTATAGGTTTTACCAACTCCAGGAGCGGCTCCTAAAAAAACCGTTAAAATACCCCGGTGTTTTATTATTTGTTTCATGAATTTCGTAGTAGTCCTTTCTCAATTAATCATCTCTAAGTATACTCCTATTTCAAAAGAAAGAGTTGGTGAATTTTATTCTAATAGTCTTGACTAAATATGTGAACAGTGGGACAATACAATACATATTTACTGTTTTTAGAATAGGAGTTGTCCAGCATGTCTATTTTTTTTCACATATTGAGTCATAATATTATACCGATATTTTTATTGATCAGTTTAGGATTTTTACTTAGTAAAAAGTTTGATTTACATATATTTAGCTTAAGTAAACTAATGTTTTACTTATTTGTACCAGCATTCATTTTTGTGAATTTATATACAACAGACCTTAAACTGAGTATGCTAAAAGTCCTTCTTTGTGGAGTACTGATGCTTATAACCAACGACATGATTGCCAGAATCATTGCTAAAATTCGCAACTACGATGTAGGTCTCACCAATGCTTTTAAGAATTCCATCATGTTTAATAATTCCGGTAACATTGGAGTTTCGTTGATAACCCTTGTTTTTGGTAGTGCTCCTTTTGTAATCGATGGGAAAATGCCATATCTCAATGAAGCGATCACTGCCCAGATTATTATTCTTGTTATACAGAATATATCTGTAAATACAGTGGGCTTTTTTAATGCCGGAAGGGCTAACAGCAGTAAAAAAGATTCTGTTAAGACAATTTTGAAGATGCCTTCAATATACGCCATACCACTAGCGCTTTTTCTTAAAAGTATACAGCTTGATATTACGACAACTCCCTTTTGGCCAACCTTAGAATATCTGAAAAGTGGACTTGTTCCAATGGCTTTGATAACATTAGGGGTCCAACTTTCCAAAACTAACTTCGACCTTAAAAATGTAGATGTTCATCTTTCTGTTTTTATTAAACTTATCATTGGCCCATTGCTGGCACTTAGCTATATCCACTTGCTGGGATTAACTGGCGTTGTAGCCCAAGCAGTATTTATTGCCCATGCAGTTCCTACTGCTGTCAATACCGCACTGATAGCGGTTGAATGTGATAGCTGCTCAGATTTTGCCTCCCAGGCTGTCATGCTTTCAACACTTTTTAGTGCCATTACCCTGACATTAGCCATTTATGCAGCGCAATTTTTATTTCCTGCTTAGAACTTCCAGTTTAGAGGGGAAAGCAAACCTCTCTCCCTCCCTGACAAATGCGTCTAAAAATACCAATGGGGCCGTGCTGAAACTCTTACGTTTCAACGCGGCCCCATTTTATTACTTTGTGGGCTTAGAATTACGTTAATCGGAAGTAGATGTAGGATTTTTGTTACATTTAGTAGAATTAGATAAATTAAAATTGATAATACGCGAAAATACGCGAAATGAAAGTTGTTACTTGTTGTTGCCTGCAGGCTGTCTTTTGTTCTCTATTTTTTTAATTATGTACAAAATTTATGAATTTGATGAAGAGTCCTCAGTACTTTTCTTTAAATAATCGGGTATCTATTGGGTGGGGAATTAAAGTCCCTAATCCCAATGTGATTTTAATGACGGCAGCAAGGCCGGAACCGAGTCGAGTATTTGGGAGAATAAACATTTCCAAGGTTAAGTTATCAGTATTTAAGTTTATCGTATAGTAGGCAACAATGGAGGGGTAATTAATGGATAAGGTCGGTCAATTTCTACGGAATTGGATCATTCCCGACAGGTCCATAATTCTATTTTGTGTTATTTTATTAGTTTTCGTCTGGCGTGGCGCTTTGTGGCAGATTGACCATGATCGTAAAGCCACCATCGACATGATACGTCAAGATGGTGACAGACTTACGCGGGCTTTTGAAGAGCATGTGCGCAGAGTGTTGAAAACGAACGAGTTCTATTTAAACAGCATGAAGGCTGAATATGAGCAGACTTACACGCTTTCCCCTGCATTAGAACGCGTGTTTCGACAACTGCGTCTTGATCCGATGGCCTCAGCCGGTGTTGTCAACTCTACTGGTGATTTTGTGGTAAGTACTTTGGGAAATACTGCAGGCGTGAATATTGCTACAGTTCCTCATTTTGTTTACCATATCGCCGCTGACACGGGAGAGAGTTACCTTGGAAGACCTTTTGTCGGGCGGACATCGCAAAAAGTAAGCATACATATGACTCGTCGACTCAATAATCCGGATGGTAGTTTCGCCGGCGTGGCGATTATCGCAATGGATCCCTATTATTTTACGAAGTTTTATCGTGAAATGGATTTCACAGAGAATTATACCATCCGTTTGATTGGATTCGATGGCATAGTTCGCGCAAGCAATGGTGTCTCCGAACTGGACGCCGACATGAGCGGATCCAGCCTTTTCTTGCAAATAAAAAATGCATCAGAAGGCTTCTATTCTACTCGCGGTAGTACATTTGGCAAAATGTTAGAGGTCAGCTACCGTACGATGCCTGACTATCCAGTGATTATTCAGGTAGGTGTATCGGAGGAAGCTTTGGCGCCCTTTGTCCAGCGGCGCACCGTTTACCTTGCCGTTGCCAGCAGCGTTAGCCTATTTATCCTTCTTTCCGTCTGTTATATTATTGCCAGAGCGCGAAAGCAGCGTCAAGGCGAAACCTGGCTGCGCACTTTTGTCGCAAATACGCCAATTGTTTTCTATGCTATGGATCCAAAGGGAGTTTTCGTTTTATCTGAAGGCCTGGGATTAAAAAAGCTCGGCTTGGAGGCCGGTGAAGCGATTGGCCACGCGGCCTTTGAAAGGTATCGCGATTACCCGGATATTCTTGACGCAGTCCGGCGCGCCACAGGGGGAGAAGCCGTTTTTTTCGAACATAAGTTGGGGAAAGTTTATCTGAATAATCGCTTGATTCCCATATTTGATGATAGTGGCCGAGTTATAGCAGTCGTAGGGGCAACTGTTGACATTACCGAAAGAGTATTGGCCGAACAGCGTCTTCAGGAAAACTTTGAGGAACTTACCGCTACACATGAGGAACTTGTCGCCACCGAGGAAGAACTTCGATTTCAATATGGTGAGCTTGACAAGGTGAATCAGGAGCTTGTCAGTCAAAACGCCGTACTTGAGGCCCTACGAGAAATGGCTGCAAAGTTGATGAGCCAGACGGACCTGGATAGGCTGCTCAAGAATGTCATAGCTTGGGCAGCTGCGAGCGCTGGTACACCGCACGGCAATATTGCCCTGCTCAATGAACAAGAGATGGTCATGGACGGTCTCGGTGGGCTGGGATTATTTCAGGACCACGCGGGTATCAAGCTGCGTCTTGACACGGGAATCATCGGTCAGGTATACCGGACTGGGCAGCCGGTTGTAGTTGAAAATTACAATACATGGGCGAACAGATTGCCGCATCCCGCGCTGGATGAGGTTCGTTGCTTTGCACAGGTACCTTTAAAACGCGAAGACAAAGTCATTGGGATCATCGGGGTGGCCTTTACCAACGAGCACTATCATTTCGGAGAAAAAGAGCAGGAGCTGTTGAACCGATTTGCTGAATTGGCATCTATTGCCGTGGAAAATGTCAGAAAGATGGACGAATTGCACCGCAGCCAAAAGACGGCGATAGACATCTTCAATGCTGCTGGTGACGGTTTGGTTGTCAACGATGGGGAAACAGGCGAAATCTTGGCGGTTAACCGCCGAATTTTGGAATTGTTCGGGTATTCGGAACAGGAATTTAAACAGCAGGGGATCATTTTAATTTCGACTGACGCCAATAAAGAGGCGGCTTTAAAAGTTATTCGAGCTACGGTAGTTGAGGGACCCCAGCCACTTTATGAACGGGGCACCCATGACAGTAAGGGGAGACATTTGATTCTCGAAATCAGTTGCACACCGGTTGAAATAGACGGCAAACCCCGCTGCTTGGCATCGATGCGCGATATTACGGCTCGCAAGGAGATGGAGGAAGGCTTGGAATATCTTCGCCAGCGCGATCTGATGACCGGTGTATATAACCGGGCTTATTTTGAATTCGATATGATACGGGTGTCAGCCAGCAAACGTTGTTGTGTTGGCATTTTCGTCAGCGATGTGGACGGCTTGAAGTTAATCAATGATACATTAGGTCATCGCCATGGGGACGATCTTCTAAAACGGGTTGCCGGCCTTTTAGCTGCTGGGGTCAAAGCGCCGAACTATGTTGCCCGGATTGGCGGCGACGAGTTTGCGATTGTGCTATTCGACTCGGCCAGGCAGCAGATGGAGGAACTGGAGCAGTATTACCGGATGCAGGTGGAGGCCTATAATAGTGATAATCCCCACCTCCCGCTCAGTTTGTCGCTAGGCTGGGCCCTAGGCGAAGAAACTGTGAATGTGGAAAGCATCTTTAAAACCGCTGATAACAACATGTACCGTCAAAAGCTGCATCAGAGTCAAAGTGTTCGCGGTTCGATTGTCCAGACACTAATGAAGGCGCTTGAGGCCCGTGATCATATCACCGAAGGGCATGCCGACCGTTTAAGCAGGCTAATGCTACTGATGGGACAATGCTTGAAGATGCCGCAAGAAGCCATTTCTGATTTACGGCTATTTGCCAAATTTCACGACATTGGCAAGGTGGGTATTCCGGACAGCATACTAAAGAAGCCTGACAAACTAACCGAAGATGAAATGAACATTATGCGGCAGCACTGCGAGATTGGATTTAGAATTGCAAAATCCTCTCCAGACCTGGAGCCGATTGCTGACTGGGTATTGAAACATCAGGAGTATTGGAATGGTAAAGGCTATCCGCTCGGCATCAGCGGGGAAGAAATCCCAATGCAGTGTCGTATTCTCAGCATAGTGGATGCCTATGATGCTATGACGAGCGACAGGCCCTACCGCATGGCCATGTCCAACGAAGACGCGCTTGCTGAAATTCACCGCTGTTCCGGAACTCAGTTTGATCCGGTTCTAGTAGAAAAATTTATTACTATGGTTAGTCAGGAGATAATGTAATCTTCTACGCGTTGCAAAGCTGCCGTGGGTAATTGCTAAAATAGCCCAGGCAATTACACAAAATTAAAAACAAATAGCAACAATGATAGCTATTTTAGTATGTAACTACGGGGTATAGCTCACTTGGTTAGAGCGCTGCGTTGACATATGGAAGGACGGTAAACATGATTGGCGAAAATTACTCAGCAGCATTGAATGGACAACAATTTGTAACTAAAGAACGATGGGAAGCTATGAAACAAAACAAGGAACGTTTTTTAAAAAATGAATCCGAAAATCCGTGTGACTTTCCTTATATGAATCAGGCCGTGGCTGAATCCTGGATCAGATCTCGTAGATTAGGGGTAAATCCTTTTGAGCCGCTAATTGGTAAGTACGTAGATAGTGAAGAACTTGAGATGGTTTTATATAAAAATAAGCTGCTGATAGATATTACCCAAAATCTTTTTAACTCTTTTAAAAAACTGGCGGATTCTTCAGGCTACTCGCTGTATTTATTTGATAAGGATGGCGTGTCGCTGCTGTATAGTGGCGTATTGTATCAAAACAAAGACTCTGGTTGGCTTGCGGGTAAACCTGGAATAATCCGCAATGAAAGTACAGTTGGAACTTGTGCTCATGTATTAAGTATGCGGTATAAATGTCCGATCCAGATAATCGGGCCGGAGCAGTATTGCGTTGCTTTTAAAAACATGATTGGATCATCGGCTCCCATATTAGATGCGCAAGGAGAAGTAATTGCTACTTTGGTGTTGAATCAGGAGCTGATTAATCCAACATTTGACAGCAATTATCAAAAGTTGTGTATTCACACTCTGGGCCTAATTATGGCGATGGCAGAAGCCATTCAAGTTCAAATTGAGCTTGAAAAAAAGAATCAATACGTGAGTTCTGTCAATAATGATCTTAGGATTGCGTATGATACACTTGAAGCCACCTTGGATTGCATTGACGAAGGTATCGTTAATGTAAATCAAACAGGTCAGATAATTCGAATGAATCGGCAGGGTCTACGGATTTTTAATTTAGAGCCAAATCGAATAGCCAATAAAAACATTAGGGACTTTCTGGATGAAAATTCTAATCTTATGAAATTTGTTTCAAATGGGGAAAAGACCAGTGTAGAAGAAATTATCTGCATAAATCACGATGAACAACCGTATTTTATAGATATTCATCCGGTTTTAAATCAAGATACTTGTCAATTAACCGGAGCGATACTCAGGTTCAATCATGTTAAAAAAATCAATGCCATGGTAAACCGTAGATCCGGAGCCATGGCAAGCTATAATTTTGCCGATATAATCGGTGCGAGCAAGGCCATGAAAAAAGCGATTGATTTAGGAAACCGATTTGCTGGTTTGCAGGAAACCATTTTATTATCAGGAGAAAGTGGTACAGGCAAAGAAATGTTTGCCCAGGCCATTCATAATAAATGTTGTCCGCAGGGTCCGTTTATAGCGGTTAATTGTTCTGCGCTGCCGCGAGACTTGATTGAAAGTGAATTGTTTGGCTATGAAGGTGCCAGTTTTACTGGTGCTGATCGAAACGGTCGACCAGGGAAAATTGAATTGGCTAATGGCGGCACACTTTTTCTGGATGAAATTGGTGATATGCCGCTGGAACTCCAACCGGTTTTATTAAGAGTTATAGATAATAAGCAGGTTATGCGCATAGGTGGCCGAAACTATAAAAAAGTTAATTTTAAAATAATTGCTGCTACCAATAAAGATTTTGAAAAAGTAATAGAAGAGGGTTTGTTTCGTGAAGATCTTTTTTTTCGCTTGTCGGTTTTAACTATAAAGTTGCCATCTCTACAGGAGCGGGAAAATGATGTCGAAATCCTCAGGAATTATTTTATCGAAAAATATTGCAAAAAGATTGGCCGTCAAGTTCCTCAAGTAAATGCTGCAGCCAAGGAAAAAATACTAAGCTATAGTTGGCCGGGAAATGTCCGGCAATTAGAAAATGCTATGATTTATGCCATAAATGTCAGCCAGGATAATACTATCACGCTGGAATGTCTGCCTGATACCATATTGAAGGAGAAGTCTGGCGAGCTTGATAGAAAAAGTGCAAATGAAAGGGAAAACGCCCTACTGACGATGGAGAGCTGGGAGAAAGCAGGAATACAGATTGCACTAATGCGGGCGAATAATAATATTCCCCTGGCAGCTGATTTACTGGAAATATCTAAGGCTACATTATACAGAAAGATAAAGGATTATAATATGAAACTTTAGATCAGGTATTTCAGTGCTAAGTACAAACTTAATAAAGGCCCAGTGAAAATGGCGGGATCTCGATTGGAGATAAAAATCAACACTTCCAGCTTTATGGTAAATAGAGCTGGAAGTGTTTTTTTATGTATATGTGAAAAATTGTAACCTATATGTTTTGGCGCCATTTTGAAAAAGGGGGAGCTGTTACTAAAAGTTTAATTTTGCGAAAAAAGTTTAATTTTATTACAAATTAAGCTGAAACAATAGTCCACAAAAGCTGTTATACCAGCTTTTGTGGGTGAGGGACAGTTGGCATCAAACTTGCACTTAATATACAGAGCTTACCCAAGAAACAATCGATAAAGACATGTTTACTGAAAGGGGGTGAGCAATTCAGTTTACACACGAAAGAGTTTTTACCTGATTATTCAGCGGTAGAGGAGAGAACAGATGAAACAACTAGTACTTAACAGAAGACAGTTTCTCAAAGCGACTGCCATAACCGGGATTGCGGCATCGTTCAGCGGCTCGTTGAAGGGGTTAATGCAAGGTGAAGCTGCGGGGGCGCCTGCAAAAACAGCGGCGACAAAAATTATCAGGACATGTTGCAGAGGGTGTATCGGCAAGTGCGGCATCCTGGCACATGTGAAAGATGGTCGCTTGATTAAGCTGGAAGGCGATCCCGATCAACCAATGACAAGAGGCAAGGTGTGTGCCAAAGGACTTGCTGGCATACAGGCTCTTTATAATCCCAACCGCAACAAGTACCCGATGGTTCGCGTTGGTGCACGTGGTGAGAACAAATGGAAACGTGTTTCATGGGAGGAGGCAATTGATACAATTGCCGGGAAACTTATGGAAATCCGCGAAAAGTACGGAGCAGAACAGGTTCTCTGTACTACCGGCGGTGGCGGGAATCCGGAATTTGGCAGCGTTAGAAGGTTCGCCAGTGTGTTCGGTACGCCAAACTGGTTCGAGCCCGGTGCTCAGCAATGTTATATGCCAAGGACAGTATGCTATAACATGATTTATGGAAATACAGATATGAAGTACCAAACCACCAGTATTGCTGACAGCGAGGGCCATGAAATTTACTTCTACGACGATACACCGATGAAGACTTTGGTGATTTGGGGGTCGTGTCCTGCTAACAACAGTCCATCTCAAGGTGGACGGGCCGTTGTGGAACTCAGGGCGCGGGGCGTGCAGACTGTCGTGGTTGATCCACGTTTTACAGCAGATGCCGCTAAGGCAGATGTCTGGCTTCCGATCAGACCGGGCACTGATGTGGCGCTTGAGCTCTGCTGGATTCGGTATATTATCGAACATAAGCTCTACGACGAAGAATTTGTAATGAAATGGTCGAATCTCCCATTCCTCGTAAACACGCAGACCAAAATGTGTCTCCGCGAAAGCGATATCATGCCTGGCGGTGATTCCAACACCTATGTGGTGTTGGATAGGAAGACGCAATCAGCTAAGCCGTTGCCTTATCCATGGGATGACAGTCTCGATCCTGAACTGTTTGGGACATTTATGGTAAACGGTGTCGAATGTAAGACAGGGTTCCAGCTTTATAAGGAGCGGTGTGAGCCGTTTACTCTCGAAAAAGCAGCAGAAATCTGCTGGCTCGACGCGGTCATGATCGAAAAAGCAATCAAAATCTATGCCCAGGGCCCTGGTGGCCTCTGTCTCGGTGTTGCAACAGACCAGCATCCTCAATCGGCCCAGGCAGCTATGGCAGCCTGTGCGCTTGACTTAATGATGGGGTATGTGCAAAAACCAGGGGCACTCCTTCAGAACTTTGGGGACGTCAAATTCGGTGACTCTGCGGTTTCACCACTCTATAAATTATTACCTGCTGAACAATTCAGGAAACGACTGGGTGGTGCTGAGTACAAGGGAGCGAATTCATGGGGATCTTGCCATAATCCAACTGTCTTGCAGGCAATCAAGACAGGGGAACCTTATCCGCTTCGTGCATGGCTTGAACGCTCCGGCAACAAGCTCGCTGTGCTTGGTAACGCATCGTCATGGATTGAAGCCTTGGAGAAAATGGAATTCATCGTTCACATGTATATGTATCCGACATCATTCTCGGCTTATGCGGATGTTCTATTGCCGGTTCAGGAGTGGCTGGAGTCGGATTATGTCGTCCCACCGCTCAATATGCTGTTTGTTCGGCAAGCTGTTACACACACTTATGAGACCATGAACGAAACTGTAATCTGGGCTAAAATTGCTAAGCGGTGTGGAGAATTGGGGCATCAGGCCTGCAAAGACTCTTTTGACCCAGCGAAGACGGCGCCGGAGCAGCCTTATTGGAACTCGATGGAGGAATTCCTTGACTATAATTGCAAGCTCAAACTGGGAATGACTTTTAAGGAACTCGCGGAAAAAGTGCCTTACGAAGCCATGCCTATCGATAAATGGCGTAAATATTACACATATAAGGAGATCGATCCGAAGACTGGGAAGCCTAAAGGTTTTGGTCGGCCAAGCAAAAAAGTCGAGATTTATGGTGAAGCGTTTATCACTCTCGCCCGGACAGGGGCTCCTTACGCTCCTTATCCGTTGCCGCCGGCATCAAAAGACTATGATCCGCTGCCTTATTTCGTGGAACCTCACGAAAGTCCGCTTGAAGGCAGTGAACTCGCCCAAAAATTCCCATTAGTCATGACTAACGGCAGGCTTCCCTACTTCCACCACGGGACCTTGCGGAACGTTCCATGGCTAAGAGAAATTTATCCTGTACCTGAAATCTGGATTCATCCCAAGGCTGCTGCGAAGTATGGCGTGTCCCAGGGAGACTGGGTGAATGTCGAGTCGCAGCGCGGCAAAATTAAGGCCAAGGCCTGGGTGACGGAAGGCATCAATCCGGGAGTCGTTTACATGGAACGGTTTTGGACGCCGGAAACCTTGAACACCGATACTCATGGCTGGAAAGAAGTGAACGTCAACGTACTTTCCAAGAATGATGCTCCGTTCAATGATGTAATAGGTACCTACACCCTGCGAGGTTACCTCGTCAAGGTTTCGAAAGCCGACGGGCCGCCTAAAGGCGTTTGGCTTAAACCAGAGGAGTTCAAGAAATGGCTTCCTGAGCCGTCCGATCCTACTCCTTTGAAAGATAAGGAGGTGTAATTATGTCACAAAGAACTATGGTAGTGGATTTGGACCGCTGCATTGGCTGTAAATCCTGTGAGGTAGCGTGTAAGCAGGAAAATGGAGTTGTCCTCGGATGTACATGGAATAAAGTGTTGACAGTAGGACCGACAGGCACGTATCCGAATATACAAATGTACTATCTGCCGACGATGTGCCAGGAATGTAAGGACGCGGCGTGCGTCAAAGTCTGTCCGACAGGGGCGTCCTATAAGAGTGAGGATGGAACTGTCCTCGTCGATAAAGAAAAATGTATCGGTTGTCGGTATTGCATGATGGCCTGCCCTTATGGAGTTCGCACCTTCAACGAAGAGACTAAGGTAGTAGAAAAGTGCACGCTATGCACTCAGTTGCAAGCCGTTGGCGAGCAGACGGCTTGTGTTAAGAACTGTCCCGCGGGCTGCCGGTTTGTCGGCGACATCGACGATCCAAACAGTGATGTTGCAAAAGTAATCCAAAAAGCTGGCAGTGACAGCGTGCATGCTTTACCTGATGTGGGAAACCGTCCTTCTGTTCGGTACATCCTGCACAGTAAGATTGCTACATGGAAGGAGTGATGACATGAGTATTCAATGGCCATTGGTTTTCTTTACACTATTTGTTGGACTGGGGTGCGGAACCTTTGTCAGCGCTGCTATTCTGACTGAATGGTGTGGCAAGGCAAAACAAATCAGAACAATAAGTTCGATACTTGCGATTGTGGCCTTAGGCATCGGTGGTATGTCAAGCACCCTGCACTTAGGTCATCCGGAGCGGATGTTTGGTGCATTGGGTCATCCAACCTCCGGAATCTTTATGGAGTCGACGATGATCTTCCTGGTAGGTCTGACCATCCTTATTTATTTACTTGCCCTGAGGAGAAACGCTTCTGATGCGACTTGCAAAATAATCGCAACCGTCGGGGCGGTACTTGCGGTCGTGCTTGCCTTTGTGAATGGGGATGCGTATGTGATGGCGTCCATACCTGCCTGGAACACCTGGATTCTACCGATATTTTATGTGTCTTCGGCAGCGGTTATGGGTTGTTTTAGTACCGGTGTGCTGCTTGCACGCACAGAAGATGCCGACACAACTGCACTAATAACGATCAAACGGGCTGCGCTGATTGCAATCGCAATCCAAACGGTGCTGCTCATTGCGTATATAGGACATATAGCCGTTGCTCCTTATCCTGATGTGACTCGATCAGTCGCGCGGGTTTTGGCTGGCAATCTGGCACTGCTCTTCTGGGGCGGATTGGTGCTGCTTGGTTTACTTGTCCCTACAGTGCTGATGACGAAATTTTACACGAAAAATGCGGAGAGTGTCTCGCCGCTTACGTCGGTCAAGCTCGGTCTGCTCTCCGTTCTGGCAGCAGGCGTTGCCTTTCGAGTAATGATGTTCTTACTCGGAAGTAGTATTAAGCAGTTTTTTTAAATTATGAACGTGGGGAAGAAACGAGGTATTCTTCCCCGGCTTTCATAACAAAAATGGGGGAAGAAAGTGGAGAAAATATCAGAGTACTCAGCGATTATTGCAAACAGGGAGAATCTATATCAGTTTCTGGAGCGCCTCTACAAGATTGAAGTTGATCAAACCTTGCTGAACCAGATGGAAGGCATGGTTTTTCCCGCCGAGTGCGGCGAAGACGAACTTGACGCAGGATATCAAATGCTTGAGGAGTATTTGCGACATCCTGGAAACGATCCCTTGACCGATTTGGCCGTGGACTACGCGAGGGTATTTCTTGGTGCGGGGATAGTCGGAAACGAAGCTGCGTATCCGTACGAGTCGGTTTATACGAGTCCGAAGCGGCTCATCATGCAAGAGGCTCGGGATCAAGTGATGGCGGCATTCCGTGCAAAAGGCCTGACCAAGGTGGAAACGCAGGATGTTCCGGAAGATCATATCGCCCTTGAACTTGAATTCATGGCATACCTGTGTCGCGAGACACAACAGGCCATAGATGGAGATGATTGGGCGGCAGTCTCAGTCTATATTGAGGAGCAAATGGACTTTCTTACAAAGCATCTTTTGAACTGGGTTCCTGCGTTTTGTGCCGACATTGAGAAGTATGCCGGGACAGATTTTTATAAAGCTGTTGCCAAAGTCACCACTGGCTACTTGCGCCTCGAACGTAACATTCTCGAAGATATGATTGCCGAAACTTACATAGAGGCCAAGCATAAATGCTGACATGTCCCACCCGGCGGACCTTTCTCAAAATGACCGGAGGAGCTGCTGTTCTTCTTGGCCTTGGCGGAGCTTTAACGGTTCTCCCGCGCAAAGCACTCCTTCGTCCTCCTGGAGGGCAGGACGAGGCAGCTTTTATCTCAAGATGTCTTAGATGTGACCGCTGCCGAAGTGTCTGTCCCACTGCTGTGATTGGTCTGGCGCACTTATCGGACAGCATTTTGGATGCGCGTACACCAGTGATGAAGTTTCATCTTGGGTACTGCAACTTTTGCAATAAATGTGTCGAGGTTTGCCCCACCCAGGCATTAAAACCTTTTGACAGCAAGACTGTGAAGATTGGACTGGCGACCGTACAGAAGGACACCTGCATTGCATGGGACTCACGTGGTTGTATGGTGTGCCTGAACGCGTGCCCCTATCACGCGATCACGCTTGATGGTCAGGGGCATCCGAGGGTCGATTCCCATAAATGCAATGGCTGCGGCCTTTGCGAGAAAGTCTGCCCCGCACTGGTGATGAGGTCATACATTGGCGGCAACGTTCGCGGTATCGTCGTCACACCCATTTCCCGGAAAGGTGACGACAGCGTATGAACAGAAATAGAACAAGAACGCTGAGAGTGACAACGATGGCGGTCGTAGCGATCACTATCATTATTGGTGCGGTCAAAAATGCCGGTACGGGGTCTCTTTCTGCTTTCGGCGTGAAGAATATTTCGGCGATTTGCCCTTTGGGCTATCTGGAAACGGCGCTTGCCGGCCGGGAATTCCTGCCGCATTTGCTACTTTCGTTTCTCGTGATTGCCGGACTGACTGCCTTGTTGGGGCGTGTCTTTTGCGGCTGGATCTGTCCCATTCCCCTAGTGCGCAAATTAGTAGTCAACAAAGTCGATGAAGGCCAGAAGAACTTTACGAATAGTACCACCAATGATGATTCGGCGCAGCCGATTCTTGCAGACCGAGAAACAGCAAAGGCTTCCTGTTCTCAGGAGAGTTCAAGTACAGCAAAGAATTCTTCTTCAGGGCTGGTTATTCTCGGTGTAACATTGGGATCTTCCGCCATCTTCGGGTTTCCCGTATTCTGTCTCATCTGTCCGCTCGGACTCGTTTTCGCGACTTTGTTTGCCTTGATCCGGCTCCTTCATTTCAATGAACCGTCGTTCGATCTTATTGTTTTTCCTATTGTAGTCATTGTTGAACTTGTGCTCTTGAAAAAGTGGTGCAGCAAATTATGTCCTGTCGGAGCTCTGCTCAGCCTCTTTAGCCGGTTCAACCGCAATCTTGTGCCTACCGTGGACCGTTCCCGTTGTCTGGAAGAAAACCGTGATACCAAGTGTCAGCGATGCCGGAGCGTTTGCAGTTTTGACGTAGATCTTAAAAATGGCAGTGGGACAGGGGATATCAGCGACTGCACCAAATGTAGAGAATGTGCAGATAACTGTCCTGTCCAGGCGATTCGATTTCCCTGGAGGTGAATTTCGTAAATGTTGTCTAAACTTGAACAATTTACAGAAGCCTGTGCCAAGCTTGACAAGCGGGGTATCGTCATGCACGAAAAGCGGTGCCTGCGCAAGCGGCATCTTCATAGCTCCTGTCTGCGCTGTTCCTCGGTGTGTCCCAGTGGTGCCATTACCTGCTCGGAAGGTCTTGCCTTACTAGCTGAAAAGTGTACCGGATGTGGTGCCTGTACTTCGGTCTGCCCCAGCGGTGCGCTTTCCGCCAAGCTGCCTTCTAATAAAGAGTTACGCTCGCTTGTTGCACTTCATGTAGAACACTCAGGAGCAGTTGCCTTCGCTTGTGAAGCCTATCTCAAAGCTCATCCCGCTGAGCGTCAGCGTGCCATTGCTGTGCAGTGTATAGCTCGATGCGAGGAATCCATTCTTGTCGATGCGGTTCTTCGAGGTGCAACCAGCGTGTCCATCCTCAATGCCTCCTGTGCAGACTGTCTGCAAAACAAGCTTTGCTTTCTGGTTCAGACAATGGCTGACACGGCAAACCGGTTACTGGAATGCTGGCAATATCCTGTCGTGATTACCCTTACCCAGAAGATTCCGGAAAAAATCAAACCGCTGCCGATCACGGAAAGTGAGGCGAATGGCATGTCACGCCGCGCCTTTCTCACCGCTTTTAAGAGGAAAAGTGAAAGCCTTTTTACACAGGTGCTGCCGGAAATGATTTTGGGTACTGTTGATAAGCAACCGGAGACTGAACTGATGAATCCCATGGAAGAGTCCAAATACTTGCCGGATAAGTGGTGTTCGCTGGTTAACTCCCTAAAGAAACTTAAAAATACGGCGAATTCTACGGGTTTTCACAGCAGTCTCTGGGGGGATATTCACATTGCCGACAGCTGCAATGGCTGTGGAGCCTGTGCGGAGGCTTGTCCGACTGCGGCCATCGTTATTCGTAACCAGGATAGTCTTTGCAGCATTTCCTTGGATACGTCGCGCTGCACGCAGTGCGGTTTATGCAAAGATATCTGTTGCTGTGAAAGCATCAAAATGTTCTCAACCGTCGATCTTGACGCAATGCTTGCCCAGACACCGCGAGTACTCAGCGAAAAAAGACAAGAAGAAATCGATCACTTGTTGGAGCCTCTAGAGCAGCGTATGGCACGTTTGTTGGGGTGCGTGGTTAAGAATTGAGTTAGAAAGAGCATCAGTTAAAAAAAACTTGACTATCACTGCCAAATTATTCTATAATTTGATTTGAGTCAAAGAACGAGGTGATAGCAGTGGCTCGACCACCACAAGACCCCCAATTACGTATTACTGAAATTTTAAATGCTGCCGAACCTTTGTTTTATTCAAAAGGTTACCAGGAGACTAGTATCAGTGATATCGTAACAAACATGGGTGTCGCACACGGAACAATCTATTACTATTTTAAATCAAAAGAAGAGATATTAGAGGCGTTGATTGAACGTTATCTTTTGACTTTTGTATCAGAAGTTAAAACGCAGATTCGGACTGACAATATTACTCCACCATGTAAAATTCAGCTCATAATCCAGATCATCTTAAAGAGTATTTATCGAGATAGAAAATTATTGTTTGAGTTTCTCTATAATGATCGTACGATTCATTTCCTCGATAAGTTAGCACGCCAAGGCAAACAAGTAACGCATCCCTTATTCCTGGAAACTATTGAAGAAGGGATGCAAAAAAAATATTTTCAAACAGTGCATCCACAAGCTGCAGTAAATATCATTCAAGCCATAATGGAGTCTTTGATTAAGGCGCTTTATGAAAAATCCTCAAAAGAATTGCTCGTACATCAGTTTAAACTAGCAGAAGAGCTTATTGAACATGTATTGGGATTGAAACAGGGCACAATAACTATCGTTATCAAAAAAAATATAATAAACGCTAGCCAGTAATAATCTGGTGAGCGCCTTTTTTTGCTCATTATTTGACTTAAATCAAATAATGCTGGAAGTCTGTTAAGGTTATCCCTAAGATATAAGGAGTGGGTGACTATGGAAAACAATAAAAAGAAAAAAATCATAAATATCGCCACAGCTTTATTTGCCAAACATGGATTTGAAAACATTAGCTTAAAGCAATTGGCAATGGAAGCCCATGTAAATGTCACCTCGATTTCATACTACTTTGGTGGTAAAGAACCGCTTTACCAATTGATTTTGCAAAACCACTTTACACCGGCTCTCAAGTCACTTCAAGAAATTGAAACAATAAACGGATTAACTGCAACCGAACGTCTTACCCAAGTCATTGTTAGATTAAAACGTCAACAGCCTTACCTGACTGCATTTTGGCATTATGAAAGATTCCGATCCCTTATAAATGGCAGTTCCATTGTAAAACAATACACCGCTGAGCTATATCATTGTCTTTTTACTTGCCTTAGCCAGGGGATTTCTGAGCAGGAATTCATCCCTACCCTCCAGCAGCATCATCTAACTATCCTACTGCTGGAAATCATTCATTCCCCTTTTTACGCTCCTGGACTAATGACCGAATCTACTCCTCTTGTTAAAGACGATTATAAAGACTATTCCAATCAGGCATTTTATATTTTTATACAAGGGATAAAAAGAATTGAAAATTGTTCTAACGAACAATAAAAATAGATCTTGTTAACAACACGAGGAGTGAGATAATGGTGAAGATCAACTTTTTAACTAACGTATCTAAAAAAAAGCTGTATTATGGCTTACTTGCAGTTGGAGTAAGCATATGTATTATCGGTGTCGGTATTACGCTGGTACAACATAACCGCTCTCAACCAGTAGCCGAAGAAGTTCCAATTGTACGTACTGCTGTAATTGGTAATGGTAGCAGGGACGTACCAGGTTATACATATTCAGGGGAAGTACGTGGCCGTTATGAAAGTCAGCTAGCTTTTCAGGTTACTGGAAAAATTATAAAACGAAATGTTCAGCTCGGTAGTGCAGTGAACACTGGCGAACTATTAATGCAAATTGATTCCAGGGATCTCCAACAAACGGTAAACAGCAATTCAGCACAAGTTTCCTCCGCTGAATCACAGCTTAAACTTGCCGAAAGCAACCTGAACCGCTACCGTCAACTGTTAGAATCCGGTGCTATCAGCCGTGCTCAATATGACCAATACGCCAGTGCATATGAAGTGGCACTGGCTGGCGTCCAGCAGGCTTCTGCCCAGTATGCACAGGGTTCCAATCAATTAGATTATAGTCTTTTGCTGGCTGATAAGCCGGGAGTCGTTTCCAGTATAGCAGCTGAGGCAGGACAGGTTGTTAGTGCCGGACAAACTGTCATTACAGTGGTGCAAGACGGCGAACGCGAGGTAGAAATCAGTGTCCCGGAAAATCGCATAGAAGAATTGCGTAGAGTCGGACAAATTAAAGTAACTTTTTGGGCTTTGCCTAACTTAAACGTAACTGGCAGCATTAGAGAAATTGCGCCCATGGCAGATCAAACTACTCGTACCTTCAAAGTACGCGTTAGCTTACTCAATCCTTCACCGGAAATAAAACTGGGAATGACTGCCGCCGTAACTATAGCTGGTAATACACAACCGACCGTAACTATTCCGCTGGCAGCTGTTTATCAAGACGGAAATACACCGGAAGTATGGGTGGTAAAGGAGAACGTACTCACCTTGCAGCCAATTCAAGCCGGCAATATTGGCAATGGGACCATTCAAGTAATCAGTGGCCTCCAACAAGGTGACCGGATTGTAATTTCAGGAGTCCATAAACTCAAAGAAGGGCAAAAGGTGAAAATTAGCGGTGACTCATTATGAAAGGCTTTAATCTAACAAAATGGGCCCTAGAGCATAAACATTTTCTTTATTTTTTTATCGTACTTTTCTTTATTGCTGGTATTGTTTCTTATAATAAATTAGGCCGGATGGAAGACCCTGATTTTACAATCAAACAAATGGTAGTAACGGTCGCCTGGCCGGGAGCTACCGCCAGGCAAGTAGAGGAGCAGGTTACTGATAAAGTCGAAAAAAAACTTCAGGATTTACCTGGTCTTGATTACCTAAAAAGCTATTCCACTCCAGGAGTCAGTGTTATTTACGTTAATCTAAAAGATACGGTACCCAGAAAAGACGTCCGCAGCAGATGGGTAGAGGCTCGGAATATGGTTAATGATATGGCCAGTACGTTACCAACGGGAGTCGCGTCTCCTCAATTTAATGACCGGTTTGACGAAGTTTACGGTGTCGTATATGCCTTAACCGGTGACGGCTATTCATATGAAGAAATGCGGGAAAAAGCCGAAAAAATTCGCCGGATGCTGCTTGACGTTCCTAGTGTAAAAAAAATACAGTTACTTGGGGTACAAACCGAGAAAATATATATTGAAATAGAGAATCGTAAGCTGGCCCAATTGGGGATTGACCCCAGCCTAATCACTTCCACGCTTCAGGCACAAAATACCATGGCGGCCGCCGGTATGCTTGAAACGGCTTCTGACAACGTATATCTACGGATCACCGGTATGTTTGAGAACCTTGACAATATCAGCAATACGCCGATTCAAGCCAACGGACGTACCTTCCGGCTAGGTGATATAGCCAAAGTTACCCGTGCCTACGCAGAGCCCAGCAACGCTAAATTTTATTATAATGGCGTGCCGGCTTTGGGTATTTCGCTGGCGATGGAACCAGGCGGCAATATTCTTACCCTCGGAGAAAACCTGGAGAAAACCATTGAGCAGATCAAAAAAGAACTGCCTGCCGGGCTGGAAATTCATCAAACTGTCAATCAACCGAAAGTAGTAGAAACATCAATTGACGATTTTGTCGAGTCGTTGGCTGAAGCCATTCTGATTGTCCTTGTTGTCAGCTTTGTCAGCCTTGGTATGCGTTCTGGCATTATTGTGGCTTTGTGCATTCCCTTGGTTATTGCTGTAGTATTTACATTCATGAACCTAATGGGTATTGACCTGCAAAGAATCTCTCTGGGAGCCCTCATCATCGCATTAGGACTATTAGTTGACGATGCGATTATTACTATTGAAACAATGGTGGTAAAACTGGAAGAAGGCTGGAGCCGGTTTGATGCGGCTTGTTTTGCCTATACTTCTACCGCCTATCCGCGCTTAACCGGTGAACTCGTAACCTGTGCCGGTTTTATTCCGGTTGGCTTTGCCCCTGGCAGCGCATCGGAGTATTGTGCCACCATCTTCTCAGTAGTAGTGATTTCGTTACTTACCTCCTGGATTGTGGCTGGAACAGCTACCCCCTTATTAGGTTATCTATTTATAAAGATCAAATCAAAAACTAATGACACTGAAGAATCAAATCTACACAATTCCAAATTTTATCTGTTATTTAAGGATGTTTTAATTTGGTGTCTGCAGCATCGTAAGCTAGTGCTGACGGCCACTGTGGGGTGCTTTATCGCGTCAATTGGTTTAATGGGATTGGTCAAACAAGAATTTTTTCCAGCATCTACCCGGCCGGAACTTATTATCCAATTAAAATTGCAAGAAGGCGCTGCAGTCAAAAACAGTGATGAAATTGCTCGTCAGGTTGCACAAAAACTTGAGGGTGATCCATTGATCGCTTACTATACATATCATGTCGGTGAAGGAGCTCCACGTTTTGTCTTAAGCTTTGAGCCAACTTTTAATAAAACCAACTTTTCTGAATTCGTCATCGTCGCCAAAGATGCTACGGCCCGCGATCAATTACAGATCAAACTTAGTAAGCTAATAAATGATGAGTTTCCAGATGTGCAAGCCCATTATAAGGTTATTGCAAATGGACCGAGCGCAGACTATCCGCTGATGTTGCGGGTAAGAGGCTACGATCATGATAAAGTCCGGGAAATTGCAAAACAAGTTGAAACGGTTATGGCGGCTAATCCCGGTGTGAAAAACACAAATTTAAACTGGGATGAAAAAAGCAAAGTGTTACACTTAGAAATTGATCAGGATAAGGCCAGAAAGTTAGGTATCGCTTCTCAATCATTGGCTACGTCTCTTCAAGCCCAGTTATCAGGTTCAACTATTTCCGAATTTAGGGAAGGCGACAAAACTGTTAGTATGGTATTTCGCTTTGATGCCGATGACCGTAATGATCCTTCCCGTCTGAAAGACTTTAATATTCATATTGGTAACGGCAAATATGTGCCTCTTGATCAAATTGCAAAAATCAGTTTTGATACGGAAGAAGGGTTAATTTATCGCTATAATCTTAAACCAATGATCATCGTACAGGCAGAAATCAATCCTGGCATAACCGGTGACGATGTGGCAGAACAAATATACAATAATCTTGCCGATTTGCGTGCATCCTTACCACTGGGCTACAGCATTGAATACGATGGCTCTAAGGAATCCAGCATTAAGGCTTCCAAGTTTATGGCTGAACCCATACCGATGATGATTATTGCGATTATGGTTCTGCTCATGACCCAACTGCAGAACATACCGAAAATGGTATTAACATTGCTAACAGCTCCGCTTGGTATCATTGGTGTTACCATTGGATTGTTACTAACAGGAAAGCCTATGGGCTTTGTTGTTCAGTTGGGGATTTTGGCCTTGGCCGGAATTATTATGCGAAATACGGTCATTCTAATGGATCAGATTGACCAATTGCTTGAAGCCGGGGAATCTTTGTGGGATGCCATTATTAATGCCACAGTCATTCGACTTCGTCCGATCCTGTTAACAGCGGCAGCAGCGATCTTAGGAATGATTCCTTTGGTACCCAGCGTTTTCTGGGGCCCGATGGCGGTGGCGATTGCGGCGGGCTTGTTGGGTGCCACAGTTTTAACCCTTCTGGTATTGCCAGTTATGTATGCTGCCTGGTATAAAGCGCAACCGGGTGTTCCTGAGCAGGATTATTCAAAAACTACTAATAGTAGTTCTGTCTAGTATTTTGAAATAAAAGATTCAAAGAATACTTGATCGATCATTTATTCCAGTTGATATATTATTTTATTTATGCTAAGATTAATTCACCTGACCGTGGTCAGGTGAATTAATCTATTTTGGAGGATTTATGTCAGAACATGACTTAATAAAAATAGCTAGTAAACATTTTTTACAGTTCGGCTATGACGGAACAAAACTATCTCATATTGCTCAAGCGGCTGGAATGAAAAAACAGTCGCTCTATTTTCACTTCAAGAACAAAGATGATTTATTATTACAAGTTAATAAAACGGTAATTGAAGAGGAAATCGATTTTTTACAGTTTTTTTTCTCTAAAAACATAGATTTGTCATTAAAAGATACACTATACCTTTTACTGCTTGACTATAAAAGGCGCTATCTTACCAATGACAACAATGGTTTCATGTTCTTATTAACTTTTATCCCTCCGGATTCGCTACAGAACTACTTTTCGCAAAATTACCATTTATTCTTAACTAATTTAAAGAATTTATTACAACCGAAATTTTTGGAAGAGAAAAATTTGCGCATTAACCCGGATGACGGACCAACTTCATTTATTACGTTATTGGATGGTTTATTTACGCAACTGATTTTTGAAACACCAAAGGACTTTGATAATTCATTACGTATATTCTGGGACATTTACTGGAATGGGCTTATCAAAAAATAATAACAAAAAAAGAAGGATGATTAACATGAACGATATTGCGGCAGAACAAAGTTTATGGAATAAAGATTTCATTATGTTAGCCTTATCAAATTTATTGCTATTTATGGTTTTTGAAATGTTAATGCCTATATTACCGGTATTTATATCCAATAATGGAGGAACCAATTCACAAGTTGGTTTGATTATGGGGTCGTTTACATTATCAGCAATATTTATCCGCTTGCTAATCGGTAGACTGGGAGGTAGTTTTAATAAAAAAGTGTTGCTCATTCTGGGGGTTACCAGCTGCATGCTGGCTACCGGTTTCTATTATTGGACTTCCTCTAGTCTGAGTACTTTGGCTATTCGCCTGCTGCATGGCGTGGGATTTGGTGTGGCAACTACGTTATATGCAACCTTTGCCGCTGCCTCTGTCCCGTCAGGTCGGCAAGGCGAAGGACTTGGTTATTTCGGGGTAGGCGAAACTATGGGTATTTCGGTTGGCCCTTTATTAGGTGTTTGGCTCATGAATAAACATGGTGTTGACAGCGGCTTTGGAGTTGGTACAATCATTTTGTTATTTGCCGTTTTGTTTACTTTTGGAATTTCCTGTCCACTGGCGAACGATGATGAGGCAAAGATCTCCCGACAGGAAACACAGAAAAGAAATTTGCTGATTGATAATTTTATAGAAAAACGTGTATTGCTGCAGTCTGGCCTAGCCCTATTACTGGGCATGTCTTTCGCTGGTATCGTGTCTTTTGTTGTCTTATATGCCAAAGAAACCGCAATTCCCAATGTCGCCTATTTCTTTTTTGTTAATGCTTTAGCTGGATTACTTGTACGCGTTGTCGCGGGGAAGATATTTGATCAGAGAGGACCGGGAATTCTTATCGGAGCTTCTGCAATTCTTTGCAGTGTCGGTACTTTTTTGTTGGCCATGGCTTCGACCACGACTTCCCTCATTATCGCCGCTGCTTTGTATGGAACAGGTATGGGCGCTGTATTTCCTGCTTTACAGGCTTGGTGCATCAATGTTGTGCCGACAGATCGACGTGAGCACGCAATGGGTACTTTATTAAATTTTTTTGATTTTGGCATTGGAATAGGGGCTATTTTACTGGGGGCTATAGCTGCGATGACCAATTATTCAATAATGTATATGTCTTCAATATTGTTTTTCATCGTCTATTGGCTCCTATATCAGATTTCTGGTAGACGGCAAAACTCAGTTTTCGCCGTCAAGCCCCAAAATGAATAAAATGGAGGGCAATCTATGAATAGCAAAACCATCAAAGTGTGGCACCAAATCCATAAGTGGACTAGTCTCATCTGCGCTGTCTTTATTCTATTGCTTTGCCTCACCGGACTGCCATTGATTTTTGAAACGGGAGGAGCAGCGTCGAATACTGATATTCAGTCGATGGCAGCCTTTTCGGCAAATACACCGCCGGTGAGTTTGGACAAAATTACGGCTATTAGCTATGAAATGTACCCGGGTCAAGCCATCCAATCTATTCGGCTTTCTGACAATGAATCATTGGTCTACGTCCAAATGACAGATGCAGATGCCCAGCGGGGCCAGTGGCTCACTTTTGACAACCGCACTGCTCAGGTGATGGAGGAAGACAAACCATCTGGTCAACGCGACATGACGCTTATGGATCTCATGCGCGGTTTGCACTGCAATCTTTTCGCCGGCCAAAGAGGAGAATTTTTGCTGGGCTTCATGTGTCTGTTGTTCCTGGGCGCTTTGATCTCAGGCGTAGTACTCTATGGTCCGTTTATGAAAAACCAGGCTTTCGGTGAGGTGCGCTTCGGCTCGCCGCGTCGTGTTTGGCTGGATTGGCATAAAATGTTAGGTATAGTCGCACTCGTGTGGGCCGTAGTGGTAAGCCTAACTGGTGCCTTGATGGTGGTGTCCGGTCCAATGCAAAAAAACTGGGAAAAAACAATATATAACCAGGCACTGGCCACTTATCAGAACCAGCTGCCGTCTGGAAACTCAACCTCGGTTCAACAGGCGGTCAATAAGGTGCAAAGCGCACTACCTGATTGGAAAGTTTTTATCATCGAATATCCCTTGGTAATATCCGGAAGCCCAAGCCATTATTCGATTTGGGTCCAAGGGACCACAGCTTTTACCTCCTACCTTAGTATGCCAGTACTAATCGAAGCCGCCACAGGTAAGATAATAGAAGCGCCATGGTATCTTAAAGTACTGAGTATTGCCAGGCCGCTGCATCTTAGCAATTATAGCACTCTGCCTCTAAAAATACTCTGGGCGTTGCTGGATATGATCACCATTGGCATGCTGGTGAGCGGTATCTATGCTTGGCTGCTGAAACATCGGAGACTCCCGGCTCGTCCAGTCCATCTAACCGAGCGCCAACATGTTTCTGGGGCACCTATCCGCCAGACATTTCGCCAGATTTGGAGTATCCCTATTGCTCTTGGAGTATTAACGCTATTCGGTTTAGTGGCTCCCTTGTTTGGCTCAGGCATCTGGCAATGGTTATCAGTACTGGCACTAGCCATAGTGTTTGCTATAGTTTGCTATAAAAAAGAATAATTCATGAAGCACGAGACAGTGGCAAGCATATAAATGCTACTTATGGGAGACGAACTAGGATCGTGACCATGTTATTTTATCAGCTCTTCAGCCAGAAACAATAGCATAGAGAATTTTATGTAACGAAGAATTAAAAGTAGAATCAAAAATAAGGTTAGAAGATAAAGAGAAAATGTATTCGGCATCGTCCAAGGAGAGGGCTCCATACACAAGTTTCAGATCGGCCATCACCGCCTTAATGTCTTTGTAGGGCACGTATTTTGTGGAGTTGCGGATTTGATGAATGACGCACAGTTGCTGCTCTGACTTTGGGAAAACTGTGGCTATTGTGTCCGAAAAAACCGTTCAAATTGTCCCGGCAGGCGATCAAAATGTCCTGGACGCCTCGGTTTTTCAACTCGTTACAGATAGTCAACCAGAAAGAAGCACTTTCATTTTCTGATATCCATATGCCCAGCCCAGTATCTCTTTCCTGCCGTCCATGTTGATGCCTAATACAGAGTATACGCACTTATTAATGCTCCTGGCATCTTTGCGTACTTTGAATACGATACCATCCAGAAATACGATAGGATAGAGGCTGTCTAAGGGTTTGACCTGCCATTCCTGTACCGCCAGCATGATTTTGTCGGTGATCCGGCTGATAAGACTGGCCGACGCTTCCACTCCGTAGATATCACGCAGATGGTCTTCAATGTCACGGTTCGACATCCCTTTCGCATAGGAGAGGAACTGAAAAAATACGGTAAACGCGTATTGATGGTCTATGGTGGAGGCTCAATCAAAAAGACAGGCTTGTACGATAAGGTGTCACAGGAAATTAAAAAAATGGGGCTGGAGCTGCTTGAATTGTCCGGCGTTGATCCCAACCCACGACATGTAACCGTCAATCAGGGAGCGGAGATTTGCAAAAAAGAGCAGATTGACGTTTTGCTTGCTGTCGGGGGCGGGTCAGTCATTGATGCAACTAAATCATTGATATACATGGCGGCTGGGGATATATGTAATAATAATATTAGAAGAAGTTTTACGGGTAAAGTATTTTAGCAGGAGGACGATATGGGAAAAAATGCCATTAGGAAATTTATCGATGTGATATTGCTGGGGCTGTTCTTCTATGAGGTCGGTATTATGGCTTCGGCGGGCCGTATTCATGAAATATTGGGCTGTGTCTTTTTTGTTCTGCTCATTATTCATAATGTGCTCAATAAAGACTATTACATGAACCTTGGACGAGGTAAGTATAGTCGGAAAAGGATAGCAGGCATTGTTGTTATTGGCGTTTTCGGTATCAGTGTTTTTGTGCTGGGAATTAGTGGAGTAGCAATGTCGAAACATTTGTTTCCTAATATAAGGTTCCTTTCTGACTGGAATGTTCGCGCTCTTCATCTTGGCGCTGCAATTGCTGTCCTGGCAGCATTGCTTTTCCATGTGCTCATGCATATGGGGAGGTATATGCAGGGGAAGAAAGTCTATTATTTGACCGGATTGGCACTTGTGATGATGATTAGCGGCATCTTTGGCCTGCCCTATATAGAACGTTGGTATCATCCGGTAAGTATAAATCTGCAAGAGACCATTGAGGGTGAAAAAGTTGATTTATCTGGTAATGTGTTGATTGTATATTTTAGCCGGGTAGGCAATACCGATTTTCCTGAGCAAGTGGATGCCGTATCTGGTGCTTCTTTGATGAAGGAAAATGGAACTCTTTATGGAAATTCTCAGGTTTTAGCTCTTATGATACAGAATGCAGTAGGCGGAGATATTGCATCGATTCAGACAGAGAAAAACTACCCTGCCAGTTATAATGAAACCACTAAGATTGCAGGGGATGAGTTGGCGAATCAGAGCTTTCCTGTTCTGAAGCATAAACTGCCGGATTTGGCACAATATGATACGATTGTACTAGTTTATCCTTTATGGTGGGGGACACTTCCCAGGCCGGTGGCCAGTTTCATAAAGGCATATGATTTCGAGGGAAAGACCATTGTACCAATCGTAACTCATGGCGGTGGTGGTGCAGGTGATAGCGTGGAAGTGTTGCGAGGGCTAGCAAAGGGGAAGGTGACAGGTCCACTGAACGTATACAGCAGCGACATTCCGTTGTTCAGGGATGATGTGACGAATTACTTGAAAAACTTCGTTAAAGGTTATAAATAGAAAAGCCAAATTCCCAAATAGGCGGACCGTCGTACAATTTAATTAGGAGTACATTGCCAGGTAACTTGTAGTGGATCTCTACCTACCAGGCGTTTATACCGGTACTGGGGATAGCCTGCCACCAGCGCACCGGCGACGCACATGTTGTCCGGCAGGTTTAAAAGCTCCAGAAGCGGCTTATAACCGGAAGCGCTGGCGTATTCGATAATTCCAGCCCAACAGGTGCCAAGACCTAAAGATGGTGCATATAGTTCGACATATGTCAGTGAGAAATGGGCGTTATCCCGGCCGACAGCAAAAAAGTTTTGGTCTGTAACGGCCACGATCAGACAGGGAGCATTCTGCAAAACTACATTTTTTCCATTTTGACGGTAGTTGTCTGCTAGAAGCACCATCTCAGCAAGATGGGGTGTGCCTGGCGCTGCCGTTTTTATTTGCTCTTCAACCCATTTAAAGCTGGCGGACGTAATGGCGTTTAGCGTATGGGGATCATCAATAACGTGATAGGCAATCCCCTGGGAATTGCTGGCTGTTGGCGCAAATCTGGCAATGTCCAGCAGCTTAAGAATTTCTTCGCGTGGTACGGCTTTTGCCTGGTAATTGCGAATTGAGCGGCGGGAGCGGAGAAATTGGTAGGCGGTGGCTGCGTCCGGTACTGTTGTATTTTTCAGCGGCATTTGACTGGCTAGCGGTGTCTTAACATGATCCAGTGCTCCTTGTGGACAAACAGCCACACAATGGCCACAGGCAAGACAGGCAATACAGTATTGTTTAACGACGTAGGGTGTCTGACGACTGTCCAGGGCAATAACTCCTGTGGGGCAGACATTGGCACAGAGTCCGCACTGAATACATTTTTCTTGGTCGACTTGAATTAACTCCATTCTTATCATCCTTTCCTCTTCGTAGCAGTAACTAATTTTCGGGCAGCAGTTTTCTAAAAAGAATAAATTTCAACAAAACGTTAAAACAACGCCTGTTGTTTATGCTGCGGCTATCTATTATAATAATAAGGAGCGAGGCAGCAAGGCAACCAATAAAACAGCGGAAATGTTGGTTACACAACGGACTTGGTAAAGTGTTGCTCTGTTCTTTCAAATAGCCGCGTCACAGGAAAAGGTGAAACATATGATACGAATTAATGAAAAAGACCCAAGGGTTATCCGGACGCATCGGTTGATACAGGATGCGTTTATTTCTCTGGTCAGGGAAAAGAATTTTAATGATGTTACCATTCGCGATATTACAGAAAGAGCAACAATAAACAGAGCGACATTTTATGCTCATTTTGAAGATAAATATGCCTTGCTGGAATCACTGGTAGCAGAAACCTTTATGACGTTTGTAGTGCAAAGACTACAGCCGCAGGCCGAGCTAACAGCGGCAACGCTGCGCAGTTTAATTCTGGCGGTTTGTGATTATCACGAAAACTTGAGCAGGCGCTGTAGACAAACCTCAGAAGCGCCATTAATGGAAATGAAGGTAAAAAAAGAGTTGGAATATATTGTGTCGAACTGTCTGGCCAACAGTGTACAGGCTGTAGCGGGCGGGAAAAGACTCGAGTGGTCTGCGGTCATGATTAGTCATTCCATTTATAGTGCTACTTGCCGCTGGAGTACTGATGGCGGCAAAACCAGTGCAGATGCTCTGGCTGATGAGATTCTGCCGTTTTTGTTGGCTGGACTGCGGACAGTGCTAGCGCCAGACAATTCTGATGGCTAGTCGCTTGGCCGGCGAAAGAGGGATAAGTTTAACTCCTCATTTGATCAATAATTTGAGATAGTCATCTAATTGTAATTGTGAAAAAAGCTATCCTGGGCTGGATAGCTATATTTCTCATTGGATCAAGGAAAGGAGTCCAACCATGAACAAGAACATATTAATTTTATCTGCCAGTCCGCGCAAGGGCGGTAATTCTGAAACCCTTTGCGATCAATTTGCAAAAGGAGCGCAGGAAGTAGGACACACGGTGGAGAAAATTCGCCTGCATGAACAGAATATCAGCTTTTGCACTGGGTGTGCTGCTTGCTTGAAACTGGGTCATTGTGTCCAGAATGATGATATGACAGCAATTTTAGAAAAAATGGCACAAGCGGATGTAATTGTTCTGGCTACACCGGTTTATTACTATACCATGAATGCACAGATGAAGGTCATGATTGATCGAACCCTTGCCGGTCAAAGCAGAATTCAAAACAAAGAATTTTATCTGATTGCTACGGCAGCGGACGGAAAGGCTGATATGGATTTAACGTTCGAAGGTCTTCGCGGCTATTTGAGATGCCTGCCCAATGCACATCTGCCTAATGCAAAGGAAATGGGCGTTGTTTATGGTGCGGATGCGTTTGAGTTAGGTGATATTCAGAGCAATCCAGCGATGCAGGAAGCTTATGAGTTTGGCCGAGGAGCTTGATCTTGATGGAAAGTAAAAAAAAATGCACCTAACAGCATTGATGTTGGCGCTCAGCCTCCTTCTAGGGGGCTGCGGCGTTTCGTTGCAAGCCCCGCGCCAGTGCAAGATCTAGCCACAGGAAGCGGGATAAAGCAAGTAACGGCCAACGCTATTGTTTATCGCTCCTACCCCATGCTTGATTCTATTATCATCGAGTACGGAGATGAAATCATTTTGCCGGATGGGGAAACGGCAAATCTCTACTCGCTTAACGATTTGGAGGCAGAGAACCCCCGACGAGAGGTCACGGCTGTCTATACCAACGATAAGCCCCGAGCCAGGGATGACGAAAGCTCTGTGCCAGGGCGGTATGTCATTGTGCAGCTCTCCCGCGCCGAAAACCCAAAACCACAGAACAGGGAAGCGTGGGCTCCGGAAAGTACGGCTGGCATGGCCGTTTGGAAGCCTGCAGGGACCTTCCGTTATATGTTCCGGATGGATTATTCCACTTTGGAGATCCGGCAGAATTTTAACGCAACAGCCTCGAGCGGCCGCATTGTTCAACCCGCCGGGCTGCTTCCAAAGCTACAGTATGAGGATGTTTTCTGGCCAGAATTTAAGGGGTTTTCCATCGATAGGGTCTTCTCTGGAGAACAGGGAGACATTCATTACAGCTACTATCTTCCAAGTAGCTATGACTCTACTCGAATTTATCCCATGGTGGTGACGTTGCCCGGATATGGAGGGCTGCTCCATTCTTTGGATGAAGGCACCCGAGGTGTTAATGTGTTCACCGACCGGAGCGCCCTTGCGTGGACGCTGGCAGATGAGGATGTGATCATTCTTGCTCCATGTCTCAAGTTCTTGGCACACGGGCCGACCTGTTTGCTGCGTATCTGCATTGCAGTTCCCGGTGGAACAGCGGCTACGATTCGGTGGTGGAAAACCGCATACCCATCTACATCTTTATGGCCCAGCACGATGAATACTACGGTCCTCAAAGAGCCAGAGATACCTATGAGGCCCTGCGAGCTCGCTATGCTGCTAAGGGGAAGGGGGTTTCCAAGGAGGAGATTGAGCGGCTGGTGGTTCTGGATATGCCAGACGACGCGTATTTCAACCGACAGGGTATCTATTATTATCACGACGGCGGCATGGCTGCGGTAAACGACGAAGAAATCATCCGCTGGGTATTGGCCCAACGGAAACCATGAAAATAAAGGAGATCTTATAATTGAATCCATTTGTTTAAGACATTCCTAGACGGGTATATTTCGAAGAAAATCAGCTGGACAACCTGGGGCCGGAACTGGCCATTTTGGCAAGCGAGTACTTGAGACCTGTTTTTAGATATTAAGGCGAGGAGGCATAAATTGTTGGATTCCTTGACATTTTTTCTTATTAGAAACGTGATCATCCTTACATTCGTCATGTTCGTCGTTTTTAGTGCGTTATCGCCGGGGTTGTTGACCAAACGCCGAGTTCTCTGTTTTTGGATCATTGCGCTTCTTGCCAATGTCGCCTGGTGGTTTGTCGGCAGTGAAAATGGTCTGGCAGTTAGCATCACACGTCCGGTAGCAGGTATTTGGGCGATAATAACCTTGGTTACCATGCTGATCGGGATTCCGCTGGTTTTAGCAAAAGGGCTGCTTTTGTTTAGCCGCTGGTTTTACGCCAAAATGCAGGCGGGAGGAGCGACCACCGATAAAAGTGTAGACAAAGGACGCCGCAGCTTTTTGACAAGCGGGGCCTTGCTGGCGGTTTCGGCAGGGATTAGCACTGTTGGCACTGTTCAGTCAATGCGCTCCTTTGAATTGCAGCACGAGGAAGTGGCGGTTTCTGGATTGCCTAAAGAGTTGGATGGCTTTCGGATCGGACACATCACCGACATTCATGTGGGAAACTTTGTTGATCCCCAGGAGCTTGCGGCGGCAGTAGAGGCCCTGAATAAAGCTGATGTCGATTTACAAGTGATGACGGGCGATCTTATTGACGACGCAAAAAAAGTTGAACCAACCTTTGATGCATTAGAGCAATGTACGGCTAAACATGGGATGCTCGCGATTATCGGTAATCATGAGAAATGGTTATGTCTGAACGAGGTGTTAGCCCAATACGAACGCCGTGCGTCACGGGGCATACTGCGTTTGCTGGTGGACGAGAGCACTGTTTTGGTACATGGCAGCACGCCGCTTAGGATCGTCGGTGTGGATTACCCAATGGTAAAGGGCGGTAGCCATGCTCTACCCATTGCTCAACGGGATGTCTATATGAAAGCGTCAGCGGAAAAAGCCTTTATCGATGTCCGCAAAGACGAAATGGTAATCTGTCTTTCGCATCATCCGGATTTCTTTCCTTTTGCGGCTGACCGGGGAGCGCGGCTGACACTGGCCGGACATACCCATGGAGGGCAGGTTGCCTTGTTTGGCCGGCCGCTGCTTTCTAATTTTACCCATATGCTGGGATGGTATCAGCGAGGCGAATCCCATCTTTATGTGTCAGGTGGACTTGGGCAATGGCTGCCATTTCGCCTAGGTGTTCCCAAGTCGGTTACGGTGGTTACGTTACGTGCAGAAACCATTTGAAGATTCTTGATTGTAAAAATAGGAGGACGGGTAAAATGAGTGAATCAAATGATTTAAGCAAAAGTGTTATTTTTCCAATTGGAGAAAAATTGGAAAGTAACAACTTCATAGGAACAGTATGGCTTAACATGCTGACGCCTTTTGGAACTGCATGCCCGATTGGTAACGTAACTTTCGAACCAGGCTGCCGCAATAGCTGGCATATTCATGCTGGTGGTCAGATTTTACTTGTTACTGGTGGCAGAGGTTATTATCAGGAAGAAGGAAAATCAGCACAGGAGCTTCACCCAGGAGATGTAGTTCAGATTCATGGATAACATCCTTTCTTTTTTTATTTAATTATTTTACCTTAAACTTATCCTTATAATACGATAAATAAACAAGCGGCAAGATCTATTTATCTCAGATTATTGCCTAATTCTCTCGCAATACTTACAAGCAGACGAATGTTATATATAATGAATCTATCAACTTTGAAGGGACAAGGAGGCGCTTATGTCTAAACAAATAGGGAAACAGCAGGAGGAGCTAGCAAAAATAATTGAGAGTCATACGGTTCAGGACGGAGTTTTCGAAACAGCCGTCCCATCTTTGGCTTTTGTGCGCTTTTCTAAAGTGGTCGAGCCGGTCTGTCGAGTTTACAAGCCTTCCATATGCTTCATAGCGCAAGGTTTGAAAGAGGTATTACTGGCACAAGAGCTGTTTCAGTATGGTCCTACCGACTATCTTCTCTCATCCATGAACTTACCGGTGACCGGTCAGGTCATACAAGCTTCATCCGATGTCCCCTATTTAAGTTTGAGACTGGAATTTACCCAGACGCAAATTTTTGAGGTTTTAAAGGAAGCCCAAATTCAAATCACCTCGCAGGAAAATACAAATCGGGCGATGTTTATTGGCCATATGGAGGCATCGCTACTGGATGCAATACTCAGATTAGCCCGTTTGCAGGACAATCCTGCAGACATTCCGTTCCTGGCACCTATCTACACCAAGGAACTTCTTTATAGACTTCTGCAAGGGCAGTATCGGGATGCGCTGGCACAAATGGCAATGGGAGGAAGCATCACCTATAGAATCAGAGTGGCCATAGACCAAATTATCGACCACTTTGATCAGTTGTTGCGAATCGAAGAACTAGCAGAGACAGCCAATATGGGTGTTTCGACGTTTCATAGGCACTTTAAAGAGGTAACTGCTATGAGTCCTATTCAGTTCCAAAAACAACTGCGCCTGCAGGAAGCGCAGCGCCTATTATTATCCGAATCAGCCGATGCCGCTGAGGTCGCATTTCGGGTAGGCTATGAAAGTTCATCCCAATTCAATCGTGAATATTCTCGTATGTTTGGTCTTCCGCCGAAAGAAGATATAAAGCGCCTGAAGGCGGACTATGACCAAAGTATGAACAAATAAAGCAATGAAGGGAGTGCCTGTTTTAACGGCACTCCCTTCATTGCTTTTATATGTTTGTGAGAGAAATAGGCAATTATATGAGACAATTGAGATAACGGTCGCTTCTCAATTTGATGCATAATAAGGATGATGATGTTTAATTCTGCTCATAACTTACTATGAGCGCAAAACTATCAAATATAGAAAAATGAAAGAGTGTCCAGGAAGGATAGGATCAATAAGAATTTGCAAAGAGAGCTGGTCATTAGTCGATTTGTCAAGATCACAATGTGCGTGATATGAACTGCGGAAGAGCTTTTGAACTATAGGTCATTGTGATTATATTTCCGTTTTTTGTTTATATTAAATCATTATCAATATTAAGGAGGAAAGAACATGAAAGTATTGTTAATTAATGGAAGCCAAAATGCGAATGGATGTACGTATACAGCTTTGATCGAGGTAGAGAAAAAATTGAATGAGCAAGAAATTGAAACAGAAATTATCCAAGTAGGAAATAAAGATATCAGGGGATGTATAGGATGCCGCAAATGTAGAACCATAGGAAAATGTATATTTGATGATCTGGTAAATGAAGTAGCACCAAAATTTGAACAAGCCGATGGTATTGTAATTGGATCACCTGTATATTTTGCATCAGCAAATGGAACACTTGTATCTTTTGTAGACCGTCTTTTCTATAGCGTTGCAGCTGATAAGAGTATGAAGGTAGGAGCTGCAGTTGTATCCGCAAGAAGAGGTGGATGCTCAGCTACCTTTGATGAACTCAATAAATATTTTACGATTTCAGGCATGCCAATTGCTTCCAGTCAATACTGGAACAGTGTTCATGGATTTACACCAGATGATGTTCGAAAAGACGAAGAAGGATTACAGACAATGCGTACATTGGGTAAAAATATGGCATTTTTAATCAAAAGCATTTCATTAGGAAAAGAAAAGTTCGGCTTGCCAGAAAAAGAGACGTGGATTGCTACCCATTTTATTAGATAGAAAATGTGAAAGATGTGTACTGGATGCAATAGATGTAGTTTCAACTTAATCGATACAGCTCAGGCCTATGGCAAAATAGATTTAAGTTAAATATTTCAGAAAAACAGTGCGATATAAGTTGACCGGAAGGACTCTAACCACAGATCAGTAGATAGAGTCTTTTTTGTTGCTTTAAATGATAAATAAAAAATTCTTTCTTGATACTATTAGGCAAGGATGTGAGATGATTGTTATACCAGTAAAACATGGTTTTGCGGCATAATAAGAATAATAAGTGCTTTGTCTAAGTGTATATAAAAGTTACCGCTCTCGTAAAAATGCTGCGTGGATTGAAACTCCACGATTGACAGAGTAAAAAAATGATGTTGAGAAGATGCGTTGAGGTGCACAGCAGGGTGGAGGTATTTTATGGTAAAGAAAAGCATGTTGGCCGCACTTCTGGCGATGAGTATGACGGTTGGTTCGGCTTCGGCCATGAGTAAGCCTGTCACAATTAAGGACCAGGGGAGTTTTTTTGCTGGCGGTACGGTGGTGACCGCACCGGGGGAATACGATGGAACAAAGCCGACGAAGCTTGATGGTGAGACATTGCATGGCGACCATGCCTATGTGTTCTACCAAAAGCCGGTCAAGGCGCATAAATACGGGCTGGTGTTCCTGCATGGCGCCGGGCAGTCGGCAAAGACCTGGGAGACAACACCTGATGGTCGCGATGGTTTCCAGAATATCTTTTTGGAACGAGGCTACAGGACGGCAATACGCGGCAGATTGCAATGAGATTGCAACGAACGCTGGGATCTGATATTGCAGAAATCAAACCCGTGATTCCCTATACGGGATCGGATGATGCAATCGTCAAACAATGTGAAGATGAAGTAAAAAGAGAATATCGGCCAGAAATCCAGACGCTTCCATATGATGTGAAGGAATATGAAGTCGTGGCGATTGGAACGCCTACATGGTGGTATACTGTGGCGACGCCGGTGCAAGCATTTATCTCGGCAAATCAATGGGCGGGGAAAACGGTAATTCCTTTTCAGACAAGCTGTGGATGGCCGGGACATGGATTGGAAGATTTGAAAGCTGCTTGCAAAGGGGCAGTATTCCAGCATGAGATGCACATTCAGTTCAATCCAAAACAGTTTGGTCTTTTGGTGACGCCTGAAAAAGAAGTGGAACATTGGGTTGACGCTGTTAGTCAGGCCAGAGCGTAGAAAATAACCGCGTTTAGCAAAGAAGGCGAAGGCGTGACAACAGATACACAAACGAAGGAGCAAGGTTTATGAAGAAGATTATATTGACGGCTTTTTTGGCGCTTTCCCTTATCACGGGGTCTGCGTCAGCTATGAGTAAGTCTGTAAGCATTGCAGACCAAGGGAGTTTTGCCGCAGGAGGTACGGTTGTACAGACACCGGGGGCATTGAAACCTGAAGAGCCTATGAATCCGGCAGGTCAGACTTTGCATGGCGATCACGCCTATGTTTTTTATCAAAAACCGGTGCATGCCCATAAATATCCGTTGGTATTCCTTCATGGAGGCGGGCAGTCAGCCAAGACCTGGGAGACAACGCCAGATGGACGGGACGGTTTCCAGAATATTTTCCTTGGCCGTGGCTATAGTACCTACTTGGTTGATCAGCCTCGTCGGGGAAGAGCAGGTCAGGGTACTGTAGATGGTACAGTTTCTGCATCCACGTTGGATCAGTTTTGGTACGCGCAATTCCGTCTGGGCATTTGGCCGAATTACTATGAAGGCGTGCAGTTCCCCAAAGGGGAGGAAGCCCTGAATCAATTTTTGCGTCAGATTACGCCGAATACAGGCGATTTTGATAAGCAGGTGATCAGTGATTCTATGACGGCGGTTTTTGAAAAATCCGGCGACGGTATTCTCGTTTCTCATTCGCAAGGAGGCGGGCCGGGCTGGCTGACTGCCGTCAAAAGCAATAAGGTGAAAGCCGTTGTTTCTTTTGAGCCTTGGGACGGATTCTTTTTCCCAGAAGGCGAGGTGCCAGAAGCGATACAGACGTCCAGTCCATTCGGCGCTTTGGAGGGAACACCGATTGCAATGGAGGATTTTTTGAAGTTGACGAAAATTCCTATTCTTGTGTACTATGGCGACAATATTCCTGACAAGCCGAGCAAGGAATGGAATGGTGATAGCTGGCATGCCCGTCTGGATATGGCCCGCATTTGGGTAGATACCATCAATCGCCATGGCGGCGATGCCACGTTGGTTCATTTGCCGGAAATCGGTATTTATGGAAACACGCATTTTATTATTTCGGATTTAAACAATGTACAGATTGCCAATCATATGTCAGTCTGGATGCATGAAAAAGGATTGGACAAGTAACAGATAAAAAGAAGAAAGCAGGAATTTTTATGAACTTGAAATTAAAGGTAAGTATAGCAATGCTCGCATTGGGGCTGATGGTCACCGGGTATGGCGGGCACGTACGCAAGCAAAACGTCTGAGGACCAACGAAGCAGATGGCGGCTTATAGACAGTTGCAGCTAAGTCACGTTACAAAGGGCATACGGCGGATGCCTAGGCGCCAAGAGCCGACGAAGGACGGGGTAAGCTCCGATATGCCAGGAAGAGCTGCAAGCAAGCTTTGACTCCTGGATTTCCGAATGGGGGAACCCGGCGGTGGTAATGCACCGTCACCTAACGTAAGTTAGGAGGGCACCCGGGGAACTGAAACATCTAAGTACCCGGAGGAAAAGTAATCAATTGAGATTCCCTAAGTAGCGGCGAGCGAACGGGGAAGAGCCCAAACCAGAGAGCTTTGCTCATTTCATTA
>NZ_LSLK01000081.1 GCF_002257705.1 Sporomusa silvacetica DSM 10669
CGCCTAAAACTATCAGTCGAGGCTGAGGGAAAAAAGGTTCTATGACTGTAAGTTTATCACCGGAGTTTTCAATAACTTGTAATTCTCCGCTTGTTAACGCCTGTTGCATATATGGATAAAGGTCGGACTGGAGCACATCATCTTCAATAAAACAGGTTCTCGAACAATATGTCTTTTGCGAAGATGTCTCTTCCTCGCCATCACTGTCCATAACCGTAACCATAACAACCTTTTTCCCTGCATTTAATTCATTTAGTAACATTTGATAGGTAAGCATGTTGATTTTCCCCTTTCTCCCCTGGTAATTTATCTATAGTCATATGTATTTTCTGATACATAAATTTTTGCTCATACCTGAACCGAATAAAATTCCTTATTTTTATAAACAATATTAACCCCGGCATAATCTTGTTTTATAGTAAAAAGATAATTTTACGGGTTATTATTTTTAAGATTCATAAATAAATCCATTATCATCCAGAAGTTCCATAATCTTTTGATATGTTTCAATCACCATGTCCGGGCAGCGCAGCATACGATTAAAGGGATCGTCATTCAAGATAGTTTGACAATCAATGCCTCCATAGTTTTTTCCAAACTCATCCTCAAACCAAATGACAAAATCATGAATCATGTTCTCAAGATAGTTGTTTTTCTTTTCCGTCACTTCTCCCCTTCCCGCATACAGGCCCAAAACACATACTGCACCGGTCAATACCCCGCATATTTTCCCACAATTTCCTAATCCATTTCCTAGTCCGGTCATTGCCTTTACCAGATCAGGATTACTCTTACCCTGCTGTTCAAGGCCTAAAATTATTAGTATCTGGCTACAGTTGAAACCCTGGGCCCGAAGCTGAGCAATGCGGTTCAATTCATCGGTCATAAGATTGTCCCTCCATCATCCTAATAATTGAGGTTAAATATTATTTATCTTCTAACTGTATTTCAACTTCCGCCATCTTACCTTGGGCAAGTTCTTCGGATACATAAACCAGACCACAGATAGGGCATCTGGGCAAATCAACATAAAATTCGTGTTTTAAATACTTAAAGGTAGTCTTTAAAGGTACTAACCGCTCGTTGCATTTCGTACAAAATAATTCGTCATCTTTCATTGGCTGCTCTCCTCAATCTTCATACGGTGGGAGTATACTTTTTTCAATTTGTAGCCAGATTCGTCTTTTTCATAGGTAACCCAATAAGTTATTACTCCCTGAGATAAATGTGCGGTAAACTCCCCTGTAGTTTTGTTTTGCATTATATTACCTGTTTCTTCACAATGCACAATTACTGCGAGAACGTCCTCTTCCAGGATTAAATGATCATTCATCTTCTTTCTCAACTCAGGTGGTATCTCTATGGAAATATGCTTCATCTTATTAACAGTTCCGCCCTCGACTATCCCTTTACCTGTCAACTCATTTACCAATGCCACCCTATTTCTCCTTCTTTGAGATAAATCCGGTGCTAAACGTTCTGGGGAACCTATATCGAAAATAAGATCTAATATATGACTGCATGCTTTCCCCTCGGACGCAAAAGTATCACGGCAATTTGAACAATAGGTAACATAGATGTTGTCATTTTCCTGGATTCGGTTGTTTACAATTTTTTTGACCTGCTCAAGATTCGCGGCATGAATATGCCCCCCAAAACTACAGCATCGTGCCTTCTCCCCATGATAGGCCAATTCTTCAATCTTATAACCGCTCTCATTGAGCAATTTGCGGATGCTTTCCTGCATTTTCCCATTAGCTCTGCTGGCGCAAGGATCAAACACCGATACAATTTTCCCCGCTCCCCGCCCTTTCCACTGCGGCAAGGCGTGTTTTACCATAATGTCATACAAGGAGACTGTTTCAATTTGCGGTAAATAATGGGCAAAGGTTTTCAAGCACGTTGGACATGCCATAATCATGGTAGGCTCACCCATACTGTACCATTGATGGAGAATATTACCCTGCACCTTATTTCGCAGCACCTCATCTCCTGCCCAATCGGCAGGTACACCGCAACACCCTACCAATAGCGAAGTATTGTTACATATTTCTTTAAGGAAGCCATATGCGCTCAGAACATAATTTGGGTCAGATGCTCCCAGTTGGCAACCCGGGAAGAACATATACCGACTCTTTGCGTCGTTCTCGGAAGGAATAAGTGCATAGGCCTGATCAGAATTGGCAAACTCCATATCACGCAGCCAAAAATCGTGAAATGCCGCGGGTAATGCTCCATCTTTAAATAAGAAACGCCTTGCCTGCAGCAAGCAATCCTCCATGTCGATATTTTCCGAACACACTGTTTTGCACAGCCCACATTGGTTACAAGTATTAATAAGCCTACTTGCCACTCTTTTAGAAAATTTCTCGACTGGACGAAGAGTAGTCATTACTTCCGCAACTATTCGCTGCGGACTTCTTTTAAATTTCTGCATTAAATCGCAAGAATCTATACACATGCTGCAATCGCACTTCAAGCACCTTTTTGCTTCAGCAATGGCTTGATCCCTATTGGTTTCACCCTGTAAATTATCCGGAAAAACTTCGGTTGTTACCGGCAGTGTGTAGTATTTTTCATTAACCGTTTTTTTTTGGTATGTTTCAGGAACTCCATCCATAAGTCCTACTTTCAAATACTTTTCAATGGAATGAGATACCCGGACCCCATGCTCAATAGCTTCTAGTGGATTTGCACCGATAACGCTTCCGCCCAAAAACACACCTTGCTTTTTCGTTCCAAGAGAGTTGCTGTCCATTTCTTCCTGCAAGCCGAAAGTTTCTCCACCTGCGCCGGTTGCCACGTAGATCACGTCTGCCTGAATTTCATCCAAATCCCTAATTTCTTTAGACGTCACCAAATTATATGAAACGTTTTTAAACTCACTTTGAAAATCGGCAAGGTAGATCTCCTTCGGCAATAGCTCGCGAAGTCTTCCCCCTGGTATGTCTTGCTTTTCATAAACTGTTACATCATACCGCCTGCTGGCCAGTTTCAGAGCACAAGACATGCCGCTGAGCCCCGCTCCAATAATAGCTATTCGGTAATTCTTTGGAGGAACATTAAAATCTATCGGTTCTCTGTCCTGGGTGAATTCAACACAAGCATGTTCAATATATTGCATATTAATCTCTGCATTTGCCAGTTTTAGGACGCACAATGCTTTACACGGTTGACTGCAAATCGCACTTACAATACGCGGAAACAAGACTTGATTTCGATACAAGCGATAGGCGGTAGTAAAGTTACCCTTTTGTACCTTATCAACAACGGCCCGCACGTCTACCTTCAGCGGACATGCCGTCATACAGGGGGGATTTGTCCCTTGAAAACAACTTTCCGTATATCGTTTGAAATCTTCGATTTCCATACAACCACACCTCCGATTATATTATTTACAGTAACTTGTGAAATTACAGACGCATTTTTCAATGCGTCTGTAATTCACTATACTTTACTTTTTTAGACCGGGTTTGCTTTGATCTCTTCTAACTCATCATAAAGATCCGAGCCGAAGAAATATTTTTTGGGCTTCAATTCTTCACCTCTTGCCTTGGCTTCCATAGCGGCCTTGACTTTTTCGGGTCTTGCAGGCAGTTCATAGATTCTCACTCCTACTGCATTGTTGATTGCATTGATTACGGCCACATGTCCACTGGACTGGAAGAGTTCCGAACAGCCAGAGGAACCAAAAGGCCCAACTTTTCTCGGATTATCCAACATAATAACATCAATTTTATCGGGAATATCCATGATATACGGAATACCTGCACCGATCATGCTGCCGCCCTTTTTCAGGTCATTGTATTCAGTTTGCAGTGCATAGGAAACACTATGGGAAATACCACCGTAAGCCTGGCCTTCAACCGCTAAAATATTTCCGATTTTACCTACATCACCAACTGCAGTTATGCCTATACAAGTAGTTTTTCCTGTTTCCACATCAACAGCCACTTCCGCCATAAATACGCCATACATATAAGCCTGCGTAGGATCACCCACACCGGTATTAGGATCTAACTCAGATCCCGAACCCGCACAATCATAGACACCGAGGTATTTAGTGGGGATACCTTCTGCCACCATTTCCGCATGGGTCCTGTAGGTCCCATCCGCTTTACGCATAGCATCCATCAGTTTATTCGCCGCATCTATAGTCGCAAAGCCAGCCATATAGTGTGAGCGACTACCAGCCGCAATGCCGGTGTCCGGACAAAGAAGACTGTCATTCATGCACAAACGAATCTGATCATCGCGAAGTCCCAGCGGTTTTAAAGCTTCATGCGTTACCGCCAGTGTACCGATGTCGCCGCCTTGACCTTGATCTTCCCAAGTATTAAAGTGAGTTACTGTACCATCTGGATTCAGTTCCAGGGCAACTTCCGCATGATCGAACGTTCCAAGTGTTACATTAAAACCACCCATGGCAATGCCCACACCGCGTTTAACTTTATCTGTGCTCTCAGCTTTTGCTTTGGCTACTGCCTCCTGATAAAGCGGACGCATTTTATCCATCATTTCTTCCATCGGATATTCTTTAAATGGATAACTGTTAATGTTGTCCTGACCTTCACGGGCGATATTTATACATCTAAATTTAAAAGGATCTATTCCCATTTTTTCGGCCAGCATATCCATCATGGCCTCAGAGGCAGTATACGCCTGACAACAGCCGAATCCTCTGTAGGCGGTGGCAAAATTGTGATTCGTGACTCCCACCCGGCCTAGTCCGCTAACATTGGGAATGTAATAAGGGAAACCCATGAACCGCATGATTTTATCGATTATGTGAGCAGAGAATTCAGTGTACGGACCACGTTCATGACCGGCGTCAAATTCCAGCGCAGTTAACTTACCCTTTTCATCACAGGACAATCTGCTATTGATATAAATGGGACCCCGTTTTCCACTAAAATGCATAAATTCATCATAAGACATCGTCAAGGTCAGCGGCCTGTCTTTTATTTCCATCAGGCAAGCCCCCATCAAGGCATAACTAGCACCCGATGCTGCCCAGCCGAAACTAGCACCTGTGGGATTTTCAATTATTCGCACTTTTTCAATAGGCAAGCCAACACCGGCAGCTACGCTCGCTCTGTTAAAGCCAATTGCCTGTGATTTGCATTGAATAACCATATTACCGTCTTCATCCCAGTAACCCTGCATACTATCGCCTTCAACGGATAGATGAGCTTCCCGAGAAGAATAGAAGCTGCCTTCTATGGAACAATGAGAATCGGCAATAACATCTTTGGCAGGTTCTCCTTTTAATACCGGTTGTTTAAGATAGATGTTTGGGCTCTTCTCATGGATACGAATAGCATCAGGAGTAACCGCATCCAAAAAGCTCATGTATTCGGGAAGAGGCTCAATCTCTACTTTAACCATTTCCGCAGCAGCCCGAGCTTCTTCCTCAGTCTCTGCAATTACTACGGCAACTACATCGCCGTACCTGTAAATTCTATCACTGGCAAGAAGAGGACGTTCAAATCCATCCAGCTTGGAACGCGGATGATCAACCGGAACCACGACTTTATTGATACCTTTAATATCTTTCGCAGTTACCACCTTAACAACACCCGGCATCACTTCTGCAGGAGCGATATCGATATTCAAAATCTTCGCATGAGAAGCTACTCTGGGTTGAACAATAGCCAAGTGTAAAGGATCTCCCGGCAATTTATATTTAAGATCGTCACCATAGTCGCATTGACCGAGTACCTTTGCCAATGCAGCAGGTCTGGGACGCGCGGTACCATATACTTGATTACCATCCGCTTTGTAGGTTATATCCTCCATCGTAGCTTCGCCGCGCATAACCTTTGCCGCCGCCATAACAGCATCGACAATCGGCTTATACCCTGTACAACGACATACATTGCGGTGTTTTTGAAACCATTCGCGCACTTGTTCTCTGGTTGGATTTATGTTTTCATCCAACAGAGCCTTTGCCGACATAATAAAGCCGGGCGAGCAAAATCCGCATTGAACACTACCATACGTTATAAAGGCCTGTTGAAGCGGATGAAGATTTCTGGCGGTACCAACGCCTTCAATAGTTTCTACCTTGCTATGCTCGGGGATACTTTTAATTTTGCGGGTACATGACCGTATAACCTTTCCTTCCAGGATGACTGAGCAGGAACCACACTGACCCACGCCACAACCTACTTTTGTTCCTGTTAGTCCCAATCTTCTCAGGGCAGTTGCCAGCGTATCTTTTTCCCGATCACAGATAATCATCCGTTGTACGCCATTTATGGTTAAAAACATTTTCTTTAAAGCCATTTTAGTTTAACCCCTCTTTCTAATCTTTAATAGTTAATTACAGGCATCATGTTCACAGTCACAGGTCCCTGTATGATGCGATTCCGAGCTACAACCTTGGCCGCCGATATAATCTGTGATAAGCTCCAGCATATACTCACAACGCACAGCATCTGCAACAATGAGGCCATTCCCTAATGAACGGGTTACGCCCTGATCTGCCAGGATTTCAAAGGGGACTTTATTAATTTCACCACAAATAACAGACTCACAATCTCTGTCTATAATATTTTTTGCAAGGTCCTTATTTTCGGTATCGCCCTCGTTTTTCTCAATTGCTTCACAAATGCGTTGTTGATCCATGTCCACGATTAATAACCAGCGAGCATCTACAAACTTCTCGGTAACCTTACTGCGATAATCACAACCATCAGCCAATACTGCAATTTTCATGATTTCCTTCCTTCCGGGATTTTTCTTTTTTACCAAATGTCTTTTTCAGATCAGACATTGATTAGTTTTATGTGGTAAACTTTTAATTTCTCGATTGATTTTTTAAGTTACTTCCATTTTTCATAATGTAAGGCACCGATATGCTAAAAGAAACCGAAACTCTTTGATGCTGGATTTTTTACGTAGATCTTTGATAATGATCCTAAGCCTCAGCCTTAATCTTTCAAACTAATGTTGAGGGAAAGAAGCCCGCTCTCCGGCGGACCTCTTTTCCTACATGCCCATGTTGGCTCTATTGGGCTCTAAAACTTTATTATAAGTATCGATAACCATTGGGTACCTGTTACGAAAAGTATCCCACAAATCACCATTACCCACAGAGCTAGAACAGATAGAACACTGACGCAGTCAGGAAGCTCTGATCTTGACCATCGCTGACCCTCTCCAGATCATCATATGTTAAACTGAAAATGGTGCGTTTTGCAATAGTTGTTTCAAAGCCATACTCCATGCCTTGGAGATCGTTGGCACAGCCGCCATGAGTCCGATATGAGTAATTATAAGGAGCATTCCATTCTGGCGGATTCGCCAGCGGTTGAAGATCGAAACCAGGATCGGCCTTTTTGTACTCAAGAAGAAAACCATTTGAACCGACCACCATCGGATTGGCACCCTTGTACTTCGCCCTTAAAAAGAAAGCATTTGTATCGTCTCCGCCGTTTAAACTTTTTGCCAGACTTGCGGTATTTTCCGCATATTCACCGCTAAGCACAAGATCCGGTATCCCTTTATATTCGAAACCAAATGCAGCAGCGTTGTAAAGCAGCTTGTCCTTATCTTGCCTATAGGCTAGAGACATCACTAAATCTTTATCCAGATTAAACAGCACATCAGCGTATCGATAATTCAGCTTGTTCGGGGAGACCCCCAGTTGCGGAGGATAATATTCACCCGTGGTCGTTGCAAAAAGATTTACTTTGTAATCCTTGCTACCAAAAGACACTTTCACACCATCGTTGAAGGCCCCTCCACCAAGGGTGCCCATACCAATATCCGGAATCATCCTTCCTACCGCAAGTTCCGCATTGTTACCAATTTTCTTGGACATGAAAGCTTGATACACGTCCAGTGAGTTAGCGGCACTCGTTCCGCTCATGCTTTCTGCGACAAGGCTTGCTGCAAAATAAGTGTCTCCGTCAAACTCATTTGTCAAATCCAACCATAAATGGTTGCGCTCTGTAACTTTCCCCGCCGCGGTTCCTGCACCGTAATTAGGTGCATAGCCGTCTGATATCGGACGGGGATTTTTTACGTATTCATAACGAAACATATAATGACCATCAATTTGCAGTTTTTCCTTTTTATCTTCTTTATCCACCCGTGTCGCATTACCAGTTTTAGATACACTGACTCCCAGATTATCCAGTTCATCTGCAAACTCCGTTTTCAACTGGTCAATCAAGCCCTTGTCTTCGACGCTGGAAGCCTTATTTGAATTCCAAATCGATCTAGCCACAATCTGCGCCATTTCATAGCGTGTTAAGGTGCGCTCGCCGCGCAATGCGCCTTCGCCATACAAATCAATAACACCGTCTTTTGCCAGTTTGTTTATGGCATTATATGCCCAGTGATTTGCTGGTACATCGCCAAAATGGTTTTCCGCAGCACCTGCAGAAAGCCAAGAAGCAGATACAAATGTCAGGGCAGCAAGTAACGCAACAGATTTTCGCACAGCTTCACTTCTTTCCTTTTTTGTATAATTTCAACTACATTTTAACTACGGCTTTCAAAGCAAGACCTTTGTGAGTGTCATCAAAAGCCTGATTTATATCCTCTAAATCATATACTTTAACTAACTTATCAAAGGGAAATAGACCTGCTTTGTAATATTCCACCAGCTTTGGAATGAAAAGTTGCGGTACAGCATTTCCTTGAATAAAACCTTGCATGGTTCTACCTTCCATCATAACTGCATCAAAAACATTAATGGTTACATCGCCAGACACACCTACAATTGCACTCTGACCCAAGGTTCTTAGGCAATGTAGTGATTGATTAACTAGTGCTGGGACTCCAGTAGTTTCAATTGAATAATTTGCACCGCCATTGGTAATTGATTTTATTTCTTCAACTACATCTGCGATTTCTTTGCCATTTATTGTATGGGTAGCGCCAATCTCTTTAGCTAATTCTAATTTTGCGGGAACGACGTCTACGGCAATGATTTTTTGACAACCTACAATTTTAGCAGCCATAATTGCAGCGGATCCAACTGCACCAGTTCCAAATATAACGATTGAAGAACCAAATTTTGGTTTTAACCCATTTAAAACAGTACCTGCTCCTGTTTGGAAGCCACAGCCTAATGGTCCTAAAATTGTTAAATCAACTTCTTTATCCACAACCACAACATTTCTTTCATTTGCTACTGCATAGGCTGCAAAGGAAGATTGACCAAAGAAATTCGACACTTCTTTTCCATTTAAGCTTAATCTTTTAGTTCCATCGCTCATTGCTCCACCAAATTGTAATTGAGCATTGTTACGGCATACATATGGTTTTCCATCTAAGCAAGTCTCACAATGTCCACAGGAAGCATATGAGAGTACCACATGATCCCCTGGTTTTACTCCAGTGACTGATGATCCCACTTCAATTACAACTCCAGCACCTTCATGTCCAAGAACTGCTGGTAGTTGTACTGGGATTACTTGTTCTTGTGCAAGTTCATCTGTATGGCATAAACCACAACCTGCAATTTTTACAAGAACTTCATTTTCTTTAGGAGATGCCACTTCGATGGTTTCGATTACATATTTGGCTCCCTTACTATGAGTTACTCCAGCCTTACTTAACATGTAAATCACTCCTTTTAATTAATAAGTCTCCCCCTTGAAATTAACAGATTTCAAAAAATTTTCCCCTTATTTTGAAATTTGTTATAATTAAGTATAATCGTAGGGCTTATGTAACTACAATGAACCACAAGGTTGCTCTTTGAGTACCTATAATAACCCATTAGGACAGTCTGTCATTCAACAACTGGTACCAAGGGTTTTCTCATAAAAACAGGAATGCAAATATCAAGGGATTATCTTGATATTTGCATTCCTGCCTACACACCTGTTTATAGCATCAATACTAAGTTATCGGAAAATCTTAAAGATCTTTACCGCAAGTTGTATCTCAAAACGTTCGTTTGGAGATAGTAAATCGTAACCAAAATCTCTCAATTTGTTTAACCTATACTTAACTCCACTCAATGATAAATTCGTAATTTGTGCTGTTTTACGAATACTTTCAGTACATAAGTAATGTTCTAATGTGGTTATTAAATCGGAATTGTTATTCGAGTCGTAATCTAAAACCGGTTTTAATTTTCGTTCCATAAATTTTAGCAGATTATCATTATCGCGAGAATCAAGTAATATTGACATTGACCCTAATTCATCAAAAAATAGCACACGGTCTTTTTTCTTAGACGTGCGTATTATATTAAGAGCTTTACAAGCTTGCAGGTAAGATTTATAATAATCGTCTACTTCATAAACAATGTTTCCAACGCCAAATGATAATTCGCATTTAAAATACGCGATTTTTTCGCTAGTTCTTTTGATCATTTTCCTAATGAAATCTTTAGATATGGTCGGTTCTGCTGGTATTAATATAACTACATTTTTCTTGCGGTCAACGCACATGACTGATGAACAATATGCGGTAAACGATTTATTGGTAGCATGCAGCATTTCTTTTCTAAAGAGTATTATTTCTTCAGAGTTCATTTCATTTAATTTAGGGCAATCTATTTCCATAGCCAACACATGATGGGGGGCTAATATATCCTGTCCCAGCCGTTCGCCCCAAGCAACGAAAGAATCCATATTTGCATATTTTTGGGTAAAAAGCGTTTCCATGAAGTCCGCCCTAATGTGGAGATGTAAATCAAATATTTGTTTTTGTCTCATCATCTCTATAGCATAGATAGTAGTAGTGCGTTGCAGCAACATTAGAGATTCTTGGTCTATTTCCGTGCCACTTTCGTGTATAGATATAAGTAAACCAATGCAATCATCTCCTGCTATAACGGGTAAGAGAACGCAATAATATTCCATATTATTTGGGGATACGCGAATTTTAATTTCTTCAATGTGATTATCTAATTCTTCATATTTTGCTAGATGCTCTGGAAAAGAAAAAATCCCATTACTTATATATTTTGTCAGAGCATATTGAATTTCATTTATAATCAGCTGATCAAGACCTTTGCTAAATACTACTGTTTTTAGACTAGTATCAAAAAGCAAGATACTTGCATTAGTTATCCGGGAAATGGTTTCAGTGATCCCAGTTAACCCTTCCCCACGTAAAACCAACTTATTAAGTTCTTCGTGAACGGTTAAGCCTCTCTCCAACTGTTTATTCTGTTTCTGTATTCGTTCATAAGCATTTTCTAATTCTTCTCTAATGGGTCTATCTTCATAAAATGGAAGTTCTTGTTCAATATCATCCCCCCATTGGGCTAAAGTTTTTCCTTCAAACTCGCAGTGATCATCGCCTTTGCCCTTGCATTTCGTTTCTTTATAATATATCTTTTCGCCCCAAAAAGCCGAACCATAACCGCCAGCATAACCAATTAACAACCAGCATACAGAGTGATCGCTAAGTCCAAAATAACGGATATGTTGTTCTGCTTCAAAGGAATTAATAAATCTTCCTTTCTTTAATACAGTCTTAGTCTCACGGTTTATATTTACAATATCATTTTCAGCCTTAGCAAACCCTTCTAAAGAAAACAAGACTGACCCTGCAATTAGCGCTTCCTCATCATTATCCCAATTGAAATTTTCTTTAATACTTATTCCATCATTATAGCCAATTTGCCATCCGTAACGTATTAAAAAACCCTTTGCCCGTTCCAGACCCAAGTTATAAATTAAGTCTCTGCGCAAAGTTCCCAAGGCATCTGCATTAAAAAGTAATGTGCGAACCCCTTTTAAAAATATTTTTCCCTCCTGCGGTCTGAATTCTAACAAATCTTCAATTTTGAGATCATGCGCTCTCATGATGCAGCTTTAGCCTCCCTTAAATATAGATTATCGAAAACTCTAAGCACTTATTCGAGCCGGTTCAAGGTGGATAATCTAGGTCAACCTGGCTATATGGGAATTTAATGAGTTACCGTCTATCTTACTTGTGTTTTACTTAAATATCAAGACTTATGCACTTTCAGGCAATAAACCCCAGTACTGCAAAATGAGATTGGTTAGCTATTCATGATGAAAATTTATCCCTGTTAAGAAAAGAAGTAGGCAATCAAGTTATGGATAGCCTACTTCTAAGAGATATATTAAATTAAACCGGAAAATTAAAGCTAACTAGGTAACTTAATAGTTGGTTGTGTTCGAAGGTTTATACATGGCGGATCCCATGGGCAGGACCGAACGTCCGTACATGGCGCCAAGTATCATACCGGCGCAGATATAAAAAACATTGAAAGAACAAAAAATCCCAACATAGCCTGCATATTTGACGAAGGCAGAGTTCTGCAAAATTATGGACAAATCTAATAGAACAAAAACTGCAACTAATTCTGTAAATGCCATGATTAAGGCCGTTTCGGTGACCAAAGTACATAACCACATAATCACAGTAAAGATCGTGAAGGAAATGAAAAATATTAGGAGAGTATTATCATCGGTGGTAAACCAGTTCAGAGCTTTACCTAAATCCATGATCGCTAAACTCAGTAGGAAGAATCCATAGGTATAAAACGCCATTGCGGTAAACAATTCGACCTTGAGGAAGCAGAAGGTGCCTACCAGAAAATGAACTAAGGCGACACTGAAAAGCAAAGGAATAAGAACCCCGGCGGTTCCTGTACCACCAAAGCCCGCCCACACACAGGCTACACAGAAAAGGCATATGGCAAAGGATGCAAGACCTACCGGTGTAGGTTCGGCTATTTTCGATACATCAGACAAAACAAGCACCTCCAATAGTTTTAAAGTTGGTTTTTCTTGTAATCCTATATCTAACACCAAGTCATTTCAACTACATGTCAACTACGGCTTTTAAAGCAAGACCTTTGTGAGCGTCATCAAAAGCCTGATTAATATCCTCTAAATCATATTTATCAAAGGGGAATAGACGGGCTTTGTAATATTCCACCAGCTTTGGAATGAAAAGTTGCAGTCCAGCATTTCCTTGAATAAAACCTTGCATGGCTCTACCTTCCATCATAACTGCATCAAAAACATTAATGGTTACATCGCCAGACATACCTACAATTGCACACTGACCCAAGGTTCTTCGGCAATGAAGTGCTTGATTAACTAGTGCTGGGTCTCCAGTAGTTTTAATTGAATAATTTGCACCGCCATTGGTAATTGATTTTATTTAACGTAAATCACTCCTTTTAATTAATTTCCCACGTGAAAGCAACCAGAAAATTTCGAAATATTACCCTTATTCTGAAATTTGATATAAATTAAGTATACTCGCAGTACTCTCTTAACCACAATGAACCAGAAGGTCGCTTTTTGAGTGCTGTTAATAACCTATTAGGCTAGTATATATATATATCGATCTTGGTGATATTGATGGTATTCCGCGCTTACTCGACCTAGGACACCGAAATTAAAATACCCGCTTAAAACATTACGTTTTAGGCGGGTATTTTTGTTGCAAACATGGCTTGCGCCGCTTGTCTTATTTCAATATAGCCTGGAGATCATTTTCCGGTGTAGTAATCGGGTGAAGATCAAACTTGGACACTAGAATATTAATTACATTTGGTGATAAGAATGCTGGCAGCGAAGGACCAATGTATATATTTTTGATACCAAGAGCAAGCAGCGTGAGCAAAATACAAACGGCCTTCTGTTCATACCAGGAAAGAACCAAAGTCAGCGGCAAGTCATTAACGCCGCATTTAAACGCCTCTGCTAGCGCAACTGCCACTTGGATTGCCGAGTAAGCATCATTGCATTGCCCCATGTCCATAATCCGCGGCAATCCGCCGATTTCCCCGATGTTAAGGTCATTAAACCGATACTTTCCGCACGCCAGTGTCAATATAACCGTATCTTTCGGTGCTTTTTGTACGAATTCGGTATAGTAATTCCGGCCTGGCTTTGCACCGTCACAGCCGCCGACCAAGAAGAAATGCTTAATTGCCCCTGCTTTTACCGCATCAATAACAGTTCCGGCAACACTAAGAACGGTATTGCGGGCAAACCCTGTCATCAGCTCTTTACCACCGTTGATGCCGGTAAATTGTTTGTCTTCAGACCAGCCTCCTAACTCAATGGCTTTATTAATAAGTGTTGAAAAATCTTTTATATGCTGCGAGCCCGAAATGTGCGTTGCTCCGGGGAAAGCCACTACCGAGGTGGTAAACACGCGGTCACTATAGGTGCTCTTGGGCACCATCAAACAGTTTGTAGTAAATAAAATCGGTGCCGGTATATTATCAAACTCTTTCTGTTGATTCTGCCAGGCTGTGCCAAAATTGCCTTTAAGATGCGCATATTTATTTAGTTCAGGATATCCATGGGCTGGCAGCATCTCGCCATGAGTATAGATGTTGACACCTTTTCCTTCGGTCTGTTCCAGAAGCTGTTTTAAGTCCAGAAGATCGTGGCCGGTAACAACAATGAACGGCCCTTTCTCTACCTTCATAGTTACTTTAGTAGGTTTTGGCTGACCATAGGTAGAGGTGTTGGCCTCATCAAGAAGTTCCATACAGGCCAGATTGATCTTCCCAAATTCCATCAAGAGGTCTAGCCACTGTTCTGCAGTGTGTTCCTCACCTAGTGCTTTCAGGCCTTTATAAAACCAAGCTGTAACATCCGGATTTTCTTTACCTAACACTGCTGCATGTTCGGCGTAGGCCGCCATTCCACGCATTCCAAGCAATAAGGTGGAACGAAGTGATACAATGTCGGTATCACCAGTCCATAGCTCACTTGGAGCAAAATCCTCTGCCGTTAAATCCAATTTATTCTTTTCGGCGTGAATTTGCTCAATTAGTGCCTTTATTCGGTCACTGTCAAAGCAAACATTTGTAACGGTGGTGAAAAGCCCTTGTCGTACTAGTTCGTTAGCTGTCTTGCCTGCACTTTTGCCCTGTGCGGCTCTGGCCAAACCAATTAACGCGCACGTAAGCCCATCCAGATTGTTAGCTACATCTGGCTGTTTGCCACATACACCTATTTTGGTACAACCTTTGCCGCCAGCAGTCTGTTCACATTGAAAACAAAACATCGACATTGACTTACCCTCCCTTAATAGTAGTCGAAATAATTTCCTAAATTTTCACTCAATTATTTCTTTTCGTTAAATACCAAATAATATCCTGCAATATTTTCCAAAAATCTCGTTTATATATTAATTCATACGATAATATGACCAAATACAATGCAGTCCACGCATGGTACTGCCACATTGGCAGCCTGCATTGCCGCTCAATCGCGTACATACACTTTCTACTCCTGATGGTCCAGTCTTACAAGGAGCAGCAATGTTCTCCTTATATCTGACTCTGCCAAAAACTAAATCCGCTTTTTTATCCAGATGGAAAGTATAACTTTCCCTGGATTGAACGACTAAGGCTTCTGCCGGCGTCCTAAAGGACTTGCACAAGCCAAGTCTTATCTTATAAGTACCAAGCTGACAAAACCATTGCCAGACCTTCATAACGTATCCCCTTTCTTTGCACTCAATTACGAACAATTACCGCGATAACCTATTGCGTTGGAAGGATCAATAGGTAACACCTTTCCAGTAAATAGGGGTACATACTTCTGCTCTTGCCGGAAGATGAACATCTTTCAGCGCCCATTTTTTGAATTCTTCAAAACCAGTTCTGTCCACAATGTATCCAATATGCTCCTTGCCGCCGGGAGCGGATGGATCAATGTAATTTTTTACATAAGCATAGGTATTACAAATGATTTTTATAATACTGGCTTCGTCTGCCCATTTGATGAAGTCTTCGCCCAAACGAGGATTTTTCTTGCCTGTTCTGCCGAAAATCGTTAACCGAAAGTATTTTTCATGGCTGCGCGCCCAGGCACCAGTCGGGCAATTCAGCACACACTCGCCGCACCCGATACATTTCTTGGTATCACGCACTACCTTGAAATTCACTGTATCCAGCGCACTTACTGATTTTCTGGTACAGGCTTTTACACAGGCCCTACAGCTAACACAGCGATCGGTGTCATAATGGGGCAAGGTCATACCCATAATACCAAAATCATGCATTCTTACTTTTGCACAGTCATTCGGACAGCCAGTAAGCGCCACCTTAAAATGTAAGTCGTTGGGAAAGATTGCTTTTTCAATCCGCTGCGCAAATGCCGAGGTATTATAACAGGCATATGGGCATATATTATTGCCCACGCAGGCCGTAACATTTCTTGTACCTGAAGCGGTATAGCCTTGCCCTGCAATCTCTTGGTTAATGTTGAGTCCTACAATAATAGGTTGGAGCAGTTCATTGACTTTAGCTGTATCTTCAAATTTGATCCCGGGAATTTCAAAACCCTGCCGGGTTGTAATATTAACAATGCCGTTACCATAGGTTTCTGCGATATTTTGAATCATCGCTAAATATTTTGCCTCCAGATATCCACCAGGAACACGAATCCGGGAAGCAGTCAAGCCTCTGTGTTTTGTCACCCGAAACGCATTCTTCTTCAGCTTTTTGGTATTGACATCCATTTGAACCCCTCCCTTCTAATCAAGCAGCTGCCGGCCCTTTATATAGTTGAATACAGGCCCGTCCAGGCAAACATAGGTGTCATCAATTTTACAGTGCCCGCATTTTCCGATACCGCAGCACATTTTCCGTTCATGGGAAATCCAAATATTTTCCTCACGAAATCCTCGATCCAAAAGTCCCTGAGTAGTGAACTTCATCATCATCGGCGGCCCAACCACAATGGCAACTGCCTCAGCAACATTTTTCAGCTTAAGCTCTGGAATATATTGAGTAACCAAACCAATCTGACAGGCAGTGTCGCCTTCTGCACAGTCCACCGTCAAAATAACCTCCAGCATTTGCTGCCAACGGCCGAAATCTTCAAGAAATAATATATCCTGTGGTGTCTTAAATCCTGCTATCAGCGTCATGCCTTTTGTTTCTTCACTATGGTTGGAAAAGTAGTCCACCACACCTTTTACCGGGGAAAGTCCAGTTCCTCCGGCAATTATGACAAGCTCTTTGCCCTTGTAGTTGTTGATGTCAAAACCGTTGCCGTAAGGACCGCGCATAAACAGTTTATCACCAACATAACGCTCAAAAATCTCATTAGTAACCTTACCCACCCGGCGGATGGTCAAATCTACTGTCCCCTCACCAATACCGCTGACTGAAATGGGCGCTTCGCCATACTTCGGGATGGAAACTTCAAAAAACTGTCCTGGCTTCACATCCCCCTCATAAGTAAGGCGAAAGGTATATTCAATATCGGTGTGCTTGATAACCTTCTTTATCTCAGACAAGAAAGGAAGGTACTCATTTGTCAGCATTTGCCGCCACCGCCTTACTAGCATCAGCCAGTTTATTTATGGAATTAGAAAAAGATATATACTCCGGGCAGATGTCGTCACAACGTCCGCAGCCTACGCACATATGATAGCCGTTACGTTTTTTATAATCATATACTTTGTGCAATACCTTAAAGCGCATTCTCTGGCCATTTTTCTTACGATAACAACCGCCGCCAGCAACATCAGTAAAGCCATCCACCATACAAGCTGACCACACCCGACGCCTTTCGCCAACTTTGCCGTTTTCGGTGTAAAATAGATCCTGCATGGTAAAGCAGGTACAGGTGGGGCAGACGAAGTTGCAGCGACCGCAATTTATGCAGCGGTTGTCATACTCATCCCACATTTTTGAATGCATTACATCCAGCGTAATTTCCTCCGGAATATGGACGCGGGTCTCATTTCCGGTTACATATGCGGGAATTACAGCAAGTGTCCCCCTGCTGCGAGCAGCAAATGCAGCGTCCCATGCTTCATTATGATTATCCACATATACCTTGTCATTCTTCATTTCAAGGTAAGCATCATAGTCAGCAGTTTGGTTTGTTCCCATGTCCACACAGAAACAGTTTTCAAATGAATGTTGACAGCCAATCAGAATAAACTTTACTTTATTCCGTAACCGCTTATAATAGTAATCTTCACCGCCGTTTTCCAGATAAATCGCATCAAGCCGTTTGACCGCATGCAGATCACAACTGCGCAATAGGATAACTGCCCCCTTGTGCGGAGCATCAGCTTCCTTTACCGCATCTTCGGTAAAGAAAAACAAAGTCTGTGACAGTGGCAGCAGTACCTCTTTAAAAGAATAATCTGATTTACGGTCAAAAATAATTTCTTCAACTGTATGGATTTCCCCGTAACGGATGCGATCCGTATCAGAAAAACTGCCCCCATCCTTAAATAGCTTGGGAGCATAAACAACATTTTCCTGGGACAACTCTTGTAATACCTGATTGAATCCCGCTTTATCCAAGCAATAACCCATGTTTACACCTTCCTTTTTTTGATTGATGTAGTAGGGAATGACAATCCGCACTTGTGTATTTTTTACCCTAACAGAAAGTATAAAACTTTCTTAAAAGCAGGATAAGGGCAACATCGGCTTCCGCTTTCGCCAAAGGCTCGGCGCAAGCCGTGTTTTCTTTAACAATCTAATTGTACCCTGGGATATAAAAAGCTGCCGTGACTAAAATCACGGCAGCTTGAAATATTTTGAAAGTTTCTCACGGTCTGGTATCGTAATTTGACCATCATTTACTTGAATCAACCCTTGTCCGGCCAGAATTTTTAACTGACGCGAAACTGTTTCGCGCCTAGAACCCAGCATGTCCGCAAGATAAGTAATACTTAAATCCAGCTTGATTTTGGTTCCGCTTGCGCAGGGAACCCCGTAATCTCTGGACAGCTTCCACAGTTTGGCGGCAATACGTTTATCGCCGCGCACAGAGTTAGGAGTGTTTTTCATTTGGCGATAAAGTCGCCGGACCTTCATGGCAAGAGAATCCAACACGCTTTTGGTAAGTGCAAAATCCTGTTCCATAACGCGCAGGAACTCCTGCCTGTCAAAACAAAGAACTTGTGCTTCCTCAAATACTTCGCAATTGATGGAGGCAGGAAGCCCTTGCAAAACCGCCTCATTAATAAGTTTTCCTTTATCTAAAAGAAAGATGACTTTTTTCTCCCCCTGAGGGTCAACCGTATAGAGTGTGACAAAGCCGCTGATAACAATATAAAGGTGTTCTACCGGTTCTTTATCAAGAAATAAATGTTCCCCCTTCGCCAGGCAGCGCAGCCTGCCACAGGCAGACAAAGCTCTGATCGAATCGGGAGTAGCTTGCTGAAGTATCTCAACAAGCGCCACAGCCTCACTGGTATTTAAATTCATAATAAATCCTCTCATTCCGAACTTTTGTCCCTTTGTATTAACCAAATGCGCAACATGATATGTGGTTTTGATAATAAACGTCAATGCTTTGTAATAAATTACTTGATTATCTAAGAAATCACTATTATAATGAAAAGCATTATACCTTATAAGTATAGCATTCCAGTAAAACACAACGTAAGAGAGAGGAGCTGAAATAATGGCTGGAATGACCGATGTGATTGCTTGTGAAACTTCGATCTGCTCCATTGAGGGTGGTATTCTACGCTACCAAGGTTACACCATAGATGACCTGACAAAAAACACTACCTTTGAAGAAGTCATCTATTTATTATGGTATGGACGGCTGCCTAACAGACTAGAGTTAAAAGCACTGAAGGAAGATATGGCTGAAAACTCCAAGCTGCCCCCTGAGATTTATGCTCTATTAAAATTATATGCTCCTTGGGGAAATGCAATGGCCAAACTTCGTACTTGTGTATCCTTTCTTACTCATTTTGATGATGAAGTAATGGATCATTCCTTTGGAGCCGATCACCGCAAAGCAATTCGTATTATGGCACGAATTGCTGCTATTGTGGCAGCAATAGACAGAATCCGCAAAGGCCTCGAACCAATTGAAATAAACACCATCGCCGCCAATTCTCTGGCAGAGACTTTTCTCTGGCTCCTTACCGGCGAGAAACCTGCTCCCATTGCAGTTAAAGCCTTAGATACCTGTTTAATCCTGCACGCCGAACATGAATTAAATGCATCCACTTTTGCTGCCCGCGTTACCGTATCTACAATGTCAGATATTTATTCCGGCATAGTATCTGCTATTGGCACATTAAAAGGACCCTTGCATGGAAATGCTAATGAACAGGTTGCCGTTATGTTAGAAGACATTGGTAACATAAATCAGGTAGAACCCTATCTTGATCAAAAAATTAAAAACGGCGAACTAATAATGGGCTTTGGTCATCGGGTATATAAGAAAGGTGACCCTCGCGTTAAATACTTACGACCACTAGCAAAAGAACTTGCCGAGTGGCGGCAAGACTCCCGTTGGTATGAAATGGCGCTAAAAATTGAAACTATCGTCCAGGACCGCAAGGCTTTAATGCCAAATGTAGATTTCTATTCTGCACTGGTGTATACCTCTCTGGGCATACCGCGTGATCTATTTACGCTTATATTTGCTATCAGCCGGACAAGTGGCTGGCTTGCACATATCCTGGAACAGCATGAAAACAACCAGCTGCTCAGGCCTAGAGCAAAATACATCGGTAAAAAAGAAGTAAGTTGGATTGCGGTTGAGGATCGCTAATGCCGGTATAAGGAGGAAAAACTATGGCTCTTACACTCACAGAAAAAATACTTGGTTCTCATTTGGTCAGTGGAGAACTGAAATCAGGTACAGAAATAGCTATCCGTATTGATCAGACATTAACCCAGGACTCCACCGGGACCATGGCTTACCTACAGCTGGAAGCGATAGATATTCCCAGAGTTAAAACGAAACTGTCTGTTGCTTACATTGATCATAATACCCTGCAGTGCGGCTACGAAAATGCCGACGATCACCGGTATATCGAAACAGTTGCTGCCAAACACGGCATCGTGTTCTCTAAACCCGGTAACGGCATCTGTCATCAGGTTAATCTTGAACGCTTCGGACGTCCGGGCTGGACATTGCTCGGTTCAGACAGCCATACACCAACAGCCGGCGGTCTGGGGATGCTTGCCATCGGGGCTGGCGGTCTTGATGTAGCAGTCGCGATGGCTGGCGGAGCATATTACTTGCGCATGCCCAGTATCTGCAAAGTAGAATTAAGAGGACAATTACCTCCCTGGACTTCAGCAAAAGACATCATCTTAGAACTGCTCAGCCGGCTGACTGTAAAAGGCGGAGTAGGACGTATCTTCGAATATAGCGGTCCAGGCCTAACTCAGCTTTCTGTTCCAGAAAGAGCAACAATCACCAACATGGGGGCTGAACTTGGTGCTACAACCTCTATCTTCCCCAGCGATGAGCAAACCCAGACTTTCCTTGCCAGCCAAGGAAGAGCCGATTCCTGGGTTTCACTTACTGCTGATGATAATGCGCGATACGACGAAGAAGTAATTATAAACCTTAACGACCTGGAACCGCTTATTGCCAAGCCACACAGTCCTGATAACGTTGTTCCTGTACGGAAATTGTCCGGTATCGCTTTAGACCAGGTTCTTATAGGCAGTTGTACAAATTCTTCTTACTCGGATTTACTAAAAGTGGCTAAAATTCTTGAAGGAAAAAGTGTTCATCCAAACATTTCGCTAGCCATATCTCCGGGTTCGAAGCAGGTATTGGCGATGCTTGCCAGAGATGGCGCCCTAGCTGCTATGATTCAGGCAGGTGCACGGATTCTGGAATGTGCTTGCGGCCCCTGCATTGGCATGGGGCAGGCGCCCCGCTCAGGCGGAATATCGCTACGCACATTTAATCGCAATTTTGAGGGGCGCAGTGGAACACCAGACGCCCAAATTTATCTCACCAGTCCCGAAGTTGCAGCCGCCAGTGCCTTAACGGGAGTGCTTACCGACCCGCGGGATATAGGAAATCCGCCGGTAGTCCATACCTCAGCTACTGTAATAGCCGACAACAGCCTCTTAATTCTCCCGCCGGAGAATGGCTCAGATATTGAAATAATCAGAGGCCCGAACATTAAGCCTTTCCCCCGGGCTGACAAACTACCACCAGCGCTTTGTGGCGAAATTCTGCTAAAACCAGGCGACAACATAACTACCGATCATATTATGCCTTCTCATGCACATTTACTGCCCTACCGGTCCAATATCCCTTATTTGTCCAACTACTGTTTTCATAGTCTTGATCCTACTTTCCCCGAAAGAGCTAAACTGAAAAAAGGTGGATTTATTGTCGCCGGAACCAATTACGGTCAAGGTTCCAGCAGAGAACATGCTGCCCTGGCCCCCTTGTATCTGGGGATAAAAGGGGTAATCGCCAAATCATTTGCCCGTATCCACAGAGCCAATCTCATAAATTTTGGCATCGTTCCTTTCACTTTTTGTGACATTTCTGATTACGATGTTCTTGAACTAGGAACGGAAATAATGATCGAAAATATTCAGGCACAAATACTTGCCGGTGATAGTATTCAGGCAACCTATGGAGAAGCCAAGCGCACGCTCTCCCTAAAAATTGACCTTACCAGCCGGGAACAAAGCATAATTCTTGCCGGTGGTCTGCTTAATCACACAAGAGAGAAAAGAGAGTGAGACCATGCATAACCATAAAGTAACCCTCATTCCCGGCGACGGTATTGGGCCGGAAATCAGCAAAGCGGTTCAAACAATATTTGCAGCCGCCGGTGCACCTGTAACCTGGGATGTTTGTACTGCCGGGCATACAGCATTAGCGTCCCTGGGCACGGCCCTGCCTGATGAAACATTAGCCAGTATAAAGGCAACCCGACTGGCTCTCAAAGGTCCATTAACTACAGACATCGGCAAAGGTCACCGCAGTATCAATGTAACGCTGCGGCAAACTTTCGATCTTTACTGTAACCTGCGACCAGTAAAGAAACTGGCCGGAGTAAAAAGCCGTTATGACAATGTAGATCTCGTCGTTTTCCGCGAAAACACCGAAGACCTCTATGCCGGCATTGAGCACAAAGTAGGCAAAGACGCTGCCGAATCAATAAAGATCATTACTGCAGCTGCTTCCCTGCGAATTGCCGAAGCAGCGTTTCATTACGCTGTTACCCATGGCCGGCGCAAAGTAACCGCAGTGCACAAAGCAAATATTATGAAACTTTCAGACGGTCTCTTCCTGGAATGTGCCCGGCAAACTGCTGCTAACTATCCGTCGATAGAGTATAACGAAGTCATCGTAGACAATCTTTGTATGCAGCTAGTAATTGCTCCGGAAAAATTTGACATACTCCTGGCACCAAATTTGTACGGTGATATCATATCCGACCTGTGCGCCGGCCTGGTAGGCGGTCTTGGTGTGGTACCTGGAGCTAATATCGGCGCAGACTGTTCTATCTTTGAGGCCGTTCATGGAACAGCACCCGACATTGCCGGGAAAAATATGGCTAACCCAATCGCACTGCTGCTATCTGGCGTTATGCTGCTTAATTCCATTGATGCCAGGGACATTGGCACCCGGGTCGAACAGGCCATTATCAAAGTTTTGTCCGAGGGAACGACGCTCACTCCTGATCTTGGTGGTTCGGCCACAACCGAGGATATTACAGCAGCTATCATCCGAAATTTGTGATCAAAAAAAAAATCAAAAACGTCTTATTGCGAAAAAACAGGGAGAAGCCTAATGGCTCTCCCTGTTTGATTGGGACGGGGGACAGGTTTGCCGCCTTTGTCTGGGCAAAGCGCCTGTCCGATTTTTACATAATTGGCGGTAATTTAAATGCTGGGTGGTTTCTCTCCTGGAGAAAAGGTAAGATTTCCTCTTCGGTGACACCCGTAGTTTCATCCGCAATCGAGTCGACAAAATTGTCGCCTAACCTCAACTTTTTCGCCCGTTCGTTTAATTCTGCCCGCAAACTTTCTTTAAGCTCTTTGGACATCCATACCAGGCGGGCAAGTCCACCATCAGCAGGTATAAACTTTCCGCTTGTTATAAACCGACGACTTACGCCAAGAAATCCTGGTATTTGAACCCCGCCGCCACAGGTTCCCATTAGTTGTGTAAAGGTCATACCACTTGGGGTTTCACCAGAATAATCCCGGGCTGCAATCATAATACCGTTTGCCTGCGGCAATACAGCCATTACGGCCTCAAAGCATCCACAGGATGTTACAGGCCTATCCATAACGGTATAAAGATTTACCTCTTCTACTGTGCGGTTGGAAGCCTGACACATATACTCATTGACATTCTTCCACATTCCTTTAGTCGCATCCAGACATTCACCCTTACAGATAGGTTGATTAGGACCAACTGGATTCATCTCATAAGAAGCCCTGGCATCTAACCAAGTTACTGCCCCGCACAGTCCGCCGCGCTCTGGCGTAAGTATGCAAACATGGTTAGGAGAATGAGATTGACATAAGGTACAAGAGTAAAAGGTATCAACCATTTCATCTGTTATACCTTGTAGATGCTGATCTCTGATGGCATAGAATTCACGAGCTGCCTTAACTTCACGTTCTACAACATGAGCATCAGTGTAGAGTATAATCTCAACCCTGTTAATGATGGTCCCAAAAGTAGTACGAAACATATGCAGTAACAATTCGCCAATGTCGCGAATCGTAAATCCTTGCTGTCTCGCCTCTTTACTAATCCTCATCCTTACTAAATCCCGCCCGGCGATATGCCACAACCCTTCTCCGTAACTAATAAAGTAATGGATGCGACGTTCCATAATTCCGACAAAGTCTTGTTGCATTTTACGCCCATATACTTTGACAACAATACCTAACGGCCATTCACTTCCCTCAGGTATTTCGTTAATTTCGGGACCAATAACTGTAATTCGGCCATCATCAATATCTTCTTTACCAACCATCTGCAGCCACTCAAATGCAGTCACCTTGTTGCCGCCGAATTCCACCCAGGTGTCCTGTTTACGTACAATTTCCCCCTCATAGGCCGGGTTTACTTTAATGGGAATCTGCAGAGGAGTTACTTTAACTTTTATTTCTTTCATTTCTATCGCTAAGTTTATTAGCTCACTACCATTATTTATCCGCGCAGTTTCAAATAAGCCAGCTATCTCTTCCTCAGGCGGCAATGGCTGATCAGATACTACTGGTATTCCTAACGACATGGCACCAGCGCAAACAGCAGCCTGTTCAAGCTGTTGTGAACCAAGACTAATTACAAAAGCCGGTAACCTTGTAGCCAAGAATGTCAACAGCCGATCCCGGTCACCAGGAACAATATTTCCCAGCAAAAAGCCGATCCTCGCAGCCGCTGTAAATGCGTGAATGGCGTGGACAGCCTCCTTCCCCAAAGGAATTATGTGGTTATCAGCTTGAGCAAGAGATTGATTACCGGAATATTGCTCAACAATTCCTCCAGCCAACATAACCAGAATACCCTTGTCTCTTAGCTCCTCAACTAAATTACTTGCAACTATATCGTCTTCAGAAGTGCCACATATTATGGCAATAGCCGCCATAGTACCATCAACGATAGCTACCCCTATTTTGCGCAAAACATTGTCAGGCAGTAAGTCTGTGTTTCCCACTCCGCCAGGTGCCATAGCGCGCAGAGCTTGGCAAGTTTCTGCGGCCATAAGTGACCGCCAGCCTGCTTCCAGAATGAGCTCTCGCTCAGTACTGGCTTGCGTTTTCTTTACATGGTTCTCGGCAAAATATTGTGCTAACGCATCATAATCATTACACTGATTGCCTGATAGTGCCGCTGTTAACGGCAACCATTGCTGAAAATCCATTTTTCTCGTTCCGAGCATATTATCCTGCGCCAATTGCTGCCCAGCCGCAGTAACTAGCTTTTGAGCTCCTTGCTCTGCTTGCTGTCTGAATGTCATAACCATAAATCTGCCCTCCCCTGCATCTTGCTTAGCATTATTTTACAAAAAAAGAATTCGCTTTGCAATGATCCTTGTCACACTATTGAAGATGTTAGGGCTTTTTCACGAACTTTTGCCGGCAATAGGACGTAGAACGTGCTTCCTTTGCCTACGGTGCTTTTTACCTGTACTTTACCACCATGAATTTCCGCAAGTTGTTTGACGATAGCCAGGCCGAGGCCTGTACCCCCACTTCTTCTATCCCGTGACTTATCACCGCGATAAAAATGGTCAAAAATATAAGGTAAATCAACAGCATTAATACCTGGGCCATTGTCGGCAACAATAACCTTTACCCAGGCTTGCTCCTCCAGCTTTGTTAGTTCGGTAGAAATGGCTACTTGCCCGCCAGTTGCCACGTAGCGAATGGCATTAGTGATAAGATTATAGAATATCTGGCAGATTCTATCCGCATCAGCCATAATTGGTGGCAATTCCAGCGTCAAGCTTTGCTCAATGATAATATTTTTTTCATCGGCAAGTGGTTTTAGCATATATAAGGCTTGCTCAATTGTCTGATTAACATCAACCGCCTTAACTTCCAATGACAGTTGGCGAACTTCTGCCAGCGATAGTTCTTTTAGATCTGTAATTAAACGTGATAAGCGGACAGCTTCTTCGTGAAGAGAAGTCAACTGTTTGGGATTAGGCTCAATAATGCCATCAATCATCCCCTCCAGGTGGCCTTGAATAACCGCAAGTGGAGTGCGCAGTTCATGGGCTATATTAGCGAGAAACTGCTGCCGCAGCTTACTGTTATTATCAAGCGTTTCTGCCATGCTGTTAAATATCACAGCAAGACTTCCCACTTCATCTGTTGTTGTTACAGGTACTTTCTGAGCAAAATTACCCCGCTCAATCTCAATAGCAGCAGCGCTTAATTTTCGCAGCGGTGTGGTAATACTGCAGGCTAAGGCATAGCTTGCAGCAAGTCCTGCTACTAATAGGGCTACGCCAACCCAAATGAGCGACTGATGCACTGACGTTAAAAAGTTTAGCTCTGATGTGCCCAGCATGACAGCCTGTCCCTCACTACCAGGATTCAGGTGAGTCATCAAACTACGGTGCATTTCCATTTGCTGAACAGTAACATACTCTTGGAACAAATCGGTCATTTGCGTATTAGCCAAATAGATAAGTAAAAATACGGTTATCGCTACTGCCAGAAACATGAGTCCAGTAATCCGATAGATAATACTATTCATTTTGGGTACCTGCCATACGGTAACCAACGCCATAGACAGTTTGGATGTATTCCGGTTCTTTAGGGTTATTCTCAATCTTTCGCCGCAAATTCTTGATATGCGCATCAATGGTGCGTTCATAGCTCTCGAAGGAATAGCCCTGGGTCTGCTCAACAATCTGCAGGCGACTAAATACTCTACCCGGATTACCAGCCAATAGCTCCAGGATCTTAAACTCGGTCGGTGTAAGTTCCACAGGTTGTCCACCTTTTGTTACCTGATACTGATCCAATTCAATGACTACATCTCCCAATCGAACCGGCTGAGTTTTCACCGTTGTCTGCTTTGTCCGGCGCAAAATAGCTTTGGCACGTGCCACGACTTCTTTAGGGCTAAAGGGTTTCGTCACATAGTCGTCGGCACCAATCTCTAGCCCAACTAATCTGTCGCTCACTTCATCTCGGGCGGTCAGCATTAATATCGGTACTTCACTATCCCGCCTTAATGTCCTGCAGATATCCCAGCCATCCATCCCCGGAAGCATTAAGTCCAGCACTAGAATATCAGGCTCTTTCTCATGAGCGATTTTCAAAGCGGCAAGACCATCATTAGCAGTAAATACAATAAATCCATCCTTTTGAAAATACAATTGCAGCAACTCTACCAGTTTTACATCATCATCAACAATTAAAACCGACCGTTGGATCATGTTCTTCCCTCCTCAGCCTAGTATCCTTTAGTAAGAATTACTGGCATCTATAATATGACACCAGTAATTTAAATTTTATCACTTATTCATATTATACAAAGCAAATATGAATTACTTATGAATTAAGGTTGTAAAACCGCTTCAAACTGGTGAAGCAACTATGAGCTTGACTATCTTACCCGAATATTCCTCAATTGAATACATATGTATACCTGCCTTATTCAGGTTCTTCACGGTTTCCCTGTTACTATTCGAACCAATTACACGAATAATGCCTCCTATCAATCCCCAAAGAGCAAACCCCATACTATCATGCAATTATAGTTTTCTCCATCATACCACATCGTAAACTCCCGCATAATACAAACAGCCTTCCACTAGTTGGAAGGCTGCTTACAAAACTATCATTTTTTTATGAAACTACCATAACATCAAACCACACTATGGGATTGTGAAGACTTCTCGCTATGGCCGATAACAGCACTAATGCTGAAAGAATTACCAGAGCACTCATTGCAGCATAAACTTCCGCTTTACAAATATACTCATAAGTTTTTCCATTGTTTACACCCCAAATTCTAGACTAAACTGCATTTTCAGTGCTTATGGGCTGATATACCACGCTGGTATTGTTACTGCTTTCTATTCATTTCCTCATAAAGCTTGTCTCTCGCTTCAGTAAGCCCTAAGACCTTATAGGCTCCCTCACCTGCTTTTCTGAAGGCTGCCAAGTCAACATCCTGCACAATAGTCATGCCTTTTTGCGTAAGCTCTTTCCTAAGTGCTTCAACCTCTTGCTCCATTTCCTTCGAGGTTTCCATGCCAGCATTATTGCACTCTTCTACTAGTATTCTCTGATACTCGGGCGGAAGGCTGTCAAAATATTTCTTGCTCATAACTTCGAAATTAATAAGTAAGATGTGATTGGTTTCGCTCATATACTTTGCTGTCTCAAAAAGTTTAGCTCCGATTACGTTTCGATAAACAAGATCGGCACCGTCAATAGCCTTTTGCTGCATACCGGTATAGACTTCTCCAAATGGCATAGCTACCGGAGCTGCCCCCATTGCGCGGATAGATTGCTGCCAAATAGGTGCACCAAGAGTTCTGATACGCAAACCCTTTAGGTCCTCCGGAGTTTTAATAGGCTTATTTGTTAGCATATGCCGCATACCTTGTACCCAACTGAAGGACAATACTTTGATTCCATGCTTTTCTTCGAGTTCTTTTTCCCACTGCTTAACAGTCGGTAGTTCTCTAAGTTTGGCAACATCCTCAATGTTTTCTACAAAATAAGGAGCATTCAGCACCGCAATAGCCGGCACATACATACCAAGTCTAGCTGCATTCGTATTTTGACCGATGGGTGCACCTTGTTTCAATTGCTCTATAATGTCCTCTTCCACGCCAAGCTGCCCACTATGAAATACTTGAATCTCAACTTCGCCATTCGTTCTTTCTTTAACTCTTTGCGCCCACTTCAAGAATCCCTGATGGAATGGTTCTGATTCGGATAGCACATGATTAAACATTAAAACATATTTGGGCTTGGGTGCTTCTGGTTTAACAGTTTCCTTGATCTTACCGCAGGCTGATACCAATAATGACGCTATAATCAATATCAACAGCATACTAAGCATTTTTTTAGTCTCTTTCACAACATGTCCCTCCTAGTGCGGAAAATCCTTAAATTTAGCTAGCAATAGCTCCTTATCGTAAAACCAACTACCTGTCCTAGATGATAGATAGGAGAAATAGATACAAGTTCGGGAATTCCATCAACCTTCGAATCTTCTATCGCAACTACAGGTTCCCCAGTAGCGTATACCTTTCTTACAGACGGATTAATAAATATCTAATCCACGTAGATGTAACCATTGCTAGCAGCATGGGGACATTTGCTGAATGCTGTCATCTACCAGCAGATAAGCTCATAGTAATTATTTCCATAAAAGTATATTAAATCCTTTGTTTTTTTTTAAATATATCATTCCAGGCTAAATAAGCTACTAAAATAACCATAAAAAATCAAGCCTTCTATTCAAATCACGGAAGGCCTGATTTTTTCGAAGTCAATTATTGCGTTTCTACGATATACAAATTCCGTAAGCTGGTAATAATTCAAGCAGAATATACTGTCGCTGAACCTGCAATCCATCATGAAATTTCTTCCAATCACTAGTAATAAACTCAGGAGTATAGGTAAATACTTGACCTGGGTCGTCAATTTCCAATGTAGTACCCAGAGCTTTGTACTTCCAAGAGCCTTCCCCTTTCGCCTGGTATGACGGAATAGAACTAACTCCTGCAATTTCACCGGCTATAGCTCTCCTACCCCATTCGTCGTGGCGTTTATCGCCATCGTCATCCCGAATGTTCATGAAAAGGGATTCGAGCGTATTCCGTTGCTCCTCAGTCAAACCAGGATATCCGTCGTATAAGGCTGACAAATCGCCTGCTAGCGACACTGGAGACTTCCGATAAGCAATAAAGAGGCGCATAGCTTTTATGATGTTTTCTGCAGCCAAAAGGAAATACTGCGTGTTATTGTAAATCTGGATTCCCCGTTTGAGGTCCTCGATAAAACTGAACTGCCATTCCTTCAAATAGGGTAAGTCGGGATTACAAACGGCTGGGCCATGACCGACAGGAAGTAAATCGACCACTCGGTTTTTCATTTGTTGAAGTAAATCAACAGACACTAGCTGGTTGGTATCATTACGCCAGAAGATTGATTTTACCTTATTTATTCCATCGATAACACCAGCAAATCCCCTGTGCGCCCACGTATCGGCATAAGTATGCATCGAAATGCCAAATCGATGCAGTCCATAAGGTTTGTCCCAGCATCGGATGGATTCCTCTACCATATCACGAGCCACAAAACTATCATAAGTGCAGATAATACGTTCAATAAAGGGTTTATCTTCAGCCTTTCCTTTAACATAACCACAATTACCAGGCAAGAAATGAAATGGCAGCCAGACGTTATGATTTTCCACATTGTCGGCGTTATGGTACACATCAAATACATTGTGAGCAGAACTCGTACGAGTGTAACTGGCACCAGTATCAAATTTGAGATGGCCAGTATTATTAGCATCATCTACATACTGGGATGCATAGGCAAGCGTATTCGCATCCTCCGAACTAAATCCAGCCCAGCTGGCCAACACGTAGATTACATCATAATGAAAGTCCTTTTGCATGTTACTCCCTCCAGTATAAAATTATTCTATGGTAGATCGCATAACTAACAACTTTATTTCATTCTACCATTAAAATGTACTCAAACCAATATTTTCCACAAATCTACTGTCATGTGCGAATCTTCCCTTTCTATTCGTAAAACGTTCACAATAACTTTACAATTTTTCCATAAATACATATAATAAGCGTAATACGTACAATAGTAAAAAACAATGATCGAGACAGTAGGCAATCTTAAACGTTGCAGCGAGCTAGAAGTAGGCGCGTAACTCATATGTTGGTGTCGTATCGAGTGGTATAGCGAAGAAAAGCTCTTCGTCTCGGTTTATGAGACGAAGAGCTTCTTGTTTTGTTTAATTTAGCAGAAGTTTTTCAATCAGAAAACATTTTTTCCCATGAGTTTCTTGTTTCATAGTGACCAAAGATAATTCAAATAATATTATAGAAGCAGGTACCTGTAACTATACCTCTGTCGCAACCATCAGCTTGGGACTTATAACCAAGTCCCAAGTGCGAAACGGAAAATAGGTTAAGGGCTAATTCATCGAGGAGGAACCATGAACCAACAGGAACAGCAGTTTGAAATAGCACGACTCGCCGAAACGCTCCGACAAGTACAAGAGCAAATACAAAAAAACAAGGAAATTTCGGGATGCCATCAGCATGCCCTCAAGAATTCTCTCCAGGATTACTGGAATGGTGGCGGCGGTAGTGCTATTGATGAGGCGCAACATGTCGAGACCATGAATCGCCAGCGCGCGCTTTCCAAACATTCGCATGGAACTGCTCGTCATTTAATCAAAATGCTGAAGTCCCCCTACTTTGGTCGGATTGACTTTGCCGAAGCGCATTATAATGATACAGATAAAATCTATATTGGAATTGGCAGCCTGGCTAGTGAAGACGGTGAATTTCTTGTCTACGATTGGCGCGCCCCGGTATCAAGCATGTTCTATGATTATGGCCTTGGTGATGCAGCCTACACCTGCCCGGCAGGCGTAATCGAGGGAACTATCACCCTCAAGCGCCAATACAAGATTGCTGATGGGCACATCCAGTATATGTTTGATTCTGACCTGACAATTGATGACGATATCCTTAAAGAACTACTAGCTAAAAGTGTCGATGAAAAGATGCATACCATTGTTAATAGCATCCAGCGGGATCAAAATCAGATTATCCGTGATGAGCGGCATAAGGTATTATTTTTGGAGGGGCCGGCTGGCAGCGGCAAGACATCGGTTGCCTTGCACCGCATAGCTTTTTTGCTTTATCAGAACCGGGAAAGACTAACCTCCCAGAATGTATTAATCCTATCCCCTAATTATATTTTTAGTGATTATATTTCTAACGTCTTGCCGGAAATAGGCGAAGCAAATGTTGTGCAAATGACTTTTCAGGACTACACCGCCAGGTCTGCCGCCCATATTCCCTTGCGCCTTGAAACCCGTACAGATTACTTTGAGCACATGCTGGTTTCTAATGCCAACAAACAGCGGGCAGCTACTATCAGCTTTAAATCATCACAACTCTTTAACGAGGTTTTAACCAACTATCTAAACTGGCTGGCAGCAGATTGGATCAACGAACACCCGTCCATCACGGCTCGGGGCGAAACGCTGTTTGGCCAGAACGAATGGCAGCACTACTATCAAAATAGCTTTAGCATGATGCCGCCGGCAATCCGTCTCGAAAAAATCAGAACAATTATCCAAAAACGAATGCATGATCTCATCTCCGATGTTCGGCGTGAAAAGATCGCACAACTCACTGAAGCCGGTGAAGAAGTCAATGAAAAGGTGATCAGGGCACTGGCCAGAATCCAGGCAAGAAGCGAGCTAAAACCCATTACCGATTATGTAGAAAAACTGACAACACTGGATGCCTTAGAGGAATATGCAGCCCTTTTTTCTGATGACAGATTATTCACAGTTACCGGCACGCCTATTCCTGGCAATTGGGACGCGATAAAATCACAGACACGTAAGCTTATTAACAGGGGCATCCTTCCCTATGAAGACATTTCGCCCTTTTTGTACTTCCAGGGTATTGTGCAGGGTTTTCCGGTCAAGCCAGATATTAAGCATGTTGTAATTGACGAGGCCCAAGATTATTCGGTTTTTCAATACAAAATTCTGGCTCAGCTATTCCCCAACAGCTCCTGGACAATTGTCGGTGATCCTGCACAGTCAATCCAGCCTTTTGTTAATACAGCCAATTTTACTGAAGCCAGTAAAATCCTGGGTCAAGAGCAAACCTTGCATTTCCATTTGACCAAAAGCTACCGATCAACCCAAGCCATTCAAGCTTTTTGCCAGGCAATATTACCAAGTGCCGGCGAGAGTCTTTCTATCAATCGTCCTGGCCCAAAACCTACAGTTATTCAAATAAATAATCATGAAGATATGGCGACTACTCTTCTTAACACTATTCAAACCGTACAGAGTGAGGGTTTGAAATCTATTGGAATTATCACTAAGAATGTAACCCAGGCCCTCAGGATTTATCCCCAGTTGCAAAAAGTTACCAAGGCTACCCTACTAATTAAAGATGACGACGCATTCCCTACCGGAATTGTTGTCATTCCCTCCTATCTGGCCAAAGGCTTAGAGTTTGATGCTGTACTTATAGTTAATACAGACGCAATTAATTATAGCCAAGAACAGGATAGTAATATTCTATATACAATCTGTACTCGGGCTTTGCACCGTTTGTATCTGTTTTATACGGGAAGTCCGTCGCCCTATTTGCGGCGGGTTGACAGGAGCTTGTATAATGTCAGCGGATAATATCAGCGGGCGGGATTGTAAAAAATGAGAACTGGCCTTGGATAAACAAGGCTGGTTCTCATTTTTTTATATTTCAGATCATTTTTACATTATATTGCAAAATAGCAATAAAAACCTAAAAAAACTATAAATAGTAAATTTTAGGAGGTTTTTAGACCTGTTTTATCAAATTATATATATAATCAATTTTTGTTGAGACTTTTTGCAAGCCATTAACTTATTCCTATAATGTAACATAAAACCTAAATCGATCATTCCAATTAAACTGATAGTTACTATTATAATGGGGGGAAATTAATATGGTACAAGTCTACGAGCAAGACAAAAGACAAACAGATGACATAAACAATATCAAGTTGACTGACGTAATTGATCTCAATTTCCTTCAACGCTTTCAGGATGATTTCGCCGAGAGCGTTGGTTTGGCCAGCGTAACCGTAGATGTTAATGGTAAGCCGATTACTACTCCAAGTAGATATACCAGGTTTTGTATGGATTACACTCATTCAACTGAGTGTGGTGATAAGCGTTGCGCTGAATCACATCGAAAAGGTGGAGAGGAAGCAGCTCGAACCGGTAAGCCGGTAGTATATGAATGTCATGCAGGTCTCATTGACTTTGCAGCTCCAATTATTCTAGAAGGCCAGCTTATTGGGACAATTTTGGGCGGACAAATATTAACCCACACTCCTCCTGAGGAGAAATATCGGAAATTCGCGAAAGAAATCGGGGTTAACGAAGAAGGCTATGTTAAAGCGGTAAATGAAGTTACAATATTAACTCAGAAACGCATTGAAGCTGCTGCAAATGTTCTTTATAACGTTGCTAATAGTCTATCTAAGATGGCCTACCATGAACGAAAACTAATAAAGGCTACAGATGTCCTTAATAGCAATTTAAACCAAATGTCAGCGACAATGGAGCGGCTTAACGTCGTCGGTGAAATGGCCGCCAGCATTGGCCATGAAATCCGTAACCCAATGACAACGGTGCGCGGCTATCTACAGTTGTTTCAATTAAAGGATGATTTTACTAAATACTATGATCATTTTAGTGTTATGATTGATGAATTAGACCGGGCGAACAGCATCATCACTGAGTATTTGTCTTTAGCAAAAAACAAAGCTGTTAAGATGAAGATCGGCAATATAAATGATGTTATACAATCTTTGCAGCCTCTTTTGCAGGCTGATGCGTCCTGTAGAGGACATCAATTGTTTACAGATTTGGGTAGAATTCCGGATAACAAGTTTGATGAAAAAGAAATCCGACAGATGATTTTAAATTTGGTACGAAATGGCTTTGAGGCCGCGCAAGATTGTGGTGAAGTTACAATTAGGACTTATGAACAAAACGGTACTATTATGGTATCAATTAAAGATAATGGTACCGGGATACCTGACGAGGTCATGCAGAAACTGGGTACTCCATTCCTCACTACGAAAGACAACGGAACAGGTTTAGGCATACCAATATGCTATCGGATTGCAGAAAGACATGGCGCTAAGCTCTTGGTGGATTCAGCCTCTCAGGGAACAACCATTACCGTAGTGTTTAAACCCGGCACCAGCTGAACCATAGATACTATAGTAGGCCTTCAGTCTCTAAGTTATACCGTAATCGCGCAATGCGAAGTCCGGTTGGTGTCCGGAAATTCTTATTAATAAGATTCCGTAATTGCTCATTATTCCTGTCCAGTCCCTCTTCTTCGATATTTACCAGCAGATCGGCCTCCCAAATAATTTGGAAGTCCAAACCATCATTCTTGCGGGCCGTATGGTGACCACCTACAATATAAGTCACCCTCTCAATGATCTCTTGCGGCGCACCGCGGCGTTCCATGATTTTCCTCACCACTGGTGGGCCTTCAAGCTCTTGGTAAGGTCCAGCTGAAGAATTATATTTTAGTTCGGCCACCTTAATCCCCACATCATGCAGCAAAGCGGTAACCGTAACCACATCATGAGTAATTCCATAAACCTGCTCGCCGTTCATGATTATTTCAGCAGCAGCCAATACCTTAAGTGCATGATTAATGCGGCGCTCATCTGAGCCGAAGTGCTCTTTCAGTTCCAGGATATAATCATCTTTTTTGATTGCTTTCACCGTATCACCCCACTGGATTTATAGATTCCTTCTCTATCTTAGACCATTTTCAAAATAACTGCTATGACATATACATGTAATCTTTTGCCATGCACTAGGTTACTGCAAAAACAACATTTGACTATGTCTATAAAAATAATCTGCATACTATTGAATATCGTTAGGGGTGTGGAATTACTGAAATTTGCGGTAAGTACTTTGCCCAAAAGAGCGGCAATACCAGCGAATTCCAGTGACCACTAACCTGAGCACTAATAATTCCTATAACAAACAGCAAAAGTAAAGCTATGGAATAATGCACTGGTTTTAACGCTTTTGCTGTTAAGCGATTATGAAAGGTAATAGCTTTGGTTGGGCAGGCGGATATGCAGCGTTGACAACAGGTACATTCAGGAGAAATGATTCCCGTGGATTTAGATATTTGTATATTAGTTGGGCACTGTTTGTCACAAATACCGCACGAATCGCAAAGGTTTGGCTGCCGTCTGATTTGTAGTGGAGAAAAAATGGCAGCAATATTGAGCAACGCACCATAAGGGCAAAGATAACGGCACCAGAAAAAAGGAATCAGAATTGTCATAACAACTAATGATCCAATTACTTTTATCATAAGTGGGGAAGGATTCAGAAAAAATGCCAGCATTTTTGCATCAGAAATAATATTGTAAGAGGAATAAATAAAGGATGCGGCATCTGCTCCTGACATTTGCATCAGGATAACCTGAATGAAAAAGAGGAGCAGGATATATTTAGGCAACATCAGAAGATAGTGTACTATTCTGGGAAACGGTATTTTGAACCGCAATAATTGATTCCGCCCGTAGTTGAGTATTTCTGATAGCGTGCCAATCGGACAGATATGACTACAAATACCTCGCCGAAAAACCAGCGCTGAAAAAAAGGCAATCAACAAAATAGATAACCCTGCCGGATGAATTTGATCGAATACCCCAGTGCTGATTAGTTGTTTTAGCCCTACCAGGGCTGACAATGGTAAAAAAGTCTCGATCACCGGAAAGCGTAGCGAAAAGTCGGCAATGTCACCAGCTAAAGTCGATTCGACTAAAGAGAAAAATTGATAACCTGCCCACAAATATAAAAGCAAGAAATATAACTGCATTATTCGACGAATTATCAAAACAGTAACCTCCACACCCGTTTATACTACTATAAAAGGCGGTGACAAATCACCGCCTTTTATAGTACGGGATATCCCGAACCAAGGGTTTACTATTTCAAGCTATTATTAGCGGCTAAGAATAGCCTGTATATCGTCTTCCGGAGTGCTGATTGGTTTTAAATTGAATTTTTCAACCAAGATGTTCAGTACATTACCCGACAAGAAAGCCGGCAGAGTCGGCCCGATATAGATATTCTTTATGCCAAGCGCGAGTAGCGTAAGCAATATGCATACAGCTTTTTGTTCATACCAGGAAAGTACTAGCGTTAGTGGCAGGTCATTAACACCGCACTTAAAGGCGCCAGCAAGGGCAACAGCAACCTGGATGGCAGAGTAAGCATCGTTACATTGTCCCATATCAAGGATCCGGGGAATTCCGCCAATGTCACCAATATTAAGATCATTAAACCGGTATTTGCCACAGGCCAAGGTCAAAATCACTGTATCTTTCGGCGCTTTTTTTACAAATTCTGTATAATAATTTCTACCTGGTCTGGCGCCGTCGCAGCCTCCAACAAGGAAAAAGTGTTTGATCGCTCCGGCTTTGACAGCATCAATTACTTTATCAGCCACACCTAACACAGCATTACGGGCAAATCCGGTCATTAACTCGGTCCCGCCATTAATACCAGCAAACTGCTTATCTTCTTTCCAGCCACCAAGTTCCAGTGCTTTGCTAATAATCGGCGTAAAATCCTTCTGCGCCATTTTATTTTCTTTGCTCCCAATACCAAATAACTCCATTGCTTTATCAAGAATTGAGGAAGAATCCTTTTTACTATTTGCATCAGGGATATGCTTCAGTTCAGGGTATCCGACTACAGCGGTTGTAAAAATCCGATCGGCATAAGACAATTTTGGCGGCATCAGGCAATTGGTGGTGTAAAGAATAGGTGCGGGAACGTTGTCAAATTCCTTTTGCTGATTTTGCCAGGCTGTGCCAAAATTACCTTTGAGGTGCGCGTATTTTTTTAGTTCAGGATAAGCGTGAGCCGGTAACATTTCACTATGAGTGTAAATATTAATACCTTTGCCTTCGGTTTGCTCTAAAAGCTGTTTCAGATCATGCAGATCATGACCAGTGACAACAATGAACGGTCCTTTTTCTACAAGCGTCGAAACCTTAGTCGGTACAGGATGCCCAAAAGCTGTTGTATTGGCTTCATCCAACAGGCCCATGCATTTTAGGTTGATTTGACCAAATTCCATCAGCAAATTCAGCCATTCTTCCGCAGTGTGCTCTTCACCGATAGCGCGCATTCCTTTATAAAACCACGCGGTAACCTCATCATCTTTTTTATCCAACACATAGGCGTGCCAGGCGTACGCTGCCATACCCCGCAGACCCAGCAGCAGGGTGGAGCGCAAAGATACAATGTCCTCATTACCAGTCCATAAGTCATTAACAGGAAAATCTTTCGCACTTGAATCTAACTTGTTTTTCTCATCCTTAATTAGATTGATTAATTCGTTAATACGTAATTTATCAAAGTTTACGTTGGTGATCGTAGCAAATAGCCCCAGCATCATAAGTTCATCAGCCAATTTGGAAGGTGTGTTTTTAGCTGCGGCGCGTCCCAGACCAACAAGTGCACAAGTAAGTTCATCTTGTTTATTAGCGACCTCAGGACTTTTACCACATACACCTACTTTAGTACAACCTTTACCTCCGGCGGTTTGTTCACACTGAAAACAAAACATATCTGACATTTTTTCTCCTCCTCAAACTTTAATGGTAGCTTGTTTTTCTTATTTTCATTGTATTATAATATAAAATAAAAATCGGTAGCCATAGCTACCAAAGTGAGGTTGTGGTACGTTTTGAGAACTAAATTTTTAGAGGTCCTCATACAATCACCGTTGTTTAACAGAATTACCGCAGATGCATTAGAAGCTGTGATTAATTGCTTACAACCCAAAATTTGTAGCTACGCTAAGAACAGTTACATCACAATTGAAGGAGAGGGTTTTACCGGATTGGGTATTTTACTTACCGGCAAGGCAACTGCAATAAAGGAAAACGCAGCAGGAAACCGGATTGTTATGACATTGCTGGCACCAGGAGACATGTTTGGCGAAATGTTTGTATTCTCCACAAATGGTATTTGGCCTTTTTCAGTTATTACCCAGGACGAATGTCAGGTAATGTTTCTACCAGCGATAAAAATTGTGGGAACGTGTTCCAATGTATGTGCAAACCATAAACAAATTATTACCAACCTGTTGACTATAATGTCGGAGAAAGCAATTATGTTAAACCGACAAGTAGAATACCTTGCGCTTAAGGGAATGCGCGAAAAAATAAGTACCTATCTCCTGGAACAGCACAAGTTAGCCGCAAGCCAGACTTTTACCACAATGTTAAACCGTAATGATTTAGCTGATTTCCTCAATGTCTCCCGGACAGCACTTTCAAGAGAAATGGGCCGAATGCGCGATGAAGGTCTGATTGAATATTATCGATCAGCTATAAAAATTAAAAATCTGGATGCTCTGAAAAAGATTATCCGATAAGAAAAGACTTGGCTTGTACCAAGTCCTTTAGGACGCCGGTAGAAGCCTTAGTCGTTCAATCCAGGGAAAGTTAACCTTTCCATCTGGATAAGAAAAGACTTGGCTTGTGCCAAGTCCGTCAGGACGCCGACAGAAGCCTTAGTCGTTCAATCCAGGGAAAGGTTAACCTTTCCATCTGGATAAAAATTCAGGACTACAGCACCTAGGCTGAGTCCTGAGTTTTACATTCTAATTTTTTTGTCATTAATAACTATAAGAGGTTTATACCGGCAGCCCGATTAGCAGCCTCAATTGCTTGACGCGCGAATTCACTGGCTTGAGCGGCCGAATTCAGACTTTGATCAGGATTATGGAAACCCATGCTGCTTTCAGCAGCGACAAAATCCCAGTACCATTGGGCTTTGCGCACCAGTTCCCTGGCGTTAGCCAATTCGTCCTGATTCACATTAGGTATCTCGGAAGCTTTTTTGATAGCCTCATGAGCACGAGTCACATTTTGACCAGCGGTGTGCAATACTTCAAAAGTATAATCCTGTGTCGTCTTGACCTGATCCATTAACCAAGCACTACCTTGGGTATGACAAGTGCCACACGCAGCATCAAGGTTTTTGAGCGGGCTGGTCATCGTATGTGAACTATATTTTTGCCCGTCCTTGCGCTCATATGGCATATGGCAATCAGCGCAAGCTACCCCCGCCTTGCCATGGGTTCCTGTAGACCAAGTTTCAAAATCGGGATGTTGCGCTTTTAGCATTGCAGCTTTAGAATCCGGGTGTTGCCAGTCTTGCACAAAACCAAGTGGTTTATCAAGATAATAAGCATAAATATCACTAGGTTTCGAGCCTTTATCCCAAGGAAATACAACACGAGAAGTATTGGGTTCAAAAAAGTATTCTGCATGACATTGGCCACATACATAACTCCTCATGTCTTCACGACTCGCCTTAGTTACATCAACACCCTTGCGATCCATTGCTTCGATAAACGCCGGGTTAATGACCCGCAAATTCATATTTTCGGGATCATGGCAATTGGCGCAACTGATATAGCCGTGGGACGGAATCGTATCCATCACTTGGGAAAACGGAAGTTTAGCATAACCCCAGCCTGTCTCCTGGACGAGCTTTTCCAGATAAGGAGTCTTGCAGGTTATGCAGGCTCCCGGCGATTTGGGACCAATCCGCTTTGTTTCTTTAATATCCTCAAGTGCGTAAACATGACCACGATCTTCGGTATAGTCTACACTGAAAGGATTACCTTTAAAATTAGTTTTGATTTCGGGCATCATATCAGATTTCTGAACTTTCAAACTGCCGCCATACCCTGTTGGCGATGGCTCCATAATAGAATTCTTCTTATAACTCTCGTACTGCAGTGGATAAAACTTCCCCCATACCGCCGGATCATATTCCCCTGCCGGAATTTTTGCTATTTTGACGGTAGATGCGGGCTTGGCAATGCCAATCCTGGTGATAACAAAACCAAAGAAAACTAGCAGTACACCTAGCAAAGCAATCATAGATTTCTGTGATTTATTCAACCTTTATCCCTCCTTTGCTTTTGTTCATGCCATGGACTAAACCACGATGGCATTGGGTGCAATCCTGCCCACCGGCCCCCATACCGGTTTTTTCAACCGTAGACTGGTGACAGCGCAGGCAGTTATCTGCTATATAGCCTTTTCCCTTTGTTGATACCTGGATTGTTGCCGGATAATCTCTCAGTACTTCATGATACACATCATTCATACCGGTCTGAGCTTTAGCAGCCAATTTTACCGCTATATTGCCATTCGGCAGATGACACTCAGCGCATTCAATCTGTTTGTGGTTAGACGCCTGCCAGGATGTATAAGCCTGTTCCATAGAATGGCAGCTTCCACAAAATTGGGGTGTTTCCGCGTGGGCATAGCCAAAAGCTCCAAACAAAACCCCCACCACTGCGACAGCGCAACCAATTGCCATCAGCTTTAACGCGTTACGGTTTAAGTACTGACTTATATCCAACAATATCCCTCCTCTCCTCTTTTTTTGGGCATAATTATAAGTCCCGGCAGAAGGACAATGACCCCGTGACAACGTTGTAGCGCCTATTCAAAATAGCGCATACTGGTCTTTTTTAATTCCTGAGCACTGTAAAATATCTTTTAGCGCCCACAGCTGCACCACGGCTCCTCTGCTAAATAATTGCCATCCGAGTAATAATAAGCTCTAGCCCGGCAACCGCCGCAGATGTCATCATAGCCGCACCGGCTGCAACCGCCTGTCAGCGGTTCATGCCGGAACTTATGAAAGAGCTGACTTTCTTTCCATAGCAAATTGAACGCTTTTTCCCGCACATTCCCCGCTTTTAGCGGTAAATACGGACAAGGATGCACATCTCCGTTAGGCAAAATAACACAATAGGATGTACCTGCCAGGCAGCCTTTGGTAAAACGCGTTGGTATATTTTTTTGTTTGGCAATACGCATAAATTGCGGCGCACAAGTCGGCTTGATCTCGATAGGTACCTCAGTCTGTTTATCAAGAATGCGCTCTAATAAAGGCTCATAATCAGCCGTCTTAAGCGTAGTCGCTTCGATATCTTTGCCGCGTCCGGCAGGCACCAGAAAAAATATGTGATGGGCCACCGCCCCTAACTCAACAGCAAAGTCGGTAATGGCGGTAATCTCGTCCTGATTATTGTTCGTAACAGTAGTATGGATCTGAAATGGCAGCCCGGCAGAGCGGCAGGCCGCCATACCGCGCAACGTTTTATCCCAAGCGCCGTCTGAGCCGCGAAACTTGTCATGCTGAGCCTTATCCTTACTATCGAGACTGATCCCGGCGCATGCCAGACCAGCTTTTTTTAACTTACCGGCAACCTCGGGAGTAATCAGAATACCGTTAGTCCCCAGCACCGGTCGCATTCCTAAACTGCGGGCGAAACTGATTAATTCATAAATATCTGGCCTAAGCAATGGCTCACCGCCACTAAAAATCATAATCTTAAAACCAGCCTTTGCTATTTCCGAGAGCAGTTTCTTCCCTTCAGCGGTATCTAGTTCGTCGCTGCGCTTAATTCCGGCGTCGCGATAGCAGTGAATACAGCTGATATTACAAGCCTGCGTTGTATTCCATGAGATAATCATCTACTTGCTCCTTCCAGTCATATTGATAGCCTCCTTTTTTCTCTGTGCTCTATCTTAAGAAGACGCCGCTTTTTTATCGGTTATGCAAAACTTTCGCCGGCTAACGCCTGCCGATATCGTGCCAATCATTATTAAAAAAGTTCCCAACCAGACAAGGTTTATGAGCGGCTTGCGACTGATTTCCACATCTAGGCGCGACTGCTCCGGCGGTGCGGCTAAATCTTTTATCCCAACTGTTACTGTCCCGTCCCCCATATTGATTGCTGTAACAATTAGTTCATAATGGCCGAATACTTTAAAAGGTACCGGTATCATCTGCCCGTTACGTGATATTAATTCCGGCTTTGCCTCTTCGGCTTTGCCATCCTGGGTAGCTTCCAGCAGTGTATATACCCGAACGTCGCCACTGGCCCCACTGCCGCTCATACCATACCGAATGAGCTTAACCGTCAATGCATCTTCCTGTTTCTGTTCTCCTTTACCTAAGGTCATTTCTTTATGCGGGCTTTCCGTTTGCTGCATAGTTGGCGCTAAATAGATATCTGCAGACAGCATCCTGTAAATTCCGGGTTCTCGGGCAGCTGGGCGGCCTTCCTTATTCAACTTTGTATATGGCTCCAAAACAGTATTAGCTTCCCCTGTCAACTTAAAGCTTTGGTAAAAGCCCTGCTCCTCAGTATCCGGTCGCATTCCTAAGTAAGAAAAGTCAGTTCCCAGAACCTGTTTACTTTCTCCCTGCTGGAAACTCACATATACAGCTTGATTAGCCAGTGATGAAAAGAGAATGCCGATCAGAGTGAGCGCTACGCCAACATGTGTAAGTCCGGCACCACGCCTTATTTTCTTAGCCCTTACTGCTACTATACTGGCGGCAATAATTGCCACCGATAGCCCAATTGTCATTAAAGCAACCGGCTGACAGATTCCACCGGCTACCGCAATAATGATTGAGACAATGGCTACTACTACGATCCACCAATAACGGGCGAATAAACGGGTTCTATCTTCACCCCAGCCAACCAAAGAACCGACAGCTAACAATAATGCCAAACCAGCTGCCAGCGGTAGAGTCGTTGTATTGTAGAAGGCGGTACTAACATTTTGCGGATTTCCCAGCAGCATGGCCACAAGCGGTGTTGACATGCCAACAAGGACGATAACTCCTAGCGCCGCAAAAATAATCGCCGTTGCCGCCAGGAAAAATTCCCGGCTCTTAACCGCCGGATACAACTCACCCTCAGGCAGAGTCGGCCAGCGAATAATCAGTATCCCCAGAGCGCTAACCGCAGTAATTAGTACAAAACTGGCCAATATTCCGCCCACCCCTTCGTCACTAAAAGAGTGGGTTGAAAAATCGCTCAGTATTCCGCTGCGAGTGAGGAAAGTTCCATACATAACCAGGACAAAAGTAAATAGTGCGGCAAAACTTGCCGGTCTGACGGCTGCTAACCTGACACGCGCCAACAATAAAAGATGTACCAGCGCACCGCAGGCCAGCCAGGGAACAAGCGAAGAATTTTCAACCGGGTCCCACCCCCAATAACCACCCCAGCCTAACACCTTATAAGCCCAAAAACCGCCTAAAAATATCCCGGCTCCCAAAGCTGCCCAGGCAAACAGTGTCCAGGGCAGTGCCTGACTAACCCAGTTTTTATGACGCCCGGTTATGATGCCATCAATGGCGTAGGCAAAAGGCACTGCCAACCCAGCATAGCCAAGAAATAGTACTGGCGGATGAACCACCATCCAGGGGTCTTTCAATAACGGATTGAGACCAAATCCGTCCAGCCGGGGTTCTGTCAGAATCATAAACGGGCTCTTGGCAAGCAAAATAACAAGCAGCATAATTTGCACTCCGGTGTATACAGTCATAGCACAGGGTTGATTTTTCCGGGCCAATAACAAACCAAAACTGACATGAAAGAGCGCCCACAACAGGAAAGATCCTTCCTGTCCGGCCCAAAAGGCCGATAGCTTATAAATCAGGTTAAGATCCCGGGATGAGTAGCCAAATACATAAGCAAACTGAAATTGATCGCTTACAATAATATAAAACAGATACAAGGCTGTAACGGCGATAAACAGAGCAGACAAACGATAGTAGAATAATCCCTTGTCCCTGCCGGCCGATATCCGCTGCGCCAAGCGGCGGGTCGAAGAGGCCATATAAGCATTTAGATAACAAAACAGCGCAATCCCTGTTGCCACTAAAGCCATAAATATTGCTGCATAGCCAATCATGATGGTTTCACACTCCCCTGGTATTTGGATGGACACTTAATCAGCAATTTTTCGGCCACAAACTGGCCGTTTTGATATTTACCAACAGCCACAATACTAGTGGCTTGATCCAGCCCTTCCGGTTTGGTCCCCTGATAAATAACCGGCACCTCTTCACCGGTTTCATCTCTCAACAAAAACGTAACGGTCTTGCCATTCTCTGTCACCGTTATCTTTTCGGTGGCAAGCACCCCACGCACCTGAACTGCTCCGGTCGAGGACTTGGCCTGGGCAAAACTGACATAGGGTGTTAGGGAAGTCTGAAAGGCAATAAAGCTATAAGCCACAAAGGCAATAATAATCAATAAACCGATCCTATGCCGCACTTTCATCATTTCATTCCCTCTTCCCCGCTAGTAGCTGACGTTTCACGTTGATGCCGGGAGTTGATTCGGCAGTTCAGCAACTGCCAAAAAATAGCCGTGCAGGCAATCAACGCAGCAATAAGCACAACCAGCATACTATTATCCATTTCGATTCTGGCACCACTGTTAATGACCGGTGCAGGATGCAGCGAAAAATAATAACGCGGAATAATAAACACTAAAAAGGGTACTGTGGTAAAGGAACAAAGGGAGTATACCGCTGCGATGCGGGCTTTTTGTTCTTCATCTTCAATGGCTGAGCGCAAGGCCAAATACGCCCCGTAAATCAAAAGCAAAATAAAAATGGTTGTCTGCCTGGGATCCCAGTTCCAGTAAGCTCCCCAGGTTAGTTTGGCGAAGACTGCGCCACTGACTGTCGCCAGAATGCAGAAAGCAAAGCCCAGAGATGCCGCGGCCGAACTTCTCCAGTCGTACTCAGCCTTGCGGGTACGCAGATACATAAATGCCCAGACAGCGGACAATAGCAAGGCCAATACGGAAACCCATGCCACCGGTATATGAAAAAAAGCAATTCGAACCAAATTACCTAATCCTTGGGCTGGCGGCACAATATAAAATACTGCGTAGATAACGCCGACCGTCCAGATGCAAATACCGGAAATGCTTAAATAATTGCGTTTCACCGGAAAGCCCCCTTTCAATTCTCCCAGAGATAGTCGAATAAAATTGATGCCGCAATTATCACCGTAATATCATAGCCTGCCATAAACGCGAAGTCCTGTACTCCGGGCAGGATACCGTCAAATACACAGGTAGTAGCTGCAATCACCATCAGGAATTGCGGCAATAACAAGGGAAAAGTAACTACAGTAAACAGTGCTCCCTTGCCGCCTGCCTGGCAGACCATTAGCGCAGTCAGCGTAGCTATCGTGGCGATTCCTACATCACCCAGCACCAACACGGCACCAAGCTCCAGCCACAATGGTATCGTAACGTTAAGCAATATAACAAATAACGGTATAACAATCACAGTTACGGCTATTAGTAATAATACATTGAACAGTGTCTTGCCAAAATAGACCGCCTGCCCGTTGGCGTACAGGCGAAGCGTGAACAGCGTTCCCGCTTCCTGCTCTTGAACGAATACCCGTGATAAACCAGCCATGGCGCAAAAGAAAAGAATTACCCATAACAGCGCTGCAGCCAACGCAGAACTGATAGCCGCACCTGCCAAACTCATACTAATGCTAGCCAGCGTAACAAGGGCAAACATCGTCAGGGCGCTAAACGCATAGCTATACCGCAGCTCACACAGCGCATCCTTGTGAACTATTGCCCACACCACACTATACCAAGGCAATTTTTTGTCCGGCATAGTTGGCCTCCTCTCGCTCATTAGTCGCTATAATGACTACCACCTGCTGCGCCAGCGCGTCTTTTATCAACTGCTTTACAAGTTTCTTACCTTCTTCATCAAGGTTGGAAGAAGGTTCATCCAGCAGCCAAATTGGCGGCCTTAGCGCATCCAATATGGCAAACTTTAACCGTTGCCGCATTCCGGTTGAATAGGTACTAAGCAGTTCCTGCTGACGTCCGCCTAGTCCCACATTCTCAAGACAGCTTTGCAGTCGTTCAGCAGCTAACTCTACTCCGCGGGCCCGTACCAGGAACTGAAGATTTTCATAGCCGGTCATGGCGTTATAAAGGATTAATTCCGGTGATATCAGGCCAAAACAGCCCCTTCGGTTATCGTCAGCTACTTCATGGCCGTGATTATGTACGTTTACTATACCAGCGCTTGGCCTAATCAGACCGGCAATAATCTTGAGCAGTGTGGATTTACCGGAACCGTTGGGACCCGTTACCACAATGCAGTCTCCCGAACAAATCCGCCGATTTATAGTAACAAATAATTGCCGACGACCGTATCTTTTAGAAACATTAACAAGTTCTACCTCGATCCCCTGCATTGCCATTCCCCCTGAGTACCCTTTTATTTGTAATACTTTCTTAAGATCTTACCCATTGCGCCACATAGGAGACCATTTTATACTTAACTAAGCAACGATAATATTGTAAGGAGGTATACAAAGTCAATGGCAATTTCAAGTATGGTTATACAACCAGTGACTGGCTCTATCAACATGGTATCACAAGCATTGTCAGCCATAAGCGGTGTTACCGTTCATTCCGTATCCCCTAAGCAAGAGATCATCATTGTGGTAGAAGCGACCTCGTTAAAACAAGTCAACGAAGTCGCCCGCACCATTGAAGTTATTCCCGGTGTACTCGGCGTCTTCCCCACATACATAACAACAGCCGATGAGAAGGAAGACATGATCAGCTAAGCTTTTGCCAGTTTTACAGCGCATATTTTATATTCTGGCTGCTTGGAGACATCGTCAAAGGCATCAATTGTCACAAAATTAATCATTCTGATCATTTCAGTGTCGTGAAATGGCACGTACACCATCCCTGGCCGTGGTTGACCACGGCCATTAATTTTGGCCTTCAGTTGGCACTCCCCACGACGGGAAGTTATTTTTACTAATTCGCCATCGTTTACTCCTATTTTACCAGCATCAGTCTGGTTAAGTTCAACATACATTTCCGGCATAGCACGTTTGAGTTCCGGCACGTTCATTGTCATCGTGGACGTGTGCCAATGCTCCAGAACACGACCGGTAGATAAATAAAAGGGATATTCAGCATCAGGGACTTCCTGCGGATTGGCATGAGGTCTGGCAAAAATAACGGCCCGGCCATCGGGTTTGCCGTAAAACTGGATGCCTTCCTTAACATATGGATCATAGGGCGCGGCATAGCGGATATAGGTATCCGGGCCGTTTGGATCCGGCACAGGCCAGGTCAAGCCCCGCTCTTTTTTCAGCCTATCATAAGGCGGTAACTCCATTTTCGTACCGATAGTGCATTTACGGTATTCTTCCCAGATTTCGTCATTCGTTTTATAAGGAAATAGGTCTCCAAAACCTAGCCGCTTCGCCACTTCAATAAGCGCCCAAACGTCCGGTTTGGCTTCGCCTGGCGCTTCCACGGCCTTGGCAATGTGCTGCGTACGACGTTCACCATTACCATAGATGCCTTCCTTCTCCATCCACAGTGCAGCCGGCAGAATCACATCAGCCAGTTCACTGGTTCGCGTCGGATGGTAGGTTTCGGAAACAATCATAAACGTCTTTTCCATCCCCTCACGGTAAGGTTTGAGGTTAGGGATAGACTGTCCGGGGTTAGTGCAGACAACCCATAATACTTTGAGCGCACCACTCGCTGCCGCCCGGAACAGTTCGATGGTATGATATCCCGGTTTCGGACTCATTTTAGCAGGATCTATCCCCCAGATTTTTGCGATTTCTTCCCGATGTTTAGGATTAGCCACTACGCGATGAGCAGGCAGCAGATGGGATAGTGCACCTACTTCACGGATACTGCCGCAGGCACTTGGTTGGCCGGTAAGCGAAAACGGCGTATTCCCCGGTCGGCAGATTTTGCCTGTAAGAAGATGCAGGTTGTGCACCAGATTGTTGGCCCAAGTACCGCGAATTCGCTGGTTAAGTCCCATCGTCCACATCGACATTGTATTCCGGCCCTTTGCCGCAAATAAACGAGCCACTTCGCGAATTTGTTCTGCAGGCAGGTCAATCAGTCCTGTTACCTTATCCGGCGCATAATCAGCGAGGAATGTTTTAAATTCATCAAAGGACAGTTTTTTCTCACCTTGCATAAAATTTGTATGTTGATCTACAAAGTCCTTGTCAACTAAGTTTTCCTCAATAATCACATAGGCCATGCTATTTAACAGAGCTAAGTCGGTTCCTGGTACAAACTGTAGAAAAACATCAGCTATATCGGCAGTACGGGTACGCCGGGGATCGACAATAATAATTTTTACATTAGGGTTACTATTTTTGCGATCCACCAGTCTTGAATACAAAACCGGGTGAGCTTCGGCCATATTGGCTCCGATAATGAAAAAAACATCGGCTTGCTCAATATCGGCATAGGCTCCCATTGGCTCGTCTTCACCAAAAGTGCTTACATACCCTGCTACCGCACTGGCCATACAGGTACGGGGATTACCATCAATATTATTAGTACCAATCGCTCCCTTAAATAGTTTATTAGCAACATACGCTTCTTCCGCGATATTCTGACCGGAACCGTAATACCCCACTGAATCAGGCCCAAATTGCGCAATGGCTTCTTTGAATTTTGTGGCAATAAGATCCAATGCCTCATCCCACGAAACCTTAACAAATTGACCGTCTTTTTTGACCATTGGATGGAGCAAACGATCTTTGGTATCCATAATTTTAGGCAGAAGTATCCCTTTGACACACAACCTGCCCTTATTAACAGTATTTTCCGGATCGCCTTTAACCGCAACTATTTTTCCTTTACTGACTCCTGCCAATACGCCGCAGCCTACACCGCAGTACCGGCAAACACCCTTGACCCATTTTTCCGCGTCGTGCTGCGAGGTTGTCCCCTGTGCACCTCTACCGCCAGAGTCAAGCGAACAGCCAGAACTAACTAATGCCGTACTAACGGCAATCGCTTTTAAAAAATCCCGGCGAGAAAACTTCATGAAAAATGACCTCCCGGTAAAAATTAGTCTTATCTCTGCATTGCATCCAAATGGCATCTAGCACATGTATCGCGGCTAGGTACCATGTTGTTGAGTTTGGTATCATGGACGAGGCCGCTATGACAGGTAACACAGGTCATGCCATCGTCAAAGTGTTTGACTGTATGCGGGTCCTTTGCTGCTAGCGCCTTGTCGGCATTGATTTTTACCTTATCCTGATGGCAGTTGTAGCAATTGATATCGCTCTCATTGGCTTTGGGCTCAATCTTTGAACTGGTAACATGCACATAGACTTCTCTCATTCCTTTGGCCTTAGTCTTCACGACCCCTATGGCTCCTGGCTCAGCATGGCAATCTTCGCAGGCAACATTTTTATGCGCTGACGTTTGCCAAGACTGATACATTGAATCCATTTCATGACAAGTACCGCAAAACTCCGAACGGGATGTGTATGCAGCCGACCAACCGGCAGAAATCAGTAAGAAAACAATTATAGCGCCAAATAATACTACCTGCCGTCCCGTCAATTTTTCTTTACCTCGTAATACCATCCACAAATTCACGCTGTACGGCACCTCCTTTCTGCTTGTTTTTCCATGTAAAATAGACCGCTTTCGCCGCGCAAGCATCCACACAATCGCCACAATTTGTGCACGTCAGCTGATTTAGAGACCTATGACTGCCGACATCCACCTGCATCGTACAGGCGTTTAGGCATTTATGGCAGCTACAGCAATTGGAACGGTCAATACCAATGGTTACCAACCGCCATTTCCCTAGCAGACCATATAACGCCCCAACCGGACATAGATTACGGCACCATGCTTTACGGTCATAAAGCCACTCCAAGGCGATAAGCGCCACCACAATAAGCAATTCAATTCCGACGCCGAAGGCAATTGTTCTGGACAAAATGCCAATTGGTGATAATATGGTGAAAAGCGGTAAACTTGTTAGCAACGCTGCTAAAAAAAACAGAGCAAGTATCCGATAAGGCATCCAGCCGTTACTGGTCCAGCGAGCCCTGGGAGCCCTTATCATGGCCACAAATTCAAAAACGGTGTTTAACGGACAAATCCAGCTGCAGAAAACTCGTCCTAACAGTAACGTTGCTATTAGCAGCGGTATCATCGACCCAATGAGCGGCCACCAAATCATCTTGCCAGCCAGCATAACCTCAATCGCCGCCAGCGGATCAGTAAGCGCCATTCCTACTGCCTGAGAGGATAAATAGGTTCCAAACCACATCCAGTTCGCAGGCCAAACAAGCGGCAGGAACAACAGGGAAAAGGCCAAAAGTTGAACCGTTCGCCGTGCAACCTTAACCTTCATTAGCGTTTTCCTGCCTGTACCTTGATTGCCCCTGGATCGGCAATACATACATATTCACAAATACCGCAGCCAACACAAACGGCTTTATCGACCACCGGACGTTTATGATCTTCCAATTTGATGGCTTGGTTATAAAACGGGCAACTGGTATAACAGATTTTACACTCATCACCCAGCCAGGCCAGACAGGTATCATGGTCGATCTCCGCCATTCCCATCCGGACATTTGCCTTTTCTACTGACCGCAGTGCACCGCTGGAGCAGACGCCAATACAGTCCAGACACAAATCGCATGCTGCCTCACGAGGTATGAGATATGGTGAACCGATGGCCAACCCGCTATTGCCCTGCCCGATTTTAATTGCCCGCTGCGGGCAAACCTCTGCACACTTACCGCAGCGAAGACAGGTTGCCAAAAACTCTGGTTCATTCAGCGCCCCCGGCGGTCGGAGCAATGCATATTTCGATTTATTATCAGTAAAACCAGATAACAATAATGACATGACGCCACCGATAAACAAGGCTACCTTCGCACCCCTTTCCATAAAATAAGCCCCCTTAATTCATCTCTTTCATCATCATACCGAAAGATAATGACAGAATTATTAAGTAATTCTTACAAAAGTATTACATTTCATCAAAAAGAGTAAAAGAAAAAGCCACCGATATAAAATCGGCAGCTGCAAAATTATATTCTTAAGCTCCTATATTGCATTTGAAGGGCTTTACCCTTAGCAAATCATTACTCACATACAAACTTATAACCTACTCCCCACACTGTTTTAATATACGTGGGAGATGAAGGTGTAGGCTCAATTTTTTCCCTCAATCGCCGGACATGGACGGTCACGGTATTTTCATCACCCTCATAATCACTATGCCATATCTTATTCAAAAGCTGCATCCTGGTAAAAACCTGCTGAGGATTACTTACCAACAACCAAAGCAGTTCAAATTCCTTGCTGGTAAGATTAACAGCTGTAGCATTAATCGTAACCTCCCTGGTCCCAGGATCAATATACAGAGTACCACACTCCAAAGCCTGACTTGCCTGATTTTTCCGCTGCCCCTGTACTCGTCGAATAACCGCCTGTACCCTGAGAACCAATTCGATCGGACTAAAGGGCTTAGTTAAATAGTCGTCCACCCCTAGTCTAAGCCCTACAATCCGGTCAAGCTCATCGCCCTTAGCCGACAAAATGATGATGGGAACACCATACTCAGCGGTTAAAATCCTGCAGACATCAAGACCGTTGAGTTTTGGCAGCATTAAATCGAGGACCACTAAATCAGGCTGCTCTCTTTTGGCAATAGCCAGCGCACTCTCACCGTCAACAGCTGAGACAACTAGAAAATTTTCCTTTTCAAGACAATGCTTCACTATCTTTAGTATCTTCGCATCATCATCTACAACTAAAATCTTCTCGCCAGACAAACCTAACACCCCTTCGCAATGACCGGTAAAACAAAGGTAAACGTACTGCCCCGGCCAACTTCACTTTCCACCCAAATCCGGCCCCCGTGCATTTCAACCAAATTGCGCGCCAGTGCTAATCCTAAGCCGCTTCCCGGATACTCCCTTGATTCAGCGCTATCAACCTGGCGAAACTTGTCAAAAATATATTTTTGATCTTCCTGGTTAATACCGATACCGGTATCTTGTATCTTGACAACAACCTCTGGCACCTTTTCCTGATCGTTCACCAAAGCTGCTGAAATAGTAATTTCCCCACCATTTGACGTAAATTTAATGGCATTACTGATTAGATTACGGAAAATGTGAATAACTTTTTCGCGATCAGCTACAATATTGGGAATATCAGCAGAGATATCAACAATAAACGTAAGTCTGTTCTTGCTTACTAGCGGAGAAATACTATGCATTAAATGATTCAGCACTTCTTTAATATCAATCTGGTTACAGTTAATTTTGGCAAGCCCGGCTTCAATTTTAGACATATTAAGAATGTCGTTGATCTGGCTAAGTAATTGGTGCCCACTTTCAAAGATATCTTGCAGATATTCCTGCTGTAAACTGCTGAGCGTTTCTCCCTCGGCCAATAGGATTTCCGCAAAGGCAATGATTGCAGTAAGGGGAGTCCGGAGTTCATGACTCATAACCGCCAAAAATTCCGATTTGAGGCGGTCCGTCTCGGTCAGTTTGGCATTCATAGCTTGAAGCTTACTTCCTTGCTCCAGCAAACGCTGATTAGCTTCTGACAAGAGCGCCGTACGCTCGGTTACTTTTTCTTCCAGGCCGTTATAAAGTTCGTTAAGTTTACTTGCCATTGTATTAAACTCTTCAGCCAAACTCCGCATTTCGTCATAGGTTTGAATTTCGGTCAGCTGCGCCGACAGATTCCCCCGGCCTAGCTCGGCTACTTTGCCTGTCAATTCACGGATAGGCATGATAATAATATGTTCCATCATTAAATAAGTCAGCCCAATACTGACAAACACCATGAACAGGATGAAAACTATCTGGCTGCTAATATTGGTGCGTTGGGCGGCCTCAAAACGTGCCATTGGAAAAACCACACTAATACTCCCGGCAAACTCTCCTGAAGAAAATCCTTCTTTAGCATATCCGGAAATATCATTAAGTCCAACAGGTTTACCGTGACAGGATAAACACGATTCATCATAATATAACGGCACTAAGTACCGGAAGACACGATTTCCGTCAATTTCATCATAGCCCCATAATTCCTTGAGGTTTTTGTCGGCGGCTAACTGTTTCATTGCTTCAATTTCAAAATTGTCCGGAGCATTATAGGGATCACGTACAATGGGCCGGGTCTGCTTAAATTTGTAGCCGGAGTAGCCGTTAAAAATTTCGCCGATGCCCTTGCCGACAGCTGCAGGATTTAAGTGTTTGAAGTCATAACCGCCATCGTAATTGGCATTTATCAAATCTTGCTTACGTGCAATAAATGATCTTGTAGCAATAAGCTGCTGAGCAATAACCTCCGCTTTTTCCTTCATTTCCAATTCAGCCTGAAAATTATATTGTCTAATATTCCAAAGGAGATTTACTGTCATCAGAACAATGGTTATAATGGCAATTCCTATCATAAATTTTATCGTAAGACTATTTTTAAACCGCATAATTTTATTACTCCTCAAAAAGGAATATCACTTTATAAAAAACATTCTGTTTAAAAATGACAAAATCCTTTATTATTTTCATACAATACTTCGCCTTTCCGGCTAAGGAAAATAGCCATAACTCACTTTTTTAGTAAGTTATGACTATTACTCTACCAAGAATAGTATGTCTGCTATTATTATCATTGTGCCTGGTGTTACATTGAGTACTATGAATAGTAGAATAAAAACAAACATACTAATAGGCAGCATAAACCCACGTGAGAGTTCAAAAAAGTGAAGCCGTTGTGATAGTACAAAAAAACTTTCCAATGCCTAAAATCGAAGTGATACTGTCTTCGATATGCAAGCAAAGGAAAGCGATAAAATCGAATTGGGGGAATTGTAGTGTTTTTTCTGCAAAAAAAGCTCATTATGTGGATAATTGCACCAGTAATACTTATCATACTTACTGCCGCTGTAATAAGCTTACATAACTCTGGTATTCCGGTTTTGAATTATCATATAATAAGCAACCAAAAAATAAACGCTCTGGCGATTACCCCCCAAGAGTTTGAAGCGCAAATGGCTTATCTACATAATAATGGGTACACGACCATCTCCCCTGATCAACTGCTCGATTATATCCAATATGGTGATCCCCTGCCTAAAAACCCCATTTTGATTACATTTGACGATGGTTATTGTGACGCGTATTTTGAAGCCTATCCAATACTGAAAAAATATAATTTTACCGCCACGATCTTTTTAATAACCGATTATATAGGAATTAACAGCAGATATTTAACTTGGGAACAAGTAAAAGTAATGCATGATGCTGGCTTCACTTTTGGTTCCCATACTTTAAATCATATATCACTTTCTGAAGTCACAAATGAATACGCTGAATACCAATTGACAAAATCCCGTGAAGCCATAGAATGGCGCCTTAAAGAGCCCATAAAATACTTTGCCTATCCTGGTGGCTTTTATAATCAGACAACTCCGCAGTTATTAAAACAATCAGGATATCGAGGGGCATTCACAGTGAACTTCGGAACAGATAAACCAAACAGCAATATTTTCGCCTTGAACCGTATACCTATCTTTCAATCTACCAATACATTTAAAAGCTTTTGGTTGCGTATAAAATTCACACAATTGGTTATTGATGTTACTGCAGCAAAAAAGATCCTAAGTAACTACTGACAATTAATTCTTTGTGCCGAATTCTTATATACATAGTAAAGAATAATACCCATAATGACGAGGCCAACAGCAATGATGTGGGGTTTATTAGCTTTACAATTATTATGCTATGGGTAAAATGCAAGTTCTGGAAAAAGTGCAAGTGAAGAAGTTTCAACCAGCAGCTCTGGAAATAGCACGAAACCAGGCTGAGGGGGAGGATCATCATCCCCACAACAAGGACATTCGCCCTGATAATAATGATAATCAAACTCGCAACCGCACCACGGGCACACCTTATATAATCTAAAGGAACATACTTCATATAGTTTTAAGAACGAAGTGTATGTTTTGACACATTTTTTAGTGGGCTCCGGCAAATTCCAGTCAGCACAAGCATAACGAACCACAAGGATGCCTCCCATAATAGATTTTAATCTATACTATGTTAAGCATTAGCCTCATGCCACAAAACAAAAACATTCACTTTATTGTTTGAGTAATAACACTTCATAAGACTGCGCCATTATCGTCAAGGCTGCACGTTCCTTGCTGCCTAGTGTGTCATATTCTAATTGCCGAATTACATAGTAGGCGGTAGAGTTTTTCGCCACCGCCTTTGTAATGTCATCACCGGATATAACTTCCGTACCATATACATCTGTGTAAAAAGCAAATCCCGGATGTAAGAATTTCACGACATATACTGGCGACTTTCCATCATACACAGCACTAAATTGACTGGCAATATCACGAGTGGTAACTTGAGGGGCTACCGCTGGCACTAGTACTGCCACCAATATAGTTGCGACAATGGTCATCGCCACAACTTGTCCCCAAAATCCAACAGCAGGATTACCTCGTCTCACTGCATACCAAACCGTACCGGCCATTGTTATCAGCACGGCAGCCATTACTAATAATCCGGTTGTCAACTCAGGCATCGCCTTAACTCCAAAATATATACCGCCAACCAAAAGGACAACAAGTCCTGATAGTATAACTGGCCAGCTATAGCACCATCCATTATGTCGGTACCCATCAAGCCAGCGCCCAAGATACCAGCCGACCAATAAAGCTAGTGGTGGATACATGGGAAGTATATACGTCACTAGCTTGGTGTTTGAAATGGTAAAAAAGATAAAAATAAAGAATGCCCAGATATTTAAAAATAGCAAAGCAGGTACCTGTTTTCTCCCTTCAGCCAACGAAGCATAGACAGATTGAACTAGAAGTGCTGTCCACGGAAAAAACCCTAGTATCAGCACCGGTATGAAGAAATACCAGCCTGAAGTCTGAGTGTGTTCTGCCGTCGTAAACCGGGTGATATTATGAAAGCCAATAAATGTATCGAGAAAAGCCGCACCATGAATTTGATACATGACAATATACCAGGGCAACGCCACCACTGAGTAAATAATAACCCCTGCTGGTATCTTCATATTTTTTAATTCTTGCCAATTCTTAGTTGCAAGTAAGTAAAAAAAGATAATCGCCGCCGGAAACAGTAACCCTATAGGTCCTTTAGTTACACTTGCTAATGCCGCAAAGAAATAGAAAAGATAATATTTTCTCTCCAAAAACGAAAACAGAGCTGCAGTTAGAAACAGTGTTAATGTAATATCTGTCACTGCCGCTTTTGCGACATAAAAATACTCGATACTTGTGGCTAATACCAGCGCCCCGGCAATACCGGTAGTCTGGCCAAACAGTCTGCTCCCTGTCCGATACACCAATAGCACGCATAGCACACCTAACAATGCCGACGGAAAGCGTGCCGCAAATTCATTAACGCCGAAAGCCTTGAAAGCTGCCGCAACCAGCCAGTAATACATCGGTGGCTTATCATACCAATATTCACCATAAATCCGGGGTGAAACAAGATCACCAAATGCAATCATTTCCTTAGGCGTCTCAGCGTAAACCGGCTCATCCGGATCAAGCAAAGGAAAACTCCCTAGATGAAAAAATATAATAAACGCTGTGATACCTACCACAATCCAAAATAGTGATTTATTTTTTTGGGTCATAATTTTCTCCATCATCTAATTAACAATCTTATTGCCACGTAAAACAAATATTATCACTCTAACGACCTTCGCATATTGAGCCATAATCCCCCCTAAGCTTATTCCTGTAAACTATTCTACCACAACACGTGCTTTTCAATGTGGAAATCTGTATAAAGACTACATACCTAAGTTCAGAAAGGGCATATTGAATTTCTTCAATATGCCCTTTCCTAATCACATGCAATTATTTCAATTCCACAAATTATTTTATCACTGTTTTTGTTTTTGCGCCAGAACCCGGCATAGCAGATGCCTATTTTTTACGCCTACTCAACAGACTAAATTCTATAAATATGGGCAGTGGAACTTAAAAATAAGTTACTCACTGCCCATTTGCGTAATTTTACTATTTCATCAAGGGATAACTTCCACTTGTTGCTTAGAATTAACCCTTTCATATACGAACGAAATAAGCGTGGCGATTGCTAAAGCAATAGTAGTTACCAAATATAGATAACGCAGTGACTCAGTATTACCTAGCATAGCGATTCCGACTTGGAGAAATGGAGAAAAAAGAATTCCCAGATGCATAGCGCCGGTTACTATACCGAAAGAAAAGTCATATTGCTGAGCATCGACCTTCGTCGACGTTACGTAAAACAAATAAGGTACTAATAGTCCAGAGCCAATTCCCTCCAAAAGGTTTGCTACAAGTAAAGTACTAAAGGAATGTGTATAATACAAGGTTACGGATCCTAAAGTAAATAGGAATAATCCTGCAAATGCTAAATAGTTTTTTAACCTTTTGAAAACTTGCGGAAATAAAGCACCGGAAAAGATACATCCAAAACCGGGTATGGCTATTGCTAACCCAATCATCCAGGGTGCTCCTAAATTCTCGCTTAAGATCAACACTGCCATATTGAGAATATTAAGTTGCAATATAGCCCAGTTCATCATCATGTAAAATGCAAGCAGATACACAATTTTGGGTATTCTATTGATGAAACAACCTGCCCCTGCTTGCATATTTTCGGAAGTCTGTTTTTGTGGTGGAGATTTAGGGAGTCCGAATAAGTTGATAACCGCGACAGCAAGTACTATAGCAAAAGCCAGGAAACAATACCGCCAGCCCCGCATAAGCAAGAAACCAATCAAAACACTATTTATTACGTTAGCCACATTCGCTAATGCTGTAGCCCAGCCAAGCATTTTTTTTCTTGGCTCGCCATCATAATGTTCCGCAATAATAATATTAGGCAGAGGTAAGATAAGTCCAACACCAATACCGGTAAGGAGTCTTAATAGAATAATTTGATCAATAGAAGTTGCCCAGTATGGAAGCATGCCTGTTATGCCATAGATCACAAGCCCTCCCAATACTATGCTCTTTTTATCATATCGTTTTGCTAATATACCCGCAGCCACGCTGAAAATAATAGAAGTGACAAAAGGGCTTACGGAAACTAATTGAAGCTTTAAAGTAGATACTCCTGGAAAATCCTGGGCCATACTTCCAAGTGCCGGGCTAACCGCCGAGGCTACAAATACCCAGACATACGCAATCATAAGAATCGAAAAGTCGCCAAATTTTGTTAGTTTGGTGTTATCCATTAGGTATCCTCCATTTTGTATATTCCCCAATCGTGTTCTTTTTGGCAATTGATGCATTATGATAAATAAATTGTCCCTATGTTTTTACTTGAAGTCAATTCAAGTGTAACTTCCGCCGCGGGAAACCCTGGCATCTGAACCTGAATAACATACTTACCACTGTTTTCCGCAAGTTGATCAAACTTAAAGTCACCAAAATTGTCGGTTAGCGTTTCCGTCAGTTTATCCTTCCCCTGCAACAAAGTTACTTTTGCGCCTTCGATGCAATCAACAATCCCCTTCTGGTTAGCGGCTATACTTCCACCGATAAAACATTTGTTAAATCGATACAAATTTTTGTAAAAGACACTGGGCTGGGTATTGGCTTCCGGTTTCAAAACTTCCAGCTTTTCAGCCGTATAAATACGACTCATTTCCGTGTCGTCTGCACATACAGCCCGGAGCGCACTGGTTGGGCAGGCCTGTACACAGCGCGGCTGCTTCCAGCCTTGATCTAATAGATGGGCACAAAGAGTACACTTTTGGGGAACGTCTTGTTCTTGATTCCACCATATTGCCTGATAAGGACAAGCATTAATTAACTCTTGTTGTCCCTTGGCTTTAACCGGATCAATCATAACAATTCCATCAGCACGTTTGGTGATACTCCCCTTGGACGCATGAATGCAGGGCGCATCCTCACAGTGCATACAGGGGGTTGGCCTGTATGACACATCAACAAGCGGGTATTGCCCCCGTTCTGCACGCATAATATTTATCCAACGATGACCATGCCGCGGCTGAGGCCGGGTATATCCCGGCCAGTCGTTGTCGACATGTTCATCTTTGCAGGACATGAAACAATTATTGCAATCCACACATTTCTCAACATCAATAATCAAATGCCACTTTTTCATCAAACGCTCTCCTCTCCGCTCCAATTTGTGATTTCAATAAGACAGGAATTAGCTGCCATACCATGAGATTTTTTTATCATCATCCGACTGGGAGTGAGAAGGTTAACACAGCCGCCAAGATCCGGTGATTTGCCAGGTTCACCTACCGGTTTATAGACAGCAGAAGATTCATAGGAGTGTACGGTTCCCGGAGGAATACGTTCAGTCAATTGGGCTGCGCATATAACTGCCCCCCGGTCATTAAATGCCTTGACCAAATTGTTTTCCTTAATGCCACGGGCAGCGGCATCTTGCGGATTAATCCTAATGATCCAATAATAGTGTCCATTAATTAATATTCGATGATCCTTTATATCATTAATAATGCTATCCTTCCCGTCACTTTGCGTATGGAAAGTAAACTTCGGATGAGGTGAAACAAGCTGCAGCGGATACTTAGCAAATAATTCAGTTGCATGTGGACCTTCCCAGGCCGGATTGTACTTCATAATGGGTGGCCGTTCTGGATCGTTGGGATCATAACGCTTTAGACTTGAGGATTCGAATTCTAACTTGCCGGACTGGGTTTGCAATCCCATACGGTATTCTTCCGTATAGTCAGACGGTGCAGGAAAAGGTTCCGGGGTGTCCTTAGGACGGCCGTCCGCATACCAGCGGAATGAAACCGGATCACGTCGATCTTCAGGCAATGGCGGGATAACATAGTACCCTTTCTTGAGAAATTTTTTCCAGGGTATGTTGTGGGGTAAATCAGTTCCGTCAAACAACCGTTTACACCATTCCAGTTCAGTGGAGCCTTCGGAAAAGACAGAGCCCAATCCCAGACGTTTCGATAACTCCAGGAAGATTTGGATATCAGATTTGGACTCACCCAGCGGTTCAATACATTTATGCTGCAAAACAGCAACCCGATGGTTAACCTGCGTAAAGGAATGGTGAATATAGCCGCCGCAGTTGGCAAATTCACTGATGTCCCAGCGTTCGAAATTAGTACAGGCCGGTAAAATTACATCAGCAAACTGAGCTTCTCCTTCAAACCAAATCGATTGATTAACAACAAACTCCAGCCTGTCTGAACGATACATATTTATATAACGGTTAGTGTCAACCATAGTGCCAATATGGGAACCGCCATATTTATAATACATTTTTACTGGCGAATACCCAGGAGTGGGATATTTAAGCGGAATAAATTGTCCTTCAATGGTAGTAGCATCCGCATTATAAGCTTCGCAGTGGCCGTCCATAATGGCCTCAGGAATTTTAAGACGCGGCACCCCTTGTTTAACAGTATTCATGGTTACAATATTGGGCATCCGCTGGTATAAGTTAAGAAAGTTGCCGGTACCAAAAATATCACCCGACATACCACCTTCGGCATAACCAGGGAAATAGAAACGGGTATCGACAGGAGTACCCTGCTGCATACTTCCCATATTAATCCCCGGTTTGCCTAAGCCTTGCATAGCCATGAGGCATACCATACCTCTAGCCCAATCAGTTCCCGTAGCCGTACGGCACGCACCGCCAAAACCAGCAATACCGCCGGCAGCTAAATAGGTCTTTTTGCGTCCCCATTCCCGCGCAAGTGCTCTGACATCTTTTGCTGGAACACCGGTTTCTTGTTCTTGCCACTCCGGAGTCTTCTTACTACCATCTTCTTTACCTAAGATATAGTCCCGCCATTTTTCAAAACCAGTCGTACGCTTATCAATATAATCCTTATCATAAAGGTTTTCGGTAATCCAAACATAAGCAATAGCTAAAACCATAGCGCTGTCAGTCCCAGGCTTGGGTGCCAGCCACTTACCGCCCAAAAGTCCGACCGTATGATTGTAGTACGGATCAATATGAACAAGCGTAATACCTAATTCCTTTAGCCACTGGCGCCGTATTGTGCCTTCTGATGCTCCATATACACCGCTAGTAGATTCAGGGTCACTAGACCAGAAGACCATCATTTCGCAGTTCTGAAGGCAATCCTCCACAAGATTATAGAACTCCGAACCCCCATTCCGGGCACTTTGGCCCCAATGGTGTGTCGCTCCCCAGAACCACCCCTCCCAGCTATCCGGGTTATGCACTACAGGTGTCCAACCAATGGAGTTAAAAAACCGTAGTCTGGCACTAAGCCAGTATCCTAACGCTCCCCAGGTATGGTGTGAGCCACTGCCGTTCATAATTGCACCTGGACCATGTTCTCTTTTTACCCGTTTAATTTCATTAGCAACAATCTCCAATGCTTCATTCCAGCTTATCCGCTCATACCCGGATATACCCCGGTTTTGGGGATTTCTTTCGCCATTCGGATCAAAGTCCACCCGTTTCATTGGATAAAGCAACCGATTCGGAGAATAAATCATTGATTTCCATGCCAAAGTATGGGGGCTAACGGTTGTTTTCTTGGGTGGTGAAAAGTCTTTACCTCTGGCTTTGACTACCCACGGATCTGCATCCTCTTCGTCAAAATCGATAGGCGTAATCCGGATGATTTTGCCATCTTTTACATACACAAAAACCGGACCGCCATTGGTGTTGCTCGTGTAGCGCTTGACACCTCCGCCCATATCTACGCCATAATCCGGCTTAAGACTCATTGTCATATTCAAGGTTTCAGCAAACCATAGCGATAATTCGTCCGGTCCCCGCATATCAAGCTGAAAACTTTTGGCCGAACTGATAAATTCTAAGAATGTTTTTGTGGGGCTCATTATTCTTACTGCGGTTGCAGCATCTTCGAACGACATAACAATATCGGGATTGGAGTAGATACCAGATTTTGAAGAAACTTTACCATCTTTAAAAATAAAATATCTGCCCTGAGAGTTGTCTCGTAACTTAATTTGAGCAATCAGATTCTTTTCTTTGAGCCGCTCAGCAAAGGTGGCAGACCGCAAGGCAGTCATCTTCAGCACTTTTTCTAGGCCAAAAAGGATAACCGAAAATTGCGTACTTTCAAGCGCCATAATCTATTTTCTCCCTTCAGTGCAACTTCATATTACAACCCCATACTAATGCAATCTACTTTAAATGGGAAATACTATCTATGTCTAAGCTTATGATAGAAAAGTATTACCGTTATGCAATTGCATTTTTTTGCGAAACCTTTCCACTCTCTCGTTAATCGCTGTATACTATTGTTATATATAGCAATAGCAACGGAGGTACCATGGAAATCCAGTTATTACGCGAATTCACCTGTCTCGCAGAACATTTAAACTTTAGCACAGCTGCTAAGCAACTTTTTATCGCTCAGCCTGTCCTTAGTAGACACATTGCGGATTTAGAACATGCCCTCGGAGTGCAATTATTTGCGCGTAATAAACAAACCGTCCGTCTAACACCGATCGGCGCTATAGTCCTTACCGAGGCTAAAGCCATTCTTGCTCACTATGAAGAAGGTATCCAAAAAATTCGCCTAGCAGTAGCCGGTTTTGCAGGTCAACTTAAAATTGGTTTTTTGGGAGCACCGACTAAGAACTTCTTTTCAGCACTTATCTCACGTTTTAGAAACACTTATCCTAATGTCGATTTGCAGTTAAACCAGTTAAATTTGGGAGCACTTGCCACAACCCTAAAACATGGTGATATCGATATTGCCTTTACTCTTTCTTTTGATTTATTGAATATTCCCGGACTTTGCTGGAAGACTTTGTATCCTGATTCACTTGCTATTGTCCTACGACATGACCACCCAGCTGCCAATAATAACGACATTAAGCTGTCCACGCTTTCAAAGGAAAAATTTCTTCTTTTGGCCCAAGAAGAATCTCCCAGTCTTTATAATCAAATCACAACACTCTGCGCAGCGGATGGTTTTTTCCCTGATATTATAAAATTAACAACTTTCCCCGAAAATGCTTTGCTAATGGTTGAATCCGGTATTGGAGTTGCTATTTTGCCAAGACATATTAACGTTTATGCAAGTCAAGAGCTTCGGTTTCTGGATATCGCTGGTGACGACTTTAAGTTTGATGTGGTTGTGGCCTGGAATGAAGTGCATTCAAATCCTGCCGTTCCCTTATTCCTGCAAGAGTTGGATAAGCTGTCAATTGACAACGACCTGCATTGAGTTCATAGGCACATGCTCACCCTGCGCCATATCCATTCATAAAAAACCATTACCTCATTTTCTTTTCGTCCAAAACTCATCCTAAAGATATGCTAATACTGAACGTACGTAAAAAGGGGCAGCCCCAATTATTTTTGAGACTGCTCCTATAATTTTAATACCTTTAAATATAACGCTAAGAAATAAAACGCAGCTTAGAAGGACAACTTCAGATTAGCCATAACGTAACAAAATTGCCACCTTTTAAGTATCACCGTTTAGAGTAGCAGCTAATTATAGCGTCCGTACTTCTCTACCGCATCAAAGAAGGCTTTCATATTTTCATGTTTTGCATTCATAGGAACACAGCAACCTGAAGAGTAAATGAAACCGCCGCCTTTACCAACAACTTCAAATAGTTTTTTAGCGTATGCGTCTACCTCACTTGGAGATCCTACAGTTAACAGCGCTGCCGCCATATCTCCCATAATCGCACAATGTCCGTCAAGTATTTCCTTTGCCTTAAAAATATCAGTAGAGCCATCCAATTGAACAACGAATTTTTTTGCTGGCAATTCCAATAAATATGGTAGATTTTTTGTCCAGTCAGAATCAAGGTGCAATATTGGAATAATGCCCTTTTGATCCAAACCGTTAACAAGTCGCTTCATAACTGGCATGAATAATTTTTCGAACTTCTTCAGTGATATCCATTGAGCACTACTGCGAGAGTCGCCAATAAACGCACGTCTGATACCGGTTTGGTCCGCCTGAGCTGAAAGTAACTCAATCATACCATCTGTAACAACAATCATGGCTTCATATACTTTGTCAGGGATTTGAATCACATCTTTAAAAAACTTTTCCAGGGAACGGCTCATCGACAGAACATCAGGTGCCGATCCGCCTAGTATTCCCCAGGTTGAACTTTGCCCGCGGCGCTGAGTACGCTGGTTTTCATCCAGCAGTAATTTGCCTTTTTCCATAATCGCCGCAAGTTGCTCTTCTGGATTTGTACCGTGCGCAACTTGATTAAACTTACCGACATATGCCAAAAGACCTTCTTTAATGAGCAGATCATAGTCCTCTCGGGTTGTAATTTCCACTTCGTGCATCTGGAAGGAAGCATTGTCAGGTAGTTCCACACCAGGCATTGCCGTACGCATGAGTCCCACTTTTTTCATTAAAGGCGCATATCGCTCACACATGATAAACGGGTTGCTATCCCAAATGGGATAGGCTTCCTTTACTTTGTCAAGAGAATCCATGCACTTTTTCCAGTCCCACATAAATTCCTTATTGATAATTCCTGCAAACTGACCGGCATACTGGTCAATCATTGGCGCACATACTACCCGGTCGACTGGTTCAAGATTAATAGTAGCTACCAGTCTCTCCTCTGCTGTCATTTGATCTTTTTTTGCTGTCATTTAATCCACCCCTAATAATATTTTTCATTCTATTAAAAAATGGTATCTACTAGCTACTTTCCGGTCGCAGCAGCAATCATGGCTTTCACGTTCTCAATTTTTGCATTTACTGGAACAGCACACCCTGATGCAAGGATAAACCCTGGCCCCATATCTCTGATCGATTCAACCATTACCTTATTAGACGCTTTTAAGCTCGAACAAAACTCTGATAACTTGACTCCCATATGGGTCGCACAAAAACCATCAGCCAGAGTTACTACCGGAGTTCGGTCGGTTTTTTCTAGCGCTACAGCTTTTCTTATTCTTTCCTTGCGTTCCTTCAACAATTCTTGTGGTGTTTTCATGCAACGCCTCCATAAGAAAAGACTTGGCTTGTGCCAAGTCCGTTAGGACGCCGGCAGAAGCCTTAGTCGTTCAATCCAGGGAAAGTTATACTTTCCATCTGGATAAGATAAGACTTGGCTTGTGCCAAGTCCCTTAGGACGCTGGCGGAAGCCTTAGTCGTTCAATCCAGGGAAAGTTATACTTTCCATCTGGATTAAAAAGTAGTAATGCATTTCCCTTTGTACTTGGCAATGTAACAACATTGTCAAAATTCACAATCTTCATCTTTATAATATAATAAAATATATTTTTGCGGAAATTCAGATTCCTCATTGCAACAATAAAAAAATTTAATACCTGATCCTTCATCAATATTCGTGAAATATTGTTAATTAATTAGAACTACACTATAATTTAATTATTCCTCAAGTTTTGCTGACTACAATCCGTTCGGAGGGTATCATGGAAACTCGGCAATTGGAAATCTTTGTTTGTGTCGCAGAGCGATTAAATTTTACTGAATCGGCCAAGCACTTATATCTCACACAATCCGCAGTAAGTATACAAATAGCGGATTTAGAAAAGCACCTGGGTGTCAAACTATTTGAAAGAAATTCTCGTTCAGTCCAGCTGACAGAAGCTGGTCAGGTTTTTTTGAAAGAAGCTAAGTTCATTATTGCTATACTTGAAGAAGCAATAAAAAAAACCCGCCATACCGCATCCGGTTTTGCGGGTACTCTTAAAGTCGGATTCCTGGAATCACATACTAAACACTTTTTACCCAAACTAGTGAAAGACTTTCGAAGTTCCTATCCAAAGATTCAATTAATGTTAATTCAATTGAATTGGGGTGATTTGAACATGGCCTTGGAACACAATGATGTAGATATAGGCCTTACCATGTCAGTATCGTTACAAAATACGCCCCATCTAGTCTGGCAATCACTTTTGCGAGATGTTGAATGTTTTGTAATGCCTTATGACCATCCCCTGGCAAATCAGCCCCAGTTAGATTTAGCTGCCGTAGCTCGTGAGCCTTTTATTGTCCTAAATCGTGAAGTTGCACCCTGCCCCTACGATTTCACTTTACAATTATGCGCAAACCGGGGTTTTACCCCTAAAATAGTCGAACGGCCTTATCTCACTGAAATTTTGCTTACGCTTGTTGAATCAGGCGAAGGAATCGCAATTCTCCCTTATTTTGCTACCAAACCCTATGCAAGTCCTAATCTTCGCTTTATCAAATTGGAAGGTGAAGATGCACAAGTTGATATGGTAGCATCCTGGAAAAAGATAAATCGGAATCCAGCTATACCTTTGTTTCTTAATAAAGCCAAAAATAATATCCAAATCATACAAAATGATATGATGCTTCCGATTACACTCCCATGAGCTACTCCCGCATGATCTATATATTCCGCAGTAAAGAAGTTCACAGGCGCCAAGCCTGTTTTAAGGATTGTTACTGCAAAGTACTCAAAATTTCCAAAGTTCTCAAAGGCTTATTTTATTAAACAATCTACCCTTCGTATCTCTTTGTGCTCTTTGTGTCCTTTGTGGTTTAACAAACCTAACAGACGGGTTGTGTATTGACAACGCTCCACCACTAACGTTTGACTTCCGCTTTTGCCAACACACCATCCGCCTGCAAAAATTTTACGTTGTACCAAACAACAGGCTAAATCATTGCATTATAAAAGAAATTATTCTTGACAACAACTCCCAGCAAGCTCTATAATTTGAATGAATTCAATTATAGAGGTGCTGCAATGGCTAGAACTCCACAAGACCCACAAATTAGAATCACTGAAATCTTAGATACTGCCGAATACTTATTTTCTAGCAAGGGATACCTTGGAACAACAATTAGCGATATCGCCAAAAAAATGGGCGTTGCCCAGGGAATGCTCTATTACTACTTTAAGTCCAAAGAGGAAATTTTAGAATCATTAGTTATTCGACAATCTTCTTCCTTCCTGGCTGAAATCAAAAAGATAGCTTATTCCGACAGTCTTATCCCCCCCCGCAAAATCGAATTAATGATATCTACCCTGCTCCAGGGCGTTCAATACAAAGGCGGGTTGTATCTTGACTTATTGCATGACGAGCAGCTCCTACAGGTTAGGTATAAAATATCTCGCCACAGTAACCTCTTCCTCTCACCATGGATACTAAAAGTCATTCATGAAGGAAACGAAAAACAATATTTTCATGTATCCCATCCTCAGACAATTTTGGATTTCATCCTGGTAATTATCGATCTTCTCATTGTTGCCTTGCCTCAGAAACTACCTGCTGAACTTATGTCCCTTCGCTTAAGAATGGCCGAGTCTCTTATCGAAAAAACGTTAGGCGCACAGGACGGAACAATCCATATATTGCTGTAAATCGCGTAGAAATACAATTTAATAAAAAAACTCCGCTATCCAACAAACTGGCTGGGCGGCTTTTTTTAGCCTATTAATTGAATGTATTCATTTAATTAGTTTTAGTTCTGCCTAAAACTTTACCACTCACTAGCAAGTAAGCTAACCACGCAAACGAAAGGAGGCTTGTATAAGTTAAAGCTTATCCCCCTTAAAAATTAATTGTGAATGAGACTAAGGAGTGAAACAATGCAACAATTAAAATGGTTAAGTAAAATACCACCAAAGAAGTTATATTGCGGTTTAGCCACAGCAATCATCGGACTCGGTATCATCGGGGGCGTTATCTTGAAAGATCATAACAAGCCAGTAGCTGCAGCCGAAGAGATTGCGATAGTACGCACTGCGGTAATTGGCACTACAAAAAATACCCAGGAGTATACCTATTCTGGTGAAGTACGCGGCCGCTATGAAAGTCAATTAGCTTTCCAGGTCAATGGAAGAATTACCAACCGAAATGTCCAATTAGGCAGTCACGTTAGCGCAGGCGATGCGTTGATGCAAATTGACGCCAAAGATGTTGTGCAAACCGTTAATAGCAATTCCGCTCAGGTGTATTCGGCTGAGTCGCAGCTACAGTTAGCAGAGAGCAATCTCAACCGGTACCGCGAATTATTGGAAGGCGGTGCTATCAGTCAATCCCAATATGACCAGTATGCCAATACCTACAATGTAGCCGTTGCCGGGGTGCGGCAAGCCTCCGCTCAATATGAGCAAGGTACTAATCAACTAGATTACACTCTTTTAAAGGCCAATAAATCTGGTATTGTGTCCAGCATCTCTGCCGAAATAGGCCAAGTCGTCAGTGCTGGACAAATCGTTGCCACCGTAATACAGGACGGCGACCGCGAAGTGGAAATTAGTGTACCTGAAAACCGCATTGAAGAATTACGCCAAGCTAAGGACATCAAAGTCACTTTTTGGGCATTAGCTAATAAAATGATTGCTGGCAAAATAAGAGAAATTGCTCCTATGGCTGATCCAGCCACTCGTACCTTTAAAGTACGCATTAGCTTACTAAACCCGCCGCCTGAAATGAAATTAGGCATGACCGCTAGCGTAACCGTGGTCAGCAGCAATGTACCGCAAACTATAACTATTCCACTGACTGCCATTTATCAAACCGGCGATACGCCAACCGTTTGGGTGGTGACAGACGATATACTTACCTTGCGCTCCATAAAAGTGGGCAAATTTATTAATGAAACATTAATTGAGGTCCTCGAAGGCTTACAGCAGGGTGATTGCATTGTAACCAAAGGCGTACATAAACTCAAAGCAGGACAAAAGGTACAAGCTGGCGGTGAGTCCCTGTGAAAAATTTCAACCTAACCGAATGGGCGCTGAATCATAAACATTTTATCTACTTTTTCATGCTCCTATTTTTTGTCACCGGACTCTACTCCTATAATAACCTCGGCCGTATGGAAGATCCGGACTTTACCATCAAACAAATGATTGTCAATGTCTCCTGGCCGGGTGCTACCGCGCGGGAAGTGGAAGAACAAGTTACCGACAAAATCGAAAAAAAATTACAAGATTTGCCAGGGCTTGATTATGTGAAAAGCTTCTCCAAGCCTGGGATAGCAGTTATTTACGTTCACTTAAAAGACACTGTTCCCCAAAAAGATGTCCGTCTTAGGTGGCTAGAAGCCCAGAAAATGGTTAACGACATTAAAAATACTTTACCGTCTGGTGCTTCTGAACCTGCATTTAATGATCGGTTCGACGATGTATATGGTGTAATGTATGCACTTACCGGTGATGGCTATACCTATGAGGAAATGCGAGAAAAAGCCGAACGTATCCGCCGTATTTTGCTGGGTGTCCCCTCTGTTAACAAAGTTCAACTTGTAGGTGTGCAAACAGAAAAAATTTATATTGAAATAGAAAATAGTAAATTGGCGCAGTTGGGAATTAGTCCTGAGCTGCTTACTTCCACCCTGGCAGCACAAAACGCCAAGACTGCTGCCGGTATGTTGGAGACAGCCTCCGACAATATCTATTTACGCATTACCGGTATGTTTGAGCAGCTGGAAGATATCCGCAATGTTCCTATTCAAACTAACGGACGTACTTTTCGCTTAGGTGACATTGCCAAAGTAACCCGTGCCTACGCCGAGCCTAGTGACCCTAAATTTTATTATAACGGTGAGCCCGCCATTGGCATTTCGCTGGCGATGAAGCCTGGTGATAATATTCTTACCTTAGGCGAAAACCTGGCTAAGACTATTGAGCAAGTAAAAAAAGAGCTGCCTGCCGGACTGGAAATCCACCAGACCGTTAATCAGCCTGAGGTAGTAAAAACTTCGATTAATTTATTCATAAAATCACTGATGGAAGCCATCGTTATCGTTTTACTTGTTAGCTTTGCCAGTCTGGGCGCCCGCGCCGGTCTGATTGTCGCCATGTGCATTCCCCTGGTTATTTTGATAACCTTCTGCTTTATGGATCTATTCGGCATTCAGTTACAGCGAATATCGCTAGGTGCCCTGATTATTGCGTTAGGTCTGCTAGTAGATGATGCCATTATCACCATTGAAACCATGATCGTCAAATTGGAACAGGGCTGGACCCGTTTCAATGCTGCCTGTTTTTCCTATACCTCAACAGGCTATCCGCGCTTAACCGGTGCCCTGGTCACTGTTGCCAGCTTTATCCCTGTCAGCTTGGCTGCTGGCAGCGGCTCTGAGTATTGTATAACTATTTTCTACGTCATCGCCATTGCCCTGATTTCCTCCTGGGTCGTGGCCGGGACAGTTACCCCGTTAATGTCTTACTTATTTATTAAGATTAAACCAAAAGCAGCAGACGAAGATGAACATGATGTCTATGATACCAAGTTTTATAATCTATTTAAACACACCTTGACTTGGTGCATGTCGCATCGCAAAATCGTGCTCGCTATTACCGCCGTCAGCTTTTTCGGTGCTATGGGCTTAATGGGATTAGTCAAGCAGGAATTCTTCGCGAGTTCTACCCGGCCGGAGCTTATTGTTCAATTACAATTACCGGAAGGAGGTTCGATAAACACTACAGACGAAATCGCCAACCAGGTTGCCGCAAAGCTAAACGACAATCCCCTGATTTCTTATTATACCTACCATGTAGGTGAGGGGGCGCCCCGGTTTGTCTTAAGTTTTGAGCCGACTTTCTCCAAAACCAACTTTGCTGAATTTATCATTGTTGCTAACGACTATAAGGCCCGTGACCAGTTGAATATTTCACTCAGTAAGTTAGTAAATGATGAATTTCCCAGCGTGCATGTTCATACCAAGATTATAACCAATGGGCCGTCAGCTGAGTACCCGGTTATGTTGCGCGTCAACGGCTATGACCAGGATAAAGTTCTGGAGATAGCCGAAAAAGTACGTATTGCCATGGAAGCCAACCCGGAAGCAAAAAATGTCAACCTGAACTGGAATGAAAAAAGTAAAATTATCCATCTGGCTGTTGATCAAGATAAAGCCCGCAACTTAGGCATTACCTCCCAGACGCTGTCTAACGCTCTCCAAGCCCAGTTAAGTGGTACGCCTTTTGCAGAATTTAGGGAATATGACAAAACCGTTAACATGGTTTTCCGCTTTGATTCGCAGGATCGCTATGATCCCTCCCGCATAAAAAATCTCAATATCCAAGCCAGTAATGGTCAATATATTCCCCTTGATCAAATTGCCAAAATTAGCTTTGATACCGAACATGGTTTGATTTACCGCCGTGATTTAAAACCCATGGTTTGGGTACAGGCGGAAATAACGCCGGGCGCAACCGGTGACGATATCGCCCAGCAAGTATATGAAAGTCTTGCTGATGTACGCGCCAATCTGCCCTTAGGCTATAGCATCGATTATGATGCTACTAAAAGTGACAGTGTAAAAGCGAATAAGTATATTGCTGCGACTATCCCGGCGATGCTTATTTCCATCATGATCCTACTGATAACCCAACTGCAAAGTATCCCGAAGTTAATTCTAACATTGCTAACAGCGCCGTTAGGACTCATTGGGGTGTCCATAGGACTCTTGGTTACCAACAGTCCTATGGGCTTTGTTGTAACTCTGGGAATTCTGGCCTTAGCCGGGATTATTATGCGTAACACAGTCGTGCTAATGGATCAAATTTCTCAGCAGCTTGAAGCCGGCGAATCCCTCTGGGATGCCATTGTCAACGCAACAATTATCCGGTTTCGCCCCATCTGCCTAACAGCAGCTGCAGCTATTCTCGGGATGGTTCCTCTATTTACCGATGTGTTTTGGGGACCAATGGCGATCGCTATCGCCGCCGGCTTGGCCGGCGCAACAATACTAACACTGCTCGTACTGCCGGTTATGTATGCTACCTTGTATCGAGCACAACCAGCTACAAACACACAGGATTCTGAAGCAACTACCACTAAGAATGGGCTTTCTGTTTAATAATCCTTACTTGGTAATTATATTGAAATGGAGTTGTTATCTATGGAAAAACTGTATAAAAAAAATTTTGGTTCCTATTGACGGTTCTAAAAATTCACTTAAGGCTTTGTCACACGCAGTCGCAATGGCACGTTCCTTGGATGCCGAAATCACTATCCTTTATGTATCAGTTTTATCGCAGCAAACACCCTTATACGATCAGGTGAAAGGGGCTACAATTCCGGCAAATGCCTCTACAGATCCCGTAAATTTTGCTAAAAAAATACTTACAGAGGCTTTAAAACATGTTCCAGAAGGCACTCAGGTTCAAACACATAATGAACTTGGCGACCCCCGTATTGCTATTACAGAATTTGCAGAGCAAAATGGCTATGATATCATCGTCATCGGCAGCCGGGGATTAGGAACCATTTCTGGATTACTCCTGGGTAGTGTTAGCACCTATGTTATCCGCAACTCCCACTGCCCTGTTCTAGTTGTCAAATAAGTTTACATTTAACCCTTTCATATCATTTGCATTTGAAAGGAGGTGAATTTATTGAAGTTCAACAACTGCAGAAAATCCTGCTATCCAATTAATTGTCGTCTTCCTCCGGTATGTAATAAGACAATTTCATTCATTGAATTACAAGGAGTGAAAAATAATGAAAAAAACTTTATCCATATTTCTAATGATGACTATAATAGTTATCATTAGTTCCGGTATCTGCTTTGCAGGGAACGGTGACGGGGAACGGGCTTATACAGAAAGACAGGCTCGCATTGCCGAACTGACCAAGCCCATCGTCTATGATGAAAGTTATCCGCACTGGGGCTTCCAAGCCCATTCATGGATCACCGGAACAGGAAGTGAAACAGTTGCTCATACACAATTAATTGATTTAGCTACCGGTACTATCATCTTAGAAGTGGCTAGACACTGCAACTACACAGACCCTGATTATCGTACTCACGGCACTAAATAATCTTCCATTATAAATAGTAAAGGCAGTTATAAATGTACTTAAAACACAATACTAACTTTTCTTTCCGTGGGTAAGAAGACATACACCACTTTGCCTTACCCACGGAAAATTACCTTTGTTCTCTCCAAAAAGCCATTTTGTTCTAAGGAGTTGGTGACTATGAAAGACACTAAGAAGAAAAAAATTATAGATATCGCCACATCTTTATTTACCAAACATGGATTTGAAAACATTAGCTTAAAGCAATTGGCAATGGAAGCCCACGTAAATGTCGCCTCGATTTCATACTACTTTGGTGGTAAAGAACCACTTTACCAATTGATTTTGCAAAACCACTTTACACCGGCTCTCAAGTCACTTCAAGAAATTGAAACAATAAACGGATTAACTGCAACCGAACGTCTTACCCAAGTCATTGTTAGATTAAAACGTCAACAGCCTTACCTGACTGCATTTTGGCATTATGAAAGATTTCGATCCCCTATAAATGGCAGTTCCATTGTAAAACAATACACCGCTGAGCTATATCATTGTCTTTTTACTTGCCTCAGTCAGGGGATTTTTGAGCAGGAATTTATTCCTACCCTCCAGCAGCATCATCTAACTATACTACTGCTGGAAATCATTCATTCCCCTTTTTGCGCTCCTGGACTAATGACCGAATCTACTCCCCTTGTTAAAGATGATTATAAAGACTATTCCAATCAGGCATTTTATATTTTTATACAAGGGATAAAAAGAATTGAAAACTGTTCTAACAAACAATACTTTCTTGGTTAACAGTGAAAAACCAGACATTATCCTGTGAAAGGCGTTGATAATCGTGGCAACACAACCGAACTTCCCTTTTGTTTATAAACCTTTTTCGACCACTTGGATTTCCATCATTTTGGTTGTACTGTTGTTCCCCCTCGGCCTGTCCCTGCCTCTTTCCTGGGGTTGGGAGAATGGACCGCTGGAAAATACACAAGTCCTTATTCTAAGCATAGGCTTAGTGCTATCTTGGTTTGCGGCACAACATAATCGAGATAACCGTAACGCCCGTAACCTCTGGCTGTGGCTGATCCTCTTTTGGCTTCTATGCATTGGGCGAGAACTAAGCTGGGGGCGAGTATTTTATCCAGTCGCACTTGGAGAAAATGGACCTGAGTTTCTTTCAATTCATCAGTTGTGGTATGGCCCATGGGTCCACCCGCTTGTTGCCATAGCAACCATTTCGATGCTAATTGGTATTTACTGCAGTTCACCATTACAGTACTTCCGGCAAACACCACTCCCTTTATTCGATATCGCAATTTTATTTATAATGGCAATTCTCGTCAGCTGGTTTGAAAAAACAACAATACAGCTCCTCTATCCGTACAAAGTACTACTGGAAGAATGGGCTGAACTGATTGTCTATTGGTCACTGGTTAGCATTGAGATTATCACGGGTTTAAAAAACCAGGCAACGCATTCTGTGACGACAGTTATAAATTCGGAATATATACACTCACAACGACTAGGCGGTGGCAAAGGCGATGACAGCAATATTTGAGTGGCTTGATAGTCTATGAAATTTCTGTATATGACATATAAGGATGGAAAAGACGCCCCTGCTTCATGTGCTACTGCACCAACAATAGCACATGAAGTAGGGGCGTCCACCAATAAAACCCATATGATCATCATAGTAGATTTACCTGCTTTTTCCCCGAAAAAATAAGGACAAAGCCAAACCAATAACCGCTAAAATAGTAACAAATATATATGAAAAGTTAATCCCGCTGCTTAATGATTCAATTGTGGTGAAATTGTTCACTAAACATAGTTTCTGCTTATATGCCATAATACCCACAAACAATGATGAACCTATTGCCGAACCAATAAGCATCATCGTATTCATAATAGCTGTACCATGTGCATAATATTCTTCAGGCAACTGGTTTAATGTGTTCGTTTGGCTTGGCGTGAGTAAAGCTGCTAAACCAACAATTACACAGCAATAAAAAGCAATAGGTAAAATAATGTTCGTGGAACTTATCATGCAGGATATGGAAAAGTTTGCAACTACCATTATGGCAAACCCTACAGGTACAATGACCGGTGGCCCAAAACTGTCATATAGTTTACCAAATATCGGCGGTAGTATCGCGCCAATTATGCCTCCTGGCAATACTGCCAGTCCCGCTTGAAAGATGGTAAGTCCCAAAATATTTTCGATAAACATCGGCATTAAAACAAAGTTAGCAAAGAGCACCATGTATGTTATAGTAATAAGAACAATTCCTAGCGAAAACATAGGATAAGAAAACGCACGTACATTAAGCAGTGGATTGGATATTTTTAATTGGCGTAATGTAAATGCAATAATCGCAGCAATTCCAATTAGTAAAAAGGCTAATCCCCAAAAGCCGGCTGAATCTACCGAAAACACACTGTTCAAGCCATAGATAGCTCCGCCAAACCCAACTGTAGACAAGATAAGCGATGTTATATCTAATTTGATTTTAACTGTTTCAGTTATATTCTTCAAAAAAATATAACCAATAGATATCGAAATTATGGTTAAAGGAACCATTAAAATAAATATCCATCTCCAATTGAGCGCTTGCATTACTAGCCCTGCATAGGTTGGCCCAATGGCAGGTGCAAATAAAACTATTAATAATGCTGATCCCATGGCAGATCCACGCTTTTCAGGAGGGTTCAGCACCATAATTGTATTCATCATAAGAGGAAGTAAAACACCTGTACCCACAGCTTGAATCAGTCTGCCGATAAGCAATACCCAAAAACATTGTGCAGAAGCAGCAAAAATAGTACCGATTAGAAACACAACCATAGCTGAGAGAAAAAGTTGTCTTGTGGTGATTCGTTGAATTAAAAACGCTGTAACGGGAACAAAAGTACCCATGATAAGCATATACCCAGCAGTAAGCCATTGAATTGAATTTGCCGAGACAGAAAAGACCTCCATTAAGTTTGATAAGGCTACATTGATTATGGTCTCGCTGAGCAAGGCAAGAAAGGTTCCTATTTTTAATGTGGTCATTATCATAGAAATATTTATATTTTGAATTTGTACGTGTGAATTTTCTTCTTCCATAACCTTCTCCATGAAAACTAATTCCTCCTTATTTCAACACAACCATGTTAGTTATCATAACTAACATGGTTGTTAAAAAAATTAATTTTTTATTCCCTTAACAAACAAATGGATTGCTATTTCAAGATATTGCTTATCTGAAATGGTAACCATTCCATATCCACGTACTTTAAAAAAGAAATAACCAAAGTTAATGGCCATAAAAGCCAATGCCAATGACTCACTATCACTTTCCGCTATTTGTTTCTTATTCTGCATCAAGCAAAAATAATCTTTCAAAAACGACTTAAATTGTGGTGGTCCTTGATGTACAAATTCACTAATTTCAGGTATTGTTTTTTCCTCTCGCAAAGTAATTAAGAAAGCTAGTTGATTATCTGCCATAATTTTTTGGTAGGTTTGACTAATTAATAACAAGTCAGTTTCCAAATCCCAGCAGATTTTTCCCTCAAATACTTCCTTTAATGAAGGTATATATGATATTTTTTTAATTACTGCTTCTAACACTTGCTTTTTGGAAGAAAAATGCCGAAATACTGTCATTTCACTAACATTAGCCTGACTGGCAATATTCTTCATGGACACTGGGTGAAATCCCTTTTCCTGAAATAACTCGCTTGCTGCTAATATAATCCTATCTGCGGTTATCAATATATCGTCGCTCATCCTACCCTCCCAATGATAGTTATTACAACTACCATTGTAGCACCCGGCTATAAAATATTCAATACACGAACATAAATGATGCCCCTCTTCGCTTATAATTTGGGTGATCTTTCTTGTGTAAATAGCCAGTCTCTTACTCCTTCAATGGTATAAGCTATTCGCCATGTATATCTGTGATTGTTACCACCATCGTCTATTTGGTCTGCGGGTACTACCGTTCCTTTTTTAAGCACAGTATATTTGATGCTTTTGCCTTCCGCAATCATTTTACTTACATCTGATGCAAATTCTGCTGCACTTAGTTGGCCATTCCATGTCGCCCTGCTGATTTTGGCTCCTGCTTTTTCCAAGGTGGCCGTAATAGCATTCATACCCGGAAAAGCTTTCACATCCCCTTCTGAAACAATGATCCACAGCTTATCTTTAACCAATGGAGCCACTACTGTCGGATCCCATTGACCAGCTACAAGCAGCGATGCTGCAAACAAGTTGGGATATTTTATATTCAGCGCGATTGATGACATACATCCCATGGATTGTCCAGTAGTATATAATCTATTTTTATCAATTTTATACTGACTTTCTAAAGAATTTATCAAACTTACTGTAGTATCTAAATCGTCTGTTGTTTCAGAATTGTCATTAACAGTTGCACTGGCATACTGGGGTGCAAGTACAAAACATTCATGTTTTGCCTGTTCTGACGGAGTTGCCCAGATTACAGCCCCAAGCCCTTGGATTAAAGTTGCTTTAGTTTCGGTGCTGGTTACACCCGCGTCATGAATAAACAGTACCATAGGATAAGATTTATTCTTATCGTAATTATTAGGTACAAATAAATTATACTTCAACGTTTTCCCTGTTTTTGGATCCTTGTATTCAATTTGCTTAAAGTCGTCAACGACCAAGTTTATTACTTGATCATTTACTACTGCATTAGAATCTGGTGTATACTTTTCTCCATCAGTTGTAATAATTTCTCCAAGCTGTGTTACAGAAACCTTTGCTTCCGCTATCTTAGGTGTTTCTCCAAATATTGGGACAAATGTTAAAGCTCCTTCATCAGCTGTGGAAAGCTCTATTATGGCATATTTCCCGTTAACACCCAGTGCTGCCTTTGCAGCTGCAGTATTGGCATATACTTTTGTTATTGTTCTTCCATTAACTGAGAAGGTTGATTCCGTAAGCTTTGAATTATCAATCTCTTTGTCGCATTCCACTGCTACAGCTGTTACCTTTTGTCCGTCCCCAAACACCTCAGTAATTGCGGTAACACTTTTAATATGCTTATGTTTCACATTTTCCGTCGTCATTGGTTTGTCCCCAAGAGCATCAGTTATTTGTACATCTATGCCCTCTGCTGCAAATGTTAATGAATTGATTGTCATCACAAGCATTAGAAATGCCATTAAGGTTAATAATACTCTTTTCATTGATATAACCATTCCCTTCTTAAGGCCGGTGGCAACGGTATGAACCCGTTATCACCGAGCTTGTTTTGTTTTACATCTAATGATGCTATACACATTTCTAATCTGATTTTAATTTAGCTTTAATTATCTCGTAATATTGATTGACTATTCTGTATATAAAAAGAATGCAAAGGGAGCTTACGAGTATGATAAAAGAATGTGTTAATGGCATCCGAGATACTGTACAAAATAATGCAGAAAAATTATGGGAGAAATTCTTGCGACGAGTAGCGCTAATAGCTCTAATTGGAATAGTGGATACTGAGTGGACCCGCTGGCATATTTCCACGCCATCAAATATAGAACTCCACACACCGGATAATACTACTAAGCTGATATCCTCAGAATAAATTGTTACCCTGGTATCCATATTGTGTGTTCTTGGCTTGCATCTATTGTCACTCTCCTTTACTGATTGTATTGAAGACAGTATCGCTTCAATGCAATCAACAACGGAGAGCATTTTTATGTGACAACTTCGTTGCACTTCATGCTCTCATAGTATAAGCTATAAAAACTAAATCCTGATTAGACTAAGGTTATAATTTAATTAAAAATACTAAATAGTCTTTTCAACAGTGAAAAAAAATGGTTATATAAAGGATAGATGTTTATTGACCAGGAGGTAAGAATTTGTGCATGTTGACTATAAAAAAATATTAATTGTAGAGGATGAGCAGAAAATCGCCCGTTTTCTTCAAATGGAATTGGAACATGAGGGTTTTGAAATATCCATTGAGTCAAATGGACGTATAGCGTTGGACCGTATTATACAGGAAAGCTATGACCTAGTTCTCTTGGATATAATGTTACCGGAAATGGGCGGAATAGAAATTTGCAAACGGGTACGGGAGTTATCAGAAGTTCGTATTATTATGGTGACTGCCAAAGATGATATTATCGATAAAGTTACAGGACTTGATACCGGCGCAGATGACTATATAACGAAACCGTTTGCAACCCAGGAGCTTATTGCTCGTATTCGGGCTGCGCTGCGAAAAAATACAATGGTGCTGCCTTCATCAAATGATAATGAATTAAGAGTAAAAAACCTGGTTTTGTATCCTGAACGGTACGAAGTATACATTGATCAGCAGGCGGTAGAACTAACGAAAAAAGAATACGACCTCCTGGAATACCTAATCCGCAATCGAAATATTGTCCTTAATCGCGAACGTATCCTTCAGGAGGTTTGGGGTTATGATTTTATGGGGAATACAAAAGTGGTAGATGTCTATATTCGATATTTGCGAAGTAAGCTGGATGAACGTTGTAAGCAAAAATATATTTACACAGTTAGAGGGGTTGGCTATGTGGTCAAAGATTAAACTTATGCAGATGCCCATTTCTATTAAATTAACAATCCTCTACGCAGTCATTTTGTCTTGCATCCTTCTATTTACAAGCTTTCTTACCTTTACAGGATTACTTTATGTACTTTTTACCCAAGCACATGATGATTTACGGCAAAGTGTAACAAACGTAACTCGTTACATAGAACAGTCGAATTCAGTTGACAGTAAGTTATTAGAAGAAAACCTCCTACCGCAGGGAGTAATACTAAAAATATACGATGATCAAGATTCCCTGATTATTGATAGCGATACACATGTGCATGCGCCTACCCCTCCATGGGGTAATCATGAATTTGAGAATCCTAAATTTTCAAATCATGGATTTCATAACCATGAATTTGACAATCATAACTTTGAGAACCCTAAATTTGCGGCAATGAAAAATGAATTGTCGCAACTAATCGACACTGATCATCTTTATTTCTATGAAACTAAAAATCAAATTTCCTTAGATGGGCATTTATTTAAGTTACACTTTATGAAACCTATGTTGGAGCAAAATCATTTCCTGAAAAATTTAATTATAAACCTTTTTATTACCAATGGACTAGGTCTTATTATTGCAATCATATCTGGTATATTCCTTAGTAACAAAATATTACGACCTATTCGCAACATAACAGAAGCTGCAAAAGAAATAGAAATCAAAAATTTAGAAAAACGGATACCGCTAACAGATAGCAACGATGAACTTCATCAATTGGCTAAAACTTTTAATCATATGCTAAACCGAATTCAAATGGGTTTTGAAAAGCAACGACGATTTGTATCGGATGTATCTCACGAACTAAGAACACCGATAACAGTAATTAGCGGCTATGCTGATATGCTGGATCGTTGGGGAAAACAAGATCCTCCCGCTTTACAGGAAGGCATTGAAGCTATAAAATCGGAAGCAAAAAATATGTATGGATTAATTGAGAAATTACTGTTTTTAGCTAGAGCTGACCAAAACCGTCAAATACTAAAAAAGACTTCGCTCAACACAGAGCGCCTCATTGAGGAAATTTTTCAAGAAACTTGTATTATTGCGCCAAATCATAAAATTATTCTCACGCAAAACGAACCTGCTCATATTTGTGCAGACTCCGCATCCATTAAACAAATGCTGAGAATTTTTATCGAGAATAGCATAAACTATACCCCTAACGGGGGAAAAATCATTATTGACGCAAAAAAATTGGAACACTATTTTGAAGTTACTGTTAAAGACTCGGGAATAGGAATCCCGGGCGAGGATCAACCGCATGTATTTAGCCGTTTCTATCGAGTTGATAAGTCCCGTTCCAAAGTTACTGGAGGCACTGGGCTCGGGCTTTCAATTGCCAGTTGGATTGCTAAGCAGCATAATAGTACAATTAAGTTAGATAGTAAATTGGGAGAAGGAACTACAATAATAATTCGCATCCCACTTCATTTATTTAATCAACCGGAAACGGGACAAAGACAAATATAAACTCAGATTATTTATCTGCAGTTACAGACTTTTTCCTGGATTCACGCCAGTTAGTAATCTTTTCTGTTACATTTTCCACCACGACAAAGAGAACAGGGATTAAAAATATTCCCAGCGCAGTAGCGGTAAACATCCCGCCCACAACAGCTGTGCCCATCGAATTTCTGGCACCGGCACCGGCGCCGGTCGCTACTGCTAACGGAATGCAGCCAATAACGAAGGACAATGACGTCATTATAATCGGACGAAGACGGGTTTTTGCCGCTTCAATAGCAGCCTGTACCGGGTTCATCCCATTGTCAACTCTGACTTTGGCAAACTCGACAATTAATATCGCATTCTTGGCTGCCAGACCAATAAGCATTACTAACCCAATTTGCATGTATACGCTATTTTCTAAATTGCGTACATACTGGAACAGGAAGGCCCCAAAAACACCGGTTGGCACTGAAAGCAATACCGCAAAAGGAACACTCCAGCTTTCGTACAAAGCCGCCAAGCACAAAAAGACAAATACAATCGCCAATCCGAAGGCAAACGCCGTACGCGAACCGGCGAGCTTTTCCTCACGGCTTTGCCCCGACCACTCATAGGTATAACCCTCAGATAAAGTTTGCAGTGCCACCTCTTCGAGTGCAGCCATAGCTTGGCCGGAGCTATACCCGTCTGCCTGTCTGCCGTTGATTTGAACAGCCTTAACCCCATTATACCGGGTAATAATCGTTGGCGCATTAATCTGCTTGGGTTTAAGTAGTGTGTTTAACGGAACCATCACGTTATTGGAACTTTTTACATAAAGAAAACGGGTTGCATCCACATCACCACGGAATGTGTTTTCTGCTTGCACGATAACTTTATAGGTTCGACCAAATTTGTTAAAATCGTTAACCTGGCTGCCACCAAGGAATACTTGTAATGCCGTAAATACATCATCAACAGCCACTCCCAGTTGTTCAGCCTTTTCCCGGTCTACCTCAAATTCATAGCTTGGAGTACTGGCTTTAAAGTTTGACGATATCGAGGCAATCTCCGGACGCTCTTTGGCGGCCGTCACGACTTTTTGGGCCATGCTGTCCAAATCATTCAGTGAACCGCCACTCCGGTCCTGCAGCATCAGGGTAAAGCCGCCAACCGTTCCCAATCCCGGTAAGCTCGGAGGAGCAAATGCAATTACTGTGCCTTCCGGATACTGAGCTCCATTCATGATTGTCTGTTTTATTTCGTCTTTTAATTGTAATTCGGGTTTTTGCCGCTTATCCCAAGAATCCAGAGAAATAGATATGGCTCCGGCATTAGGCTTTGAGCCTCCACCCAGTATATCCCTGCTTGGCATCAACATGATATTTTTAACCCCGGGCTGCGCACTTACTGTTTCGGAAAATTGCTGCATAACATCCATTGTTCTGTTCAAACTGGATGCCTCAGGTAAAGTGATAGACGCCATATAATAGCCCTGGTCTTCATCAGGTACAAAGGAGGATGGCACCAGTTTATATAATCCCCCAGTCAGGATGAGTAACACGATAAGCAGAACCAGGCACAGGCGGGCTTTAGGAATAATCCTGCCTAATCCATCGCCATACCACGCCAGATTTTTTTCAAACCAATTATTGAATTGGCTAAAAAAACGCGCCAACACTCCATGGTGTTCCTGTTCTTCATGGGGTTTAAGCAGCATTACGCACAGGGCCGGTGTAAGTGACAAAGCAACAATGGCTGACAAAGCCATCGAAACCACGATAGTTAACGCAAATTGTTTATATAAAATCCCCGTAGTACCGCTTAAAAACGCAACCGGAATAAATACCGACGCCAAGACAAAGGCAATGGCAACAACCGGGCCGGATACTTCACTCATGGCCCGTTTAGTAGCCGTGAGCGGCGAAAGCCCGGAATAGCGCATATGATGTTCGACCGCTTCAATAACGACAATGGCGTCATCAACAACCAGACCGATCGCCAGCACCAGCGCAAACAGAGTAAGCGTATTGATGGTAAAACCTAATACACTAAAAGCGCCAAAAGTACCCAATAGGGATACAGGAATTGCCAGCAACGGGATGAGCGTCGCCCGCCAGCTTTGCAAAAATACAAATACCACAATGACCACTAATAGCAATGCTTCGGCAAAGGTTTTAACGACTTCCTTCATAGATTCGCGTACGAATTCGGTACTATCAACAGTAATATTATACTGCATATCTCCTGGAAAATTCTTCGATGCTTTTTCAATTACTGCTTTTACATTACTAATAGTCTCTAGGGCATTGGCATCACTTGTTAATTTAACGCCAAACCCGGTGGATAAATGACCGTTTAGAAAGGCACCACCAGCATCATAATCCTTGCTGCCGAGTTCCACCCGGGCAATATCCTTAATCCTGACAAAGGATCCATCTGATTCTGAACGTACAATGATATTTTCAAACTCTTTCGCATCAGTGAGGCGGCCTTTTACTCTGGCCGTATACTGAAATTGCTGTTCAGATGCCACAGGCATTTTACCAAAAGTCCCGGCGGCCGCCTGAACATTCTGCGTTTCAATGGCAGAGGTCACATCACCGACTGAAATGCCGAGTTGTGCCATCTTATCCGGCTGCAGCCAAATCCGCATACCGTAGTTTGAACCGAATTCATCTACTTCACCAACACCTTTAACCCGTTTGATATCATCAATAAGATAAATACTGCCATAGTTTTTTAAGAAATTACGATCAAAGCTGTCACTCGGTGACCAGAGATTAAAAATCAACGACGTATCTTGTGATGATTTACGGGTAGTTACCCCGGATGTTTGTACCGTACCTGGCAACGAGGCGTTGGCCTGCGCTACCCTGCTCTGTGCTTGCACGGCAGCCGTGTCAGAATTTTTGTCTGTCTCAAACTGAATTCTAAGCGAATAGGAACCGGAATCGGTACTGTTGGAAGACATACTAACCATATCTTCGACTCCATTGACCTGTTCTTCAATAACCTGGGCAACTGTCTGATCAACAACATCCGCATTTGCGCCTTGATACGTGGTGCTTACCGAAATTGTCGGTGGCGATATTTGTGGATACTGGGCTACAGGCAAAGTAAAAGCGGCAACTGTACCTAGTAAAGTAATTATAATTGACAAAACGATGGCAAAAATAGGGCGGTTAATAAAGAAATCAGCCATATGAGCGCCCCCTATTGCTTGGCCGGAATTAGTGCATCCGGTTCTATCATTGTTACTTGCAGCGAACTTCCTTGTTTTGCCTTGTCAATCCCTTCGACTACGACACGGTCATTGGCGCTAAGCCCCTCTTCCACCAGCCACATATCACCAATTTTATCTCCTAATTTTACCTGTCTGCTCTCAGCCTTATTATCGTCAGTGACGACGATGACAAAGGTATTATCCAGCACTTGCTTAACTGCCTTTTGCGGAATCAGTAAAGCTCCCTGACGCACGGTTTCTTGCACGACTACCCGGGCAAACATCCCCGGCAACAGAAAATTTTGCGGATTATCAAAACTGGCTTTGAGCGTAATCGTGCCTGTCGTGTCGCTAACCCCCCTGTCAACTTGCTCTACCTGACCTATGAGCGGATATTCCTTGCCGTCACTTAGCATCAGTTGCAGGTGGTCTTTAAAACTGGCAGGTAGTGAGCCATTACCACTGCGAATATATTTTAAATACTCAGTTTCGCTCATACTAAACTGCACCCAAACCGGATTTATTGAGGACACGGTAGCCATTGTTGTGGAACCGGCTACCACATAATAACCGAGACTTACATCATTTACGTCAATGCGTCCATCCACCGACGAAACAATTAATGTATCCTGCTCGTCCTCCATGGCCTGTTGCAAACTGGCCTGGTTAACCTCAATCGCAGCCGCTTCTTCTTCGGCTTGGGATATATAAGCATCTAAAGTTTGCTGGGAAACCCCTTTTAAAGCTGCCAATTTTTGATAACGTTCTACGTCTTTCTGTGTATTGTTAAGAGTTGCCTGTGATTTAACCAGCGTAGCCCTTGCCGAATTAATCGCTGACCGGTATTGCTTATTATCAATTCGGAACAAAGGCTGGCCTTTAAAGACGGTATCACCGCCATTAACCATCTTAGCAATAATGTTACCAGATACCTTTGACATAATTTTTACTTCACTTTTTGCTTTTACCTGCCCTACAAATTCCCGGCTGATTGGCGTATCACGCGTTACTACTTGCATAGCCTTTACCGCTACGGTCTGAGCGGCATTAGTCGGTTGTGTTTTGGACAACATTCCGCTGCGTACAACAACAATGCCAAGCAAAACAACTACAATAATCAAACCAACATACAATTTCTTCGAACCTTGGATACTCAATTGTCATTCCTCCTACTTACACTGTTATTGCACCGGCAAGCCCATAGCCTGTTCCAGTTTCGCTTTGTTCGTATTATAATCGTACAACGCCTGGATATAATCCTTTTTAGCGGAATCCAACGCTAATACTGCATCACGCAGATCAAGATTGGTCCCAACCCCGACCTCATAGCTGGCTTTTTGGATCATTAAATTTTCTTCAGCCTGATCCACCGACACCTTAGTGGTATCCATCTGCTTTTCTGCCTCATGCATACTCAAATAATACTGACGCACATTCAGCAGAATGGTGTCGCGTTGCTGTAAGGCCTGATCCTTTACCATATCTACATTATGATGGGCTTGCTTAACCTCAGAATCGGTTAAGCCGCCATCAAACACATTAAACGTCGTAGTTAATTTCACCAGCCAATTGCTGTTCTTTGAACCCGGTAAATGACTGCCATACCAATCCTGATCGGCCGTAAAATTGACAGTTGGCCGCCATCCACTTTTAGCAATATCCACATCATACTGGGCACTGGCGATTTGGGCCTCATATTGTGCCAACTCCGGCCGGTGTGCTACAGCATATGTAAGACATTTTTCCAGCGTCTGCGGGTATTTTTCGTAGGTAAAAACATCTTTGAGCGTAACTTCGGTGGCATGCGGCAAACCAATGGCATTGTTTAGTGCAGCTACTGCATTTGTATAATTATTTTGTGCCGTAATTAAGTCATTCTGAGCTCCCGCTAAACTCACCTGACTTGACAATACATCGGTCTTGGCCACCATACCTAAGTCAAATTTATCCTTAACCAGCTTCAGGTGATCTTCATAATTTTTGACTGTTTCCTGATTCACCCGTACTTCATTAAGGTATTGCAGTACAGTAAGATAGTCGCTAACTACCGTCAGCTTCAGTTGTTGTTTAGTTGCCTCCGTATTCAGGTCCGCTACCTTGAGCGCAAGTTTGGCCTGTTCAATTTCGCTTTCCAATTCACCCCCGGAATATATAGGCAATGTAAGTTCCAGCTGATTGTCAAAATTATTCGTATATTCATATGTACCTGTTCCTGTTTCCGACGGAGGAGTATTATATCTCTGGTCAGTATGGGTAGCACTAATAGAAACTCCCTTACTTTTTTCAGCCTGCTTCACAGCCCAATAATACTTTTCCCGGGACGATTGAGCATATTTAATGTCATAGTTATTCTTTAAAGCCAAAGCAGTACAATCTTCTACCGACAGTTCCACCGGAGCGGCAACCACCGGCTGTGTTAATGTCATTAGCATGACAATAGGGATAATGATTAGGAAATATTGCTGGCATTTGCTCATACTAAACCTCCACGAAATTTTTTTTTAATTGAAAGAGTTCTAGTCCTATATGAATCCTCCAAGTTATTCTTGCTATGTAGATACTATAGACTAAATAAAAAAAGAACCTAATCTCCAATACCTAAAAAAGGCACTAAGATATGATGAAAAACACAACCGATAATACTTAAAAGAATATCAGTTCCAAATTAAACCAGGGTTAATCCAAGATTAGAATTAGATTAAAAAATATCTTTATCTTCTTAAAATTGCTAAAGAGTGTTTTGATATAGATATAGATGTATATTTATTGGGGGTATATTAAATTGCATGCCAAAAAGAAAAAAACCTAAACTGACGTTTAGGCAAATATAACGCTCAACTTTCGCAGTTAAAAGAAAGAAATAATAAAAATGACCGAGCTGGGGTTTTAATGGTTTTTTGACATATTGCATTTATATGGTATAATTAAAAGATATTATTATTTTGATAGAAGGTTTTATTATGTCTATTTCAAAGCGTTGGCTTTTATTTTTTTGCGGTCTTTTCTTTGTCGCTCTTGGTATTTCCTGCATCGTTAAAAGCATGCTTGGTACCGCGCCGATTTCTAGCACACCTTATATTTTTAGTTTGCGTTATCCCATTTCCCTCGGCGGCTTTACCTTTATCGTAAATATGTTATTCCTACTTGCGCAAATTCTGATCTTGCGGCGACAGTTTCAATACATTCAGTTGCTACAGATCCCCATAACCGGTATCTTTGGCTGTTTCATTGATCTTACAATGTACCTGCTTAATATCGTGACACCGGAATTGTATATCAGTAAATTTATTATATTGTTGGTAGGAACTAGCATCCTAGCCCTAGGCGTTGCTCTAGAAATCATTGGAAATGTTGTCACTCTTCCTGGTGAAGGCATTGTCAATGCCATTGCCACTCATTGGCATTTTGAATTTGGCAATACAAAGACCTGCTTTGACACAAGTATCGTCCTCATTGCAGGCATCTTATCCTGGTTTTACTTCGGCGAAGTCCACGGCATTCGCGAAGGCACCTTGATTTCCGCCTTCATCACTGGTTCTATCGCCAGATTTTTCATCAAACATTTAAGCTACATAGACAAAAGCGGCAGCCGTATCTTCCATCTTCCTTTCACAACATTTCCTGATGATGTTGAAAAAAATCATAGCTATCAGTACAATTAAAGAATTACCCCTGCATTCTCTTTTGCTTGAGATTGCAGGGGTTTGTTTTCGATCTTGACCTGTGGTGCAAAAGAGTTATTTAGACTGCTGTAGATAAAGACCTATACCAAGAGATACTACAAGACTTTGCCATTCGGGGTTGCTTTATTGTCTTCAAGACTGATGCTTTTTGATCATGGTAACATAGTCGGTGCGATCGCGCAGCCAGGGTGAGTCTAATTTAGCCCGGTCTGCACCGCTTAGTACCAAGTAGGCGCCGCCAGGGTTGTTCATGTGGAATGCCAAGTGTGGCAGGGTTTGATACAGTAACTCGTTACTGACGCCGCTGAGGCTGCAGTGTATGATTCCGGCACTGCCTGAGGTCGGTCTGCAGATATGGAAACTGAGTGATTTTTCCTCATGCGGGTTGCACGCCAGAACCGATGATTTATAGCCTAACAACCATTCTTTAGCCAGCGTGAATATACCCTTGGCCTCTTTTACAGGCCTCAGTTCAACGGCTGTTTTTTGTCCTCCGGGCGGAGTCGACTGTGGCACCAGACTATAGATATAAAATTGATTTTCAACGCTAAACCCTAAGCTGCTGTAGAGCTTCATAGCAGGGCTGTCTGCTTCGGTTTCCAAAGAGATATCGGTGCCATATTCACTGGCAACTTTGAGGGCGAAACCGGTCAGTTCCTTGCCCAGCCCTTGCCGGCGAAATTCCGACGCGACCGCCAAATAGTGCAGGTGCATTTGCTTGTCACCGGTTTTTTTAAGCATAATGAAACCAGTCGGTCGGTTGTCTGACCGTAATAAATACACATTCCCGGCAAACAGGGTGGAAATTGATTTAGAAAAACGGGAAGATTTTTTTGCTAGGTACAATCTGCGTTTCATCAGGGGAAAGAAAATATCGGTCTGAAAGGTGGCTGAGAACATTTTTTCAATAACTGGCCAATCTTGGCGGACGGCTGGAATGATGCTCAGTTTATGCGCTTGTTTCTCCATCTGAAACTCACCCTACTCGTTCAAGAATTTTTTGATTTATATCCAAGCTGGCGGACAAAATAAATACTATTTTGCTCATTTGTATGATTCTCCATATTTCCCCCTATTCACTCCACCGAATTTGTAGGAGGTTGACACAGCGGAAGACTGTAATTCACAATTTCTTGTGCTTTACAGGCATATTGTTCATCTGTCATTGTATAGATAGCGGCACACATACTATAAAAAGAAAACATTACTCCCATTACGAATACTACTATGACACTTTGTTCTGTTTTTCTTTTCATCTATATACCTCCAATTTCTTTGATGATATTCCTCGAAATTTTGTATGCTTATTTGTTGATACTTAAAAATTTTTAGTTCAATTTATACCGGGGAATGAAAAACATAGAGGATTTTAATGTTGTTTCACTTTATGTTACAACTTTGAGTAAACTCAAAGTCAATAGAGTATTATATATTTTTTTAAAACCCAAACGTATCAACACTTTCTAAAAGGAAAACGCCGATTAAGGTGATTTCTAACCACCCCAAGCGGCTAATTCCGAACTTCTTATTCGTTTTTCAAGAACTAAGTCTCCGGTCTTCTTAGTATTTTTTCTGTTTGAGCTATCCCAGTTTCATAGCGTGCAATTTTATAATCCAGGCGTTCCAGCGTTTTCTTCATATCTTCCATTCTTGCTTTGAGCTGCGTACGCTGCTCGATTAAGAGTTCTTTTCTTGCCTCAACGGTTTCATCACCCTGTTGAAACAGCCCAACATACTCAATCAATACTTCAATCGGTAGACCTGCACTTCGCATACATTTGACAAATTCGACCCACCTGCAGTCTTCTTCCGTATAATCCCTGATTTTGCTTTTATTGCGGTTCACATGGGGAATCAGCCCGATGCGTTCATAATAGCGGAGTGTATCCTGTGGAATATCAAATTTTTCACTTACTTCTGAAATCATCATGTGGTTTCACCTCCTATTATCCTCTGTCGAAAGAAAGTTATGCTTCAAAAGTATCAGCTACATCCTTTAACCATTTTGTAATCTCAATATGTTGTGGACAATTTTTTTCACATTGTTTACATCCTATACAGTCTGATGCCTTACCATACGTTTTTATATAGTTTCCATAATACACCTTTTGTGTAGAAAATCCGGTGAATAAGGATTGTTTTTCATTATTGTACAATGCAAAATATTTCGGAATGGCTATATTTTTCGGGCAGCCTTCTACACAATACTGACAGGCTGTACACCCAATCGCAGTTGCTTCATTTATAATCCCAACTGCTTTTTTAACAACATCATATTCTTCCTTTACAAATGGCTTGAAATCCTGCATATAACCTATATTATCCAGTAGCTGCTCCATATCAGACATTCCACTTAATACCATCATAATTCCCTCGTGACTTGCCACGAAACGGATAGCCCATGATGGTATGGACATATCAGGATGATAGTCTTTAAATAATTTCTCTGCTTTTTCAGGCACTTTCGCAAGCGTACCACCTTTGACAGGTTCCATAACAATAACCGGTTTATTATGCTTTCTTGCTACTTCGTAGCATTTCCTTGACTGAATGCTTTCATTGTCCCAATCCAGATAATTAATCTGTAACTGGACAAAATCCACTTCCGGATGTGCTGTCAGGATTTCCTCTAATAAATCCGCATTATCATGATAAGAAAATCCTATCTGTCTGATTTTCCCTTCTTCTTTCTTTTCCTGAATAAACGCAAAACTATCAAATTTTTGGACTATCTCATAATGAGTTACACCCAGGTTATGAAGAAGATAGTAATCGAAGTAATCTACACCACACTTTTCTAACTGTTCGTTAAATATTCTTTCCTGATCTTCCCTTGTTTTCAAAAACATCGTTGGCAATTTTGTTGCTAACGTGAAACTGTCTCTTTTATGACGTTTTACTAACGACTCTCGCATAGCTATCTCACTCTTATACGCATGATACATATAAGCTGTATCAAAATAGGTAAAGCCTCTTTCCAAAAAAGTATCCACCATTTGATTTAATGTGTCCATATCAATATTTGATGGATCATTCTGGCTCTTTACCGGTAAACGCATGCATCCAAATCCCAGCTTTTTCTTTTCCATATCTCTATTTTCTCCTTTACTTCTGCAATTGTCATGTTTATTTCCTTGAAATCCATTCTAGCACCTGGAGTTAACTCCGAGTCAAGTGTTTTTTTGAGTATACCCTAAATAGACAGAGAAAAACATTGTATAATGTCACTTCTCATTTTACAATGCGCCCTTGATGCTCGGGATTTTCCTGCATAATTATTAATTGCCAAAAAGCATAACAGCCTGTTTCATTTTATTTATAATATTCACACCGAATGGACAATTTTCTATACACAATCCACATTCTATGCATTCATTTGCGTGATGTTCTAATAAATCATAATGATTCTTTAATGTTTCAGGAACAGCTTCTTGAATTAATGCTAAATCTAAATATTTATTTACTGATGCAATATCTATCTTTTTTGAACATGGGGCACAATGTCCACAATACATACAATGTCCGCTAAATGAACTTCTTGGTGCATTTGCAAGAACTTCACTATAATCTTTTTCTTTATTACTTGCAGTGACATAGGCTGTTGCTGCAAGTATTTGATTTGTATTAGATACTCCAACCATTACGGAAGCAACTGCCGGTCTAGTTAAACAGTAATGTAAACATTGTACTGGAGTCAGTGCTTTTTCAAAGGGCGATTCTTTGTCACTTAGTAACACTCCAGCAGCATATCCTTTCATAACAGTTAAAGCAACACCCGCATTTTGACAAGTTTGGTATAACTTATCACGTTTCGGATCAATCCCCTCATAAATTCTGTTTTTATAAGTACTATCTTCAAATAGTATATTTACATCCTCACTGGCTGGTAACATATCATAAGCGGCGTTGATGCTAAATAAAATTACATCAATCATTCCTGTTTCCACTGCTCTAAAAGCAATATCTGTATTATGCGTTGATATTCCTAAAGACTTAATTACTCCTTTTTCTTTTAATTCTTGTGCATATTTAATTATTTCACCATTAAAAATGTTATCAAAATCTTTTTGATCATCAACATAATGAATCATCCCTACATCGACATAATCTAACTGCATTCTAATTAAAAAGTCTTCAAATGCATTGACAACTTCATTAAAGTCTCTGGTACGCCGGTATTGTTCCTTATCCCAGGTAGTACATAGATGTCCTTCAATAACAAAACTGCTTCGAGGATATTTACTTAATGCTTTGCCAACATTACTTCTAACTTCCGGATTTGAATTGTATATATCAATAAAGTTAATACTTTCATTGATTGCACAATCAATAATTGCTTCGCAATCTACATAACTCTTATTTTCAAATCCTCCACCGCCAATACCAGTGGCACTTACTTTAATCCCTGTTCTACCTAAAATTCGATATTCCATATTAACCCCCATAGAATTTACCAAACCGTATTTGCAGATTATCAGTTATATTGCATGAAACTCAGTCCATTTTCCACTTAAATACCGGTATACGAAAATGATTGCTTTGACAATCCAATCAATAAACATAGCTACCCATGTGCCGAACATTCCCATATCAAAATAAATACTTAGCAAATAAGCTAATGCAATACGACAGAAAATCATGGTTAAAGTGCCAACAATCATTGGAAATTTTGCATCTCCTGATGCACGGAATGTCACAGGTAAGGTGTAAGCAAGCGGCCAAATTACAACCATAACTGCTGCATGCCACCATACATTTTTCGTGGTCATCGCAGTTGCCGCCTCAGATAACCCATAAACATCCATTATGAAAGGCAGTAAAGCAAGTACTAATGCACAGCTTACTAAATGTGCCACATACACAATACCCACAACCTTTTTTGTGTAATATTTAGCCTGTCCATAATCCCCTGCACCGACACATCTTGAAATAACTACAGTTAAACCAAGACCAATTGCCATACCTGGCAGCACTTGAAACATTACAATAGTACCTGACACCGCATTTGCCGCAATTGATGCCGTACCAAACATAGCAACAAGACTAAGCACAATAATTCTTCCCAGATAGAACAAACCATTTTCTAGTCCATATGGAACACCTATGCTTAAAATTCTTTTGATCATCGGCCAGTTAAATTTGTGTTTTAAATTTTTCTTTATATATAAAGATCGATTTTTATTTAAAGCCAATGTGATAATAATAGCTGCAGCCGCGATACGTGATAGCAAGGTCGGTATAGCAACACCCTCTACGCCAAAGTGAAAGCCGTAAATAAGTATTGCATTTCCTACTGCGTGTGCTATGTTCATATATAACATAACATTCATAGGCAGTTTTGAATTACCCATAGTACGAAATATTGCAGCTCCCGCATTATATAGTGCAAGGAACGGAATGGATACTGCTGTAATCATCAGGTAGGTATTCGCATCCCTGCGTACTTCATCTGTAATCTGCCCGAACAGGTCATTTAAAATAAGCGGTTTCCCTAAATAGACCATGACCATGATTATGACGGATATGGCACCGGAAAACCATACTAGTTGATTCGCTGCTTCTCTTGATTCTTCCATCTGCTTCCTGCCTATATACTGTCCCGCAATGACTGCACCACCGGTAGACAAAGCAGCGAACAGACTAATGAACAATGCCATGACGAAATCGACCAAAGACACACCAGACATGGCTGATTCCCCGACATGTGCTACCATGATTGAGTCTATCAATCCTACCAGATATTCCAAAAACTGCTCTATAATAACTGGCAAAAACAATTTGAATAAATCCTGATTCGTAAATAGCTTTTTCGTTGCTACAGTTTTCTGCTCCAAGCCTGTTCCTCCATTTTAAACGCTTTTACCCATTTCATATGCCTGTTTCTTTTACTCCAAGCATAAACTGATCGCATAAGAGGTCGGAATTTCCGCCTTTCCTCGGGCTAGCGAACAGCACTACTACTTTTTTGCTCATTTGTATCATCCTCTTTTCGTTAATTGTGTTTTGTCGTCAATATAACTATTTTATTCTATAATTTTACTTAGCCATTTAGCTATCTCGGGTTGCGCTGTTTTTACTTTATTGCCCTCAATTGCAAAACCTTCGAGAACAGTTGATTGCGGGCTAAGTTTTGCAATATCCGTAAAGCTTTGCCCTTCACCGTATCCGCCGTGCGTGCAAAACGGCACAATGGTTTTCCCGGACAAATCATATTCCGACAAAAACGTTACAACCGGCTGAGGTATCGTCCCGCCCCAAATCGGCGAGCCAATGAAAATCACATCGTACGATTCGATATTTTTAATTTTGGTTTTCAGTGCGGGTTTATAATCTGATTCTCTTTCTTGCTTTGCTTGCATCACAAGTGCAACGTAATTGCTTGGGTACGGATCTACTGTCTGGATTTCAACAATATCGCCACCGACGCTTTCGCGAATTTGATTGGCAATTTCGCGTGTACTGCCAGAATGCGAAAAATAAACCACAAGAATTTTTCTTGCTGGTGAAAGCGATTTTATTTGCTCTTCATTTGCTTTTTCCATATTTGCCGGACTATCTTTTTTTGCTGAAAACAATTGTGTCTGCGCACCAAAGAATGCAAGGAGCACGATAATAACCAATAATATAAAGTATATTTTCTTCATATGCGCCAACCCTTAATTCCCTTTTCCCTTATTGCTTAACTCATCTTTCAATCGTCATATTTACCGCCTTAGCTCCAGCCCATCACTTGGAGCCAACTCTAAGTCAAGCGTCTTTTGGGAATTGAGTAAAATTACAGTCCGATATTATTAATATCTTCGGTCTCCAGCACCCGTTTGGCAACACCCTTTTTAGCTGCTCTAATCATTGCACGTCCCATTATCTCAGTTGTTGTAGCATACTTCGGAAAAAGCACTTTCAATAGAGGGTAAAAATTCCCAAGCATAGTATATAGCACTCTATACAACTTTGTCTTTGAAACAATCCCATGCTTTGGCTGAATAAATGCAGGTCGAAACATATACGCTGACTTAAATGGCAAACCTAACAGCATGTTTTCTGTCTTACCTTTTATTCTCGCCCACATTGTACGTCCTTGCTCAGTGCTGTCGGTACCTGCTCCTGATACGTATATAAATGTCATATTAACGTTAAGTTTAACCAATGTCTGCGCCACCGCTTGCGTAATGGCATAAGTTACGCGATGATAGTCCTGCTCCGCCATACCTGCTGAACTTACGCCAAGGCAGTATAAGCATGCATCATACCCCGACAAATCACTTTCAATTGCAGATAAATCCTGAAAATCATTGTGCGTAAGCTCGCGCAGCTTCTCATGCTGGATTCCTGTTATGCTACGTCCAATTGCAAGAACCGTTTCTACTTCTTCGTCAAGCAGACATTCCCGCAAGACACCTTGTCCTATCATTCCAGTAGCTCCAAAAATAATAACTTTCATAGAACACCTCCCCCATTTTTTTCATGACTGATATACTAGCCAAAATGGTTTCTTGACTTGATGAATCCAGTCTACCACTTAGAGTTTAGTCCAAGTCAAGTATTTAGGGAATATTTTTTACTTATTGTTCTGTTCAATCTATAAGAAAGAAAAAGGCCCTGATTTCCTTACTTTATACAGGAAATCAGAGGCTTTCAAATTTAAATAATATCTGCGTTTTGACGCTAACCTCATTAAAATGAGAGATTATATATCTTTTTATGCAAATATTTTTTCCTAACTCGTCTAAGTTTTTTCATCTTCTCCAAAGCATCAGTCCACTACTTTTTCTGCAAATAGGCAAGGTCACCATACCAATACGCTGCCGTCGTGCCGCCGTCAATCAGGAAATCACTGCCGCTGATAAATGCACCATCTTCCATCATCAGGAGATGCGCCAGATTGGCGACTTCATCCGGCGTACCTGCTCTTTTTGCCGGGCAAAGATCGAGCATTTTACGATAGCTTGCGCCACGCGGTCCGTTGAGTTCGTCATGGGCAAGTGGCGTGATGATGATGCCCGGGCTAATTGAGTTGATACGCGCACCGCGGTGCCCCCATTTCACTGCCTCAGACATAACACGCAGGACATTGCAACGTTTCGAAAGCTGATAGGCATGAAGAGTGTCACGAACCTCGCCCGGCTGTAGCATGGGCAGGCTTAAAAGTTCCTCGGTCGGCGTCACAGCAAGCTGCTCACTCTGCTCAGGCGGCAACACTCCAAGGCGATGACCGGACTGCGAAGAAATAACAATACCCGAACCGCCTTCAACAATGACCTTGCCAAATTCTTCAAGAATAACTGCCGTACCATAAAGATCAACTTTCAAAATCGTCTCAATCGGTGCCTGCGACGGTGAAACGCCAGCACCAACGATGATGTTTTTTACCCGACCACTCTCTTCAGCCGTTTTGACGAGTTGCTGAATGGATTCACGTGAAGAAATGTCGACATGCGCCGCCGTTGAAGCAAATCCTGCATTATAAAGCGTCTCGGCAACTGACTTCGCATGGTCTCCGCTACCACTACATGCTTTCCCACACTTACACGGCGTGCAATAGCCAACCCGATAGAACCTGCCCCGATTAAAACAACAACATCTTTTTTCATATCTATATTTCCCCCTGTTCAAGTATCAAATCTTACTTACAGATACATTCTATTCCCTTTCCAGTCACAAACCAATTTGGATTTGCGCTGCTTTGCATAAGAAAAACTTATGTATTGTTATTTCTATATCCACCGAGGGAAGAAAAGCCAGCTTAGTCAATAGAAATCAATTCATATTTATCGTTGCCCATTTTCAGTTTGTGCATAGCATCCAGCTGATGCAGGCCATGACGTGATTCAATACGCTCCACGAGATCATGTCTCTCATTTTCCGGTTTTGCATAGACCATATCTACCGATGCCTGGTCAATTGCCAGGATGTCTGTCGATGCCAAAATGCCGATATCCGGAATCGTTGGCTCTGCCGCAGCCACACCGGCGCAGTCGCAGTCTACCGACATACGGCGCAGGACGTTGAGGAAAATGATATGTTTGCCGAAATAATCAATCGTTGCTTTACCGGAATCTGCCATGTTTTCCATGAACAAATCCTTCGTTGCCATTGAATCGTGCCAATCCGAGCCTTGCGGCTCCGTTGACTTGTTAAATCCATGCACCATACGCTTGCCAATCTTTCCATCAGCACAACCAATAGCGATATTCTTGAGTGAGCCGCCAAAGCCGCCGGATGCATGACCCTTGAAATGTGTGAGTACAATCATCGAATCGTAGTTCACGATATGGCCGCCCATCGATACTTCATTAAGGTGAAGCGCATTGCGAACCGGCAGCATAACCGTGCCTTCCTCGTCCATGATATCCACCGGACAGAATGTCCATCCGTTGACTTCCAGCGTCTTGCGATGCTTCTCGGTAGTATTGCGATCACCTGTATACATTGTATTCGTTTCAACGATTGCACTATCAAAAACGTGCGCCTGAAAAGCCTTGACCATATCATGCGGCAAAATATTCGGACCATGCTGTTCACCGGTATGCAATTTGATTGCAACTTTGCCATAGATGCCCTCGTTGATTTTGTCGTACAACCGAATCAAATGCTTTGCATCAATGTGTTTTGTAAAATAAACTTTCGCTGTAGAACCAGCCGTACTTCCACCGGTTACATCTGTACTGCCGACAACAGGTGCCTGCGCAAGCACTTTCTCCACTCCGCCAAAGCTAGACAGAGCTGCCCCAACCGCTGCGGTACCGGCCAATTTGACAAAATCACGTCTTGAAATCCCCATAAAATGCCCCTCCTACTCTTTCTGATAATTTATCCGATGACTAACCCGCTCTAAGACTCCCGCTTCTACAAGCGGGAGTAAGGGCGGCTAAGTCCCTGGATAATTTCGACTAGAATTCAGGCGGCGTCAAAACGCCGTCTGAATTAAGTCTCCATTTATATCCACGCTTATTGTACAACCTAAAGTTAACTCCAAGTCAAGAACATTGTGTATTTCTTTTTGTCCATTATTTTTTCACTTCGATGCGCACCGCTGGCGATTCGCCGAGTTTGCCAAATAACGATAAGTCTGAAGTAATCCGCCCCATGCGGATAAGCCCCGGCTGATATGAGTCTTCTTCCCTGCCGAAGAAAACTGCAAACGATGGTCCGCCTGGATGATATGTCACATCACCATTGAAAAAATCCGGTATCGAAGGACCATTTTCTGAGAGCTTTGCAATATGACCATAGTATTCACGGTCATCGTAGCGCTTCATCGGCAGCGTAATCGGCAAACTTGCGATAAAATCTTTCGATGTTTCATTGTCATCGAGCTCAGCCTCAATGACCGTATCCCCGGCAGTTAAAGTAATTTTCGTTTTTCCTGCGGCATTCTCTGCAAGTTTTTCCATTTTTACGGTAAACTTATCACCCATTGCTTTGAGTTTATCCAGCCCGGATTCGATATGCCCGATAGGAACGAGATCTTTATTATAGCCATAGTCTTTGTAATAGAATACCAGCGTATTCCACGGTACATATAGCGTGACATCGCCAACATCCGGATCAACGCCCATTGGAGCCCCGTCGATTACTATTTTATCCGGTAGGCGGCAAATCTTTTCAATCGCATTGAAATCTTCAAACGTCTGTGTCATCGGCAGCTTTGCCATAAGGTCACGAGCTGCCGCATTATCTTCCAATACAACGACAGCCTCGCCGCCATCGAATGTCAACTTTATACGATGTTTGCCATCTGAAATAGTCTGTTTTGTTTCTGCTTCCATATTATTTTTTTCTTCGGCGGCATCCGAAGAACCCGTCCCTCCTTGTGAACCAAATGAGCACCCTGCCATTGCCGCGATGATTGCCACCGCGAACGACATTATCGTAAAGAATTTTTTCAATGAACTTCTCCTTTCATCTCCTTAGCACCAAATATTGTCCTATCTACTTTGCCTTACGCAAAATTCATCTGCTTATAAGCTCATCTTAAAAATGGCTTCAATATCTGACGGCGTCAGCTTTTTATACCCTGCCAATATTCCATTGGGGCAAGCCTTGTTTGCCATAGCGGCAAAATTCTTGTCATCAACACCCAGGTCAGACAATCTGCTCTTGAGACCGAGCGTATTGAACACGAAATCTTTAAATCTCGCAATAGCTTCTCTCGCCCCTTCGATATCAGAAAGTGACGCATCAACATTAAAGACATTCACGTCAAATTTCTTGAACTGCGGTGCAGTCGTCTCATCCAGGATATATTCCATCCAATGCGGCGTGAGAATAGCTAGTCCGTGGCCATGCGTAATATCATAAAACGCGGATACTTCATGCTCAATCATATGGCATGTCGGCGCCATAACCGTACCCGTTCCAAGGAAACCATTAAGAGCCCAGGAAGCTGCCCACATCAGATTTGCCCTTGCCTCATAGTTACCAGGCTCCTTGATAGCAATTGGCGCATATTTTACTACAGTTTTAATGACTTCTTCCATAACACGGTCAATCATATCCATCTTGCCTTCATCATCGGCAAAATAGAAACAGTCAAAAATATGAGAAAGGATGTCTACGCTGCCGCAAGCCGTCTGATAGGCACTGACAGAAAAAGTATTGGTCGGATCAAGGAAAGAAACTTTCGGCTGAAGCAGCGGATCTACCAAGCCTAGTTTTTCATTGGTTTCTACATTGCTGATGACCCCACCACAGTCCATTTCCGAACCAGTCGCCGCAATCGTCAATACAGTAAATAGCGGAAGTGCCTGAGTGACAGGTGCTTTCCCGGTAACAAGATCCCAGCAATCACCATCATAATATCTTGTTGCGGCAATCGCCTTAGAGCAGTCAATTGTCGAGCCGCCACCAACAGCGAGAATGACATCAATCTTTTCCTTTTTGCAAATATCGGCGCCTTTGTTTACAGTCGTATGACGTGGATTCGGCTCAACGCCGGCTAGTTCAAATACAGTAAGTCCTTTTGACTTAAGTTCGTTCCTGACTTTCTCATAAAGCCCGATACGCTTGATTGAACCGCCTCCGTATACGAGCAATATACGCGAGCCGTATGGTTTGATTTCCTCACCTAAATGACCTAACTGGTTTTTGCCAAAATAAATTTTTGTTGTGTTTTGAAAAACGAAATCCTTCATTGTTACATTCTCCCTTTCTTTTTATACATGTAAATAATCAGTGAAGCATTATTTTATTTTTTCGCAGCAAATCCGAGCTTGGCAAGCCATTCCGTTACATTTGGTCTGACTTTATCCGGCTCATTCTGCGCCATTTTTCCTTCGATGCCCAAACCTTCCAAAACATTTGCACCCTTGCAGGCTTTAGCAACATTTCGGTCTGTACCGGAAAGACCGCTGCCTGCGGCGGTGCTGAATGGAATGACCGTCTTGCCGGAAAAATCATAGCTTTCGATGAACGTATAAACCGCCATCGGCATATCGCCCCACCAAATCGGATAGCCGAGGAAAATCACATCATAGTCCTGCATGTTTTCTACTTTAGTGGCAAGCTCAGGACGTGCTTCATCTGCAAGTTCCCGCTTTGCGATCTCTGTGCATTCCCGATAATTTGTCGGATATGGCTTCACCGTTTTGATTTTAAACGTATCTGCGCCTGTCGCCTCCGCAATCATATCCGCAACGATATGCGTATTTCCTTTTGTAATATTGCCTACTTCATAGTTTTCACCCGTACGAGAAAAATACGCGACTAAAATCTTCTTGCCAGCAACTTTCTCAGCCGTTGCCGCACCATCCGTCTTTTCAGCCGATGAAGACAACCCCACTTTTTCCGCCGACAAACCCGAACTATTATTTTTTTCTGTCGCATTACCGCAGGCAGCGAATAAGACTGTCATCATAAGCGATATCACCAATATAAGTACCTTTTTCATTAAAATCATCTCCCTCTTAACGATTTGCTTCCATTTCAATACTCTGCTCTACAATTTCCTGTGACATCCTCGCATAGTCCTCTGGGGAAACGTAGTTGCTATTGGCTATGCATAACAAGCAGGACATCATATAGACCGCAGCCGCAAAAAACGTGAATACGCCTGTACCAACAATTTTCTTTTTCATCTCTGCTCCTCCTGCATTATTTCAAGGCATTATACTCGTCTGTATCTACGGGTTCCAGCCACTCCGTAGAAGCATCTTGCACCGGCTCCATGATTGCAATATGCTGAAACATACTGTTCGGTGCTGCACCATGCCAATGCTTGACACCTTCTGGAATGGTAACAGTTTCACCAGGATGAAGTTCCTTCGCTGATTCGCCCCAGATTTGATAATAGCCTTTCCCTGATTCAGCAACCAAGATTTGGCAAGTTTTATGGTGAATATGCCAATACGTATGCGCACCTCTAGAAAATGTCACATTGAATATTGGTACGCCGCCATCAGATAAGGACTGCACATAGCTCTTTCCCGTAAAATATTTTTCATAAGCTGTATTAGGCTGGCCAATAGGAAATACCGTACCGCCAGCTCTCTCCAATGCTTGTGTAATTTCGTTCACTGGGACATCATTCTGCAATGCATCAGCCGCTTGTACGGTCGTTCCTGAAATCGTTGCTGTTCCAATCAGTAACAATGCTGTCAATACAGCTGCCTTTGCGGTTCGCGGCATGATAGCCTTCCATAAATTTGATACCTTACATTCTCCTACAGCATTAGTATTCTTGTTCATGACAAGCCCTCCCCGTTTTAATTGAAATCCACACGTTTTTATCTTATTAAACATTAATCCTTGAATCCGTAAAAGCTGCGAGTTCTTTCTGCGTCTTATAATCTGCAACGCGCTCTTCAAGCCGTTCAATCGTTGCTTTGAGTGCCTGGGAGCCGAGCACCATACGGAGTGGTGCCGGATTCTTGTCAACGCTCTCAATAATGCGCTGTGCCATCTTAGCTGGATCGCCAGGAGCCAGCCCTTTAGACGCGTCAAGCATATTGAGGAAGCCATGGCAGGACTCATACTCCGGCATGAGGTTTGCTACTTTTGCACTGCCATAACGGAACTCAGTACGCGCACCGCCCGGTTCGACAATCGTTACACCGATATTGAACTGAGCTACCTCCTGAACTACCGCTTCACAGAATCCCTCAATGCCGAACTTTGTCGCATGATACATGGAGTTTGCCGGATAAGCAACCTGTCCGCCATACGATGAAATCTGGATGATACGTCCACCACCCTGCAATCTCATATACGGCAAAGCCGAGCGAATCAACTGAATGGAGCCCGTAAGATTCGTAGCGATAATATGGTCAACCTCAACATCCAAAAGTTCCTCAGCACAACCAAAAAGGCCATAACCAGCATTGCTGACAACAACATCAATTCTGCCATATTTGTCAAAAGCATCCGACACCGTCCCATGAACAGCCGCCACATCCGTCACATCAAGAATCTGACAGTCAAATGTGTCCGGATATTTTTCAATGAGTTCCTTGACTTTTTTCGTATTGCGAACCGTGCCAATAACCCGATCACCTTTCGCCAAAATCTGTTTCGTCATCTCATTGCCAAATCCACTGGAAATACCTGTAAATAACCATGTACGCATCATATAGTCTCCCTTAAAACTTTCTATAAAAACTCTTAATTATTTTTATGACCTCATGCTGTTTATTCATTTCCTTGTTTCTGATTGCATTTTACCGCACCCCCAAGATAGGAGCAATTCGCATTTATGGCCTTATCCATAAGAAAAACTTATCTTCCGATTTGTATGGCTTGAGGCAATTCACTCGTCACCATTTAACTACGCCCAAGCCAGAAGCAAAAAACGCTCCTGACATAAGTCATCAGGAGAGTTTTTTGCTTCAATGGTCAGATTGCCTTTTTCGCCGCTTCATTTACACAATTCAGCGCATTGAGGCTGCGCGGATAGCCGATGTATGGCACGCACTGGGAAATAATTTTAATCAGAAATTCCCGGTCGTTGCCCAGACGCATATTGGCTGCGGCATGGGCGATGAGCTGCGGTTCGCATCCGCCCTGAGCTGCGATAAAGCAAAAGGTACTCATCTCACGCTGCTTGTAATCAAGTCCTTTTCGAGTATAGTAATCACCAAAACAATTGTCCGTCAGCCAATAGTTGATATGGCGCGTTTCCTCCGGACCAGACTTCCAAAAATCTTTCATATTGTCACCAAAAATATCTACCTGTGCCTGCGTACCAGCTTCACGGCGATTCTCCGTCGTCGTAGTCGCCTGCGGCTCGAGTGGCAGTTTGATACCGCGTGCTGTAAATATTTCATTGACCGCTTTAAGGAACGGGAACACACGACCGATACCGAGATACGCAACCGACTGGTAAACAATCTCTTTTATCTCCACCGGCGTTACGCCGAAATTCAAAGCGGCCGGAAGTATAGCCCGAAACTCATCGAAACCCTGACAGCCGAGCAGCGTCGCTAAAATTGCCATAAAACGCGACCTGTCATCCAAATCATCCTGATTGACAACTTCATCAAAGGCGAAATTATCAAACCGCTCAATGAACTCCGGATCCGTTTCCAAAAATCTGGACTTATAACCCGGAAACATTTTTTCATGATATTCCTGAGAAAATTTTGTGATTGCCATAATTTATCCCCCTAAAATTACTTGTATCTAAATTTTTCACATATGCTTATTCTTTCGTTACTTTCTTTAACAAAGAAAGTACATAATGAGTAATTGCCGTATAACAGCCAAAAATCGCAAGAAAATCAGTAAAAAACCGCAATACCGATGCCTGTCCCCGCATTTTTGGCATATGCTCCATCATCAAGTTAGAACCAACTCTATTCGCAAAAGAAGCATCGATTCCATATAAGACAACGCAGGCGGCGAAAATATTGCCTGCTATGCGGATGCTCTTTTTAGACTTCTCCGATCCCAGCCAGCGTTTCAAACGAATCCATAGCGTTTCCCAATGCATTCCCAGATGAATGCCCATGAGAATGAAGCTTGCATACGCAGCCCCCTGATGCAGTCCATGCACAAAAATCGCATTTGCACCGCGCAAAGTGACATATGGAAAAATACTTTGGGAAATTAAAAAGCCCGAAATAATCGTCACCAACATCGCTGCCACAAAAAAGATATTTATGACATTTAAAAGAATACCTCGGCTATTCTGCTTTCCTTTAAACCATGTTGTATACCATCGCCGATTTAGCCCGTTATGCCAAAGGACTAAAATCAGAAATACGCTTCCTAACAATTCATGTGGCAAGTTTCCCGTAAAGCGGTAATTCATCAGTACTAAGCCCAGAAGGGCAATAACTGTATTCAACAAATTTCGTTTCAAACATTTACCTCCATCTTATTCCTGTTATATTTCGACTTGTGATGCCACACAATCCATCAAACTTCACTTATCGCTCAAAATAACCTCAATATTGATATGGAATGGACATCGTGTGCAGCCGCTATAACAAAGCTTTTATCTTTGCTTTTATTTTACCTTCTCGCCAAATCAGGTACAATTCGCTTTTACGACCTTTGCCATAAGAAAAACTTATAAGAAAAGACTTGGCTTGTGCCAAGTCCCTCAGGTCGGCCGAATTGCTATGCCCTCCATGGCGCAATCGTCACTAGCACCATCTGGGTGCGTCGCCGGCAGAAGCCTTAGTCGTTCTTATGTCAATAAAATTTAGTTATAAATTCTGGTAGACTAAAAAAGACTGTACTCAAATATCTTGAATACAGTCTTCAAAATCACACGGCATTTTATCCGATGACTAACCCGCTCTAAGGGTCTCCGGACCCAAGGCTTACTTATACAAGCGGGAGTAAGGGCGGCTAAGTCCCTGGATAATTTCGACTAGAATTCAGGCGACGTCAAAACGCCGTCTGAATTAAGTCTCCATTTATTGTTCGCGATCTCCCGCATCAGCCTGCAGGAACTTCTCCTTGAGCAATGCCGCAAATTCTTCGATATGATTTTCGTCATTGCCTACGCGCCAAAAAGCATAATAGTCACGCTTTATCTGCCTGTCGTCGCGCAAAAGCGGCACATAACGGACGGTTGTACCGTTCTGCTCCGGCTTTGCGGTAAACTCAACCGGCATAAAGCCCTTATTGCTCACCACCATGAGACGAGCCTCCTCCAGGCTATCGGCAAAAATGAAATCGCTGCTAAAACCAATAACATTCCGATGATATTCCTGCTCATTCGCTTGCTGCTCACGAGAAGAAATGAGAATACATGGCATATTTTTCAGCTCATCCGTCGTAACTGACGGAAGCTCAGCAATCGCATTTCTGGTGGCAATCTCAACATAGACATAGCTTGTCGTCAATTTATAATTCACATACGCATCGGAAAGTGCACGGCGTTGGTCATTGATAACAATATCAGACTGCCCCATACGCAGAAAATCATATAACTCCTCATGTGTACCATTTGTAATTTGAATGCCGATTGACGAATACTTTGCTGTAAAATCAGCTATGGCGAGTTGCAACTCACGTCCGGCATAATGTTTCAAATAGCTAACGCGCAATTTCTTTTCCCCACCATGTTCAATGCGGACAGTTTCCTGACATATCCTCTCAAAATCATCAATGAGCATCAGGCTTTTCCGGTAAAAATATTCACCCGCCGGTGTCAATGAAAATTTACGTTTTTCACGATGAAGGAGCTTAACTCCAAGATCACGCTCCAAAGCCTGAATCTGCTGGGAAATTGCCGACTGTGAAATATAACATTCCTCCGCGGCTTCCGTAAAATTTTTATAGTGAACAACTGCTTGAAAATACCGGATTTGTTTTATCATATTGCACCTCCGCATCGTATATTTGCCAACTTCTAACATTTATTCTACTATTTCAGTACAACCCTTGACAAGAAAGCAAAAAGACTGTTGCATTAAGAATTACCACAAATTTTAAGGCAATCCCACGAGAGTTATTTTTTTTACTACCTCACTAATTTTGCTTAGTCCAACTGCCCCTTTCACTTTATTTTGACATTCCCGCCGATTTATTTCTCTCTAGAATAGAAATCTGCAAGTTTTGGCCAACAAACTTAAACTGCCACACTGTAATGTCCCGCAATTGCTGATACTCGCTGACCTTAACTTGCTGGAAACATCGTCCGATAATCCAGAAACATCAAAAAATGCCGTTACCTTGACAGCGTCAATTAGTAACGGCACGTTATGTTCGCAATCTGGATAGGGGGCGGTGACTAACCGCCGACCTTCCAACACCACCGTACAAGCCGGTCTGGCATACGGCGGTTCGTTCAGGATTAACGAGCTAACAAGTATCTTTGTGTCAAACTTTTGAGACCGATTTAACGGATAAAATTTGTATAAATACCAGCTTCCTGTTCTGGTAATGATACACCATTTTTCAAACCAGCATCTTTGCATTTTAGGAAGAATGCCATATTTCGTGCCAGTGTGCGCATGGTCTGCAAGCCTTCCAAATCCTCTTTTACGTCTTCCGGCTTTGCTCCGTGCACCATATTCCAATATTGCGACGATATAATCGGCATTTGCAATAATCCGAAATACTTATTCATCTGATCGTAAGTCGCCGTCGTTCCGGCACGTCTTGCCGACATGACCGCTGCGGCCGGCTTTAGATAAAAGGATTTTCTGCCGCCACAGTGATCAGCATAGAATGCACGATCCATAAAAGAGGTTATTGCGCCGCTTGCCGCTGCCCAATGAACCGGCGTCCCAAAAATGAAACCGTCATAGCCTGCTGCAATAGTAAGGAATTCATTGACTCTATCATCAAAAACGCATTTTTTCTTTTCTACACAAGTCTTACAGGCAATACAGCCAGACAGAGGCTTATTGCCAACCCAAACGAACTCCGTGCCGATCCCTTCTTTTTCTAAGGTATCAGCTACTTCCTTAAGCGCCGTGTAAGTACAGCCCTTTTCATGCGGACTACCGTTGACTAATACTACTTTCACCTGTTCTCATCCCTTCATCAAAAATTATTTATGATTTTAGTTGCTATAAACTATTTTCCTACCCGCGTGGCCGCATCAGATCCCGCTGGATAGCGATCTCCAGACACCTTAATTTTATCAAGCGCTGCATTTAAAGCGGCAAGTTCCTGCTCAGACAGTTGTAGGTTGACCGCCCCTAAGTTTTCTTCCAATCGATTCATTTTGCGGGTTCCCGGAATCGGAACGATCCATGGCTTCTGCGCGAGTACCCAGGCGAGTGCAATCTGCGCCGGCGTTGCCTTCTTGTCAGCAGCTATTTCTTTTACGAGATTTACGAGTACTTGATTTGCATTAATGTTTTCAGGTGTAAAACGGGGAACAATGCTGCGAAAATCTGAACTGCCGAAACTTGCATCCTTCTGAATAGTTCCTGTCAGGAACCCCTTTCCTAACGGGCTGAAGGGAACAAAGCCGATTCCCAGTTTTTCCAGTGCAGGCAACAATTCTATCTCTGGCTGACGCCACATCATGGAATATTCACTTTGAATCGCGGCTAACGGGCATACTGCATGCGCACGGCGAATCGTCTTTACTCCCGCTTCCGAAAGTCCCCAATGGCGAATTTTTCCTTGCTGCATCAGTTCCTTCATGGCTCCCGCCACATCTTCGATGGGAACGTTTATATCCACCCTGTGCAGATAATAGAGATCGATTACATCAACCCCTAGGCGTTTTAAAGACGTTTCCGCCGACTTACGTATCTCTTCCGGGTGTCCGTCCACTACCTGTTTCCCGTTGATGTTTTTAATGCCGCACTTTGTCGCAATAACTACCTTATCGCGATAGGAAGCCAATGCTTCACCTACCAAGATTTCATTGTCATTGTAAATCTCTGCCGTATCAAAAAAAGTCACGCCCAAATCAATTGCCCGATGAATGACGGCGATGGCTTCTTTTTTATCCGAGGCCGAACCATAGCCGTGGCTCATGCCCATGCAGCCCAGCCCAATTGCCGAAACCTCTAAACCGCTTTTACCTAACATTCGTTTTTCCATGTTTTCAGCTTCTTTCTGTATTATACTTAGCGCATACCAATTCTGGACAGCCATGGCTCGATTGTATTAGCATCATTAGCCGTAAGTCCTTCCAATATATTGGATTTCGGACAAAGACTATTGATGGCCGCCATACTTTCTGCGATATCGCTGCCACCGCTTGTACAAAATGGAATTACCGTCTTGCCGGAAAGATCATAGGCTTCCAGGAAGGTGTAAACCGGCATAGGCGCTGTATGCCACCAGATGGGATACCCTACAAAAACCACATCATAGCTGGCCATATTATCTACTTTAGCAGAAAGCTGGGGTCTGCCATCTGTTTCTTTTTCCTTCTTGGCAGCCTCGACGCTTTCTTGGTAGCCTGTTGGATAAGGCGCGACCGTCTTGATCTCAAACATATCGCCGCCAACAAGATTGTGGATTTGCTCAGCGACTCTGCGCGTGTTTCCGCTATGGGAAAAATAGGTTACAAGAATCTTTTTACCTTTGCCATTTGCGGTTATGTTTTCTGAAGTCTTGGCACTTGCCGCAGTTGCTTTGTCTGTAACATCTGCTGCAGGCTTTTGGGAAGAGACTGAGTTTACAGCGTTGCTATTACCGCAAGCAGTCAGAGAAAAAATCATAAGGCTGGACAAAGCCAGGATTAAGAGCTTCTTCATTTTAAACCTCCACGTTATTTATACGATTTCTCATAGATTGCGATGCAATCTTCCTTGGTCAGCCGTATACGGTCACAGGCAAATAGTCCGCCCATCGGCCCCATCGCATTATCAGCCATTTTCGGAAATTCAGCTGGCGTAATTCCATAGTCGCTCATCTTTAAATCGGCTACGCCGCAATCCTGTAAGAGTTTTCCCAGCACCGTGATGAAATCCATTGGCTCCTTGGCATCCTCCATGCCCATGGCTTTAGCTATGCGTATAAAGCGTTCATCACATACATGATGCTCAATGATATTCGTAAAATAGGCGCGGCTGAGCATGATGAGGCCTGCGCCATGCGGCAGATTTTCATGATAAGCCGATAATGCATGTTCCAGAGAATGCTGACTGGAAGTTGTGCCGACACACATGACCGTGCCGGACAGAATATTCCCAAAAGCCACATGTTCTCTGGCTTCCATATCACTGCCGTCTTTGACCGCGCGAGCCAAATAGCATCCGACATGTTCAATCGCTGTGATGGCATACATATCGCTCATGAGGTTGGCAAATTGGGAAACATAGCCTTCCAAGCTATGGCTTAGCGCATCAAAACCCTGATATGCCGTAAGCATCGGCGGCACGCTCTTCATCAGTTCTATATCCTCAATGCAAAGCTTCGGGAAAAGCGCCGGCGTCTTGATGCCGACCTTCTCGTTCGTTGCCGGATTGGTAATCACACAACCGGCATCCGCCTCGGAACCTGTTCCTGCTGTTGTGCTAATGGCGACAATCGGCAACGGCTCAGTACCAATTGTTTTTTTCTTGCCGGTGCCGCTGGCGACATAATCCCACAGATCACCGTTATTTACCGCCATAATAGCGATTGCCTTGGCTGCGTCAATGCAGCTGCCGCCGCCAAGAGCAACCACGAAATCACAGCTATTTGCCTTAGCAAAAGCAGCGCCTTCCAGCACCTGATCCTTCACCGGATTCGGCTGCACTTTATCAAACACAACCGATTCCACGCCAGCCAGGCGGAGTTGTTCTTCCGCTCGCGCCAAATAGCCATTAGCTCTTGTTGACTTGCCATTAGAAATTACGATCAATGCCTTTTTACCCGGCAGTTCCTGTTTGTGAAGCTCGCTCAGCATTCCTGCACCAAATAAAATTTTCGTAGGTACATACATAGTGAAACTCATAGTTAAACATCTCCTTACTCAGACATATATTTTTCCCAAAATTCAATAGCATACTGTACCCAGCCCTCAGCATCTGTCCCAATACCGAGCCCAAAACCATGACCCGCGCTCTTATATTTACGGTACTCAACTTCTATTCCGCCGCTTCTCATGGCTGCCATACGCCTTTCAACGGTTGACACATTGACAATACTATCATTCGCGCTCACCGTGATGAAGGTCGGCGGGTCATTTCTGGAAAAGTCCGAATGGCCGGTATATGCCATGACTACAGTACGCGGGCGTGGAAGATCATCCCCTCCATAACCGGCAGCGCCAGTAGAACCTAGCCGAGCTGCCATCCTTGCGCCTGCTGAACTGCCCCATAAAGAGTAATCATTTGTGCTAACGCCTAACCTATCTGCATTCTTGAAAATATAAGATAAAGCTGCTGCTAAATCTTCGCAGGCCGTACGTTCCCCGCCCACGCGGTATTGCAAGACGAAAGCATTATATCCTTTCTTACTCAGTTCGATCGCATACGGATATCCTTCATGAACGGAACCGACATAGGAAAATCCGCCACCGGGGCATATAATGGCAAACGGCGCTCCCGGTTTTCCGCGAAAGAAGAAAAGGCCAGTAGAATTTTTGGTGGGCTCCACCTTCTTCTGCTGCTCGGTGTAAAAGTCGTAGAATATGGTTTCACCAGCGCCCACTTTGTCAATCATATAATTGATTGTGCCCAAAACTGCGTTAGGGTCTACATAACCGTGATAAGGCAAAAGCGAAGCCACACGGTTTAGCTGCATACTCTTGTCATATATCCCCCGGTCGAGCGGCAGTATAAACTGGCCAAAGCCTTTAAATGCAGGGTGGTTTACAACATCTTGGACAGTATCAATGGTTTTTAAATGGGTATAAATTCCCATCACGTTTCCTTCTTTATTTAAAATTTCATTACCAGACGAATTTGCCACATCTTTCGTACTGTTAGGCGTAGCACGGATAACATTCTCTTGCCCCTCACAGCCTGTAATAACTAGCATCAAGACCAACAATTGTACAATAATGACGATTAGCTTAGTCTTTATCATCGATAAGCACCTCTGACATAGTGATCGCAGTCAGTATATACTCTTTTATCGCTTCCGAGAAAGGTCCTACTTCACCGCGCGATTAATAACGAGCGGACTAAGCCAAAAGAGAAGGCTGCTATGCAGGCCGCGACTGCAACAGAGGCTGCACCGATCCAACTAACTATCATGACCGACGAACCTCCCACGGCAAGTCCCCCAATGCCAGCGCCAGCGGCAAAACCAAGCTGTACGAAAGAACTGTTCAGACTTAGCATAATACCGGAGGCTTCCGGAGCTAGTGAGACTATGTTAAAACTTTGGGTCAGCCCGAACGTCCACGCTGAAGTGGCCCAGAGCATAATCAATATAACGGAAAGGACTGACGAACCAGATGTGATTGACAACAACGCGAGAGCGAGCGCTTGAACAATCATACTGCCAACGAGAGTACGAGTGATGCCAATCCTATCTGCTAAAAAACCTCCAAGCTTAGAGCCCACCAAGCTTGCGATTCCCAAAGAGAAAAGAATACTGCTCATTTCCTGTTCACTCATCAGCCTAATAGAAGCTAGCAAGGGTACGATATACGTATTGACCACTGAGTAGCCTATAAACACGAAGAACGTGATACCAAGAGCAATGGCTACATTCGGCTTCTTTAATTGGGCAACCTGCATGCTAAGGGGCTTAGGAGGCTCACCTGCCGTGGACAAAATTGTCCATGCAACGCCTAGCATGCCTAGTAGGGCGAAGAGGCCAATGCCCCAAAAGATTGTCTGCCAATCATATGCCGCAGCGATAACGCGTCCGATAGGGACGCCGAAGACAAGTGACGCGCTAAAGCCCATTGATATGTTTGACATCGCTTTACCCTGATTTCCGGCAGAAGCCAGATTCGCAGTAATCGAATAGGCGGTAACGATAAAGACACCTGTTCCAACTCCGAGTATGGCGCGAGAGGCCATAAGGAAACCGAAACCTTGAAAGACAAGCATTGTGAGAATACCAAGTAATAAGATAGCCAGTGCCAATAGTAGTTGCCTGCCTTGGTTCATCTTTGTTGTAGCTACCATAACAAGGGGCGTACCAATTGCGCTGGCGAGCGCGAATACGGTAATAAGCTGTCCAGCAGACGATACTGATACACCGACAGAAGCTGCGACTTTATCGAGAATGCCGACGATAACGAATTGTGACGTACCGACCAAGAAACTGATAATGGCCAGCATGTAAATTTTCCAGGTATTATTCATAGTGTTCTATCAAGTCCTATCTAAAATTAGTTACCTATAATCATAGCAAAGATATAAAATACGCTCTAACATCCTTATTATGCAATAAATTAACCCACAAACGTTATCTCATTCATATCAAATTATTGCCTAATCATCTCACAGCCCTTACGTAATATACGAGCATGCATTATACTGGTAGTAATTAGGGATGAAAAACCTGGAGGAGCTTTATGTCTGATCAACTACACAAACAACACAGTGAGCTTGCCAAACTAATTGAGCGTTATTCCGGCCGGGACGGAGTTCATGCGACTTCTATTCCGTCTTTATTCTTTATGCGTCAGTCTACTGCTGCTGGACCTGCTTACGGAGTTTTTAAACCTTCGCTATGTATTGTCGTTCAGGGTGTAAAGGATGTGTGGCTGGCACACGAGCGCTTTAGGTACAGTCCCACTGACTACCTTGTCGCCTCTGTCGACTTGCCGGTTATCGGTAAAGTCGTGGAATCATCCCCCACAATTCCATACTTGGCTATCAAATTAGAATTTACGCCGAAACAAATCATAGAGGTTTTAAATGATTTCGGGAATCGAGTTAAACCGAAAGAAAATGCTAAGCGGGCTATGTTTGTGAGCCAGATTGAGTTATCTATGTTGGATGCGGTGCTAAGGTTGGCCCGTTTGGCAGACAATCCTAAGGATATCCCAGTACTCGCTCCTCTTTTCGTAAAGGAAATTCTCTATAGAGTTCTGCAAGGGCCGTATGGAACTACGCTGGAGCAAATTGCAATAGAGGGTAGCTCTACCTATCGAATTAAAGACGTTATCGAAAAAATTATGAATAACTATAGTCGGTCTTTTCGGATCGAGGAGCTTGCAAAAATAGCAAATATGAGTGTACCTTCACTGCATAGGCACTTTAAAGAAGTAACCGCTATGAGCCCTATTCAGTTCCAAAAGCAACTGAGACTGCAGGAAGCACGACGCCTACTATTAGCTGAATCAACAGATGCCGCGGATGTCGCGTTTCAGGTAGGTTATGAGAGTCCATCGCAGTTTAGCCGTGAATATTCTCGCATGTTTGGTCTTCCGCCTATAGAAGATATAAAACGCACGAGGGCGCAACATGCCCAAAATATAAGCCCATAAAATTAAGAGGGGGTGCCGTTTTTAACAGCACTCCCTCTTAATTTTGTTCGTCTTCTTTTCTGTAGTGTGTTAAATATCGAGTTTACGAGTGCCGAGCATTTTTACCATTTCCGGATCACGATGTGAAAAGAATAGGCTCTGATTCATATCTAGCGTAGCAATCAAATCCATATCCTGTTGACTTAATTCAAAGTCAAAAACATTGAAGTTCTCGATCATTCTTTCTTTACGTACAGATTTAGGGATGACAACAACTTCTCTTTGTGTCAACCACCGCAAAACCACCTGAGCAACAGATTTGTTATGCCTTTTCGCGACCGAAAGCAATGCCTCATTTTGGAATAAGTTGTTCTTTCCTTCTGCAAAAGGTGCCCAAGCTTCAATTTGAACGTTGTTCTCTTTCATTAGTTTGGCACTTTCGATTTGTTGGTTGAATGGATGTGTTTCAACCTGGTTTACTGCAGGGATTACTTCGTTGTGAACAATTAAGTCTACCAGGCGGTCCATTTGGAAGTTACTAACTCCAATAGCCCTGATTTTTCCCTCACGGTATAACTCTTCCATAGCGCGCCAAGAGCCGTAAACATCGCCATATGGCTGATGAATTAAATATAAATCTAAATAGTCCAGTTGCAACCGGTCCAGAGATTTTGCAAATGCTTTCTTGGTATTCTCATAACCAGTATCCTGAACCCAGAGCTTAGTGGTAATAAACAATTCTTCTCTCGATACGCCACTCCGTTTAATTGCTCTGCCGACTGCTTCTTCATTTTGATAAGAGGCAGCGGTATCAATCAGGCGATAGCCTACTGTGATCGCATCATAAACACATTGTTCGCATTCTTTCTGATCACTGATTTGAAAAACGCCAAATCCGAGTATTGGCATCTCTACACCATTATTCAAAACTACTTTTTCCATGATAAATCCCCCTTAATTTCCATTAGCGCACAAGCACTTCCAAGGTCTTCCTATGCTGATATTATTTCAAATTGTAAAGTCCTTATCCCCAATCGGCTAATTGACCCCTTCCCACCAGATTGCAGTACGCCATTCCCGGTTGCCAATTTCTATATGATCCCCGATCACTGGAGTTAGAAGCCTATAACTACTATTTTTGCTCGCTTCAGCGATGCAGGTTTTTTAAGTGATTCGTCACATCGTCCCTGAACAACGGAATGTCGCTGCTGTATACGATCAGTGGTTCTGCCACCTTCCCATTTGCCAGCCCTCGCAACACTTCCACGCTATCACCTGCACCACCACCGCCATGAGTTACGACTGGTACAATGGTCTTCCCCTCGAAATTATATGCCTTCATGAAACTGGCCACCGGCCTGGGAAGTGTCCCCCACCATAAAGGATAAACAAGTACAATCGTATCATACTGTACCAAATCCGGCAGCTTATGCTTCAGAACAGGAAAGCTTTGCTTCGCCAACTCATCCCCTGCAATCTTAGTGGTTTCATTATAACTGCCAGGATACTTTTCCACTGTCTGAATAGATGCAATATCTCCGCCTATTGCATTCTGTATCATAAGAGCTAAAACCTGAGCATTTCCTAAAAGAACTTCATTATCCTTCAGCAAAGAAGCACCAGATACGGCATCCACTTGCTTAGGAAAATCCGTATTACCTACCCGGCTAAAATATACAATCAGCACATTACCAGAGAAATTAACTTTTTCACCCTCAATGGTCTGTTGCAGATTTATACTTACCGGATGATACCAACGTTCTATATAGGGCAGGCCAAAGATGCCGCTAATCGTCAGCACAAGTGCTAATCCGGTCAAATAATAGAATTTCTTCCCCTGCATATACCTTCCCATATGCATGAGCACATGGAAAATCAATGCTGCCAAGGCAGCAATTGCAGCGCCAAGATGAAGAGCACGGACATTCCAGTCAGAAAGGAATTTCATATTAGGAAACAAATGTCTCGACATGGCGACTCCACTAAATTCCAGCACCAAAACACTGATACCAAAAACGCCAATAACAACAATACCTGCTATCCTTTTTCGACTATACCTGCCTTGTCCAAGGTTCATGTAATAGCCTTTGTTGAGTAGATTATGGATAATGAGCAGAACAAAAAAGACACAGCCCAATATTTCATGAATACGGCTCGCAGAGGCCATAATACCGACTTCATAGAAGAACAGCCCCAGCAATATCACATCGATAAATATTTTAATGGCATTTTCCCCCATATCATCCTCCTGCTAAAATACTTTACCCGTAATAACTTCCCAACCGGCTAATTGACCCCTTCCCACCAGTTTGCAGTACGCTGTTCCCGGTTTCCAATCTCTATTTGAATATACCAACAGATACCAAAGCAATGCATAGTAACAATGCTAACAGGATCTTCTTCATCACTGCGTGTAATTCTCCTTACTATCTCATTGATTTCTCAGGCTATTAGCGTTGCTGGGGTAAGAACGTAAGAACCTGAAAGCTACCTATCAACTAAGGGCATTGCCGTTAATTCTCAACCTAACCCAAGCTTTTCCATTCTTTTGGGAACAGGAGTTGACACACAAGTAGAACATGGCAAGTCAGCTATAGTATGCACCATATACAACTCTAGCAGTTTTCTAATAATATCAAATAACTGCCTAATTCTCTCAAAATTTATTATGTGCTTGCGCGAAATATTATTATGTACCTTCATGGATATGCTTTAAAGAAGTACCCGGCATTGCCCTGTTCAGAGATATTAAACGCATGAGAGCTAATTCAACCAACAGATACTTGCATAAATAACATTCGGAGGAGTGCAACATATGCACTCCTCCAAATGACTAAAACTTTTCCGCAAAGCCATTTTCCATTATGCTGGAACATGCGATCACAAATGTTTTCCATAGAACTCAGTCAATTTATCAACGGCCTGGTTCACGTATGTCGGCACCCAATATGTCTGAATATGAGTTGCTCCCTTGATCAGGAACAATTCCTTGTCATTTGTGCCAGTTGCTGCTGCAAAGGCCTGTTCGGTCATATAGAAGGTATCTGCATTGCTGCCGGCCATCATCAGTAACGGTTGGCCAATCAGATCCATATTATTGGCCGCATCAAATGTGAATAAGTCAAGATTGCTGCTCACCGTATAGCGGAACGTGGAATTCGGATGTGCGTGCGTCTTACCATAGTACTCATAGCCTTCACGATACAAATCCGGCATTTTGGCAAGCTGTTCCTCACTCAGCTCCATATCCAGCATGTCCGGAGTATATTGTACTTCACCGCCTGCAACTTCCTGAGCTCTGGCCGCCGAGGCTTGCTGCAAACGCTTTTGAATGGTAGCCGTCTGAGAGTCCAAGAAACCATTACGGCGGACAATGCCCGTATTGAACATGCTGAGCGTTGCCACCGCTTTAAAACGCTTGTCAGTTTGCGCTGCCTTCAGCGTGTAGCCGCCACCGCCGCAGATTCCCAAGATTCCCAGTCTCTCTGTGTTAACTCCTGGGTAAGAAGAAATGACATCTGCCATGCCATGAATGTCTTCAACCCGATAGGCTGGTTTATCAACATTGCGCGGATACCCGCCGCTTGCCCCCTGAAAAGAGGCATCTGCCGCAATGGTGATATATCCTTTTTCGGCCATACGCTGTGCATAAAGACCCGCTACCTGTTCCTTGATTCCGCCATTAGGGTGCGCAATAACAAGTGCCGGATATTTTTTCTCGCTTGCCTCATCATAGCCTGCCGGCGTATACACATTGGCCGAAATCTTTATGCCATTCAAATCATACGTGATTGGATGAATATTTACCTGACCTGGGACATTCTGGGTAATTGCTCCTTGATAAACCAGACCAAACGGATTTTCATTTGGACTCTTGATTGTGCTTGAGTCTACTTCCCGAAAAGATCTTTTTTCCATTGTCACTGCAAGATGACCTCCTTGTTGCACCTGCTGTGCACTGACATGCTGCCCGCCATACCCGATGACCATCAGCCCCAATGCTAGCATTGCTGTACTTACCTTTAATTTCAAATTCAAAAAAATTCCTTCTTTCTTCTTTTGTTGTTACTTATCCAATCATATGTCATACATCCAAGCTGACATATGATTGGCAATCTGGACATTGTTTAAATCCTAGCATTTTGCGTTTATTTGGTAAGGCTCTTATCCTTCATCCATTTTTCCATCAAATTTGCAATCTGGACATTGTTCAGATCCGCAAATAGGAAATGTGTGTTGCCATGAACTCCAATTTCCGGAAGATGAACGATGGTCGCGTCGCCGCCATAACGGTTGATGACTGCCGCCCATTTCCGGGCAAGGTTCAGGCGCACGCGCCAGTTATCCTGTCCCCAGTTATCTGTTGGTTCTGATGGAATATTATCCCCGTAATAGACGACGATAGGAATCTTCGTGAGTTTCATGAAATCCTCCATAGGAATTGCCGTACCTTTTGCGGGAAACGGACTGCTTGTCACCTCTACCTCTGGAACCTCACCCTCTGGGAAAAGGAATGCACCCGGATCCATCGCAACAATGCCGCGCACCTTGTCCGTCTTGATTGCCGTATACCAGCCTGGGCCGCCGCCCTGAGAATGCGTCACGAGAACACCGTTGCCAGATTTTTCAAATACCACAGCCATAGCATCCGCAATGACCTCATCATTATACGCACCGGTATTTGGCGTCATCTGACGAAAAAACTGGTCTAACGATCTCTTATCTCTTGGCACCTGCGCATTCTCGTAGTAGTCCGGCCATTGACCAATGCGGAAGGTATTGTACCAAAGCTGGTCATCCGGTGTGGCGGAAATCTTCTCTGGTACGGTAGATCGCCCGGCTCTGCCGCGGCGTGGCTGGTCAACGAGGTAGGTACTGTAGCCGCGTTCTAAAAAGATATTCTGGAAACCGTCACGCCCATCCGGTGTCGTCTCCCATGTCTTTGCCGACTGCCCAGCGCCATGTAGGAACACCAGTCCATATTTATGCGCCTTAACCGGCTTTTGGTAGAACACATAGGCATGGTCGCCATGCAATGTCTCACCATCAAGATTCCTCGGCTTTATTCCATCGTATTCCCCTGGTGCGGTCACAACCGTGCCTCCAGCCAGAAAACTCCCCTGATCCTCAATCGTGACGGGCTTACTCATAGCCGAAGCCAAGCCAACCGTCATACTCATCGCCAAAAGTGCGGCCAAAATGCTTTTCTTTACCATAAAAAAATACCTCCATCCTACTGTGCAGATTTCAAGGCAAGCTACTTAATCTTATTATGCACCAAATGAAAAGCAACCGATATCCTAATCATATCGAATGATTGCCTAATCCTCTCGCAGTACTTACAAGCAAACGAATATTATATTATAATGAAACTATCAAGGTTGAAGGACAAGGAGGATTTATGCCTGAACAAATATATAAAAAACAGCAGGATGAACTCGCCAAACTAATCGAGCGTCATACGGGTCAGGACGGAGTTTTCGAGACCGCCATCCCATCTTTGTTTTTTGTGCGTCTCTCGAAAGTGATTGAGCCAGTCTGCAGAGTTTACAAGCCTGCCATATGTTTCATAGCCCAAGGCTTGAAAGAGGTATTACTGGCACAAGAGCTATTTAAATATGGCCCTGCCGACTATCTTATCTCATCCATGAATTTGCCGGTAATCGGTCAGGTCATAACAGCTTCTTCCGATACTCCCTATTTAAGTTTAAAACTTGAATTTACGCAGAATCAAATTTTTGAGGTTTTAAAGGAAGCCGAAATTCAAATCACCTCGCAAGAAAACACAAATCGGGCAATGTTTGTCGGCCATATGGAGGTATCTATACTGGATGCGATACTCAGATTAGCCCGTTTGCTGGACAATCCTAACGATATTCCGTTCCTGGGTCCTATCTACACAAAGGAACTTCTATATAGGCTTCTGCAAGGACAATATAGAGTTACGCTGGCACAAATCGCAATTGAAGGAAGCACCACCTATCGTATCAGAGAAACAATTGACCAAATTGTCAATAACTTTGATAAGCCTTTGCGAATCGAAGATCTTGCAGAAATAGCCAGCATGGGGACTTCTACGTTTCACAGACACTTCAAAGAGGTAACGGCTATGAGCCCTCTACAGTTTCAAAAACATCTGCGCTTGCAGGAAGCGCAGCGCCTTTTATTATCCGAATCAACAGATGCCGCTGATGTTGCCTTCCGGGTAGGCTATGAAAGTGCATCCCAATTCAATCGTGAATATTCTCGTATGTTTGGTCTTCCACCTAGAGAAGATATAAAACGCCTGAAGACAGCTATGAGCAAAGCATAAACTAATAATGCATGAGGGGAGTGCCTGTTTTATCGGCACTCCCCTCATACATTTATATGCTTGCGAGAGAAATAGGCAATCATGTGAGACAATTGGGATAACGGTCACTTTTCTATTTAATGCATAATAAGAATGATGAAGTTTAAAATATTGAGATAACGTTCATAGGAGGCAAGAATATGAAAGTATTATTAATTAATGGAAGTCCAAATGCGAAGGGATGTACCTATACAGCTTTGAACGAAGTAGAAACAGAATTGAATGAACAAGGAATTGAAACGGAAATTATCCATGTAGGAAATAAAGATATCAGAGGCTGCATGGGCTGCATGCAATGCAAAACCACCGGAAAATGTGTATTTGATGATCTGGTAAATGAAGTAGCACCAAAATTTGAACAAGCCGATGGTATTGTGATTGGATCACCTGTATATTTTGCCTCAGCAAATGGAACACTTGTATCTTTTATAGACCGTCTTTTCTTTAGCGTTCCAGCTGATAGGAGTATGAAAGTAGGAGCTGCCGTTGTATCTGCACGAAGAGGTGGATGCTCAGCTACCTTTGATGAAATCAATAAATATTTTACGATTTCAGGTATGCCAATTGCTTCTAGTCAATACTGGAACAGTGTTCATGGCCATACACCAGATGATGTTCGAAAAGACGAAGAAGGATTACAGACAATGCGTACATTGGGTAGAAATATGGCATTCTTAATCAAGAGCATTTCATTAGGAAAAGAAAAGTTCGGCTTACCAGAAAAAGAGACATGGATTGCTACCAATTTTATTCGCTAGAAGAATGTAGCTGCCTGCTGACCAGCGCCGTGATATCGTCGAATGCATGGAATCCCGCCTCGGCCTACATCAGCTCGAATATATGGAAGCGCTGGGCATGGGCAGCCGCGAATATAATTTCATAGAAATTTGAGGAGTGAACAAAATGAAACGACTGACACCACTCTTTCTGTCGCTTTGCCTGCTTATGTCTGTTGGCGCTTCCAACGGACAGGCAATAGCCGCTGAAACAGACAATGGTTCGCAAACAATTACCCGAGCTGGCTCGCAACCTTCCTATAACGCTCCGTCTGAGCATTTTACCGGCAATGCACGTGTTGATCCCTTATTCTCGGCAAACGACTCAGCACCCTTTTACGGTGGTTATGTCACGTTTGAGCCAGGTGCCAGAACTGCCTGGCACATTCATCCTACAGGACAGCGCCTGATCGTTACTGCCGGTATTGGTTTGACGCAAGAATGGGGCGGCCCCGTCGTAGAAGTCCATGCCGGCGATGTAATCTGGTGTCCGCCTGGCGTTAAGCATTGGCATGGAGCCTCGACTTCCACAGGCATGACGCATATCGCTATCTCAGGAATAATACCTGGCAAAAGCGTTGAGTGGCTGGAAAAGGTTAGCGACGAGCAATATCACAAGTAACTTCTAAACCAGCGCAATTAAAATTACAAAACAAAGGCGGTATGATCATGAATAGTAAAATTGCTATCATTTTAGCGGGAATTTTCTTCTCACTACTCAGTTTTTCGTCAGTTTCGCAGGCGCAGAGCACAAATACCCAAGACTTAAACACCAAACAGCAAAGCATTGTCACTATCGCCGCTTTCACAGCCAAAGGCGATTTGGACAAATTAAAAACTGCCTTGAACGATGGATTGGACAACGGTTTGACTGTAAATGAAATAAAAGAAGTATTGGTGCAAATGTATGCCTATACTGGCTTCCCCCGCAGCCTTAACGGTATCAACACCTTTATCACCGTCATGGACGAACGTGAGCGTAAAGGTATTAAGGATGTAGTTGGCAGGGAAGCAAGTCCGCTGCCTGCTGGCAAAAGCAGTTTGGAACTGGGGACAGAAATTCAGACACAGTTGATCGGCGGGCCGAACAAGGCAAAATATAATGCTTTCACCCCTGCTATTGATCAGTTTTTGAAAGCTCACCTTTTCGGAGACATCTTCGGACGCGACATCCTTGATTTCCAGAATAGAGAAATCGCAACAATTGCCGCTCTAACCAGTATGGAAGGTGTTAACCCTCAACTACAGGGCCATTTAAATGTCGGGTTTAATGTAGGTTTGACTGAGACACAGATGAAAAACCTGATATCCGTAATTGAAGACAAAGTTGGTAAAAAAGAAGCTGATAATGCGACCGTAGTACTCAACAAAGTAATAAGCAGCAGATCACACTAAGGACTAGCTCGGTGATCTACTACAGGAGGTACGTCATGAATAGAAGAGGTTTTATAACAACTGCTGCAGCGGGATTTGCAACTATCCTGCTGGGCGGTTGTGGCTTTATGTCGCAAGACAAAACTCAACCAAAGTCGGTTGCACCGCAAGCAACAAATAGTGTCCTTTGAGGGCAACACCAAAGCCTTTGCGGAAAGTATCCAAAAACAAGTTGGCGGTGATCTTTTTTTCATAGAGCCGCAGGCTGCCTATCCTAAGGACCGTGATAAAACCATAGAAAAAGCCAAAGGCGAGGTTGAGTCTAAATATAAGCCACAACTGGTAAATAATGTTGCTGATATACGTTCCTACGATGTCATCTTCATCGGTACACCGATTTGGTGGTATACAGTATCGCCGCCGGTAAGAACATTCCTCTCTGAATATGATTTGGCCGACAAAACAGTAGTACCTTTCAGTACACATAAAGGCAGCGGCCTCTCCGGTATAGACAAAACCATAAAAGAATCCATCCCACAGCAAAAGTGTTAGAAGGATTTGCTATTTGGGATGGTCAGGTTAATAGTAAGCAAGCAGACATCAGCAACTGGCTGCAGAAATTGAAATTATGATTAAGAAAACCTTGAATCTCGTGATGATACTATGTATCCTGGTTGTCATGAATTATCGCTTTATTACTAATACCATTCATGAGATGCTTGGCTTGTTTACTCTGCTGTTGTTTATTATGCATAACACCCTCAATCGCCGGTGGTACACGGCAATCAGTAAAGGGAAAATGGATTTGCTCCGAATACTAAAAGCGTTCACAAATTTACTACTTTGCGTCATGATGGTACTGGTCGTAATAACGGGTGTTCTGATTTCCCAAACAGTCTTTGCTTCCCTTTCATTAAGCGACAATATTTTGATTCATGAGCTACATATATTGTTTGCTTATTCGGGCTTCATCCTCATTGCAATACATCTCGGTTTCCATTGGAATGAACTTTTTGGGAAACTATACCACTTGCTTAAAATTGACCGCACAAGTTCTAGCTTTATTCTCTTAAGTCGCTTAGCTTCACTATTCATTATCAGTTATGGTATTTATGCTTCATTTACACGTCAAATAGGTTCAAAATTATTTCTCCAGCATGTGGTTACTGACTGGGCTGCTACGCCTTCACTGATTGGTTTCATAGTAGATTATGCCGCAATAATGGGCTGCTATGTTGCCATAACATATTATCTAACCCAGTTGGTACAAAAAATTAGATCATAAAAATACAGATGCGGAAACCACAGTAATACTGCCCAACTATATTAGCTTTTGTAAACACAAAAAGACCAGTTCAACAGCGCAACTATTAATGCGACTATCCAAAAATATTCAGGGAGTAAAAAGTGAGTTCTGTACTATATGCAAAGAACTCACTTTTTATGATAAAATCAATCTATCTTAGCCAGTTTGCGACATCTTTGTCTGCTCTACCCACACTGCCGCCGACAATCGCTAAACCGGACAACACCTTTGCATTCGGACAAAGTTTTTTGATATCGCGCTCACTACTGCCCATTCTACTGCCTTCATGTGTGCAAAAAGGAATAATGGTCTTTCCTGAAAAATCATAAGACTCTAAGAAGGTAAATACCGCCATCGGCATTGTTCCCCACCAATTTGGATATCCAATATAAATCACATCATAAGAATCTATATCATCTACTGTTGCAGTAAGCTCAGGTCTGGCATTGTTCCTATTTTCTTCCTGTGCTACATTTGTTGTTTCCGTATAATCTTCTGGATAAGATTTTACTGTTTTTATTTCGAATACATCGCTTCCTGTTATTTGCTGTATTTTCTTTGCGATTACTTCTGTGTTGCCAATTGGCAGATTTACAATACTACCTCCAACATAATTATTTCCTTTGCGTGAATAATAAGCGATAAGGCTCTTTGAATTTGCCATTTACTATTCCTTCTTTCTAATCAATCATCTTTTTTATTCTACCTACTAAATATCATATTTGACGGTACTAAGCCATTTCACCATTTCCGGATCGTTATGTGAAAAGAAGCAGCTTTTTTTCGCGACTTATAAACATATGTCTAATCATTCTTTATCTCCTCACATAATAAGTTCTGTAAACAATAAATTATTGTTTACAGAACTTATTTTCAATATGAACTCTCATAATAAAAATTATTTATAAGAAAATATTTTTCACCAGGCGGTATTCGGTGCTACGTTGCCCCTTCAAGAATCTTTTGACTAATATCTAATGTAATATCCCTTGTCTCTGATATTGCCGTCATCCCGTGAGCCTTCAGCTGTTCAACAATAACCGGTATTTTATCAGCTCCAACTCCGTATTGGGATAAGCGAGTCTTTACACCGAGACTTTCAAAAAATTTTCTGTTTTTTGGGATGGCCATATCTATTTTTTCCTCGTCACTGCCACTCTCTATCTGCCATACGCGTTCTGCGTATGGCAGAAGTTTAGCGTGTTTCTTCTCACGCCTTACCTCCATAACAGATGGCAATATAATTGCTAACGTCTGTCCATGATCCATATCAAACAATGAGGTAAGTTCATGTCCGATAAAGTGAGTCGTCAAATCCCATGGAACACCGGCACCGACTACTCCCATAAGTGCAGTAGTAGCACTTCAAACATGATTGGCACGTGCATCATAGTTTTCAGGTTCAGCAACTGTGGTTGCACCTATTAACTCCCTCAGCTATTCGATCTTGCACTCTGGCATCCACTGGGTATGTCAGATATTGCTCCATTACATGTACAAACGCGTCAATTATTCCATTGGCAACCTGAATCTTGGGGAGAATGTACCACAAGATAAAATTCATGTTATTTTAAATTGTTATATTCTTCATTCGTTACCGGTTCCAGCCATTCTGGCGGTCCTGCGTTAACGTTTGTCTCAATGGAAATATGTACAAACCAACTGTCAGGTGCCGCTCCATGCCAGTGCTTTATATTTGGAGCGATTTTAACTACATCACCCGGATTAAGCTCCTGCGCAGGCTTTCCTTCCTCCTGATAGTAACCACGTCCACCTGTTACTAGCAGAATCTGTCCGCCCGGATGCTTATGCCAGTTATTTCGACAGCCTGGTTCAAATGTTACATTGCCTATTGGACAATTAAATTCATTACCACCCGATACCAGCATGCTAAGCCATGCGGTACCTGTAAAATACTTACTAAACTGTTCCGGAAGTTTTTCTCCTTTCGGGAAGATTACACTTTCACTTAAATTTTTAGATTTGTCCATATTTATCTCCTTTAAATTTTTTCGTGATATTACTTTCTTACTTAATTGAAGATTTTTACCAAAACTCTGTTAACTTATCCTCCTTATTCAATAGTTTTTTTAATTGCATTTTTGTAGACTTCGATTTTATACCTCCTAGAAATTCAATATATCACTTGGAGTCAAGTCCAGGTCAAGCATTTTTTTGGGGAGTACAGTTAACTGCACTCCCATCATATAGTGTAGATACCTTCGAAAAAGCTATCCTCGGCTAATCCATGATAGCTTTTTCGCGGTTTGCAATCAGATGGACCTTTCCGACTAATTATTAGAGCTGGGTTTTGGTTAAAGAAATATTTATAAAACCTATTGACTTTGAGTGGACTCAAAGTTGTAGCATTAAATGTAACAACAATGCTTTAACTAGAAAGGGGAAAGGAAGCATGTCCTAAAATTGCGAGCGAGAACAGATAAAAGAATAAAATTAGTAAAAATAAGATAATAAATTGCTTTTAGAAGTGGAAAAATAAATAGAAAATTTAAAGAATAAAAAAGGAGAATAATGCTATGAAAAAAAAAATTAGGTTTTGGATGTATGAGATTACCACTTCTGGACAAAGATGACCAAACATCTTTTAACACAGAAATATTGAACAAACTGGTAGATACGTTTTTGGAAAAAGGATTTACATACTTCGATACAGCCTATACTTATCACGGCTTTAAGAGTGAAGACGCTATGAGAGAAGCTTTAGTAAAAAGACATAACAGAGATGAATTCACTCTTACAACAAAACTTCCACCAAGAATGTTAAAAGAAGATGGCGATCAGGAAAGAATCTTCAATGAACAGTTAGAAAAATGTGGGGTAGAATTTTTTGATTATTACATACTTCACAATATTGGTGTGAGTGCATATCAGCAAGCATGTAAATTTGATACTTTCAGTTTTGTTTTAAATAAAAAGCAAGAAGGAAAGATTAAAAATGTTGGTATGTCTTTCCATGACACACCAGAATTATTGGATGAAATTTTAACTGCGCATCCTGATTTGGATTTTGTTCAGTTACAGATTAATTACATTGACTGGGAAAATCCTAGTATTCAGTCAAGAAGATGTCATGAAGTGGCAAGAAAACATAACATGCCTATTTTTGTAATGGAACCTTGTAAAGGCGGAAATCTTGCTATGGTACCTGAGAAAGCAGAAAAATTGATGAAAGCATACAATCCAGATGCATCAATTCCCTCTTGGGCAATAAGATATGCTGCCAGTCAAGAAGGCGTTATGATGGTACTTAGTGGTATGAATACTATGGAACAAGTTCTTGATAATACTTCTTATATGGAAGACTTCAACCCTCTTAACGATGAAGAATACAAGATTATAGATCAAGTAATTGATATTATAAATGAAAATACTGCTATTCCTTGTACAACTTGCAGATATTGTGTAGCAGGCTGCCCTAAGAATATTGCAATACCTGATTACTTTGCATTATATAATAGCGCAAAGCGTGCTATATGCGATAATGTTTCAAGTCAGCTTGTTTATTATATGAATCTTACTTCAACTTATGGCAAGGCTAGTGATTGTATAGACTGTAAACAATGTGAAAAGGCATGTCCTCAGCATCTGAAGATAACAGAGTACCTAAAAGATGTTTCAGAACTATTTGATAATGCTCCTGGATTACCATCAAAATAAATATTAAAAATGATTTTATGAAAGAAGTGTTTAATTTATGCGTATAAGTGAAGCAGCAAACAAAAACCATGAAGAATTATTTCCCAATCATAAATCGACATTAAAAGTAACAGATCCGGAACTTATAGAAGTCTTTGATAATTTTGCTTTTGATGACGTAATTAGTTATGGAAATTTAGATACAAAAACCAGGTTAATGGTTATTTTAGGATCATTGATTGCAAGCCAAACGTTAACCGAATATAAAGTAATGCTTGGTGGTGCACTTAATGTTGGTGTAACTCCGATTGAAGTTAAGGAAATTGTATATCAATCTGTACCATATGTTGGAATTGCAAAAGCATTTGATTTTATACATGCCACAAATGAAATATTGGAAAGCAGAGGAATAAAACTACCATTAGAAGGTCAATCTACAACTTCACCAGAAACAAGATACGAAAAAGGATTAGAATTAGAAAAATCAGTATTTGGAGAAACTATTGATAAAATGTATGAGGAATCACCAGCAGATCAAATTCATATTCAAAAATATTTATCTGCAAATTGTTTTGGTGATTACTACACTAGGAAAGGTCTAGATATAAAAACAAGGGAACTTTTAACTTTTTCCATGATTTTGTCTTTGGGCGGATGTGAGCCGCAGTTAAAAGGACATATACAAGGCAATTTAAATGTTGGAAACGATAAAGAAATATTGCTTAGTACAGTTACACAATTATTACCTTATGTAGGATATCCAAGAACATTAAACGCAATAAGATGTTTAAATGAAGTAATACCAGAGTAGCTACATGATATATAGAGCATCCACCTTTTTCGATATGGTTGCGGAAAGGAGAAGACATATATGACTATTTCATCCATCGGCAGTAGTACTGCCGGCAATCCAGTACAGACGCTGTCATCAGCAGAGACCAGCCAGCCACCGGCAACTTCCAGCACGGCTGCAAACATCGGTCCAGCTGCAACTGTCGAATTAAGCGCAGCTGCAGTTCGCAGATGCTGCCTGTAACTTACTTTATTTTTTCGCTATCTCCACTTGATCGATCTGTTCCCCGGATGACAGAAATGACGCTAATTTGAGGATATTTGCTGATACTTCCAGTGTCATGTAATTATTGGTTTCCGGCTGCGGGGCTACTGCCTTATCAAATGGATGATTTACCCAAAGATTCGGATAACGAACATTTCCGGCAACACCGGTAACGATATAGAGCGGGCCACGTGTATCGGGCTGGAAATTATATACACGATCACGGCGACGGTAGGTGTGGAGATGCGCTGTAAGTACGACATCGATTCCATACTTGTCAAATAAGGGCATCCATTCTTTGCCGATATCAGAAATTCCCGCCTGACGGTCGCTCCTGTTCCGAATTTCATAGGTAAGAACATCCTTATGCATCAAAACTATTTTCCATTTTTTCCGAGTTTGCATAATGTCATTTACGAACCATTCCTTTTCCGCTGCCAAGAGGCCTGGCTGGAACTCTTCCATTTCGTCGAACTGCGTGTTTAAAACAATAAAATGAACCGATCCATAATCGAAGGAATAAAACTGATTTCGGCGCTCAGCATCACCATTTTCCGGCAGAGAAAAGAGATGCAGATAAGCCTCCGGCATCCGCACTTTCCAGTCCAAAGTGTAGGTTTCATGATTTCCCAAGATCGGCACTACAGGAATGGTATCGATGATACCATTCAAGGCACCGAACCATGCTCGCCACTGGGTGTGATCCTCGCCGTTATCGACCAAATCGCCCATATTGACAAAGAAGGCCGCATCCGGATTTTCTTTTCTGGCAAACTGTGCAAGATTTTTCCAGTCACTATAATCATTGGACTGGGAATCTGGAAAAATCAGTGCCTTAAAGGCTCCCCCATCATTGGTATTCAAATCATGCCAAACACTGCGTTTATCGCCATAGCCGACACGGTATTGATATTGCGCACCTGTGGTTAAATCATCCAATACTGTCGTGTATATATAGGTCATCGTTTTATCATCGGCAAATTCCGCCTCAGTCGCTATTCTGGATTTTATATTCTCTTTGCCTTTTTCCCGATATTCTACGACAGCGTCTTTTTCGGTAAGCTCCGACTGCCACATGATTGTCCGTGAACTAGAACTATCCTTCGTGATAATCTGACGAACAAATAATGCATCTATATTCCCCATAGGCAAATAGTGCCCTGCAACCACTTTTGCCAAGTCAGCTGCTTTATGCGGCCATGCCCGCATACCCGGCGGCAGGAAAGTATACAGTCCAGCGGCACCTGCAATGATTCCGCCAGCAATCTTTATAAACATTCGTCGAGAAAACCTTTTATTTTCTGTGTCCATTTTCCACAGACTCCATTTCTATCTTTATTTCTATCATAATATGACATAACCCCAAAAAGTTCTTTTCAATAAATAAAATCTGTCCCTGGCTTCAAAGTGTGTTCAGCGCCTTATAAAATTAATATGACTTATCTTGCACTCATCATATCATCTGGAGTTGACTCGAAGTCAAGCATTACTGCTGAAATTTTGCCTAAAACAGACTATGTAGAAGGATAAAACAAAGAGGATGTTGCTCCGATTTTGCAACATCCTCTTTGTAATTTTTATACGCTCCTTTATTTTCATCTTATTGCATCACATGGATCCGCTGGAGCCATGCATTATATTGCATTTCTTTTTCTCATTTTCGCTGTAGTGTAAGATTTATCAAAAAAAGACAGCCGAACCGAAACCCAGCTGTCTTCTATATTCAACAGGTAATTCTTATGAGTGAATTCTCTGCTATAATGTATGGTTTAACTGCACCAATGCTATACAAATCAGCCGACAAACATGATATACCAGAAACGCATCAAATTTCTATCAGATTATATTCCCTACTGCCCATGCCCAGTGCTTCCATATATTCGAGCTGATGCAGGCCGAAACGAGATTCAATGCGTTCGACGATATCATGGCGTTGGTCAGCAGGCATTTGATAAATCAAGTCTATACAAGCCTGGTCAGCTGCCAGAATATCTGTCGAGCCAATAATACCAATGTCATCACAAGTCGGTTTAGCACCATTAGCCCCAGCACAGTCACAGTCAACCGAGATATTTTTCAAAACGTTTATATAAGTAATGTGACCTTTGAAGTGCTCAACAGTGGCATCACCTGATTCCACCATTCGCTCTAGGAATCCTTTGCCGCGCGACCAGCCTTCCCCATGAATCATTCTTTTACCTACTTTACCGGAAGCCATACCGATGCCGATATTTTTTAATGACCCTCCGAACCCACCGGAGGTATGACCTTTAAAATGTGTATACACCAGCAAAGAATCATATTTTTGCACATGTTTCCCTACCGCGATTTCATGCAAGTGAATTCCTCGTTCAAAAGGGCAGTTTCCTGAATAGTTATCCAGTTGCTTATCAAGAAATGCTTGCACGGCCGGCATGGGGAGCATAACATCTCCGTCCTCGTCTAGAATATCGACTGGACAAAAGTCAAACCCATTGATCTTAATCGTTTCGCGATGCGTCTTCGTTTCCCGGCGCGGACTTTTGTAGAGAACATTGGATTCGACGATGTTGCTATGCGGAATCTTGCTCTGCAAGTTTTTAATGTACTCAATAGGCAGGAGATTTGGTCCGTGCGGCTCACCGGTATGCAGTTTAATCCCGACTTTACCGGTAATCCCCTGGTTAATCTGTTGATAAATCTTTTGTACACCTTCCGGGCTCAAGTCCCGTGTAAAATACACATTGGGCTTACTGGATCATGCGGCGAAACCGCATGTGATCCATTCCAAGTCACCTGCGTCTGCACACTTTCCTGCGCACGCGCAGTTAGCTGGCCAAACGACGGAATTGCTGCCAATGCTGCCATCGTACCGCCGGCAAATTTCAAAAAATTACGCCTAGTAAATTCCTTAGTTTTTTTCTCTTGATCATTATCCGATGTTACCATTTTTCACACGGCTCCTTTTTGTTATATTATCACCTGGAACTTAGAGAAAGTCAGAGTTCCAGGGATATTACTGTCTTTGCTTATTGATAAGACTTCGTATAAATATCGACACATCTTCATTGCTGAGCTCGATTCTGTCACACTGGAAGAGTCCTCCCATTGTATCTTTGGCATTCTGGGCCATCTTGGGGAACTCATCCGGCGTATTTCAATATTTCCTGGTTATCTCATAGTTTATTAATTATACTGGCATTATAAGCTGCGCCAAAACCATTATCAATATTAACTACACTAACACCGCTTGCACAACTGTTCAACATAGATAACAGAGCTGAAAGACCGCCAAAGTTTGCCCCATAGCCAACACTTGTAGGAACAGCAATAATGGGTTTATCCACAAGTCCTCCTATAACGCTGGCAAGTGCTCCTTCCATGCCTGCAATTACAATAACTACCTTGGCACCCCGAATGATATCTATTTTCGCGAAAAGTCTATGAATGCCAGCAACTCCCACATCTATAATTTTTTCCACGCGGTTCCCCAGAATGGTTGCTGTTTCTGCAGCTTCCTCGACTACCGGCATATCAGAAGTTCCTGCCGAAATAATGGCAATATAACTGTCTGTAAGATTTTCTTCTCTCTTTCGAATGGTGATTGTCCTTCCCAGAGGGTTATATTGGGCTTCTGCACAGATCGATTTTACCGCTTCGTACATTTTTTCGTTAGCACGGGTTGCTAATATATTATTATCCTTAGTCAGCATGAACTCAATAATGCTTTTCACCTGTTCCACTGTTTTTCCTTCGCAATAGATAACTTCCGGATATCCTACCCGTATTTCGCGATGATTATCAATCTTAGCAAATCCCATTTCCTTATAAGGTAAATCTTCAATGATTCCCATCGCTGTTTCGACTTCTATTTCATTGTCTTTTACTCTTTGCAGCAGTTTACTTATTTCCGCTTTATTCATCATTTTCTCCCGGAATTTCTTACTATATATACCACGCTCTTAATTCCTGATTGTCGCATTAAAACTTCCTACCTTGTAACCTTCTAAATCTAAAGTTACATACGTAAAGCCAAACTCTTTGAGTTTACCAGATATCTCCTCAAGAAGTTTCTCATTAAATAGTTTATCCATATCCTTTTTATCCACTTCAATTCTTGCCAGATTGTCGTGGCATCGCACTCGAATCGCCCGGAATCCTCTGTCCATCATATACTTTTCCGCTTTTTCTATCTTAACAAAATCTTCTTCTTTCAGTTCATTGCCATAGGGTATTCTTGTCAACAAACATGCATACGGTGGTTTATCCCAAGTGTTAAGTCCCAGTTCTTTAGATAAACTTCTTATTTCCGGTTTACTCAATTGGCACTCTAATAAAGGACTTTTTATATTCAGTTCCCTCAGCGCCTTTAACCCCGGTCGATAGTCGCCGATATCATCAAAATTGGTGCCATCAATAACATAAGGATAGCCTTCTCTCTGCGCAATGGCTTTGATCTGACTAAATACCGCCTTTTTACAAAGATAACATCTATTTTCAGGGTTGTTTCTAATTTCATCAATAATAGGCGCCTCTAGTATTTCAAAGGCTACACCAAGTTCTTTTACTAATTGTTTTGCCTCTTGGATTTCCCATTTAGGAATATAGGGAGATTGTATGGTCACTGCTTTAATATTATCGCCTAAAGCTTGCTTAGCAACTTTAAGTAAAAAAGTACTGTCTACTCCTCCCGAGAAAGCCAAGATAACTTTTTCCATATTTTTTAAACAATTAACCAAATTTATATATTTTTCATTATTTATCATAATCGTTAGCCTCTATCATTTTGTATACTTCTTTGTATACTCTCGCAATGGGTATATTTTTTTCTTTTGCTATCCTTTTGCAATCTTCATACTCTGGTTTATACTTCACTTTTTCGCCTTGATAATAGGCATTTTTGACAGTTACATTTCCGTACTGCGTGCTGATCTTTACGAAATCTCTTTGCAGCATAATTTTTTCAACCTTGTATTTTCTAACGCCTATAGAAGTCGTCTCGCGGAAAATTATGTCAAGTACGTTTTTCTCCTGTTTTTCATCGACCAATACACTGAGTTTTGTCGCGGCCCTGCCCTTTTTCATGGAAATTGCCGTCTTAAATACATCCAAAGCCCCTTGTTCAAAAAGTTTTTCTTCAATATAACCGTAGAGTTCCGGATTCATATCATCAATATTGGTCTCCAATATATATTGCTCTTCTCTCTTATCTGCTCTTTCTTGGTAGCCAATATATATCCTTAAAACGTTGGGAATTTCTAAATCTCTATGACCTATCCCATAGCCAATCTTTTCTACTGAAAAGTCCATATGATCTGTAAATGTGCCCACATTTGCCGCCAATATCGCGGCCCCGGTAGGCGTAGTCGTTTCAAAAGGCACTTTACCTGATTTCACAGGAATATTCTTTAAAATTTCAACAGTTGCCGGAGCAGGAATAGGAATGATACCATGGGCGCATTTCACAAACCCTCCTCCGAGCTGAACCGACGAAGCCATTACCTTATCCACTTTTAAATAATCTAAACACACCGCAGCTCCCACAATATCAACAATAGAGTCAACAGCCCCGACTTCATGGAAATGCACTTCATATAGTGGCTTTCCGTGAACCTTTCCCTCAGCCTCTGCCACCTTCATAAAAATCGCCAAGCTTAATTTTTTTGCCATATCACTCAGACTGCTGTTTATTATTATATTTTCAATATCCTTTAAATTTCTATGAGCATGGTGAGTATGTCCACTGTCAGACTCCTCCTCCATACCGTTATGTGCTTCATGATGATGGTGGTGGTCATGAACATGGGGTACATTTTTTAAGACTACGTCTACCCTGGTTCCGCTTATTCCTTTTTTATTATCTTTTTTTACCTGCAGCTCATATTCAGCATCCAGATTAAGCTTAGACAACTCCCGCCTTAAATAATCCTCATCCACTCCCAAATCCAACAATGCACCTAAATTCATATCGCCGCTGATGCCGCAAAGACAATCATAATATAATACTTTCATCGTCAAGTTCTCCATTACATAATTTTTATTCATCTTTATAGCGGAATAACCTTCACTGCCGCTTCCTCCACCGGGCAAGCATTCTCACAGGCACCACACCCGATACACTTTTGCGAATCTATATACGGGCGCTTGCTATCGTCGATGATTATAGCATCTGCCGGACATCGCTCCTTACAGATCAAACATGCTTTCCCCTGGGCCCAAGCCAGACAAGTTAGCTTGTCCAATTTGGCAACACCAATTTTTACTTCTTCTGTTTTGATTGGTCGGATTGCACCTGTTGGGCATACCTTGGAGCACAGCATACATAAGTCACAGGCGCCTTTACGGGGAATCAGTTCCGGTGTCTCATATGCAATAATCCCGCTGGAAAAAGGCATTGGCACAAGTCCGCTGGTAGGACACACCTTTACACATCTATGGCAACGATTGCAGGTTGCCAGAAAATCGCTTTCAGGTATTGCCCCTGGCGGTCTTAGGCTTGGTGATGCAAAAGAGCTAGCCATAAATAGTCTGCGTGCCGGTAAATTGATCAGGCTGCCGGCGGCAATGGCGGTACCAAGCTTTAAAAAATTACGCCGCGACTGCATATCGGCTGCCGCCGGCGGCTGTCTCCGGCCATTCCAACTAATTGCCTGCCGCGAACAAGCAGTTAAGCACCGTCCACAAACCAAACATTGGTCGCCGCTCCCTTTAGGACCGGTATCAACCGCGTTAACCGGACAGACACTCTTGCAATGCTCACAATTCACACACTTATCTGTTACCCGTACTTTTACCCGCCGCAAACCAGCCACCAGTGTAAATAATAGCCCTGTAGGACAAATGTAGGTACACCAAAATCTCGGAAAAAAAATAACACCTGACAGTATCACAGCGGCCAGCAGCCACGGAAATTGGCCCTGATACAATCGGGTTATTTCATGACTAAACAAGGTCAACGGCGTAAAGACAGAAACTATACCTAATCCGGCACTAGCCAACACAACGATAAGTGCCAGCCACCAATATTTTGCCTGCTTGAAAAACGCGGACAATTTCGTATTTGATGTTTTGGCTAGTTGGTCCTTGCAAAATAAGCGCCTGATATAATATACAAGATTCAATAATCCACCCAACGGACATAACCAGCCGCAAAAAAACCGCCCTATGAACGCCATTACCAGCATTACCAGGATCGGAAGCCATATCCAATCAGGTATCTCCAATGCAGAACGCATATAAGTAATCAGCAGGAGGGGATCCATCCGTGAAAGCCACAAAAGCAGGTCGGCAGCCCGGCCAAGCGGATACTGCATCTCAGCCACGGCATATACACCGAAGACAACTACCGTAGTGGGAATGGCAAAGCGCCAAAACCGCAATTGCCGATTAACAAACTCTTTACCCTGCATTAACACTCAGACCCTCACGACTTCAAGACTTTGCCAGTCGGGATTACCTGCCCCAAGTTTAGCCGCAATCGCTAAATGACTGACATCTGTCAGCTTGAAACCCAGCAACCCAGCGCCATATGCATCTACCGCCACCATATCTGTTCCAAAAACAACTTGTTTCCATTCCTTGATTGGTCCTGGCCCGGAAGGACCATTGGCGGTAATGCCTTTGATAGCATCCATGATTGTCAGTGTCGGTTTCTTAAACGCAGCTAATTCCGCGATGGTCTGATGCAAGTCTGTCTGATGAAAAAAACCTCTATCCCAAACCACTCCCATCAAGTTTTTCAGTCCGGCCGATATGCCAGTCGGATCGCTTTGTTTTAAGATTGGCATATTGATAAAGACATCTGCTTCTAAAACATCCCGTGAATAATCAGCCTGTTTCAATATTTCACCGTTTACATTCACTGCACTATAAAATTGGCCGGTGCGTGAATTAATGGTATACGCCCGCCCGCCAGCTCCATCTACTGCCGCCCGGATACCGCTCGCCTCCAGGCACATTTCACCAGAAGAGAACGTGTGATCAATAACCCGTACCTCTTTCGCCCCAGCCTGTAAACACTGCCGAACCAAAGCCCCCACCAGGATTGGGTTGGTAGTAACTCCTGCCTCCGGGCCTCGCGTGGAGCTGAAATTGGGCTTGATAGCAACGATATTTCCTGATTTAACAAACTGCCCTATTCCGCCCATTGCCACAAGACCCTTTTCCATTACAGTTTCCGGGTCCATTCCTTCAGCTATGACCAATCTCCGTGTTTGCGATGTTACCTCAGACTGAGTGTTCCCTTGAGGGCTCTTTTTCTGATTTTGATCCGGTAATACCGGGCTACTAGATTGTGAAAAGCAACCAGGCAAAAATGCCGAAGCCAGTCCTGCGTAGGTAGCAACTTTAATAAAATCCCGGCGATTCATTCCGAGTTCCCCCTTTAATTTTACTTACTTCTGCAATCATCATTTTGTCTTCTTAAAATTCATTTTAGCACTTGGAGTTAACTCCGAGTCAAGTATTTTATTTTATTTTGTTTCAGTTTGGTGGCTAAACTATACCAATTAGTAGATATAAAAACTGTCCTACTTATTGCACTTTAAAACAATGAACCCTAGCCGAAGCTAGGGTTCTATAAATGGGGAGGAGATCTCTATATAAACCAGATTGTATTGCCCATCCGGATTGCTTTATCTATTCTACTTTATTTTAAGCACTTGTCATTCTATTGCTTTTCAGTTTTTATTTAACCCTTTCCCACCAGCGCGAAAAGACTTGTTGCTGATTTTCAAGTTCTACTGGCTCCCCAATCATTGGAGTAAGAAGTTTGTAGTTCTTATTCTGACTAGCATCAGTTATACGTTTGAACGGCTCATCCCAAGGATGGTTGGCGATTGCGAACTTGCCTGCATGTCCTGGCAATAATGCCTTGGCTTTCAGTTCTTCAGCAGCCTGTGCCACTTCTTCCGGCATCATGTGTATATATGGCCACCTTTTGTCATACTGACCGTTCTCCATAATTACAAGGTCAAAACCATGTAACGTTTCTCCGATTTGCTTAAAATGCGGCCCGTATCCACCGTCACCACTGAAGAATATCCGGCGCTCTGGAGTTACCAGTGCATATCCAGCCCACAAAGTCTTGTTGGGGCTTAGTAGGCGGCCAGAAAAATGACGTGCTGGCAATACATGGATGGTAAGGTCATTTTCCAATTCTAATGCTGTAAACCAGTCAGCCTCATGTATGATTTTTTTTTCAAATCCCCACTGTTCAAAATACGATCCTACTCCTAAACCGCAGATCACATTTTTGATTTTGGGTTTCAGAGCAGTAATAGTGGGATAATCTAAGTGATCCCAATGATCGTGAGAAATAAGCAAATAATCGATTTCCGGCATATCTTCGGCTGTGTATTGATTTGTTCCCTCAAAGGCCTTGTTTACGAAAGAAACAGGTGCTGCATAAGAACTAAATACAGGATCAATCAGAATCCTTTTGCCTCCAAGTTGCATAAAGTACGAAGAGTGACCAAGCCAAATAACTATATCCTTACTTTTGTCCAAAGTCATCAGATCTGTTTTTATTGTAGGAATAGAATCTGTCGGTACTAACCGTTCTTTTTTTGTAAAAAGATAATTCCACAGCGCAGAAGTAGAACTGCTTTCTTCGGTAAATTTAGGAGTATAAACTAAATTCTGAAATTGCCCGTCAACATAATTAGGTGAACTATTGATTCTTTCAAGGCGGACACCTTCAGGCAATGTTCCAAACTTAGGCTGCTGTAGATAAAGACCTATACCAAGAGATAATATGGCAAGACATATTATCAAAGCTACTAATATTTTTCTTAACCTTCTTTTCATACAATTCTCCATCTTTATTGTCTTAAAGGCTGATGCTTCTTAATCATGGTGCCATAGTCGCTGCGATCGCACAGCCAGGGTAAATCTAAATTAGACGTTATCTCATTTAAAATTGCTTTAATTTTATATCAAGATGGCTAATTGGGAAAAACACGGATAGCGGCCTCGCCATCGATTGGGCACGCATTCTCGCATGAACCGCATCCCACACACTTGTCAGGTAGAACGGTAGGACGATGATATTCATCCGCATTAATTGCCAGAACAGGACATTGCTCGCCACAAATATAGCACATTTTACCCTCATTCCAGGCTATACAACGAGACTTATCTATAACAGCCTTGCCCATCCGGATTTCCTCCAGAGGGACCTCTGCAATGGCTCCGGTCGGGCATACTTTCTGGCAGGCCAGGCATAAATCACAGCGATTTCGACGCGGGACAATATGAGGCGTTTCAAAATTCGCGAGACCATCGGTAATAGGCATCGGGCAGAGCGCATTGCTGGGACATACCTGAACACACCTTCCGCATCGGTTGCAAACGGCAGTAAACTCTGGTTCCGGTAGAGCCCCGGGAGGGCGTAACGAAAATAAGCGATAAGGCTCTTTGAATTTGCCATTTCCTATTCCTTCCTTTCCAATAATTGTTGACTCATAACTATCTTGTACTGTTAGCATAAACCTTGGAGTTAACTCCGAGTCAAGCACTTTTAATTTTCTTCCTGAATATAATAAGAAAAGACTTGGCTTGTGCCAAGTCCGTTAGGACGGCCGAATTGCTATGCCATCCATGGCGCAATCGGCACTAGCACCATCCGGGTGCGTCGCCGGCAGAAGCCTTAGTCGTTCAATCCAGGGAAAGTTATACTTTACATCTGGAAAATAAGGGGCTGTCGACTAGCAATAAAATTTATCGCTGGCAACAGCCCCTTATTTTTATGCATAAAAGACTTTAATTCTTAACAAACCCTATCTTTTTTCCTACTTTCAAGTGCTGGTAATGATCAGACAACTTCGACTAACATCTAAATTGCAAATCTGGAAACAGCGGTGCGCAGGTCTTCAGACATTTTTGCTAACGCCTTACTGGATGCCTCAATCTCTTGCATAGCAGCCGATTGTTCTTCGCCGGCAGCAGAAACAGTCTGGGTATGACTTGCTGTATCCTTACTCACTTCGTCAATTTCCCGCACATAGCCAACCATTTGCTTACTACCACTGACCATCTGCTGAATATCGCCCGATATTCTCTGCACCTGACCGGATACATGGTGAATGAGAGTAGCTATCTCTTCAAAGGTTTTGCCAGCACTATCAACAACCTCTGTTCCTATTTGGACTTCTCTGGTTCCGCCCTCCATAGCTTGAACGGCCGTCATTGTATCTGTCTGAATTTCACCAATTAATTCGCCAATTTGCCTGGCCGCCCCTTGTGACTGCTCAGCAAGTTTTCTTACCTCCTCGGCGACCACGGCAAACCCCCGACCCTGTTCGCCTGCCCGAGCGGCCTCAATAGCGGCATTTAACGCCAATAAATTCGTCTGTCCGGCAATACTGGAGATAGCCTCAACAATTTGTCCAATTTCTTTAGACCGTTCCCCAAGCTTGGCAACAGCTTGCGCTGAACTAGCCACAGAATTTTTAATATTAACCATCTGAATTGTGGCCTTGTCAACCGCTTCAACTCCGGTGACCGTAGCGTCGCTTGCCTTTTCGGTACTGGCAGCAACATTACCTGCGTTATCGGCAATTTGCGAAATACCATCAGACATCTTCTCCATATTCATTTGGGCAGCATTTGACGTCTCCAACTGGCTTGCCGCCCCTATAGCTACATTGGTAATAACGGTAGCAACCTGATTAGCTGTCTGCGCACATTCATAAGAACTTGCCGCCAACTGTTCAGAAGATGCAGCTACCTGCTCTGCTGCCTGGTAGATATTTTTAATCAAATTATTTGTATTATTCCGCATAATATTTAAAGCAGCCGCCAGGTCACCAAGCTCATCATTAGAGGACACATGTACCGACTCACGCCAGTCACCTTCAGCAAATCTGCGGGTATGCGTAAGCATTATCGTAAGTGGGTTCCGAATTTTGCCGACAATAAAAAAACTTAGTACTACTCCAACAAGTAAAGATACAGCACTCATAATACCGGCTACAAAAATAAGTCTGTTAGCGCCACCAATAGCATTGTCAGCACTACTTTGTACCTGCCCATCATTGTATGCTTTTACCTCATCCATTAGCTTCGTTAGTTCAGTAGTAACAGGTACCTGAACGCTGGCATTTTGGTTCAGCTGGGCTTGAAACATCTGAATACCGTCGGAATTGCCAGCCGCCTTTTCCCGGGCTAAGCTGCGGAGTATGGGTAGCGACACATTAAGCGATATATCTTTCCATTTTTTTGAGACATCAATCAGGCGTTGTACCTGCTCCTTTTTTTCCTCAGGCGTTACAGCTAGCAACTGGTTTTGTTGTTCTAACATTTTATTCAATTCCTGCTCAACTTGCTGGTAATACTTTTCGTCTCCATAAGCAATCACACCGCGCATAGCAATTGCAACCCCTCGCTGCGACAACGCTGCACTGGCCGATATACCACTACGCTGACTTGCCAGCTGGATCTCAACGATTCGTTCCTTCATGGTTTGCAGCGAACTAAAGCAAATTACACTCAAAATAACGATTACTAAAAGGTTTACCGCAAAACCTCCCGCAATCTTTTTTCCAACAGTCAGTTTCAAAAACCACTCCCCCTTTTTTTTTGATACTAATTCTTACCTATAGCTTCTCATTTGCTGTTGGCATTGCTAACTCGGGTTGCTGCCAAAACAATATATATATCAGTTTTCCGTCTGGTTCATATTCGACAATTACTTTTGTTGTAATTCCCGACTCCAGTCTAGACATATTTCTACTCCCCGCCTAGCATCATCAACCCAGGCATCAGCATCGGTATATTCTCTCACCTTTTCATTAACTATCCCGCCAATAAGAATTTTTATTTTTTTATCACGTTCAATTAGTCGAACCAATTGAATTGTTCGTTTTATGGGCTCAATGCCAGGAGTAAGCAAACTACATAGACAAAGTACCCGAGCACCTGTTTCGGTTAAAGCCAGAATAAACTTATCTGGCGGTACATCAACCCCGAGGTCATACACTTCAAAGCCGTAACAGCGTAACAAAGATCCTACCAAATTTTTTCCGATATCATGAATATCGCCCTCAATCGTGCCAAAAACAATTTTGCCGATAATCGGCCTTTTCTCAGTAGTTTCAACAACCGGCCCCAGGATGTCCATAATTTCCGAAAATATCTCTGAGGAAAGAATTAAATCTCCTAAAAAATATTCACCCCGGGAATACCTGTCCCCAACAGCCACCAGCCCAGCCCGGCATTTCTCTACAATATCCAGTGGTGATATGCCAGAATCCAAACTTTTTCTAACCAGTTCGAGCGCCATTGGCTCATCAAGATCACTGATCGCGTTCGCCAGAAGTTCTAACACCGTCATCGTTCCCCCTTCAGCGGATGTATATCCGAGACTAGTGAATACCTGTCACCCCGATAGTAGAAAACCCCAACCCCGATAGGCCGATTATTGTCGTCGTACAAAGCCTGCTGCAATTTTAGTACAGGCTTACCTTGCGCTACATTAAGTAATTTGGCATCAAATTCACCAGCACTTTCGGCAGTAAGAATAGCTTGACTGCTCACCGGTAAAATATCGGTGTGAATCATAATAACCTCAGAAAAAGCCTTATATTGAAACTCATTCTCTAGAATGGGGCGTCCCTTGATATACAGCATATATTTATGTTCAACAGCGATAGGTTCATTATCTGCCAAAAGAAGTCGGCAGTAATACAATATACCCTGATTAGCCTTCATACCTAACTTCACAGCAAATTCAGGGAATTCTTTGAGAAACTGTACATGAATCAACCGATATCCGGGCTCTTTCCCCCTATTCGTCATATGAGTATGAAACTCTTCCATTAAAAATTCAGCACGGTCCAAAGACGGTCTTGATACAAACGTCCCTTTTCCCTGCTGGGTACTAATAAGTCCACGCTCGGCAAGCAGACTCAGGCATTTGCGGACAGTGGTCCGGCTGAGCTCGTATTCCCGGCCAAGATCATTTTCTGATGGCAGCGACTCACCGACCTTTAACTGCCCTGACAGTATTTTCTTCTCTAGTATAGTTGCCAATTGATAAAAGGGAGGGGTAAATGAATTTTTGTTAATTCTTTCCATGTATATTAAAATCCACCTTATCATAGCTGTTTATTATTGCCATTTACTTCTACATGAGCTATACCCGTTCCTTCCTCAAAAATAGGGGATAGCCCCGAGCTGCCCCGGGGCCACAAAACATCTCTAACTATGTCCCATTATTCGGCAGCCGGCGGGCGCAAAGGCAAGAGCACTAATATACCCACAATCGGACCAGCAGCCATCATATACCAAACAGTGTTGAAGCTGCCGCTCATATCAATAACACCACCCAAAATCAATGGCCCGACCATAGGAGCTAGCTGGAAGATAAAGTTAGCAATGCCGTTAGCCGTAGCTGCCCATTCCTTGCCTGCATACTCCGAAACCATCAGGCTTAAATGCGGATTGGCGAAATAAGAACAAAAACCATATACAAAACCAATGATGTTTAACATCTGCAACGTTGTTTGCGAGCCAAAATATATGGTCAATGGCACGCTTATGGCATAAGCAGCAATTATAATATTCTTACGGTTACCTATTTTATCAGATATCCAGCCTGATACGATCGGCGCTATTAAGCCACCCAAGCTGTACCAAATCAGTACAATCCCGGCCTCTTTTACCGAAAACCCTAATTTCTTGACATAGGCATTAGCCCAGGTAGCTAAACCAAGCTCCATCCACATCAGACAGAAACCGGCAATGGCAATCAGCACGATATTACGGTTATTAAAAAATACCTTGAATCCACCAAAAAATGATTTTTCTCCTTTAGGTTCATCTGAAGTCTTAACCAGAAAGTAAATCAATACCCCGAGTATTGCCGTAGCAATGCCTATTCCCTGGAACGCCCCCTGCCAGTTGAAGGCATTATTAAGCGCAGGCACAACATAATTTGCCAGCAATAATCCACCAGATGGTGCTGCCAGCAGCAAGCCAAAGGCCGTTCCTCGTTCCTTGGCTGGAAACCATTCCATCAACGCCCTGGCACAGCAGGACATGATGGCCCCTGCTCCTAAACCTGTCACAACCCGCAAAGTGAAGCCAATATCAAACGACGTTATTGACCCCATTGCCCACGTAGATATTCCCTCAATCACTAAGCTTACCCCTAAAATAGTACGGACACCAAAGCGGTCAGCTAACATGCCTGCTGGTACTTGAGTGATAACATAGCCCATATAAAATGCCGTCATATAAGCGCCTGCTTGCGACATGTTCATTTGCAGCACCGGCACAACTACCGGGATTAACGGCGGCCAGGCAAAACGCGCCAGAAATGTCAGCACAAAACTGGCAAACATTAGAGCCATTATTACCCAACGATACTGGCTATATTCTTCTTTCTGAACTTGGTTAACCATACAATTTCCTCCTTTAATACGTAAATGTTCTTATTGGAATTTAGCCAAATGGTTATATTAGATATTATTAATAAAAGAATTCAAGCTTTGTCATGTAAGTTTTGCCAAGATCATCTGATGCCAAACCAGTTAGGTTTTTATTTTTTATTTTTAGATCTTGTCCTTCAATAGTCCAAACTACGTTCTTACTTATCGTGCTTTGGAAAGCTACGAAGAGGCCTTTAATATTTTCGGTACCTTTCGAGAATGTTGAGTAGGGATCTGTAGCATAGCTGACTGCCTGAACGTCAAATCCGCCAACACCAGACGGAACTGCCCCGGCGTCAAGGCTGCGATAGGAAACTGACCAGCCAAAATCGCCCTTTTTCTTATAGTCTACAAGATATTTCCCACTAAAAAAGACATGAGGTTGCTTAGTCGCACTGGTGAGCTCAACAACCCAGCCTTTAGGAGACGTCGGAAGGCTTTGTGCTCCTTTAAGGCTAGTCGAAATATATTCACCGATGAGTAGATAGTCTCCCAATTTGGCATCTACGCCCGCTACCCAGCCGTTAGATTGCGTAAAAGATCCAATATTGGTATTCAGGGTGCCTTTTCCTGTTGTTGTGCTGGTACCAGGAACATCGGACCAGTAGTAGCCGGCTTTCCAGCCCAAATTATCGCTGGCTTTACCTGAAAACTGAGCGGTAGTAAGTGTGTTCGCATCGCCACTGTCTCCAGTGCCAGTACCTTGGTTAGTGTTAGTCTTAATGTCATTTACTGAGCCGGTGAATAACACTGTACCCAAATTTTTATCAATGCGAACGCCGTCAACTCCTATTGCTTTACTAAAAAGGCCATAAGAAAAGTCATCATACGGGAAGCGGCCAATACGAACTTTATCAAGACCAAGAACATTCTTTGCAGTTATAGCAAACATGTCAAAAGCAGCAGTACTTCCATCAGTAGTATTATAATTACCCGCTTTACCTTGTGCTTGAACCCGTGCTATCCAGGAAACATCTTCATTAATAGTTCCCTGAAATTTGATGCGTTGACGGTAATCAAACCGGTCTGAGCCATGCAGCTTGGTTCCGCCGGCCTTGGGATTATTGCCCAGATAACGTAACCGTGTCTCACCACTTACCCAGGTATTAGTCTTAGCTTCTACTTTAGCTACCCTAGCACCCAAGCGGTTGAGTTCACCAGCAAATTCGGCAGACAATTTGTCAATCAGTTGCTTATTGGTTTCATCGGCTGCCTCAAACTTGTCCATTGCTTTGGCAACAATAAAGGCAAATTCGTACCGGCTCATGGTTTTGTCCCCTTTAAATGACTTATCGCCATATCCGTCAATAAGGCCCTCCTTGGCTAACTTGTTTACAGCATCATAGGCCCAGTTTCCAGCCGGTACATCACTAAATGAGGAAGAAGCCGCCGCATAGACCTGATTGTCACATATTGGTAGACCCGCCATGGTAACTGACATTAGCGCTAAAGGAATAATTGCCATCCACTTCTTAATTTTCCGAATTTTCTTCATGTAATATCTCCCCTCATAATAAGTATTGCAACTAATTAACTTCTATTATTCGTAAGAATGTGCTTAACTTGATACCTTGAAACGTAAACGTTCTTATTTCAGCATAGATTGTAAGCAACTTCCTTGCAGCACCTTAGTATTTGCATCCCATACCCAACTGAATCACTGATTTTTCACGTACGCCTAAAATAAAAAGTATAGACACTACCGGGCCCATTGCTAGAATCCACCATACATAATCAAATATACCTGTTGAGTCTATAACTAACCCTATAAACCAGGGACTTAGTAAAGATGCCAATTGAAATAAGAAATTCGATACTCCATTTGCGGTCGCGGCCCATTTCATTCCGGCAAACTGGGATATCATTATTGTCAGTTGCGGGTTAACAATGTATGACATAAATCCAGCTGCCAAGCCGACAATACATAACATGCTAAATGAAGTCTGCTGCCCAAATAGTATTGTGGTTGGTATAACAGCAACTAGAGCTGCAAGCACCAGTGGTTTTCGACAGTCCAACCGATCAGACATTATTCCTGAAACAAGCGGGGCGACTACCCCACCGAGACCGTACCAAGCCATTACCTGACCAGCCTGACTAATTGAAAAACCCAAACTCTTGATATAGGCATTCGCCCATGTAGCTGTTCCTAATTGCAGCCACATTAGAAAAAATCCGGTTGCAGCAGTTAGCATCAAGTCACGGTTTCCGAAAATTAACCTCAGTCCTTCGCTTACATCTCCGATTTTCTCATTATAAGTACAATTAGATTTCATGAGTAGTAGTATCAATACGCCTGCCGTAAATGTCAACGAACCAACGGCGAGAAAGGCCCCGTGCCACCCTAATGACTGATTTAGATGCGGAACTAAAACATTCGTAATTAAAATCCCACCAGATGGAGCCGCCATGAGCAACCCAAAAGCCAATCCCTGTTCTTTAGGAGGAAACCACTCTACTAAGGCTCGTGAACAGGATGCAAAAACCGCTCCGGCGCCGAACCCGGCTAATATGCGCAGATTAAAACCTAGTTCGTAACTATCTATCAGCGACAACGTCATCGTAGCAGTTCCCTCAATAAGCAAGCTTAGCGATAGTATGACTCGTGCACCATAGCGATCAGCCAAAACCCCTGCGGGAATCTGTGTAATGAGATAACCGAGATAAAAAGCGCTCATGAAAGCTCCAGCTTGCCCCATCGTCATACCTAGTGCTGGTACGACCACCGATATTAGTGGCGGCCACGTGAAGCGGGTAATAAAAGTAAACAGAAAACATAAAGCACAGAGCATCAAAATAACCCACCGGTATCTTAAAGGAGCCTCATTATTTTCCACTCGCTTCACCAAACTTTCTAGTGGTTGTAGCCTAGACAGACAAGTTATCTAATCCCGAACTCCGAAGAGCAATAGGGCACTCACCTATCGTAGTATATAGCTGGTATTATTACTTAGAGGGCTGAGCTAAAGGTCAGCCCTCTAGCATTTAGTAGAATCTAAGTGCCATTTATCTATGATAAAACCAAGTTAAACCTAGCCTTACATTAAAATGCCCAACTCCATAACCAATTGAAGGCCATGCCCTCGATAGTTTCCCAGGGTTTGCGAATAAGTGCTTCGTCACCAGTTACGCCGCCCAAATCAGCTTTCTTAACCTCCCAGGGAGTAAGAACCTGCTGCTGACCTAATCCGGGTATTTCGCTGCTGACTGGTAATGGTGGCAGTGGTCTGGGCTTGATATTCTTGTCATACCAGCCATATTTCATGACAGCATCAACCATGGCCCGTACGTTCTCAGGTTTGGAATTTACCGGGAGATAGCATCCTCCACCCATCATATAGCCGCCACCTACACCAAGCTTTTCACATAACATCTTAACTCGGGCATCAATCTCCTCTGGAGTACCAAGAATAAACATCTGGCTGGGAATGCCGCCAGCGATACACATATGATGGCCAATATCTTCTTTTGCCTTAAAAATATCGCCCTGATCATCAATATCACAAACTACCGAACCTTTTGGCAGTTCTAACATATGATGCCAATGTTTACCCCAATCCCCCTCCATATACAGCCTAATTTTATGCCCGGCGGCAATAATCATTTCCATTGTTTTCTTAAAAGAAGGCCAATAGAAGGTATCAAACTGTTTTGGTGACATAAACGTCGGCTTATGGGTAGGTACAAATATTGGATACCGGCGCAGCGGATCAGCAGTCGCCAACGCATGTCGGGCCATAATAGGTGCCAATATATCGCATGCCTCCAGAACTTTGTCTGGCTGGCGGCGGATATCGCGAAGAATTCCGGTTAGACCGCGCAAAACGTCACCAAGCAGGTCAAAGGGTGCGAGAAAAGCTCCGGTCATGGGTTGAGGCATACCGCACTGGTTTTGTAATTGTATCGATCTATTGCGCATAATCTCAGCATACATGCCCTGTGCCATACCGGCTTTGAGGAAGGCAAAATGGGAACGAGTTGAACCTTTATCCGTTTCGCTGAATACTCTTGGCAAAAATTTTTCCATCATAAATTGCCCTGAATTAGCAATTAAGGCGTCATATTCATCAGCTAGCATATACTCAGCTTCGGAAAATTGGATAGCAACATGCGGAGCTAGATCGCGTCCGGGAAATTTATAAGTTTTAACACCAAGAACATCATAAATCGGAGCCCAAAAGCGGTTATTTCGCAAGACATCAAACTCGGGATAATCACGAATGAAATCCATCTCACTCTGAAGCCATTTTTGCGGATCATAAATGACTTCTTGATTGCTGGCAGTGTAAGATTCAGCGAAGTTATTACTGCCAATGGCAATTGGAATTCGGTCTACCGCCTCCAACGCTATAGCAGCCTGATATCTACCAAGCCGTTGTTCATAAATTTCTTTCATGTCTTCAGACACTTGACATCACTCTCTTCCTTTATAATTTCTTAAGCACCTGCGGCACTTCTAACGAATTGCCGTCATTATACTTAAGGGTTACCAGCCATCATTGTTTTTAAACTTGCCCCCAGTATCAAGCGTACTCTAAACCAGAGTGAACACAAAACACAAAAACATTAACCCTCCTCATACTTATTCACTACATCAAATTTCCAATTAAAATTCACCCCCCATTCCTCTCCATGATAATTTAATCATGTCGCATCAGTTTTTGAGTAGTCGCCTACATGTTTACACAAGTATACTTCTAGGCTTACTACAAAATTCCTGCTATATATTAGCTGTTTTTTTAAAAAATTTTTAATATTTTAAATAATCTTTAGCAATCGCTAATGGTGCTAAACCGACTTGTGATGACATTGGTATAATTATAAAAGTGGGGCAGTGGATAACTTATCTCTAAGTTTTCCACTGCCCCGGGTACTAGTTTTATTCAAACTATCGTTTCCATATTTTAGCTTCCTCTTAAATAATGCATATCTTGCAACAGTTCCCATTCGCTCGAAATGGGGGATTTATGCTGTACCGTCACCTTTATTCAATATAAACTTTATTGTTGGTACCCCCGTTTACTTCCAACACATGTCCTGTTACATAATCAGACATGTCAGTCGTTAAAAATTCGATGCCATATGCGCAATCTTCCGGAGTACCAAACCGTTGCAATGAAATATTGCGGAGAAATTTCTCCTCACCGGCTGCTTTAAAACCGGTTTTCAGTCTGGCGGTGCTGATAAATCCTGGTGCAATGCAATTTGCATTGATACCATAAGGACCAAGTTCATTGGCAAGTAACTTCGTATAATGGATAATCGCGGCCTTGGATAAGCCATAATGTGCGTAAGTTCCATCAAAATTTGCCATTTGCCCCCCAATAGAAGCAACAGTTACAATTTTCCCTGTCCGGTTTTTTTTCATCATCGGTGCTACAGCTGTAACGGTATATACTGTGCCGTGCAGATTTCTTGCCACAACTTTTTGATAAATATCCAAATCCATTTGTGAAGCCTTACCTTCAGTCAAAGGTCCCATGCCACCACCAGCATTGCAAATTAGGATTGAAACGTCACCAAGTTCATCACTGATTTTTTTCACAGCAGCAAATACCTGTTCCTGATTGGAGATATCTGCTTCAGCACCTACTGCCTTTACACCTAATGCCTGCAGTTCTTCAACTACAGTCTCTGCCGTCAATTGGTCGGCTTCTGCCTGAAACTCTTGAAAAGAGCGCAGATTAATATCAATAGCGCCAACATTTGCTCCGAGTTTTGCCAAATGTAGTGCATATACTCTGCCCAATCCGCGGGCAGCCCCTGTGACAATAGCTGTTTTTCCAGTTAGTTTACCCAATGCCCTTCACCTCATTTTAGTAATGACTTACTTAGATAAGACTCCTTCTAATTGATTACGCTTAACCATAAGCGATTGAAACCGTTAAACAAATAAAACCACCAACTATCCAAGAAGGAAAATGTGTTTATAAACATGATTAACAAAAGCGGCAATGCAGTTTTCGAATAGGACTGCATTTAGTTATTCTGTTGATTAGCCTTTCTCAACTCAAATTTCTGAATCTTACCACTTGGCGTTCGAGGAAGTCGATCTACAAACTCATAAAATTCAGGAACCCTATATTTAGCCATACGCTCCAATAACCATTGCCTGGTGGCCTCAGCAGTCATAGAATTCTTTTGCTTGGGAACAATATAGGCTTTGATCCGTTGGCCTAAGCACTTATCTGGAACTCCAATGACTGCTACTTCTGCAACCATCGGATGCTCTTCCAGTACAATTTCTATATAACGTGAATAGACTTTCTCACCCCCGCGCACAATCACATCCCTTTTGCGTTCAACTATATATAGATAACCTTCATCATCGAAATGTCCTATGTCACCGGTATGCAGAAAACCATCCCTTACGATCTCCGCAAATTGCTCAGGTTTATTTAAATAGCCCATCATAACACAGTCACCTTTGATGCAAACTTCACCATCTACATTGTTAGGCAGTATGTTGCCTTCACTATCCATGATCTCAATTTGCTCTTCTGAATGAGTCATCCCGCATGAACCTTCTTTAAAACGCCCTAAAGCTGGCTCAGTAGTATTTCCTCCACAGCCCTCAGTGAGACCATATCCAACTAAAATATCTATATTGAACTTTTCCTTAAAACCCCGTCGCGTGGCCGATGAGATAGCAGCTCCACCAGTAAATGCATAACGTATTTTTACCTTGAGCATATCGATATTTATAGGGTCAACCTTATTTAAGATATATTCAAACATGGTAGGTACGCCCATAATAATGGTAATGCCATATTGCATAACTGCTGACCAAAAATCATAGGTAGAATACTTGGTACGAATGCACAAAGCTTGCCCAGCATAGCTTACGGGGTAAGTAAATACGCAAAGTGGATTGGCATGAAACATGGGCAACATAATCATCATTATGTCATTGCTTTTTATGTATCCCTGACGATTAAAATTCCGGCATTGTGACAGCTGAGACCTGTTGGAAAGTAAGACTCCTTTGGGTTCTCCAGTAGTCCCTGATGAGTATAATAGCATAAAAGGATCATCTAAACTTTGCTTGACTAGACATTCATCAATCGGATACTTATCCAGAATATCTGTCATATTCTTTTGAGCTATTATTGATTCGTGCTTTACTTTGGTTACAACTTCAACCACATAGGGCTTGGAATCCGTTTTTTCAAATCCCTTAGTAAATTCGTCCATGTAATCGCTTCCAACAAAAATTACCTTGGGTTTGGAATCATTCAGTACATACGCAATTTCCGGAGCCTTTAAGCAATAGTTCATGGCTATAGCAATCGCTCCTAGTTTTTGGGCGCCCCACATGGCATAATAAATTTCGGGAGCATTAAGGATCATTACCGCTACAATGTCGCCCTTTTTGATACCTTTTTCCTTGAGGAAATTGGCTACCTGGTTAGCCCGATCATTGGTGTCTTTATAGGTTAATATCTGGTCATAGTAATACACATGTGGCACATCCGGGGTTTCATTTGATCGTATAGTCAGCATTTGCGCAATACTCTCAAATTCCAAGCGTCTTCCTTTTAAATGAGACTGTTCTTCAAGTTGAATAATTGGCATTTGGGGTCTCATTAGTAAATTCTCCTCCAGTGGTTTAAATATTGACTGCAAAGGCTGTCTTTTAAATCTACTGCTTATTTATCAGTCTTTCTTTACACTTTATATATCTATTGCCATTGGATTGAACGCTCGCTCTAAATTAGCTAATAGAAACCATGCCAACTCTGTTTATTCTGTATTAAAAATATCACATGTCTAAATCTTTGTCAATATAATTTTGAATATTTACGATTTTCCATTTCTTTATCCCACTACGCTAAATCACATTAAGAAAGAGGCTCCTGTATATAGGCTCCTCTTTCTTAATGCAAATATTATTATCTTAAAATTAAGACAGTTCCTCTAAACAGACATTATTCTTACTTTTTTCATACTCTTGTAGCACAGATTTTCCTAAACCATTAAAAATAAAATCAAATAAACAACAATTCACATCATCTGTAGATTTTTCTTTTACGGTCCAGCCCTTCAAAGGCAAAAATGCTACTACATACGCTAATATACTGGCTAGCACCTCTAAATCACCATTGATTGGTATTTCCTTATTTAGGTCTACTAACAATTGATGATAATTATCAATTGTATCTTCTTGCTCCATCTTTAAAACATCTTTTAAATATTCTTTTTTTAAATATTTTGTCTCTGTCGAAATTAATTGTATTATTTTTTTATTCTCACTGACAAAAACCATATTAGCTACTAGATACTTGATAAGTCTCTCCATTGGCGTAGCATACTGTTCAATATTTTGAGCTTTAACAAAATCAGACCTAAGCTGGTGAAAGTATTGGTGCACCAAATACAATACGTCATCTTTAGAAGAAATATAGTGATAGAGCTGTCCCATAGACATGTTACATGACTCTGCGATCTCACGGATAGAAGTCGGATGAAATCCTTGTGCGTAAAAGAGCTTTAACGCACCATCTACAATTTGTATGTGTTTACTCTTTATCAATTCATCATCTTTAGCAGAAGAAATACCATAGTTTCCTTTTTTTAGCTTAGATTCATTGCTGTCCGTTTAGGTTTCCTCCTATCAGTGATAATTTTAAAATGAGGAATAGTTTTGCCTCTTGTAAAAATTACTTTGTTAGTAATACTACTAAATAGCATTTTTTTTGTCAAGCACTTACCTGGGTTTCTCGGAGCAAACTCACGTTCTGTTGCCAGACAAAATTAATTTCTTTAAATGGAGTTTTACCTTATAAAACTACTGCCAACGTATGAACGGAATATTGTCGGATAGCATATTATGCAATATACAATTTTTTGTATATTCCCCTAGAAAGGAGAAGATGTTTTATGCCTCGATGGGAGCCTCCTGAAATATTAGAAGGAGAAAACGATTTTGAAGAAATACGTGAAAATAGTCGCCAGTGCTTTCCCTTTGGCTGTTTTCCTCGTAATTGTTTTCCGCGACACCATTGTTTTCCTTTTGGCTGTTTCCCCCGTAGTTGCTTTCCTCGGCACCACTGTTTTCCTTTTGGCTGTTTCCCTCGTAGTTGCTTACCACGTCAGCAGTGCTTTCCTTTTGGCTGTTTCCCTCGGCGTGAGTGTTTCCCTTTCCTTAGCTGCTTCCCTCATCGCTAACAACGCTCTCAGTGCAATTGAATGCACTGATACTTACGTAAAGGCTCGTTTCCTATTAAGAATGAAATCAAATGGGTGAGGTCTCGGGCATGTAATTGCAGTTGATCAAACTTATCACCCATATTATGTATCAAGTCTACTCTTAGTGCCTAGTACTAAGATTGAACCAGCACCCCAAGAACAATACCAACGCGTCAAGCAAAGTTTTATGACTATGTAACAACAGCAACAGTGTCAGGGGCAGCAAAGCCAGTACCAATAACTAAAGAATAAAACGAAAAACTGATTTAAGATTTAAAATATCAATAGAAAAAGCACCTCTCGTGTCGTATAGAAAACTATATTTCACGAGAGGTGTATTTTATTGGTAATAAAAAGGCATTTACCAGTAGTAGGATTATACCTAGTTAGTCTGCTCACGACAGAACCGGCATCTAGCAGCCCTTGTCCATTTCCCCTATAATCGTTCTTCAAATCGCAACCGCCCTACGATGCAGTTTTTCCTATATCGTTTGTTCCATCCGCTTCAAGAAATCCCCAACAATAGCATTTTGCGGATAATTATTCTGAAATTAGCTGTAGTTTTGTGACGACTACAACATCCGCAGGAGCAAAATCATACTGATTCAATTCATCAATATCTACCCAGGCAACCATATCATGATCAGTCAATATTGGATCTCCTTCGATCCACTCCGCCCAATAAAACAGCAAGTTTATCGGTCCCCGTGAGTGCTCATGGCGGACAGACATAAAATTTTCTCCCGCATATACGCGCATATTTAATTCTTCAAATATCTCCCTCTCAAGGCCCTCTTGGGGAGTTTCATTTTTTTCGATTTTACCGCCCGGAAATTCCCACTTACCTTTTAACTCTGGTGGAAACGTTCGTCTTGCAATTAAGAGTTTGTTATTTTTCTTTATTATCCCTGCAACTACTTCTTTCATAGATGTAATCTCCTATATTTATTTCTTCGGTAAACTTTATCATTCTACTATTGTTGCCCAAATTAATAGTCATAAATTATCACCTCTTGATAATTATAGTTTATTTGTCAATCAATTACTTACACATAAAACAACGTCTTGTAAGTTGCTCGACGGTCACTGTCATGATCTAGAGGTAAACTGGTCGGATATAAAAATATAAAGAGTGGATATGTTATTATGAAAAATCCTTGGAGCGATCTAGACAACTTTGAAAGTGCGACTATGCGAGACAGCGCTGGCTTGACGGTTTACGACAGGAGCGATGATTGTGAATATCAACTATTTTGGACATGCCCAAGCAGGTCGCTGATTATCTTGAGAGCGTCGCCAACAATGGCTTGATCACTGAAAAATCGCAGGGCAAAATAGCGTGGATTTTCTGGAAAGTGTAAATATGCGGTAGCAATGTCGCTATCAGGCTGACTAGGGAAAGAACCTGCTATCTTGATTGCAGGTTCTTTTAAATTAAATTATATTATCACATTTTAACATGCTGAGTCGTTGGTTAATTTTGGAGTAAATCTACGCCTTTTTCGGAAATACACCCATAGTACATCTTGCAATACATATAAGTTCTCCGGACTCATTCATAATTCTGATATCCCATACTATAATGGTTCGCCCACGATGAGCTGGTTTGCCCACCGCTGTAACAAATCCGTCAGTTTTTCTTTTGACATGATTGGCATTGATTTCAATGCCGACAGCATATTCTTTTTCTTTATTAATAAGGTGATATGTACCTGAACTAGCCACTGTTTCTGCGAGAGCAACTGAAGCTCCGCCGTGTAAAATCCCAAACGGCTGGCGAGTAGCTTCGTTCACAGGCATAGTTGCGACAACCTGTTCCTCGCTCATTTCAGTTATCTTAATACCTAATCTATCCATCAGAGTATCTTTATAATTCACTTTTTCCATAATTAACTCCTCGTATAATATATTTTATAAGCAATATTCACCATTTCGCTCCCGCTACAGCTGGAAGCCGGTTACTGCGTTCTGTAGATCCTGGGCTAGCTTGGCTAACGCTTGGCTTGATGATGCTATTTCCTCCATAGAGGCCAATTGTTCTTCAGCTGCCGCCGAAACACCTTGAGCCTCGCCCGCTGACCTTTTGCCGAGGCTGTCAATCTTTTTAACCGAACCTACGATCTGCTGGCTACCAGCCATCATTTGCTGCATAGCAGTGGAAATCTCCTTCACTTGACCAGATACCTCCGTCACCAGGCCGGCAATTTCCCTAAAAACCGTACCGGCAGTATTAACAACCTCGGCTCCGGTCTTGACTTCCCGAGTACCATTGTCCATAGCTGCAACCGCCTTGCCGGTATCAACCTGGATTACACCGATCAAATCAGCAATCTTTTTAGCCGCTTCCCGGGACTGCTCCGCTAATTTGCGCACTTCCTCGGCTACCACGGCAAAGCCTCGACCTTGTTCTCCCGCCCGCGCGGCCTCAATGGCCGCATTTAGAGCCAAAAGGTTAGTCTGTCCGGCAATACCAGAAATGGTATCAACAATCTGACCAATCTCCTTGGAACGTTCGCCTAATTTTGTTACAACCTGAGCTGATGTTGTGACCGTTGCTTCGATTTGATTCATCTGAATTACTGCTTTTTCTATCGCTTTGTCACCATTTTTTGCTTTTTCGGCTGCCTGAGCCGAATTATCAGCTACCTGATTGGCACTAGCAGCTATCTGCTGAATGCTGGCTGACATCTGTTCCACCACCGCCGTAGTATCGTTGGCTGCAGCCAATTGTTCGTTAGCGCCTGCGGCTACATCGGTTATCGCTGTAGCTATTTGATTGGCCGCCTGAGCCGATTGTTCTGAACTGGCTGTCAGTTCTTCCGACGAAGCTGCGACTTGTCCAGAGGAATTACTGATCTGATTTACCAGATTGCGTAAATTCCCGACCATCGTTTCAAAAGCCCGGGCTAAATGCCCAAACTCATCCTGGGATACAACAGCGATATTGGTTATGCTTAGATCGCCGTCGGCAATGCGGTTAACCGCCGCTTTAAGTGTTTGTAATGGCTTTGTAATGTGTACCGTCCCCCACATTATTAAAAGAGCAACAAGGATAAGTATGATAATAATTGTTATCAAAGACGTCCTTGTAAAAGCACTCAACTTAGCGGTAGCTTCACTTACAGGTATATTCACGGCAAGCGACCAGCCAGTTCCTTTTATTGGCGCATATGCTTGATATTTATCTACACCTTCATGTTTATATTTAGTAATTCCCCTTTCGCCATTTATCATTTTTCCTATAGCATCCTTTAACGTAGGATCAGTCCTGGCATCGGTATATGAATTAACTTTGCCGGCTACCTCCTTATTAGGGTGAACGATAACTAATCCATCACCTCGTATCAGGTATGCATAACCAGTTTGTCCCATCTTTATATTCAAAATTTGTTTCTCAATCGACTCGATATTAACTGATCCAAATAGCATGGCAATAACCCGGTCACCGGCAAAAATCGGCGTAGTTACCATAATAATCGTCTTACCTGTTGCCATTGATATAGCAGGGTCGGAAATAACCGTTTCCCCCTTCATTGCCAGTTTAAAATATTCTTTGGTTCCCAGATTGCCGGATTTGCCCATATGATCAACGAAGTTCCCTTTATCATCAGTATATGTAATTGTTTCGTATATCTTATTTTTAGCTGTTTCAGCAGCAAGGTAAGCCATAATGGCTTCATGATTACCACTGTTCATTATCGGCGTCCGGGCTATGGTAGATAGTTCAATCTTAGCACCGTCCAAAAACGTGCGAATTTCTTGACTGGTGCTTTGTGTTGTGATGCCTATCTCTGTTTCAACATCCTGTATCAGCATCTTTTCAGCTTGCCAATAATTTAATCCCGCTAGCATACCTAATGAAACAACAAACAATACAATAACTCCTAATGCAAGTTTAGCCCTAATGCTTTTCATAATTTCAACCAGCCCTTCTATACATAATTTTAAAATTGCCCTATCACTAAAGGATTGGCGCAAGCTGTGTTTTCTTTATCAATTATCAATATTTATTTACCCTTTCTCACTTTGGAGAAAAGGGTTATTAGGTGTACCTATTTTTACAGATTGCTTACAAAGTTGCAAATTGCAATAGCAAATGCAACACCAAGTGAGAAACTCGGAAATAATATCAGGATAGAGCAGCGAGTTCTTCGTCGAAGCAAGCTTGAGGAGTCTTATACCCCAGTATTTTGCGTGGTAGTTGGTTGCACCAGTTCTGAATGCGAAGAATGGTTCCAGGAAGAACCTTGGATATAGATGTCTTTTTGGGGATGAAGCGCCGGATGAGGCCATTGTGGCGTTCATTGGTGCCACGCTCCCAGGAAGAGTAGGGGTGAGCAAAGTAGACCTTGCAGT